>NZ_CP026167.1:2416260-3624390 GCF_002902985.1 Leclercia sp. LSNIH1 | reverse complement strand
GCTCCGGATCAAGCCGCGACTGGGCAGCAAAAGGACCCAGGTTGCTCGGTGTACGCGTCGTTATCGCCGAATCGTTTGAGCGTATCCACCGTTCAAACCTGATCGGGATGGGGATTTTACCTCTGGAGTTCCCGGAGGGGGTATCGCGTAAAACCCTGGGGCTGACGGGTGAGGAGCGCATTGACATTGCGGATCTGCAGAACCTGACGCCTGGTGCCACCGTGCCGGTCAAACTGACGCGAGCTGATGGGCAAACCGAGGTGGTGAACTGCCGCTGTCGTATCGATACCGCGACGGAGCTCACCTACTACCAGAACGACGGCATTTTGCACTATGTCATTCGTAATATGCTGAACTAAAAGAAAATCAGCCCGGCATAAATTGCCGGGCTGTTGTTTTTACTTGTTAAGCAGATGACCTAGCTTGGCCGCTTTGGTATCCAGATAGTGTTCGTTTTTCGGGTTACGCCCCACAATCAGCGGCACACGTTCAACGATGTTGATCCCGGCTTCGGTCAGGATCTCCACCTTCCGCGGGTTATTGGTCAGCAGACGCACTTCATCGACGCCCAGCAGCTTGAACATATCCGCGCACAGGGTGAAATCACGTTCATCGGCAGCAAAGCCCAACTGGTGATTAGCTTCAACCGTATCGTAGCCTTGATCCTGCAACGCATAGGCGCGGATCTTATTCAGCAGACCGATGTTGCGGCCCTCCTGACGGTGATACAGCAGAATGCCCCGGCCCTCTTCGGCGATGCGCGACAGGGCAGCTTCAAGTTGAAAACCACAATCGCAGCGCAGGCTAAACAGGGCATCACCCGTAAGACACTCAGAATGAACGCGAGCCAGAACCGGCGTCTGCCCGGACGTATCGCCGAAGACTAACGCGACATGATCCTGCCCGGTTGCCAGTTCTTCAAAGCCCACCATCAGGAAATCGCCCCAGGGGGTTGGCAGATTGGCTTCTGCCACACGTTTAAGCTGCATGTGATTCTCCAGAAAATGCTGACACGCCTTGTGTCTGTCGCCTGTTTGGCTGTCGGTATGTTCTTATTTTGCCACAAGCTGCACGGGTTCACCTAATCACTGCCGGCTTAACGAACGTTAAACGCACAATCCGACATTTTTACGCAGTTCTGATTTTTCGGTTATGATTGTGAGGCTTATCGGAAAAAGGAGACGACATGCTTTCAATTGCCCGCCGCACGGCGGTTGGCGCGGGGATATTGCTCATTATGCCTGCGGCCTTATGGATATCGGGCTGGCAGTGGCAGCCAGGCACGAATAGCGGATGGTTGAAGGTGCTGTTCTGGATAACGGAGACCGTCACCCAGCCCTGGGGAATTATTACGCATACGCTACTCTGCGGCTGGTTTTTGTGGTGCCTGCGTTTCCGCCTGCGGGCAGCCGTCATGCTTTTTGCCATCCTTGCGGGGGTCATTCTGGTGGGTCAGGGCGTTAAATCCCTGGTAAAAGATCGGGTGCAGGAGCCGCGTCCTTTCGTGGTCTGGCTGGAAAAAACTCACCATGTCCCGGTCAACGACTTCTACAATTTAAAGCGTAAAGCGCGCGGTGAGCTGGTAGAAGAACAGCTTGCTGAACAACAGACTATTCCCACTTTTTTACGTAAACACTGGCAGAAAGAGACCGGTTTTGCTTTCCCGTCCGGGCATACCATGTTCGCGGCAAGCTGGGCGTTACTGGGGATAGGGTTGCTGTGGCCGCGTCGGCGCACGGTCACTATCGTGGTACTGCTGGTCTGGGCGACGGGCGTGATGGGAAGCCGCTTGCTGCTTGGCATGCACTGGCCGCGGGATCTGGTGGTCGCCACATTGATTTCCTGGCTGTTGATCACCTGTGCGACCTGGCTTGCTCAGCGATTCTGTGGCCCGCTCACGCCTCCGGCTGAAGAGAAGCGGGAAATTGCCGACAGAGAGCAAGAAAGCTGACTGAGGTTGAAATTATTATATTAAGCCGCAGATCTGGACGTGGCGCGACGCTTTTTCCGTTTCGCGCCCGTCCTGAAAATGGTAGTTTATAAGGCTGGTTACGCTATGGTGAACACTCTTTATTCGCTTAAACCACATAACGGGAAGTAATGTGAAATATTTACTCATTTTCTTACTGGTGTTGGCGATTTTTGTCATTTCCGTCACATTGGGTGCGCAAAACGATCAACAGGTAACGTTTAATTATCTGCTGGCGCAAGGCGAATATCGGATATCCAGCCTCCTGGCGGTTCTGTTTGCTGCCGGGTTTGTTATCGGCTGGCTGATTTGCGGTCTGTTCTGGCTTAAAGTTCGGGTAACACTCGCCCGGGCTGAACGAAAGATTAAACGTCTTGAAAACCAAATTGCGCCTCCGGCCGACGTTCCGGTAAGTTCAGGTGTGCCGGTAGCGAAGGAATAATCTAAGATGCTGGAGTTGTTGTTTCTGCTTTTGCCTGTAGCCGCAGCCTATGGCTGGTATATGGGCCGCAGAAGTGCGCAACAAACAAAGCAGGATGAGGCGAACCGTCTTTCTCGCGACTATGTCGCCGGGGTTAACTTCCTTCTGAGCAACCAACAGGATAAAGCGGTCGATCTGTTCCTTGAGATGTTGAAAGAGGATACCGGTACCGTTGAAGCCCACCTTACGCTCGGTAATCTGTTCCGCTCCCGCGGTGAAGTCGACCGCGCCATCCGCATCCACCAGACCTTAATGGAGAGCGCCTCATTAACCTATGAGCAGCGTTTGCTGGCGGTACAACAGCTGGGCCGTGACTACATGGCGGCCGGCCTCTACGATCGCGCCGAAGAGATGTTCAAGCAGCTGGTGGATGAAACTGATTTTCGCATCAGCGCCCTGCAGCAGTTGCTGCAGATTTACCAGGCCACCAGCGAATGGCAGAAAGCGATCGACGTTGCTGAACGTCTGGTGAAGCTCGGTAAAGATAAACAGCGCGTTGAAATTGGCCACTTTTACTGTGAACTCGCCCTGCAACAGATGGGCAGCGAAGATATGGACAAAGCCATGGCGCTTCTTCGCAAGGGTGCCGCCGCGGATCGCAGCAGCGCGCGTGTCTCCATCATGATGGGGCGCGTCTATATGGCGAAAGGGGATTACCAGAAGGCGGTGGAGAGTCTGCTCCGGGTTATCGATCAGGATAAAGAGCTGGTCAGCGAAACCCTGGAGATGTTGCAAACCTGCTATCAGCAGCTGGGCATGACCTCAGAGTGGGTGGCTTTCCTGCGTCGTTGCGTGGAAGAGAACACCGGGGCGACAGCGGAGCTGATGCTGGCGGATGTGGTTCAGGAACACGAGGGCAGTGATACGGCGCAGGTCTACATTACCCGCCAGCTGCAGCGCCATCCCACCATGCGCGTCTTCCATAAGTTGATGGATTATCACCTGAACGAGGCAGAAGAGGGGCGCGCCAAAGAGAGCCTGATGGTGCTGCGCGACATGGTAGGCGAGCAGGTGCGCAGCAAGCCGCGCTATCGCTGCCAGAAGTGTGGTTTTACGGCCTATACCCTCTACTGGCACTGTCCGTCATGCCGCGCCTGGTCCACCATTAAGCCAATTCGCGGCCTCGATGGGCAGTAATTTTTAAAAAGGCTTAATTTAGTTACAACATACTAATTAAGGTTAAACACTGGGTCCGTGCGCGCTGTAGTCTGGCAGGAAAGAAAATGTAACCTGTTAATTTTTGTGGTGCGCAGGTAGAATGCTCGCCGTTTAACATTCCCGCGCCGATGCGGCGCCCATCGACGAGAAGGTCCGGTCATGACGTCTGTAGCTTCATCTTCCTCCCGCGTAGTTACTGAATCTCCTGTTGTTGTCGCTCTGGATTACAACAATCGCGACAATGCCCTGGCGTTCGTTGATCGAATTGATCCGCAAGACTGCCGCCTGAAAATCGGTAAAGAGATGTTCACGCTTTTTGGTCCGCAAATTGTTCGGGATATGCAGCAGCGCGGATTTGATGTCTTTCTGGATCTGAAATTCCACGATATTCCTAACACCACGGCCCATGCGGTTGCGGCTGCGGCTGAGCTTGGAGTCTGGATGGTGAACGTTCACGCCTCCGGCGGGGCGCGTATGATGACCGCCGCTCGCGAAGCGCTGTTACCCTTCGGTAAAGAGGCCCCATTGCTGATTGCCGTTACCGTGCTGACCAGCATGGAAGCCAGCGATCTGCTGGACCTTGGCGTGACGTTGTCACCGGCAGAGCATGCCGAACGTCTGGCCCGCCTGACGCACTCCTGTGGCCTTGATGGCGTCGTCTGCTCTGCTCAGGAAGCCGTTCGCTTCAAAAGTGCCATCGGACAGGATTTCAAGCTTGTCACGCCGGGTATCCGTCCCCAAGGGAGTGATGCCGGCGATCAGCGCCGCATTATGACCCCGGAACAGGCGCTGGCGGCGGGCGTGGACTATATGGTTATTGGTCGACCGGTCACCCAGTCAGCCGATCCGGCACAAACCCTTAAAGCTATCAACGCATCACTTCAGAAGGGAGCGTAATGCGCGACACTAACAGCCGCCTGGTCTATTCGACAGAAACCGGGCGCATTGATGAGCCAAAAGAGGTCGCGGAGCGACCAAAAGGTGATGGCATTGTACGTATTCAACGCCAGACCAGCGGACGTAAAGGGAAGGGCGTATCGCTGATCACCGGAATTGACGCTGACGATGCCACACTTACGCAGATTGCCGCAGAATTGAAGAAAAAATGCGGATGCGGCGGCTCAGTTAAAGATGGCGTTATTGAGATCCAGGGCGATAAGCGGGATCTCATTAAATCCCTCCTGGAAGCAAAAGGGATGAAAGTGAAATTAGCGGGCGGTTAACGTACCGCCAAAACAAATAAGCCACGGTCGAGACCGTGGCTTATTGTTTTTATTTTGAGATAGCGCCAGAACAGCAGGGCGTTATCAAATGACTGCGATGGCAATCGGTAGGTTATTTAACCTGGTGACCGATGATCCCACCCACTGCAGCACCACCCAGGGTACCCAGCGTGCTACCGTCAGTTAAGACGGAACCACCGATTGCGCCAGCACCCGCACCAATCGCGGTATTACGGTCTTGTCTGCTCATGCCGGAGCACGCGCTCAGGGATAATGCCAGCGTAACGGCCAGCATAGCAGCGGATAATTTTTTGCTGTTAAAAGTCATAATTCATTCTCCTGAAGTATTGATCCACGGAAATCATTTCGCTTAAATGGTTATCAATCCCCCTCAAGCGCGTTATTCCATGAAACTTGATTGCGCAGGCGTTACAAGATCACGCAGGTGATAGTTACTTCCTGTTATATCGCTAACAATAATTTTACGTCTTTATTACTGATCCGACAGGTAAATAGTCTTAAACGGGGGTTCAGAAAAGTCTCAGAGCGAAGGGGCAGAAAAATGACGCCCGATATTCGGGCGTTAGGGGAGGGTCAGGCAGGTTTTTTGACGATATCGACGGTTAAGCCGTCTTGCTGCAGATTAGCGATGTGCGCCTGTTTAATGCCCTCGTCGGTAATAACCCGGCTGAAGCGAGAGACCGGGCCCATGGTATAAGGGTGAACCGCACCGAATTTTGAGCTGTCGGTGAGCACAATGGTCTCGCCGCCTTTCTCCAGCACCGCATTTACCACATCCGAGCGCATCATGTCCCTTCCGGTAAAGCCGGTATCAGGCAACCAGCCATCAATGCCGATAAATGCCTTGTTGAAATGGACTTGCTGCACATACTGACGGGTAAGCGGGCCAACCATGCTTTCGCTTTTTTTCTGGTAAATGCCGCCGAGCAAAATCACTTCGCTGCGCGTCTCCTTCAGAAGATGCGCTATATAGCTGCTCACCGTCACGATGGTAACCTCTTCTTTCTGGTCGGCCAGCGTGCGCGCGAGAAGGGCATTGCAGCTGCCGTTCTCGATAAACACCGTTTCGCCATTATTCACCAGAGACGCTGCAAACTCCGCCAGCTCGCGTTTCAGCGCATAGTTGTTCATCATCCGCGTTTCAACATCTTCGCTGTCCAGCGGGACGGCGTAACCATGCGCGCGACGGAGGTAGCTCATTTTTTCCAGAAGATTGAGATCCTGGCGGATGGTGACTTCTGACACGCCGGTCGCTTTTGCCAGATCAACGACACTCACACGCCCTGTATCGATCACCATCTGTAATATTACTTGTTGTCGGGAGTTCATAGCATCCATATTAAAACGGCATCGCCGTTAGTTGAAAACTGACATAAACACGAGAGATGGATCGAGCCTTAAACTTCCCAGGGGGATTTAGGCGATACTGCCTCGGGGTTTTTCTGCTCGCCCGCCTGGGTCAGTAATTCTGATTTTAATATCTCGAGATTACGAAGAGCAGAGTTCACATCGCCTGCGACCAGAATATCCAGCACAGTATCAATACGTTGCGCCACTTTCAGTGCATCGATATCAGACATAATCTCATCCCTAAATGAAAAGTGAATAAATTCAATGATGCAGAAATTGAAGGCAAAAGAGAAGGGAAAAAGTGAGCTAACGAAAGCCCATTAATGGTAGTGATATTTTGATGCTTCTTTATACGTAGGAATTATGTAGTGGATTAGTCTAACTCTGCGCGCAAGGCGCTTTTTTCTATGAGGAATTAGACTATGACAATTATCAATCAGGCAACCTGTAAACTGTTCACTGATTCTGCACGATTCACTCAGCTCGCCGGCTATTACGAGGAGGAGAGACGTACCGTGTGGATGATGTTACGGGCCCAGCCGCGTCCCTGCTTCAATCATGCGCTTATAGAGGAGATTATGAACCTGTCCTGGCTGGTGCGTCAGTCCGGGTTTGAGGTTGATTTCTGGGTGACCGGTTCGCTGGTGCCCGATATGTATAATACTGGCGGCGATTTACGCTTCTTTGTCGAGTGCATTGAGAACGGTCGTCGGGAAGCGCTTCGGGCCTATGCCCGCGCCTGTGTGGACTGTGTCCACGCCGCATCGCGGGGATTTGATACCGGGGCGATCACCCTGTCGATGGTAGAGGGCAGTGCCCTTGGCGGTGGCTTTGAAGCGGCGCTGGCGCACCACTTTTTACTGGCGCAACGGGATGCCCGCTTAGGGTTTCCTGAAATCGCCTTTAACCTGTTCCCCGGGATGGGAGGCTACTCGCTGGTTGCCCGCCGCTCTGGTATGAAACTGGCAGAAGAGCTGATCTATAAAGGGGAGTCGCACACTGCGGAATGGTATGAGCAGCAGGGGCTGGTGGACGTGCTGTTCGAACCCGGCCAGGGCTACGTGGCGACGCGGACCTTCATCGACACGTTACAACCCAAAATGAATGGCGTCAGAGCGATGCTGCGCGCCCGCCAGCGGGTATTGCAGCTGCCGCGCAGTGAGCTGATGGACATCACGGAAGATTGGGTAGACGCCGCATTCTGCCTGCAACCTAAGGACGTGGCCTATATGCAGCGGCTGGTGCTGTTGCAGGACCGCCACACGGCATCGGGGCTGCGTAAAGCCAGCTAGCGCGCATTGCGTGACTGATAGCGTTTAAACCATCGCTCGAAAGCGACAGCGGGCATGGGTTTAGCAAACAGAAATCCCTGTCGTTCATTGACGCCGTTCTTCGTCAGAAAGGCGTCTTCTTTCGCACTCTCGACCCCTTCGGCAATCACCTGCAAATTCAGCGCCTGAGCGACTGCAACGATCGCGCGCACCAGCGATTGCGACACCGACTGCTTATGGATATCCCGGACAAATGCCTGGTCGAGCTGAATGGCATCGATGGGAAAACGCGCCAGTTGCGACAGCGACGAATAACCGGTTCCGAAATCATCAAGGTGGATCTGCGCCCCCAGCTGGCTGAACTGCTGGATCACCGACAGCGCCAGCTCTTCGTTTTCAATCAGGCAGCTTTCGGTCAATTCAACGTCAATGGGGCAATATTCAAAATTGAGATCCTTCAGCGCCTGTTTCAGATCGCTGAAAATCGTCTGGTCTGCCAGCTGGCGGGCCGAAACGTTGACCGCCACGCGTAAATTGATGCCTTTATCGCGCCATTTGGCAACCTGACGAACCACATCCAGCATCACCCAACGCCCCAATGGAACGATCAGTCCGGACTCTTCGGCGTAGGAGATAAACTCCAGCGGCGGGATCAGTCCGCGCTCCGGAGACTGCCAACGCACCAGCGCTTCGAGGGTTCTCACCTCGCCACGCCAGGTAATTTTGGGCTGGTAGTGGATCACCAGCTGATCATTCTCCAGCGCCTTGCGCAGATTGGTGTCCAGCCACAGATATTCAAATACGCGCTGATTCATTTCCGGAGAGAAAACGCAGAACTTGCCGCGTCCGTTCTCTTTCGCGGTATACATGGCCGTATCGGCGTTGCGTATCACGCTTTCCCGATCGGTGCCGTGCTGCGGCGCGAGGGAGATCCCCAGCGAACAGCCGGTGTAGACTTCAATTAAACCAATCCGGAAAGGCTGACGCAGGCGGGTGAGGATCCGCGAAGCCATGGCCTCGAGCGCACCCTGTGACGTACCGGTTGCCAGCACGATAAACTCGTCGCCACCCAGACGCGCAAGAACCTGCCCGTCCTCCAGGCAACTGAGGATAGCCAGCGCCACCGCCTGCAGCAGCTGATCGCCAAACATATGCCCGTAGGCATCATTCACTTTTTTGAAATTATCGAGGTCAAGATAGACCACGCCCACCTGGCCATCGCCACGGGTTTCAATCGCTTCGCTGATCAGATCGTGGATAGCGTTGCGGTTTGGCAGGCCGGTAATGGTGTCGGTATTGGCAAGTACACGAAGACGTTCCTGGGCACGGCGTTCTTCAGTGATATCCGTACCGGAACAGATAAGGAATATTTCATTTTTTCCGCTGCCGCTGTGCACGAATTTATTACGGAATAAAAACAAACGCTGCCCTTTGCGGGTTTTAATCCAGCGTTCCACTTCATAGGAGCTGCCGTCCCGAAAAAAACCGCTGATATTACGCCGGGAAGCCGCTGCCTCGCTGCGGCTCATAAACAGTTTAAAGACGTTCTGACCGATAACCTCGTGCTCTTTCATCCCGGTATATTCTTCGCTCAGGCGGTTGAAGCGTTGAATATTGCCGTGCCGGTCGAGAATAACGATGACCGAGTTGGCCTCTGAAACCACCTGCTCGGCAAAGGATAACCCCTGCGCCAGATCGCGGGCGACGGAAGGGGTGTCGTTCCAGGCGGAGGCGGTACCGGTCCACTCTTTTTTATTGATCTTACGTCCCACCAGGTGCACTGGCACCTCGGTTCCGTAGAGGGAGAGCGTCATGGTAATGCTGGAGGTAATAACCGTCATCTGGCGAATGCTGTTGGCCTGCTCGTCATTCAGCGCCACAACCTGCGTGGTATCGGCGCTTTCGCTGGCCGCAAGATGGAGCGCGTTACTGTCCGCCGTCAGTCGCCACCAGGGACTGTGGGTGCCCATGTAACGAAACAGCAAATTTTGCTCCAGATCGTCAATAATGCTCTCTCCCAGGCGCACTTAATTGCACACACTGTGCATTTTCAGTCGGTTTTACCGTGCTTAAATAACGGTAAACCCGAACTAAACTTATTGTTTTTTCCCAGTATTCTTATATTAGAACGAGATCGGCAAAAAAGGATACAGGCGAATGAATATTCTGGTGACACGTTAAAGCATTCACCAGACTGTCATGAATAAGTGTGATCGCTTTTCGCAATTTAGGGGAGAAAAAGATAAGTAAAAATGATGAATTTGACGTTAACGCAAAAAAAAGTCGGTTCCCTCAAATGAGGTGAACCGACTTTTAAGCACTCAATAATCAGACGGCAGGGCGGGCAATAATGCTGCGTGTTTCCATGCGCACTTCAGCAATAGTGACGTCGATAACTTCGGTCACTTTATAGGCCACTTCGCCCTTGATTTGCACGGTGCCGTTTTCCTGGCTGCAGACCAGCTCGTCACGTACGGCGTGCAGGAACGGCGCAGGAATAAAGGCCACGGCGCCATTATCCACCAGACGTACACGCATCCCGCCACGGCTGACATCGATGATCTCCGCCGCGAAACGGGTCTCCGTTCCGGCTTTGTCTTTCAGGAACCGGGCGTAGAGCCAGTCACCGACGTCGCGTTCCGCCATGCGGTTAAGGCGACGGCGCTCGGCCATCTGCACCGTGGCTTCGTCCTGTGGACGGGCAATGGTTTCGCCTTTAACGATCGCTTTCAGCAGGCGGTGGTTAATCATATCGCCATACTTACGAATCGGTGAGGTCCAGGTGGCGTAGGCTTCCAGCCCAAGACCAAAGTGCGGGCCAGGTTCGGTGCTGATCTCAGCGAAAGACTGGAAGCGACGAATGCGGCTATCCAGGAAACCAGATGGCTGGGCATCCAGTTCACGGCGCAGCTTGCAGAAGCCATTCAGGGTCAGAACTTCCTGCGGATCCACATGCACGTCATGGGTTTTCAGCAGGGCCGCCAGGGCTTCGCTGTTAGCTGGATCAAACCCGGTATGCACGTTATAGATACCGAAACCGAGTTTGTCGCGCAGTACGCGGGCCGCACAGATGTTCGCCGCAATCATCGACTCTTCAACGATGCGGTTAGCAATGCGACGCGGCTCCGCCACGATATCCAGCACTTCGCCTTTCTCACCGAGAATGAAACGGTAGTCAGGGCGATCCTTAAAGACCAGCGCATGGGTCTTACGCCATTCGCTACGGCTCAGACAGACACGGTGCAGCAGGCGGATCTGGTCGGCAATGGCCTCATGCTCAGGCTGCCAGCTACCGCTGTTTTCCAGCCAGTCAGAGACCTCGTCGTACACCAGCTTGGCTTTAGACTCGATCAGCGCAGCAAAGAACTCAATGTTCTCTTCGATAGTGCCATCGGCAGCGATGGACATGCGGCAGGCCAGTACCGGGCGCACTTCGTTAGCGCGCAGCGAGCAGAGATTATCCGACAGCTCGCGCGGCAGCATCGGGATGTTGAAGCCTGGCAGATAGTTGGTAAAGGCACGGATTTTCGCCGCGTCATCCAGCGGGGTACCTTCCGCGATCCAGGCTGTAGGATCGGCAATCGCTACGGTTAGCAGCAGTTTACCGTCAGCCTGCTCTTCAACATACAGCGCATCGTCCATATCTTCGGTGCTGGCGCTGTCGATGGTGACAAAATTCAGTGCAGTCAGATCGCGACGCTCAAGACCTTCGTCCAGCATGTCAGTCGCTGCGCCTTCTGGCGCCTCTTTTTCCAGATTATGGCGGGCAAGGGTGACCCACCACGGTACGAAATGGTCTTCACCGAAGGTGATAAACTGGGTGAGTTCGGCATAAAAACCGCGATCGCCCTTCAGAGGATGACGGCGCATTTCTGCTACGGCCCAGTCACCTTCTTTAAAATCATGCGTCACGCCACGCTCAGCGCGGCAGGGAATGGCGTCTTTCAGCAGAGGATGGTCCGGAATGATGGACAGACGGTCATCTTTTCTCAGCACCTTACCCACAAAACGGGTCAGGAACGGTTCAATTAATTCTTCAGGCTCGGCTGATTCACGATCCTTTTCGCTATGGATCACGGCCGTAATGCGATCGCCGTGCATCACTTTCTTCATCTGCGGAGGCGGAATGAAGTAACTTTTCTGCGCATCGACTTCAAGGAAGCCAAAGCCTTTTTCCGTGGCTTTTACGACCCCTTCAGCACGTGGCGTCTGGGAATGCAGTTGCTGTTTAAGCTGCGCTAGCAGCGGGTTGTCCTGGAGCATAGTGATCTATTTTCGTAGCCATTGAGCGGCTGACAGTTTTACGCGAATCTCACTGCTACAGCAAGCGCTCTTTCGGTCGTTAGTGTGGTTATTCGCTTCTGCCAATGGCGATTTTCAGACGGTTCAGCCAGCCGCAAAAAGCGCTCCAGGTGAGGAGATTGATGGCCTGTACGGGCGACTGGCCATCATCTGTCAGCGGGGTAAACTGCGCGGCGCTGAACTGATCCGGCGATCGCGCCAGCTGTTCTACCGCACGCCTTACCGCCTCATCGTCTTTATACGCCGTGTGAATGCCACTGATGAGAATTTCACCGGTTTGATCGAGGATCAACGGTTCATGACAGAGCACCGGCGTAAGGGGATGCAATAACGGCTCGTCCTGCCAGCGTTCAAGCGAGGCCAGCTGCTGTGGGCTGGCCTGACAACGCTCAACCTCGGGTATGGCAGGCTGCCATGTGTTCAGGTCGTTATCGTCCGGCAGGGCGTGAGGCGGGATATGGTGCCCCGGCAGCCAGCGCACCGGGTGGCCGAGCAGGGCCTGAAACACCGCCACCACGCGCGCCTGAAAGCCCACAAAGCCGATAATCTGATTGATGGTCACGATGTCATACACCGTCAGGCCCACCTCATCGAGCCCCTGCTGCGCTTTGCTGTCAATCACATCCGGCGAGCTGGCAAGCTGGCGGGCATACTGGGTGATCTGGGCGAGACGGCGATTGCTTTCACGGGAGGAGTCGGGACCGGGGAGCGGGGCGAGAAGGGCGGCGTAGTGATTACACAGACGCTGCACGCCGCACACCTGGGCGACAGTCAGAGCAGTGCTGAAACGATCGTAGGCGCTCAGCGTGCGCAGCCGGGTAACGGTGACGGTGCGCGGGAAAAAAAGGTCGCATAGCGCCCGGGCCGGGGTTAACCAGCGTTCACAGGCTGCCAGCAGCGTTGCCGGTAGCGCGATGTTCAGCAAAAAGCGATCGGCGACATGCGCGGCTTCGGGAACCAAAGGCAGGACTTCCGTCGGGCTGCTACTGGACTGGGTCTCATGATACCAGTGGCCTTTGCCAGAAATACGGCGTTGTTCCATGTGCGTTCCTTGATCTCAAAATGGCGATCAATATCCTGGCGGAAGGCGGATAAGCGGAAAAATATTGTTAAGTGATAACAAATAGCGGAACGGAATAACGCGGGGAAAGCGGGCGAAACGGTGGGGATACCTCCCCGCCGGAGCGGGAAGGTAACGAACTTATTTGAGTTCCAGCTCGTTCATTGCAGCGATGCTGAAACCGCCGTCAACGTGAACCACTTCGCCGGAGATGCCAGCAGAGAGGTCAGAGCAGAGGAAGGCTGCGGAGTTACCCACATCTTCGATGGTCACGGTGCGACGGATTGGGGTAACCGCTTCGCAATGCGCCAGCATTTTACGGAAGTCTTTGATGCCGGAAGCCGCCAGAGTACGGATTGGACCGGCAGAGATGCCGTTTACGCGCACGCCTTCCGGACCCATTGCGTTCGCCATGTAGCGCACGTTGGCTTCCAGAGAGGCTTTTGCCAGACCCATTACGTTGTAGTTCGGGATAGCGCGCTCAGCGCCCAAATAGGACAGGGTCAGCAGAGCTGCGCCCGGGTTAAGCATGGAGCGGCAGGATTTCGCCATCGCCACAAAGCTGTAGGAGCTGATGTCGTGTGCGATTTTGAAGCCTTCACGGGTGACCGCGTTTACATAGTCGCCGTCGAGCTGGTCGCCTGGTGCAAAACCGATGGAGTGAACGAAACCGTCAAATTTCGGCCAGGTTTTTGCCAGCTCGGCGAACATGCCATCGATGCTTTCATCTTTAGCAACGTCGCATTCCAGAACAATGCTGGAACCCAGCTGCGCGGCGAACTCCTCTACGCGGCCTTTCAGCTTGTCGTTCTGGTAGGTGAATGCCAGCTCAGCACCTTCGCGATGCATCGCCTGTGCGATACCGTATGCGATGGACAGTTTGCTGGCAAGGCCAGTGACCAGAATGCGCTTACCGGAAAGAAAACCCATAGCTCTTAATCCTTATATTCATTGTTGTGGCGGCTGTCATTTTTGGACAACCGTCGTTAAAACGCGGCGATAATAGCATGTGTCGCGTACAGTGTTAATCCGACCACTCCATACGGGGCAGGTCAGCGATCTTTTCGCCAGGCATCGGCGGTTAAGGCTTCGCCAAAATGCCCGGCAATTAAACGTTTGGTCAGATCGTGAAGTGGGGCGGCCAGCACCGACGCGGTGCTGCCGCGCTCCACCACTGAGCCTTCGTGCATCACCAGCACCTGATCGCTGATGTGCTTCATCATCCCCAGATGCTGGGTGACGTAGATATACGAGATACCCTGTTTCTCCTGCAACTCCAGCATCAGGTTGATAAGTTGTGAACGCATCGACATATCCAGCGAGGCCAGCGCTTCGTCAGCGATGATCACTTTCGGGCGCAGGATCAGCGCGCGGGCAAGACCCAGACGCTGCTTCTGCCCCGGCGCCAGCATGTGCGGATAATAGCTGACGTGATCCGGCAGCAGTCCGACCATGCGCAGGGTATCGATGATCTGCTTACGTCGCGCTTCAGGTTCCAGATCGGTATTGAGCCGTAGCGGAAAATCGAGGATCTGTGAGATACGCTGGCGCGGGTTCAGCGAGGTGGAGGGATCCTGAAAAATCATCCTGATCCGCTGGCTGCGGAACGAGTAATCGCCAAATTTCAGCAGATGGTCGTCAATCAGGACCTCACCGTCCGAGGGTTCAATCATCCCGGCCAGCATCTTCGCCAGCGTCGATTTCCCTGAACCGTTTTCACCGATGATCGCCAGGGTCTGCTTTTCACGCAGGGTAAAGCTCAGCGGTTTTACCGCTTCAACGGTCTGTCGGCGGAATAAGCCGGTACGGTAGCGAAAGGTCTTACTCAGGTTGCGCACTTCCAGCAGGGTTTCGACCATGTCACTCTTTCTCCATGTTCAGCGGGAAATGGCAGGCAAACAGATGGTTCTTCGGCCCGGCCAGGCGCGGCGTTTCAATGCATTTACGCTGGGCATAGGGACAGCGCGGACCCAGGCGACAGCCAATGGGCAGGTGCTCCAGCAGCGGGATAGCCCCCGGCAGGGTATTCAGGCGACTTTTATGCGGCATGGGGCTGCCAAAATCCGGTATCGCACGGATCAGCGCCTGGGTATACGGATGATGCGGCGTGGTGATCAGATCCTCGCTGCCGGCGGTCTCCACGGTCTGGCCGCAGTACATCACATCAATCTTATCTGCCCATTTACTCAGCATCTGCAGGTCATGGCTGATCAGCAAAATAGTGGTGTTGTTGTTCTGATTAAGCCGGGTCAGCAGGCGGAAGATTTGCGCCTGGGTGGTCGGCTCCATCGCGTTGGTCGGTTCGTCTGCGATCAGCAGGCGCGGCTGGTTAGCCAGCGCGATGGCAATCATCACTTTCTGACACTCACCGTCCGTCAGCTCATAGGGGAAGCTGCGCATGGCGTCTTTGTGATCTTTGATCCCCACCCGGTGCAGTAGCTCAATGGCCCGGCGTTTACGCCAGCCAAAACGTTGCCACCAGCGGCCTTTATAGGTCCAGGCGGGAATGTTCTGCATCAGCTGTTTGCCCACCCGCTCCGACGGATCGAGACAGGATTGCGGCTCCTGAAAGATCATCGACACGTTGTGGCCCACCAGCTTGCGTCGTTCGCGGACGGAGAGGCGCAGCAGGTCGATATCATCAAAGCGCATACGGTCAGCGGTGACGCGCCAGTTATCCTTCGCCACGCCGCAAATCGCTTTAGCAATCAGGCTTTTGCCTGAGCCCGATTCCCCCACCAGCCCGCGAATTTCGCCTTCGCTCAGGGTAATACTGACGCGATCGACCGCTTTGACCCAGCCTTCGCCGGTTTTAATCTCAATCGTCAGATTGCGAATATCCAGTAACGGCATTATTCCACTCCCGCCACAATGGCGCGACGGATCCCGTCGCCAAGCAGGTTCACCAGTAATACGCTAACCGTAATTGCAGCACCCGGCAGCATCACCGTCCAGGGGGCCACATAGATCAGTTCCAGCGCGTCGCCCAGCATCGCCCCCCATTCCGGGGAGGGCAGTTGCGCGCCCAGATCGAGAAAACCGAGCGCGGCGATATCCAGGATCGCCATCGACAGGGCACGGGTAATTTCCGTAACCATGCCCGAGGCGATATTGGGCAGCACCGCAAACCACAGAATATTCATGGTGGTGGCGCCATCGAGACGGGCGGCCACCACATACTCTTTTTCCAGCTCATCATGCACCAGGCTGTAGACCGAACGTACCATGCGCGGCAGTAGCGCCAGCCAGACAGCAAACATGGCGTGCGTCAGATGCGGACCGGCGAAGGCCACCACGATGATCGCCAGCAGCAGCGACGGGATCGACAGCAGCGTATCGAGAATATGGTTCATCACCGCCGAGCGCAGGCCGTGAGTAGCCCCGGCGACAATACCCAGTACCAGACCGCACAGCGTGGCGGCCAGGGTGACCACAAAGGCGCCGCCCACCGTCGGCGCGGCGCCGCTCAACAGACGGCTTAACACATCGCGCCCGAGGTCGTCGGTGCCCAGGAAGAAGGAGACTTCACCGTAGCGGGACCAGGATGGCGGTAACAGCTGATAGCCGAGGAACTGCTGATCGATGCCATACGGCGCAAACCACGAGCCCAGGATGCACAGCAGCACCAGGCCGCCACAGCCGTACAGGCCGATCATCGCCATAGCGTCGCCGTAGAAATTTCGCCACACGGTGCGTAACGCACCGGGCGTGCGCTTTTCACTGTATACGCTATCGTAAGGCATACCATTCCTTATGTTTCAGTGGGTTAGCCATAGCGCCCAAAATATCAGATAACACGTTCACAATAATCACCAGCGCGCCAATCACCATCACGCCGGCAGAGATAGCGGCATAATCCTGCTGGCGAATGGCGTTAATCAGCCAGCGCCCGAGGCCTGGCCAGCTAAAGACCATTTCGGTGATCATGGCCAGCGTCAGCATGGTTGAGAACTGCAGCCCGAGACGGGGGATCACCGGCGGCAGCGCATTATGCAGCACATGGCGACGTAAAATCGTCAGCCGTGACAATCCGCGTGTGGCGGCCGCTTTAACATAGTTCTGGTCAAACACCTCGCTGGTGCTGATGCGCATCAGGCGAATCACCTCCGTGGTTGGTGCCACGGCCAGGGCCAGCACCGGCAACACCATGTGGCGCACGGCGCTGATGATCATCTCATGCCGCCAGACCGAATCTGAGAGCCAGGCGTCAATAATGGCGAATCCGGTGACAGTTTTTACCGCATAAAGCAGGTCAAAACGTCCGGAAACCGGCAGCCAGCCGAGCGTCAGCGAGAAAAAGAGCGTCAGCAGCAGCGCCAGCCAGAAGACGGGAACCGAAAACCCGAGCAGGGCGATCGCGCTGATCAGCTTGTCCTGCCATTTATTGCGGGTGATCCCGGCGAGCATCCCGACCGGGATCCCGACAATCAGCGCAAAACCGAACGCCAGGATGCAGAGCTCCATGGTGGCGGGGAAGACCTCTTTCAGTTGCTCGGAGATGGGCTGGCCGTTAATGCTGGAGACGCCAAAGTCCCAGTGCAGCACGCCTTCAAACCAGAACCACCACGCATTCCACAGCGAAGCACCCTGTAGCGGCGCGTGCGGGGTAAAATAGCTCAGGCTAAAACCCACTAAGGTGAGAAAGAAGAGGGTGATGAGCAGCAACAGCAACCGACGTAAGGTAAAAATAATCACGGTTTTTTCACCTCTTCTTGTTTCTCGCGGGAGACGCCCGCAAACGACGCATTTCCAAACGGACTGAGCACCAGGCCTTTGATATCGTAACGGTACGCCTGCAGACGCAGGGATGAGGCCAGCGGCAGCACCGGCAACTCTTTGGCCAGAATAATCTGCGCTTCATCATAGGCATCGATACGTGCCGCCAGCTGCTGGGTCGACAGCGCCTTGCGCAGAATGCTGTCAAACTCGCGGTTGCACCAGTGGGCATAGTTGGTCTGCGAATCAATGGCCGCGCAGCTCAGGAGCGGACGGAAGAAACTGTCCGGGTCGTTACTGTCTGTCGCCCAGCCTGACAGGGTGAGGTCGTGGTTCATGTCCATCAGGCGCGCCTCCTGAAAACGGCCTTCTACCGGAACAATCACCACATTAACCCCCACCTGGGCCAGGTCAGCCTGGAGCAGCTCCGCGGTTTTTAGCGGGCTGGGGTTCCAGGCCTGGGAGCTGGTAGGCACCCACAATTGCAGGGTGAGGTTTTCTGCCCCCAGCGCTTTGAGCTGTTCGCGTGATTTTTCCGGGTTGTATTCGGTAATTTTAGCCTCGCTATCGTAGGCCCACGAGGCGCGGGGCAAGATTGAGGCGGCAGTTTCTGCGGTACCGTAATAAATGGACTGCATCAGACGCTGGTTATTGATCGCCAGCGCCAGGGCATGGCGTACCGCCGGGTTGTCCAGCGGCGGTTTGTTGGTGTTAAAGGCCAGATAAGCGATATTCATGCCCGGGCGCAGGGTCAGGCGCAGACGCGGGTCGTCGCGCAGGATGGTCAGCTGGCTGGCAGCGGGCCAGGCCAGGACATCGCATTCGCCCGTGAGCAGTTTCGACAGCCGCCCGGTACCGCCGGAGCCTAAATCGACCACAACCTGCGGCATAAGCGGCGTGCCGCGCCAGAATTTCTCATGGCGTTGCAGGCGCACGTACTGCCCCGCCCGATACTCTTCAACCTGGAACGGTCCGGTTCCTACGGGCTGGCGATCCATCAACTCCATTTTGTCCTTCAGGGTGAGCTGAGTGGCATATTCCGCGGACATCACCGAGGCATAGTGCGTCGCCAGGTGCCACAGGAAGGAGGCATCTGGCCGCGCCAGGGTGAACTCCACCGTGCGGTTATCCAGCTTGCGGACGGACTTCACCGTATCGGCAAACTGTAAACTGTCGAAGTAGGGGAAATTACCGCCGTTGATGTAGTGCCACGGATGGTTGCGGTTAAAAATGCGCTGGAAGGTAAAGACCACGTCATCCGCATTGAGTTTACGGGTAGGCTTAAACCACGGCGTGGTCTGGAAGCTGACGTCGTCGCGCAGGCGAAAACGGTATGTGGCCCCGTTGTCCAGCACTTGCCAGCTCTCGGCCAGTTCAGGCACCAGGCGATAGGTATAGGGATCCACATCCAGCAGGCGGTCATAGATCTGGGCGGCGAGGGTATCGACGATCAGGCCGCTGCTCGCCTTTTGCGGGTTGAAGGTGTTGACCTGCCCACTTACGCAGTAGACAAAGCCGCTGTCGCGAATATCCGCGCGATCCGCCAGCTCAGGCGCGGCAAACGCCTGGCTGCTTAACAGACCGAGCGCAATCAGGGACGAGAAAACCAGTCGCATAATTTTTAAGGTTTTTAGAGACGATCTGCAAAGTGTATCGCACTTACACCTGCTTCGTAAAAATGTCTGCGGGTAAGTGCTGATTATGTCATCGCATCTGATGCTTTTTGAGCAATGCCCTTAACTGATGGTAGGTCAGCCCCAGCAGTTCAGCCGCGCGTTTCTGATTAAATTGTGCCTCGCGCAGGCTCTGCTCCAGCAACCGCTTCTCCTGCTCAAGCTGGAACAAACGCAAATCGAGGGGCAGGGTAGGTGTACCCGTGGTAAGCGGTTTGCTGACAGAGGGCTGTGCGGGGCGCTGAAAGGGATCGATCACAATCTCATCCAGCTCGGTCTCGCTGCTACCGTGGCGGTAGACGGAGCGCTCCACCACATTCTTCAGTTCTCGGATATTGCCCGGCCAGCGGTAGTCCAGCAGCGTTTCACGGGCGTGCTGACTAAAACCGGGAAACAGCGGCAGCCCAAGCTCGCGACACATCTGAATAGCAAACTGCTCCGCCAGCAGCATGATATCGCTGCGCCGCTCGCGCAGCGGCGGCAGGTTAACCACATCAAACGCCAGCCGATCCAGCAGGTCGGCGCGAAACTTCTCCTGCTCGACCATCTCCGGCAGATTGGCGTTAGTGGCGCACACCAGCCGCACGTTTACCTGTAAAGGCTGGCTGCCGCCCACGCGCTCCAGCTCGCCATACTCAATGACGCGTAGCAGTTTTTCCTGCACCAGCATCGGCGCGGTCGCCAGCTCATCAAGAAACAACGTGCCGCCATCGGCGCGCTCGAAGCGACCGGGATGGCGACGCTGCGCCCCGGTAAAGGCGCCCGCCTCGTGACCAAACAGTTCCGTATCCAGCAGGTTCTCGTTCAGCGCGGCGCAGTTCAGAGAGATAAACGGTCCATCCCAGCGCCCGGAGAGGTAGTGTAGCCGGTTGGCAATCAGCTCCTTGCCGGTGCCGCGCTCGCCGATAATCAGCACCGGTTTATTCAGCGGTGCCAGCCTTGATACCTGCTCCAGCACTTCGAGAAAACTGTTGGCTTCCCCGAGTAACGTGTCTTTAAATTCAGTCATGATGTAATTGACCACTTATTGGTGTAATTCACTAAATGAGAGTAGGGTGTAGTGGGTGAAAAAGCAATCACATCGTCTAAAATCAATGAGATATAAAACTGGCACGGGAATTGTATTAACTATGCAGCAGGGCTGAGCCCGATAACAGAAAATATGAGGATTCAATTATGGGTATTTTTTCTCGTTTTGCCGACATCGTGAACGCCAACATCAACTCACTGCTGGAGAAAGCAGAGGATCCGCAGAAGCTGGTTCGTCTGATGATTCAGGAGATGGAAGACACGCTGGTGGAAGTGCGCTCTAACTCCGCCCGTGCGCTGGCTGAGAAAAAGCAGCTTTCCCGCCGTATTGAACAGGCGACCGCCCAGCAGGCCGAATGGCAGGAAAAAGCGGAACTGGCGCTGCGCAAAGATAAAGAGGACCTGGCCCGCTCTGCGCTGATTGAAAAGCAGAAGCTGACCGATATTGTCGCCACCCTTGATCAGGAGGTGACGCTGGTGGATGAAACCCTTGCCCGCATGAAAAAAGAGATTGCGGAGCTGGAGAACAAGCTGAGCGAAACCCGCGCCCGCCAGCAGGCCCTGACGCTGCGTCACCAGGCGGCAAGTTCATCCCGTGACGTGCGCCGTCAGCTCGACAGCGGCAAGATTGACGAAGCCATGGCCCGTTTTGAGTCGTTTGAGCGTCGTATCGATCAGATGGAAGCGGAAGCGGAAAGCCACAGCTTTGGCAAACAGAAAACGCTGGATCAGCAGTTTGCCGATCTGAAAGCGGATGATGAAATCAGCGAGCAACTGGCCGCGCTGAAGGCCAAAATGAAACAAGGCAATCAATAATAAAAACTGCGGCGCCCGCCGGCGCCGCCACTCATCACACAAGGAGTAGACATGAGCGCGCTTTTTCTTGCCATTCCGCTGACCATTTTCGTGCTATTTGTTCTGCCGATCTGGTTGTGGCTGCACTACAGTAACCGTTCTTCAAGGGGAGAGCTGTCGCAAAGCGAACAGCAGCGCCTGGCGCAATTAACTCAGGACGCAAATAAAATGCGCGAACGTATTCAGGCGCTGGAGGCGATCCTGGACGCAGAACATCCGAACTGGAGGGATCGCTAATGGCACTGAACCTGAATAAAAAATTGTGGCGTATCCCCCAGAAGGGGATGGTGCGCGGCGTCTGCGCCGGACTGGCGCACTACCTCGACGTGCCGGTGAAGCTGGTGCGTGTGGTAACGGTACTCTCCATTTTCTTTGGTCTGGCGTTTATTACCCTGGTGGCCTATATCATTTTGTCCTTCGTGCTGGACCCGATGCCGGACGGCGCGATGGGCGATGAAAATAGCCCCACCAGCAGTGAATTACTGGACGCGGTGGATGCTGAGCTGTCGGCAGGCGAAAAACGCTTGCGCGAAATGGAGCGGTATGTCACCTCGGATACCTTCACGCTGCGAAGCCGTTTTCGTCAGCTTTAACTGAGAGAACTGATATGAATCAACGCTGGCAACAGGCCGGACATCGCGTCAAGCCGGGCCTGAAAATCGCAGGGAAGCTGGTATTACTCACCGCACTGCGTTACGGCCCGGCAGGCGTGGCGGGGTGGGCGATCAAATCGGTTGCCCGCAAGCCGGTACGAATGTTGTTGGCCGTCGCGCTGGAGCCGATGCTGAAAAAGCTCGCGAACCGGTTATCCAGTAAACTGAAATAATTCGCAACGGCACAAAGTTCAATGTGCCGTTGCGCTGCTTTTATTCCTTTCTCCTTGCCCTCGTGTCATATTTCTCAGAACAATAATTCCTTCAGGCAGAACAGGATGGCGATGAAGCGACTTAAAAATGAATTTAATTCTCTGGTAAATCGTGGGGTTGACCGACATTTGCGCCTGGCGGTTACCGGACTGAGCCGCAGCGGCAAAACCGCCTTTATCACGGCGATGGTCAATCAGCTCCTTAACCTGCATGCCGGGGCGCGCTTGCCGCTGTTGAGCGCGGTACGCGAAGAGCGCCTGCTCGGCGTGAAGCGCGTCCCTCAGCGCGATTTTGGCATTCCCCGTTTCACCTACGATGAAGGGCTGGCCCAGCTTTACGGCACGCCGCCAACCTGGCCCACGCCCACCCGCGGGGTGAGTGAAATCCGCCTGGCGCTGCGGTACCGTTCCAATGATTCTTTGCTTCGCCATTTTAAAGAGACCTCCACTCTCTATCTGGAGATTGTCGATTATCCCGGCGAATGGCTGCTCGACCTGCCGATGCTGACCCAGGACTATCTCAGCTGGTCGCGGCAGATGACCGGCCTGTTACAGGGGCCCCGCGCGGCCTGGTCCGCCCGCTGGCGTTCCCTGTGTGAGGGGCTGGATCCGCTGGCACCCGCCGATGAAAACCGGCTGGCGGCCATTTCGGAAGCCTGGACCGATTACCTGCATCAATGTAAGAAAGAGGGTCTGCACTTTATCCAGCCGGGTCGCTTTGTGCTGCCTGGGGATATGGCGGGCGCCCCGGCCCTGCAATTTTTCCCCTGGCCGGACGTGGAGGCTTTTGGTGAATCGAAGCTTGCCCAGGCGGACAAACATACCAACGCCGGTATGCTGCGCGAACGCTTTAACTACTACTGTGAGAAAGTGGTTAAGGGGTTCTACACTAACCACTTTTTGCGCTTCGACCGCCAGATTGTGCTGGTGGACTGCCTTCAGCCGCTCAACAGCGGGCCACAGGCGTTCAACGACATGCGCCTCGCGCTAACCCAACTGATGCAGAGCTTCCACTACGGGCAGCGCACGCTGTTCCGGCGTCTCTTCTCTCCGGTGATCGACAAACTGCTGTTTGCCGCCACCAAGGCGGATCACGTGACGGTGGATCAGCACGCCAATATGGTATCGCTCCTCCAGCAGCTGGTGCAGGATGCCTGGCAAAACGCCGCCTTTGAGGGTATCAGCATGGACTGCCTGGGGCTGGCCTCGGTGCAGGCCACCCAGAGTGGCCTGATTGACGTTAATGGCGATAAGATCCCGGCGCTGCGCGGCCACCGTCTGAGTGACGGCGCCCCGCTGACGGTCTACCCTGGCGAAGTACCCGCCCGATTGCCGGGCCAGGCATTCTGGCAGAAGCAGGGGTTTCAGTTTGAAGCCTTCCGCCCGCAGACGATGAATGTAGACCAGCCGCTTCCGCACATTCGCCTGGATGCCGCGCTGGAGTTTTTGATTGGAGATAAATTGCGATGACCGAACCCCTAAAACCGCGAATGGATTTTACCGGCACCCTGGAAGAAGCGGATCGCGAAGCCTTCAAAGCGGCACAAACGTTTGATGACACCCAGGCCGGAAACTTCGCCCCGGTAGTGACCGACATGCTCCCTGCGGAAGAAGGACAAGCCGAAGCCGTCGTCGAAGCCGCTTTGCGCCCTAAACGTAGCCTGTGGCGCAAAATGGTCAGCGCGGGCCTGATGCTGGCGGGCGTTGCGGTGGTAGGGCAAGGCGTGCAGTGGGCAATCAATGCCTGGCAAACCCAGGACTGGGTGGCGCTGGGAGGATGCGCGGCAGGTGCGCTTATCGTCGGCGCGGGCGTCGGCTCTGTTGCCACCGAATGGCGCCGTTTATGGCGACTGCGCCAGCGCGCCCACGAGCGTGATGAAGCCCGGGATCTGCTGCACAGCCACGGCACCGGTAACGGACGGGCATTTTGTGAAAAACTGGCGAAACAGGCCGGGCTCGATCAGTCTCATCCGGCCTTGCAGCGCTGGTACGCCGCCATTCACGAAACGCAAAACGATCGCGAAGTGGTATCGCTGTATGCCCACCTCGTGCAGCCGGTGTTGGACAGCCAGGCGCGGCGGGAGATCAGCCGCTCGGCAGCCGAATCAACGCTGATGATTGCCGTCAGCCCGCTGGCGCTGGTGGATATGGCTTTTATTGCCTGGCGCAACCTGCGCCTGATCAACCGTATTGCCACGCTGTACGGTATCGAACTGGGCTATTACAGCCGCTTGCGCCTGTTCCGCCTTGTACTACTCAATATGGCCTTTGCCGGGGCCAGCGAGCTGGTGCGCGAGGTGGGGATGGACTGGATGTCACAGGATCTGGCCGCTCGCCTTTCGGCCCGTGCGGCGCAGGGGATTGGTGCGGGATTACTCACCGCGCGGCTGGGGATCAAAGCGATGGAATTGTGCCGTCCACTGCCGTGGACAGAGGATGATAAACCCCGGCTGGGGGATTTCCGTCGGGAATTAATCGGCCAGCTGAAAGATACCCTCAATAAAAAACCGCAGTAAGCTCGCTTCCTCGCACATAATTCCGACACCCTGCTCACAGGCTGTCAATATTTGTTGACAGCCGTCTTCCCGATTGCAGATATCTGGCTTATCATTTCAGGGTTAATGGCTTATAGAGTGATTTTCCCATGCGTCTGGAAGTGTTTTGTAAGGACCGTCTCGGCCTGACTCGCGAGCTGCTCGATCTCCTTGTTTTGCGGAGTATTGACCTGCGTGGAATTGAGATTGACCCAATCGGGAAGATTTACCTGAATTTTGCTGAAATTGCTTTCGAAACATTCAGCAGCTTAATGGCTGAAATCCGCCGTATCGCTGGCGTTACGGATGTGCGCACCGTGCCGTGGATGCCCTCCGAGCGCGAGCACCTGGCCCTCAGCGCGCTGCTGGAAGCGATGCCCGAACCCTTTTTATCCCTGGATCTGAAAGGCAAAATCGATCGGGCTAATCAGGCGAGCTGCCAGCTGTTTGCCCTGGAGCCGGAGAAACTGAGCAACCACAACGCCGCCCAGCTGATCCCCGGCTTCAATTTCCAGCGCTGGCTGGAGAGCAACCCGCGCTCGACTCACAGCGAGCATGTGGTTATTAACGGACAAAATTTCCTGATGGAGCTCACCCCGGTCTATCTGCAGGGCGACAACGACGACAGAACTCTGACCGGTTCAGTGATCATGCTGCGCTCAACGGTCCGTATGGGGCGTCAACTGCAAAACCTGTCGAGCCAGGATACGGGCGCCTTCAGCCAGATTATTGCCGTCAGCCCGAAAATGCGCCACGTGGTGGAGCAGGCGCGCAAGCTGGCAAACCTTGCTGCACCGCTGCTGATCACCGGCGACACCGGTACCGGCAAAGATCTGCTGGCCCATGCGGTGCATCAGGCGGGGCCGCGGGCGAGCAAACCTTATCTTGCCCTGAACTGCGCTTCTATTCCGGAAGATGCCGTTGAAAGCGAGCTGTTTGGCCACGCGCCGGAAGGCAAAAAAGGCTTCTTTGAGCAGGCCAACGGCGGCTCGGTGCTGCTGGATGAAATTGGCGAGATGTCGCCGCGGATGCAGGCCAAACTGCTGCGTTTCCTCAATGACGGCACCTTCCGCCGGGTGGGAGAAGATCATGAGGTGCATGTGGATGTGCGCGTCATCTGCGCCACCCAGAAGAACCTGGTGGAACTGGTGCAGAAGGGGATGTTCCGGGAAGATCTCTATTATCGCCTGAACGTTCTGACCCTCAATATTCCGCCGCTGCGCGATTGCCCCCAGGACATCATGCCGTTGACCGAGCTGTTTGTGGCGCGCTTTGCCGATGAGCAGGGTATCCCAAGACCGAAGTTTTCAGCCGATCTGAATACGGTTCTTACCCGTTACGGCTGGCCGGGGAATATTCGTCAGCTGAAAAATGCGATCTATCGTGCCCTGACCCAGCTAGAAGGCTATGAGCTGCGGCCGCAGGATATTTTATTGCCGGATTACGATGCCGGAACGGTGGCGGTAGGCGAAGAGGCTATGGAAGGATCGCTGGATGACATTACCAGCCGCTTTGAACGCTCGGTGCTGACGCAGCTGTATCGTAACTATCCCAGCACCCGTAAGCTGGCAAAACGCCTGGGCGTGTCTCACACCGCCATCGCCAACAAGCTGCGCGAGTATGGTCTGAGCCAGAAGAAAGGTGACGAGTAAAAATAAAAAAGCCTCCGCAGGGAGGCTTTATTGTTACGCTTGCCGTTACGCCTTCAGTGATTCCAGCGCGGCAGCGTAATCTGGCTCGGTGGTGATTTCATTCACCAGGTGGCTGAACACGACGGTGTCGTTTTCGTCGATCACCACAACGGCACGCGCCGCCAGACCTTTCAGTGCGCCTTCAGAGATGCCCACGCCGTACTGCTCCAGAAACTCCGGGTTGCGCAGGGTAGAGAGGGTGATAACGTTGCTCAGACCTTCCGCACCGCAGAAACGGGACTGAGCGAACGGCAGGTCGGCTGAGATGCACAGCACAACGGTGTTGTCCACTTCGGTCGCCAGCTGGTTGAATTTACGCACAGATGCGGCGCACACGCCGGTATCAATGCTTGGGAAAATGTTCAGCACTTTACGCTTGCCGGCAAACTGGCTCAGCACGACGTCAGACAGATCTTTTGCCACGAGCGTAAACGCCTGCGCTTTGCTGCCTTTCTGAGGAATGGATCCTGCAACAGAAACCGGGTTGCCCTGGAAATGAACGAGTTGTGACATAGTTATCTTCCTGTTTACATATAGTTAACGTCGTCGTTAGTGTATGTCATCAGCCGATAGCACAGCAAACCCTATTTGCGCGAAGCCGCTATACAGGAGTGAGTGATGAGAACCCTCAAGGTTTACGAAGAAGCCTGGCCACTGCATACGCCGTTTGTGATCTCCCGGGGGACCCGGAGCGAGGCCAGTGTGGTGGTGGTAGAAATAGAAGAAGAGGGCGTCAAAGGGGTGGGGGAGTGTACGCCTTATCCCCGGTATGGCGAAAGCATCGCCTCGGTAATGGCGCAGATCATGGCGCTGGCGCCTGAACTGGAGCGCGGCCTTACCCGGGAAGCGCTACAGCGGTTACTCCCTGCCGGTGCCGCACGTAACGCGGTGGACTGCGCGCTGTGGGATTTAGCCGCGCGTCAGCAAGGGATCTCTCTGGCGACGCTGGCGGGCACGACCCTGCCGCAAACGGTGGTCACCGCGCAAACAGTGGTGATCGGTGAGCCTGCTCAGATGGCCGCCAGCGCCAAAGCGCTCTATGACGCCGGGGCGCGCCTGTTGAAAGTGAAGCTGGACGATCGTCTGATCAGCGAGCGGATGGTCGCCATTCGCGGGGCCGTGCCGCAGGCGACGCTTATCGTCGACGCCAACGAATCCTGGCACAGCGAAGGACTGGCTGCCCGCTGCCAGCTGCTGGCGGATCTGAACGTCGCCATGCTCGAACAGCCTTTGCCCGCAGGGGAAGATGCCGCGCTGGCGAACTTTATTCATCCACTGCCCATCTGCGCCGATGAGAGTTGCCATACCCGGGAAAGTCTCACGGCCCTGCAGGGACGCTACGATATGGTGAATATTAAGCTGGATAAAACCGGCGGTATCACCGAAGCGCTGGCGCTGGCCGCCGAGGCACGTCGGCGCGGTTTTGCCCTGATGCTCGGCTGTATGCTCTGCACCTCGCGAGCGATTGGTGCCGCACTGCCGCTGGCGAATGAGGTGAAATTTGCCGATCTCGACGGCCCTACCTGGCTTGCCGTGGATGTCTCTCCGGCGCTGCACTACAGCACCGGCGTTGTTCATCTCTGAGGTTCCCAGCGCAACAGATCGGTCATCGCTTTCAGGTACTTCTCGCTGGCCTCGTCGGAGGAGATCGGCGGGAATTCAGCGGTGATGCAGTGCAGGCTTAAATCGGCACACCAGCTGCCGAATGAGCCTGGCGTCTCATAGCCGACGCTGGTGACCAGCGGCAGTGAAAAGGCATCTGCCAGCCAGCGCCCAAGAGCCGTGTGGGCGGGATCTTCAATGCAGGCCAGCGGATCGTGAAACGAGACAACCCAGGCCGGATGCAGTTTGTGGATCAGATGACACAGCGCCTGGGTTTCTGGCTCTGAACCGGGCTTGTCGCCCGTCAGCAACACCACATCGCGATCTTCGGCGGAGCTGTTCCAACGGTAGACTGTCTCGCCTTCCCGCCAGTTGGCCGCCGGGAAGTTACGGTTTAAATCCACACCACGGGCATTGGCGCGTAAACCCAACTGACAGCCGTCCGGGTTAACGGTTAATACCACATGGTGGCGGCGCAGCGGAGGGGAAAGGGTACGCAGGGCGCAGGAGAGGGTCACAATCGAAGAATTTTCATCTCCGTGGGTTCCGGCAATGATCAGGCCGCTGTTGCGATCGGCCTGCGGGGCAGGGAACCAGATTAAGGGGGCGCCGAGGTATGAGCGGCCATAATGTTCGGTCCCGGGCGGGAAAGCGCCACGTTCCGTTCTTGGGCGGGTAAGTGACATAGAGGTTCCTGAATCAGATTGTATTACTGGCAGTGTTGTGCAAAAAACACGGTTAATCAAATAGTTTCAGCCAGAAGGTAAAACCGGCAGATATCAACTTTCCGGCGGAAGTTGTTTGCATTTCACTGTTCCGAAACAAATAATTACCCATCTGCTCGTTACCCATCATGTCAAAGGGGATCTCATGAAGCATCCGGTTTCGTTGATCTGTTCTGCCTTATTGTTGTGTGGCCTCTCTTCTTACGCCTTCGCGGCGGATGTTCCCCCCGGGACAACGCTGGCATCCAAACAGGAGCTGGTGCGTCATATCAAAGATGAACCTGCCTCGCTTGATCCCGCTAAAGCGGTGGGTCTGCCTGAAATTCAGGTGATCCGCGATCTGTTCGAGGGTCTCGTGAATCAAAATGAAAAGGGCGAACTGGTGCCAGGCGTGGCGACCCGCTGGCAGAGTAATGATAACCGCGTCTGGACTTTCACCCTGCGCGAGAACGCGCAATGGTCTGACGGCACCCCCGTCACTGCCCAGGATTTTGTCTACAGCTGGCAGCGTCTGGTTGATCCCAAAACGACCTCGCCTTTCGCCTGGTTTGCGGCCCTGGCCGGGATCGTGAACGCGCAGGCGATCATCGACGGTAAGGCAACGCCGGATAAACTGGGCGTAACGGCAGTGGATAACCGAACCCTGCGCGTGCAGCTCGATAAACCCCTGCCGTGGTTTACCAATCTGACGGCGAGCTTCGCCTTCTATCCGGTACAAAAAGCGAATGTGGAGAGCAGCCCGGAGTGGACTCGTCCTGGGGCGCTGGTAGGTAACGGTGCGTATATCCTCAAAGACCGGGTGGTCAACGAGAAGCTGGTGGTTGAGCGTAACAGCCATTACTGGGATAACGACAAAACCGTTCTGCAGAAAGTGACCTTTATCCCGATCAACCAGGAGTCCTCAGCCACCAAGCGCTATCTGGCAGATGATATCGACATCACCGAATCGTTCCCGAAAAACCTCTACCAGAAGTTAATGAAAGAGATCCCGGGCCAGGTCTATATCCCGCCGCAGCTGGGCACCTACTATTATGCCTTTAATACCCAAAAAGGCCCGACTGCGGATGCGAGAGTGCGTCTGGCGCTCAGCATGACTATCGACCGGCGCATCATGGCTGAAAAAGTACTGGGTACCGGCGAAAAACCTGCCTGGCACTTCACCCCGGACGTGACCGCAGGATTTACGCCGGAGAAATCGCCTTTTGAGCAGATGAGCCAGGAAGAGATGAACGCGCAGGCCAAAACGCTGTTGCAGGCGGCTGGCTACAATGCGCAGAAACCGCTGAAGCTGACGCTGCTGTATAACACCTCAGAGAACCACCAGAAGATTGCTATCGCGGTGGCGTCAATGTGGAAAAAGAACCTGGGTGTCGATGTGAAGTTGCAGAACCAGGAGTGGAAAACCTATATCGACAGCCGTAATACCGGCAACTTTGACGTGATCCGCGCCTCCTGGGTAGGTGACTACAATGAGCCCTCGACCTTCCTCTCCCTGCTGACCTCAACGCATACTGGCAACATCTCGCGTTTCAACGATCCGGCGTATGACAAGGTGATTAACCAGGCATCCCTGGAGACCACCGAGCAGGCCCGCAATGCGGATTACAATACCGCAGAAAAAATCATTGCGGAAAAAGCCCCGATTGCGCCGATCTACCAGTACACCAACGGGCGGTTAATCAAGCCGTGGGTGAAAGGCTATCCGATTAACAACCCGGAAGATGTGGCGTATAGCCGCACGATGTATATCGTGAAGCACTGACGCGTACTGACATCCTGCTGACGGCAGGATACCATCGCTAAACCCAGAGCTGGCGCGACTTGCAGCGCCAGTTTCTCCCCCTTTACGAAGAAATGCGTGATAGCCTCGTCCAAAAGAACGGGCATTAAGCGAACGAAAGATCGGTGTGTTCTTCACCGCACTGGCGCGTACCGGGGATACTCAGACGGTCAGGGGGAAAGGTACCTTTGACGATATCGTGTTTGTGGCCACCGCGATTTTAACTGCGACTGAGCAGGATAATGAGCCTGAACCGCGCATTACCCATCTGGTTGATCTGTTTCTGAATGGCATCGGCGCTCATTGAGGCTATTTTTTATCTGTAGCGTTGGCTGTTTTTGTCACCAGGATAGCATCTGCAATCACGCTGAAAATCCGTTCGGCGCGGGGAGCGTGCGAGGGATGTCCACGCAGCCAGGCCAGCGCAGCAATCAGATCAAACAATTCCGCACCATCAAGATTGGCCCGCGCCTTACCATCGGCCTGAGCGCGGGCAAGGAGCGCTGCCCCGGCAGCGCGAAGGGCGACGCACGATGTGTGGAGCGCGGAATCGGGATCTTCGATGGCGCTCATCATCGGCTCAATAACGCCACGATGTTCATAGGTGAAGGCGATAATCTCTTGCAACCACAACGTCAGGGCTTCGGCTGAATCGGCCCTGGTCTGAAGGGCTTCGGCTCTGGTCGCCAGTGCATCAAAGCTTGAACGCAGCAGGACTTCAAGCAACGCTTCGCGGCTCGGGAAGTGGCGGTAGAGTGTACCCAGGCCGACTTCGGCTCTGCGGGCAATGTCGCGCAATGACGCATCGGCACCTTGCTCAATAAAGACGTCGCGCGCGACGGCAATCAGGTGGTCGTAGTTTTTTCTCGCATCGGCTCGCATGGTGTCTCCTTGACAAGCGGAACAGTGCTCCATATATTCGGAGCAGTGCTCCGTTAAATATACCGCATTTACGTCCGAGGAGAAAGCCATGTCGATTAAAGTGATGAATGCAGTGCAGCAGTACGCGTTCGGTGGGCCGGAGGTACTTCGCTATGAAGAGGTTCCTGTGCCAGATCTTCAGCCCAACGAAGTGCTTGTCCGCGTGTATGCGGTCGGCCTCAATCCTCCTGACTGGTATCTTCGCGATGGCTACCGAATGTTGCCGCCGGAATGGCAACCCAAAGTCACTTTCCCCGTGATCCTGGGAACGGATATTTCGGGGGTGATCGTTGCGGTGGGCGACAACGTCACGGCGTTCTCTGTCGGGGATGAAGTCTATTCGATGGTGCGCTTCCCCGACGGGGCGGCTGGCGGTAGCCGGGCCTATGCCGAATATGTCAGCGTAGCGGCAACGGAGGTAGCGCGTAAACCTCGTTGTCTTGACCATATCCACGCCGCTGCCGCACCCATGTCGCTGCTGAGCGCATGGCAATTTATGATTGATCAAGGGCATGATGTGCCAAATCCGCTACAGGCAACCCCGCATAAGCCGGTGCCGCTGGCGGGACAAACCGTTCTGGTTAACGGCGCGGCAGGCGGTGTCGGCCATTTCGCCTTACAGCTGGCGAAATGGCAGGGCGCGCATGTTATCGCGGTGGCCTCCGGTGAACATGAAATGTTTCTGCTTAACCTGGGCGCTGATGAATTTATTGATTACACGAAACAGGCTGCCGAAGATGTAGTACGCAATGCAGATCTCGTCATCGATGCGGTTGGCGGCCCTTCAGCAAGCCGCTTCTTGCGCGCTCTCAGGCGCGGCGGCGCGCTGTTTCCGATTTATCCTCTGGGATTTTCAGGCGCTGACGAGGCCCGGCAGTTGGGCGTTGTCGTCTCGGCTACCCAGGTGCGATCCAACGGCGCACAGCTCGCCCAGCTTGCCGAATTGATGGATAAGGGGGTGATTCAGGTAGCTGTCGACAGTACGTTCCCGCTTGCGCACGCGCAACAAGCGCATGAGCGGGCGGCTCGAGGACATATTCAGGGGAAAATCGTGCTTTCGGTCATTGAACAGGACTGATGTGACGGGAGTGATACGGCCAGAGTCTGTGTAATTAATCACCACGCCTGTTCGCTTTGGGTCCTGAACACCGAAAGAAGGCCTTAACGCCGAAGGGCGTATGGTACGGCAAAATTGCCCGAAGATTACCGGATGGGCGGTGTATGCTCTGTATGTGGCGTTTCGTGCGATGAATAATGCCCACCTTGTAAATGGCGCTGATTGAGGCGCCATTTTTTTCGCTCTCACGCGTAATTATCATTAATTCATGGTTTGAGTTAATTTAATTTATATATATCATTTAAAATAAATATAATATGCATATTTGTTATGTATTCGCTTCTGTTTATTTACGTGAGAATTCTCCTTTAAATATGTGCAGGTCAGATATCAGTACTTGCTAATCGAATTGAGGACAAGAGTATGTGTAAAGTCTCGCTTTGGATTAATAGTTAGTTGATCCAGTGTAATTTTTTGTTCTACTATCTGTCCGTTAATAAACGTGGTTTTACTCGACAACTATTCCTTAAGGAAAAGGGACCGCTATGGCTGATTCGTTTCAGAATGAAGTGCCTAAGGCACGAATAAATTTAAAATTGGCTTTACACACAGGAGGCGCACAGAAGAAAGTTGAATTACCCCTTAAAATTCTTACTGTTGGCGATTTCAGTAACGGTAAGGAGACCCGCATGTTATCGGAGCGGGAAAAAATAAACATCAATAAAAACAACTTCGATAGCGTACTTGCAGAGTTTAACCCCGAGATTAATCTGGCCGTACAGAATACGCTTTCTGGCGACGGTGAAGAAAACATCCGCCTGCAGTTTTCCTCCATGAAGGATTTCGAACCAGAACAGGTTGCCCGTCAAATTCCTCAACTTCGCGCGATGCTGGCCATGCGTAATTTATTACGCGACCTCAAATCTAACCTGCTGGATAACGCCACTTTCAGAAAAGAGCTCGAGAAAATTCTTAAGGATCCGGCGCTAACTCAGGAGTTACGTGACGAAATGAGTGCGCTTGCCCCGAAATAATGTGTGGAAGTCTCTTTTAATGGATTAACCGGGAATATGCTGATGTCTTTAAATACTGAAAATGGCTCTGCTCAGGGGCAAACTACTGTACTGGAAAAAGAGGGTGTTTACGCCTCTCTGTTTGAAAAAATCAATCTGACCCCAGCCTCCAGCCTGGGCGATATTAATACGTTTCTGGATGACGCCGCGCTGGCTGATGCGTCAGCAGGTGAACGTCTGACTGCGGCGATGCAGGTGTTTATGGACTGCATCCGCCGTTCCGGACAACAGGTGGAAAAGCTCGACAAAACGTTGATTGACCACCATATCGCAGAACTTGATTTTCAGATCAGCCGCCAGCTCGATGCGGTGATGCACCATACCGAATTCCAGAAAGTGGAATCCCTGTGGCGTGGCCTGAAGCAGCTGGTGGATAACACAGACTATCGCCAGAATGTGAAAACCGAAATTCTGGATGTTTCAAAAGACGCTCTGCGCCAGGACTTTGAAGACGCGCCGGAGCTCATTCAGAGCGGGCTTTACTGGCACACCTATACAGCTGAATACGACACCCCGGGCGGTGAACCGATTGGCTCGGTGATATCGGCTTATGAGTTTGACGCCAGCCCGCAGGACGTGGCGCTACTACGCAACATCTCCAAAGTATCTGCCGCAGCGCATATGCCGTTTATCGGCTCCGTCGGTCCGAAGTTCTTCCTGAAAGAGTCGATGGAAGAGGTGGCTGCGATCAAAGATATCGGCAACTACTTCGGCCGCGCCGAGTACATCAAGTGGAAATCGTTCCGCGACACCGACGACGCCCGCTATATTGGCCTGGTAATGCCGCGGGTGCTGGGGCGTCTGCCGTATGGTCCGGACACCGTACCGGTGCGCAGCTTCAACTACGTTGAGCAGGTGAAAGGCCCGGATCACGAAAAATACCTGTGGACCAGCGCGTCATTCTCCTTCGCCTCCAACATGGTGAAGAGCTTTATCAACAACGGCTGGTGCGTGCAGATCCGTGGTCCGCAGGCGGGCGGGGCGGTGAAAGATCTGCCGATCCACCTGTACGATCTCGGCACCGGCAACCAGGTGAAGATCCCGTCTGAGGTGATGATCCCGGAGACCCGCGAATTTGAGTTTGCGAATCTCGGTTTCATCCCGTTGTCGTACTACAAAAACCGCGACTACGCCTGCTTCTTCTCGGCGAACTCAGCCCAGAAACCGGCCCTGTACGATACTGCCGATGCGACGGCCAACAGCCGCATCAACGCGCGCCTGCCGTACATCTTCCTGTTGTCACGCATTGCCCACTATCTGAAGCTGATTCAGCGCGAAAACATCGGGACCACTAAAGATCGCCGTCTGCTGGAGCTTGAGCTCAACACCTGGGTGAAAGGTCTGGTCACTGAAATGACCGATCCGGGCGATGAACTGCAGGCTTCTCACCCGCTGCGCGACGCAAAAGTGGTGGTGGAAGACATTGAGGACAACCCAGGCTTCTTCCGCGTGCGACTGTACGCCGTGCCACACTTCCAGGTGGAAGGTATGGACGTGAATCTGTCGCTGGTGAGCCAGATGCCGAAAGCGAAAGCATAAGGCGGGAGCAGGGATGAAAATTTATCGTCCGCTGTGGAGCGACGGGGCTTTCCTGGCCCCCCAACAGTTTCAGCAGCAGGCCCGCTGGGATGCACACGTTGCAGATACTGTTGCACGAATGGCGCTGGCGCACCCCTGGGGTGTGCTGTGCGCTGAGTTTGACGACAGCGCACTGGCGCTTTCCCGGCTCAATGCCACCCGTCTGATCGTACGCTTTGCTGACGGGACGCTGGTCGACACGGATCTCGCGGATAACCTGCCACCGGTCTGTGATATATCCGCGGTGGTGCAGGAGAGTATAGAGGTGCTGCTGTGCCTGCCATTGCTCAGCGCGAACGGCGGTAATCTGGATGACGGGCGCGACAGTGCCCGTCCGCGCCGCTGGCAGGCAGAACGGGTGACGGTACAGGAGCTTGCCGGACATGAGCGCAGCGATCTGGCTGTACTGCGTCATTCGATGACGCTGCGGCTGTCCACCCAGGAAAACAGCGCTTATCTGACCTGCCCGGTGGCGAGGCTGATCCGCAACGCCCAGGGACAGTGGGTGCGCGATCCCAGCTTTATCCCGCCGCTGCTGTCGCTGGATGCCAGTCCCGTGCTAAACGGTGATCTCAGGGATCTTCTGCACCGCCTGTCGGCCCGACGTAAGCGACTGATGGCAATGCGACGCGAAAGTAATGAGCGGATGGCGGACTTTGCCGTGGCGGATGTGTCGCTGTTCTGGCTACTTCATGCCCTGAACAGTACCGAACCCGTACTGACAGAGTTGCACCAGTCACCGTCTCGTCATCCTGAACTGTTGTACCGGGAGCTGGCGAGGCTGGCGGGCAGTCTGCTGACCTTTTCACTTGAGCATAACGCTGACGATATTCCGCTTTACCGGCATGATGCGCCAGAACAAGTCTTTCCGCCGCTTTTTACCCTACTGGACAATCTTCTGGAGGCCAGTTTGCCGTCGCGGGTTGTTGCTATCGCGCTGGAGCAGGGCGATGACAGGGAGATCTGGCGTGGCAAGCTGCTCGATGCGCGATTGCGTGAAGGAGCGGATTTTTATCTCTCCGTGCGCTCTTCCATGCCAAACCACGAACTGCAGACCCGCTTCCCGCAGCTTTGTAAAGCTGGTAGCCACGATGATGTTTCCGAGGTGGTGAATATCGCCCTGAGCGGAATGGTGATTAAACCGCTGAGTCACGTCCCTGCGGCGATACCGCTGCGTCTTGAGAACCAGTATTTTGCGCTGGATCTGTCCACAGATGCGGCCCGCGCCATGCTGGAGGCAGGCAACTGCACCTTCTATACACCCGAATCGCTGGGTGAGATAAAACTTGAACTGTTTGCGGTGCTGCGCTCATGAATACCTCTGATACCGAATTGATAAATAGAATTTTTTATCCTGGCTGGCTGATGGTCAGTCAATTACGTAGTGGTCAGGAAATCAAGGACGGCGAAGCGCTCTACCGCCGCGCTTGCCGGTGGGTGAACGATGCCCGTGAGTCTCTGGCGCAGGCCGGGTACAGTGAAACGAGCAGTGAGCGGATGCTGTATGCCTACTGCGCTCTGCTTGATGAAAGCGTGCTCAACCGCGATAAACAGGATGATGGTTATCGTAAATGGCGGAAGGACCCGCTGCAGGCCCGTTTTTTCAGCACCCTGAATGCGGGTGAAGAACTGTGGGAACGTATTCGGACCATCCTGCGCGAGCCCGCGCCGGACGTGGCGGTGCTGACCTGCCTGTACCGCACTCTGCAACTGGGCTTTGTCGGTCAGTACCGGGCGCAGGACGATGAAAGGCGTGAGGATGTGGTGCGCGCGCTCAGCGAGCGGGTTCCGCCGTTTACTCTTACGCAGGACGCGCCTGTTATTGTCAGGGCATCCGGCCTGCGTAGCGGACGCTGGATTTACTGGCTCGGTTGGGCTGCAGGCATTGTGGTGCTGGCGGCGTTGTGGCTGACGTTCTCCTCTGTGCTGGCGCAGATGGTGTCGCAAATAGCCGGGCGGGGATAAGGGATGCGTGAATTTCCCCGTGTGTTGCTGACCATGTTTGCAACAGTTCTGGCGCTGTGGCTGGTGATGGGTTACTGGCCACTTTCCCGTGGAAGCCGGTTTGCATTTTGCCTCGGTATTTCATTGATTTGCGTTGCGATGCTGTGGAGTCAATGGCGACGGTTTCAGCACGATAATGAAGTCAGCCCACATCCTGAAGAGAACCTCCTGCCGCCGGAAGAGTTTAAGGGTGCGGTGATAGTGGTCTGTGGTGATACCGCTTCCCTGTTTCCTGCGGAAACGGTATATCGTGAAACGCGTCAGGGCTGGTATCTGCGGGCAGAGAGTATAGAGCAACTGCCGTTGCTGGCGCAGCGCCTGTCTACCATGCGCCCGGCACTGGTGCCACAGGTCTCCATACTGCTGGCGGTGACACCGGAACAGCACAATGCGGAAGAGACACTGGCGCAGTCCCTGACGGGCTGGCGACGGAGCATTGCGCAGTGCCGGGGCTGGCTGAACGGACTGCCACCCGTATGGAGTGTGGTTTGGGTATCACCGCCGGACGGTGGGTCTCCTGAAAACGGGAGCTGGTTTACCGTGACACCGGACTTACCGGGTATCCGGGTACGGCAGAACAACCATGTCCCGCTCCCGGTTGATGACTGGCAGCGGGAGGCGTCAGACAACACCTCGCGCTTCTGTCAGGCGCTCTGGCTGGACAGCGTGCTGGCCCTGACTGAGCGTCATGTGATCCGTCCGCTCGGGAGCCGACAGGGAGAGCTGCCGGCTTTGAAATTCTGTGCCGCCGGTATCTGCCTGGCGCCAGTCACCGCCGTTGCGAACAATCTCTGGCAGCAACAGATAACGGAAACCACCACGCTCTCTCCGGCTTGCGTTCCTAAGCCTGTGCCGGAGGTTCTCTCCCTCCCGGATGTTCTTCTACCGTATTTGCCGCACCGTCAGGGCATCAGCCGCCGAATGCAGGATATAGGTCTGGCAGCTGGTATCTGTTTTGTGTTCATCGTACTGGCGATGCTGGCGTCTTTTATTAACAACCAGCGCCTTGTGCGTAGCGTTGGCGACCATCTTGCCGTTTATCACCGCCTCAGCGGCACGCCAGTCGCGCCAAAACAGCAGGCGCAACACCGTCTTCGCGCCGACAGCCACCAGCTGGATGACTGGCAGCGTCGCGGTGAACCGCCGCGCTACGGGTTGGGGCTGTACCAGGGCATGCATCTGATACCACTTGTGGAAGCGGCCATTAATGACTGGGCGCCGCCGCCACCGCCACGTCCGGTGATAAAGAAAATAGTGCAGGGGCCGCAGACCATCCGCCTCGACAGTATGTCTCTCTTTGACACCGGCAAATGGGCGCTGAAACCCGCCTCTACGAGGCTACTGGTGAACTCCCTGGTCGGGATTAAGGCGAAGCCCGGCTGGCTTATCGTGGTGGCGGGCCATACCGACAGCGTGGGTGATGAAAAATCCAACCAGTCGCTTTCCTTGAAACGCGCCGAATCCGTTCGCGACTGGATGCGCGACACCGGCGACGTGCCGGAGAGCTGTTTTGCGGTGCAGGGCTACGGCGAAAGCCGACCCGTCGCCACCAACGACACGACAGAAGGCCGCGCGCTTAATCGCCGTGTCGAAATCAGTCTGGTACCGCAGGCAAATGCCTGTCAGTTACCGGGCAACACCCCTGCGTCATCTCAGGATGATGACGTATCAAAAAATGAAATGGAGTAATTAACATGGCAATTCCAGTTTATCTGTGGCTGAAGGATGACGGCGGCGCGGACATTAAAGGTTCCGTAGACGTGAAGGACCGTGAAGGCAGCATCGAGGTGGTCGCTCAGGAGCACAATCTGTACATCCCGACCGACAATAACACCGGCAAGCTGACCGGCACGCGTATCCACACCCCGTTCCTGTTCACCAAGGAAATCGACTCCTCCAGCCCGTACCTGTACAAGGCAGTGACCACCGGTCAGACCCTGAAGTCTGCGGAATTCAAGTGGTACAAAATCAACGATGCGGGTCAGGAAGTGGAGTACTTCAACACGAAACTTGAGAACGTGAAGGTGGTGAAGGTCAACCCGCTGATGCACGACATCAAGGATCCCTCCAAAGAGAAACACAACCATCTGGAACAGATTGAGCTGCGCTACGAAAAAATCACCTGGACCTATAAAGACGGCAACATCATTCATTCCGATTCCTGGAATGAACGCGCTACTGCCTGATTTCCTGAGCAGACGGTTCTCCGTCTGCTTTTTTTGCTGAGTACCTGGTCCTCCGGGTATTCAGCAAAGAAAAACACAATCTGCCAGCCTGACCGAATGCGCTTTGGGTTCCTTAAATGAGGAAAAGCGACGGGCGGTAGCGTGTCCGGAACTGATAAAGAGAGAATCTCATGGAAAATCCAGCCATCCTGTTACGTCGTCTTAATCCTTACTGTGCCCGTGCGATGGAGGGCGCTGCCTCCCTGTGCCAGACCCGGTCCCATGAGGAAATCTTGCCTGAGCACTGGCTGCTGAAACTGCTGGAGCAGGGCGAGGGCGATCTGACGGTACTGGCGCGGCGCTATGAATGGGATATGGACGCCATCTGGCAGGATTTGCTGGTGTTCATGGATTCACTGCCGCGCTCAGTGCGCAGCCGTCCGCAGCTTTCGGACGCGGTGCAGTTGTTAATGCAAGATGCCTGGCTGCGCGCCTCGCTGGCAGGGGAGGAGCACATTCGCAGCATTCACCTGCTGATGGCGCTGGTGGAAAAACAGAATCTGGCCCGCTGCGATGGTCTGTGGCCGCTGTTAACGCTGGCCCAGAGTCAGCTGGAGCGTTTACGTCCATTGCTGGATGCGCAGTCGGACGAGCGACCGGAGGTGCAGCAGGAGGCTGAGATGACGCAGGGCGGTGAGGTGGAATTTATCGGCCGGCCGGTTGATGCCGGTGTAAAAGAAGGGGAACTGAATCCGGCCCTGCAGAACGCGTTGGATAAGTTCACCCTCGACGTCACCGTCCGCGCTCGCGAGGGTAAAATCGACCCGGTGTTTGGCCGGGATAATGAAATCCGCCAGATGGTGGACATTCTCTCAAGACGCCGCAAGAACAACCCGATTCTGGTAGGCGAGCCGGGTGTCGGCAAGACCGCGCTGGTGGAGGGGCTGGCGCTGCGCATTGCGGAAGGCAATGTGCCGGATGCGCTTAAACCTGTTTCGGTGCGCACCCTTGACCTTGGCCTGCTACAGGCGGATGCAGGTGTGAAGGGTGAGTTCGAACAGCGGCTGAAAAACATCATAGACGCGGTGCAGCAATCGCCACTGCCGGTTCTCCTTTTCATTGACGAGGCCCACACCATTATCGGCGCAGGCAATCAGGCGGGCGGGGCGGATGCAGCCAACCTGCTGAAACCGGCCCTGGCCCGCGGTGAACTGCGCACCATCGCCGCCGCCACCTGGAGCGAGTACAAGCAGTACTTCGAACGCGATGCTGCCCTGGAGCGCCGCTTCCAGATGGTTAAGGTTGACGAGCCGGACGACGACGCCGCCTGCCTGATGCTCCGGGGGCTAAAATCCCGCTATGCACAGCACCACGGGGTGCACATTACGGATGAGGCGGTCAAGGCTGCCGTCACTCTCTCCAGGCGCTATCTGACAGGCCGCCAGCTGCCGGACAAGGCGGTGGACCTGCTGGACACCGCCTCGGCGCGTATCCGCATGAGCCTTGACACCGTGCCGGAGCCGCTAACCCGGATGAAGGCACAGCTCACGGCCCTGGCGATGGAAAAGCAGGCGCTGCTGGAGGATATGGCGATGGGTAGCGCCACCCATGGAGAGCGCCTGGCCGCCATCGAACAGGACGAAATCAACATTATCCTGCAGCTCGACGCGCTGGAAACGCAGTACGGCCAGGAGCTGAAACTCACAGAAGAACTGCTCGCCTGCCGCGCGGACATCTCCCGTCAGGCGGAGATTGCAGACCTGCAACAGCAACTGAGAGAAGTTCAGCAGGGTAACCCGTTGCTTGGGCTGGACGTGGACACGCGTACTGTCGCCACCGTCATTGCCGACTGGACCGGCGTGCCGCTCTCTTCATTAATGAAGGATGAGCAGACGGAACTGCTGAGTCTGGAAGCCAGTTTGAGCAAACGTGTGGTGGGCCAGGATGTGGCGCTGAACGCTATTGCGCAGCGCCTGCGCGCCTCAAAAACCGGGCTTGCGCCGGAGAACGGCCCGCAGGGTGTTTTCCTGCTGACCGGCCCAAGCGGCACCGGCAAAACCGAAACCGCTTTAGCGCTTGCCGATGAACTGTTTGGCGGCGAGAAATCCCTTATCACCATCAACCTTTCCGAGTACCAGGAGCCGCACACCGTCTCCCAGCTCAAGGGATCGCCTCCGGGCTACGTCGGCTACGGCCAGGGCGGCATCCTCACCGAAGCGGTACGCAAGCGTCCATACAGCGTGGTGCTGCTGGACGAAGTGGAAAAGGCGCACCGGGACGTGATGAACCTGTTCTATCAGGTCTTTGACCGCGGTTTTATGCGCGACGGCGAGGGGCGGGAAATCGACTTCCGTAACACGGTGATTTTGATGACTTCCAACCTCGGCAGCGACCCTATCATGCAGATGCTGGAAGAGCAGCCGGAAGCCACCGAAGGTGACCTGCACGAACTGCTGCGCCCGATTTTACGCGACCACTTTCAGCCCGCATTGCTGGCGCGCTTCCAGACCGTGATTTACCGTCCGCTGGCGCGGGAGGCCATGCGCAGCATCGTCGGTATGAAGCTGGCTCAGGTGAGCACACGTCTGCAACGACACTACGGAATGACGACGGAGATCGGCGAAAGCCTGTATGACGCGCTGACCGCCGCCTGCCTGCTGCCGGATACCGGGGCGCGCAATATCGACAGCCTGCTGAACCAGCAGATACTGCCGGTGCTGAGCCAGCAATTGCTAACGCATATGGCGGCGGGGCAAAAGCCACGGCACCTGATCCTTGGCTGGGATGAAGACGAGGGGATTGTGATTGAGCTACGGCAGGGAAGTGAGTGATGACTATCCATGATAAAAAAAAGAAAGCTGAGCAAAAAGAAGAGAAAGAAGGCTCACTGCGGTTACTGACGACAGGGGAAGTTGAACTGGCGAAGTCGGTATTCAGATCGACGATCCTGTATCATAAGGTTTGGATCCATCATGACAGCTATCTTCCCTTTGGGCTGCAGAACAAAAATACGGCTATGGCACCAAATGGAGAAATTTATTTCCGTGAGCATTACCGGGAAGATTATTCGCTCAGTGTTCCTTTCTATAAACATATGTTTATTCATGAAATGGTTCATGTCTGGCAGCGGGAAAAGGGAATGAATGTCATCGGTCGGGGACTGGTGAGCTGGGCGGTGAGTTATCGTTATGTTTTGGATGGACGACTCTTAAGTGAATATCCTATGGAACAGCAGGCACAGATTATCTCTGACCATTTTATTCTGCTTTCGGAGGGATACACAAAATGGTGTGGGCTCCGGGATCATCATGTCATTACACTTGATGGGAATATCAGTGAGCCGGTGCTTGAGAAGCAGTATGAAAATACGTTGCGGGGGTTTCCATGGTAAGCATGATCCGGCAACATTATTTTTCAGCCTTTTTTTTATTATTCTGTCTCCCTGTGCTTACTGGTTGTCCTGGAGACCGATGGCGATTCGACGAAGAAACAACAGTCAGTACAAGAGGAGGAGATATCTGTTTTGATATACCGGATGCAGAGGATTATCAACCGGTAAATATTGCTATTAATCCGCGCGGGACGCTACCACGTGAAAAGAAAATTATCTTTCTCCCACCCCTCCGGGTAGAAAAGGGTCAGTTATGCCTTCCTCCCTCTTTCTATCATTTTCCGGAAAAAGGGCAGTTCATCATTTCCTATGTACTGCAATCAAAACGCCATAAAGACACGCCACGAAGAATGGTCTCTGGAGTGGAAATTAGCCGTGGGTGCATTTTCAATATTCCTCTTACGGATATGGAGATAATACGGCCCTATAGCGAAATGAAAAATACTGATATTACGCCTGTTCAGGGCAACCATGCTGGATCCTGTGAATACCCCTATACCTCAGATCCTCTTAATTAAATTCATGGAATGAAAATAATGACTTTAAAAGACTCTCTGCAAAACGCTCTTGCGACGCCGGGAACCCTGAACCGTTATCGCCTTGATATCCCCTCCTGTACCTGGCCGCTGGATGTTGAAGAGTTCAGTGGTATGGAAGGGATGAGCCGGATATACGCCTATGACATCATATTTACCAGCACTAACAGGCAGCTTGACGCCAGCGAGTTTTTACGTAAACCGTCAACCCTGACGATTGGGGCCGGGTTACTGGAGGTGTTGCCTGAGCAAAAAAAGGTCCATGGCGTCATCACGGATTTCAGACGTATCTCCGGCTCTGCCGACCAGACGCTGTACCGCATCACCCTGAAACCTTTTATATCCTTGCTGGACAGGCAGTTCCGCTCCCACCGTTTCTTTGTCAATAAATCAGTGCCGGACGTGGTGGAGCTGATACTGCAGGAGCACGGTCTGCACGGCTGGGAATATGAATTTAATCTTAAACAAAACTACCCGAAGCGTGAGCAGATAAACCAGTACCAGGAGAGCGATCTGGCTTTCATCCAGCGTCTGCTGGCTGAGGTGGGAATTTTTTATTTCTTCACCTTGCAGGAAGACGCACAGAGCGAAGTGATGCATTTTGCCGATGCGCAGCGGTCGCTGATGTTTGGCAAAACCCTGCCAGTCAACAGCCCGTCAGGGATGAGCGACAACGGTGCTGAATCGGTGTGGGGACTGAATATTACCCATAATGTGGTGGAAGCCAGTGTCACAGCCCGGGATTACAACCACCGCGATGCACAGAGCATATTGCAGTCTGCGCCTGCGGATATGACCCGTGGAGACGGCGAAGGGGTGACTTATGGCGATGCCTATCACTACCGTCTACGTCATCTTGCGCGTGGCGACAAAATCGACCCGCAGGCGGAGACTGCCAACTTTTATGCCCGCCTCGATCATGAACGTTTTCTGGCAGACCAGTCGCAAATTACAGGCCACAGCACTGCGGCGTGGCTGGCTCCCGCTCAGGTTCTGACCATTACCGACAATTTGCCTCCAACCCTGCCAGCTCTATTACAGGAACCGGTGCTGCTCATCAGCACGCATTTTACCGCCAGCCGCAAGAGCGCTCTTCAGGTAGATATTTTTGGCGTGCCATACAGCGAAACGGTGTGCTGGCGTCCGCCGCTACTGCCGCGCCCCAAGGTGACGGGCACCATGACGGCGCGCGTCACCAGCGCTAAAGCCAATGATATCTATGCCTGGCAGGATGCCTCCGGCCTGTACCGGGTGAAATTCGATGCTGACCGGGACGGTAAGGCGCAGGGGCAGGAGAGCATGCCGGTGCGTCTCGCCAAACCTTACGGTGGCGACGTGTACGGCTTCCACTTTCCACTGATCCAGGGAACGGAGGTGGCGATCGCGTTCCATGAGGGCGACCCTGACAGGCCGTATATCGCCCATGCGCTGCACGACTCGCGGCATGTTGACCACGTAACGGAGAAGAACAGCACGCGCAATGTAATCCGCACGCCGACCAATAATAAGCTGCGGATGGAGGACAAGCGCGGCGAGGAGCATATCAAGCTCAGCACCGAATATGGCGGCAAGACGCAGCTGAACCTGGGACATAATGTGGATGCTTCGAGGGGATTACGGGGAGAAGGTGCTGAGCTGCGCACCGATGACTGGGTCACAATAAGAGGGGGGAAAGGGATCTTTCTCAGTGCCGATGCTCAGCCGAAAGCACAGGGACAGATGTTGGATATGAACGCGGCGATCGCTCAATTACAGGGTGCGTTGCAACTGGTGACAGCGCTAGCGCAGAGTGCGAGTGTATCAGGTGCGCTGGAAGCCGATATAGCTTCTCAACAGCAGCTTGGCAATATGCTTGCACAGTTAAAAGATGCGGGGCTACTGGCTTCCGCTCCGGCGGGTATTGGTCTGGTTACACCGAAAACTATTCAGCTTTCCGCAGGCCATACTCTGACCGCGACAGCGGGTGGGAATGCGGATATAAGTATAATTAAGAAGTTTACTGTTGCGGCAGGTGAAACTATCAGTCTGTTTGCCCAGAAAATGGGAATGAAGATATTTGCAGCAAGGGGAATAGTTGATATTCAGGCGCAAACGGACGCCATGCGCCTTCAGTCGGATAAAAAAATGAACATTAACAGCGTTAGTGGCGAAATTGTACTGAATGCTGCTCAGGGTATTACGCTGACCAGTAAAGGTGGGGCGTATATCAAAATCAAAGATGGCTCGGTGGAAATTGGTGCACCAGGGAAAATAGATCTAAAAAGTTCAAATATTTTATGGGGAGGCAGTGCTTCATTAGAACAGGCACTTTCTCCAGTATCAGTGAGCGATCCTGAATTTCATAATCCGATGAATGGGGGGTTCAGGATTCTGGATACATCCACTAAACAGCCTAAGCCTTATGTGCCTTACCGTATCGAAACTGCGGACGGAAAACTTATCCGGGGAGTGACGGATGAAAATGGCATAACACAATCTCATTATGGCCTCGATCCAGACTCAATTAATTTGTTTTTTGAGTAAAGGGACTGACAAAAATGAACGGAAAAAGTGAACCTGTAGCACAAAATACACTAAGCAAGAAAAATGGTAATGCTGTGGATGTGTACCACGCTTCTGCCACTGTTTATTTCAGACCGGATACTGAAGAACTGATAATCCTTGCTGAAGAGGCCTGTGATGATTTTGATCGCCATTGGGGTGAGTTACTGACAGCAGTGAATGATGTGCATGAGGCTGGTAAGGCCTACTCTTCAGCTATTGAAAATTATGGCAATGCATTCAGTACCCCTTCCGAAAACGCTGCGGAATTTGAGCTTGAGGACAGTGCTACAACGCAGCAAAAAATTCTGGATGAGAAAAAAGCTGCGTTGCGGGATAAACTGGGAGACTTCACTCCGGCAGGCTATGAGACCGTTGTCGAACTGATACCGGTTATTACAAAGAAGAAGCACGGGCGGCGCTCCGGCCCCGGTAGTAAATATGTGTACGTAAAAAAGGGATACTACGACCAGTTGGGAGCCGGAAAGAAACATACCGTTTCACTCAAGGCAAAAGACAAAGCCTCTGCTGCTGAAAGCATTTTTATTTATGACAAAAACGGTAACCGGAAAGGTATTGATACCCAAAAGCTAAAAGAACAGCTCACGAAAGCAGAATTTCCGAAACCTGATACCAGTGTTGAGTTATTCAGCCTGGATAAAGAAGATATCGGAGAAATCGATAAAACGCTGACAGACTGGGCGGATTGCTGGAATAACAGCCTGATTGTTGACGGGAAAGAAATTGGTAATCATGTTGATGTTTCTGCCGGTGCACAATTCATGCGCTTTACTGCCAATGCTGGTGCCAGTGGAGAATGGGATGCTAAAGATGGAAAGTTATCTATAAAAGGAGAAGCTTCCGCTGTTCTTGCTATTGCACAAGGCTCTGCCAGTGCAACCTATTACCTTCCTGACCGCGTGGGCTGGCCACTGGCGTACACACCTGAAAACGCTGATATTCTGAATATGGGCATGCTTCGCCTGTATTTAGAAACTGAACTGATTGGGTTTGTTGGTGCCTCTGCCCAGATAGAAAGCCAGTTACAGGTCACCACAATTGGTGCGAAACAGATTCTGATGGGAAAACGCGATCCCGAGAATACCCTTCCTCGTTTTAATGAGCGTCGTATTTCCGGCAAGACATTCCACAAGAAGATGAAGGAAGGCGATGAAGGTGTAACCAGCAGCGCCGAGCTATTTGGCGGGGCGAAAGTAGAAGCTGGTCTGAAGGGCGGTGTTCAGTGGTTAAAGCCTGTTGCCGCGACAGCATACCAGGGAAAAATGGGAGAGGGGGCAAAAGCTGCCGCTGAATACGTTGATTTTTGTACCATAGGCTCCAGCATTACCGGTATGGCTGGCCTGGGGGGAGGGGCAACCTTTTATTGTACATTCTTGAACGGTAAGTTTTGCTTTAAAATCGCAGCCAGCCTGTGTTGTGGTCTTGGAGCCAAAGGGGCTTTTTTATGCGAGGTGGGTTACGAAAAGCTGGCAGATTTCGGTGCCTGGCTGGCCTATCAGCTATATGGGCTGGATTATCATTTCTTTGAATTGATTGTTGATACAGCGTTTGAAACATATAGTCAACTATGTGTCATGCTTCTCTCGGATATGAAAGAAAAGGTTATTCAGATGCTTGATACAGCTGAAACGGCGGCCAGCACTATTAGTGATATCTTTGATACATTTCAGAAAGGTATGACTGATGGACTCAATGCATCTTCAAAGCGAAACCAATTTGCAAAAGAATTAAACACCAGACCTGAAAAGTTATTGAATTTCACTCCCGAAGCAAAGGGGAACTTATTGTATTTGCTTACCCGCCACGGTTTCTGGGATCATATTGATATTAACAATCGAGGTGATGGCTTCATTCCTGATATTTATCATGACCGCAAGAAAGCCATTATCAATATTCTGTCCAGTATCCAGACCAGACGTGAATGGACAAAAGTGATGACCCACTGTTCGAAGGATGGAACGGATCTGGCGTTGTCGCATCCGATGAGTGAGGACGCACTGGTAGCCTGGCAGGAATCTGAGCTTCGGACCTTTTTACAGGAAGGCCTGAACCGTGATGATGAGCTGGACATCATTAAGTCCCGCATTCGTGCTCAGGTCGCGTGGGGCTACGCTCTGGCAATGAACAATACCTACGATTATAAACTGGCGCAGGGTACTAACCCGTTATATCCCCGGATGGGGGAATTTGGCCCGCTCTCTGATCATCAGGCACTGGCCTGAGGAATGATATCTGTGAAAAAATTACTTGTCATAATAACGTCTGTGTTGTTGTTAACTGGCTGTGATAAACCTGAGTCACCGAAAAATGATAAGAAGGTGAGCCAGGCAGAATTAAATGATTTTATTAAAGATATAAAAGCAAACCTCGTTTTTGTCGACGGTGGTGATTTTGAAATGGGTGACTTTGGCGAGAAGCTATATGGCGGTCAGATTGATCCTTATCCGGACAGCAAACCCCTGCACAGGGTGGAACTGACCAGTTACTCAATGAGCAAGTTCAAAATCAGCAACCGGGATTATCACCTGTTTCTGGATTACCATCACCGGCCGATAAGAATCGTTTCTGATGCATTAAAGGATAAATGGGCAGAATATAACAGTACGCCCGGAACACCCGCCAGAATTGACTGGTATGAGGCGGCAGATTACTGCGCCTGGCTGGGAAAAATGACGGGCCTGCCTTTCTCCCTGCCAACCGAAGCGCAGTGGGAGTACGCCGCCCGAAGCCGCGGACAATTTGTGGTTTTACCGACCAATACGGGCAAAGCAGACATTGAATTTCACAGCGGCGGGAAAAACAGGGGCATCAATCTTGGTACTGAATTTGACAGGGAACAATATGCCTTAAAAAGTGGGACCCACCTAAGGTTCTACTCCAGTTTACCGGGTGATGCTTTTCCGCCCAACCCTCTTGGTATCTACGACATGGCCGGAAACGGCTTCGAGTGGGTCAGCGACTGGTATGATCCTGATTATTATAAAAACTCACCCACAAAGGATCCTCAGGGACCTGAAAAACCTGAGTTCAAATACAAAGGAAAGGGATATCAGAAAGTGGCGAGGTCTTCAGACACCTATAATGGAATAGTTGGTTCAACAGTTGGGCGTACTTTTCGTTCACCGCATGTTCCTGAAGACAGTATAGTTTTACCTAACCAAACTGCACGTTGTGTGGTCAACTCTCCCGTTTCCGTCAATAACTAGTTTTTACAGAAAAGCCTGAACCGTGATGATGAACCGGACATCATTAAGTCCCGCATTCGTGCTCAGGCCGCGTGGGCTACACACTGGCAATGAACAATACCTACGATTATAAACTCGCGCAGGGCACTAACCCGTTATATCCCCGGATGGGGGAATCTGGCCCGCTCTCTGATCATCAGGCACTGGCCTGAGGAATGATATCTGTGAAAAAATTACTTGTCATAATAACATCTGTGTTGTTGTTAACTGCTTGTGATAAACCGGAATCACCGAAAAATGATAAAAAGGTGAGCCAGGCAGAACTAAATGATTTTATTAAAAATATAAAAACAAACCTGGTTTTTGTCGACGGTGGTGATTTTGAAATGGGGGACTTTGGCGAGAAGCTATATGGCGGTCAGATTGACCCTTATCCGGACAGCAAACCCCTGCACAGGGTGGAACTGACCAGTTATTCAATGAGCAAGTTCAAAATAAGTAATAGTGATTTTGATTTTTATATTCTTTATAATTATTTAACGAAGAGAGCAGTCACCAAAGCTTATAAAAAAATGTGGTCTGATTTTAATTCGACGCCTCAAACACCAGCTCAAATTGACTGGTATGAGGCGGCAGATTACTGCGCCTGGCTGGGGAAAATGACGGGCCTGCCTTTCTCCCTGCCAACCGAAGCGCAGTGGGAGTACGCCGCCCGAAGCCGCGGACAATTTGTGGTTTTACCCACCAATACGGGCAAAGCAGACATTGAATTTCACAGCGGCGGAAAAAACAGGGGCATCAATCTTGGTACTGAATTTGACAGGCAACAATATGCCTTAAAAAGTGGAACCCATCTGAGGTCTTACTCCAGCTTACCGGGTGATGCTTTTCCACCCAACCCTCTTGGTATCTACGACATGGCCGGAAACGGCTTCGAATGGGTCAGCGACTGGTATGATCCTGATTATTATAAAAACTCACCCACAAAGGATCCACAGGGGCCTGAAAAACCTGAGTTTAAATACAAAGGAAAGGGATATCAGAAAGTGGCGAGGTCTTCAGACACCTATAATGGAATAGTTGGTTCAACAGTTGGGCGTACTTTTCGTTCACCTAAAGTGACAGATGGAGACTTTCCCGGAAATATGACCGCGCGATGTGTGATTAATTCGCCTGTTCCCGTTAATCAATAATATTTCAATAAGAGGCGCTGGATCATGATAATGGCTCATGCCACGTGGGGCTACGCTCTGGCAATGAACAATACCTACGATTATAAACTGGCGCAGGGCACTAACCCGTTATATCCCCGGATGGGGGAATTTAGCCCACTCTCTGATAATCAGGCACTGGCCTGAGGAGTGATATCTGTGAATAAATTACTTAGCATAATAATATCTGTGTTGTCGTTAACTGGTTGTGATAAACCGGAATCCTCGAAAAATGATAAAAAGGTGAGCCAGGCAGAACTAAATAACTTTATTAAAAATATAAAAACAAACCTGGTTTTTGTCGAAGGCGGTGATTTTGAAATGGGAGACTTTGGCGAGAAGCTATATGGTGGTCAGATTGACCCTTATCCGGACAGCAAACCCCTGCACAGGGTGGAACTGACCAGCTACTCAATGAGCAAATTCAAAATCAGCAACCGGGATTATCACCTGTTTCTGGATTACCATCACCGGCCTGTAAGAGACGTTCGTGATGCATTAAAAGATAAATGGGCAGAATATAACAGTACGCCCGAAACACCCGCCAGAATTGACTGGTATGAGGCGGCAGATTACTGCGCCTGGTTGGGGAAAATGACAGGCCTGCCTTTCTCCCTGCCAACCGAAGCGCAGTGGGAGTACGCCGCCCGAAGCCGCGGACAATTTATAGTTTTACCCACCAATACGGGCAAAGCAGACATTGAATTTCACAGCGGAGGTAAAGATCGTGGAATAAACATAAGTACCAGTTACGATCGAAAATTATTCGCAAGAAAGAATAATACGCATCTTGAAGAATTATCAAATGTACCGGGTGATGCTTTTCCGCCCAACCCCCTTGGTATCTACGATATGACCGGAAACGGCTTCGAATGGGTCAGCGACTGGTATGATCCTGATTATTATAAAAACTCACCCACAAAGGATCCTCAGGGACCTGAAAAACCTGAATTCGAATATGACGGAAAGGGATATCAGAAAGTCATGAGATCTTCAAACAGCTATAACGGAATAACAGGTTCTACAGTGGGACGAACCTTTCGTTCTCCTCGTGTTCCGGAAGACAGTATTCCACCCAGTCAAACAGCACGTTGTGTGGTCAACTCTCCCGTTTCCGTCAATAACTAGTTTTTTACAGAAAGGCCTGAACCGTGATGATGAGCTGGACATCATTAAGTCCCGCATTCGTGATCAGGTTGCGTGGGGCTACGCTCTGGCAATGAACAATACCTATGATTATAAACTGGCGCAGGGCACTAACCCGTTATATCCCCGGATGGGGGAATTTGGCCCACTCTCTGATAATCAGGCTCTGGTCTGAGGAATGATATCTGTGAATAAATTACTTGTCATAATAACGTCAGTGTTGTTGTTAACTGCTTGTGATAAACCGGAATCATCGAAAGATGATAAAGGCGTTAGCCAGGCAGAATTAAATGATTTTATTAAAGATATAAAAGCAAACCTCGTTTTTGTCGAAGGTGGTGATTTTGAAATGGGTGACTTTGGCGGGCTGATTTTTGGTCAGCAAATAGATCCTGACTCTGATAGCAAGCCTTTGCACAAAATTGAATTGAATGGATTTTCAATAAGTAAGCTTAAAATCACAAATAAAGAGTATGATTTTTATTTAGCCAGTAAGGGGTTAAAGCGAAGGGAGGTCAAAAAAAGCTTGCAAAAATGGTATGATGACTTAAATGCAACACCAAATACGCCTGCACATATAGATTGGTATGAAGCGGAAAGTTATTGTAATTGGTTAGGTGAAATTACCAAAAAACCATTTTCCTTACCTACCGAAGCTCAATGGGAATATGCTGCAAGAAGCCGTGGGAAATTTCTTAGTGTAGCGACAAATACAGGAAAGGCGGAAGTTGAACATCGTATTGGAGGAAAGGATAAAGGTATAAATATAGCTACTAGCTTTGACAGGGAATCGTACTCAAAGAAAGTAAAAAATATTCTTGGTTCCGCTTCAAGTTTGCCAGGTGATCATTTTCCTCCGAACCCGCTAGGAGTATATGATATGTCTGCGAATGGTTATGAATGGGTTAAAGACTGGTACGATCCAGATTATTACAAAAATTCCCCATCAAAGGATCCTCAAGGGCCGACTCATCCGACCTATAAATATAAAAACGATGGCTACCAGAAAGTTGTTCGCTCCTCTGATCGCTATAACGGAATTGTTGGTTCTGTTGTGGACAGATCCTTCAGACATCCAAGAATTACAGAAAATGATTATTTTCTGGGGGATATGACTGCAAGATGTGTTGTTAACACTCCTATTATCGTCAATGACTAAGGTTTTTACAGAAAGGCCTGAACCGTGATGATGAGCTGGACATCATTAAGTCCCGCATTCGTGATCAAGTCGCGTGGGGCTATGCTCTGGCAATGAATAATACCTACGATTATAAACTGGCGCAGGGCACTAACCCGTTATATCCCCGGATGGGTGAATTTGGCCCACTCTCTGATCATCAGGCACTGGCCTGAGGAATGATATCTGTGAAAAAATTACTTAGCATAATAATATCTGTGTTGTTGTTAACTGCTTGTGATAAACCTGAATCACTGGAAAATGATAAAAAGGTGAACCAGGCAGAACTAAATAACTTTATTAAAAATATAAAAACAAACCTGGTTTTTGTCGAAGGCGGTGATTTTGAAATGGGAGACTTTGGCGAGAAGCTATATGGCGGTCAGATTGACCCTTATCCGGACAGCAAACCCCTGCACAGGGTGGAACTGACCAGTTACTCAATGAGCAAGTTCAAAATCAGTAACCGGGATTATCATCTGTTTCTGGATTATCATCACCACTCAGTAAGAGAAGTGCGCGCTGCATTGAAGGATGCTTGGACAGAGTATAACAGTACGCCCGAAACACCCGCCAGAATTGACTGGTATGAGGCGGCAGATTACTGCGCCTGGCTGGGGAAAATGACGAGCCTGCCTTTCTCCATGCCAACTGAAGCGCAGTGGGAGTACGCCGCCCGAAGCCGCGGACAATTTATAGTTTTACCCACCAATACGGGCAAAGCAGACATTGAATTTCACAGCGGAGGAAAAGATCGTGGAATAAACATAAGTACCAGTTACGATCGAAAATTATTCGCAAGAAAGAATAATACGCATCTTGAAGAATTATCAAATGTACCGGGTGATGCTTTTCCGCCCAACCCCCTTGGTATCTACGATATGACCGGAAACGGCTTCGAATGGGTCAGCGACTGGTATGATCCTGATTATTATAAAAACTCACCCACCAAGGATCCTCAGGGACCTGAAAAACCTGAGTTCAAATACAAAGGAAAGGGATATCAGAAAGTGGCGAGGTCTTCAGATACCTACAATGGAATAGTTGGTTCAACAGTGGGACGAACCTTTCGTTCACCGCGTGTTCCTGAAGACAGTATAGTTTTACCTAACCAAACAGCACGTTGTGTGGTCAACCTTTCTGAACCAGTCGAGCATTAATTTTGCAGTTAGATTTTTATGCATTCGTATTAATGAAAAAACTCCCCTGGCGGAACCGTTCTTGAGCGAGTTCCGGTGTCAGGGACAGATCATTAAAAATTGTTTTATTAAACAGTGGTTTTTCTGGTTTATTAATCAGTTGCGCGAGCTGTGATCTGAGTCAATACCCGACAATCAAAGCGGGGATAAGTACAGGCCGAGTTGGTTTCAAGAAACAAGCGCAATGGGGAAGGCGCAAGGAGTTTAGTCTCGGAAAATCATGGGGAATAAAAACGGATGGTACGATTGGAGAACAACACTCTGATGAATTTAGTAACGCAGATAGAAAAAACCTGTTTTTGAGGTGATTAATAAATCCGGTTGGGGGATCGAAAAAAACTTTGTTGGTAAGTATTGTTTCAATTTGGCTTGGTCGATTCTTATATTGATAGTCTTATTCGGGACGATGTATTTTCTGGCATAAGGAGGGATTATGCATGGTGTTATTCGTATTTATGATAAAACTACCCATGGTGGCACCGTACTTGAAGGTAGTTCCGGTGTGAAATTTATGGGGCTGGAAGTAGCCTGCCTAATGGATAAAGTATTCTGTCCCGTACATGGCGAGACTTATATTATAGAGGGTGATGAAGGCTCAAAGATTAATGGAAAGCCAGTTGCTCTGCATGGTCATCGTTGTGGCTGTGGTTGTACGTTGATTTCTTCATTACCCAATGCCGGAAAGCGCTAATTTATGCCAGTTGATCTTAAACAAAACCCGAAGATGAAGCAGCTACCTCTTCCTCCGGATAAGTCGCGCTGGTTAATCGTAATTGCATTATGTGTGGTTGCGGGGGCAACACTGGCGCTTTATCTCTGGCCCAGGGGGCTATCCACGCATTCTGCCTGGTTCTGGTACTGTACGCTGGTGACCCCTTTCGCTTTTGGGCTGGCAGGTTACATTATCCGGTTGCGGCACTATGAGAACAAACGCGATGGCATACTTTGGTGGAATCATTTACATCAGAAACAGTATGACGAGCAAATTATTCTGGGTCAACGAGCAGTTGGCGTACTGGGAATGAGCTATGTTACACCGATTGCCAGTAACAAACTTTTTGTAGCGCTTTTACGAGGTGGGACAGCCCTTCAGACACAGTATTCTCTGACCCACCAGTCGGTGCTGACTACGGCCTCACTTTCTCCTCCATTAACAATATTCCTTGAAACAGGATATCAGTCACGGCTTGAGTCATTACTTAAACATGTTGTCAGCCAACTGAATGCTGAGTTGCTTCAGTTTACCGGTAATCTGTCTGTCCGCCTTCTTCATGATGGCACGCTGGACAATGAACATATTCTCGATATCTGGCAAAAGATATTTCCGGCATCAGTTGCTGTACATAGAGTCAATATTGTTAAGCATAACGATGGAGTGATGTGGATAGATGAATGGCTTGACAGGAAAGATGCATCGCTTGTTCTTTCCATTGAGATCAATTTGTTTCTCCAGCCCCGCAATCAACAAGCGGAATCAGTATCTGCCCTATTGCTGGCATCTCCCTCATGGCTGGAGCGGCAGCACACAAAGCCGCAAATTTGGATACATCGTCCGGTTGTTGTTGATAGGAATGACGAATCTGTTACTGATGTGGCTTGCTGGGGAAAGATGACCCCCGATTCACCCTGGTATTTATGGCGCTCGCAGGTAAATGGCGATGTGCTGGTTAACCTTCTTCAATCAATGGATAAGCAGGGCTATTTGAAAGGAAAGAAAGGAGAAATGATTTTGGATGATGTTTTTGGCAAACCGGGGACGGCTGTAGGCAACATCATGTTAATTTGCGCTTGTGAGCACGCTACTGTTTCAGGGTTGGCTCAATGGCTGATAGCTGACGCTAAAACCATACAAATGGTGATTGTCCGTCCCGCTTAATCTTACGCAAAGGAAAGCGATGTGAAAAAGAAAAAGCGCCTCAGTTCATGGTTAATTATCCTGCTGATTGTGGTCGTCGGTGGCTTTCTTATCTGGATTGAAAACCCTCTCGTTCATCTTATTACTACAGAGGAAAAACTGGCTTTATCGCTGGCTGTAGCTGGTGCTTGTTTATTTATTCTGTTCTTTGACGATGTATTTGCCCGGCTGGGGCAGTGGTTCATCTCACAGAGCTTTATCCAGCAACTCCGGGAATTGTCAGGCAAAAGACCTCATCGGGACGATTTATTATCTGCTCAAGTGGGCAAATACAATGAGGAGCTCAAGAGTATTCGTCTGTATCTTCGCCATATTTACGGTCGCACATGGTCACGCAAAACCCGTATTTTGCTCGTTACCGGAAGCGTGGTTGATATTGAGCGGCTCACCCCAAAACTCACGCAGGAACTCTGGCAGGAAGATCAGGGAACACTGTTGCTGTGGGGGGGTGATCCGGCGACCCATCTGGATTCCGACTGGCTGATTGCTCTACGTAAACTGCGCCGTCGCCCCGCGGACGGTATGGTTTGGGTGACGTCAGGTCTGGACAGACTGCCAGATATAGAGGGCAGCGCGAGTCCCGCACTCTCACTGGACACCATGGATTTACTATCCCATGCCCTGAGCCGCCGCTATGTAGTCTTGGGCTGGAAACTTCCCCTGTATGTCTGGTCGCTGCATTCCTGTTCCGGTGACCAGCCGGGACGCATCACTCAGCCAGTGGGCTGCCTGTTGCCCGCAAAATGCTCTCCGCAGACGCTCGCCGCACAACTGGCCGGATTGATACCGCACCTGACCGGGCAGGGGATACAGCAGGCATGCACTGACCCACAATATCATTTCCTGCTCAGCCTGGCCGACCAGCTTACCCGTAAACCGGAAACGGTAGCGGAGCCGTTATCAGTGCTGGTTAATCCGTACCGTCCGCTGCCGCTGGCCGGCGTGATCTTCAGCCCGGCGACTGTCGGCGGTGAACGCAGCGTGAAACATCACTGGGGACGTGATAACCGCTGGGATATCATTCAGGATTCTGTTCTCTCTTTACCCGCTGGACTACAGGCGCAGAAAACGGGGTTTTCCTGGACGAAGGCATATGCCCTCACCGCTGCTGCTCTGCTCCTCCTTTGGGGCGCGTCGATGGCTGTCTCATTTATTGCCAACCGCAGCCTGGTGGCAACTGCACAGGAGCAACTGCAGAAGGCGTCGGCAGAAAAGCAGCCGCCGGTAGCACGTTTGCAGGCCCTGACTGAACTACAGAAGACCCTTGCCCGGCTGGAATACCGATCACAGCACGGCGTACCCTGGTACACCCGTGGCGGCCTGAGCCAGAACAATGCTCTGCTGTCGGCACTCTATCCGCGCTACGGGGAACTGGCACAGCCGCTATTGCGCGATGCGGCTGCAAAGCATCTTCACCAGGAGCTGTATGCATTCGTGCAACTCCCTCCAGAAAGCCCGCTGCGTGAAAGGCTGGCAAAATCCGCTTACGACCAGTTAAAACTTTATCTGATGCTCGCACGTCCGGAAAAAATGGACGCCGCGTGGTTCTCCGCTACGCTGATGCACGACTGGCCGCAGCGTTCAGGCGTGACAGGCAGCGTCTGGCAGGGCTGAGGGCCGTCGCTGCTGGCCTTTTACGGCGCCAGCCTCATGTCACATCCTCAGTGGCGTCTGCATGCCGACGACATGCTGGTCAGCCAGGCCCGCACCCTGTTAATACGCCAGATGGGGAGGCGCAACAGCGAGTCCACGCTCTACCAGAAGATGCTCGCGCAGGTGGCGAACCAGTATGCCGATATGCGTCTGGCTGACATGACCGGCGACACGGAGGCGTCGCGCCTGTTCACCACCGATGGGGTCGTACCGGGGATGTTTACCCGACAGGCCTGGGACGAAGCGGTACTGCCCGCCATCGATAAGATAGTAAAGGAACGTCGCGAAGAAATGGACTGGGTGCTGAGTGACAGCCAGCAACGCATGACGCAGCAGGTCTCGCCGGAGGCGCTGAAACAACGCCTGACGGCACGCTATTTCGCGGATTACAGCGGCGCCTGGCTGGATTTTCTCAACAGCCTGCGGCTTCGAAAAGTAGCCACCCTGTCAGATGCTATTGACCAACTCACCCTGATGGCGGATGTCCGTCAGTCTCCACTGGTGGCGCTGATGAATACTCTTAACGTTCAGGGACGCGCCGGAGAGACCGGTGAAGCGATAGCGGATTCACTGGTGAAATCCGCTAAACACCTTCTGGGCAGTGATAAACAGCCAGTCATTGACCAGAGCGGGGGTACGCACGGTCCACTGGATGCCACCTTCGGCCCGGTGCTGGCGCTGATGGACAATCGCGAGGGGGGAACACAGACCAGCAGTCTGAACCTGCAGACCTTCCTCACCCGCGTGACTCAGGTGCGCCTGCGCCTTCAGCAGGTGACCAATGCTGCTGACCCGCAGGCGATGACCCAGGCACTGGCGCAGACCGTGTTTCAGGGTAAGGCGGTGGATTTAACCGAAACCCGCGATTACGGCAGTCTGGTGGCGGCGGGGCTCGGCCAGGAGTGGAGTGGTTTCGGGCAGACGGTATTTGTGCGTCCGATGGAGCAGGCCTGGCAACAGGTACTGACGCCTGCAGCAGAAAGCCTTAACTCGCAGTGGCAAAGTGCAGTGGTAAATGACTGGAATACGGCTTTTGGTGGACGATATCCGTTTAAAGATGCGAGCGGCGAGGTGTCGCTTCCTTTGTTGGCGAAATACCTTAATGCCGATTCCGGGCGTATCACCCGCTTTTTGCAGACCCGACTTAATGGCGTGCTCCATAAAGAGGGGAGTCACTGGGTACCGGACAGCATCAACGCTCAGGGCCTGACCTTTAATCCGGAATTCTTACAGGCAGTGGATACCCTGAGCCACATTTCTGATGTGGTGTTTACTCGAGGGGAGGCCGGGCTGTCGTTTGAGCTTCGCCCCGGTACGGCCGATGGCATTATGCAAACCACGCTGGTGATCGACAGCCAGAAGCTCACCTATATGAATCAGATGCCCACCTGGAAAAGGATTAACTGGCCTGCTGATACAGAGGGTCCAGGTGCGGCCCTCAGCTGGGTAAGCACCCAGGCCGGAACACGGCAGTATGCTGACATGTCCGGCGTCTGGGGTTGGATTCGCCTGCTTGATCAGGCCACCGTAAGTCGTTATGCCGGATCGGGAAGCAGCTGGAGTCTGAGCTGGCGAGCGCACGACGGCAGGCCGTTGAACTATACCCTGCGAACCGAGGCTGGCGAAGGGCCGTTGGCGCTGCTGAAGTTACGTAACTTCACTCTTCCGAAAGCCATATTCAGCGTCAGGGCATCAGTAACTGGTTTACAGACAGAATGGTAAACTGCCGCGGCAGGATATTTCCAGCCAGGTCACCGGCCCGATTCTGGAGCATCTTCACCATAATTTTGCCACGGCGTGGTATAAAGAAACCGGTCAGGATCTGCTGACTATCCGCAATGCTGCTGTTGTGGCTAAAAATCTGAAACCAAGACCTGATTACGGCACTCCATTACTGGCACAGTTATTACGAACTCAGGCGCAGGCAGGGAAACAGGATATTGAGACGCTCTATCTGAAGGCGGTGAATAATGCGACACAATTTATCTATATCGAAAATCAGTATTTCCGCTGGCCGCCGCTGGCGGAACTGATTAATCAGATTGCGGAAAGACAGAGTAAAGCGGGACGCGAATTATATCTTTTTGTTGTGACTAACGTAACAGATGAAGGTATTGGCGCCGGAACCGTTAATACCCAGCGCATGCTGGAGACGCTCGGCCAGGCTAATACTATTCCTGAAGTGACCAGACTGCGTAAGGTCGGCCAACTTAGTAAAGAAAGGTTCAGTAGTGCGCCTGGGTATATCGACCCGGGCGAAATACATAAATATAACCGCGAGGTAAGTGAGAAAATTGCTGATTTTAAAAAGAGGGCGGATGAAATTCAAAACAGTGAGATACTGCCTGAAGAACGCCCCGGCTTGAAGGTTCATATCTGTTCATTAGTCGCACCAGACTCGCCGGCGGATGAATGGATGCCTGTTTATATTCATTCCAAATTAATGATTGTGAATGATGTGTTTACCACACATGGCTCAGCCAATATCAATACGCGCAGTATGCAGGTGGACAGTGAAATGAATATTGCTCATGAGTGGGCTAGCGTGACGCGGGATTTACGGCGGCGGTTATGGAATCTGCATACTAATGGGAAAGGGGGGCAGGATGATCCGGCGAAGGCATTTAAGGAATGGGGGGATCTTCTGGATAAAAATGAAAAATATCAGGGCTCAGGAAAAAAACGTCCCGAAGCTTCACTGATTAAATTCTTCTATAACAAACCGACGCTGAGTGACCTGGACTGATGAAACGACTCTTAATTTTATTCTGCCTGCTTCTGGTCGCCTGTGACCAGAACAATACCCACAAGGATGCGCCCATGGACCCGCTGACCGATATTAACGCCCGGCTGGCGTTTACCTGTAAACACCAGATTATTCCTGAAGCAGATGCTGATGCAGATGTGCTGTTTAACTATGCCCGTTGGTTGCAGAAAAACAATCTGATTAACCGGGATAAAACGGTGGATGTAGAAATTGCGCGCCTGTACCGTATTGCGGCAGAAAACGGGCATTACAAAGCCAGTATCAACCTGCAGAACGGGGCACTGCGCGGGCGTTTTTCGCTGAGCAGTCCTGAGCGTCTGCGCCTGAGCCAGCAACTGATCGATGCAAAAATAGCGACCGGATACTACTTTATTGCCATCTATCTGGAGCACGGTGCGGCAGGACTGGCGCAGGATCCGGAGATGGCGCTGCGCTATTACCGCAAGGCGGCGGATGAGGGTAACCCTCAGGCACAGGCTTATATCGGTGAAAAACTTTCTCCGGCAAAAATGGCACCACAGATAGCCATGCAGATGCTCTACTGTGCTGCTAAGCAGGGTGCAGGGAAAGCTGCTAAATCATTAGGAATAATGCTTGCAATTGATGATAAATATCCGGAAGCCGTTGAGGCATTCCAGCTAGGAGTTGCAGCAGGAGATTCAGGTTCAGCCAGTTTCATGGAGCACGGTTTTGCCGGCCCCGAACCAACAAATACTCTGTACTATCTGGGCCTGCCAAAAGACGACGAGCGTGCCCGGCGTTACGAGCAGATAGGCAAAGTGCTGGCAAAATACTCCTGGGCCCACCCTACGGTTCCGGAAATCAATGATATCGTACCTCTCCCCCCTGCGCCGCTCCCTGAGTGGGACGGAAAACTTAAATGGCTGGAAGCGTGGAAGGCCAATGTGCCACCGCCAAAACCCAGCGCGGCGCTGATAGCGGCGCTGGCGAAAGCGAAGCAGCTCAACCCGGAGACGGGCAGGCCGCTGCCCGAATCCCCGGATTTTGAGAAGGACAGCGTGGCGCAGCTGATGTGCCGCAGCGGTGAACCGTGCCCCAAAAGCGGCTACTGGCAGCCGGCATGGATACCCCATGATGGCTCCGCTGATAACACTATCCGTTACTTCCGCGAGGGTACTGTGATGCCGACACAGGCGGTGGAGATGTTTCGTTCACGCCCCTGGCCGCTGCAGGATAAGTGGCTCCGGGAGGAAAGACCGGTGGACTGGCGTCTGGTGGGCGAGGCGTAAGACTCTTCCGGCAGCGAGTTATCGCTGGCGTTAATGCACTGACATTAGGGAAAGAGAGTGAGAGGGATGAAAAGGACAGTCATACAGACAGTGCTGGGCTGCCTGTTACTGGTCGCCTGTGACCAGAGCATGACCTACAGGAATGCGCCCATGAACCCGCTGACCGATATTAACCCCCGGCTTGCGTTTACCTGTAAACACCAGATTATTCCTGAAGCAGATGCTGATGTGCTGTTTAACTATGCCCGCTGGTTGCAGAAAAACAACCTGATCAACCGGGATAAAGATGTGGATGCGGAAATTGCGCGCCTGTACCGTATTGCAGCAGAAAACGGGCATTACAAAGCCAGTATCAACCTGCAGAACGGAGCGCTGCGCGGGCGTTTTTCGCTGAGCAGTCATGAGCGTCTGCGCCTGAGTCAGCAACTGATTGATGCGAACATAGCGACCGGATACTACTTTATTGCCATCTATCTGGAGCACGGTGCGGCAGGACTGGCGCAGGATCCGGAGATGGCGCTGCGCTACTATCGCAAGGCAGCGGATGAGGGTAACCCTCAGGCACAGGCTTATATCGGTGAAAAACTTTCTCCGGCAAAAATGGCACCACAGATAGCCATGCAGATGCTCTACTGTGCTGCTAAGCAGGGTGAGGGGAAAGCGGCTAATTCATTAGGCAATATGCTTGCGATTGAGAAAAAATATCCGGAGGCAGTTGAGGCATTCCAGTTGGGGGTGAGAGCGGGAGACTCAGGTTCTGCGGGTTTCCTGGGGCACGGTTTTGCCGGCCCCGAACCAACGGACAGACTGTTTTATCTGGCATTAGAAAAAGATCCGGAGCGTGCCCGGCGCTACGAGCAGATAGGCAAAGTGCTGGCGAAGTATTCCTGGGCCCACCCTACGGTTCCGGAAATCAATGATATCGTTCCACTCCCCCCCGCGCCGCTCCCGGAGTGGGATGGCAGACTTAAATGGCTGGAAGCGTGGAAGGCCAATGTGCCACCGCCAAAACCCAGCGCGGCGCTGATAGCGGCGCTGGCGAAAGCGAAGCAGCTCAACCCGGAGACGGGCAGGCCGCTGCCCGAATCCCCTGATTTCGACTAAACCAGCCTAGCCCGGCTGCTGTGTCGCAGCGGCAAGTTGAGCTCCATAAGCGGCTATGCGTTTCTGCAGCTAATCGATTTTTATCCAAAACAAATGCATCACTTACTGCTCTTTATTATGAGCAGTAAGCGATCGCAGCGTTGTTAACGCAACTAAGGGGAGTAAACCCATGAAAGGAATCATTCGTATAGGCGATACGCATACCGGTGGCGGTAAAGTGCTAAGTGGCTCCCTTAATATGAAATTTGGGGGCATCGGCGTGGCGCGGTTGGGGGATCCTGTATTTTGCCCAATCATAGGTCATGGACAAAATGTTATTGCTGAAGGGCATCCCACTTTTATGGATCACGGTGTACCCGTTGCATTCCATGGCCACCGGTGCGCTTGTGGCTGCCAGTTAATTTCCAGCTTGCCACAAGCGGCGGTACGTTAAATATGCCTGTAAATCTGAAACAAATTCCTGCACCCGCTCCCCAGCCCGAATTGCCCAAATGGTGGCTATGGCTGTTATTACTGCTGGGCGGATGCCTGGTCGGTACGGCCTGGGCAATTCTGAACAACCAAGGGAAATCTGTAATTGATGCAGCAGAGTTTTGGGAAACGGCGCTTGTATTTCCAGCCCTGATTTGGATGAGCCTGCTGTTGGTACGCATCGTCTGGTATAGAGGAGTACAAGCAACGGCTGATGGGAGTAATGAAGTACGTGAACAAATTCTTCAACACCAAATCCAAAGGGGGCGACGTTGCCTGGCTGTTTTAGATGTCAGTCTGCGCACTGCTCTGCGTGAGCATGGCGATAGAGATGGCCAAATGCAAAGGAAGGCTCTGCAGGGTAAGAATCAGGCTTTAAGAACTCAAGCCTCCTGGCAAAGTGATGAAGGTAAACGTCATAGCCGGCTGGCTCTTATTGATGACGAGACGCCAGAACAGCTTTTGAGTAGAGAATTAAGTGATACCCTCGAGGAAATGAGTCACGCGCTCGCATCTGTTCCAGCCGATATACCCCTCACAGTGCTTGTGGAGAGCAACAGTCGATTGTCTCAACGTCAGATACAGTTAATCTGGCACCGGTGCTGGGCTGCAAGCCAGATCCGGCAACCAGTAACGTATATTGAAGGCAGAGGGCTTGAGGTGGTGGATGAATGGCTGGACGGTAATATGGATAGCCGGGCGATGTTATTGATCGTCGCGGTGCAGGTGGCCCCCGAAGAGATTGAAGGGACAGCAGAGGTTGTGGTTGGTTTATTGCTGAGAAGCCATCCACAGGAAGCTGATAGCCTGAAGCCGCTAGCTCTCTTACATCGCCCGGAGCGTATGCATGGGATGAGTAATGAAGATTTTCATTATGCGCTTGAACGCGCGTTAGATTGGGTTCCGATCCAGGCTAAAGACGTTTCAGTGGGCTGGCTGGTAGGGGTTAATGCGAAGTGGAATCAGGCTATCGCTACAGGACTGATGGCCATGTCGAGCCCTGTAAACATAGGACAGGATTTGTACAATCTGGACACTAGCCTGGGCTATCCTGGTCCTGCTGCACCCTGGTCAGTGATTGCGTGTGCAGTTGAACACATTTCCGAGGGTAAACCGCAGCTTACTATAAGTGGCGAAGGCGTCGTTGACCGACCATTGTGGGTGACGATGGTGACATCTGCTTCTGAAATAAAGAGCTAAAAAATGGATGTCAGCAATTAATAACTATATCGACAGGCTGGCCTGAAACCACCAGCCTGTCACGGCTCTCTTTAGCCGCTTACTGCTGCAATACCTCAGCAAATTTTGCCAGCCACTGCGGATGGGCAGGCCAGGCGGGCGCGGTAACCAGATTGCCGTCGACGTGCGCCTGGTCGATGCCAATATCGGCATACTCGCCACCGCTGAGGCGGACCTCTGGCGCGCAGGCCGGGTAGGCGCTACAGGTTCGTCCTTTAAGAACGCCAGCGGCAGCCAGCAGCTGTGGGCCGTGGCAAACGGCGGCAATCGGCTTACCTGCCTTGTCAAAGGCCCGCACCAGTTCGAGTACCTTCTCATTCAGGCGTAAATATTCCGGCGCGCGTCCGCCGGGAATTAACAGGGCATCGTAATCTGCCTCTTTCGCCGTAGTAAAATCGGCATTGAGAACAAAGCGGTGGCCGGGCTTTTCGCTGTAGGTCTGGGCACCGTCAAAATCATGGATCGCCGTCATGATAAAATCGCCTTTAGCTTTATCAGGGCAGACCGCATCAACCTGATGGCCAATCATCTGCAAAGCCTGAAAGGGGACCATGGTTTCATAATCTTCCGCGTAATCGCCTACCAGCATCAGGATCTTCTTGCTCATCATCACCACTCCTCAAAAATAAAGTGAAAAACAGAGGACGCCAGCAGGCGCAGTTACGCCGCCAGCACTTTGTTACGACCATCATTTTTCGCGCGATAGAGCGCATCGTCCACGCGCTTAAACAGATCGTCGATACTCTCGTCCGGGTTATGCCGCGCAACGCCAATACTTACAGTAAAGCGGGGTAGACCGGGAATGGCAATGCGGGCGATTGCCGTGCGCAGGGTCTCTGCGATCTGCATGGCCGCATCCATTGACGTGCGGGGCAGCAGCAGGACAAACTCCTCGCCGCCCCAGCGGAACACGTAATCATCTTTACGGCTACCGCTTTCCAGCATCCGCGCGAGGGCAATCAACAACTCATCGCCTTTCTGATGCCCAAACAGATCGTTGATACGCTTAAAATGATCGGTATCCACCAGCAACAGACTGAACTCCTGCTGTGCCGGCAGATGGTTTGGTGAGGTTTGATCGGTGAGGTGATAAAACTGGCGGCGGTTGAGCAGCCCGGTAAGCGAGTCGCGCAGCGCGGCGTGTTCCAGCTCCTGCTCAAGCCGTTTTTGCTCGGTGATATCATGAATGATGCAGAGCATCAGCTTATCGCCGTATATCTCAATGGGGCCGGCATAGGTTTGTACGTGCCGGGTCGTTCCGTCGGCAAGGCGATGGATAAAGTTGAGCGGTTTATGGCCGCCGGGCAGGCGCGCGATCTCCATCATCACCGGCATAATATTGCGTCCCAGCGTGTTGATCTCCCAGGTGTGCTTGCTGCACATCTCTTCGTGGCTGTAGCCATAAAAATTGAGGGCTGCGAGATTCGCATCCACAATCAGGCCGTCGCGGGCAGGGTCGATTAACAGCATCGGGGCGCTGTTGGTCTGGAAAAAGCGGGCGTAGAAGCCCTGTTTCTTGCGCTGATAGGTGCCTGAGCGAGTGGCTTTAAGTCCCGTTACCGGCTGTCGGGCGACGCCTTCGAAGACAATCACCTCACCGATCGTGTCAAAAACGGCCAACGAGAGGTGACAGGTAAGGCTGGTTGGCTGGTCATCGACCCGCACGCTCCAGACTTCGACGATCTCCTGACGTGCCTTTAAATCGGGAACATACATCGCAAGCGTCGCCTGCGCATGGGCCGAGCAAACGCCTTTACGCATGACATCCAGCGTCGCATTCTGCATGAGCATTTTGGCTGCCGTATTGGCGAACAGCACATCCTCCGTTACCGGGGATACCAACCATACGGGCGTTCTAAGCATGTCCAGTGCATCAAACCCTGAAGGCGACATAGGTCAGTCTCATTTATTGGCACTTCAAATACCTGAGGACCACGACGGAGCGGTACGCGTGGGCTTCTCTGAAACATACTCTAGTTCATCCGATCGGACAGGATTTTTTTGTGATATCCGTATGAATTTCGTATTAAATTTACCAACTGGTAAATTTTCATTCGCCGCTGTCACGTGAAACCAACTGTTTAATTCACTATCAGATCGCTGCTGTTAAAAGCATTAATACAATTTTTGTTATTCACGCTACGTTATTTAAGCATAGCTAAATATTCTCTGTCGAAACTGATTTGTGGCTTAAGTATAAAGGTTTAAATAGCGATACCAACCATTTGTAGCGCTAATGGTCATAAGAGCAGGCTGATTTTGAAAGCGTATTTGTTTACAGGAGTGTTTGTGAAATTATGTTTCTCCCTAACGCAAATTATAAAATGTTAAATATTAAAACTTTGCCTCTGCGAAATCAGAGTGAAAAAATAAAAACTGAATGCTATATAGTGATTACCTTCTGAAAATACCGCTGTAGGATCTATTATGCTTAGAAATATAAGTGTGAGGACTTTTATTCTGAGTTATCTGCTAGTTGTGTTTATCGTTATTGATGGCCTGGTTATATTTTTAGCACCGCAAACATCTTTGTTAATTTTGCTAAACTCTTTATTTCTCGTCGCGTGGGTTTTTCTGTGGGTTTACATGACGCAATATCTGGTTGTGCCAATCAACACCGTGAAAAGGAGCATCGAAGAGGTTATCTCGGGCAACCTGGGGGTGAGCATCCCTGAATTTGGTAATAACTGTGCAGGCCGGTTGATCCCAGGAATCAATACGTTGTCCAGCAATCTCGCTACGCTGGTGCGGGAGATCCGCTCTTCTTCCCATACCGCAATGACCCTGTCGGAACAGCTCGCCGCCCGCAGCACGGCGCTGGCCGCTAAAACCGAGCTACAGTCGGCGTCCCTGATTCAGACCTCCGCCAGCATGGAACAGATGGCCGCCACCACTAAAAATACGGCAGATAACACCCGACTGGCCAATGAAAAGGCCAGTGCCGCCACGCTTCAGGCAAAAAAAGGTGGCGCGCTGATGGGGCAGGTTGCCAACAACATGCACTCCATTACTGAGTGTGCCCAGCAGATGACGGAGATCATCACGCTGATTGATGGTATCGCCTTCCAGACCAACATTCTGGCGCTGAATGCCGCGGTTGAAGCCGCCCGCGCGGGGGATCATGGTAAAGGCTTCTCCGTCGTGGCGGGTGAGGTTCGTAGCCTGGCGCATCGCAGCGCCGAAGCGGCTAAAAATATCAAGTCACTCATTGACATCACCAGCAGCAACGTCAGTCAGGGGGCGATGGTGGTAGCGGAGGCTGAGAAAAACATGCACGACATCGTCAGCGGCTCCGGGCAGGTCAGCAAACTGATGGATGAGATCTCCACCTCTACCGACGAGCAGGAAAAGGGCATCGTCCAGATCACCCAGGCGTTGAGCGACCTGGAGCAGGTGACCCAGAGTAACGTGGTGATGGTTGAAGAGCTGTCGGGTTCATCAGCCGTGCTGAAAAATCAGGTTGTTGAACTGCAAACCCGTACCCGTAACTTCCGTCTGGAAGCGGCATCCACGGCGCCCCTGTACGAGGGTGGAGCCTTACCCGTACGAGCCTGATAATAAGCCTGGTTCGCCAGGCTTTCTCATCGTGTCCAGGGAACCGGATTAATCTCTTTTATGAATAAATTCAGCGCGATGCCGGGAGAAAATATTGCTTAAGCTGGCAGGGTGGCTAGACTGACAGCAAAGAAAGGCTACTGGCGGAGGCGCTGTGGAAGGCATAAAAGGATCGGAAGTTAACGTTCCTGACGCAGTATTTGCGTGGTTACTGGATGGAAAAGGCGGGGCGCGGCCGCTCACCGACGACGATACTATCGATCAGCAGCATCCCTGCTGGCTACATCTGAACTATACCCACCCGGAGAGCGCCAACTGGCTGGCCTCTACGCCGTTGTTACCCAATAACGTGCGCGACGCGCTGGCCGGGGAGAGCCTGCGGCCTCGCGTCACCCGCATGGGCGAGGGGACACTGATTACGCTGCGCTGCATTAACGGCAGCACCGATGAGCGCCCGGACCAGCTGGTGGCGATGCGCCTCTATATGGACGAGCGGCTTATTGTCTCGACCCGGCAGCGCAAAGTGCTGGCGCTGGATGATGTCGTCGGCGATTTAAAAGAGGGCACCGGTCCGCAAGATTGTGGAGGCTGGCTGGTGGACGTCTGCGACGCGCTGACCGATCATGCCAGCGAGTTTATCGAAGAGCTGCACGATAAGATTATCGATCTGGAAGATAATCTCATCGACCAGCAAATCCCCCCCCGCGGTTTTCTGGCGTTATTAAGAAAGCAGCTGATTGTTATGCGCCGCTATATGGCGCCTCAGCGGGATGTCTATGCCCGGCTGGCGAGCGAACGGTTTCCCTGGATGAGTGACGATCACCGTCGCAGAATGCAGGATATCGCCGAGCGACTGGGGCGCGGGCTGGATGAAATTGACGCCTGTATCGCACGAACGGCAGTCATGACCGATGAAATTTCGCAGGTGATGCAGGAGTCGCTCTCGCGCAGAACCTACACCATGTCGTTGATGGCGATGGTCTTTCTTCCCAGCACCTTCCTGACAGGCCTGTTTGGCGTCAACCTGGGGGGGATCCCCGGCGGCGATTTCCGCTTCGGCTTCTCACTGTTTTGCATCATGTTAGTCGTTTTGATTGGTGGTGTTGCATGGTGGTTGCATCGCAGTAAATGGTTGTAAATTTACATTTTTTCGACGCCATGAATTTCTTAAAACGCTATTTTAATTGAGCGAAGTCAAAAAACGATTTACCCATAAGGTGCAATATCTCTTCCGCAGGTGAATGCAACGTCAAGCGATGGGCGTTGCGCTCCATATTGTCTTACTTCCTTTTTTGAATTACTGCATAGCAAAATTGATTCGTACGACGCCGACTTAAATAAGTCGGCTTTTTTTTGCCTGCAACTCAGCAGCGACTAACCTAAAAGAGACAAACGCGTTCTTCTGGAGGGTTATATGGCCATGCTTTTATCACTGCTGCTGCAACCCCTGCGGCAATCGGACCCGGTGCCTACTGATCCGGTGCCGGTTCCCGATCCGATTCCACGCCCACAACCGATGCCGGATCCACCACCGGACGAAGTGCCGATTAAAATGTCGCATCAGAGGCGGAGATCTGCGAGGATACGCGCCTGCTGACTGTGAGTCTTTTACCGCGAGAATAACTGTGACTGCTTTTTCAACGCTGAACGTACTGCCTGCCGCCCAACTCGATAACCTGAACGAGTTGGGTTATCTGACCATGACCCCTGTACAGGCTGCCGCGCTGCCAGCGATCCTGGAAGGACGCGACGTCCGTGTACAGGCCAAAACCGGCAGCGGTAAAACGGCTGCCTTCGGTCTTGGGCTGTTACAGCAGATTGACGCCACGCTGTTCCAGACGCAGTCGCTGGTACTTTGCCCGACGCGCGAGCTGGCGGATCAGGTCGCAGGAGAGTTACGTCGTCTGGCGCGTTTTCTGCCAAACACCAAAATTTTGACCCTCTGCGGCGGACAGCCGTTCGGGGCACAGCGTGACTCTTTGCAGCATGCCCCGCACATTATTGTTGCTACGCCGGGGCGTTTGCTCGACCACCTGCAGAAAGGCACCGTCTCGCTTGATGCGCTGCAAACTCTGGTGCTGGATGAAGCCGACCGGATGCTCGACATGGGCTTTAGCGACGCCATTGATGAAGTGACCCGCTTTGCGCCGCCAACGCGCCAGACGTTGCTCTTCTCCGCTACCTGGCCGGAGGCGATCGCCGCCATTAGCGGACGCGTGCAGCAAAATCCGCTCGCCATTGAAATTGATTCTGTGGACGCGCTGCCCGCCATTGAGCAGCAGTTCTTCGATACCACCCAGCGGGGCAAAATCCCGCTGCTGCAAAAACTGCTCAGCATTCACCAGCCTGCCTCCTGCGTGGTGTTCTGTAACACCAAAAAGGATTGCCAGGCGGTATGCGATGCGCTGGCCGAGGCGGGACAGAGCGCCCTGGCGCTGCATGGCGATCTTGAGCAGCGCGACCGTGACCAGACCCTGGTACGTTTCGCCAACGGCAGTGCCCGCGTGCTGGTCGCCACCGACGTCGCCGCCCGCGGCCTGGACATTAAATCCCTGGAGCTGGTGGTGAACTTCGAGCTGGCCTGGGACCCGGAAGTACATGTTCATCGTATTGGCCGTACCGCGCGAGCCGGTAACAGCGGCCTGGCGATCAGTTTCTGCGCGCCGGAAGAGGCACAGCGTGCCAACATCCTGGCGGAAATGCTGCAAATCAAACTGAACTGGGTTGATGCCCCGGCTAACGTCACCATTACGCCGCTGGCGGCAGAGATGGCAACGCTCTGTATCGACGGCGGTAAAAAAGCCAAAATGCGTCCCGGCGATGTACTGGGGGCGCTGACCGGTGATATCGGGCTGGACGGGGCAGACATTGGTAAAATCGCGGTGCATCCGGCGCACGTGTATGTGGCGGTGCGTCAGTCTGTGGCGCAGAAAGCGTGGAAACAGCTGCAAAACGGCAAGATTAAAGGCAAAAGCTGCCGGGTTCGTCTGCTGAAATAAGCGGGCGGGAAGCGTCTCAGCGTGGATGCTGAGACGCTTAAAAATCATTTCACTTCGATAACGTTCAGGCGCATCTCATCAAGCTGGGTGTCATCCTCTTCAGGCTGCCAGCCCGCCGGTTTCATCGGGATCTCTTCGCGGTCAAACGCCAGATCGCCGCCGTTTACCACTTCAGAACCGTGCTGAATTCCTTTGAAATCAAACAGGTTGATATCGCAGAGGTGCGAAGGCACCACATTCTGCATTGCGCTGAACATGGTTTCGATTAGGCCAGGATAGCGTTTATCCCAGTCACGCAGCATGTCGGCAATCACCTGACGCTGCAGGTTTGGCTGTGAGCCGCACAGGTTGCACGGAATGATCGGGAAGGCTTTGGCCTCGGCAAAACGTTCGATATCCTTTTCGCGGCAGTAGGCGAGCGGGCGGATCACAATGTGCTTCCCGTCGTCGCTCATCAGCTTCGGTGGCATACCCTTCATTTTGCCGCCGTAGAACATGTTCAGGAACAGCGTCTGTAAAATGTCATCGCGGTGGTGACCCAGAGCGATCTTGGTTGCACCCAGCTCGGTCGCGGTACGGTAAAGAATGCCGCGGCGCAGGCGAGAGCAGAGCGAGCAGGTGGTTTTCCCTTCCGGGATCTTCTCTTTAACGATGCCGTAGGTGTTCTCTTCAACAATCTTATATTCGACGCCCAGCTTCTCCAGATATTCCGGCAGGATATGCTCCGGGAAGCCCGGCTGCTTCTGATCCAGATTGACGGCCACTAACGAAAAATTGACCGGCGCGCTTTGCTGAAGATTGCGCAAAATTTCGAGCAAGGTGTAGCTGTCTTTGCCGCCAGACAGGCAGACCATGATGCGGTCGCCTTCTTCAATCATGTTGTAATCGGCAATGGCTTCACCCACATTGCGGCGAAGACGCTTCTGAAGCTTGTTAAGGTTATACTGTTCTTTCTTGGTAATATCTTGATTTTGCGACATTTAATAGTGGCTCAATTCGTTTGTGGCTAAAGCAGCTCAGGCGGCTCCCCCATTAAAAGGGGGGCAGCAGGTCAACATGAAAAAGTATGGCGTGTATGGTACGGATTACGGCGATGAATGTCAGCACGTTTTACAGCGCGTAATCATCCTGTTCCACGCGTTGGGTTTTTTTACCGTTTGCCGCCTGGCTGTATATTGGCAACCAACGCTATAGTAGTAGTCCATCCACAACAACGGGAGGTACTCATGCAGTATGTTGAAAAAGATGACCCGCGCGAGGCGCCGGAATCGGGTGATAAAAAACCCCAACCCGTCAAAAAATAGCTGACCGTGAGTAATACCCGCGCCACCAGTATTTACTGGTGGCTTTTTTATCGCCTTTCCCCGTCACATACCTTCGCGACATGTCTCACTGCCGCTCAGTAACTCGTACTGTATCTGTGCCGTGCACTCACCAGAAAGAGGCATAGGCCATTAATAATTGACCCTGTACGATTGAGGAGTGCCAGGTAACAGAGACGATGGTGAGCAAAAACAGACTAATACGATGAGGTGATAACGATGGGCAAACAGTGGCAACTGATCGTGAGTATATTCATTTTAATCGCAATGTCTTCAGTCGCCCGGGCGAACACCACCGCAATGGGGCTGACGTTAGGTAAAACCACGCTACAACAATTTATTAAAGCCTATCCCTCGTCCCTGCATGAAGGACGCAGTAAGTGGAGCGACGGCGATATATTCTCCATTCCGAACCGGGAGCTGGGTTTAGAGGGGGTGAAAAATAACGCGGTGATCTTCAATAAGAGCGGAAAAATTACCGCCATTATGCTGGAGCTGGATAAGAGCCGTTTTGATGAAGTCGAAAGTATGCTGGCGCATAAATATGTGGTGGTGAAAAAACAGATCTCTTTCGCCGGTGATAAATACGCCAAATACCAGAATGACGAAGATTTAATCGAACTCGACGCCCCCTATTTATCGTCCGTCATGAAGCTCACCTATTCAGAACAGATTTTTCAGGAGGCGTATCTGAAAAAGAGCGCGGAGGAATATATCCGGCGCTGACGGGAAGCCTGGCGTACACTTAGCCAGGACGCGGCGTGCCGTCACGCCGCCTGTGAGGGCATGGTTAACGCAAGGAGCCTGTAATGGCGAATAGAGTTTCTGCTCAGTGTCACTGCGGTGCGGTCCGGTTCACCGTTGAGCTCTCTGACGGGTTCAATACTATCCGCCGCTGTAATTGTTCATTCTGCCGGATGCGTGGGGCGATTGCGGTCTCGGCGCCGTTATCCGGTATCACGATTATTCAGGGCGAGTCGCTGCTGACCGAGTATCGTTTCAACACCCAGACGGCTGTGCACTATTTTTGTTCTGTCTGCGGGATTTACACTTTCCACCAGCGTCGCTCAAATCCGGATCAGTATGGTGTTAACGTTGCCTGCATTGAAGGCGTCTCGCCGTTTGATTTCCCGGAGGTTCTGGTAATGGAAGGGCGCGTTCATCCCAATGATGGCGGCGGAGGCGTGGCCGGAGTGCTGCGCTATAGCGCAACGGGGAAAGCGGAGAAGTGATCGCTATACAGCAGAGAGGCCATTTATCTTGTCTCAGGTAGCCCGCGCCGTAACGCGGGCTCATTTCATCAGAACTGGTAAACCAGACCTAATGCGACGATGTCATCGGTGCTGATGCCATTGTCTTTATAGAACTGGTCATCTTCGTCCAGCAGGTTGATTTTATAATCCACATAGGTGGACATATTTTTGTTGAAGTAGTAAGTCGCACCCACTTCAGCATATTTAACCAGATCCTGATCGCCCTGGCCGTTATCGAGATCTTTACCTTTCGACTGCAGGTAAGAGACAACCGGACGCAGGCCAGAATCGAACTGGTATTGTGCGGTAACTTCAAAGTTCTGGGTTTTGTTGGCTACCGTGTTGGCTTTTTTACCGTCACCATAAGGGGTCATGTTACGGGTTTCAGAATACATGGCCGCCAGATAGATATTATTGGCGTCATATTTCAGGCCAGTGGTCCAGGCATCCGCTTTGTCGCCGCCCGCAGTCGTATTGCTCACCTGGTCGTTGGTACGGTCAGAAGAGGTGTAGGCCGCCGCTGCGCTGAGGCCCATGCCGAAGTCGTAGGAGGTAGAGATACCGAAGCCGTCACCGTTCTCATAACGCACGTCACGGCCGTTGTTGGTGCCTTCGTTACCGTTATTATCGCCTTCGTTGTTACCCTGGTACTGCAGGGCAAAGTTCAGACCTTCAACCATGCCAAAGAAATCGCTGTTACGGTAGGTTGCAACGCCGTTCGCACGGCCGGTCATGAAGTTATCGGCTTTGGTGTAGGAGTCGCCGCCGAACTCTGGCAGCATATCGGTCCAGCCTTCCACGTCGTACAGCACGCCGTAGTTACGGCCATAATCAAATGAACCGTAATCGCCGACTTTCAGACCGGCAAACGCCAGACGGGTCCAGGACTGATTGCCAGAGTCTTCCGTGTTGTTTGCCTGGACGTTGTATTCCCACTGACCGTAGCCGGTCAGGGTATCGTTAATCTGGGTTTCGCCCTTAATGCCCATACGGATATAGGTCTGGTCGCCGTCAGCACCGCTGTTGTCGGAGAAATAATGCAGACCGTCTACTTTACCGTACAGATCTAATTTATTGCCGTCTTTATTATAAACCTCTGCTGCATTTGCTGCGCCAGCCATTAAAAGAGCTGGAATCATGAGAGCCAGTACTTTTCTTTTCATTGTGACTAATCCTTACGCTATTTTTATTTAAATATTTTTTAACTTTCCACGGAACTTCCTGCGCTGGAAAGATGTCCCATGCTAAATCACTCTCTCTTTTAGCGATAAAACATAATTGTTACCAGGTAAGTAAAATCTAAAGAAATTACTGCTGTAGAAATGGTCATAATTTTGGTGAATGTGTTTAATTAATCCATATAAAACTAAAATTATCCATTCTCCCCTGAAACCAGTAAAATCAGCGGTGTTATATGCCTGTAGTTATTTTTCCGTTTATCGCATAAATAACTTTTTAATATAGGTACTGTTATTTATCGCTAAACAGGAGCCGCCCGCCAGACACTTTCTGGCGGGCTTTTTTTATCGGTAAAGAAAAGCCCGGACAGGCCGGGCTTCGGGTTATTCGCTGGCCGACTTTTCGGCTTTCCCGGCAAGCTGGGCCAGGAAGTCATAGCGTTTTTGCAGATCGGCGGCGGCGTCTTTCCACAGCTGCTCAGCCACCTCGGGCTGCTGGGCGTTGAGGCGACGGAACCGCTGTTCCTGCAACAGCGTCTCTGCCAGCGCGTCAGACGGCGGGCGGGAATCCAGCGCCAGCGGCAGTTTGCCCTCGTCGGCACGACGCGGATCAAAGCGGTAGAGCGGCCAGAAGCCCGTCGCGGTCAACTGGCGCATCTGATCGTGGCTCAGCGCCAGATCGTATCCGTGCTCTTCGCAAGGGCTGTAGGCGATAATCAGCGACGGGCCAGGATAGGCCTCCGCCTCCTGAATCGCTTTCACCGTCTGGTTCAGCTGTGCCCCCAGCGAGATCTGCGCCACATAAACATGACCGTACATCATCATGCTGACGCCCAGGTCTTTACGCGCCTTGCGTTTGCCATGCTCGCCAAACTTGGTCACCGCCCCCAGAGGTGTCGCCTTCGAGGCCTGGCCCCCGGTATTGGAGTAACACTGGGTATCCAGCACCAGAATGTTCACGTTCTCGGTCAGGCTGAGAACATGGTCCAGACCGCCAAAGCCAATGTCATAGGCCCAGCCGTCGCCGCCAATCAGCCAGATCGATTTCTCGACCAGCGCATCGGCATCGGTTAACAGCTCTTCTGCACCTTCCACGCCCGCCAGCGCCTGACGCAGCTCGGCCACCTGCTGACGACGTACATCAGGCGTTGCCTCGCTGTGCAGGGCGCTGTTCAGCTCCGCCGGGATCGTATCGGCAAACTGTTCCAGCAGACGCATCACCCGTACGCGGTGTTGATCCACCGTCAGGCGGAAGCCGAGGCCAAATTCGGCGTTATCTTCGAACAGCGAGTTCGCCCACGCCGGGCCGCGCCCGTTGGCATCAGTGGTGTACGGCGTTGACGGCAGGTTGCCGCCATAGATCGACGAACAGCCGGTCGCATTGGCGATCAGCATCCGGTCGCCATAGAGCTGGGTCAGCAGCTTGATGTACGGCGTCTCCCCGCAGCCGGAACAGGCGCCGGAGTACTCGAAGAGCGGAGTAATCAGCTGCGAGGTGCGAATGTCGATGCGCTCGAGGCTGTTGCGATCGATCTCCGGCAGGTCGAGGAAGTAGTCGTAATTCACTTTCTCCTCTTCCACATGCTCAAGGCGCGACATCATGTTAATGGCCTTGATTTCCGGATTCTGTCTGTCTTTCGCCGGGCAGACCTCCACGCAGAGGTTACAGCCGGTGCAGTCTTCCGGGGCGACCTGCAGAACATATTTCTGGCCGCGCATGTCGCGGGATTTTACATCCAGCGAGTGCAGGCTGGCGGGGGCAGCTTCCATGGCCTCAGGGGAGACCACTTTGGCGCGGATAGCGGAGTGCGGGCAGGCCGCCACGCAGTGGTTACACTGGGTGCACAGCTCCTCTTTCCAGATTGGGATCGCTTCAGCGATATTGCGTTTTTCCCAGCGGGTGGTTCCCATCGGCCAGGTGCCGTCCGGCGGCAGGGCGGAGACGGGCAGAGCATCGCCCAGCCCGGCCAGCATCGCGGCGGTGACGGTTTTCACAAAGTCTGGTGCGGCGTCCGACACCACCGGCGGGCGGTTCGGGCTGTGGGCGTTGACCGGCTGCAGTGGCACTTCCGCCAGCGACTCCCGCGCCAGCGCCAGCGCCTGCCAGTTACGCTCCACCAGCTCCTGGCCCTTGCTGCTGTAGCTTTTGGCGATGGCCCCCTGCAGCTCCATCAGGGCGCTGTCGCCGGGCAGGATGTGGGTCAGATGGAAAAAGGCCATCTGCATAACGGTGTTAATCCGCGCCGCCAGGCCGCATTCACGGGCGATTTTCGCCGCGTTAACGATCCAGAACTTCGCTTTTTTCTGGTTCAGCACCGCCTGCACTTCCTGCGGCAGGCGCGCCCAGACCTCATCGGCGCTGTAGGGGGTATTGAGCAGGAAAATCCCGCCCGGTTTGAGGCGCTCGGCCATCTGGTATTTGTCGATAAACTGCAGCTGGTGGCAGCCGACGAAATCGGCCTGCGACACCAGATATGCCGAACGGATCGGCTGTTCGCTGACGCGCAGATGGGATACCGTCAGCCCCCCGGCTTTTTTCGAGTCATAGACGAAATAGCCCTGGGCATACCATGGCGTGGAGTTACCGATGATCTTGATGTTGTTCTTGGTCGCCGACACGCTGCCGTCGCTACCCAGCCCGTAAAAGAGGGCTTCCAGCTTCGCGGTTGACGGCAGGGTATTTTCCGGTAGCGACAGCGACAGATTGGTCACATCGTCATAGATACCAACGGTAAAGCGCGGCTTCGGCTTCGCGGCGCTCAGCTCGTTAAAGATGGCCAGCACGCAATCCGGGCCAAACTCTTTCGACGACAGCCCGTAGCGCCCGCCAATCACCCGCGGCAACGTCTCGCGCTCGCCGCCGTTAAAGGCTTCCGCCAGGGCGGTCATCATGTCCAGATAGAGCGGTTCGGCCTGCGCGCCGGGCTCTTTGGTACGGTCCAGCACCGCCACAGAACGCGCGCTTTCCGGCAGCACCGCCAGCAGATGTTTGGCCGAGAACGGACGGTAGAGACGCACCTTCAGTACGCCCACCTTCTCGCCCCGGCGCAGCAGTTCATCCACCACCTCTTCACAGGTGCCGATGGCGGACCCCATGATGACGATCACGCGTTCTGCCTGCGGGTGGCCGTAATACTCAAACGGCTTGTACTCACGCCCGGTGGCGGCGGCAAAGTCGGCCATCGCCTGGTCCACATGGTCATACACCGCGTCATACCACGGGTTGGTCGCCTCGCGGGACTGGAAGTAAGTATCCGGGTTAGCGGAGGTGCCGCGGATCACCGGGTGCTCCGGGTTCAGCGCCCGGGCGCGGTGGGCATCGATCTCCGCCTGGGGAAGAAGGTTGCGGATCGTCTCATCTGAGAGCGAGACAATTTTATTAATCTCGTGGGAGGTGCGGAAGCCGTCGAAGAAGTGGATAAACGGCACGCGGCTTTTGAGCGTCGCCATATGTGAAATCAGTGCCAGATCCTGCGCCTCCTGCACGCTGCCAGAGCAGAGCAGGGCGCAACCGGTCTGGCGGACGGCCATCACGTCAGAGTGATCGCCAAAAATCGACAGGGCATGGGTGGCGATAGTGCGCGCCGCGACGTGCAGCACGAATGGCGTGAGTTGTCCCGCCAGCTTGTAGAGCGTCGGGATCATCAGCAGCAGACCCTGCGACGACGTAAACGAGGTGGAGAGCGCGCCGGTCTGCAGCGCGCCGTGGACGGTGGCAATCGCCCCGGCCTCCGACTGCATCTCAACCACGCGAGGGGTATCACCCCAGACGTTTTTCAGCCCGTTACCGGCCCAGGCATCGGCCTGTTCCGCCATGGTCGAGCTGGGTGTAATGGGGTAGATGGCGATCACTTCACTGGTGCGAAACGCGACGGACGCGACTGCGCCATTGCCGTCAATAGTTTGCATATGACACCCTTACATTGCGCAAAGAAAGAGGGACCCGTAACGCATCGGCGGGTCCTGTAATTATCTTGTGAGTTTAGCAAAGGGGCGCTGAAACGATTTTCGCTTTTGTGTCCTGCTTATTGACGCTACCAATGGCTCGATCAAACTTTTGCGTAAAAATAGCGAACAAAACGTTTTACAACGTGGAAAATCGTGGTTTCGCTCTCGACGGACGCGGACGGGGTGCCTATTATGCATAGGTTTTGCAATTCAACGAGGGGAGAGATTATGCGCGCAGCATTTTGGGTTGGGTGTGCCGCTTTGTTACTGTCGGCCTGCAGCAATGAACCTGTTCAGCAGGCAACCGCCGCGCACGTCGCGCCGGGGATGAAGGCGGCGATGTCCAGTTCCGGCCAGGCGAATTGCGCCATGATTGGCGGTTCGCTGTCCGTTGCGCGTCAGCTGGATGGCTCCGCCATCGGCATGTGTGCGCTGCCTAACGGCAAACGCTGCAGTGAACAGTCGCTTGCCGTGGGATCGTGCGGCAGTTACTGATTATTCTGCGCGTTTGAAGACCAGCGTCGTCTCGGCCGTCGCCAGGGTTAATACATCTTCCGTCAGATCCACCTCTGTGCCGCTGCGCAGCATCGTTCCGATGGCGTGATCCAGTTCATTGAGCTGGGGTTCGGTGCAGAGCTTACGCGTCATGGCGAGATCGTTGACCTTCAGCTCGCCATCGGAGAGCTTGCCCTGGCCGCTGAAGCGGTTGCACATCACCCCTGAGACCGCCATTTTTTCGCCGAAGGTGATTTCCGGCGGCGTGGTGACCGGGGCGACGGCGGCGCCGTTGATGCTTTGCAGCACAAAGCGGTGCTGCTGGAGCTGTTCTTCCTGGACAGAGGCTTTCCCTGGGTTAACACAGCCTGTCAGCGCCATGCTGAGGAGCGTTACTGCGACGAACGTTTTCATGTTTCTTCTCAATATATTCACTTCATAAATAGCTAATGCATAGTCTATTGCGCTGGCGGGGATTGTCTTGCGGGTTAATCTGAAATGTGGGGGGATGGGTTTGGGGTTTGGGGTTTGTAGGCCCGTGCAAGCGTAGCGCCGCCGGGCAATGCACGGAATAATATGTTGCGGTGGAGGTGGTTCCGTTCACCTTGCGTTCGCTGCTTCTCTGTAAACCACGTCACCGGTGAACGTGTTAAGGGGGCTATCGCCGCCCCCTTAACAATCCCGGCTCCCGGCAAGAAAATCGCCGCTTCGCGGATTGTTCGCCCCATCCCTGGGGCTCACCCCTCCGGGGCCAGCGCAAGCGCTGTCCAAAATTGCTCCCGGCAATTTTGTCCTCAGCTTATTCCTCCAGGCTTTCGGGTCGGGCACCAGCCTGCATCCATGCAGGCTATGCCCTCTCGGCGCGTCCATGCGCCTCGCCCCGGCCTTCCGGAAACGCTTCGGCGATTTTCAGCCGGACCAGGGAGCCGCTGTAGGCTAATTATTCCCTTAAGGATATGAGCTGCTTTAAGTTAAAGGCTCTTTCCTCAGAACAACGCGTTCGGGCAGGCTTCGCCTTTCTCCAGCTGACTCAGGTTACCCAGCGTCGTCTCCGAAATGCTGATCAGCGCCTCAGCGGTCAGGAACGCCTGGTGGCCGGTGAATAGCACGTTGTGGCAGGCGGAGAGGCGGCGGAAGACGTCATCCTGAATCACATCGTTGGATTTGTCTTCAAAGAAGAGATCGCGTTCGTTTTCGTAGACGTCCATCCCCAGTGCGCCGATTTTTTGCGTTTTCAGGGCTTCGATGGCGGCCTGAGAGTCAATCAGCCCACCGCGACTGGTGTTGATAATCATCACGCCATCTTTCATCTGGTCGAAGGCGCTCTGGTTCAGCAGATGGTAGTTGTCAGCGGTTAACGGGCAGTGCAGGGAGATCACGTCTGACTCTGCGTACAAGGTTGCCAGGTCAACATACTCCACCCCCAGATCCAGCGCGGCGGCGCTTGGGTAAGGGTCAAACGCCAGCAGGCGCATACCAAACCCTTTCAGGATCCGCAGGGCCGCTACGCCAATTTTACCGGTGCCGATCACCCCGGCGGTTTTGCCGTACATGGTAAAACCGGTCAGCCCTTCCAGGGAGAAGTTGGCATCACGGGTGCGCTGATAAGCACGGTGAATACGGCGGTTTAAGGACATCATCATGCCGATGGCGTGTTCAGCCACCGCTTCCGGGGAGTAGGCGGGCACGCGCACCACCTGCAGACCCAGCTCTTTTGCCGCATCCAGATCCACATTATTAAAGCCCGCGCAGCGCAGGGCGATGTACTTCACACCCTGTTTTTTCAGTTCTTCCAGCACCGGACGACTGCCGTCGTCGTTAACGAAAATACAGACCGCGTCACACCCGTGGGCGGTTTTGGCTGTTTTTTCATTAAGCAGAAAGTCGAAAAATTCAAGTTCGAAGCCATACTCCTCGTTAACGTGCTGCAGATACTTTTTGTCGTATTGCTTTGTACTGTATACCGCGAGTTTCATAAGACTTTCTCCAGTGTGTTTTCAATTACGGTAGCATGATTAAAATAATCTTACAATTTATAAAATTTTATTGAATTCAATAAGTTCTATGGATAATTATGTAGCAACTATCCTTAAAAGTGGCGTTCGCTTCAACTGATCGGCTAAACATGCCACAATATTCGATACTGTCGGCTAATTTTTTCGCTAAATCAGGATATTAACTGCCCATGAGGGGTACATACAAAGCCGCGATCGCGCTACTGCTTCTGATCGTCCTTTTGCCGCTGACGCTACTACTGACGCTTGCGCAGTGGGTGCCTACGCTTGCCGGGATCTGGCTCCCCGCCGGGACCCGCATCGCCTTTGAAGAGAGCCCGCGCCTGACCCGCAGCGCTCTGGTCATCCCCGATCTGCGCTATCTGGTGGAAGAGTGCGAAATCGCCCGCGTCAAAGACGCTACCCTCAGCCACCCAAGCCGCTGGAAGCTTGACATCGGCGCGCTGGATCTCAACAGCGCCTGCCTGAGCAAAATCCCCGCCAGCGAGCCCACGCCCACCGCGCCGCGCTCCCTGGCCGAATGGCAAGCCCTGCTACCCAACACCTGGCTTAACATCGACCGCCTGACACTCTCCCCCTGGCAGGTGTGGGAGGGGAAATTAACCGCTTCGTTGACACCGTCCCTGCAAGAAATTGTCTACCACGGAGATAAGTTTAGCCTGCGGGGAAAACTACGCGGCCGCTCGCTGACGGTAACCGATGTCACGCTTAACCTCCCCGATAATCCCCAGCCGGTAAAACTGGTGGGGGAATTTACTCTGCCGCTGGTGCCGGATGGCCTGCCGGTGCAGGGGCACACGGTGGCGACCTTTACCGTGCCGCAGATCTCAACCCTAGTGGATGCCGAGCTTGAATGGCAGGACAACCAGGGCCAGTTGGTGATGATTGCCCGGGAGAGCGGCGAGCCGCTGCTGGATCTCCCCTGGCAGATCACCCCGGAACAGTTCACCATCAGCGACGGGCGCTGGCGCTGGGTTCAGGCCGGTGTTCCCCTGAGCGGACGGCTGGGGCTTAAGATCGATAACTGGCAACAGGGCACGGAGAAGGCTATCGTCAGCGGGCGAATGAACGTGCTGACCCAGGGCGATGCCGGGAAGGGCAACGCGGTGCTCACCTTCGGCCCCGGCAAGCTAAGCATGGACAACAGCGCCATGCCGATGCAGCTCACCGGCATTGCCAAACAGAACGACCTGACGCTGTACGCGAAGTTACCCGCCACGCTGACCGGCAGCCTTGCCGAGCCCCGGCTGGCATTTGCCCCGGGGGCGCTGCTGCGCTCCCGGGGGCGGGTTATCGACTCCCTGAATATCGACGAGGTGCGCTGGCCGCTGGCTGGCGTGGCGCTCACCCTTAACGGCATCGACGGTCGCCTGCAGGCCATCTTACGCGCCCATGAACAGGAGATGGGGGATTTCACCCTGCACCTGGATGGCCGGGCCAGCAATTTTCTGCCGGATAACGGATTGTGGCAATGGCGCTACTGGGGGGAGGGCAACTTTACCCCGATGCAGGCCCGCTGGGACGTGGCGGGCAGGGGGGAGTGGCGCGACAGCGTGATTGAGCTGAGCGCGCTTTCCACCGGCTTCGATCAGCTGAAATATGGCACCCTGCATGCCAGCGCACCGCGCATGGTGCTTGAGCGCCCAATCCGCTGGCAGCGCGACCCTGCCGATCCGCACTTCAGCGGCGCGCTCTCCTTCGATGCCGGAGAGACCACCTTTACCGGCGGCAGTGTATTACCCCCCTCAACGATCAAATTCAGCGTGGAGGGTAGCGATCCAACATTTTTCCAGTACAAAGGCACCCTTAACGCCAGAGCCATCGGCCCGGTGCAGCTGAACGGGCGCTGGGACGGGGAGCGTCTGCGCGGCCAGGCCTGGTGGCCGAAGCAATCCCTGACCGTTTTTCAGCCGCTGATCCCACCGGACTGGAAGATGACCCTCAGGGAGGGGGAGCTTTATGCCCAGGTGGCTTATTCCGCAGCGGCGGATCAGGGCTTTGAGGCCGGAGGCCACGGCGTGCTGAAGAGCGGTAGCGTCTGGATGCCGGATAACAAAATCAACGGGGTCGACTTTGTCCTGCCGTTCCGCTTCAGCCAGGGCACCTGGTCGCTGGGAACCCGCGGTCCGGTGACGTTGCGCATTGGCGAGGTGAAAAACCAGGTCACGGCCCGCAACATCACCGCCGATCTGCAGGGCGATTACCCCTGGAGCGATGCCAGTCCGCTGCTGCTGAGCGACGTCAGCGTCGATCTGTTGGGCGGTAAAGTGACCCTGCAGCAGCTGCGCATGCCCCAGCACGATGCGGCCCTGCTGCGGGTGCAGAATCTCTCCGCCAGCGAGCTTATCAGTGCGATAAATCCCAAACAGTTTGCCCTGTCCGGGCCGTTCAGCGGGGCGCTGCCCTTGTGGCTGGACAACGACAAGTGGATCATCAAAGATGGCTGGCTGACCAACGCGGGTCCGATGACGTTGCGTCTCGATAAAGAGACTGCCGATGCGCTGGTGAAAGAGAACGGGGCGGCGGGCGGCGCGATTAACTGGCTTCGCTATATGGAAATTTCGCAGTCGTGGACGAAACTCAATTTAGATAATCTGGGTGAATTAACCCTGGCGTCGACCTTGCGTGGCGCCAGCCGCGTGGAGGGCCAGACACAGGCCGTCAACCTCAACTATACCCATCAGGAGAACGTGTTTACCCTCTGGCGCAGCCTGCGTTTTGGCGACAAGCTGCAGACGTGGCTGGAGGAGCACGCGGCACTACCGGATAACCGCTGTCCGACAGGCAAGGAATGTAAGGAACAACCATGAAAAAGCTGGCCGGTGGCTTCACCGCGATTGTGATACTGACGCTGACAGGCTGCACGCCGAGGATAGAAGTGGCGGCGTCGAAGGAGCCCATCACCATCAACATGAACGTCAAAATTGAACATGAAATCCACATCAAAGTGGATAAAGACGTGGAATCGCTGCTGAAATCGCGCAGCGATCTCTTCTGAGGCCGCCATGAGAAAATACTTCACGCTCATTCTGCTGACGCTGGGGCTCTGTGCGCCCGCGTTCGCCCTGACCCTCAACGAAGCCCGCACCGAGGGACGCGTGGGGGAAACGCTGAGCGGGTATATCGCCCCGCGCAGCCAGGATCGCGAAACCCTGGCGCTGGTGGAGCAGATCAACAAGGCTCGCACCGAGAGTTATCAGCGGCTTGCCGACAGCAATAACCTTCCGGTCGATGAGGTGGCTAAAATGGCGGGAAGCAAACTGGTTGCCCGCGCCCGCCCCGGCGAGTATGTCCAGGGCGTTAACGGCAGATGGTTACAGAAGTGATTAGCGGTGGCGTTTGCGGTATTCGCCAGGGGAGATCCCAAAGCGCTGTTTAAATGCCGTGGAGAAGTGGCTATGGTCGGTAAAGCCCCAGCTGTAGCCAATGCCCGCCAGTTTCTCGTCGTCCCGGGCGCTACGTAGCATCTGCGCGCAGAGATCCAGCCGACGGTTCTTGATGTACTGCGCCACCACCAGCCCTTTCTCGGCAAACATCCGGTAGAGGCTACGCACCGACATCCCGCACTCCGCCGCAATCCACTCCGGTCGCAAATGTTCCGCCTGAATATGATCGTCGATGAGCGTCAGAACGTGGCTGAACTGGCGCGCCTTGCGCGGCTGCACGCTTTCACGCTGCTGCAATACCGGGCGCAGCAGACAGACCATCGCCTCCAGCGCGGCTTCGCTCTCGGTTTCACTCAATCGCGGATTGCTCATGCTCTCCTGCAGCAGACGATAGCTGAGCTGGACGGTAGGCAGGCTGTGGGAGAGTTTTTGCGCGCAGCTCACTTCCTGAAAACGAAAGTGCTGCTCAAGGATCTGGCGCGGGAGCAGCAATGAGATCTGCCGGGATTTTTCCGGCCAGTAGATCGAGCAGGGGCGGGAGGCGTCGATCAGGGTGATATCTCCCGCGTTGAGCATAATTTGCCGGTCGTCCTGCTCCAGTCCCGCTTCACCTTCCAGCTGAAAGACAGTGTAGAACCAGGCATCGTTGCTGGTCTTAATCTCCTGGCGGGTACGAAACAGATTCACGCCGCCAGCGGTGACGGTGCTGAGCTTCAGGTTGCCGGTCCAGGTGGATTCCAGCTCGCCGTAAAACTCGCCGCTCATGGGCTGGGCCGCAAAACTTCCGCAAGCCTGATTAATCTGCGCCAGCCACTGCTGATAATTGTCCGTTTCCTTTGCACTCGCCATCGTCTGACCTGCTACGTCGTGAATGTTTAAACATTGTTGCATTTATGTTTCTAATTACCCGTGACATGGGGCGAAATATAGGCAAGAACACCACGGTGTAACAGAGCGAAACGGCACTATTGTCGCGTTTTGCGGAGCCTGTCACAGCCGACAAAGCGAATGTCACAGAGATAAAAGCGCACTGCGCAAACCCATCTTAGACTGCGATGACACCCTGCGAATAATAAGGAATCGCTATGTCTGATACACAGGTCGCAGTACTGCACAGCGTGCAGCAATTTCTGGATCGCCAACATGGCCTCTGGATCGAGGGACAACCGTCCGCCTCCGACAGCGAAAAGCGTCTGGATATCTTTAACCCGGCAACTGGTCAGGTGATTGCCTCTACCGCCGATGCCAGCGCGAAAGATGTGGATCGCGCGGTGATGGCCGGCTGGCGCGCCTTTGTGGCCCGCAGCTGGTCCGGCAAACTGCCGGCGGAGCGCGAACGTATTCTGCTGCGCTTCGCCGATCTGGTGGAGCAGCACACCGAGGAGCTGGCCCAGCTCGAAACCCTGGAGCAGGGTAAATCCATTAACATCTCCCGCGCCTTTGAAGTGGGCTGCACTCTGAACTGGATGCGCTACACCGCGGGGCTGACCACCAAAATCGCCGGTAAGACGCTGGATCTCTCCATTCCGATGCCGCAGGGAGCGCGCTACCAGGCGTGGACGCGCAAAGAGCCGATTGGCGTGGTGGCCGGGATCGTGCCGTGGAACTTCCCGCTGCTGATTGGCATGTGGAAAGTGATGCCCGCGCTGGCGGCCGGCTGCTCTATCGTGATCAAACCGTCCGAAACCACGCCCCTGACCCTGCTGCGCGTGGCGGAACTGGCAACCGAGGCCGGGGTCCCGGACGGCGTCTTTAACGTAGTGACCGGCAGCGGGGCGGTGTGTGGCGCTGCGCTCACCAACCATCCGCATATCGCCAGGGTGAGCTTTACCGGCTCGACCGCCACCGGGAAACAGATTGCGCGCGCCGCCGCCGATCGCCTGATGGGGGTGACGCTGGAGCTGGGCGGTAAAAACCCGGCGATTGTCCTGAAAGATGCCGATCCGGCATGGGTGATCGAAGGCCTGATGACCGGCAGCTTCCTGAACCAGGGCCAGGTGTGCGCCGCCAGCTCGCGTATTTACGTCGAAGCGCCGCTGTTTGATACCGTGGTGAGCGGTTTTGAGCAGGCGGTGAAATCCCTCAGCGTCGGGCCGGGCATGTCCCAGGAGGCGCACATCAACCCGCTGGTTTCCCGCGCCCACTGCGACAAAGTGCAGACCTTCCTTGATGAAGCGCAGTCGCGCCAGGCGGAGCTGATTACCGGCAACCGTGGTCCGAACGATCAGGGTTACTACGTGTCGCCGACGCTGGTGGTGAACCCGGACGCCAGCCTGCGCCTGACCCGCGAAGAGGTGTTTGGTCCGGTGGTCAACCTGGTGCGCGTCGCTGACGGCGAAGAGGCGCTGCGCCTGGCGAACGATACCGAATACGGCCTGACCGCCAGCGTCTGGACGCAAAACATCAGCAAAGCGCTGGAGTACACCGACCGCCTGCAGGCGGGCACCGTGTGGGTGAACAGCCATACCCTGATCGACGCCAACCTGCCGTTTGGCGGGATGAAGCAGTCCGGCACAGGCCGTGATTTCGGCCCGGACTGGCTGGATGGCTGGTGTGAAACCAAATCGGTGTGCGTGCGCTACTGACGCCCGGCGGCGCTGCGCTTGCACGGGCCTACGGTCTGGTCGGTTTGCCGCACCGCACCGTAGGTCCGGTTAAGCAGAGCCGCCACCCGACACAGGCCGCACCGCACCGTAGGTCGGGTAAGGCGCAGCCGCCACCCGACACAGGTCGCACCGCACCGTAGGTCGGGTAAGGCGCAGCCGCCACCCGACACAGGCCGCACCCCACCGTAGGTCGGGTAAGGCGTAGCCGCCACCCGACACAGGCCGCACCGCACCGTAGGTCGGGTAAGGCAGAGCCGCCACCCGACATCAGACCGCACCGTGCCAACAAAACCGCACCCTTAGCAGGACCAGCGATTTCGTCCTGCATTTTTTGCCCGGTAGAGCGCGGCATCGGCCTGGGCGATCACCTCGCTGGCCGTCTGACCAGCGGTCAGCGAGGCGATCCCCATGCTGACCGTGACGCTGTCGCTGACCGTTGAGGCAGCATGCGGAATAGCCGCAGCGCGCAGGCTCTCCTGAATGCGCGCCGCCACCTGTTCCGCCACTTTTTCCGTCGCATCAAACAGGATCAGCAGAAACTCCTCGCCACCGTAGCGTGAGACCATATCGTCCGGGGTGCGCACCACCTGTTTCAGCGCCTGCGCCACTGCCGCCAGGCACTCATCCCCGGCCTGATGCCCGTAACGATCGTTGTAGCGTTTGAACTCATCGACATCGAGCATAATCAGCGCAAAATCGTTCCCCTGTTTGACCGCGTTTTCCAGCACGTTCTCCATCGCCCGGCGGTTAGCGGTACCGGTGAGCGGATCCTGGTGCGCAAGGGCATCCAGGCGAGCAATCAGCGCCTGGTTCTGCTGCTGACGCAGCCAGGCTTCATCAAACCAGCGCACTAAAATAAACCGCCCGTAAACCAGCACTACCGTAAAGATAAGCCACACCACGACGAAACGCAGGCTGATGCCCTCGTTCAGCACCAGGCTGGCAGCCGGCATCGCCGCCCACAGCGGCAGCGCATTGCTCATCAGCCCAACCGGAAAAAAATAGAGCCCTGCCAGCGCCGTCAGGAGCAGGGTGGTGCAGAGCGGCCAGGCGAAGGGCAGTTTCAGATGGGCGATAAACCAGACGGCGCAGCAGGCCCAGATCAGGCCTGCCAGCAGCAACAGCAGGCTCAGCCCGCGTTTTTTTTGCCAGACCAGCAGCAGGGAGAGGCTAAACAGAACAATGACCGCCAGCATCAGCCAATCGATCATCCTGGCGCTGAAGGCGTTCACCTGATAAAGCGCGTCAATGCCGTCGAACAGCCCATTACGCAATAAGACCATCAGCGCAAAGCCGATGTTGACGAGCGCCAGCCACGGCATGCTGAGAGTCAGTCCGCGGGTGACCATATCCCTGCGGGCGAAAGGCTCCGCCCGCAGGCTGGTGGGTTTACGGTGTAACAATGTTGAACCAGAACTCAAATTTATCCATATAGCCCAGCATGGTATCAAGTTTTGCCCCGTCACCGGTAACCTTCACCGCGCCGCTCTCCTCAGCCTGTTTCAGGGTGGTTTCCTTGAGGATGATTTTATTCAGCGTGTCGCGGCTCAGGGTGATGGTGGCGTCGGCGTCGGTCGCTTCGGCATTGGCGGTGTGGTTCAGCACCCCATTTTCCAGCTCGAGCTTGTACTTGCCGCCGTCGCTGCCGAGGTCGATGTTAAACACCGATTTCGCGGTTCCGGCTTTTTCACCGTTAATGTGAACCGCCAGATAGTCGAAGAACATCTCCGGGGTCATCGCCCGCACCGTATCCGGGCTGGCGGTGTTCGGGGTCGGCCCTTTCACCACGCCGTTACGCAGCTCCTGCGCGCCGGTGAGGTAGAAGTTACGCCACGGGCCCGATTCCGCCTGATAGCCTAACTGCTCAAGCGCGTCCGCCTCCAGGTTACGGGCCGCCTGGTTGTTCGGATCGGCAAAGACCACCTTGCTCACCACCTGCGCCACCCAGCGATAGTTACCCTGGTCGAAGTCGGTTTTGGCCTTCTGCAGAATGGCGTCTGCGCCGCCCATGTAGTCTACATATTTCTTCGCAGCCTCTTCCGGCGGCAGCTCATCCAGTGTCGCCGGGTTGCCGTCGAACCAGCCGAGATAGAGCACGTAGGTGGCTTTCACGTCGTGACTTACCGACCCGTAGTAGCCCCGGTTAGCCCAGGTGTGCGCCAGCGAATCCGGCAGTCTGAAGTTTGCCGCAATTTCATCCCGGGTCATGCCCTGGTTCGCCATGCGCAGGGTCTGGTCGTTGATGTAGCGATACAGGTCTCGCTGGCTTTTCAGCAATTTATTGACGTTTTCATTGCCCCAGGTTGGCCAGTGGTGCTGAGCCATCAGCACTTCGGCTTTATCACCCCAGCGCACAATGGCTTCGTTGATATATTTTGACCACGGCAGCGGCTCGCGGATCTTCGCCCCGCGCAGGGAGTAGGTGTTATGCAGGGTGTGGGTGACATCCTCGGCGGATTCGATCAGTTTTTTCTCTTCGATGTACCAGAGCATTTCGGACGGCGCTTCTGAGCCCGGCGCCAGCATAAAGTCATAGGTCAGGCCGTCGATGGTCTCTTTCTGTCCATCTTTTTCGATGATATTGGTCGGCGCAAGCAGGGTTACGGTCCCGGCGGAGGTCGTGGTGCCAAGCCCCGCGCCCACCTGACCTTTAGGATCCGGCTTCAGCAGGTTGCCATACATATAGCTGGCGCGGCGGCTCATGACGTTCCCGGCCATAATGTTTTCTGCCACGGCGGCTTCCATAAAGCCGGCCGGGGCGTAGATTTTGACTTTCCCGGCTTTGACATCGGCCTCATCCACCACGCCGCGCACGCCGCCGTAGTGGTCAACGTGGCTGTGGGTGTAGATCACCGCTACCACCGGTTTCTGCCCGCGGTTTTTGTAATAGAGATCCATCCCGACTTTTGCCGTTTCAGCAGAGACCAGCGGGTCGACCACGGTGATACCGGTCGCCCCTTCGATAATGGTCATGTTTGACAGGTCAAGGTTTCGGATCTGATAGACCCCATCCGTGACCTCAAACAGACCGCTGATATTAATCAGCTGCGCCTGACGCCATAAGCTTGGGTTGACGGTATCCGGCGCTTTGTCCCCCTCTTTAATAAAGGCGTACTGCTGGGGATCCCAGACCACATTGCCCTGTTCGCCTTTGATCACCTCGGTCGGAAGTGCAGCGATAAAGCCTTTATGGGCATCGGTGAAATCGGCATTGTCGGAGAAGGGCAGCTGGCTGAAGAGGGCATTATTGGCTTGCTGAGTGGCGGCGGCAGCCTCTTTTGGCGCTTCTGCGGCAAATGCAGGAGTGCCGGCAGAGATAAGAACGCCTGCAAGCGCAAGGCTTCTTGCTATCAAGTTGAATCTCATCCTAAAAACCTCTCAATGTTCATACAACGACGTAAGGGAGAACTTCGTGTGATGTCCATAAAAAAACGGTTTAAGAAAGGCAACCCGGACGGCATGGGTATGATTAACTATAAGCAAGGGAAGCTGTTCAGCAAATAAACGACTTAAGCGAAATTAAATGGCGGTGTAGGTCGGATAAGCGCAGCGCCACCCGACAATGCCCGGCGGCGCTGCGCTTGCACGGGCCTACGGTCCCGTAGGTCGGGTAAGGCGCAGCCGCCACCCGACATCAAACCGCACCGACAAGAAAAAGCCGGGCAATATGCCCGGCTGTTTATCACTGCCCCTCTTTCTTCTTGCCGAGCGACGGCGTCTCGTCAAAGAAGTTCCACGGTTTGAGCAGGGCATGCACCCACTCGGTTGGCATGATCGGCCACTCTTCGGCGCGGGCCACGTGGGTGGTACCGGTGGTGATCCACACCACGTTATCCTGGTTATTCAGCGACTCGTTATCTTTACTGAACTGGCCCAGCCCCTGGTCATGGGAGGAGCGGTTCGGGAATTTGCCCTCCGGGTACATCTCGTTCGGATGATAGCGGGTCACCCACAGCTGTTTATCCATAAAGCTGAGGCGATGATAGATCCACTCATCCGGGGCGAATTTCGCGCCGGTTGCCACCGGGTGCGTACCGCCCGCATAAGGGATGATCTGGTAAGAGACCGGATTACCCATGCGGTTCTCTTTGCTGGTGTTGCTCAGTAGACGAATGGTGCCCGGGTCAAATTTCTGTGCCGCCTGCTGCTCGCTGTCGATGTTGTACTGGTTAACCTGCATGGTACTGGTGCGCGGGCCGCCTGCGGTGTTCGGCTTCACCTCCGGATCCATCGCCACCAGGCTGTTGCTGGTGCCATCCACATCCAGATCCAGACGGAAGTTGTAGATGTGCTGGTGGGTGGTGCCGACAATGTTGTGGTCAATCAGAGTGCCGTACTTCGTATCCTCTTTGGCGCTCGGGTCATGCATGGTTTTCGCCATCACCCCTTTTACCGCTTCGATACCGGTCGCCCCGGCATCGATGCCGATAGTGCCGTTTTCATGGAAGATCCAGTCGAAGATGTAGTCGTAGTTGCCCACGGTGCTAATCCAGCGTACCACCAGCTCGCGGCGTTCGGTGCTGACGTTCGGCTGATTCATCTCCTGGTGCTTATATTCCGGCCCGGCGTAGCGTTCAAAAACCGCCATCGCCCGCGGGATTTCCATCGGCGCACCGGTGTAATCCGGGATGGTCTGATTCAGCAGCACGGCGTTGGAGGGCACATCTTTACCGCGCACCAGCGGCGAGGTGAGGGTGCCCATGCCGTAGTCGCCGGAGTCCAGATAGGCTTTGAAATACCAGCCCACGTCCGGGTCGCCGTAAGGGACAATCATCCCGCCCAGCGATCCCTCGTACATCACCTGGCGTTTTTTGCCGTTGTCGTTAAAGGTGACGGTGGAGATGATCGGCCCGACGCGGGAGTCGAGGCTCAGGTGGAAATCCCAGTTCTGCCAGTGGATCATATTGCCGGTAATGGTGTAGTTCTTGCCTTCCGGCTCCACAATCTCCAGCGGTTTGTGCACCACCGGTTCGCGGTCGCGGCCATCATAGGGGCGGGACTGCATCGGCACCGGTACGACAGCGCCTTCTTCAATTTTGACGATCTTCTTCTCGATCAGATCGACCACCGCCACCAGGTTCTCAATCGGGTGCGCCCAGTAGTTGCCGTCGCCGGTATCCAGGTAGCTCACCACCTTCAGCAGGCGATCTTCCTGCTTCAGACCATCCTTACCGTCAAAGTAGCCGACGGTCAGCGGGGTGGTCATCACCTTTGACGGGTCGTTGATGCCGCGTTTTTTCAGCGCCTCGGCATACTCCGGGCTGCCGGTGACGATCTTCTGCACCGCCATAAAGTCATCCAGCAGCACCATGCCGTGGGCGTCTTTGATCGGCTCCCAGTGCAGGATTTTCTTCTCCTGCAGATCCACTAGCGCTTCAACGATAAATTTGCCGTCCAGCAGGGTGATATTGGCCTGACGCGGCGCATCTACCGCCGTGCCGTTCAGCACGAAATCCCACACTTTGGCTTTGTCCGGCTCGGCCAGCGCGATCTGCGTGAAGCGGGTATTCGGTTTAAAGTCCGGCGAGGCTTTCACAATCCCGACGGCCTCTTTGATCTCATCCGCGGAGAGGGCGTTCAGCGGGTGCGGGGTCTTCTCGACCTGGAAGGTCTGGTCAAGGCCGGACTGGAACACATCGTTAACAAAGGTATCGGCGATCCAGGCCTTATTGTCTTTCATGACCACCGGCGCCTGCAGGGTGAGCGGTTTACCGTTGACCATAGCGGTTGTGGCACCCGGCTTCACTTTGATAAAGGCCCCATCTTTGCTGATGGTGAACATCTGGGCATAGTCGTCCCATTTCACATCAGCGCCAAATTCGGTCAGGGTTTTATCCATTTCGACCATATGTGCTGCACCACCGTGCGCCAGCACCTGGCCGGAAAAGAGACAGGCAACGGCCAACGCCAGCACCGTTTTACGTGGAGAAAAAATGGAGGAGCTTCCCATGATTAACCTCTGTTGTATGTGTTGTTATCCACTCGGGACCGCTGTTCTGCGCGCGGTTTATTCATTGCCAACATAGCAATAACGCGTTAAGTACCGTTTGCCTGCATTTGCCAGATGTTTTGTCAGATGTGCCAGAAGCCGGGTAACGTGCGCGACGTTACCCGGATGGAGGAGGATCAGGCGTCAAAATCTCCGCGCTGACGGGAGACGAGGGTCAGGATCGAGTAGAGCGCCACCGGCTGCTGGTGCTGGTTGAAAATCTCAACCGCCCATTCCACCACGCCGGTCGGTTTCTCGTCCGCCGTGCGCTGTTTCTTCAGCGTCTTGCGCTTACAGGTCAGACGCACCTGGATGGTGTCGCCCGGCTTCACCGGCTCAATAAAGCGCAGGTTCTCCATACCGTAGTTGGCAATCACCGGCCCGACGCCCGCATCGACGAACAGACCCGCCGCAGCGGAGATCAGGAAGTAGCCGTGCACCACGCGTTCGCCGAAAATCGACTCCGCCGCGCCGATCTTGTCCATATGGGCGTAGAAATGATCCCCGCTCAGGCAGGCAAAGTTAACGATGTCGGTTTCGGTCAGGGTACGGCGCGGGGTCAGGAGGCTGTCGCCCGGCTGTAACTCCTCGAAGTATTTGCGGAACGGATGAACGCGATCCTCCTGCACCTGCGCGCCGCGTACCCACTGCTGGCTGATGGCGGCCAGCATGCTCGGGCTGCCCTGGATGGCGGTGCGTTGCAGGTAGTGTTTTACCGCCCGCAGGCCGCCCAGCTCCTCACCACCCCCGGCGCGGCCCGGGCCGCCGTGCACCAGCTGCGGCAGCGGGGAGCCGTGGCCGGTGGACTCTTTGGCCGACTCTTCGTTGAGGATCTGGATACGGCCGTGGGCGCGGGCGGCGCCGGCGATAAACTGACGCGCAAGGCGCAGATCGGCGGTGACCAGCGTCCCGGCGAGACTGCCTTCCCCGGCGCGGGCAAGGGCCATGGCGTGCTCGCGATCCTGATACGGCATCAGAGTGGCGACCGGGCCAAAGGCTTCGGTGGCATGGACGGCAGGGGTTTCATCCGGCTGCGGGCAGAACAGCAGCGTCGGCGGGAAGAAGGCCCCGGCAGCGTTCAGGTCGGCTTTCCCGCCCAGACGAATCTGGCAGCCCGCCGTGACTAAAGTATCCACTTTCTCCTGCACGTCAGCGCGCTGCTCGGCGTTGACCAGTGAGCCCATTTTGATCCCTTCCTGAGCCGGGTCGCCGACAGCCACTTTTTCCAGCCGGGCGATCAGCGCCTGGCTGACAGCCTCCACCTGCGCCTGCGGAACGATGATGCGGCGGATCGCGGTACATTTCTGCCCGGCTTTCGCGGTCATCTCCCGCACCACTTCGCGAATGAAAAGGGCAAACTCCGGCTGCTCCGGGGTGACGTCATCCCCCAGCACGCAGCAGTTCAGGGAGTCCGCTTCCATGGTGAAGGGAATCGATTTTGCCACGATGTTCGGATGGACGCGCAGCTTCTGGCCAGTGTCGGCGGAGCCGGTAAAGGTCACCACGTCCTGGCTGTCGAGCTGGTCGAGCAGATCCCCCGCGCCGCCGCAGATCAGGCTGATGGCGCCCTCCGGCACCAGGCCGCTGTCGACGATCGCTTTCACCATCGCCTGGGTCACCTGGGCGGTGGCGGTGGCCGGTTTAATAATGGCAGGCATCCCCGCCAGCCAGGTCGGGGCCAGCTTTTCCAGCATTCCCCAGCAGGGGAAGTTGAACGCATTGATGTGGACGGCCACGCCGGACTTCGAGGTCAGCACGTGGCGCGCGGCAAATCCGCCCTCTTTTGAAAGCGGGATCAGCTCATCTTCCGGCCACAGGGTATCGTCCGGCAGTTCGCGGCTGCCCAGGCTGGCGAAGGTAAAGAGGGTGCCGATCCCGCCCTCGATATCCACCCAGCTGTCGGCGCGGGTCGCCCCGGTCTGTGCCGACAGCGCATAAAAGGTCTCTTTCTGGCTCAGCAGATGTTTCGCCACCGCTTTCAGCATGGCGGCACGTTCGATAAAGGTCATGGCATGAAGCGCTTCGCCGCCTTTCTCAATGGCGTAGCGACGTGCGGCGGCCATATCCAGCCCTTCGCTGGTAACGGACCAGAGGGATTCACCGCTGATGGCGTGTTGAATGGTGCGCTCACGGCCCCGGCCTGACTGCCAGGTACCGGACAAGAAGCTGGCTAACTGCTGCATCTTTCTCTCCAGATGGTTCGTGATTTCACTATAAATAGTTCGTTTGTGAATCATAAAAAGCAAGTGACTTGTTAATGTTTTATTAACATTGTGATCTCGCTTAATCTTCTTAACTCCCGGAAGCCGCGTCGTATCTGGGGTGTGGAAATCTCTTGCGAGCCTCATCACAAAACGAATAAACGATTCTTGGGTTATTCATTAACCTTTGTGTAACTTTTATAAAACAAAGTGATTCATCATTGAATGATGTTTGGCAGTTAAACGAATCAAAAGGGTGATGACGTGACGGAAGAACAACGCTTTGAGCAGCGCATCGCGCAAGAGACGGCCATCGAGCCGCAGGACTGGATGCCTGACGCGTACCGTAAAACGCTGATCCGCCAGATTGGTCAGCATGCGCACTCCGAAATTGTCGGCATGCTGCCGGAAGGGAACTGGATCACCCGCGCCCCGACGCTGCGCCGTAAGGCCATCCTGCTGGCGAAAGTGCAGGACGAGGCGGGGCACGGGCTCTACCTCTACAGCGCGGCGGAAACGCTGGGCTGCGCCCGGGAAGATATCTACCAGAAGATGCTCGACGGCAAGATGAAATACTCCTCCATCTTCAACTACCCGACCCTGAGCTGGGCGGATATCGGCGTGATCGGCTGGCTGGTGGATGGCGCGGCCATCGTTAACCAGGTGGCGCTGTGCCGGACCTCCTACGGCCCCTATGCCCGGGCGATGGTGAAAATCTGTAAAGAAGAGAGCTTCCACCAGCGTCAGGGCTTTGAGGCCTGCATGGCCCTGGCCCAAGGTAGCGAAGCCCAGCGCCAGATGTTGCAGGACGCCATCAACCGCTTCTGGTGGCCAGCGCTGATGATGTTTGGCCCGAACGACGACAACTCACCGAACAGCGCCCGCAGCCTGGCCTGGAAGATCAAACGTTTTGGCAATGACGAGCTGCGTCAGCGCTTTGTCGACAACACCGTGCCGCAGGTGGAAATGCTCGGCATGACTGTGCCGGATGCGGATCTACAGTTCGATGCCGAAAGCGGTCACTACCGTTTTGGCGAGATCGACTGGCAGGAGTTTGACGAGGTGATTAACGGGCGCGGCGTCTGCAATCACGAACGTCTGGCCGCCAAGCGTAAAGCCTGGGAAGAGGGAACGTGGGTGCGCGAAGCCGCACTGGCGCACGCCGAAAAACAACACGCCCGCAAGGTCGCATAAGGGGAATCAAGATGAGCAAAACATACTGGCCGTTGTACGAAGTCTTTGTCCGCAGCAAGCAGGGATTATCCCACCGTCACGTGGGCAGCCTGCATGCCGCCGATGACCGTATGGCGCTGGAAAACGCGCGCGACGCCTACACCCGCCGTAATGAAGGCTGTTCCATCTGGGTGGTGAAGGCGAGCGAAATCGTCGCCTCCCAGCCAGAAGAGCGCGGTGAGTTTTTCGACCCGGCGGAGAGCAAGGTCTACCGCCATCCGACCTTCTACACCATCCCTGATGGCATCGAGCACATGTGAGGCCACGGATGAAAACGTTAACGCAATATGCTCTGCGCCTGGGTGATAACGGGCTGGTGCTCTCCCAGCGTCTGGGAGCGTGGTGTGGTCACGCCCCGGAGCTGGAGATTGACCTCGCGCTGGCCAATATCGGCCTCGACCTGCTGGGCCAGGCGCGCAACTTCTTAACCTACGCCGCCGAGCTGGAAGGCGAGGGCGACGAAGACACGCTGGCCTTCCAGCGCGACGAGCGCCAGTTCAGCAACCTGCTACTCGTGGAGCAGCCCAACGGCAACTTCGCCGACACCATCGCCCGTCAGTACTTTATCGACGCCTGGCACGTGGCGCTCTTTACCCGTCTGACCCAGAGCCGTGACAAGCAGCTTGCCGCCATCGCCGCGAAATCCATCAAAGAAGCCCGCTACCACCTGCGCTTCAGCCGCGGCTGGCTGGAACGCCTGGGCAACGGCACGGAGATCTCTGCGCAAAAAATGCAGCAGGCGGTCAATGACCTGTGGCGTTTCACCGCCGAGCTGTTCGAGGCGGACGAGATTGACCTGACGTTGGCTGCCGAAGGTATCGCCGTCGATCCGCGCAGCCTGCGCGACGCGTGGGAAGCGGAAGTCTTCTCTGGGCTGAACGAGGCGACGCTGAGCGTGCCGGGCGAGTCCGCCTACCGCACCGGTGGCCGTAAAGGGCTGCACACCGAACATCTGGGTCCGATGCTGGCAGAGATGCAATATCTGCAGCGCGTCTATCCCGGCCAGCAGTGGTAATCCAGGAGAGCGCCATGCAACACGCCGTCCAACTCACCCCCGCCGCCGTCCCGCAGATCTGGTCTCTGTTAAGCCAGATCCCGGACCCGGAGATCCCGGTACTGACCATCACCGACTTAGGGATGGTGCGCAGCGTGACGCCGCAGGATGAGGGCTGGGCCATCGGTTTTACGCCGACCTATTCCGGCTGTCCGGCCACCGATCATCTGATGGGGGCGATCCGCGACACCCTGACCGCCCACGGCTACGGACCGGTGCAGATCACCCTTCAGCTCGACCCGGCGTGGACCACCGACTGGATGACCCCGGACGCCCGGGAGCGTCTGCGCCAGTACGGCATCAGCCCACCGGCCGGGCACAGCTGCCATGCGCATCTGCCGGCTGAAGTGACCTGTCCGCGCTGCGCCAGTACCCGCACCACGCTGATCAGTGAATTTGGTTCCACGGCCTGCAAAGCGCTCTGGCGCTGCGACAGCTGCCGCGAACCCTTCGACTATTTCAAATGTATCTGAGGTCGCCATGACAACGTTTCATTCCTTAACGGTGGCAAAAGTGGAACCCGAAACCCGCGATGCGGTGACCATTACCTTCGCGGTTCCCCAGCCTTTGCAGGAAGCGTATCGCTTCCGTCCGGGCCAGCATCTGACCCTGAAAGCCCATTTAGCGGGCGAAGAGCTGCGCCGCTGCTACTCCATCTGCCGCAGCGTTCAGCCGGGCGAAATCAGCGTGGCGGTAAAAGCCATCGACGGCGGGCGCTTCTCGCGCTATGCCCGGGATGAGATCAAGCAGGGGATGGCGCTCGAAGTGATGGTGCCGCAGGGGCATTTTGGCTATCAGCCGCTGGCAGAGCGGGAAGGCTGCTACCTGGCGATTGCCGCCGGTTCCGGCATCACCCCGATGCTGGCGATCATCTCCAGCACTCTGAAAACCGAACCGAAAAGCCAGTTCACCCTCATCTACGGCAACCGCAGCAGCCAGAGCATGATGTTCCGCCAGGCGCTGGCCGATCTGAAAGACAGCTATCCGACCCGCCTGCAGGTGGTCAACATCTTCAGCCAGGAGACCCTGGACAGCGAGCTGCTGTACGGGCGCATCGACGGCGAAAAACTGCAGGCGCTGGCGAAGCACTTAATTGACTTCAGCCAGTTTGATGAAGCCTTTATCTGCGGCCCGGCGGCGATGATGGACCAGGCGGAACAGACCCTTAAGGCGCTGGGGATGCCGGAGAAATCGCTGCATCTTGAGCGCTTCAACACGCCGGGCACAACCATTAAACGCACCCATTCGGTACAGACCGGGGGGCAAAAGGTGACGGTGCGCCAGGACGGGCGCGACCGCGAGATCACCCTCACCGCCGAAGACGAAAGCATTCTGGATGCCGCGCTGCGCCAGGGGGCGGACCTGCCTTACGCCTGTAAAGGCGGGGTCTGCGCCACCTGCAAATGCAAAGTGGTGCGCGGCAAGGTGGATATGGTGACCAACTACAGTCTGGAGCCGGATGAACTGGCGGCAGGCTACGTGCTGAGCTGCCAGGCCCTGCCGCTGACCGGCGACGTGGTGGTGGACTTTGATGCGAAGGGGATGGCATGAGCGACCTGATTGTCACCCGTCACGGTCGGGTATTGCTCCTGACCCTTAACCGCCCGACGGCGCGTAACGCCCTGAACAATGGCCTGCTGAGCGAACTGGCAACCGCCCTGGAAGCTGCCGCCGTAGACAGCGAGATTTCGGTGTGCGTGATTACCGGCAACGAACGCTTCTTTGCCGCCGGAGCCGATCTGAACGAGATGGCGGAAAAAGATCTGGCCGCCACCCTCAACGACATTCGCCCGCAGCTGTGGGCGCGCATCAACGCCTTCAGTAAGCCGCTGATTGCCGCCGTCAATGGCTACGCCCTGGGCGCAGGGTGCGAGCTGGCGCTGCTCTGCGATGTGGCGATTGCCGGGGAAAACGCCCGCTTCGGCCTGCCGGAAATCACCTTAGGCATTATGCCGGGCGCGGGCGGCACGCAACGGCTGATCCGCAGCGTCGGCAAATCCCTTGCCAGCAAAATGGTGCTGACCGGGGAAAGTATCACCGCCCGTCAGGCGCTGGCGGCCGGGGTGGTAAGCGATGTACATCCCGAAGACCTGACCCTCGAATATGCTCTCAAGCAGGCGGCACTGATGGCGCGTCACTCTCCGCTGGCGTTGCAGGCGGCGAAGCAGGCGTTACGCCAGTCTCAGGAGGTGGCCCTCACCGCCGGGCTGGCCCAGGAGCGTCAGCTCTTCACCCTGCTGGCGGCCACCGAGGATCGCCGGGAAGGGATCGACGCCTTCCTGCAAAAACGCACCCCTGAATTTAAAGGACGCTAACCATGGATTTTATTCTGAGTCACGTTGAGCAGGGGGTCATGACCCTAACCCTGAACCGCCCGGAGCGGCTCAACAGCTTCAATGAGGAGATGCACCAGCAGCTGGCGGCGTGCCTGACCCAGGCCGAGCGCGACGAGAGCGTGCGTTGTCTGCTGGTGACCGGTGCCGGACGCGGTTTTTGTGCCGGGCAGGATCTTAACGACCGTAACGTCGACCCGAACAGCCCGGCGCCGGATCTCGGCATGTCGGTGGAGAAATTTTACAACCCGCTGGTACGCCGTCTGGCAAAACTGCCCAAGCCGGTGATCTGCGCGGTGAACGGCGTGGCCGCCGGAGCGGGGGCGACCCTGGCGCTGGGCTGCGACATCGTTATCGCCGCCCGTTCGGTGAACTTTGTGATGGCCTTCAGCAAGCTCGGTCTGGTGCCGGATTCCGGCGGTACCTGGCTGCTGCCGCGTCTGACCGGGCGCGCCCGGGCGATGGGCCTGGCCCTGCTGGGGGAGAAGATCAGCGCTGAGCAGGCACACGCCTGGGGGATGATCTGGCAGGTCGTGGATGATGCCGAACTGACCGACACCGCCCGTCAGCTGGCCGTGCATCTCGCCACCCAGCCGACCTTTGGCCTGGGGCTGATCAAGCGGGCGATCAATGCCGCCGAAACCAATACCCTGGACGCGCAGCTGGATCTGGAGCGCGACTATCAGCGCCTGGCCGGGCGCAGCGCCGACTACCGGGAAGGGGTCAGCGCCTTCCTCAACAAACGCGCGCCGCAGTTTACGGGGAAATAAGATGACGACAATTCATACCGTGGCGGTGATTGGCAGCGGCATCATGGGAGCCGGGATCGCCGAAGTGGCGGCGAGCAACGGCCACCCGGTGCTGATCTATGACATCAACGCAGAGGCCATCTCCCGCGCCATTGACGCCATTCGCAGCCGTCTCGAATCCCGCGTGGCGCGCGGCAAGCTCGCCCCGCATGACGCCGAACAGACGCTCCAGCGCCTGGTGCCCGTTACCGACATCCACGCGCTGGCGAAGGCTGATCTGGTGATTGAAGCCGCCTCTGAGCAGATGGCCGTTAAAAAGGCGCTCTTCGCCCAGTTGGCGGAGATCTGCCCGGCTAACACGCTTTTAACCAGCAACACATCCTCAATTTCTATTACCGCCATTGCCGCCGACCTGCGCCATCCTGAGCGCGTGGCGGGGCTGCACTTCTTTAACCCGGCCCCGGTGATGAAGCTGGTGGAAGTGGTAAGCGGCCTGGCGACCTCCGGGGAAGTGGTCGAACAGCTGAGCGAACTGGCGACGCGCTGGGGCAAACAGCCGGTGCGCTGCCAGTCAACGCCGGGCTTTATCGTTAACCGCGTGGCGCGTCCGTACTATGCCGAAGCCTGGCGGGCGCTGGAAGAGCAGGTTGCCGCCCCGGAAGTCATCGACGCGGCGCTGCGCGAAGGCGCAGGCTTCCCGATGGGGCCGCTGGAGCTGACCGATATGATCGGCCAGGACGTCAACTTCGCCGTGACCTGCTCAGTATTTAACGCCTTCTGGCAGGAGCGACGTTTCCTGCCGTCACTGGTGCAGCAGGAGCTGGTGCTGGGTGGGCGTCTCGGCAAGAAGAGCGGGCAGGGCGTTTACAACTGGCGTAACGAAAAGCCAGCGGTGAGCTGGCTGGCAGAGGTGAACGATAGTTACAGTGTCACGCATCAGCAGAAAAAAAGTGACGGTGTCACTGAAATTGACGGCGTACTGCTGATCGAAACCCGGGGTGAGACCGCCCAGGCGCTGGCGAACCGCTACGCACAGCCGGTGGTGGTGTTCGACAGACAGGAGAGCGACGTGGCGGTGATTGCCGTCGCGGCCAGCAACCCGCCAGCCGCGACACGGAAAGCGGTGCGCTACTTCCAACAGCAGGGCAAGCGCGTGCTGCAGGTGGCGGATTATCCCGGCCTGCTCATCTGGCGCACGGTGGCGATGATTGTCAACGAAGCCCTCGACGCCCTGCAAAAAGGGGTCGCCAGTGAAGAGGATATCGATACCGCCATGCGCCTCGGGGTGAACTACCCGCGCGGCCCGCTGGCCTGGGGAGAACAGCTTGGCTGGCAGCGTCTGCTGTGCCTGCTGGAAAACCTGCAACGCCATTACGGCGAAGAGCGTTACCGTCCTTCATCCCTGCTGCGCCAGCGCGCGCTTCTGGAGAGTAGCTATGAGTCATAACGCCTGGCGCAACGCCCGCGCCATGTATGAAAACGATGCCTGCGCCCAGGCTTATGGCATCGACATTATTGAGATGGATGAGGGCATGGCAGTACTGACCATGACTGTCACGCCGCAGATGCTCAACGGCCACAAGAGCTGTCACGGCGGACAGCTGTTTACCCTCGCCGATACCGCTTTCGCCTACGCCTGCAACAGCCAGGGGCTGGCGGCGGTGGCCTCGGGTTGCACCATCGATTTTGTCCGTCCGGCGTTTGCCCACGATAAGCTCACCGCCACGGCGCAGGTGCGCCATCAGGGGAAACAGACCGGCGTATACGACATTGAAATCGTTAATCAACAACAGAAAACGGTTGCCCTGTTCCGTGGGAAATCCCACCGCATCGGCGGCACTGTGACAGGAGAAGCATGATGCGTGACGCCTTTATCTGTGACGGGATCAGAACCCCAATCGGTCGCTATGCCGGTGCGCTGTCCGGTGTGCGCGCGGACGACCTGGGCGCCATCCCGCTGCGCGAACTGCTGGCGCGTAACCCGGGTCTGGATGCGGAGCGCATCGACGATGTGATCTTTGGCTGCGCGAACCAGGCGGGGGAAGACAACCGTAACGTGGCGCGAATGTCCCTGCTGTTAGCCGGGCTGCCGCAGACCGTCTCCGGCACTACCCTGAACCGCCTTTGCGGCTCCGGTCTGGATGCGCTGGGCTTTGCTGCCCGCGCGATTCGCGCCGGTGATGGCGACCTGATGATTGCCGGGGGTGTGGAGTCGATGTCCCGCGCGCCTTTCGTGATGGGCAAAGCGACCAGCGCCTTCCAGCGGCAGAATGAAATTTTCGATACCACTATCGGCTGGCGTTTTGTGAACCCGCTCATGGCGCAGCAATTTGGTTCTGACAGCATGCCGGAAACGGCAGAGAATGTAGCGGAATTGTTAAAGATTTCCCGTGAGGATCAGGACGCCTTCGCCCTGCGCAGCCAGCAGCGTACCGCTCAGGCCCAGGCTAACGGTATTCTGGCGCAGGAGATCGTGCCGGTCGTCATTAAAGGCAAAAAAGGGGCGGTCACCGAAGTGGTGCATGACGAGCATCTGCGCCCGGACACCACCCTCGAAATGCTGGCCGGGCTGAAAGCCCCTTTCCGGGCGGGCGGTGTGGTTACCGCCGGTAACGCTTCCGGCGTGAACGATGGCGCTGCGGCGCTGATTGTCGCCAGCGAGAAGATGGCGGCAGCCCAGGGCCTGATCCCGCGTACCCGCATCGTGGCGATGGCGACCGCTGGCGTTGAGCCGCGTCTGATGGGGCTGGGCCCGGTGCCTGCCACCCGTCGGGTGCTGGAGCGCGCCGGGCTGAGCATCAACGACATGGACGTTATCGAGCTGAACGAAGCCTTCGCCTCCCAGGCGCTGGGGGTGCTGCGTGAGCTGGGGCTGCCGGATGATGCGCCGCACGTTAACCCCAACGGCGGGGCAATTGCCTTAGGCCATCCGCTGGGTATGAGCGGGGCCCGCCTGGCGCTGGCCGCCAGCAACGAGCTGCATCGTCGTAAAGGGCGCTATGCGCTCTGTACGATGTGCATTGGTGTCGGTCAGGGCATTGCCATGATCCTTGAGCGTGTCTGAACAATTATAAAAAGCGAGTACCCTACGATGACTACGACAATGATAAATACAGCGACAACCGCAACGTCAACTGCAACCACGACGGCAACGCATCTTGACCCCATCGAAACCGCCTCCCTTGATGAGCTGCAGGCCCTGCAAACCGAGCGTATGAAGTGGACGTTAGAACACGCTTATAACAACGTCCCCATGTACAAACGCAAGTTTGATGCGGCGGGCGTGCATCCTGACGATTTCAAAGAGTTAGCGGATATCCGCAAGTTCCCGTGCACCACCAAGCAGGATCTGCGTGACAACTATCCGTTTGATACCTTTGCGGTGCCGATGGAACAGGTGGTGCGTATTCACGCCTCTTCGGGCACCACCGGTAAACCCACCGTGGTCGGCTACACGCAGAACGACATTGATAACTGGGCCAACATCGTGGCCCGCTCGCTGCGCGCCGCGGGGGGCAGCGCGAAGGACAAAATTCATGTCGCCTACGGCTATGGCCTGTTCACTGGCGGGCTGGGCGCCCACTACGGCGCCGAGCGTTTAGGCGCCACGGTGATCCCGATGTCCGGCGGCCAGACCGAAAAACAGGCCCAGCTGATCCGCGATTTTCAGCCAGACATGATCATGGTGACGCCTTCTTACTGCCTCAACCTGATCGAAGAGCTTGAGCGCCAGATGGGGGGTGATGCCAGCCAGTGCTCCCTGCGCGTGGGCGTTTTTGGCGCTGAGCCCTGGACCCTGGCGATGCGCCGGGAAATTGAAAAACGCCTCGGTATTACCGCTCTGGATATCTATGGGCTCTCCGAAGTGATGGGGCCGGGGGTGGCGATGGAGTGCATCGAAACCGCCGACGGACCGACCATCTGGGAAGATCACTTCTACCCGGAGATCGTCAACCCGAACGACGGCACGCCGCTGGCCGATGGTGAGCAGGGGGAACTGCTCTTCACCACCCTCACCAAAGAGGCGCTGCCGGTGATCCGCTACCGCACCCGCGACCTGACCCGCCTGCTGCCGGGCACCGCCCGCACCATGCGCCGCATGGACAGGATCAGCGGCCGCAGCGACGATATGCTGATTATCCGCGGCGTCAACGTCTTCCCGTCCCAGCTGGAAGAGGAGATCGTCAAGTTTGAGCACCTGTCGCCGCACTACCAGCTGGAGGTGAACCGTCGGGGCCATCTTGATTCACTTTCGGTGAAGGTGGAGCTGAAAGAGAGTAGCCTGTCGCTGACCCACGAACAGCGCTGCAACGTCTGCCACCAGCTGCGCCACCGCATTAAGTCGATGGTGGGGATCTCTACCGACGTGACGATCGTCAACTGCGGTAGCATTCCGCGTTCCGAAGGCAAAGCCTGCCGCGTCTTCGATCTGCGTAAGGCCGCAGCCAACAGCTAAGGCCGTCCGCGACCCTCTGCGTATTAGGGAGGGTCGCGCTTTTAGCGCTATGCTATGATTCATCCGCGAAAATAATCACAACAGAATGAATCACATGAGTAAACTCGACGCCTTTATCCAGCACGCTGTCAGCTCCGTTCCCGTCAGCGGCACCTCGCTGATCTCCTCCCTGTACGGTGATGCCCTGTCCCATCGCGGCGGTGAAGTCTGGCTGGGAAGCCTGGCGGCCCTGCTGGAGGGGATGGGATTCGGCGAGCGCTTCGTGCGTACCGCGCTGTTCCGTCTTAATAAAGAGGGCTGGCTGGATGTGGTTCGCATCGGCAGACGCAGCTTCTACCGCCTGAGCGACAAAGGATTGCGTTTAACCCGCCGGGCCGAAACCAAAATTTATCGCGCAGAGCTACCGGCCTGGGACGGCAAATGGCTGCTGCTGCTCTCTGAAGGGATGGACAAAACCACGCTGGCGGATGTGAAAAAGCAGCTGATCTGGCAGGGCTTCGGCACCCTGGCGCCGAGCCTGATGGCCTCGCCGTCGCAACAGCTGGCAGACGTACAGACCCTGTTGCATGAAGCGGGCGTGGCGGAAAACGTCATCTGCTTTGAGGCGCATTCGCCGCTGGCGCTCTCCCGCGCCGCGCTGCGCGCCCGGGTGGAGGAGTGCTGGCAGCTCAGCGAGCAGAACCTGATGTATGAAACCTTTATCGACTCGTTCCGGCCCCTGCTGCCCCTGCTGCGGGAGGCCACGCCGGAGGAGCTGACGCCGGCGCGCTGTTTCCATATCCAGCTCTTGCTGATCCATTTTTATCGCCGGGTGGTGCTTAAGGATCCGCTCCTGCCGGAAGAGTTACTCCCGTCGCACTGGGCAGGCCAGACGGCCCGCCAGCTGTGCATTAACATTTATCAGCGCGTCGCGCCGGGTGCGCTGGCGTTTGTCAGTGAGAAAGGGGAGACCTCGGTCGGCGAACTGCCGTCGCCGGGCTCCTCCTACTGGCAGCGCTTCGGCGGCCTGACGCCCGCGTAACGGAGGTTATGTGCCTGTATATCAAATTGATGGTCTGACACCGGTTATTCCTGAGGAGAGTTATGTCCACCCGACAGCGGTCCTGATTGGCGACGTGATCCTCGGTAAGGGCGTCTATGTGGGCCCCAACGCCAGCCTGCGTGGGGATTTTGGCCGTATCGTGGTGAAAGACGGGGCCAATATTCAGGATAACTGCATCATGCACGGCTTCCCCGAGCAGGACACGGTGGTGGAAGAAGAGGGACACATCGGGCACGGCGCCATTCTGCACGGCTGCGTGATCCGCCGCAATGCGCTGGTGGGGATGAATGCGGTGATCATGGATGGCGCCGTGATCGGCGAGAACAGCATCGTCGGCGCGGCGGCATTTGTGAAAGCGAAAGCGGAAATGCCTGCCGACCATCTGATTATCGGCAGCCCGGCGAAAGCGATCCGCGTGTTGAGCGAGCAGGAGATGGCGTGGAAAAAGCAGGGCACCCGCGAGTACCAGACGCTGGTGGAGCGCTGCAAACAGACGATGCATCAGGTGGAGCCGTTACACGAGGTGGAACCGGATCGCAAGCGGCTGGTGTTTGACGAGAATCTGCGGCCCAAGTCGGCCCGCTGAGCGGCAAACCCCTTAATCCTGCGTGAGGCCATCTTTGTGTAGATTGAAGGATGTTAAGGATTAATTTAGTGGCACCCTAAAAGCCCCGGCACGCTGTCGCTGGGGCTTTGTTTCTGCGTTTTTATTTTACCTGTCGCTGTTGGCATCCCCAATACGACCTATTAATGCGCAGCCAGTTCGTAAAAGAATGCCGGGTTCGCCTTAATCGTGGCCAGCACTTTTGCTGCCAGGCCGGTGGGGTTACGTCTTCTGGATTCCCAGCTTTTGATGGTATCCACGCTGGTGCCCAGCGCTTTTGCCATTTCTGCCTGGGAGACGTTGAGCTGCTCTCTGATCGCTTTGACATCGGCAATCTCATAGCGGGTAACTCGGGAAGGGGCTTTGGTCCCGTTTTTGATGTCAACCGCCTCTTCCAGGGACGTTTTGAGTTCGTCAAAAAAATGCATTTCACACCTCGTTTTTCAGTAAGGTTGTCAGTTTTTTTAGTTCAACCTTTTCCGCATCAGTGAGATTCTCTTTGGCGCTTTTCGGATAAGCGAGCACCAGCCAGATAATCTCCCGTGTTGCCAGAAGGTAAATTACCCTGGCGCTGCTGCTTTTACCCTGGCTACCCGTGGCCATCCTGACTTTTCGCAGCCCGCCGGTATTCTGAATAACATCACCTTTGTCCGGAAAGGCAATGAGCTCTCTTTGTAACGTCAGGAGTTCATCATCAGTCGCGATCTGTTTGATTTGCCGCGTAAACAGTGACGTCTCGATAAATTTTATCGCATGGCACACGATTCTCTCTCCATGTAAGGTACTATGTACACCTTAAGGTGTACATAGTACAGATCCAGAATTATTTTGCTGCCAGGGAACGCGTGAACTGAAATGCGCGCTGGCACTGGTCGGCATTGTAAGGAGCATGGCGAGAGTGTGCTGAAACGCGTGCTGACGCTACGAGGCGTCTCGTAAAATTGCAGGGTATATCAGAAGGTAAACCCTCTCAGAGGAGAGGGTTATCAGGAAATTTATGCTTTACTTCCCGGCGGGCGACGCCTCGACAGACTCTTCACGCCGGTTTTTGCCCACCGTTTCTCGCGCGTTATTCTCAATGCGATACTCAATGGTCACTCGTTCAACGCTGGTCGGCGTGACGGTAATCTCCTTTACCCTGGTCCCCGAGTCGGGCGGCAGGGTCATGATCGTCTCGCCTTCAGCAAGCCGTTTTCCGCTCTGCTTCACCTGCCACGTCAGGCGGCAATCCTCGCAGGCTGACCAGGTATCGTTGATCGCCCAAAGGCGGACCGTCGCCTCGCGTCCCTGACGCCAGACATCTGTAACGGGTTCGATGGAGGGGAGGATCGGTTGGTAGGCGCGCTTCAGGGCGTAGTAACCCGCCTTCGGTTTGCGCAGGTAATCCACCACCCCCCAGTTAATCGAGGGCCAGGTTTCGACAAACATAAAGTGGAAGAGGGCCGTCACCGGCTGATAGCGCTGTCGGCGATAGCTCTCCGCCGCCGTCGCCACCAGCTGCGCCTGATACGCCTGGGTATTGGCAATCATCTCCTGGATAGTATTGCCCCGGGGAATATTGGCGAATTTAAAGGTCTGGAAGGGCTGGAAGTTATGGTACTTCCAGTGCGTCCAGCCGGGATCGTCCGCCGCCGTACTCTTCGGCCACATAAGGCTCTCAGGGATGAAGGTTTTCAGGGTGGAGAGCCTCGGCAGCGCCTGGGCGCCAAACTCGGTGATAATCCCGGTTTTGGCGGGCGCCAGCAGATCGCGTATCGTGCCGAAGTACCAGCCCGCCCAGTAGTGCTCCTCCACGGCGGAAAAACGGTGCACGATGCGGGAGCTATCTTCCGCGAGCGTGTCGCCCACCCGTTTCGTCAGGGACTGGTTTAAGCTTTTGTTCCAGTCCGGGAAGCGTTTTTCCATCCACGGTGAGTTCCAGGGCGGCTCGTTGTGCCCGCCCCAGACGATGATGGCCGGCGAGTTACCGAACTGCTCAACCATCTGACGGGTCTGGCGAACCGCATTATCGGCAAAGGCGACGCTGTCATCATAGCCCCACTGCAGGGGCACATCCTGCCAGATCATCAGCCCCATCTCATCCGCTACATCATAGAGCGCGCGGCCTGCCACATGCCCGTGGACGCGAATGGCGTTGGCGTTCATCGCCTCCACCAGTTCGAAATCCCGGCGGTATTTTGCCCGCGTCATGGTGCCGAGCCAGGGGGAGCCAATATAGTTACTGCCCTTGATGAACAGCCGACGGTCGTTGATGAGCCAGCCTTTATTGTCCGGCTGCTCCTCCAGCTTGCGTAACCCGGTTCGGGTGAGGGCGGTATCCATCAGCCCCTGCTCATCCCGCAGCGAGGCCCGCACCCGGTAGAGGTTCGGCTTGCCGACGCCCACCGGCCACCAGAGCCTGGCGGAGCGCATTGGTAGCGAGACGTTCAGGGTGCCGGCGGTGCTGTTGAGCGTGACCGGGAAGTCCTGCTGAAAGTCCGGGCCGCTGAAATTGTCCGGCGCGGCGGAGAGGCGCAGGGTGGCGTGCCCATCCGCCAGCGCCCGGTAGCGAATCTCGGCGCGCAAGATGGGGTTTTGCAGCCCCTCGCGCCAGTCCGGGCGCAGGATCACCTCGTCAATCGTCACGCCGCGGCTCAGGTGCAGCTTCACCGGCGCCCAGATGCCGCCGGAGTTGGCATCCTGACCGTGCTCGGACCAGGCGCCGCCGGGGCGGGTGTCGTGCTGGTTAAGCACCCCTTTGACCAGGGTTTTGTGCAGCGGCCAGATGGTTTTCGGATCTTCGAACGGGCTCTCCACCCGAACGGCGAGCCGGTTATGGCGGCGCAGGGCGTCGCTTATATCCACCGGGAAGCGCTGGAAATAGCCTTCGTGGCGGGCAAGCGCCTTGCCGTTGAGCGTCACGTCGGCGAAATAATCCACGCCGTCAAACACCAGGGTAGCCATGGTATCCGGCGCGCGCTCCGGCAGGGTAAATTCGTGACGGTACCAGAGCGCGCCCTGATGATCGTATCCGGCGCTGTACCAGTTGGCGGGCACCCGGAGCGTGCGCCAGCCGCTGTCAGGGGCGCTGGCCCCGTTAAAAGTATTGTCGTTGGCATCATGCACGCGCCACTGCCCGGCCAGCGACCAGGTGACCGGCACAGGCGCCGCTTGCGCCAGCGGAAGCCAGACGACCAGCGGCAGAATAAGTTTAGGGATCATGATTTATCTCCTGCGCCCGGTGGTGCAGCCAGGCGGCACCGCGTCCGGCCTCGTTTAAGAGCTCGCCGCGCAGCGCCTTAAGCCCGGCCGGGTCCAGCGTTGTCGCCTGGCTCTCTAACTGCTGGAGCCGCTCTGCCAGTCCGGTAAAGCCGAGGGTGGCGGCTTCGCCGCGAAGCCGGTGCGCCGCCCGGCCCAGAGCCTCGCGGTCGTCACTGTCGATCGCCCGGGCTATTGTTGCTACCGCCTCGTCGAGCCCCTCGCCGAACAGATCCAGCAGCTCCTGTACCAGAGCGGGATCGTCCGCGCACTGTTTTAATAGCCGGGCTTCGTCCGGCAGCCCTTTATCACTCTGCGGGTTATGACTCTCCGGGCCGACGCGCGCAATCTCTTGCTGCAACGCCTCCTGGCTCACCGGCTTGGCAATATAGCCGTCGAACCCCATCGCCAGGCAGCGTTCTTTATCTCCCTGCATGGCGTGGGCGGTCATGGCGATGGCGGGCTGGTGGGCGCCCCCCCTGTCCTGCGTCTCTTCCCGCAGCAGGCGGATAGCGGTTTCGCCGTCCATCTCCGGCATTTGCAGGTCGATCAGCAGAATGTCCCAGGCGTGTTCCCGCCAGCGCTCCAGCGCCTCGCGCCCGTTATTGACCACTTCGCACCGGTGGCCGAGCCGCTCCAGCAGGCGCCGGGCGACTTTCTGGTTCACCAGATTATCCTCGGCCAGCAGAATGCGCAGCCCGGCCTGCGGCACGGCGGGCGCCGCTACGGGGGCCGGGGTCAGGACTGGGGCAGGTTCAAGCACGCTGGCAATCACCTGATGCAGCTCGCGCTGGGCAATGGGCTTATGCAGATAGTGGGCAATGCCGATGCGCTTAAGCATGTTGGCGTCAAAATGGCGGCTCATGGAGCTGAGCATAATGATATGGCTTTGTTCGGTCTGGGGCAGCACGGAGAGTTCGAGCGCCAGCGAAACGCCGTCCATATCCGGCATTTGCGCGTCCAGCAGGATCAGCGCCCAGCGCCTCTCTTCGGCTGCGCGCCGCAGCGCCTCGGCGGCGTTATTAACGCAGGTTGGCGCCAGCCCCATCTGGTGAAGCATGGTATCAAGCAGGCGCAGGTTGGTGCTGTTGTCATCCACCACCAGCACCCGTTCGCCATTGAAGCGCCCCACAGGCGCGGCGGCCTGCTGGCTCTCCAGCGGCAGGGTGAAAGCAAATTCGCTCCCCACGCCGGGCTGGCTCTCAACCGTCAGCTCCCCACCCATCAGGCTCACCAGCCGGGCCGAGATGGTCAGCCCCAGTCCGGTGCCGCCGTAACGGCGGGTGGTGGAGCTGTCGGCCTGGCTGAAGGCCTCGAAGATCGCTTTTTGCTTATCCGTCGGAATGCCGATGCCGCTGTCGCGGATGCGACAACGCCACCGACCTTCATCGTCAGCGGGCGCTATCGCCAGCAGCACTTCACCCTGGTGGGTAAACTTAAGGGCGTTGCCCAGCAGGTTGGTAAGGATCTGGCGCAGCCGGGGACCGTCCGCTACCAGCACCTCCGGCAGCTCGGGGGCAATATCCACCAGCAGCTCAATGCCTTTTTCGCTGGCGGCGGGCATGTGGGGGCGGATCAGCGACTGAATAAAGGGGCGGATCTCCAGCGGCTCCACATCCACCGACATCTTGCCCGACTCGATGCGGGAGAAGTCGAGAATGTCATTGATAATATGCAGTAGCGACTGGGCCGAACTCATGACCAGCGAAAGATACTCCCGCTGCTCCGGGTTAAGAGGGGTGTCCAGACAGAGCTGGGTCATGCCCAGAATGCCGTTCATCGGGGTGCAAATTTCGTGGCTCATGTTGGCGAGGAAGGCGCTCTTCGCCTCGTTAGCCTCCCGGGCCACCTTCGCCGCCTCTATGGCCAGCAGTTCCGCCTCTTTACGACGGGTAATATCCTGCAGGGTGCCGATCACCCGCTCGGCCTGCTGCTGCATGTTGAGAGTCACCACCTGGCCCGAAATCAACATCCAGCGCCAGCCCCGGGCGGCGTGCTGGACGCGAATTTCGCATTCGAATACCGGCATATGCGCCTGGCGAGAGGCGATCATCGCCTGGCGCAGGGTGGCGCGATCCTCCTCGTGCACCAGGTTAAGCAAAAAGCGCAGCGGATAGAGCAACTGCGTGCGCGACTCGCCCACCATCGCCAGCAGGGTATCGTTCACCTGCAGGCTGTCGTGGGAGACCTGCCAGTCCCAGATGCCGATCTGGATCGACTCCGCGGTAAGTAAAAAATCGTCGTGCAGCTGGTGGCGCGAGCGCTGGGCCTCATCCAGCTCGGTGATGTCCGTATGCAGGCTGATAATGCCGCCGTCCGCCAGCCGCTGATGCTGGACGTAGAGCCGCCGCTGACCCGACTGCCGCACTTCGCGATGACTCGGCTGACGGCAGTTGCGGATAATCGCTTCGCGCAGGGTCTGGCGGCGGCCAGGATCGATGTTATAGCCCGCATCGATAAATTTTTCCGCCAGGCTCTCCAGGGTGGCGCCGACGGCCAGCCAGGGGGTGATGACCGGGTAAAAGCGCGTCACCGGGTCGTTCCAGGCCAGCAGGCGCTCCGCCGGATCGTAGATCATTACCCCCATGGGCAGCGCGTTAAGATCGAAACAGGATCGCTCTTGCATGGTTATTCGCCTCCCGCCTGATAGTGCAGCTCCGCCTGGCGACGCAGGTACTCCAGCCCGGGCGCGATCGCCATCGCCCAGGCGGTGAGGATCTCCTCGTCGCAGAGGGGATCGCAGGCGCGAACGGTTCTGAGCATCGCTTCCCGCCAGAGGGCGAAAAACCGCGGCGGCAGGCGCAGCCCTTCATGGCTCTGCTCTCGCGCCAGCCGCTCCAGAAAGTCCGGCACGAAGAGCGCACCATCGACGGCCAGCATGGCGAAAAAGCTCTTAAAGAGCATCTGCTGGCCCTCCGCCTCCGGATGCCGGGCGAAGTGCTGCTCCGTTTCAGGAGACATATGGATAAATGTCTCCCGGAAGGCCTCAAAAAAGCGCTTTTTGTCGTTCTCCGGCAAGACGCGATTCAGGCTTGCCTCAAAGAGATCGCGATAAAACTTCATGGTGCACCCCTCGTGGCCCGTTCGCCGGGCAGACAGAGGCCGGGCGGGTTAAATTCATCCGTCGTGCGGCGGGAGAAATAGCTGTTCTCATCCGTAAGGCCGTTTTCAAACAGCGGCCCGGCGTTGTGTTTGTAATAGAGGGCTTCCAGCACCATGGCGTTGGTGGAGAGGGTCAGGGTCGGGTTGATATCGCCGGTCGCCTCAACACGTCCCTCAAACCAGCCCTGCTGCGGGTTGTTGAGATGGCGGGTGACCGCCATCAGAGCATCGGTATAGTCGTTTTCCCACAGCGCCCAGAGCAGGAAGACCGCTTTGGTAGAGACCTGCGCCAGCCGGGGGTAGTATTTGCCGTCGTCCCCCAGGGTGTTCCAGGCATAGCCGTTTCCCCAAACGGTGTCCTCAACGTGCCAGGGCGCCTGGGAGAGATAAAAATCGGCCCGCGCGGTGAGCACTTTGTCCTGCTCCCAGCGCGATTTCTGAGAGAGCCATATCCCTTCTGCCCGGGTGCGCAGCGCTTTTTGCACATCGGACGGTACGCCGGGCGGCTGCCAGCCGAACTCCACTCCCGGCAGCATCGCGGGGAGGGTGGTCAGCAGCGAGGGTTGCCAGGTGGTGCGCGGATCCCGGGCATCTACGGCGAGGCTGCGCTGAAAGAGGATCACATTACGCGAAGGGGGAGTGAACGCCTTTCCTGCCGGGAATCCCCACAGGCGAAACGCGCTGGCGGCGTACTCACTCTCACCCAGACGCAGCTCCTCGCGCAGCACCGGCTGGCCGTTCTGAACGGAGGCGGACCACAGTTCCCCCTCGTTATCCATCACCCGGCAGAAGTTCCAGCGCAGAATGATCTTATCCAGATACTCGCGATACTGGGGGGCGCGTTCGGCAGTAAGCCGCAGGGCCAGCATCAGTCGGGCCATATCCTTTGCCGACCAGCCGCTCTTTGCCGGTTTACCGGTAAAGTCGATGGGGGTCGCCGTCCGGCTGGAGTAAAGCCTGCCCGGGGTGCGGGTTTCGGTCAGGGTCAGCCGGTTAAGCGTGCCGAGCAGGCGCGTCAGGCGGGCGTCAAACTCAGGCTCCTGCACCAGCCCCAGATCCCGGGCGGCGAGCAGGGCGATGAGGGTGTCGCCCATTTGCCAGAGGGTGACCCGCGGCTGTTTGTCGCTGCCGTTCACCAGCCCGGTCTGCGGCTGGGTGTTATTTTCGAAATAGCGCCAGGCGATGCGGGCCCACGCCTGCTCCTGCGGCGTCAGGCTGTCGATGCGCGCGGTGGTGTGCCAGCCGCCCTTCGTCAGCCAGCGCCACCCTGCGCCCTCCCGGCTGAAGAGGGCGAGGGCAATAAGCAGCAGGAGGAGGGCGACCGCCAGCCAGCGGGCTACGGTTTTAAGCATTGCGCGGTCACCGGCGGCAGTTTGACAGGCTCGTCTGCACTACAGGCGGCGCACTGGCAGGCCTGGCAGGCGGGTTTCGTGCGCTGGGTGGTCCCGGTCTGTTCACACCAGCTCTTAACCGCCGGGGTGCTGCTCAGGAAGGGGCGGTTGCGCGGGGTATTATTGGGCTCGAAAAGATCCACCAGCTTTTTGTCCCAGAGCGAAGGGGCGAAATCGCGGTTTTTCGGGTTGTCGGTATTAAACCGCAGCAGCTTGCCCTCTTTCTTGAACAGCAGCGCCTCCAGCATGATGCCGTTGTTATTGGCGGTGAACTCTTTAATCGGGCCGTCGCCGTTTTCGTAAAGCCCCTCGTAGTAGCCTTTGCCCTCTTCGTTGGCGTTTTCAATGGTGTCCAGCAGGCGGTCGGTGTAGGGCGAGTTCCAGAGTACCCACATCCCCAGCGCCGCCTTCAGGGATACGGCGGCGGTGTTGGGGACATACTGGCCTTTGTCGGTGATGGTGTTCCAGTTAAAGCCGTCGCTAAAGACGGTGTCATACACAAAGTAGGGCGACTTATCCAGCTGGTGCTCGGAGCGGGCGGACAGTATCCCGGTAATCGCGTAGCGGTTCTCCTGAGCCTGATAGACCCGGTCGGCAAAGTTTTTCATCCACGGATGGGAGTAGTCGCGCGGGCTGTTATTCCGGTCCAGCGGATTGTCATACCCAAACTCCATGCCGTACAGCACGTAGGATTCGGTCACCACGTAGTTATGCTGGCTGGTTTGACGCGGATCGCGCGAGTCGTAGGGCACCAGCACGCAGTAGATCTCCGCCAGCTCGTAAGGCTGCGGGCGGCTGGCCTGACAGGTGCTAAACCCCCAGAGCTGGAAACCTGCCGCGCCATACTCTTCATAGCCCAGCCGTCCTTCCTGCACATATTTCGGCTGGCCGTTCTCCAGGTAGGCGCCGTACATCATGCCGCAAGGATCGATAACGTGGCTGAAGTCCCACCCCAGCACCACGTTATCGATGCTGTTGGCATACTCCGGGTAACGCTCTTTGATCACTTTTAGCCAGATCAGCATCCTGCCGATATCCAGCGCCGAGAAGCCAATCTCCCCCGGTTTATTCTGGTAGTTCACCTTCTGGCCGGTAATGGTGTTGTAGGCCTTGTTGGGCAGCTCGTTGCGGAAAAGATCCAGCTTGTTCAGGGTGGCGAGCAATTTCAGCATCCGGCGGTCAAACTCGGCTTTATCAATGATCCCCAGCTCCCGCGCCGCCGTCATGGCGGCCATATAGGAGGCGCTGTCCCACATAGTGGTGGAGGGGTATTTATTTACCGCATTGACCAGCCCGGTGGTGGGCTGGAAGTTGGCGACAAAATATTGCCAGGCGTTTTTGGCGATAGCCATCTCCCTGGGAGTTAGCTCGCCGCTGCGCGGTTCGTACTCCGAGGCCGGCAGCCCGCTGGCGGCCTGTGCAGCGGAAAGCGTGAGCCAGCACGCCATAAGCCCGGCCAGAAGAGGAAAAAAGAGGAGAAATTTCAGCTTCATGGCGTAGCTCCTGCTGAAGAAGTAGGGGAAGTCGTCAGGCTCAGACAGGCCAGACAGAGCATCTGGCCGTGGGCAATATAGGCCAGGCTTTCGAGCACGATGGCGTTGGTATCAGCGTCAATCACGTCATTCACGCTGCTGTTCAGGTTAAGTCCGCGCTGCCACCCCTTGCCGGGCACCTGCAGCGTCTGAACCTGCTGGCGCAGCGCTTCGCTCCAGCCGTTGCGGAACAGAGCGTACCAGGCGAAGGCGGAGCGGGTGGAGGTGATCGCGGTCTGTTCCGGGGTGGCATCGCGCAGGGCGCTGGTTTGCAGCGGCTGGCGATCGGGCAGATCGTTTACGTAGTCCGGCGCGGGCTCAGCGTAGTCGGTGCTGATGGGCGGCTTGCTCACGCGCAGCCCGTGACGGCGCTGCTGGATCTGCATAATGCGCCAGGCGATCTCCGCGCTCTGGGCGTCGAAGCCCAGCTCAAGGCCGGTTAACAGGTAGGGGAGGCTGATAAGCGATGGCTGTCGGCCCCAGGGGGTACGTAGCCCCTCGTCGGGCACCATAATGCCGTCGATATCGATCATCTGCTGCCCCTCCGGCGGGTTGGTCACCGCCAGCCCCGCCGCGCTGTCGATCAGCCGAAGCGTATGGCTGGCATACAGACGATAACCGAAGCTGTTTCTGGGCTCGTCCGCCGCCAGTGCCCAGTGGTGGAGCGGCGCTGCGGCCTGGGTCGCGGGATTACTGGCGATCAGGGCTCCGACCTTCCACTGGTTAAAGAGGTCGCGCACGGCGGCGGCGTGCTGGGGATAGCGCCACAGCAGGGTTTGCAGGGCATTGAGCAGGCGGCCCATGCCGATAGCGGAAGAGTCTGGCTTGCCCAGCATTTGCAGCGTGTCCGCATGATAATAAGCGGCGGGTAGCCCTTCGGGATTTAGCGGGAGCTGCCCCAGCGTAAACAGCGCCGCGGTGATGCGTTCATCAAACTCGCCGGTGGTCAGGATATTGAGCTGTTTTGCCGCCGCCACGGCAAAAAGATAGCTGCCGATGCTCCACAGGCTGAACCAGGGCTCGCCATCGTGGGCGTTGGCCAGGCCGTTCGGCTGGGTATTGTTGACATAATATTGCCAGGCTACCCGGGCCCAGATCGCCTCATCGAAGGTGAGTTCACGCGTGGCGGGCAGGGGTGGGAAATCTTTACTCAGGGTCATGCCCGCGCTGCTCTCCACGCGCGAAGGCATCTGTTTCTCCACCCAGACGACGATGGCGAAGCCCAGCAGGAAACCGATCAGAATAGTGAGGTAGCTGCGGGCCGACAGCAGCGCATCGCGTTTTCTCATTGGCTCGCCTCCTCTTCGGCCGGGGTCCAGACGGCGGCCAGAATCAGCGGCAGCATGGCGGCAATATTCACCGCACCCCAGAAAATATTGATGACGTAGCCGGAAGGGTCGTCAACCTGGCCACGGGCTACCTGTATTCCGCCCCAGATGAGGCCCGCCAGGGTGAGCACGACGATAGCGATCTGCGGCTTCACCAGGTAGAGAAAACGCCCTGTCTGCCGCTCTTTGGGGGTGACGTGAAATTTTATCTGCTCGCCGCGCAGCACCGTATCGAGCGCCCGCAGATTCATGGAGAAAAACGAGAGATACGATGCCCTGCCATCCCAGGCTGATATGCCCCAGGTGCCGAACATAAACGCCAGCTCGGAGACGATGAAAAAGGGCAAAAAGTGGAGATAAAAGGGCTCAGACCAGGCCGATACCGGGGGAATACCGGTAAAGAGATAGATAATCGGCGAGATCAGGAAAATGGTATTCCATACGCAGGCCATGTAGGACCAGAAGGTGGTGGCATACATCAGCGTTTGCGGCAGGGAGAGCTTAAAGCGGCGGCGGCTGAAGATATTGTCGTGAAACAGAATATCCAGCGAGCCGGCGGCATATTTAAAACGCTGGATCATCCAGGTCAGCATATCCTGCGGGGAGAGCATCTTGGATTCAATGCGCGGGTGCATGACCGAGCGCCAGCGGCGCGCGGCATCGCCGTGCAGCAGGATAGAGGTGTAAATATCCTCGGAAACGTGGAATTTATATGGGGTCAGCTCCGTATCGAAGGCTACATGGGGACGCATGGCCTCCTGCAGGGTTTCGCGCATCGCCGGATCGCGTATGTCCCGGGTATGGCGGTCGATCTCCTCTTCGACGGTCCAGACGTAGCTGCGCAGCGCCGCCTGCATCACCGCCTCGCGTCGATGCACCGAGGCCGCGCCGCAGCAGAAGGCGGCATTAGCCCAGTTGCGGCGGCGTAAAATCACGTCGTAGAACATGCGCGGATCGTTGAAAAAGGGATCCCGGCCAAGGGTCACCGGGCCGATAAATTTCTGGGCGAGCCAGCCCAGGCTGTATCCCGCTTTACCCGCCCTGCGCCCGAGCCAGTCCGCCAGATTCTCCCCTTCCGGCAGGTCAAAGAACCACTGGGGCGTCTGCACCCAGGCGACGTCCGGATCGCGGAAATAACCCAGCGTATGGCTGAGCAGCGTGGGGAAAACGCGGGTATCGGCATCGCAGATGATCAGGAAATCGCCGTCGGTCTGCTCAAGTCCGTTACGCAGGTTGCCCGCCTTAAAGCCGATATTGGTCTGGCGGGTAATGTAGTTAGCGCCTTCCTCTTCGCATACGGCTTTCATCTCCGGACGCCGGCCATCATCCAGCACATGTACCTTGTAATCCAGCGGGACAGGGTAGGCCATTTTCATGGCGTCGCGGATGGAGAGCCGCACCAGCTCCACATCTTCGTAGTAGGTGGCGATAATGAGATCGACCTTTATCGGCCTGGTCTCCTCGGCATCTTCCGGCCGCAGGCAGTCGTTGATCTCAGACGGCGGGGGCGTTTGCGGCGGATCCTCTTCCTTCCACAAGTTAATGGTGAACAGCACCGTGCCGATCCAGGCCAGGGTTTCCGCCAGCACCAGCGGAATGGCGTACCAGAGCGCGTCGGTATTTAATGAGGCCGTCCAGCGCCAGTAAATATAGTTGGCGCCAAGAATAAGTGCGGCCACCGCTAATACCTGCCAGGTCATCATGACCCAGCGCGGCGTTTTAAGCGGTTCAGGCGGACGACGATGTTCAAAACGGGAAAAATAAAAATCCATAGCGAAGGATATCCTGATTCCACGATGACAATAAATTAAAAGCCTGTTACCGACAGGGAGAACGCCACGGAAATAACGCTCACAAAAACATAATTTAAGGTAAGTGTAGAACGCGGATAAAAATATTCCAGCAGGTTAAATTGCAACAGTTTAGGGGTGCTTAAATAAAAGTTAATTATTAATAAGGTTTTTCCCTGTGTACCGCAATAATTGCCAGATGAAGACATTTACGCTATCTAAATTATTAGCACGATGCTTTTTCAGGATCATTAACAGGACTCCCTATGAGCCAGATTGCGCCTGCAATACCGCAAGAAAAAAACATAAAATCAAGGGCATGGCGTTATTCTCTTGCCGGGAATCGCGATCTGCGTATTGATTTTATGCGCGGAATTGCGCTGGTAATGATGGTGGTGGCGCATACAGAAGTGATGTCGATATTTAATATATTTACCTGGGAGCGTTTTGGTCTGACGACCGGTGCGGAAGGATTTGTCATTCTTTCCGGATTTATGCTGGGGATGTTAAATCGTGCCAGATTACAAAAAGCTGTCTTGCTCACTATTTCCTGGGGGCTTTACCTCAGAGCGTGGAAAATATATCGGGTAAATATTATTATCATTTTATCTTTTCTGTTGCTGGGGTATTTGCCTTTTATAAACGTTTTTGAAGTGATCCATTTTACCGACCGTTTTTCGGGCACTACCTGGTCCCTTTATCCGGTGACGCCGCAGATAAAAGAGACCTGGTTTAACATTGTTCTCTATCTGCAAATTGGCCCTCACCAGACGCAAATTTTAGGGCTCTATATCTTTCTCCTGCTGTTAAGCCCCCTGTTTTTAGGTATGTTGCAAAGGGATAAGGTGTACTGGCTACTGGGCCTTTCGCTGCTGGTTTACTGCTGCTGGCAGCGCTGGCCGGTACGGATAACCCCGTCGCAGTTTGAGTTCGCCTTTCCGCTGCTGGCGTGGCAGTTTATTTTTGTGCTGGGGATGAGTTGCGGCTGGTATAAAGAGGAGTTGCTCTCTTTCGCTCGCACTCCCGCCGGCAAAGTGGTGGTCGCGGCGCTGGTGGTGGTTGCGCTGGTCCTCGGCTTTGTCGCCCAGAATCATACCAACCCCTTTATGCCGCCCGCGCTCCTGATGCATACCCTCCCCGCGGCGGACTTTAACGCTTTTTACCATACCTGGGCGGCAAAAAACGGTCTGGGCCCGGTGAGGGTGCTGAACGATATCTGCCTGATGGTAACGGTCTATCTCCTCCTGACCTGGTGCTGGCAACCTCTTCACCGGCTGGCGGGCTGGTTTCTTATCCCGCTCGGCCAGCGCTCGCTTTATACCTTTATTTTGCACGTCTACGTCGTGCTCGCGGTAAGCCAGTTTGTGACCTTCGATCTGTGGCGTCAGGAGTGGATAGTGAACACCGTTGTACATGCAGCGGCGCTTGGTGTGCTGTGGCTACTGGCGAAATATAACGTCGCCGCACGCTGGATACCTAACTAAGGAAGGGGAGATGCGGGAGAGATATTTGCTGGCCTGCGCACTCTTGTGCATTGCCACCGGCGCAGAGGCGGCGCCGAAGGAGGATGCCGGGACACTGCGCGACAACAACGGCGAGCCGGTGCAGGCGGGGGTATTTACCAGCCGCTGGGGGCGGCTTTTCTCTGGCAATGAGGATGTTTTTTCCGGCGCGCTGAGCTTTAGCTCGGGCCTGAAAGAGCAGTGGATGACTATCCCCAACAGCTCAGACAGCGCTGAGCAGAAGCGAAAATATAACCAGACGCTGAACCTGAGCCTGCAATATTCCCCCTACAGCTACTGGTTTGCCAACGTCACGTCGCGTCTACCGGTCACCGACACCAGCCGCTACACCGCTGACTTCCGCTACAGCTTTGGCTACGACGACTGGCACGCGAATACCCTTAGCCTGGTGTACAGCAACTACGGGGATAACCGCTTCTGGACCTCGGGCAGCGGTCGTCACACTTACTTCGAGCAAGGGGCGGTAACCCTGGCCTACAAATTCTCGCTGCCGAAACCGGTGGAGAATACGCTGTTGATCAACAAAGGAGACGCCATTATCTGCCAGGTGGGCTACAGCTGGGTGCCGCGCTACTACGATCTGGAGAGCAACGATATCCGCAAAAACAAAAACGTGATGCTGGGCGGATGCGGTTACACCTTCAAACAACATTTCTTTGTGCGCGCCACGGCGTTCTGGTTCCCGGACAGCAGCCAGCAGCAGCCCTGGAACGGCGATTACAGCTACAGCTTCGGCTATGCGGGCTATACGCCAGGCTCATTCTCCGTTCAGTATGCCAACTATTCCGGCACCCGTTATCCCGGCCACCAGAGCGGCAACGGAAAGTTTCGTGAAGGAACGGTTAGCCTTATCTGGTTCTTACCGCTTTAGGGGGCGAGAGAGTGACGCAGCATGTACTGATTGTGGAAGATTCACGGCTCTATCGGCGGCTGTTGAGCGGGATGCTGGCGCAGTGGGGCTATAAGGTCAGCGAGGCGGAAAACGGCCTCGCCGCGCTGCAGATCCTCGAAAGCCAGCCGGTCAGCCTGGTCATCAGCGACTGGGAAATGCCGGAGATGGACGGCCTGACGCTGTGCCGGGAGATCCGCAGCCGCCAGATTGGTCACTATATCTATGTCATTCTGCTTACCGCCCGTGAAAATCCAGACGATCTGACGCTGGGTTTTGACGCCGGCGCGGATGACTTTCTCAGCAAGCCTGTCGAGCAGAGCGAACTGCGGGCGCGGCTGCATGCGGGGGCGCGTATTCTCTCCCTGGAGGCGACCCTCGCCGCCCGCAACGCCCGCCTTAGTGAGGCCCTACGCCAGATTGAACAAGATCTCGAGGTGGCGGCGCGTATCCAGCAGTCGGTGCTGCCCGCGCACCAGCAGCGCTACCGGGACTACTTTTCCGACTGGCTCTTTCTGCCCTCGGCCTGGGTTTCCGGGGATATCTTTAACGTCTTCCCGCTGGATAACCATCTGGGCTTTTACTGCGTGGACGTCTCCGGCCACGGCGTGGGGGCGGCAATGATGTCCCTTGCGGTGGCCCGCCAGTTTTTGCACGGCAGGGCGGTAGAGCGCTTTCTCTTTACTGCCGACGACGAGGTGGCGTCCCCCGCCGAGGTGGTGCGCATCCTCAACGGCCGTTTTTGCAGCGATGAGGTAGAGATAGTCAGCTATTTCACCATGATTTACGGCGTCATCGATCTTGACACCGGCGAGGGGAAACTGTGCCAGGCCGGTCACCCGACCCCCTTTATCGTCAGCCCGGACGGTGAGGTCAGAGCCGTTGGCAGCGGCGGAGCACCGGTGGGACTGATGCCGGATCTCAGCTGGACGGATGTCGACTTCACGCTGGCGGCTGGCGAGCGGCTCTGCCTGTTCAGCGACGGCATTACCGAATGTGAAAACCTCGCCGGGGAACAGTTTGGCCCGCAGCGGCTGCAGGAGGCGCTGCGGCACGGGGCCGCCCTCGGACTGAACGATCTCCTGGCGCAGTTTGCCCGGCACCTTATTCACTGGCGCAGCGGGGAAAACCAGGAGCAGCCAACGATGGCCGATGATGTTTCACTCTTAGTGATTGAGCGTAAAGGAGAAGAGCAATGAATATTGATACAGAGCGGCAGCCCGATGTGAACATTATGACCCCGGCGGTGCGTCGGCTGGATGCCTCGGTGGCGGGGGCGTTTAAGGAGGCGATTACCCGCGAGATCGGTGAAGATCGCAAAGCCCTGATCGTCGACTTCAGCAAAATCGATTTTATCGACAGTAGCGGTCTGGGAACCCTGGTTTCCCTGCTGAAAATGATGAACGGTAAAGGCGATATGGTGCTCTGCGCGCTGAACCCCGGCATCCGCAACATGTTTAGCCTGACCCGGATGGATCGCATTTTCCGCATCTGCCCGGACCGCGCCGCAGCGCTGGCGCAGCTGAATCAATAATATGGCCGTGGCTCACGAGATTGCGCTTCCGGCCGCGTTAAGCTCGCTCTCGCCGCTGGCGGAGTGGCTGGCGCAGCAGATGGCCTCGCTGCCCGTGGACGAAACCTGGCGCTTTGCGCTGGATCTCGCCGCCTGCGAGACGGCGACCAATATCATCCGCTATGCGCTGCACGAAGATCAACGCCAGCTTTTTAACGTGACGTTTATCGCCGCCGACGCTGGCGTGACCCTGCGCTTTACCGATGCAGGGACGCCTTTTCCCGCTGAACGCCTGGCTGCGGCGCGTGATGAGGCGTTTGATGACGACACGCTGCTCGCAGAAAGTGGCCGGGGGCTCAGACTGATCCTGCTGTCGGTAGACAGTTTTGACCTCGAACGCCGGGACGGAAAGAATATTGCGGTGCTGGAAAAAGGGTGGTGAGGGCTGAAAAGCAAAACCTCCCACCGGGCGGTGAGAGGGGCAAACTTACGCGATCGCCGGGCTGGCGATAGCGGCTTTGGTGTTTTCGTTAACTTTGTACATGTATGTGGTCGAATCCAGGGTGTTTTCAACCGACTGCGCATAAAACGGAATCGACCCCGCGGTCTGCCAGCCAAGCGAGCGGTAGAGGTCGCTGGCCACGTCACCACTGCGTGTATCCAGCACCAGCAAAACGAGTCCCTTTTCCCAGGCCAACTGTTCTGCCTGCATCATCAGCGCGCTTGCAATTCCCTGGCGACGTGCTTGAGGGTGAACCAGCAGCTTGGTAATTTCTGCCCGGTGGCGGCCATTAGGCGTGGCGCAATAGTTAACCATGACGGTACCGGCTGCCGTGCCGTTATCCAGGGCGATGAAAAGATCGCAATCGCGGCGCGCAAGGCTATCTATGTTTTCCTGCCAGAAACGATCGATGGCAGGACGGTCGGTGGGATCGATAAAACCGACACTCGCGCCATCTTTTACGCACGCCTGCAAAACATCACCTAATTCTGAGAAGCGTTGACGTGCCTCGTCAGCAGTAAGACGTTTATATTCAATCATGATTTACATACCACCAGAATATAGTGGGCGCCGAGAGTTTCATGTGCCCTGAATGATGAGGTTCCCGATAAATGAAAACGTAAACTGTCACCTTTTTTCAGATGCCATGTTTCCGCATTCATGGTAATAATCAACTCCCCTGCATGTAACCAGATATATTGCTCCAGCCCCTGAACCGGCGGCTGAAGATATTCAATATAAGCACCCGGACGTAATTTCCCGTCAATCATTTCGCAGCGGAAGGCGTTAGACGGCGGTATTAACAGGCGTCGCTCAAACCCGCTGAGCTCATCATGCCACAGGCTCTGCTCCCCGGCCCGGAACAGGTTATCGGCGACCTGCTCAACCTCGCTGATCAGCCGGGACATGGTCATACCGTATACGCTACAGAGCTGGTTGAGCACTTCCGCGGTGGGGCTGACTTCACCCCGTTCAATGCGTGACAGTGAGGCTCTGCTTATCCCCGACGCCGCAGAGAGGTCCTCCAGCGAACGGTTATGCTGTAGGCGTAGCGCGGCCAGACGTGCCGCCAGCTTTTCCCTGTAGTCCTGATTGTTCATACTGGCTTCCCGTATGTGAGACAAAATTCTCTAATGAGAGATAATACTTCACGCTGAACGCGAGTCAAGCACCACTGAAAAAATCCTGCAAAAGAAAAATTCACAATTTCAAGATCAAAAAACCTATTAAATTTTTGTTAAATTTTTTATTGCGCCTGCGGGTAATTGAATTTATTACTAGTTAGCCAGCTATATTTCGTGGCCAACAGAACAATTAAAAATAACCAACAGGACAACCTATGACAACCAAACCCGCCGCTGAAATCTGCGCGGCACCGGGGCTTTTTCAGACGCTAAAAACATTTCCTGCAACCGTACACGCGCTGCTCTTTTTTACCTTCGTTATACGGTTTAGCTATTTTATGGCATGGCCCTTTATCGCCGTCATCATGACCCAGAATTACCATATGTCTCCCATCGCCATTGGCGTGGCGATGACCAGCAGCGCCCTGATCTCGGTGGTGCTCGGCATGTACGGCGGGCAGATTTCGGACCGCATGGGGCGGCGGGTGATCCTTCTGTTGGGGTGCGGGTTCTCCGCCGTGGGCTATATCACGCTGGCGCAGGCGAGCGGGATGGGGCTGTTTATCACCGGCCTGATGATCATCGGGGTCTGTTTTGCCTGGGTCGATCCCCCGGTGCGCGCGCTGATGAGCGATCTGCTGGGCGATCGCCGTCGCCGGGCGCTGGCCCTGCAAATGCGTTACTACCTGATCAACGTCGCGGCGGTGTTTGGCCCGCTGGTGGGGCTGGTCTTTGGCCTGACATCCCAGAAGGGGACATTCCTGATCACGGGCTTAACCTATCTGCCATTTTTCGTCTATGTACTGCTGTTTATCCCGGCGGGGAAACTGGTGGGTGAGCCACAGTCTGGCAGCGCGCCGGCCATCAGGCTGCATCAGATGATGGGGATTATCGCCAAAGACCGAATCTATGTTGCGGCGCTGCTGTGTAGCATCTTGTGCAGTATCGTTTTTATCCATTATGAAGCCGTCCTGCCGCAGTATCTGATGCTACTGGATGGCAACGGGGCGGTGAAGCTCATCACCCTGATCCTGGTCACCAATGCCTGCACCGTGCTGGTGTTTCAGAGCCTGATTGTGCGGTTTATGGCGCAGATTAACCTGCCGAAACGGATACTTCTGGGCGGCGTCATTTTCGCCTTATCGCAGCTCTGTTTTTTTGCCACCCGTTCAACGGAGGTGTGGATCTGGCTGACCTTTACCGCCGTCTTCAGTATGGGGGAGGCGATTCTGATGCCAAACCTGAATATTTTGCTCGATCAGCTCGCGCCGGCGGAGCACCGGGGTGCCTATCTGGGGGCCTCAACGTTATCGACGCTGGGGGTTGCGGTCGGGCCGTTAATCGGCGGGGTGATGCTCGCCATGACCGGGGCGGGGGTCTTTATCTGCACGGCCTTGCTCAGCCTGCTGCTGTGCGCGATTATTTATCTCAGCCGGGCACGGATGCTGGCTCGTTTGCAGGAGACATAAAAGCGCCGGGGAGTGATGCGTGCACCACTCCCCGGCGAGATTTCAGCGTTGGATCTTACGCCGCGACCAGGCTGTCGATAGCCGCTTTCGCGTCGTTCTGCGCTTTGGCCGCCACTTCCGGACCGTAAGCGATACCTTCAGCAAAGACGAAGTTCACGTCGGTGATGCCGATGAAGCCCAGGAACAGGGTCAGATACGGCGCTACCAGGTCAGTTGGGGTATCTTTGTGAATACCGCCACGGCTTGAAAGCACAATCGCACGTTTACCGGTGACCAGACCTTCTGGTCCTTTCTCGGTGTAGCGGAAGGTGACGCCCGCACGCGCTACCAGGTCGAAGTAGTTCTTCAGCTGGGTCGGGATGTTGAAGTTATACATCGGCGCGTTAATCACGATCACGTCGTGGGCTTTCAGCTCGGCAATCAGCTCATCGGAGAGCGCCAGCGCTTCCTGCTGACGTGGCGTCAGTGGCGCATCGCTCGGACGCAGGGCACCCACCAGCTCACCATCCAGTACCGGAACAGGCTGAGCGGCCAGATCGCGGACGGTGATTTCGTCACCGCTGTGCTGTTCACGCCACTGTTCAACGAAATAATCAGACAGCTGACCAGACTGAGAGTACCCTGCCAGAATACTGGATTTAAGAACTAATACTTTGCTCATGGGTGATTCCTTTGTTGTATTTGATGAGGGGGTTGCCCCGTTGCTTGCTGACACTCTATTCACAATCCTGTCGCAGGGATAGCGCAATATATCGAAGCCTATGTTCGAATTTTTTGAATAAGGCGCAAAAACCCGCGATGTGGTACTCTATAGCAATCATTACAAAGAGATTTTATCCGGCAGTGCACTGCCCGTTAACGCTATGACAGAACAACAGAAATTAACCTTCCCGATGCTTATGCAACAGTTGGATCCGCTGATGTTGCGTGACAAACAGCGCTTTGCCCGCCGCCTGCATGGGGTAAAGAAGGTTAAAAATCCTGATGCACAACAGGCCATTTTCCAGGAGATGGCGAAAGAGATTGAACAGGCGGCGGGTAAGGTTGTGCTGCGCGAAGCCGCGCGCCCGGCCATTACCTATCCGGAAAACCTGCCCGTCAGCCAGAAAAAACAGGCGATCCTCGAAGCCGTGCGCGATCACCAGGTGGTGATTGTGGCGGGGGAGACCGGCTCCGGCAAAACCACCCAGCTGCCAAAAATTTGTATGGAGCTGGGGCGCGGGATCAAGGGCCTGATCGGCCACACCCAGCCGCGTCGTCTGGCGGCGCGAACGGTGGCGAACCGTATTGCCGAAGAGCTGCAAACCGAGCCGGGTGGCTGCATCGGCTATAAGGTGCGCTTCAGCGATCACGTCAGCGACAACACCATGGTCAAGCTGATGACCGACGGCATTCTGCTGGCGGAGATCCAGCAGGACCGGCTGCTGATGCAGTATGACACCATCATCATCGATGAAGCGCACGAGCGCAGCCTGAACATCGACTTCCTGCTGGGCTACCTGCGGGAGCTGCTGCCGCGTCGCCCGGATCTGAAAGTGATCATCACCTCGGCCACCATCGACCCGGAACGTTTTTCGCGTCATTTCAACAATGCGCCGATTATCGAAGTCTCGGGGCGCACCTATCCGGTTGAGGTCCGCTATCGTCCGATGGTGGAAGACGCCGACGACACCGAGCGCGATCAGCTCCAGGCCATTTTCGATGCGGTGGATGAGCTGGGAAATGAAAGCCCGGGCGATATCCTGATCTTTATGAGCGGCGAGCGCGAAATCCGCGATACCGCCGACGCGCTGAGCAAACGCGACCTGCGCCATACCGAGATCCTGCCGCTGTATGCACGTCTCTCCAACAGCGAGCAGAACCGCGTCTTCCAGGCCCACAGCGGTCGCCGGATCGTGCTGGCGACCAACGTGGCGGAAACGTCCCTTACCGTGCCGGGCATTAAATATGTGATCGACCCCGGCACGGCGCGTATCAGCCGCTACAGCTACCGCACCAAGGTGCAGCGACTGCCGATCGAGCCGGTGTCGCAGGCCTCCGCCAACCAGCGTAAGGGCCGCTGCGGACGTGTCTCGGAAGGGATCTGTATCCGTCTCTATTCGGAAGACGATTTCCTCTCGCGCCCGGAGTTTACCGACCCGGAAATTCTGCGTACCAACCTGGCGTCGGTTATTCTGCAGATGACTGCCCTCGGACTGGGCGATATCGCCGCCTTCCCGTTTGTGGAAGCGCCGGACAAGCGCAACATCCAGGACGGCGTGCGCCTGCTGGAGGAGCTGGGGGCGATCACCACCGACGAGCAGGCCACGGTCTACAAGCTGACCCCCATGGGGCGCCAGCTCAGCCAGCTGCCGGTTGACCCGCGCCTGGCGCGGATGGTGCTGGAGGCGCAAAAACATGGCTGCGTGCGTGAGGCGATGATTATCACTTCGGCGCTCTCCATCCAGGATCCGCGCGAGCGCCCGATGGACAAACAGCAGGCCTCCGACGAGAAGCACCGCCGTTTCCACGATAAAGAGTCCGACTTCCTTGCCTTTGTGAACCTGTGGAACTACATCGGCGAGCAGCAGAAAGCGCTTTCCTCAAACCAGTTCCGCCGCCAGTGCCGGGTCGATTTCCTTAACTACCTGCGGGTGCGCGAGTGGCAGGATATCTACACCCAGCTGCGCCAGGTGGTGAAAGAGCTGGGCATTCCGGTCAACAGCGAGCCGGCGGAGTACCGCGAAATTCATATCGCGCTGCTGACCGGTCTGCTGTCGCATATCGGCATGAAAGATGCCGATAAGCAGGAATTTACCGGGGCGCGTAACGCCCGCTTCGCCATCTTCCCCGGCTCCGGCCTGTTCAAAAAGCCGCCGAAGTGGACGATGGTGGCCGAGCTGGTGGAGACCAGCCGTCTGTGGGGCCGCATTGCCGCACGCATCGATCCGGAGTGGGTCGAACCGGTGGCGCAGCATCTGCTGAAGCGCTCATACAGTGAACCGCACTGGGAGCGGGCGCAGGGGGCGGTGATGGCGACCGAGAAGGTCACCGTCTACGGCCTGCCGGTGGTGGCGGCGCGTAAGGTCAACTACAGCCAGATCGACCCTGCGCTCAGCCGCGAACTGTTTATCCGCCACGCGCTGGTGGAGGGAGACTGGCAGACGCGCCACGCCTTCTTCCGGGAAAACCTTAAACTGCGCAGCGAAGTGGAAGAGCTGGAGCATAAAACCCGTCGCCGCGACATCCTGGTGGATGACGAGACGCTGTTTGAATTTTACGACCAACGCATCAGTCACGACGTGATTTCTGCCCGCCACTTTGACAGCTGGTGGAAAAAGGTCAGCCGCGAGACCCCGGATCTGCTCAACTTTGAAAAGAGCATGTTGATCAAAGAGGGGGCGGAGCAGGTCAGCAAGCTCGACTACCCGAACTTCTGGCACCAGGGCAACCTCAAGCTGCGCCTGAGCTACCAGTTTGAACCGGGCACCGATGCCGACGGCGTGACCGTTCACATCCCGCTGCCGCTGCTCAACCAGGTGGAGGAGAGCGGGTTTGAATGGCAGATCCCCGGCCTGCGCCGCGAGCTGGTTATCGCCCTGATTAAATCGCTGCCAAAACCGGTGCGCCGCAACTTTGTGCCTGCGCCGAACTACGCCGAGGCGTTTTTAGGCCGCGCCACGCCGCTGGAGCTGCCGCTGCTGGATTCGCTGGAGCGCGAGCTGCGTCGGATGACGGGCGTCACCATCGACCGGGAAGAGTGGCACTGGGATCAGGTGCCCGATCACCTGAAAATCAGCTTCCGGGTAGTGGATGATAAAAACAGAAAGCTGCAGGAAGGTCGCTCCCTGACCGAGCTGAAAGAGGCCTTAAAAGGCAAGGTGCAGGAGACCCTCTCTGCCGTGGCCGACGACGGTATCGAACAGAGCGGGCTGCATATCTGGAGCTTTGGTCAGCTGCCGGAAAGCTACGAGCAGAAGCGCGGCAACTACAAGGTGAAAGCCTGGCCCGCGCTGGTGGACGAACGCGACAGCGTGGCGATCAAGCTCTTCGATAATCCGCAGGAGCAGCAGCAGGCGATGTGGCGCGGGCTGCGCCGTCTGTTGCTGTTGAACATCCCGTCGCCGATCAAATATCTGCACGAGAAGCTGCCGAACAAGGCCAAGCTGGGGCTCTACTTTAACCCGTACGGCAAGGTGCTGGATCTGATCGACGACTGCATCTCCTGCGGCGTGGATCAGCTGATCAACGCTGCTGGCGGCCCGGTCTGGACCGAAGAGGGGTTTGCGCAACTGCACGAAAAAGTGCGCGCTGAGCTCAACGAGACGGTGGTCAACATTGCGAAGCAGGTCGAGCAGATCCTGACCGCGGTGTTCAATATCAACAAGCGCCTGAAAGGGCGGGTAGATATGACCATGGCGCTGGGGCTGTCGGACGTGAAGGCCCAGATGGCGGGGCTGGTCTATCGCGGGTTTGTGACCGGCAACGGGTACAAGCGTTTAGGCGATACGCTGCGCTATTTGCAGGCGATTGAAAAACGTCTGGAGAAGATGGCGATCGACCCGCACCGCGACCGGGCGCAGATGCTGAAGGTAGAAGCGGTGCAACAGCGCTGGCAGCAGTGGCTGAACAAGCTGCCACCGGCGCGCCGCGATGATGAAGATGTACAGGAGATCCGCTGGATGATTGAAGAGCTGCGCGTCAGCTTCTTTGCCCAGCAGCTGGGGACGCCATACCCCATCTCCGATAAGCGGATTTTGCAGGCGATGGAGCAGATCTCGGCTTAACATCGCCGGGCGGCGCATGCGCTTGCCCGGCCTACAATCCTGCCATGAAGTTGTTGTAGGCCCGGTAAGCGTAGCGCCACCGGGCATTTCTTTAACCGTTCACCATCGCCAGCGTAAACCCATCCCATCCTTTCACACCCACCGTCTGTAACGCGGTGGCGGTCAGGCGCGGATTATCGCCGATCATCTCAATAAACCGCCGCACCCCGTGTACCCGGGCGTCGTCGCTCTGGCCGTTAACCACTTCTCCATCCCGCACCACGTTATCGCCGATGATCACCGTCCCCGGCCGGGAGTAGTGCAGCGCCCACTCCAGATAGCCCGGGTTATTCGGTTTATCGGCATCGATAAAGATCAGATCAAAAGGCGGGATCGCATCGAAGCGCTCAAGGGAGAGCAGGGCCGGACCTTCGATCAGCTCAATACGCTGCTCCAGTCCCGCCAGATGAATGTTCTGCCGGGCGACCTGAGCGTGAACCGGGTCGGCCTCCAGCGTGATCAGCTTGCCATCCGCGGGCAGGGCGCGCGCCATCCAGATACTGCTGTAAGCCCCGAGGGTGCCAATCTCCAGAATGCGCCTCGCCTGGGTCATGCGGACAAACAGCGCCAGTAACTGCCCCTGATTGGCGGCGACGTCGTGGGCTGGTAACCCGGCGCGCTGGTTATTATCAAGGACCTTTTGCAGCACCTCATCCTGAGGAATAAGCTCGGAAATCATGTAATTATCTACGGCAGACCACTGTTGTTGCATAGATTGACCCCTTAGTACGTATATTGCCCGGCGGCGCTACGCTTGCACGGGCCTATGAAACCTGTAGGCCGGGCAAGCGTAGCGCCGCCCGGCGTTTACGATGCCGACCAGCCGCCGCCCAGCGCCTTATACAGATCGATCTGCGCCAGCAGCAGGTTATTTTTCGCCTGCACCACGCTGGTCTGCACCGAGAACAGCGTGCGCTGGGCGTCGAGCACGTCCAGATAGGATGAATAGCCGTTGCGGTAGCGATTCTGGGCGATGCGCAGCGTCTCCTGGGCGACCGCCTGCTGCGCCACCAGCTCGGTCAACTGCTCGCCATAGCGGGCGATGGCATCCAGGCTATCGTTCACCTCTTTGAAGGCATTGCGCACGGTTTTTTCATAGCTGTAAAGCGCCTGGTTGCGCTGCGACTGGCCGATATCCACCTGGGCGTTCAGCGCCTGACGGTTCAGCAGCGGGGCCAGAATACTGCCGCCGATGCTCCACAGCTCCAGCGGGTTGTCCAGCAGACCGGGCAGGGTGCGATCCTGGATCGATCCGCTCGCGGTCAGGTTGATCGATGGCAGCAGACTGGCGCGCGAAGCCGCAAGCGAGGCATCGGCGGCAATGAGCTGGCGTTCCGCCTGCACAATATCCGGGCGGCGATTAAGCAGCGTTGAGGGCAGTTGCGACGGGATACGCAGCGGCGTCAGAGCATCGAAATCGTCACTGCGGGCGATACTCCCCGGATTACCCCCCAGCAGCAGGCTGAGCGCATTCTCCTGACGGGCAATCTGGTTCTGCACCTGCGGGATCTGCGCCCGCGTCGAGCGCAACTCGGAGTCGGACTGCATCAGCTCCAGGCGCGAACTGTAGCCGGTCTGATACTGCCGCTGTGCCAGGTTAAAGGCCTCTTCCCGCGCTTTGAGGGTCGACTGCGTGACCTTAAGCTGCTCGTCCAGCGCCAGCAGGGTGACGTACCCCGAGGCCACCGAGGAGGCCACCGTCAGATCGGCCGCGGCGGCGGCCGCCTTTTGCGCCTCGAGGCTCGCCCGGGCGGCATCGGTGGTGCGGCGGTTCGCCCCCCAGATGTCTACGTCGTAGCTGGCAGTCAGGCTGCCTTTGTAGAGCGCCCCATAGGTTGGCAGACCGGTTGCCGCCGACTGAGAACGGGCGCGACCCGCATTGAGATCGGCATCCAGGGTCGGAAACAGGTTACCCTCGCTGGCGTAGACCCGCGCCTGGTACTCGTTGATTCGCTCCCGGGCAATCAGCACGTCACTGTTGTTACGCAGGGCCTGGTCAACGTAAGCGTTGAGATGATTGTCGTGAAAATTGCGCCACCACATCTGCTCAGCCGGGCTGGCAGGGCCGGTGCTGGCGCGCCACTGGGCGGGGATCTGTAGCGTCGGCTTCGCTGGCTCAACATCCACCGACTGGCAGGCGCTCAGGGCGGCGGCAATCAGCAGGGCGGTTAGCGGGCGGCGGATCATTCTGCCTCCCGGGTATCAATGGTCACCTGCACCGACATGCCAGGACGCAGCAGGGCCGACTCCTCCGGCTTGCCTAATACTTCAATACGCACCGGAATACGCTGGGCAATCTTGACGAAGTTCCCGGTGGCGTTATCCGGCGTAATGGCGCTGAACTCCACCCCGGTGGCGGGGGAGATGCTCTGCACCCGGCCTTCATAGGCTTTGTCGTTCAGGGCATCGACGGTGAATTTCACCGGCTGGCCGACGCGCAGGTTTGCCAGCTGGGTCTCTTTGATATTGGCGATCACCCAGTGCTGCGGCGGCACCAGGGTAGTGAGGTGGGTTCCGGCGGTCACATAGGCGCCTAAACGCACCGCAATTTGCCCGAGCTGGCCGTCGCGCGGCGCCACGATACGGGTATTTTGCAGGTCGATCTGCGCCAGCTCGAGGGCCGCCTTCGCGTTTTCGACGTCGGCCTCCAGCGCGGCGCGGTTAACGATGGCGGTTTGCAGATCCTGGCGCGACATCTCCAGCGTGGCCTTCGCCTGGTCGATGTCGGCGCTGCCCTGGGCGGCACTCGCCAGCGCCGCATCCCGCTCACGAATGGAGAGCGAGCCGTCGGCGGTTAAGTCCTTCACCCGCTTCAAGTCGGCCTGGGTCTTCTGGCTCTGGGCCCGGGCGTTTTTCAGCGCCGCTTCGTTACGCTGGATCACCGCCTCGGCGCTTTTGCGCTGTTGCAGGTTATTGTTCAGCGCGGCTATTTTCATCGCCAGCTGGGCTTCAGCCTGGTGTACCCGCTGGCGGTAGATACGATCGTCAATCTGCAGCAGCAGGTCGCCCTTCCTGACGCGCTCAAAATCCTGCACCCTGACCTCGGTGATGTAGCCGTTCACCTGCGGGCTGATAAAGGTGGTCTGGCCGCGCACGTAGGCGTTATCGGTAAACTGGGTATGGCGGGTAAACGGCGGTAACTGCCAGGCGTAGAGGATCACCAACACGCCAACGATGCCGATGGCGGCAGCGGCGAACACTGACACCACGCGCAGATTATTACGGGTACTGGCCTGCTCTTTAGCGGCATCCTGCTGACTCATAACCACTCCTGGGAACGCACAATCATCATTATTGTATAAACCATTATTTACTGCCGGTGGCCTTTCTCAGCGCCAGACGGGCCGTGATACGAAGCCGCAGCAAACGCCACAGGATCCACACCAGCGTGGCGCTGGCAATGCCAGCCGTCAGAAGATAAGTATCGTTGTAAGCGAGAATATTTGCCTGCAGCGTGCTGGCGTTCTGTAGTTGCAACGCCGACTGGGTGCTCAGTAGGGCGCTGTCGCCAATCAGGCTCCGGTACATCTGGCTGTAGATCTGCAGGCGCTCGTTCACCAGCGGATTAAGGCTGGTGAGCTGTTCCGCCAGCAGGCTGGAGTGGTACTTCTCACGCCAGGTCTGGAAGGTGCCGAGAATGGCGGAACCCAACAGGCCGCCAATGTTCTGGCTCATGCCGAACAGCACCGAAAAACTGACCAGGTTGCGCGGATCGGCAATCACCCCGCCAATCCCGGCCAGCATCGCCGGGGCCAGGAAGAATGCACTGCCGAAACCCAGCACGAACTGGCTCAGCATCAGCTGGTCCGGACGGGTAAGACTGGTGGACTGGCTGTCGAGCAGCGAGGCGATAATCATCAGCACCAGCGAGGTGACAATCGGCCAGGCGAGCTTTGTCGGTTTGATGGTCAGGCAGCTTGCGGCGATGCCGCAGAGGATGCCGGCAAAAATCGCCCAGGCCAGGTGGGTCATCTGCTCGTTCTGCAACCCGACATACTGCAACCAGCCAATCACCCCGGTATTCTGCTCCGCCAGCACGATGCGGATCAGCAGCATAATCAGCCCCAGGCGCAGAATGCTGCCGCTGGAGAGCCAGCGGGTATTCAGCAGTGGGTTGCTGCGGTTATGTTCGAAGACCACCGCCGAGACAATCAGCACCAGCGAACCTGCCAGCGCCCAGCCGATCCACGGCGTTTCAAACCACCACTCCAGCCGCCCAAGGGAGAGCACCGCGCAGAGCAGCGCCATCCCCGGAGCCAGCAGGATAAAGGTGATGAAATCTTTCTTCTCGAACACCTTGCGCCGGTCGCCAGGGGGGAGCTTGAGGGCGATGACGCAGCCCAGCGAGATCAGCGCCAGACCCAGCTCAAAGAGATAGAGCCCGCGCCACTCGTCCAGCTGCAGCAGCTCGGTGGAAAAGAGCCGCGCAATGGGGATCGCCAGCGAGGAACCGGTGATACCAATGGTCAGGGCCTTCAGGCGATGTTTCGCCGGCCAGGCCTGGATCTGATAGTAGATCCCAAGCGAGCTGAGCGCCGCGGCCACCATGCCGTGGGCGGCGCGCACCATCAGGGCCGAGCTGAGATCGTTGACGAAGAGGTGAAAGAAGGTCACCAGCACATAGAGCACCAGGAACCCTTCGGTAAAGGCGCGCAGGCCGAACTGCTGGCGAAACTTCACCAGCAGCAGGTTTATCGACACGTTAGTCATCACGTACACCGCGGGCAGCCAGGCGATCTCGGTGGACCAGGCGGCAAAGGTGCCCTGCAGATTTTGCAGGTTGGCCGAAACCATGGCATTGCCCAGCGCGCCGGTAAGGCATACCAGCAGTCCCACCACACCGTAGGCCACCCGTTTGGGCGTGCTGTGGATCGGGGTGGAGGGGGAGCCTAACAGCATTGGCTTTTCGTGAGGCTGCCACTCGCGAGGAGCATAAGGGTCGCGTTGGGGCAGTCGCATAGCGTTTATTACCTGTCGCATTGATGATAGTTAGTGGGCTAATGATTCTACGTCTGACGCAAAGTCTGTTTCAAGTGAATATGATAATAGCGGGTTAATCAAATGTGAGCGGTAAGTATGACAGCGGCCAGCAAGTGCTGGCCGCCTGGGGATCAGAGTTCGTGGGTTTGTGCGTTGATGACCGGGGCGCGTTTAACCCGGCTGGCACAGAAGATCGCAATCAGGGAGATGGTCACTGTGACCGCCAGATACCAGGCCACCGGCACCCAGTCGCCGTTATATTTCGCCAGCAGGCCGGTGGCAATCAGCGGCGCGGTGCCGCCCGCCAGGGCTGCGCCCAGCTGATAGCCGAGGGTGATGCCGGTGTAGCGGACGTTGGCGGTGAAAATTTCTGAACAGAGGGTGCCGAGTACCGCGGTGACCGGCGCCCACAGCACGCCGAAAGCGATGACGGTAGCCAGCACGATGCCCCACGTGGTGCCGGTGTTGAGCAGCATAAACCACGGCACGATAAACAGGCCGAGGACAAAGACGCTGACGGCATACATTCGCTGGCGACCGACCTTATCCGACAGCAGCCCCATCAGCGGGATCATGATGGTGGCGACCAGCGCCCCGAGGGTCACGGCCTCCAGCGCCTGCGATTTTTGATAGCTGAGCGTGGTGGTGGCGTAGCTGACCACAAAGGTGGAGAAGATGTAGAAGGGCGCGGTCTCAACCACTTTTAGCCCGGCGGCGATCAGCACTTCGCGCCAGTGGTATTTCAGCGTATCGCGCAGCGGGGCTTTGGCCACCTTGCCGGAGGATTTCACCTTTTTAAACTCCGGCGTTTCGTCGATATCCTTACGGATCCACAGGCCGAGCAGCACCAGCACCGAACTCAGCAGGAACGGAATACGCCAGCCCCAGGAGAGGAAATCCTCTTCGCTGAACAGCGTCATCAGCGAGACGATAAAGGTCGCCATCAGCATGCCGATGGTCACCCCCGCCTGTGGAATACTGCCGAAGAAACCTTTACGCTTCTCCGGCGCGTACTCATAAGCCAGCAGCAGAGCACCGCCCCATTCGCCGCCAATTCCCATTCCCTGAATAATGCGCATCAGGATCAGCAGGGCCGGGGCCCAGAGGCCAATCTGCTCATAGGTAGGTAACAGCCCAATCATCACGGTTGCACCCCCCATCAACGATAGGGTTAACACCAGCGTTTTTTTGCGCCCGATACGATCCCCGATGTGGGCGAATATCACCCCCCCGATGGGGCGGATAAAGAAAGTTAACGAGAACGAGAGATAGGACAAAATCAGGCCGATGACCGGGTCGACCATCGGGAAGAAGATCTTGTTGAACACCAGCGCCGCGGCTGTGCCGTAAAGAAAATAGTCAAACCATTCAATGGCGCTGCCGGTGAGGCTGGCGACCAGCACCTTTTTATTTTTGCGTAAAACTGCGGTACTGCTTTCGTGTTGTTGTGTCATACCGTGATCCCGCCCAGTGGATGATGAAGCGGGTGACACCCGGCGCGCTTCGGGTGCAACCCAGAAAGGAAAAAAGGTTGTCGAATTGTTAAGCAACTTAGGGAGAGCTGTTACTTTTGGCAAGCAGGACGAGGTGAAAACTGGTCAGATCACGCTGAAATAAGCAGCAATCACTGCTTTTAATGGCGATATTTCTGGCGCTTAATTTTTTTAATGGCCTAAGTTACAGCATATAATGCAGGTGCAACCGCCTGATTTTTGGACGTTTCTGGTTATTTCAGTTTAATGACTATTCTTATAAGGTAACTGCCGATTTCGCTTTCAGAGGGATCCTCTGTTAACCGACGGCCCGCGCGTTACCCTGAACTTACTTGCTGGAAGGAGGTAACGATGAGTCTCACAATCTTCCCGTCTCTGCCGGATAAAACCCTGTCTGCGGTCAATACAGTCGGCGCCTGGCTCGCTGAAGACAATCTGCCTTACAATCCGCCCGCGCTACAGCCGGATCTGGTGGTGCTGGCCGGTAATGCGGTGATCCCCTCCATCGACGCAGCCTGCCGTCTGGCATCGGAGCTTGCCGTGCCGCTGCTGATCAGCGGCGGGATAGGCCATTCCACCACCTTCTTATATGCCGCCATCGCGCAGCATCCGCGTTATAACAAGGTGCGCACTACCGGCAAAGCCGAGGCCACCATTCTGGCGGAGATTGCCCGGGAGTTCTGGCATATTCCGCCGGAGCGGTTGCTGGTTGAAGATCAATCCACCAACTGCGGTGAAAATGCCCGCTTCAGCGCCGCGACGTTCCTCCATCATCAGCTAAGGGTGACGCGCGGGATTGTGGTGCAGGACCCGACCATGCAGCGGCGGACCATGGCGACCTTTGCCCGCGTCTGGCGCGATAAGCCAGATGCCCCGTCGTGGACCAGCCATCCCGGCATTGTGCCGCAACTGCAAAACAGTGATGAGGGCCTGGTGTTCCGCGGCGGCGGCGAGGGGCTGTGGCCCGTCGAGCGCTATCTGTCGCTGGTGCTGGGCGAGCTCCCGCGCCTGCGGGATGACATCAATGGCTACGGTCCGCTTGGCCGCGATTTTATCGTGCATGTGGATATTCCTGCCGAGGTAGAGGCCGCCTGGCAGATCCTGCGTCATGATGAGGTGCTCACCGAAGCGCTGGCCAGCCGCGCGCTGCTGTAACGCGTTGCCCGTTTGCGATGAGTTTGACGCAAACGGGCAACTCTCTGTTGCCGGAATGTAATGTTTTCCTCCTGCTGACCCGTTTCTTTTATGAGATATCTCACAAAAACAGCGCGATACGCTGGGATTGAGGATCGGGAACTGTAGTTTTTAACAATAATTTTACTTGTTAAAAACAGTGTAATTACAGGAGCGAGTCATGACAGTACCCGTACAACATCCTATGTATATCGATGGACAGTTTGTAGCCTGGCAGGGTGATGCCTGGATTGATGTCATCAATCCGGCCACCGAAGAGGTCATTTCCCGTATTCCCGACGGCAGTGCCGAAGATGCCCGCAAGGCGATTGACGCAGCCGAACGCGCCCAGGAGGCCTGGGAGGCACTGCCTGCCATCCAGCGCGCAGGCTGGCTGCGTAAAATCGCGGCAGGCATTCGTGAGCGCGCCAGCGAGATCAGCGCCCTGATCGTTGCCGAAGGCGGCAAGATCCAGCAGCTCGCGGAGGTTGAGGTCTCCTTCACCGCCGACTATCTCGACTACATGGCGGAGTGGGCCCGCCGCTACGAGGGCGAAATTATCCAGAGCGATCGTCCGGGCGAAAACATTCTGCTGTTCAAACGCGCCCTGGGCGTCACCACCGGTATTCTGCCGTGGAACTTCCCGTTCTTCCTGATCGCCCGCAAGCTGGCACCTGCGCTGGTGACCGGCAACACCATCGTCATTAAGCCGAGCGAATTTACTCCGAACAACGCCATCGCCTTCGCCAAAATCGTCGACGAGATCGGCCTGCCGAAAGGGGTTTTTAACCTGGTGCTGGGACGCGGGGAAACCGTGGGCCAGGAGCTGGCGGGCAACCCGAAAGTGGCGATGGTCAGCATGACCGGCAGCGTGGCCGCAGGCGAGAAGATCATAGCCGCCGCCGCGAAGAACATCACCAAAGTGTGCCTCGAGCTGGGCGGTAAAGCCCCGGCTATCGTGATGGACGACGCAGATCTGGAGCTGGCGGTGAAGGCGATTGTTGACTCGCGGGTGATCAACACCGGGCAGGTCTGTAACTGCGCCGAGCGCGTCTATGTGCAGAAGGGCATCTACGACCGCTTTGCAAACCGTCTGGGCGAAGCGATGAAAGCGGTGCAGTTTGGCAACCCGGCCGAGCGTAACGACATCGCCATGGGCCCGCTGATCAACGCCGCGGCGCTGGCGCGTGTTGAGCAGAAGGTGGCGCTGGCGGTAGAGCAGGGGGCGAAAGTGGTGCTGGGCGGCAAAGCGGTGGAAGGGAAGGGCTACTTCTATCCGCCAACGCTGCTGCTGGACGTGCGTCAGGAGATGAGCATCATGCACGAAGAGACCTTCGGACCGGTGCTGCCGGTGGTGGTATTTGACACCCTGGAGGAGGCGCTGAAGATGGCCAACGACAGCGATTATGGTCTGACATCCTCGATTTATACCCGGGATCTGAACGTGGCGATGAAGGCCATTAAAGGGCTGAAGTTCGGTGAAACCTACATCAACCGCGAGAACTTTGAAGCGATGCAGGGCTTCCACGCGGGATGGCGTAAATCGGGGATCGGTGGAGCGGATGGCAAACACGGTCTGCACGAGTATTTGCAGACCCAGGTGGTCTATTTGCAGTCGTGATAGAGACGCCGGGTGGCGCGAGGCTTGCCGGGTGGCGGCTTCGCCTTACCCGGCCTACGTGTCCGATGCCGTTTGCCGGTTTTGTAGGCCGGGTAAGCGCAGCGCCACCCGGCATCCAGACTGCACCCTTCCGCTTACACCTTCGTCGCAATCCAGTTCATCATCAGCTCCGGCCAGAGGGCCACCGGCAGCCCCTGGGCATCGCGGATGCCGAATCCATGTTTCCCGCGCTCGAACAGATGCATCTCAACCGGCACCCCAACGCGGCGCAGGGCGGTAAACATCGCCAGGCTGTTCTCGGCCTTCACCGCCGGGTCGTCGGCGGCATGCAGCAGGAAGGTCGGCGGGGCATCGCGGGTGACGCGCGCTTCCAGCGAATAGCGGCGGATCAGCTCTTCGCCAGGGTTGTCACCCATCAGCTCAAGGCGCGAGCCCGGGTGGTAGTGTTCGCCCTGCATGGTGATCACCGGATAGACCAGCGCCATAAAAGCCGGACGGGCGGATAGCGCGTCGGCGGCGTCGAGCGGGGCGTATACCGTTTCGTCATGGCGGGTACCGAGGCTCGCCGCCACGTGACCGCCCGCCGAGAAGCCCAGCACTCCAATCCGCGCCGGATCCAGCTGCCACTCCCCGGCACTGGCGCGGATCACCCGCATGGCGCGCTGGATGTCGGCCAGCGGCGCGTCGGCCCCCTCTTCATGACCATCCCCCGGCATGCGGTAGGTCATCACAAACAGGGTGTAGCCGCGGGCGTTAAAGAAGGAGGCCAGCGCGCTGCCCTCTTTATCCAGCACCACGCGGCGGTATGACCCGCCCGGCGTCACCAGGATACCCACCCCGTTAGGTTTGCTCGGGGTATAGACGGTTATCTCCGGGGCGCGGATGCCGGTGACGGCGCGATCAAAGTGGGAGGTACCGGTGTGGTGGGGTTCCGGGGTAAAGACGGCGTCGCTGGTCTGCGCGCCCGGGGCTTCATTATCGGGCCAGATGGTAAAGGTGGCCGAACTGCTAACAGCGTGGGCCATATTCTGTTCGAGTGTTTCGCGGCTGAGTGCTTCCATGTTAACGCTCCCTCTCTGGAAAGCGTTTGTTATAGCAGGGTTAACGGAATGAAAACCTGAACAGTTTCACAGGTTGCGGACAGCCTGGCTGTCCGCAGGGTGATTACAGCGCCGCGAACTTATCCAGGGTCCGCACCAGCTGGGTGACAAAACCATATTCGTTGTCGTACCAGGCGACGGTTTTCACCAGCTGGACATCGCCCGCCTCGGTGACCTCGGTCTGGGTGGCATCGAATATCGACCCAAAGTGGCTGCCGATCACATCGGACGAGACAATCTCTTCGTCGGTATAACCGAAGGATTCGTTGCCCTCAGTGGCCTTTTTCAGCGCCTGATGGATCTCATCCACGCTCACTTTTTTATCCAGAATAGAGACCAGCTCGGTGACGGAGCCGGTTTTAACCGGCACGCGCTGGGCGTGGCCTTTCAGCTTGCCGCTCAGGGCGGGGATCACCAGCCCAATGGCCTTCGCCGCGCCGGTGGTGTGCGGAATGATGTTTTCCGCCGCGGCGCGGGAGGCGCGAAGATCCTTGCCGCGCGGCCCATCCACCAGCGCCTGGGTGCCGGTATAGGCGTGGATGGTGGTCATGGTGCCCGCCTTGATGCCAAAGGCGTCGTGCAGCACTTTCGCCAGCGGGGCCAGGCAGTTGGTGGTGCAGGAGGCGACAGAGATAATGGTGTCACTGGCCTCGATGGTGTCGTCGTTAACGTTAAAGACGATGGTTTTCATCTCGCCGGCCGGGGCGGAGATCAGCACTTTTTTGGCGCCCGCGTCCAGATGGGCCTGGGATTTCTCCTGCGAGGTGTAGAACCCGGTGCACTCCACTACCAGATCCACGCCCGCAGATCGCCACGGGATGTTTTTCGCCTCTTTCTCGGCGTAAACCGAAATGGATTTCCCGTCGACGATCAGCGCGTCTTCAGTGAAGTCGACGCTCCAGGGGAAGGGGCCATAGTTAGAGTCATGTTTTAACAGGTAGGCCAGCACTTTTGGCGACGTCAAATCGTTAATCGCCACCACGCTATTACTGTCCTGCGTTTCCAGCAACCGACGGAGAACCAGTCGGCCAATACGACCAAAACCGTTAATGCCAATCTTACTCATGATCTTCTCCTGTGTGATGTACGGGACGTTGAACTCATCCAGGATTAGACCATGAAGCCCAGCGAGGCAATTGAAGATGGCTCATCTGCACGGAAGTTTTTGAAAAGTGCGGGAGAATAAATAATGAATTTTTAACTGAAGCTGGGTTATTTTACGTTTTTTAGCCTTCTGTTCAGGAAAGACTATGCGCAATAAATACACCGGCCTGCAAATCACGATCCACTGGCTGGTTTTTCTGCTGGTGATCGTGGCCTACTGTGCCATGGAGTTTCGCGGCTGGTTCCCCCGCAGCGACCGCCCACTGATCAATATGGTCCACGTTTCATGCGGCATCTCTGTACTGGTGCTGATGGTCGCGCGTCTGCTGGTGCGTCTTAAGTATCCCGCGCCGCCGATTGTGCCTAAGCCAAAACCGATGTATATCGGCTTATCGCATCTGGGGCACCTCGCCATCTATCTGCTGTTTATTGCGCTGCCGCTGATTGGGCTGGTGATGATGTATAACCGGGGCAATACCTGGTTTGCGTTCGGGCTGGGGATGCCGCACGCCGCCGAGTCCAATTTTGATCTCGTGGACACGCTGAAAGCGTGGCACGTCACCCTGGCGAAGCTGGGCTATTTCGTTATCGGGATCCACGCCTTTGCCGCGCTGCTTCACCACTACTACTGGAAAGACAATACCCTCCTGCGCATGATGCCGAAAAAACGCTAAGGGGATCCTGTGTCCCGTAAGCTGCGCAAAGTGCTGTTTGCCACCGGTGTCGGCCATTTTGTTGAATGGTTCGATTTTGGGCTTTACGGCACGCTGGCCGCGTTTATTGGCCTGCACTTTTTCCAGGCTGACGATCCGGCGTTGGCGCTGCTGTCGTCGTTCGCGGTCTTTGGCGCCGGGTTTGTGATGCGTCCGCTGGGCGGGCTGTGGTTTGGCTCCCTCGGGGACCGCATCGGACGCCGGAGGGTGCTGGCGTCGGTGATCATGCTGACCTCGGGCGCCACCTTTCTGATCGGACTGCTGCCCACTTATTCGCAGGTGGGGCTTCTCGCCACGGTGCTGCTGGTGCTGGTGCGTCTGGTTCAGGGATTTGCCGCCGGGGGCGAAAGCGCAGGAGCCACCACCTTTCTGGCGGAATATGCTCCCGCCCGCCGCCGGGGCTACTTTACCAGCTGGATCGATAACTTCGGCTTTCTGGCCTTTGTTGCCGCCTCTGGCCTGGTGGTGCTGCTCACCACGGTGCTGGGAGAGGCGGCGATGAATGCGTGGGGCTGGCGCATTCCCTTCCTGCTCGCCGGGCCGCTGGGCTGGATTGGCCTCTACCTGCGCACCCATCTTGAAGACTCTCCCGAATTCCTGGCGCTGAAGCAAAGCCATAAAACCGAGGCCGCCCCGCTGCAGGTGGCGGTCACCACCGAGCGGCGCGCGCTGGGCTTCTGCATCGGTTTTGTGGTCATCAAGGCGGTGGGGCACTGGATGCTACAGGCCTTTATTCCCGGCTACCTGACGACGGCGCTGCGCTTTCCGACGCAGCAGGCATACCTTATTACCACGCTCGGGCTGTTAGCTGTGGCGGTGATGGTGCCCTTTATGGGGTATCTGTCGGACAGGTTTGGCCGCAGGCCGCTGATGCTGGCGGGCTGCATGGGGTTTATCCTCCTGAGCTGGCCTGCCATGGGATTGATGGCGCAGGGCGATGTCGTCTCCGCGCTACTGGCGATGCTGTTGCTGGGGATCTGCATTGCCGCCTTTGACGGGGCCTGCTGCGCGGCTATCGCGGAGCTGTTTCCTACCCGGATTCGCTTTGGCGGTATCGCTATCGCCTATAACGTGGCGGTGGCGTTCTTTGGCGGTATCACGCCGTGGTTCTCGGCCTGGCTGGTTCTGAAGAGTGGCAATCCGCTCGCCCCCGCGCTGTTTGTCATGATGGCCGCCCTGATCACCTTCCTGACGGTGTTACGGGCGAAAGAGAGCGCCGGATTGCCGTTGCGTCGCTAGGGGCGGCATAAAAAAGCCCGGCGGGGAAGGCCGGGCAAAAAAATAAACACAACAAATTTGCATCACTTAACAGCTGATTACTTCAGATCGCGGTGCGCCATGGCGTTGACCAGGTACGACTGACGCTGACTGAGCCTCACTTCACGGTCAGCGTCATCACGCTTGATGATATTGAGCGCCGGGCCGCCGCTATCCGGCGAACGCGTACACTCTGCATCCTCCGGAATTATCCAGCCAACATCATCACGGGTGCGATGATTATTGCGTGCGTTACGAACTCTTCGTCTCAAATGCATACTCTAACCTCCTTATAATATATCGGGCTGCGTTTGCATGGTGTGGCAAAATTGCCGCTCGGTACGTCCATGAATATATTGTCTGACATATCGCCGTTAGCGGAAGATATATCGCAGCGGATTACGCTGCGGGTTTGCGTCCGCCACCGCGACTATTTTGTCCGCCTTTTTTTCCCGCTTCGGATGCCCGCTGCGGGTCGTTCTTAAAGTTACCGCCGCTACTCTGTCCGCCTTTACGGCCCGCCTGGGATGCACGCTCCCGGTCTTCTGCGAAATTGCCGGAACCGCCTCGATGATTAGCCATAACTTGTCTCCAGTTTTTCGTTGAGAATACTTTTAAGGAAAACCAACTTCCTCAAATGCGTGCACAAATAAATCTAGACAGAACGGAACAAACGTCAATAAGCCTCCCGATGCGTTTTTTCCTTGCTCATGGCTAACAAATTTTATTTTTTCACCGGCTCCAGGGAATATATCCTCGCTAATAAATAAGTTAGCATTCCTTATATATCTGACGAATAATTTCCGGGTGGTAAAGGGTGTTTGCAGATTCATAAAATAATTCCCTTTCTGAGGGAATTTAAGATAAGTCTTAGCGGCTCTGCTCAGGCTCAATGGCCGCGATGGCCCGTAAATCGGGTGGCTGGCAGGTGATCAGCCGGGCGCTGATTATCGCACTACCTTTCATGGTGGTTGCCGCTCTGCTGACAATGCCTGCATCATTGCATGGGACAGGCTTTTCGGGCTGGGGCTCCCGCCACGCTGCTGCATGAGAGGGTGAGCCCGTTAATGGTATTTATCATCTTTGACGTGATTCTTTATGTCGTGGGATCACGAAAATTTGGCCGCTAATTTTATAAGGGATTCAGGATGTTTACAGGTCTGAGCGCATTTCCTCTCACGCCGTTGGTAAAGGGGGAGATTGATGAAAACGCCTTTGTTGCGCTGATTGAGGCGCTGGCGGCAGCGGGGGTAAATTCCATCGGCGCGCTGGGCTCCACGGGGAGTTACGCCTACTTAACCCGGGAGCAGCGTTTCGCCGCCACAAGGCTGGCGGTGAGTGCCGCCGCGGGCGTGCCGGTGATGACCAGTATCGGCAGCGTCAACGCAGAAGAGATCGTGAGACTGGCAGAGGATGCGCAAAAGGCCGGGGTGAGCGGTCTGCTGCTGGCCCCGCTCTGTTACCAGAAACTGACGGCGGAGGAAGTGTTCCGTCTGTACGAGCGCCTCTGCGGTGAAATTTCCGTTCCGCTCTGTATCTACGACAACCCGGCGACCAGCGGCTTTGAATTTAATGATGAACTGCTGGAGGCGCTGTCGTTTTTACCCAACATGGGTTCCATCAAGCTCGGCGATCTGCCTGCCGATCCGGCTGACGCCTTAGCCCGTGTGGCGAAGCTGAAAAGCCAGGTGGCGGCGGGGGTGACGATTGGCATCAGCGGTGATGCGCAGTCGGCTGCCGGTCTGCTGGCAGGGTGCGACGTCTGGTACTCGGTGCTGGCCGGACTTTTCCCGGATTATTGCCTGCGGTTGACGCAGGCGGCGCTGCGGGGGGATGTGGAGGAGACCCGGCGGCTTAACGGCGTGCTGGAGCCGTTATGGAGATTTTTCCGTCGATACGGGAGTTTGCGGGTGATCGCGACGGTGGCGGAGCTGCGGGGAAGGGCTGCGGCGCCGTGTTTGCCTTTTCCGTTGCAGACGCTGGCGGGGGCGGAGCGGGATGCGTTGCAGGAGGTGGCAGAGCGGGTTTTGTAGGCCCGTGCAAGCGAAGCGCCGCCGGGCAATGCGCGGGCGGCCTGGCGATATCACCGAACTGATGGCAGAGGAGCGGGAGCGTGCCCGCACCCTCTGTATCCTTCATCAGCCTGTTTGAAGACCTCCAGGCCAGAAAACATTTACAAAACAAATATTTCTAATTGCAATAATCACTTGTAAGCGAAGCGGTTAAGTAATAAACCGCCGTTGTCGGCCTGCGACTTGATTGCGCTTCGCGCCACGACTACTGTATATAAAAACAGTATTCGAGGAACGAATCATGGAGTTTTACCAACTTTCAGCGCTGCGCGAGGTGATTGCGCTCCCCCTTTTCAGCGATGTGGTGCAGTGCGGTTTTCCCAGTCCGGCCCAGGACTATGTTGAACAGCGTATCGATTTAAACAAATTACTTATTCAGCATCCCAACTCGACCTACTTTGTGAAGGCGGCCGGGGATTCGATGATTGACGCCGGGATCGGCGACGGCGATCTGCTGATTGTCGACAGCGCCAGAACGGCGCAGCACGGGGATATTGTTATCGCCGCGGTGGAGGGGGAATTTACGGTAAAACGCCTGCAGCTCCGGCCCCGGGTACAGCTTAACCCGATGAACAGCGCTTATTCGCCCATCCTCGTGAGCAGCGAAGAGTCGCTCGATATCTTTGGCGTGGTGACCTATATCGTGAAGTCGGCGGATTAGGCTGCATACACCGGATCTTACCGATCGCATATCGCCAGAATTTGCTCCCTCATCCACACATGTCCGGGTGAGTTACCCAGCGTAGGGCTGTAATAGGCCTTCAGGATGTACTGCGGTGTCGGGAAAGGGGGAGCAAAAACCATCAGGTTTTTCATATCAAAGATCGACGCTATTCCTCTTTTGGGCAGCGTGATCGCCAGATCGGACTGGGAAACAATCAGAGGGGCGATCATCAGACTGGGAAGTTCCACGACGATCCGGCGACGTACCTGCTGGCTTTCCAGATAACGATCGATCATCCCGCGGCTTTCCAGCCACGGGCGCACCACCACATGCCCGGCACTCAGGTAACCTTCCTGCGTCAGCAAATCCTGGATATGCGGATGACCACGGCGCACGGCAACGACATAGTCATCGGTAAAACAGGTCATGGATTCGATGCCGCGTCGGGAGGGCTTTTGCTCCTCTTCGAACCCCAGGGCAAAATCGACCTTACCCGACAGCAGATCGTCATCGGCATTAAAATCCCGCGAATAGACAAGCTTAAGGGTGATGCCTGGCGCCAGCTGATTGACCCGTGCCACCAGCGCGGGCAGGATCACCGCGGCGGTGTAGTCCGTTACGGCAAAGGTGAATGTCTCCCGGCTTTTTTCCGCTTCGAAATCCCCAGACTCGAGCAGGCAGGAAGAGAGGCTGCCTAACGCCCCCGAAATCTTCGCCGCGATGCTTTCCGCTTTGGCCGTGGGCACCATCCGACCGCCGGTACGCACGAACAGCGGATCTGCAAGCGCGACCCGCAGGCGGTTCAGGGCATGGCTCAGCGCCGAAGGGCTAAGCGCTTGCTCATTGGCGGCAGCCGTGACGCTACCGTGCCGGTAGAGTGAATCGAAAACCAGCAGTAGATTCATATCGAGCTTACGTAGGGGTGAATACATATTTTCCCGGAATCCGGTTAAGTGCATATTATGCAGTTTATTATTGCATAACATGCAGCACAAACATGCCGGGAACAAGGTATTCTGTCGCCCACAACATGACGAAGAGGCAAAAATATGACTACCCCGGTATTCCGCCAGGCAACCGCAGCTGACATTGATCGTTGCCATGAGATTGAAAGGATGTCCTATGAAGGGGATGAAGCGGCAACGCGCGAAAAAATTGCAACCCGCATTAATCGCTACCCGGAAGGCTTTCTGTGCATAACGCTGGAGGGCGAAGTCATTGGATTCATTAATGCGGGCTGTGCATGGGACGTGGTGATGTCCGACGAAGCGTTTAAAGAACTGGTGGGCCACGATCCGGATGCCCCAAACGCAGTAATCATGTCCGTGGTGGTTCATCCGGATTTCCAGGGACAAGGCTATTCGTCATTGCTGATGCGTGAATTCGTGTCACGCATGAAGGCGATGCATAAAAAGACCATTCACCTGATGTGTAAAGATCGCCATGTCGATCTGTACGCCCATTTTGGCTACCGCTATATCAGGCCGTCGGAGTCCGATCACGGCGGGATGGCATGGCATGAAATGATGATGATGCTTTGATTTATCCTGCGTATTACCGCCGGCAAACATTATTCCGAGCGCTTCGTCAAGCGCCTCGCTGACCCCTCCCTCTGAAGGATTATGCGCCAAACGCGCCATCGATGGTGTGCATGGCGCCAGTAATGAATGACGCCTCCGGGCTCGCCAGCCAGGCGACCATGCCCGCCACTTCCTCAGGACGCCCGTGTCGTTTAATTGCCATAAAGCTGTGCATCAGCTCCTTCATGGGGCCATTCTCTGGATTCGCATCGGTATCGATGGGGCCGGGCTGCACGACGTTAACCGTGATCCCGCGTGAGCCAAAGTCACGCGCCAGGCCGCGCGCCAGTCCTTGCAGTGCCGATTTGCTGACCGCATACGAGGCCATCCCCGGAATGGGCATACGATCGCCATTCACAGAACCGATGACAATAATGCGTCCGCCGTCCGGCATTTGCCGGGCCGCCTCAACCGCGGCATGGTAAGGCGCATGAATGTTGATCCGGAAGAGGCGATCGACGGCGTCGCTATCCTGCTCCAGCGCATCGCCAAAGAGCGCAATGCCTGAGTTGACGACCAGAACATCCAGCGGCCCGCTGTCACGCACGAGTTTTATCACCGCATCCCGGTCGGCGCTGTCGGTCTGTACCGCCACGCTTCCGGTTTCAGCGGCCAGCTGCGCGGCGGCGTCTGGCGATCCCGCATAGCTGAACACCACCGATGCGCCCTCGGAGGCAAAGCGCCTGACGATAGCCGCGCCAATGCCACGACTTGCGCCTAAAACCAGTACCGATCTCTTTTGCAGTGCAGCCATAAAACGTTCCTTATGATATTGTAGTGGTCATTACAATATGCGTCGGCTACGTGTGCCGTCAAGGAGTAATGTAGTGATCACTACAAAAAAGAGCCGTACCCCAGGACGACCTCGCCGGTTCGATCCTGAGCAGGCCATTGAAACTGCCCAACACCTCTTTCACTCGCAGGGTTATGACGCGGTGAGTGTGGCCGATCTGACGAAGGCGTTCGGCATTAATCCCCCCAGCTTCTATGCCGCTTTTGGCAGCAAGTTGGGGCTTTACACCCGGGTGCTGGAGCGGTATAGCCATACTGGCGCGATCCCCTTTACTGAACTCCTGCGTCACGACCGCCCGGTGGTGCAGTGCCTGATGGATGTTCTGCACGACGCGGCAAAACGCTATGTGAACGATCCGGCGGCGGCCGGGTGCCTGGTGCTGGAAGGGATCCACTGCAACGATCGGCCTGCGCGCGAGGCGGCAAGCGAATTGCACACTGCCGCGGAAGAGACTATCCGGGCCTATATTGCCCAATACTATCCGCACGAAGCCGTTCGGCTGACCGACTTTATCAGCACATTGATGGCGGGACTGTCGGCGAAAGCACGGGCAGGGGATAGTCTGGCGCGTCTGCAGGAGACCGTGCGCCTGGCGAGGCTGGCCCTGGCGCCGTTACTTCCGCGCTGAGGCCAGACCCGGTTCTTATGGCGTGGGGATCAGATGGTCTGTCCGCCCGACACCTCGATACGCTGGGCGGTCACCCACCGGTTGTCGTCACGCAGCAGGCTGGCGACCATCGGTCCGATATCATCGGGAACGCCGACACGCCCGAGCGCGGTCATGGCGGCAAACTGTGCGTTAACATCGGCGTTGTCGCGCACCAGGCCGCCGCCGAAATCGGTCTCAATGGCCCCTGGCGCGACGGTATTGACGGTGATACCGCGCCCGCCCAGCTCGCGGGCCATATACACGCCCAGCATCTCAACCGCCGCTTTTGCCGCGGCGTAGGCCGAGAATCCCGGGTAGGAAACCCGGGTCAAACCGGACGAAAAGTTAACGATCCGCCCGCCGTCGGCCAGCATCGGCAGCAGCGCCTGCACCAGGAAAAACACCCCTTTGACGTGAACGTCGAACAACCCGTCGAACTGCGCTTCGGTGGTATCGGCCAGGGTAGCAAACTCACCGTGACCGGCGTTGTTAATCAGATGATCGAAGGTGTCGCGCGCCCAGACTTCAGCAAGCTGCGTGCGCAATGTTTCAGCAAAGCGCGGGAAACTTGCCGTCTGCGCCATATCAAGCTGGAGGGCAATCGCTTTGCGTCCCAGCGCGCGGATCTCCGCGACAACCGCTTCAGCCTGCTCGGTGTTTCCTCTGTAAGCGACAATGACATCACCCCCCTGTTGTGCAATGGCGAGGGCGGTACGACGGCCGAGGCCACGGTTGGCGCCGGTGATAAGTGCGATTTTATTCATGACAGCTCCTGTCTGTTGAGTGGTATCACTACAGTAGGAGAAGCCCCTCTGTGGCCATTGCCCGATCCTTGTGAAGTTTTGCCCATTTCTCTTCCAGGGGGGTGTTCTGTCGCCAGTTATCACATACTATCGTTAAAAAACTTGCCCGAAAGGATCCTATGCCTGCTGCACTGTTCGAGCTTTGCCGCCGCTATGCTGATACGCACGCTGACCGTAGCGGGGTTGCTGCTACGCCGGTTCCGGGGTTGACGATTGTCCGGGCTTTGCATCCCGGCGATTTGCAGGCGGCCATCAACAAACCGCTGATTGCGATGCTGTTGCAGGGACGCAAATGCGTCACGACCGGTACTGAACGTTTTGACTATGGCCCGGGCGAGGCGATGGTGATTGCTGCGGATGTGCCGACGATCAGCCAGATTACCCAGGCCAGCCTTCGCCATCCCTACTATTCCCTGGTGCTCGAGCTGGATACTGCCATCCTGCGTGAGCTTCAGGCGCTGGCACCCGCAGGGCAGGGTGACGGGCCTTACGTCGGCATTGAACCAATGAATGCCGGGGTGGCGGATGCCGCTTACCGGCTGGCAAGACTGTTTGACGACCCGCCTGCGCTGGCGGTCCTGGGTGAGGGATTACGCAGAGAGCTGCATTACTGGCTACTTCGCAGCGTACACGGGGCGGCTATCCGTGCCCTTGGCGCAGCAGAGAGCTATTCCGCACGCATCAGCCGCGCGGTCGCGGTTTTGCGTAAGGATTTTACCCGCACGATAAGCGTTGAAGAGCTTGCCGGCGTGGCGGGAATGAGCGTTTCCGTGTTCCATCAACATTTCCGGGCTATCACCACCACCTCGCCGTTACAGTTTCAGAAACAGCTGCGCCTGATCCACGCCCGTCGGCTGATGCTGACAGAAGGAACTGCCATTGCCCAGGCGGCCTACAGGGTAGGCTATGCCAGCGTGTCGCAGTTCACCCGGGAATATGCCCGGATGTATGGCGTGCCGCCGGGGCGTGACAGGCGGCTGGCTAAAGCCAGCGCCTGAGGCCGGAAGACAAACGTTAAATGGCCGTTTTGAGCCAGGAGGCAATATCCTGCGTGGGCAGATTGTTCCGCGCATTCCAGGTTTCTCTCATCGGCCACCACACTCCCTCTCCCCGGGCAAAGGCGACGCGATAGCGCAGCATCGGATCATCCGGCTGTAAACGCAGTTCTTCCTGTAAGGCGGGCAGCGTGAATACGCTTTTCGCGAAGGTCTGTTTTGTGACGCGTTCAACCGTTTCCGCCAGTTTGCCATAGGAGGTCGTTTCCCCCGCGACAAAGACCACCTCGTTGACGATACGCGGCTGCTGCAAATAGATCGCCGTGGTCAGCCGGCCAATATCCGCGGGTGAGGTCACGGTGACCTGGGTGTCCCATCCTCCGAGAGCATGAAGGGTTCTGTTGGCTAAATTCACCACATCAAACGCCGGTTCGAAGAGAAAGCTGGTAAACATACCGGTTGACACAATCACCCACTCCGTCGCGCGCTGTTCCCGCAACAGGGTTCTGACCTCATACTGCTCGTCCCAGACGGGTTGGCCGCTTCCTTTGCCGACCACATCGTAATTAACGCCAAACTGCCAGGGGAAGTAGCGTCTCACGCCCGCCTCCAGCACCGCGCGGGTAATTTTTATCTGGGTGCCTGCACCGGCGATAAAACCCATGCAGTTGATCACCGTATCAAAGCCAGCAAAGTGGGGTTTTAACGATTCAATCGTACTGGCTGCAACGTCAACGGCCATAAATGTTGCGCCTGAATCAGCCAGTCGCTGATGATCATCGGCCAGCAGATTGCCCTGTTGATCCAGTGACCCGGGCGAGACGATAACCGAGACGCTGCCGTTTCGCCGTGTGACTGCCGGGATCAGAAAATCCAGTACGGCGGTGCCCAGTTGTCCCGCTCCCAGCACCAATACTTTTTCGCCCTGATTAACATTGCGCTCTGTCATTTTTATTCCTCATCTTTGTCAGCAGCTTGTTTGCTGCTATTAAGGCCATTTTATGGCAGGGTGGTTTATGCGATAAGAGGCTGAGGACGGGTTAGACTGTTCGTGAAAATGGCATAATCAGTCGGTCTGGAGGGCAATATGGATAAGCTGGAAGCAATGCAGGTCTATGTCGGCGTGGTGGATACCCATAGCTTCGCCAGGACAGCCGAAGCGATGGGATTGCCGCGTTCAACGGTATCCCGCGTGATTAAGGATCTGGAAGCCTGGCTCGGGATCAAGCTTCTGCAGCGAACCACCCGCACACTCAGCGTGACCGCCGATGGCCGACGGTACTATGAGGAGTGCAAACGCGTGCTGGCTGATATTGCCGCCATAGAATCCTCTTTTCCTGGCCGGGCGGCGCAGCCCAAAGGGCGTTTCAAGGTGGGGATGCCGCAGTCGCTGGCCCGGCACTGCATTCTCCCGAGGCTAGCGGAGTTTCTGCAGCTGTATCCTGAGCTGGAGTTGATCCTGTGTTCCAGCGATAACGTCGAAGATATCATTCAGGAAGGGTATGACTGCGTGATTCGTACCGGCAGAATCGACGATTCAACCACGCTGGTGGCTCGACCTCTCGCGAACTTTAAGTGGGTGGTTCTGGCCTCTCCGGCATACCTTGCCGCCCATGGTAAGCCGGAAAATATTGATGATCTGGAAAGGCATTACGCCGTTGGCTATCTCAACCATCGCACCGGACGCACCACCGACTGGTTTTTTACCCTTGAGGAGGGCGATTGCGCGATCCGGATGAAGGAGACGCTGGTTGTCGATGATACCGACGCCTATATTCAGGCCGGTATACAGGGGCTTGGGGTAATCCGTGTCGCCAGCTATCTGGTTGCGCCTTACCTGCAAAACGGCGCGCTCATCGCCTGCATGGATAACCTCTCTTTTGATTTGCCGCTTTCGCTGGTCTATCCGCAAAACAGGTATTTACCGCCTTCGGTGCGCGCATTTTATGACTGGAGCCGCGCGGTGCTGCTACAACCTGTGAGGGGGGCTTAAACGCGCTGTATGGCTCTTTTTAACTGCTCCACCAGCCAGTTCAGCGCCGGATCCTGCGCCCGGCGCTTGTGGCGCAACAGACACAACGTAAACGAGGGATAATTCACGGGCGTGGCGCTGGTGCGTAAAGCAAAATGCTGCTGCCATCGTCGGGCCAGTCCGTCGGGAACCGTGGCGAAAACGGGCATCGTGGTTAACAGCAGAGGAAAGGTGGAAAAATTGGCCGTCACGTAACGCACGCGCCGCTGCAACCCCTGGCTGGCAAGCTGCCGGTCAATTTCACTGTGGCTTGATTCGCGATACGACACCATAACATGTTCATAAGCGATAAAGTCGTTTACCGACAAGGGCCCTTCACAGGGGATCTGCTCTGCTGACCAGAGCGTCGAAACGCCCATTGTCATGACGGGCTCGCTCACGATCTCTCCCGTGCTCTGCTTGTTCAGCGAAACGGCAATATCAATGGCATCCTCCTCCAGTAATCGACGTACCTGAAAGGGATCGGCGGGGAGACTATGCAGCGCCACGCCAGGTGCCTGATGGGCGATGGCGGGCAGGAGATCCGGCATCAGCCAGTGCTCGCTCCAGTCGCTTATGCCCAGGCGAAAGGTCCGTTTTGCCGTGGCGGGAGAGAAGTCCTGAGCGCCAAAAATGACGGTATGCAGGTTTTCCATCAGCGGTTGCATATGAACCATCAAGGCTTCGGCGCGCGGTGTCGGCAGCATCCCCCGGGCCGCGCGAACGAACAGCGGGTCATCAAACATCTCCCGCAGTCTTTTCAACGCCCCGCTGATGGCCGGTTGCCCAAGATGCAGCACCTCTGCGGTACGGGTGACGCTCGCTTCCCGGTATAACACCAGAAACACCGTCAGGAGATTCAAATCTATCCGGTTAAAATCATTTTCAATGATTTTCTTCATCATGTTAATCAATTTGAATGTTATTTATCCCAGCAGCATAGTGAATCTCAACCTGGTAAATCAACTATGCCGAGAACAGGCGGAGGGCGTTATGCAATCTTACCGGATAGGCGACACGGTTATTTTTAAGATCATGGAGCGAGAAATTAAAATACCAACAGCGGAGTTATATCCTGATTATCTCCGGCCCGCAGACGCAGAATGGGCCCGTCAGAGCGTACCGCTGTCGATCCACAGTTGGGTCATACGTACTCCCGACGATATTATTGTGATTGATACCGGCACCGGTAATGGTCGCGAACGCGGTGGTAATCCGTTTTACCATCAATTGCACACAGGCTACCTGGAGAATTTTCTGGCCTCGGGCATTAAGCCGGAAGAGGTGACCCTGGTATTACTGACTCACCTGCACACTGACCATGTTGGCTGGAACACTCTCTGGCGGGATAACCGCTGGGTGCCGATGTTTCCCAACGCGCGTTATATCTGCTCTGAGAAAGAGCTTATTCGGGTACAAAACAGTGACCGCTACCGGAATTTATGGCTCGACAGCCTGTTGCCGGTGATTGACGCGGGCCTGCTGGAAACCGTTGATGTGGCCGCGCAGCCGGTATTTAGCGGCAGAATTTCTTATACCCCCATGCCCGGGCACAGCCCTGATCATGCGGCGTTGATCCTCTCTGCGGGCGGCGAATATGCCTTCTTTGCCGGGGATATTGCACATTCACCGTGGCAGTTTAGCCACCCGGAATGGAATTCGGTGTTTTGCAGCGACCATCACGAGGCGGAAAAGTCACGGCGTCGGGCGATGGCATGGTGTGCGGAACATAACGCCCTGTGGTGTAGCGCCCATTTCGCTGGCTCCTCCTGCGGCTGGCTGAGTGTTGATGAACATGGGCACTATCGCTGGACTGATGCGAATGACACGCCAACCTTTTTCGGGAGTACGCAACAATGAACAACGCTTCTGTGATTCTGGTTTTTGGCGCGACGGGTCAGCAGGGCGGCTCGGTCGCGAATGCGCTGCTTAACAACGGCTGACTGGGCGTATAACCGGTAGGGCGTTTTCCCGGCGTCACAACGGTGACGCCGGGCGGGATGGCTAGCGGGAGGATAACAGCGGCGCGTAATCCATATTCTCCAGATCCTCGAGCAGGCCGGGGCCGGTGGGATGCCAGCCCAACTGCTGACGTGTCCAGGCGGAGGATGCGCGCAGGTTTATGGCGGCGAAAATAGCGAACCAGCCAAAATGCGCTTCAGCCTCTGAGGAGGGGAGCGAGATGTACGGCAGATCGAGCTTGCGGGCAATGATTTCTGCGATCTGCCGGAGGGGCACCCCTTCTTCGGCAACAGCGTGGTAGCGTTGACCGCTTTCGCCACGCTCCAGCACCTGTCGGTAGAGCGCGGCGACATCGCTGACGTGCGCCGCCGACCAGCGGTTATCGCCCTCACCGATGCAGGCCACAACGCCTTTCTCAATCGCGTGCTGAATATACCAGGTGATGAGGCCCTGGCGCCGGGTATCATGCACCTGTGGCAGACGCACAACCTGCACATTAACACCTTCAGCAAGCAGCGCATTGCCTTCAGTTTCTGTTGCCACCCGGGGATGGCTGTTCCCGGCGTTAAAGTGCTTTTCCTGCGCTAATGCCGTGGCGGTGTCATCGCCCATGCCGGTTCCTGACGTAATAATCAACGGGCGATCGCTGCCTTTCAGCGCCTGGCCCATGGCATGGATAGCCCGCCGATCCTTTTCACAGTTCTCGACGAAACGGTGAAAATCATGATCAAAAGCCGTATGGATCACCGCTTCCGCATGCTGTGCGCCCGCCGCTAACGTATCGGGGTCATCCAGGGTTCCGCGATGAACCTCCGCCCCCGTATTCCTGAGCGCCTGCGCGCTGCTCTCCGAGCGGGCGAGCGCGGTAACCTGATGTCCGGCCGCCAGCAGTTCAGTGAGGATCCGGGAGCCAATAAAGCCACTTGCGCCGGTAAGAAAAACTCGCATAACACACCTCCAGAGTAGGGTTCCGGAACAGAGTAGCGCTATAGTCAGACGAGAAAAGTAGAGACATTATCAGGGTATAAACCTTAACAGGATGACGACGATGCACACTGCTATGCAGTCACTGGGCGATTTTCTGCGGGCGCGACGTTTACGCCTCGATCCGGCCACCTTTGGCTTTAGCCCGGGCAGGCGACGCACGCCCGGATTGCGCCGGGAAGAGGTTGCTCAGCTCGCCAGTATCAGCCCGGTCTGGTACACCTGGCTTGAACAGGGACGCGGCGGCGCGCCGTCGCGGGAGGTACTTACCGTATCGCCAGCGGGCTACGCCTGACCTCACCGGAACGCGAGCACCTGTTTATGCTGGCATTCGGCCATCCGCCCGGCACCCGTTTCACCGTTTCTGCCGAAATCGCGCCACGATTACAGCGGGTTCTGGATGCATTGAGCATCCCTGCCATCGTCAAAACCATTACCTGGGACGTCATTGCCTGGAATCGCGCCGCCGCATGCGTTTTAACCGATTATGCGCGTCTGCCCGCAACAGAGCGTAACGTTCTGCGCCACCTGTTCACCGATCCGGCAGTACGCCGGGCGCAGGATGACTGGCAGGCGGTGGCGCGGTTGGTGGTTTACGCGTTTCGTGCTGACGTGGCGCGCGCGGGAACATCGCCGGAAACCACCAGCCTGATTGCCGAACTTTCCCGTCAGAGCCCGGAATTTGCTGCCTGGTGGCAGAGTAACGATGTCGCCAGTCACGGTGAGGGGGTGAAGCGTATCTATCATCCCCAGGCCGGCGCGATAGAGCTTGAATTCTCAACCTTTGCGGTGGAGGGGCGGCCGGATCTGGCGATGCTGGTGTTTAACCCGGCGACAGAGGAGAGCCGCCTGAAAATTGATGCCCAGCTCAGACAATCCCCGCTCTGTGATTAACCGGTGTCGGCGAGCCCGACATGTTTAACCGCCGCGCGATGCTGCGCATATTTCCCCGGCGGCACACCGACATAGCGGGTAAACGCCACGCTGAATGCGCTGGCGGAGCCGTAACCCGTGCGCTCTGCCACTTCGGCGACCGTGACGCCGGTATCGCACAGCAGTTGCATGGCGAGGGTCATGCGCCAGGAGAGCAGGTATCCCATCGGCGTGACCCCGGTCATCTCCGTAAAGCGCTCAAACAGCATCGAGCGGGAGAGGGCGCAGCGACTGGCCAGCGCCTGCACCGTCCATTTTCTGGCAGGCTCCTGATGTATCAGCCGTATCGCCTGGGCGATACGGGGATCGGCCAGACCACGCACTAATCCGGGCGTGGCGAGGGATGTGCCAGAGCGGATAGCCTCGATAAAGAGCAGTTCCAGCATGCGCGCCAGCATGAACGCTTTTCCGGAGCGTTGCGCCTGGGCTTCATCCTTTAACAATCCGACCAGCAGCGAAAGACGCTTTTCATCACGCACAAACACAAGCCCGGGCAACAATGAAACCAGCAAACCCGCATCGGGTGATTCAGACATGCAGTGACCAACCAGCGCCAGCATTTCAGGGTCAGCATGGGGATCGCCGAGCCGGAAATGTCTCTCTGCCACTTCGATGGGGATAGTATCGACACCTGGCGAAGCAGGCGGGACGAGGCTCGTCAACGCAAAGTTGTAGGCTGCGGGTATTAAAACAAAGTCACCGGCATGCAGCGTGAGGGGCTCATCGCCTTCGCGCTCAAGGCGGCACGCCCCTTCAAGCACAGCGCAGTAGAATGACAACCCCTCATCCGAACGGCGGACCCGCCAGGCGCCCGCGCCGGTTACCGTTTTTGTCAGCACCGCTTTGAGTTTTAACATGGCGATGGCTTCGGCTAACGGGTCGCTCATTTCCGGACTCCTGCTAAAGAATAACGGACTTTTGAATATATATCGTCCAGCCGGCGCTGTCTATTATGTGCTCAGGCAAACCACACGCAGGAGTGATTATGAAAACGGTTATGATTACCGGCTGTTCGTCAGGTTTTGGTCTGGAAACCGCACGGTATTTTCTTGAGCAGGGCTGGAAGGTGATTGCGACGATGCGCACACCGCAGGAGAATCTTCTTCCCGGGAGCGATCGTTTACGTCTCCTGAGCCTCGATGTCACTTCGCAGCCGAGCATCGATCGGGCGATCGCTGACGCCGGCGGCATCAATGTTCTGGTCAACAACGCCGGGGTGGGGATGTTAAACGCCCTGGAAGGTGTCTCCCCGGAGGCGGTCAGAGACATTTTTGAAACCAACACGCTTGGCACCCTCGCCATGACCCGGGCCGTACTCCCACAGTTCAGACAACGTCGTTCAGGGGTGATCGTGAATGTCACGTCTGCGGTGACCCTTCAACCGCTGCCGCTGCTTGCGGTCTATACCGCCAGTAAGGCGGCAGTTAATGCGTTCACCGAATCTCTGGCAATTGAGCTTGCGCCGTTTAATATCCGCGTGGGCCTGGTGCTGCCCGGGCGTTCGCCTGCGACCCGTTTCGGCGAAAATGCGCAACGGATCATGGGATCGATACCCGAAGAGTATGCCGCGTTGAGCGAGCGTGTCTTTCAGGGCATGCAGGATGCGCATGCGAGCGTAACCTTACCCGAGGATGTGGCAAAAGCCATCTGGCAGATGGCAACGGATCCGGATACGCCGATCCGTTTACCGGCCGGAGAGGATGCCCGGCAGATGGCGGCGCATCTCATGTAGAATCCGCCACAGTCAATCCTGCACGTTTAGCGGTTATCCGACATACTGAAGCGTAATGCAGGAGACAATCACTGGAAGGCGTGCCCTATGGCTGATTATACCTTTTCCACACTCTGGCGGGTGGAGGCCTCGCTCCAGGAGGTCTGGGCGATTTTATCGCATCCCGATGTGTGGCCCGAATGGTGGGGAAGCCTGGAGCAGGTTATCGAGCTAAAGAGAGGGGATGCCCGGGGAATTGGCGCCCTGCATCGCTATACCTGGAAGGGGGCGCTTCCGTATCGGTTAACCTTTGATATCCACGTGCTCACCATTCAGCCCCTCTCGCTGTTGGAAGGGGAAGCCAGCGGTGAGGTGGAAGGGCGCGGCGTGTGGTCTTTTTCTGAGCACGAGGGCAACACGCTCGTCAGGTATGACTGGGATATCCGCACCACTACCCGCTGGATGAACCTGCTCGCACCGCTGGCCGCTCCCGTTTTTCGCTGGAATCATCACCGGGTAATGCGCGACGGCGCACAAGGGTTAGCCCGTAAATTGGGCAGGCGGGTAGAGATGTCGGTCGGGTAAAGGGGCGTCAGGCGTTGGGCGACTTACTGGTGAAGCGGCGCGCCGGTTGGCATTACTTTACAAATTGCCCCTTGCCCGCAGAGGCGTCGCTCACTATTCTCATTGCCCATGACTATCCTGACCGGTCCGACTCAATATAAAAACAGGCAACTGAGAGCCCTCGCGCTGCTTTTCGTTGCCTGTGTTGTCATGCTGATCTGTCTGACCCAGCGGGCCGCTATCCTGCATCACATGCAGGTCAAAGCCGCCACGCTCTCGTTGAGTACTGAACATAGCCCGCAGGAACTTTCCTCCCCTGGGTTGTCCCCCTGCGAGTTGAGCGCCCACTCGCTGCTCTCCGCCCAACCTCTTCATTTTGATAACCTTCTGCTGTTACCCGGTCTGCTGGTTCTCGTTTTAGCGGTGCTGATCAAAATCAGCGTCCTGCCGAGGCCGGTGATCCTGTTCCGTCCTCCGCTCCTTCGAATACATCTCAAAAACTGCGTTTTCCGTGAATGACTGACATGGCAGTGCCTGTTTAGTCAATTTTTCACGGAGAAAACTATGAAAACGCTTTTCAGGAGCCTGTGGTTCCTGTTGTTCAGCCTGTCCGCGGCCTGCGCTGCAGTACCGGGCTGGCCGATGACGCCTGACAATGCCCACGCTCAGGTGCAGGTCTGGCACGATGCGCCAGCAGAGGGAAAAGTTCGCCTGCTGCTGGATGTTACCCCTGATGAAGGGTGGAAAACCTACTGGCGAACCCCCGGCGACGGCGGCTTTCGGCCTGTAATAGAGTGGGCGTCCAGGGCCACTACCCAGTGGCACTGGCCGCGTCCCGTGCGCTTTACTTCCGCTGGCTTTAGTTCGGTCGGCTACGACCGTCGGGTGGTGTTTCCGCTGGAAATCACCACCGATGAGGTGCAGCGTTTGCGCGGGAAACTGACGCTTTCGCTGTGCAGTAACCTCTGCGTGGTTAACACGTTCCCGCTGGATATCAATCTTGCCGCCGGTCCGTCGGCGGACTTTGCCAGCGCCTGGGATGAGGCGATGCGGGCGGTTCCTGCGACACACGGCGCGATAGCGGTTAAATCCGTCGCCACGGACCGCGACACCCTGACGGTGAAACTGACCTCGCCGCAAGGCTGGTCCCGGCCCGAACTCTTCACCGATAACCCGACGGAGGCGACGCTTGCTCCGCTCCAGACAGCGGTTCAGGGCGACACCCTGACCGCACGGTTTAGCGTCAGCGACAGCCAGGGAGAGCCGCTGGCGGCCGACGGTTTACAGCAGATCGCACTGCTGGTCAGCGACGGTGCGCAGAGCCAGCAGCTTACGGTTGAGCTCAGCCCCGGTCCCTCCACCACGTTCTGGCAGATCCTGGCCGTGGCGCTGGTGGGTGGCCTGATCCTCAACCTGATGCCCTGCGTGCTGCCGGTGCTGGGGATCAAGCTCGCGTCGCTGATGACCCTGGCCGGGAGCACACGACGCCAGACACGGCTGCGTTTTCTGGCGACGGCGGGCGGGATCATCTTCTCGTTTCTGGTGCTGGCGGCGGTCGTTACCGGTCTTCGGCTGTCCGGGGCCTGGATTGGCTGGGGCTTTCAGTTCCAGAATCCGTGGTTTATTGGCGCGATGGTGCTGGTGACGTGGATTTTTTGTTTCAGCCTTGCGGGCCTGCTGGAAATCCGCCTGCCTTCCACGCTCACTACCCGGCTGGCTACCGCCGGTGGGAACGGCATCGGTGGGAGTTTCCTGGAAGGCGCGTTTGCAACCCTGCTCGCCACGCCCTGTACGGCGCCGTTCCTCGGCACGGCCGTCACCTTCGCCCTGGCGGCACCTGTCCATCAACTGTGGCTGGTCTTTTTGGTGCTGGGTATCGGGATGAGCCTTCCCTGGCTGGCGATCGCCATGGCCCCCTGCGTGGCGCGCTGGCTGCCGAAGCCCGGCCCCTGGATGGGGAAACTGCGTCTGGTGCTGGTGCTCCTGATGCTGGGCTCCTGCATCTGGCTGATGTCATTGCTGGTCAAAGAGTGGGGCGCACGCTATGTGTTGATTGGCGGCGGCCTGATGGTGGCGTTGTTCCTCTACCGCTGCGCAAAGGCCATGCCGCATCACAGAGAGAATCTGCGCAGCCTGGCGTTTGGCGTCCTGTTTGGCGCCGGGCTGTATGCGTTTCTGGCGCCGCAACCTCAGGGGAAGGATGATTCTCCCCTCAACTGGCAGCCGCTGAGTGAGGCCGCGCTCAGCGAGGCCCTGACTGCCAGAAAGCGCGTGCTGGTAGATATCACCGCTGACTGGTGTCTGAACTGCCGGGTTAATGAGGTTATGGTGCTTCATCGCCCTGAGGTAGTGGCGGCTTTAAACCGCGACGACGTGGTCCTGTTGCAGGGTAACTGGAGCCAGCCCTCGGCGGAAATCGAGCAGTTCCTGAGGCGCTACGGCGCCAGCGGCATTCCGTTTAACGCCATTTTTGGTCCTTCACTTCCGCAGGGGCATGTTCTGCCCTCCCTGCTGAGCAAAGAGGCCTTACTGACCGCGCTGGCGAAGGCCGGGGCGGCTACACCATCTGATTTTACTGAGGAAAAATAATGAAGAAGATCCTGTCCCTGTTGATTCTAACGTTCAGCGCCGCCACGCAGGCGCAGCCCGGTGATTTACCCGAACCTGTTAAGCAAATCCAGAAACAGGGCATTGAAATCATCAAGCCGTTCAGCGCGCCCGGCGGCGTAGAAGGGTGGCTGGGCAAATATCAGGACATGGGCGTCACGCTCTATCTCACGCCGGATAAAAAACATGTTGTTTCAGGCTATATGTATGATGCCCAGGGCAATAACCTGAGCGAGAAGATCATCAACGAGGAGATCTATATTCCCGCCGGGCGCGAAATGTGGAAACAGCTCACCGCCGCGCCGGGGATCAAAGAGGGCAGCGCGGACGCGAAATGTCAGGTAGTGGTATTCGCCGATCCTTTCTGCCCCTACTGCAATAAGTTCTGGCATCAGGCGCAGCCCTTTATCAAGGATAAAAGCATCAACACCACAACCCTGCTGGTGGGCGTGATCCGCCCGGACAGCGCGCAGTATGCGGCGGCCATCCTCTCCGCGAAGGATCCGGCTAAAGTGTGGTATGAGATGGAGAGCAGCGACGGTAAAACCAAACCGGCGCTGACGAGTAATACCCCACCTGCGGTGTTTAAGCAGATAGAGCATAACCAGCAGCTGATGACGCAGTTGGGGGCCAGCGGCACGCCTGCCATCTATTACCTGAATAAAGATCGCGCCCTGCAGCAGATCGTCGGCTTGCCGGATGCTAAGCAGATGGCCGATCTGGTGGCCTGTAAATAACCGTCTCTGGTTATTAACCTGAACCATAGTCTCAACCGTTGTGCCGGTAAGCACCTTGATTTGTTCGAAAAATCATTGATACTGTATATATATACAGTTAAACGGATTTGAGACTATGCTATTCACCTTCCCGCGCATTGCTGCGTTCGTTAAAGGGCGCAAATAATCATGTTTGCGCTTGTCGATGTGAACAGTTTCTATGCTTCGTGCGAGACGGTGTTTCGCCCGGATCTGAAAGGGCGCCCGGTGGTGGTGCTGTCGAATAACGATGGCTGCGTGATTGCCCGCAGCGCCGAGGCGAAAGGGCTGGTGACGATGGGGGCGCCTTATTTCAAACAGAAAGAGATCTTCCGCCGCCACGGGATTGTCGCCTTCAGCAGTAACTATGAACTGTATGCTGACATGAGCCATCGGGTGATGACCACCCTGGAAGAGCTCACGCCGCGGGTCGAGATCTACTCGATTGATGAGGCGTTTTGCGATCTTACCGGAGTCAGTAACTGCTACAATCTGGACGCCTTTGGCCGCGAAATCCGCCGAACGGTACTGCAACATACACACCTCACCGTCGGGGTAGGGATCGCGCCCACCAAAACCCTCGCCAAACTGGCAAACTTTGCGGCAAAAAAATGGCAGCGGCAGACCGGGGGCGTGGTCGATTTATCCGGCGTTGAGCGTCAGCGCAAGCTGATGGCGGCGCTGCCCGTCGAAGAGGTATGGGGCGTCGGGCGACGGTTGAGTAAAAAGCTCAGTGCGATGGGCATTCATACCGTGCTGGATCTGGCGAACACTCCCACCGACCTGATCCGCAAGCATTTCAGCGTGGTGCTGGAACGCACCGTCCGCGAGCTGCGCGGCGAGTCCTGCCTGGGGTTTGAAGAGTTTGCCCCGCACAAGCAGGAGATCATCTGCTCCCGCTCGTTCGGGGAGCGGATCTCAGACTATGAGGCGATGCGCCAGGCCATCTGTAGCTACGCCGCTCGCGCCTCCGAGAAGCTGCGGGCCGAGCACCAGTACTGCCGGTTTATTTCGGCTTTCGTGAAGACTTCGCCGTTTGCGCTGAACGAGCCTTACTACGGCAATAGCGCCTCCGTCAAACTGCTGACGCCAACCGAAGACAGCCGGGACATCATTAACGCGGCGACGCGCTGTCTGGATCTCATCTGGCGAGAGGGGCTACGCTATCAAAAAGCGGGCGTCATGCTGGGAGACTTTTTCAGCTCTGGCGTCGCGCAGCTTAATTTATTTGATGAAAATCCGCCGCGGCGCAATAGCGAAAAGCTGATGGCTCTCGTCGACAAATTAAATGAACAAGGGCGCGGAACAATCTGGTTTGCGGGGCAGGGAATAGAGCAGCAGTGGCAAATGAAAAGGGAGATGTTGTCTCCGCGATATACCACACGTTTTTCGGATTTACTGCGCGTTAAATAAATCGCTTTCACCAAAATAGTGCAAAGCCTGAACGTAAATATTTGTCGAACAGGAAAGATATATCCCTGGACGATCAATAATTGCGCTATGGTGGTGGCTCAGCACACACCTGCCCGGAGGGGCTATTCCTAACATAAAATTTGAGTGCCCGGTTTGCACGAGCAAGCGGTTTCGTTTTACCTCTTTTAGCCCTACGCAAACCCAACCTCATGGTGCTGCCTGTTCCGTCTGTGGAACCCGACTCACCGCACACTCATGCGTGCCAATGCCAAAAAGAAGACGCTGGCCAAAACAGGTGGTTTAGGTGTTAAAGGGGGGCTAATGCTGGCCCTCCCGATAAATGATTTTGCCGCTACGTTGACGACGCTTTTATATTAACTGCCGTTTCGTTATTTCTGAAAAATAGCGGGCTTTATTTTTACGGCTCGCTTATTTTATTGATTAATTCTGGCCCCTGATTTTTTACGTTTCCCACCGCCCGGGTGACAGGATGCCAGTGGAAATCATCTGCGGGAACGGCGCCGCTCTGCGCTATCTCTTCAGCTTCTTTGCTGCTTACCGTCTCGCGGAGCCATTCACGTGCCGCCTGCGGCGTCAGCACCAGCGGCCGTCGGTCGTGAATATCCACCAGCCCTTTGTCCGCTGCCGCAGTCACAATCAGGAATCCTTCCGCTTCATCCCCGCGCTCGAACGGCGTACTGCCGATCGCGGCCATAAAAATGGGCTGTCCATCGGCACGGTAGATAAAGTAGGGCTGTTTTTTCTCCCCCTCTTTTTTCCACTCGAACCAGCCGTCGGCAAAGACAATCGCCCGGCCATGGTTCCATAGCGGTTTAAACATCCGGCTGGTGGCGGCGGTCTCCTGTCGGGCGTTAATCAGCGGGGCTTTATCCCACCAGCCAGGGGCGTAACCCCAGAATACCGGGTCGAGATGCAACAGATCGTCGCGTTCGCTGAGCAGCAGCACTTTGGTGCCGGGCGCAACGTTATAGCGCCCGATGGGTTCCGGGTCGTAGGGGATATCGCAGTCTGCTTCATCCGCCAGAAAAGCAAGATATTCTTCCCGGGTCTGCGCCTGGGCGAAACGTCCGCACATAGTTACCTCCGGTGGTTTTCTTAAGTATAGAGGGTGAATTTCCCGGAACCGTAACCTCTGCGGCGGACGGTTGTGCTAAGAGCGATTAACGCGTCACCACCACATCGGTAAAGGTGAAGCGATTTGGCTGCCCGGTAACCGAAAAACGAGTAGATGGAATAACACCAGAATCAGGCGTATTGACGGGAATATCTACCGGGATGATGCTGCGTCAAGCATCGGGCATCTCAGGCGGGTTTAAGACCCCTCCGGATGACAAAATCCATCGACTAACTGCTTCAGAAGGCAAATAAGCCCGGCCAAAATCAGCACAAAGGCCAGCGCGGTGAATAAAACAATCGTCATCCTCGACTCCATGTTCTCAGTTTTGTTTGGTAAAAATCTTAGATCGCATTTTTCATTTGTCATTATCTTCCGGGTATTTTTCTTATTGCTGGCAGATTCGATACCGGTCAGAAGCGGACATATCCAGGATGAGGCCCTATAATCCTCCACGCCTGAAAACGTTCTGCACTGAGGATCCCAGATGACGACCTTTCATCAACTTACGGCCACCAGCCTGCGCGGTCAGCCCATCTCTATGGCCGACTATGCGGGGAAGGTGGTGCTGGTGGTGAACACTGCCAGCCAGTGTGGCTTTACACCCCAGTACGCTGGTCTTGAAAAACTCTACAAAAAGTATGCCGACCAGGGGCTGGTGGTGCTGGGTTTCCCCTGCAATCAGTTCGGTAAGCAGGAGCCTGGCGGCGCGGACGACATTGCCCAGACCTGTCACGTCAATTACGGCGTCAGCTTCCCGATGTTCGGGAAAGTGGAGGTCAACGGCGCAACAGCGCATCCTCTGTTTCGTTATCTGAAAGAGGCGTTGCCCGGCGTACTGGGGGGACGAATCAAGTGGAATTTCACCAAGTTCCTTATCGGACGCGACGGCAAACCGCTCAAACGTTTTGCACCGATGACCACCCCGGAGAAAATGGAGGCTGCTATCGTCGCTGCACTTGAAAGCTGATTAATGCAGGCGAAGCAGAGAGATGAGAGGGGAAAAGCCGGGCGCGCTGCGCTTGCCCGGCCTGAAAACTTATCGCGCCGCCAGCTCCCGGCGGATAATCTCCGCCCCTGCGCTTAACGCATGGAGCTTGCCGTTAGCCACCTGACGGGACAGGGGAGCCATTCCGCAGTTGGTCGACGGGTAGAGCTTGTCGGCATCCACAAACTGCAACGCTTTGCGCAGCGTAGCGGCCACTTCCTCTGGCGTCTCAATGGTATGGGTTGCCACATCAATGGCGCCGACCATCACCTTTTTACCGCGGATTAGCTCCAGCAGATCCATCGGTACGCGCGAGTTGTGGCACTCCAGCGAGATGATATCGATATTCGAGGTCTGCAGTTTGGGGAACGCTTCTTCGTACTGGCGCCACTCTGAACCCAGCGTTTTCTTCCAGTCGGTGTTGGCTTTGATGCCATAGCCGTAGCAGATGTGGACGGCGGTTTCGCATTTCAGCCCTTCAATGGCGCGCTCCAGGGCGGCGATCCCCCAGTCATTCACCTCATCAAAAAAGACGTTAAAGGCGGGTTCGTCGAACTGGATAATATCGACCCCGGCCGCTTCCAGCTCTTTGGCCTCCTGGTTGAGAATTTTTGCAAACTCCCAGGCCAGTTTTTCCCGGCTTTTGTAGTGGTTGTCATAGAGCGTGTCGATCATGGTCATCGGACCCGGCAGCGCCCATTTGATTGGCTGGGTGGTGAGCTGGCGTAAATATTTCGCATCATCAACGAACACTGGCTTCTGACGGGCCACGGCGCCGACGACGGTCGGTACGCTCGCATCATAGCGGTTACGGATTTTAACCACCTCGCGTTTCTCAAAATCGACGCCGCTGAGGTGCTCGATAAAGGTAGTGACGAAGTGCTGGCGCGTTTGCTCACCGTCGCTGACGATGTCAATGCCAGCCCGCAGCTGATCGTCGAGGGACAAACGCAGCGCATCCTGTTTACCGGCGAGCAGTTCTTCGTTCTGCAATTTCCACGGCGACCAGAGGGTCTCCGGCTGTGCCAGCCAGGAGGGTTTCGGCAGGCTGCCGGCAGTGGAGGTGGGGAGCAATGTTTTCATAACAGGTGACCTTATCGTTTTAATGGAATCAACGCGCGTACTGAGCAGACCATTGCTCAAGAAGAGTTTTGTACGGTTTGATAAAGTGTTTCTCGGTAAATTTCCCCTGCTCAATGGCCAGCTGGCTACGCTCTTCGCGGTCGTAAACAATTTTGGTCAGGGAGTGATCCTCGTTAGTCAGGCTGGGCTGGTAACAGTGCCCGGCGACCGAATTCGCGTTGTAAATTTCCGGACGATAAATCTTCTGGAATGTCTCCATCGTACTGATGGTGCCGATAAGCTCCAGGAAGGTGTAGTCGCTCAGCAAATCGCCGGTGAAGAAAAACGCCAGCGGCGCGGCGCTGTGTGGCGGCATAAAGTAGCGCACCTGCAGACCCATCTTTTTGAAGTACGCTTCCGTTAACGAAGAGCCCTGTTGCTGGTACTCAATGCCTAAAACAGGATGGGCATTACCGATGCGGTGATAGACATTTTTATTGGAGACGCTGAGGCAGATAACCGGCGGCTTGCTGAAATTGGCCTTATATTCATCGGAATTAACGAAGTGCTTAAAGATATTGCCGTGCAGTTCGCCAAAATTAGCCGGAATGGTGAAGGTCGTCTGCTGTTTATTATGATCCGGCAGAAGAACGCTGAAATCGTAATCCCGGACATAAGAGGAGAAGTTATTCCCGACGATCCCTTCAATGCGCTCGTTGGTTTTTTTATCAATGATGTTGGTTTTTAAGATTTCAATCGCCGGGAAGGTGGCGTGATTGTCTTCTCCCGCGATATTCATCTCTACGGAGATGATGTCCAGCTCTACGGAATAACGATCGCCGTTCGGGTTGTCCCAGTGCGCTAAGGCGTTGAAACGATTGTCAATCATCACTAACGTATTGCGCAGGTTCTGCTGACGGCTTTCCCCGCGGGCGAGGTTGGCAAAGTTAGTGGTGATCCGCGTGTTTTCGGATGGGTTGTAATTTTCATCGAAACGACTGTGGGTAATCGTGAAGGTGAAAGCGTTATTCATGGTGATGTTTCCCGGCTCTGACATAAAGACTGAAATCCCCTCGCGGTTACAGAAGTCAGTCTGTATGTTGCTAATACGTTAATATGGCTTAAGTTATGCCAGAGCCGGGGAGGGAGTGAAAGCGACTAAATTTCATTGCAACATGAGTCATCTTCATGATGGTGAAAAAATTTCACTCTGCACTCTCCGCATGCCGTTCCAGATCCAGCGCACTGGCGCTGGCGGGGTCGAAAAGTGAAAGGCTTTCAATTTGATCCAGCATGATGACCTTGCGAAACGCCATGGCGCTTTTAGGCTGTGAATCGAGCGTAATATCGTGGTCGGCATACCATTTACTGTAGTTATGCTCAATGCGCAGGCTCAGCGTCTCGCCGTCGCGGTAGCCGCTCAGCATCGGGATCAGCACGATGTTAGCGGTCTTTTCATATTCCAGGGTTGCGGTATGGATCATCCCGATATAAATCCGCCGCGATTTCAGCGTCACCAGCGCCAGTTCGCCTTCCTCCATGCACTGATAAAGCAACTGCTCAATCCCGCTTGCTTGTGACAGGCGCTTGTAAAGCTGCTTGCGACCTTCGCCGTCCAGCCTGGCGCTGCCCGCCCAGTTCGAGCGGTAGAGACAAAACAGGATGGCAAAAGCCAGCATCACCACTACCGGCGCCTGGATGCCCAGGAAGCTCCAGTTCATAAAATCCACTTGCCAGTTGGCGTTGTCCTGCGCGGTTAAGTGGAAGGTATTGGCAGTGTAAGAGAGCCCGAGCAGTAACAGCCAAAGCAGGCCGGTGGCGATCACGCCCTGCAATACGAAGATACAGCCGTACAGCGCGACCAGAAAATAGACATCCCAGCCAAAGGAGCGCTTAATTTTAAACCGGGTGGAGAGGTCGCGACTCGTGTACCAGTATCCGCTCACCATCAGTACCATAAAGATCGCTGTTCCCATATCAGGCCCTCTTCAGCGCGTTAACATGGCGCAGGAAGTCCTGTCGCACCTCTTTACTTTTATAGTTGACCGAGGCGTTACCATCCTGATCGATAATGATGCGGTCCCCGTCCTCCACGGCCTCAATAATCTCCTGCTGACTCATCACCTGTAGCAGCGACTCAGGGCTGGAGAAAATTGAGGTAAACAGGCGTCTCATAGCGTGGGCTCCTTATAGACAAAAAGCCTAAGCATGGTAGGGGATTGCAAATATTGCCTTAAGGTTATGCTGAAAAGCGTCAGGTTACGCTCAGCCTTTTCCCCCTCCACGCTCCCGGAATCATGTTAATCATTAAAGTGTCATTGACGTGGCCGAAGCTGTACAACCTGGATGTAGAACTGAGCGGTCAGTAGGGCAGTTTATGATGCGCGGGAAGCGCTGTTTTCAAGCGGAGTTCCATGATTAATGGAAGATTATTAAGTCTTATTAATTAATCGCTTACTGAAAATAGTTTTTTGTAAGCTTTGAACGCCAGATAATTTTTAATGCCTTTTAAGGCGTTGATATTTTTAAAATTAACTTAGGTTGCTATGTAAAATCGCAAAAACTTGTACATGCACCATGTACAACTATAGCGGTTTGGTATATTTTAACATCACTTTAACTCCTAACCTAAATGTCAATCCGGAGCATCTATGCGAGGTAACAGTTCGCGCCAAAGTTCAGCTGAGGCAATCACCGCCTATTTTAATAAAGCCAGTCTGCGTAGCCAGCAGGAGACGCTGGGGCTCATTGTCGGTGAGATTCTGAATGAGGGACGTAACCTGAGCCGACTGGCTATCTGTACCAGGTTATTACGCCGGGTAGAAGAGACGGAAGATGAAGCAGAAATTGCCCACTATAATGAGCTGATCGCACTGTTTTTTGAACGATAGAGAGTGTTAGCGCTTCTGTGTCTTAAAGCAGTCGATATAGGCGTTTGCGCAAAGTGGAAAAGCATCTTACGCAAAATAGTATATTGATAGCGATGAGAGGTAGCCCGGCTACGTTCAGTCGCGTGAGAACAGTTATGCATAGAACGAAATCTGAAAAGCTGAGGGACGATCTTATTGGCGAAGCTGTGTTGTTAATTTTAAAAGACAACGGTCCAATAAATTTTAAGACGCTGGCAGTAAAACTGAAAATTATGGCCAGCACAGAGCGTGATGTTGAACGACGAAGTGCACTGTCGGCGGCAGCATTAGAGGTTGAGCAAAAGGTTAAATCCAGTCGTGGCGTACAGACAGAATACAGAAGTCATTGTTATGTCAACAGAATGCACCATCTTATGGTGAATGATACTCAGCATAAATACGATAAAAAACATTAATCTTTGGGTGGATAATATGCAACCTAATATTTCTCAGCACACACCGCATTTCAATGCCCTTCAGGATTAGGCGCTGGCATCCTACTTCCGTTCAGCCGGCGGTGCCTTGTCCGTGGAGTCTGCCATCTTAGGTTCAGCGATAAGATGTATTATTCTCAGTGGTGATAACCTCACTAATAAGCAAATTATTCTTCAGCTAATTTACGCGCTTGAACAAACAGCGGATCAAGAGGCTGCCGACGTCATACGCAATACGCTCGAAATTGTTGTGGGTTTCACGCAGGATGATATTTAAGCATCACTTACGCCGGTGGCACCCGCATAATAAAGGTCTGGTAAAATAGCCGACGCAAACTGCCCTTAACCAGGGCAGCAGCATCTTCTGAAGTATCCTCACACCTGCCCCACCCTGACTTCCCCGTCTCATTGCGACACCTCTCTGAACATTCCCGTTTGCAGCTCCGTGTAAAATAAAATAGTATACCCCCCTACAGTATCCAGGAGCCCTCCGATGCCACATTCACCTGAAGACAAAAAACGTGTCCTGACGCGCGTGCGCCGCATTCGCGGACAGGTCGATGCCCTGGAGCGGGCGCTTGAGTCCGGCGAACCTTGCCTTGCTATCCTGCAGCAAATCGCCGCGGTGCGCGGCGCCGCAAACGGGCTGATGGGCGAGATGGTTGAAATTCACCTCAAAGATGAGCTGGTGACGGGCGATACCACCGCCGATCAGCGGGCTGTAAGAATGGCGGAAGTCGGCCATTTGCTGCGCTCTTATCTAAAATAAACACCTGACATCACTAAAAGGAAAGCAAGATGAAATCACGTGCTGCTGTTGCATTTGGCCCAGGCCAGCCGTTGAAAATCGTTGAAATTGATGTGGCGCCACCAAAGAAGGGTGAAGTGCTGGTCAAAATCACCCACACCGGCGTGTGTCACACCGACGCGTTTACCCTGTCGGGTGACGATCCGGAAGGCGTTTTCCCGGCGGTGCTCGGTCATGAGGGCGGTGGCGTGGTGGTGGAAGTCGGCGAGGGCGTCACCAGCCTGCAACCGGGCGATCACGTCATCCCGCTGTACACCGCTGAGTGTCGCGAGTGTAAGTTCTGTAAATCCGGCAAAACCAACCTCTGCCAGGCGGTGCGCGCCACCCAGGGTAAAGGGCTGATGCCGGACGGCACCACCCGTTTCTCATACAACGGTGAGCCGATCTATCACTACATGGGCACCAGCACCTTCAGCGAATACACCGTCTGCGCTGAAATCTCGCTGGCAAAAGTGAACCCGCAGGCGCCGCTGGATAAGGTCTGTCTGCTGGGCTGCGGCGTCACCACCGGTATTGGTGCCGTCCACAACACCGCCAAAGTGAAAGAGGGCGATACCGTGGCGGTATTCGGTCTGGGCGGCATCGGTCTGGCAGTGATCCAGGGGGCGGTACAGGCGAAAGCCGGACGCATTCTGGCGGTGGACACCAACCCGGAAAAATTCAAGCTGGCGGGTGAAATGGGCGCGACCGACTTCATCAACCCGAACGACTACGACAAGCCCGTTCAGGACGTCATTGTTGAACTCACCGACGGCGGCGTCGACTTCAGCTTTGAGTGCATTGGTAACGTCAACGTCATGCGTGCCGCGCTGGAGTGCTGCCATAAGGGCTGGGGCGAAAGCGTGATTATCGGCGTGGCCGGTGCGGGTCAGGAGATCAAAACCCGTCCGTTCCAGCTGGTGACTGGCCGCGTATGGCGTGGCTCCGCGTTTGGCGGCGTAAAAGGGCGCACCCAACTGCCGGGTATGGTAGAGGACGCGATGGCGGGCAAAATTCAGCTCGATCCGTTCATTACCCACCGCCTGCCGCTGGATCAGATCAACGAGGCTTTCGATCTGATGCACGAAGGGAAATCCATCCGTACCGTTATCCATTTCGGCGATAACTGATAAACCTTCTCTCTCCCGCTGCGCCTTTATGGGCAGCGGGACGACATCTCTTTAAAAATCATTGCGAAAGTGTGACCAGTGTTGCGATTTTAGCCGTAATCAAATTCTCTGTCGTGCCGATGACTACTTTACAGGCGTGTTTCCACGCATCTTACCTATGAGAGAGTCTACGGCTATGGACAAAACAACAACAGTTCGGGCGCAACATAAGCTGGGCTTCCTGCATCACATCAGGCTGCTTCCGCTTTTCTCCTCGATTTTGGGTGGCATTATTTTGCTGTTTGCCCTGAGCGCGGGGTTGGCAGGTTATTTTTTACTCCAGGCAGATAAAGATCAGCAGGATGTAACGGCTGAGATCCAGGTCCGTACCGGGTTGTCAAACAGTTCAAACCATCTGCGCACGGCGCGTATCAACATGATCCATGCGGGCGCTGCCAGCCGTATCGCCGAAATGGATGAGATGAAAAAGAACATCGCGGAAGCAGAGCAGCGCCTTAAACAGTCCCAGGCCGGTTTTGCCGCCTACATGAGCCGTGGCGTTCGCACCCCGGCGGACGAAGCGCTGGATGGCGATCTGAAGACCAACTACCAGGCCTACATTGATGGCATGCAGCCGATGCTGAAATATGCCAAAAACGGCATGTTTGAAGCCATCATCAACCACGAAAATGAGACGGCGCGTCCGCTGGATGATGCTTATAACGAGGTGCTGCTGAAAGCGATCAAGATCCGTACCGAACGCGCGAATATGCTCACCGAACAGGCGCACACCCGCACCCAGCTGGGGCTAATGTTTATGATCGGTGCCTTTGGTCTGGCCCTGGTGCTGACGGTGATCACCTTTATCGTTCTGCGTCGCACGGTGATTAACCCGCTGCAACGTGCGGCAACCCGCATTGAACATATTGCGAAAGGCGATCTGACGCTGCCAGAAGAGCAGACCGGGCGCAGTGAAATTGGCCGTCTGACCCACGATCTGCAAACCATGCAGCGCTCGCTGGTGAATACCGTGGGCACCGTGCGTCAGGGCGCGGAAGAGATCTACCGCGGCACCAGCGAAATCTCTGCCGGTAACACCGATCTCTCATCACGTACCGAACAGCAGGCCGCCGCTATCGAGCAGACCGCTGCCAGCATGGAACAGCTGACCGCCACCGTGAAGCAGAACGCCGATAACGCGCACCACGCCAGCAAGCTGGCGGAAGATGCCTCCGGTAAAGCCAGCCGCGGCGGCCAGATGGTCTCCGGGGTGGTGAAAACCATGGGCAACATCTCCAGCAGCTCGAAGAAAATCTCCGAAATCACCGCGGTGATCAACAGCATCGCCTTCCAGACCAACATCCTGGCGCTGAACGCCGCGGTGGAAGCCGCCCGTGCCGGTGAGCAAGGGCGCGGGTTCGCGGTAGTCGCCAGCGAAGTCCGCACCCTGGCCAGCCGCAGCGCCAACGCTGCGAAAGAGATTGAAGGGCTAATCAGCGAGTCGGTTTCGCTCATCGATCAGGGCTCCGGGGAAGTGGTTGCCGCAGGTAACACCATGAGCGAAATCGTGGAAGCGGTTAAACGCGTCACCGATATCATGCTGGAGATTGCCGCCGCTTCCGACGAGCAGAGCCGGGGCATTGAGCAGGTCAGCCAGGCGATCTCGGAGATGGATAAAGTGACCCAGCAGAACGCCTCGCTGGTGGAAGAAGCCTCCGCCGCGGCGGCCTCGCTGGAAGATCAGGCTGCCCGTCTGACCGAAGCGGTAGGCGCCTTCCGCTTGCAGGGTATGGGCCAGGCCCGCAGCAGCAGTAAAGCGGCGCCTGTCGCGCCAGCCGCACCGCTGCGTCCGGCGGTTGCCGATGGGGATAACTGGGAAACGTTCTGATCCCCAGCCGCATCCTGCCGGGTGGCGCTGCGCTTACCCGGCCTACAAAACCGTAGGCCCGTGCAAGCGAAGCGCCGCCGGGCAAAAAAGGGTTCATGTTTCGACATGAACCCTTTTTTTATTCCCCGCTATGATGGATGTAAGGGCTAAAGAGGAACAGGACGATGAAACGATTTACGCAGGTGGTTTGCACAGCGTGGTTACTGGCCGGGTGTGCCTCCGGCGGCAGCGTGGGGGTGGGCGGCATCGGGATCGGCGGCGGCGGGGGGAGCAGCGGAGTGGGGGTCGGGTTATCTTTCCCGGTGGGCGGCAGCACATCGACCGTCGATAACGGGCAGGCGGACTGCGACGGCGACGTATACCGGGTGCAGCCGCGCTATCCTGAGCAGGCCGCGGCGCAGAACTATTCCGGCAGGGTGACGGTTTCGTTTAACGTCAAGCTCAATGGCCGCGCGACGGATTACGAAGCCGCAGGGGATAAACCCTTCTTCGAGGAGACAAAACGCGCCGTCTTACGCAGCTGCTGGCCAGCAGGCGTCCATCAGAACCTGGTGGTGAGTTACCAGAACGGCAAGACGGCAACCTGGATCGAAAATTCTCTCTCCGCTAAGCCGTAGAAATAAAAAAGCCGGCCACAAAGGTAGCCGGCTCGACGGTTAAAGGCGATTACGGCTTATCAGGCAGCGCATAGGCGATGATGTAATCCCCGCGATCCGGAGACTGACGCGCGCCACCCGCATTGATGATGATGTACTGCTTGCCGGTTTTCGGCGACACGTAGGTCATCGGCCCGGACTGGCTGCCCACCGGCAGGCGGTCTTTCCAGATCTCTTTCCCGTTGGCGGTATCGAACGCGCGCAGGTAGAAATCCTGCGTACCGGCGAAGAACAGCAGGCCAGACTGGGTGGAGAGCGACGCGCCCAGCGTCGGCATGCCAATCGGGATTGGCATGTGCATGCGGATGCCCAGCGGACCGGTATCTTCCACAGTACCTACCGGCACCTGCCACACCAGCTTGCCGGACTTCAGATCCACGGCAGACAGGGTGCCGAACGGCGGTTTCTGGCACGGAATACCCAGCGGCGACAGGAAGCGTTCGCGCATCGCACCGAACGGTGTCCCGTCCATCGGCACAATCCCCATCTCAATCCCGCTGGCATTTTTGGCTACGTTGGCGCGCGGCACCATGTAGTTCGCCAGCCCCAGGCGCATGTCGTTCACGAACATCAGGCTGTTGTTCGGGTCAACCGAGACGCTGCCCCAGTTCATGCCGCCGAGCGAGCCCGGGAACTGCAGGGAGCGATCGAGACCCGGCGGGGTAAAGACGCCCTGGTGGCGCATCTCTTTAAACTGGATGCGGCAGAGCAGCAGGTCAACCGGCGTAGCGCCCCACATATCCGATTCGGTCAGGGTCTGGTTGCCAATCATCGGCATGCCGACGGAGTATGGCTGGGTCGGGGAGTAACGCTCGCCTTCAACATTTCCGGCAGGCACCGGACGCTCTTCCACCTTCGCCACCGGCTGGCCGGTTTCGCGGTTGAGCATAAAGATCATGCCCTGCTTGCTGGTCTGCACCAGCACTGGCGTGGAGCCGCCTTTACCATCCGGCAGATCGTACAGCAGCGGCTGCGACGGCAGGTCGAAGTCCCAGAGATCGTGGTGGGTGGTCTGGAAATGCCAGCGTACCTGACCGGTTGTGGCATCCACTGCCACAATGGAGGAGCTGTATTTATCATCCAGTTCGGTACGCTGACCGGCCCAGAAGTCCGGGGTGGCGTTACCGGTCGGAAGGTAGATCAGGTTCAGCTTCGCGTCATAGGACATGGCTGACCAGACGTTCGGCGTCCCGCGGGTATAGGTCTGGCCTTCCGGCGGCAGGCCGGTGATGTTCGGGTTACCCGGATCCCAGGCCCAGGCCAGCTTGCCGCTGTGCACATCATAGGCACGGACCACGCCCGGCGGCTCATCGGTGGAGAAGTTATCCGCCACGCGGCCACCTACCACCACGACGTTGCCCGCCACCAGCGGGGTGGAGGTTTGCTGATAGTAGCCAGGCTTCACTTCACCCATACCGACGCTGAGATCGACCACGCCATGCTTGCCAAAATCTTCACACAGCTTGCCGGTATCGGCGTTGATGGCGATAAGACGGGCATCGGTGGTCGGCAGGAACAGACGACGCGGACAGGCGGCAGGCTGGGTTTTAGCCTGTGACGTTGTCACATTTGCACTCTCTTCAAAATAGCCCAGACCACGGCAGCGCTGCCAGTTTGGCGCGGTGGCTTTGGAATCATAGCGCCACTTCTCTTTGCCGGAGTCGACATCCAGCGCCAGCACCTTGCTGTAGGGCGTACAGACGTAGAGCGTATCGCCAATCTGCAGCGGAGTGTTCTGATCTTCCGCCCCGGAGCCGTTGCTCTGGGGAATGTCGCCGGTGTGGGCAACCCAGGCTACTTTCAGATCGCTCACGTTCTGCTTGTTAATCTGATCCAGGGCGGCAAAGCGGTCGCCGTGGGTGGTGTTACCCCAGTGCGCCCAGTTTTTCTGCTGCTGCCCCGCGGCCACCGGTTTTACCGGTACGGGTTCGTTAGCGGCAACCAGGGTCTGCGGTTTAAACATCCAGCCAAGGCTCACCAGCATCAACACCGCCAGCACGGCGGCAACGCCGAACGCCGGGGTTTTATTGACCGGACGATCTGCGCCGAGCAGGAACGGCCAGACAAGGGCGGCCAGGAACGCCAGCACCGCAAAAGTGAACAGGCGTGAGAAGAGCGGCCAGAAATCCCAGCCTGCGTCGCTTACGGCCCAGATCAGCGAGGCGATAAACGCCACCGCGTAAAGGAGAATACCGCTGGTGCGCCCGCGTGCGATCAGGAATGCGGCGATCAGCATCACCACGCCCATGATCAGGAAGTACCAGCTTCCCCCTACGGTGGCGAGCTTAAAGCCCAGCCCACCGACGGCCAGCCCGATGATCGCCATCAGACCAACCAGTAGCCACTGCAGGAACCGGGGGAACCCACGTAGCGAATTACCTATAGCCATTTCTGTCTCCTGAAATAATCGCCTCTTCTCTGGCCAGGGCAGATTCAAACCTGAACCAAATGGGTAACAGAAGAGAAGATCTTTAATGAAAATGTCGAGCATGACGCCATTGTGGCGCCTGAGAGATCACCGCTGCGTTATTAAAATGAACCATTTGGTGAAATCGGCGGGTATGATAAATCTGTTAAATTGTTTAGTGCAATTGTTAATGAATGATTTCGCATTATTTGAGTAATGGAAACAAAAAGCCCGTCATCACGACGGGCTGGAGAGGGGTGAGATTAGACTGGCATCGATTTACGTATCGCGCTCAGCAGCGTCTGGGTGGCGGCGGAGAGCGGGGCGTCCACGCGGGTTAATACCCCAATCGGTTCGCCTGGACCGGGCGTTGTCACCGGCAACGCCACCAGCGTGCCCTGACGCAGATCCTCTTTCACTGCCCCGGACGGGACAAACCAGACATAGTCATAATCGACCGTCAGCTGACGCGACAGCGAGGCCGAGAGGGTTTCAATGCAGCCTGGTGGCAGTTTGCATCCCTGGGTTTGCAGCAAGGTTTCGGCATTCTGGCGCGGCACGGTACCTTTCGGCGACACCACCACCGGCCACTCCATCACCCGGCTGAGGGTCACGGTATCGTTGAGGATGGGATGGCGCGGACGGACCACCAGCTTCAGGGACTCCAGGAAGAGCAGCTCATAGTTCAGGCCGCTCATCAGCTCCGGGTCCGACATTCTGCCGATCCCCAGATCCAGCTCGCCCGACTTCAGGCCCGCCAGCAGCATGGTGTTATTCATGGTGGCGACCTGCAAGGTGATGTTGCGCTGCTGCTTGTGGAACTGGCCGATGACCGCCGGCAAAATGCCCAGCGCCGCGGTGGGCAGGGCACCAATGCGCACGACATCGGGCACCACATCGTTACGCCGCGTCAGCGACTGGCCCGCGGTATTCAGGGCATCCAGGACTTTGACGGCATGAGTCAGGAACTGCTCGCCCATGAGCGTCAGTTGCGCGCCCAGGCGCCCGCGTTCGAACAGCCGCGTGCCGGTGAGCTGCTCCAGCTCGTTCAGCGTTTTTGAAAGCGCAGGCTGGCTCAGATTAAGGGTTTCAGCCGCGCGCCCAAGCGTACCCTGCTGAGCGACGGCCACAAAAGTATGAAGATGGCGCAGACGAATGCGCTGAGAAAACAAGCCATTTTTTTCCATAAGCGATGTTAAAAACAGAGCCTTCAGCGTGACAAGAAAAGTTATTTAATTTTGATAACTTGATAGCAAAATATCATTAACATTTCATCGGTTTTAGTAAAGCATCGAATAAAATCTGTCGCTTACATGCACTATCAGGGGAGACCTGGTGAGAAGGTGTAGGGGGAGAGAGCCATTTTGCATAACAAAATGGCAACATTAAAGGGGTTACGCTTCCCGCATTGCGAAAGCGTGGCGCTGGCAGATATGACAGCGATCCGCCTCAGGGGAGAAGGTGTAGAAGGTGTGATGGCAGCTACGACAGGTTTTTACCGCAAACGGATAGCGTTGTGGCGTTGCGGCCTGTAGCTGGTGCTCAATGCGGATCGCAGCGGAAAAACAGACCGCGGTACAACTGTTACAGCCCGTACAGCGGGCAGGGTCCCACGCCAGCGCCGTCTCAGTTATTTGAAGCGCATTTTCAGGGCAGGCTCTGGCGCAGGCGCCGCAGGCCATACACAGGGACAACGACAAGGAGAGCTGATACTCGCTGAAGGACGATAATAACGCTCTGCGGGCGCGGCGACCGGCGCTGACCCGGCCTGACTGGACGTTCTCCTCGGGGATGTGCAGCCAGTGACGACGTAGCGGGTTAACGGCGCGGGGCGTCGGCGGAAAAATCTGCCACTCCGGCTCCCGGAGCTGCCGCAGGGTGAGGTTTAATTCGGCGACGACCCGGACCCACACCGGATGATCGGCGCTCTCCAGCGCCACGCCCCGGATGGCATACTGGAAATGCCACATCAGTAATTCATCGGCGGTTATGCAGGCTGAAAACGGCGCGACTAAGCGATCGGCCTGATAGTTCCTGAGCGTGGGAGTCAGATTTTCCGGGGCGTCGGTGGGACACGGAAAGAGGCAGTTACCGCAGCGCAGACAGCTTGCGTCATCGATCGTCTGCCCGGCGGCGGAAAGGGTAATAGCCGCCACCGGGCACGCGTCTGCGCAGGCGCGGCAGGGGTGGCGAGGGAAGGTGCGGCGCAAACAAGAAGCCCCCACGCCGGGGGGCGCAGGGGGCTTAGCGTTAAGGCGAAAAATAGCCATCAGTGAATGTTAAAGAAAACAAAGCGGAACGCGATCTCCGCCAGCACCAGCAGCACGCCACCGGCCAGAAGCCCGGTTCTGCGGTTGCGCCAGCCGCTTACGGCAAACAGTACCGCTCCGACGACAGAGGCGACCCAGCAGACCAGGCGCAGCCCTTCAAGCCGGGCAAATGCCTCCAGCGGCTGATGAGGCAGGGTCACCACGCTCTTCAGCGGCGCGTTGGCCAGATAATCCATGTATGCCGGCTGCGCCAGCAGGCGGATCGCGACAATGCCCACCACGCACACCACTGCCAGGCGTAACAGGGTATTGCGCGTCTGCATTACCGGCCCGGTGTTGAGGATCGGCAGCCAGGCCATCCCCACCGCGCCGAGGATGCCCACCGCACCATAGAACATCAGCCAGGTGTTGAAGTGCATCCAGGTGATGATAGAGCTGTTGGCGTAAATGGCGCTCATGCACCAGACGTCAATCAGCCCCAGCAGCGCCGCAACGGGCAACAGGACGCTGACCAGTCGCTTTTTCACCAGCAGGATCAGCGTACACAGCCCCAGCACAGCCAGATAGAAGCTGGCAAAGACGATTTCACGGCTTAACCACGAGCTGGCGACGTGGCGCAGCGCGTTAAAGGCGTTCAGCGGATAGCCCAGGTGCAGGGTGGAGGCGATTAACCCCAGGCCACCCATCACGCAGGCTGTCAGCAACACCGGCAGCAGCTGGCGCGTTGCCTGCGGGAGCGGTTTTGCCGCACCCGCGCTGAGCGTGAGGAACAGCGTGATGCCAACGGAACCCTGTACCAGAAGGGTAAATATCAGTAACGGCAACTCATGCATGCGGTTGCTCCTCTTTCTCAGCGCCCTGGTGTGGCTTGATCACCAGGTTAGGATGCGTGATGGATGAATCCGGCAGTCCCTGCACATCACAGACGCTGCCGTAGCGGGCGCGCAGTTCGTCAATCGGGCCGAACTTGATGGCACCCAGCGGACAGGTAGCGACGCAGATCGGCTGTTCTCCTTTGGCCTGCAGATCGACGCAAAAATCGCATTTGGACATCTGGCCCGTCTCTTCATTCATCTGCGGCGCGCCATAAGGACACGACCAGGCGCAGTAGCCGCAGCCCACACATTTGCGGGTATCAACCCGCACGATGCCGTCGCCGGGCCGCTTGTGCATGGCCGTTGTCGGGCAGTTTTTAGTGCAGATCGGATCTGCGCAGTGGTTGCAGGAGATCGACAGGGTATAGGCGAAGACGTTCTGCGCCATGCCGCCCTGTCCGGTTGGGATAAACCCGCCGCCTTTCACCTCGTAAACGCGGCGGAAGCGACGGCCCACCTCGAGATTATGTTTATCCTTGCAGGCCACCTGGCAGGCTTTACAGCCTGAGCAGCGGGACGAGTCGATAAAGAACCCCAGCTGTTTATCGCTGACGGGTGGAAAATCATTAAACTGCTGCGTCATACTTTGCGACCTCCACAAGCATGGTTTGATGAGCATTACCTTTAGCAAGCGGAGTGATACGCGCCGAGCTAAGAACGTTTGGACAACCGCCGAGATCGACGCCGTTAGCGTCCGGTAGCCACCAGGCGCCAGCCTGCATGGCGACGACCCCAGGCATGATCCGGACGGTCACTTCTGCCGGCACCTGGCAGATGCCGCGCTGGTTATGAATACGGACCGTGTCACCCTGGCGAATGCCGCGTTTTTCCGCATCCAGCGGGTTGATCCACAGCTTCTGAACCTGCACCTCCTGCAGCCACGGGTTGGCGTACTGGGTGGAGTTAGCGCGGTTTTTGCCCTTCCAGGTGATGAGCTGCAGCGGGAACTGTTTCGTCAGCTCATCTTCAGGGCCTTCCTGGGCTGGAACGTAGTGCGACAGGGCAGGGATGTCCGGGTTATGCATGTCATAGAGCCGCTTTGAGAAGATCTCAATTTTGCCCGATGGTGTCGGGAACGGGTTATTCTCCGGGTCGCGGATGTTCGCTTCGAAGGCGATAAGCGGTTTGCTTTTGAACAGATGCTGACGCTGTTGCTGTAACTCGCTAAAGGTAGGCAGATGTTCATCTGGCATGGAGAGGCGCGTCTGCTCCCAGATGTGCTCAATCCACTCTTTCTCGCTGCGGCCTTCGCTGAACTGCGCTTCGATACCCAGCTTCGCCGCCACTTCCCGCTGCCAGTCATAGTCAGAGCGACGTTCGAACTCAGGCTCAACGATCTTTTCGGACAGAATCAGATAGCTGCCGGTACCCCAGCTTTCGCCAATGTTCCAGCGCTCCATAAAGCTGGTTTCCGGCAGCAGGAGATCCGCATAGCGGGCGCTGGGCGTCAGGTAGAGATCGCTTGCGACAATAAACTCAATTTTGGATTCATCTTCCAGGACTTTCACCGCCTGATGAATATCCGGGTTCTGGTTGGCGAGATAGTTGCCCGCCAGCGAGAACAGGAGCCGGATATTGCTCTTCAGCTGCGTTGCCCCCGTCAGGCCATCTTCCGGCGTCACCTTGCTGGCATCATCGGCGGCCTGCACCCAGTTCATGATCGAGATTTTTTCTTTCACCGGGTTGTCCGGCATCTCCGGGCCGGTGGCAAACTTACGGTTGCCGATGCCGCCGTAGCCCGCTGCCCAGCCGCCTTTTACGCCGACGTTACCGGTGATGGTCGCGAGCAGCGTGGAGCCACGGGCGGTGCGCTCGCCGCAGATATGGCGCTGCGGCCCCCATCCCTGGATCAGCGCCGCGGGTTTGGTGGTGGCGTAGTCGCGGGCGAGCTGGCGAATGGTCTGGGCCGGGACGTGGGTGATTTTTTCTGCCCATTCCGGCGTTTTCACCACACCATCTTTTTTGCCCATCAGATAGGCCACCAGCGACTCGTTAGCGGGCACCCCTTCCGGCATGTTCTCCTCATCAAAGCCCAGGGTATAGCGCTCGATAAAGGCTTTATCGTGCAGGTTTTCGCTGACGATGACGTACATCATCGCATCCATCAACGCGTTATCGGTTGACGGTAAAAGCGGAACCCACTCATCGGCCAGCGACGACACGGTATCGGAGTAGCGCGGGTCGACGACAATAAAGCGGGTGCCGTTCTGCTTCATCTGCTGAAAATAGTGGTTGGTATGGCCGAAAATGGTTTCCGTCGGGTTATGCCCCCAGAGGATCACCAGGCGGGTATCCTGCAACGTATCAAGAGAATTGCCGGTAGCGACCGTACCGTAGGTATAAGGTGTGGCGGCGGCGGTATTGCCCATACTGACGGAGTGGTAATATTCCAGATGCCCGCCGGTCAGGTTCAATAAACGGCGCATCATTTTATCGCCGGAAAAAGTGCCGCCGCTGACTGCGGTATTATTGTGCACGAAGCGGGATTCAGGACCATATTTCTTCGTAATGCGGGTAATATTATCCGCGATCAGGGTTGTCGCCTCATCCCAGGATATGCGTTCAAATTTACCTTCGCCACGCTTACCTACCCGTTTCATGGGATATTTCAGACGATCGGGATGATAAACAAATTTACGATAGCTACGACCGCGCACACAGGCTCGCATCACCGGCATATCGGGATCGAGTGCGGCATCCGGCCGGGTCGTAATTTGGGTCACTACGCCATCGGCAATATGCGCACGAATATCGCATTTACCGCCGCAGTCAAAGGTACTGCAGGTTTGCACCACCCGTGCGGCAGGCGTCGTACCCACCGCAGGGGCCTCTGCGCCAGGGGTAGAGGCGCTTGCACGCCCGGAGGTCAAAAAAGGCAAGGCGATGGCGGCGGAACCCGCCTTCAGGAAACTTCTGCGCGACACCCCGGACGGGAAGGCATCTTCATTGTTTTCAGGTACAGACATATTATTCCCTCATAAAAAATGTCCTTATTTTCCCTGACGCTTTAAAAGAGGTAGTTGATATTTATCAAAGAGGGTCATTAACCAGATTTAACGGCGGAAAATTCAGACTGTTGCGATAATAATTATCATTTATTCATAATGCGGGAAATGAACGAATAATTTTGCTATGGGGTTAATGACAGCGGGAATTTCAATAAATAATCAGAATAATAAAAGTTAAAATATGTACAGTGCTGCCACTATTAATAATGCAGGATATAAATGTTTGTTAGCGGATATTTTCGTTTCACTTAAGATCGGGGGGGTTATCGCTTCTTTAACAGCGAAGCATGAAAAACAGGCAGCCAACCACTCAGATCACAATTCGTAAATTCTTCCAAACAGCAGCAACGGCCTTCTCTACACTCCAGGTAATATTCACTGGAGGCATGACATCATGGCGAACACCATCACGGCTGATGATATTCGGGAAAACTTTTCGCAGGCTATGTCGGCGATGTACCAGCAGGAAGTTCCGCAGTACGGCACTTTGCTGGAGCTGGTAGCGGATGTGAATCTGGCGGTACTGGAAAATAACCCGAAGCTGCACGAACAACTGGCCAACGCGGATGAACTCGCCCGTCTCAACCTCGAACGCCACGGGGCGATCCGTGTTGGTACGGCCCTGGAGCTGGCGACCCTGCGACGTATGTTCGCCATTATGGGGATGTTCCCGGTCAGCTATTACGATCTCTCCCAGGCCGGGGTGCCGGTCCACTCCACCGCCTTTCGCCCGGTAGACGATGCCGCGCTGTGCCGTAACCCGTTTCGTATCTTTACTTCGCTGCTGCGCCTGGAACTGATCGACAATCTTGCCCTGCGCGAGAAAGCGGCAGAGATCCTCGCCCGTCGCAACATCTTTACTCCCCGCTGCCTGGCGCTGATTGACCTGCACGAGGCGGAAGGAGCGTTCACCCCGGCGCAGGCCGACGAGTTTGTTCAGGAGGCGCTGGAAACCTTCCGCTGGCATCGTCACGCCACGGTCGATCATGAGACATACCTGGCGCTGCACAACGAACACCGGCTGATTGCCGACGTGGTCTGCTTCCCGGGCTGCCATATCAACCACCTGACGCCGCGCACGCTGGATATCGACCGGGTGCAGGCGTTAATGCCGGAATATGGCATCGAGCCGAAGATGCTCATTGAGGGGCCGCCGCGCAGGGAGACGCCGCTTCTGCTGCGTCAGACCAGCTTTAAGGCGCTGGAGGAGCCGGTACTGTTTGCCGGAGAAGCGCGCGGAACCCATACCGCGCGTTTTGGCGAAATTGAACAGCGCGGCGTGGCGTTAACCCCGAAAGGGCGCGAGCTCTATGACCGCCTGCTGGCGGAGGCCGGGACCGGCAAGGATAATCTGACCCACCAGCTGCATCTGCAGGAGGTTTTCCAGGCCTTTCCCGACAGCGATATCTTCCTGCGTCGCCAGGGACTGGCGTGGTTCCGCTACCGCCTGACCCCGGCAGGAGAGGCGCACCGCCACGCCTTTGGACCCGGTGACGATCCGCAGCCGCTCATCGAGCGCGGCTGGGTGGTCGCCCAGCCCATCACCTATGAAGATTTCCTGCCGGTGAGTGCCGCCGGGATCTTCCAGTCCAACCTTGGTAACGAAACCCAGGCCCGCACCCGCGGCAATGCCAGCCGTGATGCCTTTGAAGAGGCGCTGGGCTGCCCGGTGCTGGACGAGTTCACCCTCTATCAGGAGGCGGAAGAGCGCAGCAAGCGACGTTGCGGTTTGCTTTAAAAACGGTACTCTGCGGGGATGTGATAGCAACTGAAGGTCGATATGGAAAACGTCTCTTCCCCGATAGTGACCACGTGCCAGGGCGATATCTGCGGCATAACCGATGGCGATGTACAGGTCTGGCGCGCCATTCCCTATGCCGCGCCGCCGGTGGGCACATTACGCTGGCGTTCGCCGCAGCCGGTGGCAAGCTGGCAGGGCGTGCGCCAGGCCACCACCTTTTCGCCCTCAAGCTGGCAAAGCAGCGAGTACTGCCAGCAGTTGGGTGGGGGCGATCCGGGCCGTTTCTCGGAGGATTGCCTCTATCTGAACGTCTGGTCGCCGATGGAACGTGCCGCGCCGCTGCCGGTAATGGTCTGGCTGCACGGCGGCGGCTTTACCATTGGCGCAGGCGGGCTGCCACCCTACGATGGTAAAGCGCTGGCCCAGCGCGGGGTCGTGGTGGTGACGCTCAACTACCGGCTCGGCCACCTGGGCTTTTTTGCCCATCCGGCGCTGGCGGGAGAAGAGGAGCGGGTGGTACACAATTTTGCCCTGCTCGATCAGATAGCGGCCCTGGAGTGGGTGCGCGACAACATTGCTGCCTTTGGCGGTGATCCGGCGAACATCACCCTGTTTGGTGAATCTGCCGGGGCGCGGAGCGTGCTGTCATTGCTCGCCTCGCCGCTGGCAAAGGGGCTGTTTCATAAGGCGATAATCCAGAGCGGCTACACCCTGCCGGACACGCCCCGGGAGCAGGCGCTTAAAAAAGGCGAGGCGTTGGCGGCCCATTTTGGGCTGGAAAACGCCACCGCAGAGCAGTTGCGGGCGATCCCACCTGAGGCTTTCTGGCCGCTGACGGCACCGCACAACATAGCCCCCGCGCCGATCCATGGGGATTGTGTGTTGCCGGAGCCGATGCTGGAGGTCTTTTTTGCCGCCCGCCACCATCCGGTGCCGATCATGGTCGGTTCCAACAGCGATGAAGCGAGCGTGATGGCGGTGTTTGGCATCGATCTCGCCGGACAGATCCAGAAGCTGCGCCGGGAGCGGCGGCTGGGACTGGGGCTGATCAAGCTGCTCTATCCCGGCGTCAAAGACGATACCGAACTGGGGCGTCAGGTATGCCGCGATATGGCCTTCACCACCCTGGGGTTTGTCGTGATGCAGGCCCAGCAGCGGGTAGGGGAGCCGTGCTGGCGCTACTGGTTCGATTATGTAGCCGAAGCCGAACATGCCACTTACATCAACGGGGCCTGGCATGGCAACGAGGTGCCGTATGTGTTTGATACGCTTACCCTCGCCGAGCCTGCCCGACAGTATGTTAATGCCAACGACCTGGCCTTTGCCGCCCAGGTTGCCGACTACTGGGTCAACTTTGCCCGCCATGCCAGCCGGGAGTGCGACACGCTGAATGGCCCGACGCGCTGGCCTGCCTGTCACCGCAGGCGGGACGTTTTGCTACGTATCGGAGTGAATAAACATGCGGGATTTAAGCTTGAAAACCGATTTATGCGCGCCCGCATGGTGCTGTTTAAACGGGTGATGAAGCACCACGTCAGCCTGGATTAAGCAGACACGCGCGAAAGGCGGCCAGCCCCGCCGCTTTGCCGCGCGACTCCCGCAGCACCAGCCGGTAGCTGGCGCCGGTTCTTACGCTGCTGGCATAGGGCCGCACCAGCCGCCCGGCGCGGATATCCTCCGCCACCAGCGTCTCGTCGGCAATGGCGACGCCCAGCCCCTGAATAGCGGCAGTGATCGCCAGATCCATGGTGTCGAAGTGTTGATTTTTGTGCATGGCAGGCGGCTGTAAGGCCTGTTTCTCCAGCCACAGCGACCAGTCGGTTTTATCCCGCGTCGGGTGCAGGTAGGTAAGCGACTCCACCGCTGTGCCCTGGCGCAGGGGACTTAATACCGGTGTTAATGCCTCTTCAAACAGCAGATCGCCCGCGCTCAGATGGGTGCCAAAGACAATGGCGGCATCATAGGATTCGGTTTTGAAATTGACGCTGTGTTCATTGGTGGTGGTCAGGGCAATCTGCAATTCAGGCTGCTCGCGCTCCACCTGCAACAGCCGCGGTACCAGCCAGCGCATGGCGCAGGTGGGCACCTTCAGGCGCACCACGGTTTGTTGCGCCCGGGCCTGATCCGCCACCGTGAGAAAGTGTTCATACGACGCGCGCAAATCCGGCAGCAGGGCGCTGCCCTGAGAGGAGAGACGCAGCCCGCGGGCGTGGCGCTCAAACAGCGGAAAACCAAACCAGCTTTCCAGCGCGGCGATCTTACGGCTCACCGCCCCCTGGGTCAGGCAGAGCTCTTTTGCCGCATGGGTCAGATTCAGATGTCGGGCGGTAACAATAAACGCCTCAACGGCAGTGAGCGGGAATGCGCGATGCGACACAGAACCTCCAGGTATGATTTTTTATCATGGCTATTATGACAACAATTCGATTGTCGCCACAATAGCGTTCAGGTTGAATAGTTATGCACTATCTACCAGAGGAAATTCCGATGACGCTGCGTACTCCGATACAACCCCGATCCAAACTGCCGGACGTAGGCACCACGATTTTTACCGTTATCGGTCAGCTCTCCGCTGAACACAATGCCATCAACCTTTCTCAGGGGGCGCCGAATTTCGACTGCGATCCCGCGCTGGTGGCAGGTGTCCACCGCGCCATGCAGGCGGGCCACAACCAGTACGCGTCCATGACCGGGCTGGCGTCGCTGAAGGAACGCATCGCCGATAAGATCGCATCCCTCTACGGTACGCAGTACGATCCTGCCAGCGAAGTGTTAGTTACCGCCAGCGCCAGCGAAGGGCTCTATTCGGCCATCAGCGGGCTGGTGCATGCTGGTGATGAGGTGATCTACTTTGAGCCGTCGTTCGACAGCTACGCGCCGATTGTCCGTCTGCAGGGCGCCACGCCGGTAGCCATCAAGCTGACAGTGCCGGATTTTGCCGTTAACTGGGATGAAGTGCGCGCCGCTATTACCTCGCGCACCCGGATGATTATTGTCAACACGCCGCATAACCCGAGCGGGCAGGTCTTCTCGGCGGAGGATCTGGCGCAGCTTGCGGCGATCACCCGCAACACCGATATCATTATTCTCTCTGACGAAGTGTACGAGCACGTGGTGTTTGACGACGTGCCGCATCACGGCATGGCTACCCATCCGGGGCTGGCGGAGCGCAGCGTGATCGTCTCGTCGTTTGGCAAAACCTACCACGTCACCGGCTGGCGCGTCGGCTACTGTGTCGCCCCGGCGCCGTTGATGGATGAGATCTGCAAAATCCATCAGTTTTTGATGTTCTCTGCCGATACCCCTATGCAGTATGCGTTTGCTGAACATATGGCCGATCCGCAAACCTGGCTGTCGCTGGCGGCGTTCTACCAGCGCAAACGCGATCTGCTGGTCAACCTGCTGGCCGACTCACCGTTCCGCCTGCTGCCGAGCGCAGGCTCCTTCTTCCTGCTGGCGGATTACAGCCACTTCAGCGATGAACGCGACAGCGAGATGGTGAAACGGCTGATTGTTGATTACGGTGTTGCCACGATCCCGCTCTCGGCGTTCTATACCGACGGGACAGATAACAAATTAATCCGTCTCTCTTTTGCCAAAGATGAGGCGACATTACGGGCAGGTGCGCAGGCCCTGTGTCGGGTAAAACCACGCTAAGGAGTTCAGTCATGAAAGTAAAAGCCTTCGTTGTCGGCCTGGGGTTGCTGTGTTCGTTTTCCTCACTTGCCGCAACCGAATTACGTTACGGCGTAGAAGCTGAGTATCCGCCTTTTGAGAGCCGTAACGCCTCGGGTGAACTGGAAGGGTTTGATATTGAGCTGGGGAACGCAATTTGCGCGGCGGCGGCCCTGAAGTGCAGCTGGGTTGAAACCTCGTTTGACGCGCTGATCCCGGGGCTGGTGGCGAAGAAATTTGACGCCATCAACTCGGCGATGAACATCACCGACCAGCGTCGCCAGAGCATCGACTTCACCCAGCCGATCTACCGTATTCCATCTCAGCTGGTGGGCAAGACCGGTAGCGCGGTGGACGCCACCCCGGAAGGGCTGAAGGGCAAGACCGTGGGCGTGTTGCAGGGCTCCATTCAGGAAACCTACGCCAAGGAGCACTGGGAAAAACAGGGTGTCACCGTGGTGTCGTATAAAGATCAGAACATGGCCTGGGGCGATCTGCTGAATGGCCGTATTGACGCCTCGCTGGTGATGTCTGCCGCCGGACAGGCGGGCTTCCTGAGCAAGCCACAGGGGAAAGGCTTTGGCTTTATCGGTAAGCCGGTCGCCGATGACACCATCCTGGGCAGCGGGATCGGCTATGGCCTGCGTAAAGGCGATGAGGCCACCAAAAAGCAGCTTGATGCCGCCATTGATAAAGTCCGTGCTGACGGCACTATCGACAAGCTTGCGCAGAAGTACTTCCCGGGCATCGATGTCAGCGTGAAATAATCATCTTACGCTAAGCCTCCGACGATGATGTCCGTCGGGGGCTTTTTTAAACATAACTTTACCTCCGTTTCAGGCAATTCCCCTCGACAGAAAATTCTTTCGCGCTTTGTTCATATTCTCGCCTGCCAACAATTGGATTCTTAACCGTTTTTGTTTAGGCTGTGCCCTTTTAATGATGTTCTTTCTTGCCGTTGTTTCGCCTTAAGCGAAACCCACCACCCCACGACCATAAGGACGTTTTTCCAGGCATGAATCGCAGACGTTTTTTAAAAGGATCTCTGGCCGTCGCCGCAGTAAGCGGAACTTCCGGTTTCGCCGCACTCTTTTCCCAGGCGGCCAGTGCAGCTGAATCGGATATTGCGGACGGCACCAGCCGCCGTTTCGACTTTTCTGTGCTGCAATCCATGGCTCACGACCTGGCGCAAACACCGTGGGGTGGTGCGCCGCGTCCGCTGCCGGATACGCTGGCAACACTGACACCGCAGGCTTATAACAGCATCCAGTACGATCCAAAGCAGTCGCTGTGGAACAACATCGAAAACCGCCAGCTTGATGTGCAGTTCTTCCACGTCGGGATGGGCTTCCGCCGTCGGGTGCGCATGTTCTCCCTGGATAACCAGACCGCCCAGGCGCGTGAGATCCACTTCCGCCCGGAACTCTTCAACTACCACGACGCGGGGGTCGATACTAAGCAGCTGGAAGGGCAGAGCGACTTAGGCTTCGCCGGTTTCCGCGCCTTTAAATCGCCGGAGCTGGCGCGCCGCGATATCGTCTCTTTCCTCGGCGCGAGCTACTTCCGCGCGGTTGACGACACCTATCAGTATGGGCTCTCCGCCCGCGGCCTGGCGCTGAACACCTACGCCGACAGCACCGAGGAGTTCCCGGACTTCACCGCCTTCTGGTTTGAAACCGTTAAACCCGGGGCGACCACCTTCACGGTCTACACCCTGCTCGACAGCCCGAGCATCACCGGGGCCTATAAGTTTGTGATCCACTGCGAGAAGACCCAGGTGATCATGGATGTCGAAAACCATCTCTACGCCCGTAAAGAGATCCAGCAGTTGGGTATTGCCCCGATGACCAGCATGTTCGCCTGCGGCAACAACGAGCGCCGCGTCTGCGACACCATTCATCCGCAGATCCACGACTCCGATCGTCTGGCGATGTGGCGCGGCAACGGCGAATGGGTTTGCCGCCCGCTGAATAACCCGCAAAAGCTGCAATACAACGCCTATACCGACAAAAACCCGAAAGGTTTTGGTCTGCTCCAGCTTGACCGCGACTTCTCCCACTATCAGGACATCATGGGCTGGTACAACAAGCGCCCAAGCCTGTGGGTTGAGCCGCGTAACCAGTGGGGCAAAGGCACCGTCGGGCTGATGGAGATCCCGACCACCGGCGAAACCCTGGATAACGTGGTCTGCTTCTGGCAGCCGGAAAAACCGGTGAAGGCGGGGGATAAACTGAACTTCCAGTACCGTCTCTACTGGAGCGCCAGGCCGCCGGTCCGTTCCCCGCTGGCAAACGTGCTGGCCACCCGTACCGGCATGGGCGGCTTCCCGGAAGGCTGGGCCCCTGGCGAGCACTATCCGAAGGTGTGGGCGCGCCGTTTTGCGGTCGATTTTGTCGGCGGCGATCTGAAAGCGGCCGCGCCAAAAGGGATCGAGCCGGTAATCACCCTCTCCAGTGGAGAAGCGAAGCAGATTGAGATCCTCTATGTGGAGCCGTTCGATGGCTATCGCATCCTGTTCGACTGGTACCCGACCAGCGATTCGACCGATACGGTGGATATACGGATGTTCCTGCGCTGTCAGGGCGAAGCGATCAGCGAAACCTGGCTGTATCACTATTTCCCGCCCGCGCCGGATAAACGTCAGTATGTAGACGACCGCGTAATGCGTTAAGCCTTTGCCGGGTGGCGGCTGCGCCTTACCCGGCCTACGAACGGCACTAAACCGTAGGCCGGGCAAGCGCATGCGCCGCCCGGCGTTGCAGAGGAAGCACGATGACCACACCAACTGAAGAGATCATTCCCGTCAATGCGCATATCGAACTGCGTGCCGCCGACGAGCGTTACACCTCCGAGCTGCATAATCTGGTGATCAAAAACCGGGCGTGGTTACAGGACTACCTTAACTGGCCGCAATATGTCGGCACCGAAGAGGACACCCGCCAGAACATTCAGAGCAACCAGATGCTGCATCAACGTGGTTACGCCAAGATGTTCCTGATTTTTCACGATAATGCGCTGGTGGGGGTGCTGTCGTTTAACGCCATCGAGCCGCTGAATAAAACCGGCTATATCGGCTACTGGCTGGATGAAGCGCATCAGGGGCAGGGTATTTTGTCCCAGGCACTGGAGGCCTTTATCCGCCACTACGCCGGACGCGGAGAGATCCGCCGTTTCGTCATCAAGTGCCGCGTTGACAACGCCGCCAGCAATCAGGTGGCGCTGCGCAACGGCTTTGTGCTGGAAGGGTGTCTGAAAGAGGCGGAATTCCTCAACGGAGGCTATGACGACCAGAACATCTATGCCCGGATCTGCACCTCATAATGCACCAATCAGCGGCGTGCGGGTGATATGCTGCGCGCCGTTAATCACCTTCTCACCGCGCAGGTGGATCATCTCGCCTTCCGCCGCCTCAATCACCGCGTCATCGGTAATCTCAATATGATGCTCGATCAGCACTTCCCCGCGAATGCGTGCCCGACCCTGAATCACCACTTTGTCATCTATTAAAATCGGTCCGCCGCGTAGCCAGGCTTCGCCGCCAATCAGCACATGGTGTTTAATCACGCAGTTGCCCTCAACCAGGGCATTTTCCGCCACCTGGGAGCTGTAGCGCAGGGTAGGGATGGCATCCTCCTCCAGCCCCGCGAGCAGGCGCGCGTTGCCGTACACTTTGGCGCAGTCGCATACCCAGACGTTGTTCACTTCGTTGCCTTCGATCAGCGCGTTGTCAAAAATTTCAGCGCGATGCTCAACAAAGGCGTAGCTGACATTGGCGTTGCCGTAGATCTGCGCCTGATGTACCACCCGCGACTGGCTGACCGTGGCCTCGCCAAAAATACGCAGGATCTGCTCATTGTCCGGGGTTAACCCTTTAGCGGCGATCACCATGCTGTTGTGCAGGATGCGGGCATTACCAAACAGATGGCATTCACCACGCACCACCGAAGACTGAACGGTGACGTTGTCACTTAAGCGCGCGCCGTGGCCGATCTCGGCTCCGTCAACCCATGCGTTATCGCCGACAGACGCCTGATGACTAATTACGCATGGCCGGGTAAGGCGCGCGTTACCGCTCACCTGTGCCCCGGCAAAGACCACGCTGTTCTCGTCGTAGATCCAGCAGTCATCCTCCTGCGAGAGCGCCGATTGGTCATTGATCCAGCCCCCCCGGGTGCCGCTTTTCACATCGCTGAAATCACGCGCGGCGATAATCTGGCGTACTTTTACCGCTGTTTTGGTCTCGCCATCCTGCCAGTGGTGCAGACGGCTCTCTTCGCTGAGTTGATATTTATTCATCACTGTGTCCGCAGTTGTCCTCTTTACTAACCGTAGCAAACTTTGGCTTGATCGAAAGAGTGGCATCGGCAAATGAAACTCCTTAAACTAGCATTTCAAATATAATTTATAGCTTAAAAAAAATGTACAAGACTCAACCCGCTGAACGCGTTCTTAATTTGCCCGCTGGCTACTACGGTATGGTGCTGGGTACGATTGGTATGGGCTTCGCCTGGCGCTATGCCAGCACCATCTGGCCGGTGCCGCACTGGCCGGGGGAGATGCTGGTGTTGCTGGCGATGACGATCTGGCTGCTGTTAACCGTGGCGTTTATCACCCGCGCGGTGCGGTTTCCCGGCAGCGTCCTGGCGGAGATGCGTCATCCGGTAATGAGCAGCTTTGTGAGTCTGTTCCCGGCCACCACCATGCTGGTGGCGATTGGCTTTGTGCCCTGGTATCGCCCGCTGGCGCTGGCCTTGTTCAGCGTGGGCGTGGTGGTGCAGTTGAGCTATGCGGCGTGGCAGTCCGCCGGGCTGTGGCGCGGCAAACATCCGGAGGAGGCGACCACCCCGGGGCTCTACCTGCCGACGGTGGCTAACAACTTTATCAGCGCGATGGCCTGCGGCGCACTCGGGTTTCACGATGCCGGGCTGGTGTTTCTCGGCGCGGGGGTCTTCTCCTGGCTGAGCCTGGAACCAGTGATACTGCAACGGCTGCGCAGCGCGGGTGAACTGCCTGCGCCAATGCGCTCATCTCTCGGTATTCAGCTGGCCCCTGCGCTGGTGGCCTGTAGCGCGTGGCTCAGCGTCAACGGCGGCGAGGCGGATACCTTTGCCAAAATGCTGTTCGGCTATGGCCTGTTGCAATTACTCTTTACCCTGCGGCTGATGCCCTGGTATCTGTCGCAGCCCTTTAATGCTTCATTCTGGAGCTTTTCGTTCGGCGTCTCGGCGCTGGCCACCACCGGCTTGCATCTGGGGCAGAGTAGCCCGTCCGGTTTCTTTCACGCCATCGCCATTCCGCTCTTTATTTTTACCAATGCCATCATTGCGCTATTACTGGTGCGTACGTTTATCCTGTTGATGCAGGGGAAACTGTTGGTTCGTGCAGACAAAGCAACGCTTATGCAAGCTGAGGAAAAAGAATGACTGTGTTTGATGAGAACTACTTTACCGAAAAATATGGCCTGACCCGTACCCACTCCGAAGTGCTCTACAGCGCCGGGATTGTTGAGCCGGGCAAGACGCTGGATCTCGGCTGCGGCAACGGGCGAAACAGCCTCTACCTTGCGGCGAACGGCTTTGACGTCACCGCGTGGGATAAAAGTCCGATGGGCATCGAGAATATCGAGAGCATCAAGGCGAAAGAGGGGATCACTAACCTGCAGACGGCGGTCCAGGATCTCAACACCCTGCGCTTTGACGGCGAATACGATTTTATTCTCTCTACCGTGGTGATGATGTTCCTGCAGGCGGAAACCATCCCCAATCTTATCGACAACATGCAGCGCTGCACGAAACCCGGCGGCTATAACCTGATTGTGGCCGCAATGGATACCGACGATTATCCGTGCAACGTCGGCTTCCCGTTCGCGTTTAAAACCGGCGAGTTAAGCGACTACTATGCGGGCTGGGAACTGCTGAAATATAACGAGGAGGTGGGCGAGCTGCACCGCACCGACGCCCAGGGGAACCGCATTAAGCTGCGTTTTGCCACGATGCTGGCGCGTAAGCCGACGTAACCGTTCTTGCCCGGCGGCGCAGGGCTTGCACGGGCCTATAATACCGTAGGCCGGGTAAGGCGCAGCCGCCTCCCGGCCTATCCGCGAATACAATAGTAAATAGGTTCGTTATCAGACCCCGGTCAGGTTTTTCCGGTCTTTTTTATTTGCATCAAGGAAACATCAGATCGTTTTATGTACCGTCGCACAAAAGTTGACGGATGATTTTTTAAGCTATAGCGTGGGCTGGCATGTAAGTGCATAACATTACAGGATTTTCTTAAATGGAGTTTAACTCAAATGGCAATTCCCGCGTATTTATGGCTTAAAGACGACGGTGGTGCAGATATTAAAGGTTCTGTCGACGTCTACGGGCGTGAAGGCAGCATAGAAGTCATCGGCCTCAATCATGGCGTAATGCAACCCACCGACAAGCACAACGGCAAGGCAACCAGCCTGCGTGTACATTCTCCCTACTCATTCGATAAAGAGATCGACGCCTCCAGCCCCTATCTCTACAAGGCCGTTAGCACGGGCCAGAAGCTTAAATCCGCTGAGTTGAAGTTTTACCGCATTAATGACGCAGGACAAGAGGTGGAATACTTTTCAACTCTTATGGAGGGCGTAAAGGTTGTCAGCGTCTGCCCAATGATGCTGGATGTCAAAGATCCAGATTATGAGAAACATAATCACATTGAGCTGGTGGAGCTGTTGTATGAAAAAATAACGTGGCGCTATGCCGATGGTAACATTATGCATGCAGACAGCTGGAACGACCGTAAGACGGCATAAGGAGAAGGTTATGGGATGGAAGTATGAGCAGTCGACTGGCAAGATGTATAAAGATGGCAAGCTAATCGAGACCGGCTACTCCGGCGCACTCACCAATAAAAACAATCCTGACCGTCAGCATGTCAGGGGATTGGGACCTATACCAAGAGGGACCTATAAAATCTCAGGGCATTCAAATTCAAAAGGACCGGTAACTATCATTCTTGAGCAAGTCACCGGCGAGAGCTTTGGTCGCTCAGCGTTTCGTATCCATGGCGAACGAATCGAAGGACCTGCAGGGTTCGCATCTGCAGGCTGTATTATTCTTTCGTTGTCGACACGTCGGCAGATAATCCGCGACAGCACCGATCTGGAGGTGGTGCGATGAAGTGGCTGGCCGTTTTACTGCTAGCGATTATCTCACTTCCGGCAATGGCTGAAGAAACAGATTGGCCTTCCGCTCTGCGCGGCGTGGCTGCTGGCGAGGCGGAGTGGATTGAACAGATCCCGGTGCTGGCTGCAAAGGCTGACGTTAAGCAGGCTCAACAACTTGAAGACGCGATGGCCTTAGCCTTGTCAACGAACACCACCGTTACGCTCCGGGTGCTGCAAACCATTGATGCTGAAAAATGGCCGCACATGATTGGTAGCGACATCATCTGTACCCCTCCGACCGAGAAATCAGCGGTAGAGATCGAGGCGTTCTACCAGCGTACGCGGCAGGCGTTACTGAAAACGAGCGATGGCGCTAAATGTCTCTGGATACTCGAAGCATCCTGGGAAGAGCTTAAAGCAGATAATAACCGTCAGGTTAAATAAAAAATTAACCCGGTCATGTCATGACCGGGTTCTCCAGTTTGCGCACGCTAAGTGAAAGCCGAATAAAACGCCAACCCGCTTAACGCGCCGCCAGCAGACAGAGCTGCAGCGCCGTGTTGTACGACGCCTCGAACGATTTCAACGGTAAAAACTCAAATTTTGAGTGGAAGTTATGGGCGCCGGTGAAGAAGTTCGGGGTTAACAGCCCCTTCGCCGAGAGCGCTGCACCGTCGGTGCCGCCGCGCATTGGGGTCGGTTTTGGCGTGATGCCTAAACTTTCCATCGCCTCGAACATCAGGTCGATTGCCCGGCGATCGTCACCTACCGCATTGCTGATGTTGCTGTAGGTATCTTCGATATGCCAGCTTACCTGCGCGGTAGGGTGTTGAGCGGCAATCTTCTCCGCCACTTCGCCAATTTGCGCCTTACGGGCGGCAAAACTCTCACGGTCGAAATCACGAATGCTCGCCTTCAGCAACGCCTCGTTTTGCCCGGCCTGAATGCCGTTAAACCAGATATAACCTTCCCGGCCCTCGGTATGCTCCGGGGTTTGCAGACGATCGAAATGGTTGATGTAGTCGGTTGCCATCAGCAGCGGGTTCACCAGCACGCCCTTCGCCGACATGGGGTGCGCCGTCACGCCGGTAAAGCGAATCTCCGCTGCCGCCGCGTTGAAGTTCTCGTAAACAATCTCCCCCAGCTCGCAGCAGTCGATGGTCCAGGCGAAATCGACATCAAAACGGGCCAGATCCAGCGCTTTCGCCCCGCACAGGCCAATCTCTTCGTCCGGCACAAAGGCCACCACGATATCGCCATGCTTATGCTCAGCGGTAAGGTTCTCTAGCAGCGTCATCACCACCGTCACCGCCGATTTGTTGTCGGCGCCCAGTACGCTGGTGCCGTCGCTGAAAATGATTTCTTCATTGGGGTAAGCGAGGATTTCCGGGTGTTCGCTGACCCGCAGCCAGATATCTTTTTCCGCATTCAGGCAGAGATCATCTCCGGTAAAGGTGAGGATCTGTGGATGAATATCCGGTGATAAACCGACGTCAACGGTATCGATATGGGTGATAAAACCGATTCGCGGCGCGCCGGGAACATTGCCCTTTTTTACCGCGGTGACGGTGGCAAATTCGTCGATCACGATCTCCGACAAACCCAGCGTTTGCAGCTCTGCGGCCAGCATCCGTGCCATCTCATGCTGGCCGGGTGTGGAGGGCAGGGTTTTCACCTTTGGGTCGCTCTGGCTGGTGACAGCCAAGTAGCGAAAGAAGCGTTGGGTTAATTGTCTGGCGAGCGCAGAAGCCATGGTGGATCCTTCTTTATTTGAGTTATCAGGTGTTTGCGAAATCACTTTAATGATATTTATGGTTTGGCACGACAAAAAATTCATTAGCCGTCAAATTAAAAGACAGGAAAACGCGATGAAAAGCAACCTCACAAAACTGGCGCTAACCGTCGCCGCGCTGACGGTCAGTTCCACCGTTGCCGCTAAAACGCTGGTCTATTGTTCCGAAGGATCGCCTGAGAACTTTAACCCGCAACTCTATACCTCCGGCACCAGCGTGGATGCCAGCGCGGTGCCGGTCTATAACCGGCTGGTGGATTTTACGCCGGGCACTACCGATCTGGTGCCAAGCCTGGCCGAAAGTTGGGAAGTGAGCGAAGACGGCAAGGTCTACACCTTCCATCTGCGCAAGGGGGTGAAGTTCCAGAGCAACAAGCTGTTCACCCCAACGCGAGACTTTAACGCCGATGATGTGATCTTCTCGTTTATGCGACAGAAAGATCCGAAGCATCCTTATCACAACGTCTCTAACGGTAACTATTCGAATTTCGAAAGCCTGGAGTTTGGCAAGCTGATTACCGCCATTGATAAAGTGGATGATCACACGGTGCGCTTTACCCTGGCGCATCCGGAAGCGCCGTTTGTCGCGGACTTAGCGTGGTACTTCGCCTCGATCCTCTCCGCTGAGTATGCGGATGCGATGATGAAAGCCGGCACGCCAGAGAAGGTGGATATGGAGCCGATTGGCACCGGGCCGTTTAAGCTGGCGAAATACCAGAAAGACTCGCGCATTCTGTTCACCGCCTTCCCGGAGTACTGGCAGGGTAAAGCAAAACTGGATCGTCTGGTGTTCACTATCGTCCCGGACGCTTCGGTGCGCTTCGCCAAGCTGGAGAAAAACGAATGTCAGGTGATGCCGTTCCCGAACCCCGCCGACTTGCCGCGGATGAAGGCCAACAAAGATCTTAACCTGATCAGTAAGGCCGGGCTGAATACCGGCTTCCTGTCGTTTAACACCCAGAAACCGCCGCTGGATAATGTCAAAGTGCGCCAGGCGCTGGCGATGGCGATTAACAAACCGGCTATTATCGAGGCCGTCTTCCAGGGGACCGGAACGGCGGCTAAAAATCTGCTGCCGCCGGGCGTGTGGAGCGCGGACAGCGAGTTGAAGGACTACGATTACGATCCTGAAAAGGCCAAAGCCCTGCTGAAAGAGGCCGGCTTTGCCAACGGGATGACCATCGACCTGTGGGCGATGCCGGTGCAGCGTCCGTACAACCCCAATGCCAAACGGATGGCCGAGATGATTCAGGCCGACTGGGCAAAAGTTGGCGTGCAGACCAAAGTCGTCACCTACGAGTGGGGGGAATACCTTAAGCGGGTGAAGGGGGGCGAGCATCAGGCGGCCCTGATGGGCTGGACCACGGCCACGGGCGACCCGGATAACTTCTTTGGTCCGCTCTTTACCTGTACCTCGGCCAACGGCGGTTCTAATTCCGCGAAATGGTGCTATCCACCATTTGATAAAATTATTGCTGAAGCTAAATCTATTACCGATCACGATAAACGGGTGGCGTTATATAAACAGGCGCAACAAATGATGCACGATCAAATGCCTGCGGTAATGATTGCGCACTCCACTATTTTCGAACCCGTCCGTAAAGAGGTGACTGGCTATGAAATAGACCCGTTCGGTAAACATTTATTCTGGCAAGTGGATATAAAATAATCATTTAATGCTGCCCGTTATCGTTACGGGCACTCTTTTTTCAATTTGTGCTGTTTTCCTCATTTTTTGTCACTTTTTTTCCGGCCAACTTTTGCTATAACTTCAATTGCATATTTGCACTTCACAGGGATACACCCATTATGCGTACTACTACTTTATTTAAAGTTGCCGCGCTCTCCGGCCTGTTGCTTCTCGCTGGCTGTGCGTCAAAAGTGGCGGAGCCTGATCAATATTCAGGTTTTTTAAAAGACTACTCAGGGCTTAAAGAAACGACTTCCGCATCGGGCAAACCAACGCTGCGCTGGGTCGATCCGTCTTATGACGAATCGAAATATGACAGCATTATCTGGAACAATATTACCTACTATCCGGAGCCAAGACCGACCACCCAAATCGGTAAGCGCACTCTGGATGAATTGTTAGCTTATACCAACACCAAAATGAAGACCGCTATCGGCCAGCGCAAACCTGTTGTTGCGTCGCCTGGTAAGCACAGCCTGATTTTCCGCGGTGCCATCACGGGCGTCAGCTCGCAGAAAGAAGGTCTGCAGTTCTATGAAGTGGTTCCTGTTGCGCTGGTCGTGGCGGGTACGCAGATGGCAACCGGCCACCGAACCATGGATACCCATCTCTACTTTGAAGGCGAGCTGATTGACGCCCAGACCAACAAGCCGGTGATTAAAGTGGTGCGTAAAGGGGAAGGTAAAGAGCTGAGCAACGAAAGTACGCCAATGACCTTCGCAACCCTGAAGCAGGTTGTGGATGACATGGCGACCGATGCCACCATGTTTGATGTGCATAAAACCCAATAATATCAGGCCGGCCTGCCGCGTGCAGGCCGGTTTTGTTACGCCGTTCGTAGCCGTCGGAACCAGCTCTCCTGGCGGGCAAACATCACCAGATTCCCCGTTAAGATCAGCAGCAGCCCCGCAATCCCGTTGCTGTGCCAGACATAGCCTTCATACACCGTAGAAAATGAGAGCGCCACCAGCGGAAACAGCAGGGTGCTGTAAGCCGCCTTGCCTGCGCCAATTCTTCCTGCCAGCGTGAAGTAGGCGCCAAAGGCAATCACCGAGCCAAAGAGCGCCAGATAGAGCAGCGCACCCATGTAGCTTACCGACCAGACCGGCGTAAAGTCATCCCCGCGGATCAGCGCAATCGCCCCCATCACCAGCGTACCGTACAGCATCGCCCAGGCGTTGGTGGTCATGGTCTCCAGACCGTTGCGCTGGTGGCGCAGGCTGATCATATTGCCCAGCGAAAAACCGTAGGTGCCCAGCGCCGAGAGGGCAATGCCAAACAGCAGACCGGCACTCCAGCCGCTGGCCAGCAGGTCGTTCCAGAAGAGTGTGATAATGCCGAGCAGCCCCAGCGCCGCCGCCAGATAAAAACGCGCGGGCGGACGCTGACCAAAAAAGAGAAAACTGTTCAGGGCGTTATAGAGCACCGCCATGGAGAAAATCACCGACTCCAGCCCGGTATTGATATACGCCGCCGCGGTGTAAAAACACCAGAAATTAAAGCAAAAGACGCAGCATCCTTGCAGGCCGCAAAACAGATGGTCGCGCAAGGCCAGCGGACGCAGGCGGCGCAGAATCAGCAGCACCGCCATGATGGTGGCGGTGGCGACGGCAAAGCGCCAGAAAATAGAGACCGGCGCGGGGACCGGCCCTTGTTGTAGATAGATGGCAATCCAGGTGGTTCCCCAGATAATGACGACCAGAGCGTACAAAAATGCGTTCATCCTATTTCTCTTTTCAGCAAAGTCTGGGGGTCAGTATGGCGGCAGGGAAACGGGTCTTCTTTCACAGACTTGCGGTGGACTTGCATAATCTTGCGCTTTTTTCCTGACCTGCGCGGAAGAGGACTGGCACTGAGGCGAAGAACTTTTTAGACTTGTTAACTCTTATTAACAACCGGGTGAGTGGTTATGGCTGAGACCTACGGTGCCTTTGAAAATCTGCGCAAACATAAAGCGGTATTGCACAATGCCGTGGCGCTGAATTCAGGGATCCAGCTGGCGGCCTGGTCGAATAAGCGCGACACCATCACCCAGTATTGCGATCACCATACGCTCAGTCTCTATATCGCCGACGGCTACGAGAGCTATCACAAAACCACCGCCGGCTGGAAAAATGGCGGCGGTCCGGACCGTTTCTGCCTGATGCCCAAAGAGAGCGAGTCCACCTGGGATATTCGCGACGATCTGTCGTTTGTGCATCTCTACTGTACCGATGACCACCTGCGTAGCGTCGGGGAGCAGGTGTGGGACAAAAGCCCCTACAGCTTTACCCTTGACGAAAATCTGTTTGGTGACGATGCCAGCATCACCGCCCTGTATCGCCATTTTATCCTTGGCTGCGACTGGCAGCAGTCTGCTAACCAGCTCACGCTGAGTACCGCCTCCACGCTGCTCCTGACCCATCTGGTGCAGCATTACAGTAACGTGCAGTGGGCGTTGCCAACGGTCACGGGCGGCCTGTCGCCGTTCGTCCTGCGTAATGTGCTGGCCTTTATCGAAGAGAATCTGGCCCAGCCGCTGACCCTGGCGGAACTGGCCGCCCAGGCAAGCTTAAGCGAGTTTCATTTTGCCCGCATGTTCCGTCAGTCGATGCAGATGGCGCCGCACCAGTATGTGATGCAGCGGCGGATGGAGAAGGCCAAAACCCTGGTGCGGACCACCCGCCAGCCGCTCACCGACATTGCCCTGGCCTGCGGATTCAGCTCCGCCAGCCATTTCAGCAACCGCTTTCGCGCCGCCACCGGGCTTACGCCGTCCCAGCTACGAGCGGCGAGTGCGTAGCAGCAGGGCGTAGCAGACGCCGCCCGCCACCAGCCCCCAGAACGCCGAGCCTATCCCCGCAAGGGTTGCGCCGCTGGCGGTCAGCAGAAAGGTCACGATGGCGGCATCGCGCTCGGCCTCATTATGCAGCGCCTGATGCAGACTGCCGCTGATGGTGCCCAGCAGCGCCAGACCTGCCAGCGTCTGGATCCAGCTTAGCGGCAGAGCCGCCATCAGTCCGCTAATTGAGCCGCCAAAAATGCCGGCCAGCAGGTAAAAGACTCCCGCCGCAGCCGCAGCCAGCCAGCGTTTACCGGCATCCGGGTGCGCATCCGGGCTCTGACAGATGGCGGCGGTGATCGCCGCAATGCAAATGGAGTAGACGCCAAACGGCGACAGCAGCAGCGCCAGCCCGCCGGTGACAATGATGAGCGGCGAGACGGCCACCGGATAGCCGGAGGCTTTCATCGTGGCGAACCCCGGCGCATTCTGTGACGCCATGGTGACTAAAAAGAAGGGCAGGCCGATGCTGATAAGCGTGGTGAGATTGAAGGTGGGGGCGATAAATTGCGGCATCACCAGCGCGAAAGTGAGTCTGTCCGTGACAACGTCACCTTTCAGCGCCGCGACTAATCCACCCACCAGCAGGGTGGCGACGATGGCATAGCGTGGGGCAAAGGCTTTGGTCAGCAGCCAGGCCAGCAGCATACTGCCACATAACAGCAGATGCCCCTCCAGATTGCTGAAGGCCTGTAACCCGAAGCGCAGCAGCACCCCGGCAAGCATCGCCGCCGCCAGTGAATGGGGGATGATCTTCATCAGTCGGGCAAACAGGCCGCTGACGCCACAGATAACGATCAGGGCATTGGCAAAAATAAAGATGCCGATGGTTTCTGAAAGCGTGACTCCTTGCAGGCTGGTCGCCAGCAGGGCGGCACCCGGTGTCGACCAGGCGGTGAGCACAGGAGCTTTATACCACCACGACAGCCCCAGCGTGCTGATCCCCATCCCCAGACCCAGGGCGGTCATCCAGCCTGCAATCTGCGGGGCCGTTGCGCCTGCCGCTGCCGCAGCTTGCCAGATAATAGCGGCAGAGCTGGCGTAGCCCACCAGTACGGCAACGAAACCGGATAAGAGGGTGGGAAAGGTGAGCGAGGATGCGCGCATGAGAACTCCGTTGTGCGTTATAACAGCCGTGAATGTAGCACTGTGCGTTATAGCATACAAGTGGTACACTCGCGGCAAGAGGAGGGGCTATGGACATTACGCAACATCTTGCAATTACGCTGAAAACGCTGCGCCAGGCGCGCGGCTGGAGCCTGTCGAAGCTGGCTGAAGAGACCGGGGTGTCAAAAGCAATGCTCGGCCAGGTCGAGCGGAACGAATCCAGCCCGACGGTCTCGACGCTGTGGAAAATCGCTACCGGACTCAACGTGCCGTTCTCCACCTTTATCACCCCCGAAGCGGAAAACCCGCCGGTATTCGATCCCCAGCAGCAGGCGATGGTGGTGAAACCGCTCTTTCCCTGGGATGAGGCGCTGAAATACGATCATTTCTCGATTACCCTCGCGCCGGGCGCCCTCAGTGAATCCACCCCGCACGAGGCCGGGGTAATTGAGCATGTGGTAGTAATAAGCGGTGAGCTGGAGATGCAGATCGACGGCGTCTGGCAGACGCTTTTACCTGATACCGGCCTGCGTTTTGCCGGAGATAAACCGCACGCCTACCGCAACAGCAGCGGCCAGACGGTGCACTTTCACTCACTCATCCATTATCCCCGATAAAGACACGCAAAACTGTTTCACTGGCCCATACTTCTGACTACAATAGCCGCCATTTTGACCATAACGGATAACGACGAAGTATGCGCCTGCCATCCCATCATCTTGAACTTTTAAGCCCGGCTCGTGACGCCGCCATTGCCCGTGAAGCGATCCTTCACGGTGCCGATGCGGTCTATATCGGCGGCCCTGGTTTTGGCGCCCGCCATAATGCCAGCAACAGCCTGCGCGATATCGCCGACCTGGTGCCGTTCGCCCACCGTTTTGGGGCGAAAGTGTTCGTGACCCTGAACACCATTCTTCATGATGATGAACTGGAACCGGCGCAGCGTCTGATTACCGATCTGTATCAGACCGGCGTTGATGCGCTGATCGTCCAGGATATGGGTGTCCTTGAGATGGATATCCCGCCGATCGAGCTGCACGCCAGTACCCAGTGCGATATCCGCACCGTGGAAAAGGCGAAGTTCCTCTCGGATGCCGGTTTCACCCAGATCGTGCTGGCCCGTGAACTGAACCTCAACCAGATCCGCGATATCCACCAGGCGACCGACGCCACCATCGAGTTCTTTATCCACGGCGCGCTGTGCGTGGCCTACTCCGGGCAGTGCAACATCTCCCACGCCCAGACCGGGCGCAGCGCCAACCGCGGCGACTGCTCCCAGGCGTGTCGTCTCCCCTATACCCTGAAAGACGATCAGGGCCGGGTGGTGGCTTTTGAAAAACACCTTCTGTCGATGAAAGACAACGACCAGACCGCTAACCTGGGCGCGCTGATCGACGCGGGCGTGCGCTCCTTCAAGATTGAAGGGCGTTACAAGGACATGAGCTATGTGAAGAACATCACCGCCCATTACCGCCAGATGCTCGATGCCATTATTGAAGATCGCGGCGATCTGGCCCGCAGCTCCGCCGGACGTACCGAGCACTTCTTTATTCCGTCTACCGACAAGACCTTCCATCGCGGCAGTACCGACTACTTTGTGAATGCGCGCAAAGGAGATATCGGCGCGTTCGACTCGCCGAAGTTTATCGGCCTGCCGGTGGGTGAAGTGCTGAAGGTCTCCAGAGAGCATCTGGATGTGGAAGTGACCGAACCGCTGGCGAATGGCGATGGCCTGAACGTGATGATCAAACGTGAAGTGGTCGGCTTCCGCGCCAACACGGTGGAGAAAACCGGTGAAAATCGCTACCGCGTCTGGCCAAACGAAATGCCTGCCGACCTGCATAAAGTGCGTCCGCATACCCCCCTGAACCGTAACCTGGACCATAACTGGCAGCAGGCGCTGCTGAAAACCTCCAGCGAGCGCCGCGTTGCGGTGGACATCGAGCTGGGCGGCTGGGAAGAGCAGCTGATCCTGACCATGACCAGCGAAGACGGTACCAGCGTCACCCATACCCTGGACGGGCAGTTTGAGGTGGCGAACAACGCCGAAAAAGCGCTGAACAACCTGAAGGATGGCGTCGCTAAGCTGGGTCAGACTATCTATTACGCCCGGGATATTCAGGTCAACCTGCCTGGCGCGCTCTTTGTGCCGAACAGCCTGTTGAACCAGTTCCGTCGTGAAACGGCCGAGATGCTGGACGCCGCGCGCCTGGCCAACTACCCGCGTGGCAGCCGCAAAGCGGTCTCTGTACCGCCGCCGGTCTACCCGGAAACGCATCTCTCATTCCTGGCGAACGTCTACAACCACAAGGCGCGGGCATTCTATCAGCGCTATGGCGTGGAACTCATTGATGCTGCGTATGAAGCCCACGAAGAGAAGGGCGACGTACCGGTGATGATCACCAAGCACTGCCTGCGCTTCGCCTTCAACCTCTGTCCAAAACAGGCCAAAGGCAATATCAAGAGCTGGAAGGCGACGCCGATGCAGCTGGTGAATGGTGATGAGGTGTTAACCCTGAAATTTGACTGCCGTCCATGCGAGATGCACGTCATCGGCAAGATGAAAAATCACATCCTTAAAATGCCTCCGCCGGGCAGCGTGGTGGCTTCCGTCAGCCCTGACGATCTGCTCAAAACGCTGCCGAAGCGTAAAGGCGCGTAATTAACGAAAATGTGTATCCGGTTTGCGCGACTTCTGCCAGTGGTGATGTTCGCGCAAGCCGTCTGCCGACTCTTCTGCCACCACCCGTAACTCATCGCTATCCGCCTCGTGGCGCAGCTGCTGCTCGACGTTCTTCACCCAAAAAAATTCATGTCCTTTATGGTTGGCCATCAGTTGGCCGGAGAAAAGGGCGCAGGTGAGCATTATTGTTGATAACGTTTTTTTAAACATCTTGCCACCGGTTGATTACGTTTACGCAGTATGATGCCGATAGTTTCGTGAGGTTATTATTCGGGTTTTTAAAGGCGGGAAAGGATTTGTTGGGATTTGTAGGGATGGGGAAGGTGGGATATGCGGCGGTTGAGGGAGTTCCGTTCACCTTGCGTTCCTTGCTTCTCTGCAAACCACGTCACCCGTGAACGTGTTAAGGGGGCTATTGCCGCCCCCTTAACAATCCCGGCTCCCGGCAAGAAAATCGCCGCTTCGCGGTGCCCTCAGCTTATTCCCTCCGGCTATCGGGTCGGGGGCGATCCTACATCCCTGTAGGTCGCCCCCTCTCGGCGCATCCATGCGCCTCGCCCCGGCCTGCGGTCAACGCTTCGGCGATTTTCAGCCGGACCAGGGAGCCGCTGTAAATTGAGTGTTATGTAGCGGCCAAATTATCGCTTTAAGTTGGCTAGTGTGACTTAAACCCCGCCGCCGTCATCAGCATACGGAAGAAAAACCCCACCAGCGCCAGCGCCAGCACGCTGCCGCCCCAGATAATCACCATCCACATCAGACGTTTCCAGACAGGTTGATTCATCAATGATAGCCCTCCCCAGGCTGGACTTTTCCGCGAAATACGTAGTAACTCCAGAAAGTGTAGACAAGGATGATCGGGATAATAAACAACGCCCCCACCAGCATAAAGCCCTGGCTCTGGGCAGGCGCAGCGGCCTGCCAGAGGGTGACAGAGGGCGGAATGATATGCGGCCAGATGCTGATCCCAAGCCCGCTAAAACCGAGAAAGATTAACCCGAGAGTCAGCACGAACGGCAGATGGTGGCTATGCGGGTTATCCAGGCAGCGCCACTGCCACAGGCCCAGCAGCGCCACCAGTAGCGGAACCGGCAGCAGGAAGAACAGGTTCGGCAGGCTAAACCAGCGATCGGCAATGGCCGGGTACGCCAGTGGTGTCCAGAGGCTGATCGCCGCAATGATGACCAGCAGCGCCAGCAGCAGGCGCTTCGAAACCTGACGCATCCGGCCCTGAAGCGGGTTTTCACTTTTCATCACCAGCCAGGTGGCGCCCAGCAGGGCGTAGGCCACTATCAGCCCCAGGCCGCAAAAGAGGCTGAAGGGCGTAAACCAGTCGAACGGCCCCCCGGCAAAAGCGCGGCCGCTGACCGGAAAGCCGTTGATTACCGCGCCCACGACCATCCCCTGGGTAAAGGTGGCGAGCAGTGAACCGCCAATAAACGCCTTATCCCAGAAAGGACGATGTGCGGGCGTCGCCTTAAAGCGGAACTCGAACGCCACCCCGCGGAAAATCAGCCCGATCAGCATTAAGGTGAGCGGAATGGTCAGGGCATCGATGATCACCGCATAAGCCAGCGGAAAGGCGCCAAACAGCGCGGCTCCGCCTAATACCAGCCAGGTTTCGTTCCCGTCCCACACCGGGGCGACGCTGTTGACCATCACGTCCCGGTCATCCGCGTCCTTGATGGCGGGAAACAGAATACCGATACCGAGATCGAAGCCGTCCATCACGATGTACATCAGGGTGGCAAAGACAATAATCACAAACCAGATCAGGGAGAGGTCGATGCCCATTATGGTGTCTCCTTGTGAGTGAATTCAGCGCTCGCAGCCGAGAGCGGGCGCGCCGGGCGGCCATCGTTTTCGGTCGGGAAGCTCTCTACTTCCTGCGGCCCTTTTTTAATCAGGCGCACCATGTAGCTGTAGCCGACGCCAAAGACCGAGGTGTAGACCACGATAAAGGCCAGCAGGCTGACGCTCATGTGCAGATCGCCGTGGGCCGATACCGCATCTCTGGTGCGCTGGAGTCCGTAGACCACCCAGGGCTGACGGCCCACTTCGGTGGTCACCCACCCGGCGAGAATCGCAATTAAGCCCGACGGTCCCATCAGCAGGGCAAACCACAGGAAAGGCCGGGAGTAATAGAGCCGCTGCCTGTAGCGCAGCCACAATGCGATCGCGCCCAGGAGCAGCATTAGCAGGCCTAGCCCGACCATAATGCGGAACGACCAGAAGACGATGGTTGAGTTGGGCCGATCCGCTTTCGGGAACTCTTTCAACGCCGGAACCTGCTTATCCAGGCTGTGGGTGAGGATCAGGCTGCCGAGCGCCGGGATCTCAAGGCCATAGCGGGTGCGCTCCTGCTCCATATCCGGCCAGCCAAACAGCAGCAGCGGCGTCGGCTCGCCGGGCGGGTTCTCCCAGTGACCCTCAATAGCGGCAATTTTGGCCGGCTGATGCTTCAGGGTATTGAGGCCATGCATATCCCCGACCAGCGCCTGGAGGGGGGCGACGATCAGCGTCATCCAGAGCGCCATTGAGAACATGCGGCGAATGGCGGGGGTATTGTTCCCGCGCAGCAGATGCCAGGCCGCCGAGGCCGCGACAAACAGCGCGCTGCTGAGAAACGCGGCAATCGACATATGCAGCAGGCGATAGGGGAAAGAGGGGTTAAACACCACCGCCAACCAGTCCACCGGCACCACCTGGCCGTTGACGATCTCATAGCCCTGCGGAGTCTGCATCCAGCTGTTGGAGGCGAGGATCCAGAAGGTGGAGATAATCGTGCCCAGCGCCACCATGCAGGTGGCAAAGAAGTGCAGCCCCGGCCCGACTTTGTTCCAGCCGAAGAGCATCACCCCCAGGAAACCCGCTTCGAGGAAGAAGGCGGTGAGCACTTCGTAGGTCAGCAGCGGGCCGGTAATGCTGCCCGCAAACTGGGAAAAACCGCTCCAGTTGGTGCCAAACTGGTAGGCCATCACCAGCCCGGAGACCACGCCCATGCCAAAGTTGACGGCGAAAATCTTCGACCAGAAATGGTACAGCGAGCGCCAGACGGGGTTTTTGCTTTTCAGCCACAGCCCCTCCAGCACCGCCAGATAGCTGGCGAGGCCAATGGTGATCGCCGGGAAAATAATGTGGAAGGAGACAGTAAAAGCAAACTGGATCCTCGCAAGAACAAACGCATCTAAACCAAACATGCACAACCTCAAGGTCAATCGGTGTGACTGTTATGGTAAATCAGCGCGAAAATCAGTATCAGAGACAGAAAAGGGGAATTTTTGTATAACAGTTTCAGGAAAACAGGGCGTTATCCGGAAGTGTTATAGTCAGTTGCCACCACGCCCGGCGGCGCTTCGCTTGCACGGGCCTACGGGCAGAGGTTTTGTAGGCCGGGCAAGGCATCAGCCGCCACCCGGCATAATGCCCGGCGGCGTTTCGCTTGCGCGGGCCTACGGGCAGGGACTTTGTAGGCCGGGTAAGGCGTCAGCCGCCACCCGGCATGATGCCCGGCGGCGCTTCGCTTGCGCGGGCCTACGGGCAGGGACTTTGTAGGCCGGGTAAGGCGTTAGCCGCCACCCGGCACAACGTTTGTTTATTCGTCCCGCCACCCCATGGCCGGTGCTACATGCTTCAGGATCGACTCGATCACATGCACGTTGTACTCCACGCCCAACTGGTTCGGCACGGTCAGTAACAGCGTATCCGCCTCGGCAATCGCTTCGTCCTGCTTCAGCTGGGCAACCAGCTTGTCTGGCTCGGCGGCATAGCTGCGCCCGAAGATGGCGCGGGTTTTCTCATCCAGATAGCCCACGCTGTCGCTTTCGTTACGGCTGGAGCCGAAGTACATCCGGTCGCGATCGTCCATCAGGGCGAAAATGCTGCGGCTGACCGAGACGCGCGGGGTGCGGGTATGTCCCGCTTCGGCCCAGGCGGCACGGTAGGCGCGGATCTGTTTCGCCTGTTGGATGTGGAACGGCTCGCCGGTTTCGTCATCTTTCAGGGTAGAGCTTTGCAGGTTCATCCCGAGCTTCGCGGCCCACACGGCGGTGGCGTTAGAGCCTGCGCCCCACCAGATGCGATCCCGCAGACCTTCGGCGTGCGGCTCCAGGCGCAGCAGGCCCGGCGGGTTAGGGAACATCGGCTGTGGGTTGGGTTTAGCAAACCCTTCGCCGCGCAGCACATCCAGCAGCACTTCGGTGTGACGGCGCGCCATATCCGACTCGTTTTCGCCCTCCGCAGGAACATAGCCAAAGTAGCGCCAGCCATCGATCACCTGTTCCGGCGAGCCGCGGCTGATCCCCAGCTGTAAACGCCCGCCAGAGATCAAATCGGCTGAGCCCGCATCTTCCGCCATATAGAGCGGGTTTTCATAACGCATATCGATTACGCCGGTGCCGATCTCAATCCGGCTGGTTTTTGCGCCAATGGCAGCCAGCAGCGGGAAAGGGGAGGCGAGCTGGCGGGCAAAATGGTGCACCCGGAAATAAGCGCCATCTGCGCCCAGCTCTTCGGCGGCGACCGCCAGATCGATAGACTGCAGCAGCGCATCAGCGGCGCTGCGGGTGCCGGACTGCGGTGACGGTGTCCAGTGACCAAATGATAAAAAACCGATCTTTTTCATTCCGTGTTTTCCTGATTTCTGAGAAACAACATAACCCTTACTTTACGGATTACCCGATGAGAAGAAATGGCGTTTATTTCACAGATGAGGTCAAAAAATTTGAATGAATTCAGCGGCTCTGCTTGTTTTATGGAAGGATAGTGTAAATACCGCTTGCATCCTTCCATCATTAATGCGTTAATGCTCTTTCGGTTTGAAATCCAAAAATATCTGAAGCAGTTCCTAAAGCAATCTCATCACGTTGTGCCTCTCCACAGTCGCTCCTGGGTTTTATCTTTACGCTCTGATTAGTTTTGTCTCAGACCCTTATTGCCTTTAAGGCCCATTAGTTTTTACGTGTATACGTACAGGAGATTTACATGAGTTCTACTATCCATTTTCGTTGCCCATGCTGTCATGGTTCGCAGTTCCGTACTTCCATTTTCGACGTGTCTGAAAAAAATCCACACGGTGCGAAGTGCATTTTCTGCAAATCTTCCATGATCACCCTCGACCATTTAGCGGCCTCCCGTCATGCCCGCCAGGTCCCGTTTGAGCTGCGCAAGTAATTCAGTCAGGCGCCGTCACGCCTGCTGACATTCCTCTCTCACCTATAACAGTTTATTAATTCTGCCTTTTTTCTCCTGCTGATATACTATGTAACGCAGCAAGGAGAACCCGATGAAAAAATACCAGCGCCTGGCGCAGCAAATCATTTCGCAGATCGACCTGGGCGTCTGGCAGCCCGGCGATAAGCTGCCCTCCCTGCGTGAGCAGGTGACCAGCAGCGGGCTGAGCTTTATGACCGTCGGCCATGCGTACCAGATGCTGGAGAGCCAGGGGCATATTGTGGCGCGCCCGCAGTCGGGTTATTACGTCGCCGCCCGTCCCAGCGGAGAGCAGCCGATGCCGCCCGCGCAGGTGATGCGCGACGAGTCGGTGGATATCAATACCTATATCTTCGATGTGCTGCAGGCCAGCCGCGATCCCGCGGTGGTGCCCTTTGCCTCGGCCTTTCCCGACCCGCGTCTCTTTCCCTTACAGCAGCTGAACCGTTCCCTGGCAAACGTCAGCAAAACCGCCACCGCCATGAGCGTGATCGAGAACCTGCCGCCGGGCAACGTCGATCTGCGCCACGCCATCGCCCGCCGCTATGCCCAACAGGGGATGAACATCTCCCCGGATGAAATTGTGATTACCGCGGGTGCGCTGGAAGCCCTGAACCTCAGCCTGCAGGCGGTCACCGAACCGGGCGACTGGGTGATTGTGGAGAATCCCTGCTTCTATGGCGCGCTGCAGGCGCTGGAGAGGCTGAAGCTGAAGGCGCTGTCGGTGGCGACCGACGTGCGCGACGGTATCGATCTCAACGCCCTGGCGCAGGCGCTGAACGACTACCCGGTAAAAGCCTGCTGGCTGATGACCAACGCGCAGAACCCGCTGGGCTTTACCCTCAGCGCCGACAAAAAAGCGCAGCTTGTCGCATTACTCGCCCGGCACAACGTCACCCTGATTGAAGATGATGTTTACAGCGAGCTCTATTATGGCCGCGAAAAGCCGCTCCCGGCGAAAGCCTGGGATCGCAGCGATATGACCCTGCACTGCTCCTCCTTTTCCAAATGTCTGGTGGCCGGGTTCCGCATTGGCTGGGTCGCCGCCGGGAAACATGCCCGCCGCATCCAGCAGCTTCAACTGATGAGCACCTTGTCCACCAGTTCGCCCATGCAGCTGGCGCTGGTGGATTATCTCGCCACCAAACGTTACGACGCTCATCTCAGGCGCCTGCGCCGCACCCTGGCTGAGCGCAAGCAGCAGGCGTGGCAGGCGCTGCTGCGCCATCTGCCCAATGAGGTGAAAATTCACCACAGCGACAGCGGCTATTTTTTATGGCTGGAGCTGCCCGCGCCGCTGGACGCCGGTGAGCTCAGCGCCCGGGCGCTGAAGCACCACATCAGCATTGCGCCAGGCAAAATGTTCTCCACCTCCGATACCTGGACTCCATTTTTCCGCTTTAATACCTCGTGGGCCTGGGGAGAGCGGGAGGAGCAGGCGGTGAACCAGTTAGGGCAAATAATTAGCGGGATGTTAAAAACGCAAAAATAAGTTTTTCTCGCTATTGATCGCAGCCGCTAAATAATCATTTCTTATCCCCTTAATCACGCCGCAATTAATTTGCGGCGTTTTTTATTATCGCTCATAGGAAATATGCATAACCTCATCGCCTGCTAACCCCTTGTCTATAATCCAGTTACCGGGGAATGCGCCCCCGGTCACAACCTGGCGAAATTTCTCAGGCCTGCCGGGTGCGCTGCAATGGCGCGGTCTACGTTTAATTAAGGAGATATTCTACCGGCACGGCTGCCTTCTGATTTCATTACGACAGGAGTAATACGTATGAGCAAAACATTTGCCCGTAGCAGCCTGTGCGCGCTCGGCATGACTATTTTGACTGCGCAAGCGGCAGAGCCGCCAAAAGAGATCGGCAATGGCGAAGGTCGTCTGGATATCATTGCCTGGCCGGGCTATATCGAACGGGGCGAGACCGATAAAAACTACGACTGGGTCACCCAGTTTGAAAAAGAGACCGGCTGTAAAGTTAACGTCAAAACCGCCGCGACATCCGATGAGATGGTGAGCCTGATGGCGAAGGGCGGATACGATCTGGTGACCGCCTCCGGCGACGCCTCTCTGCGCCTGATCATGGGCAAACGCGTTCAGCCCATCAACCCGGACCTGATCCCCAACTGGAAAACCCTCGACCCCAGGATCGTCAAAGGGGAGTGGTTCAACGTTAACGGCAAGGCCTACGGCACGCCCTATCAGTGGGGGCCAAACCTGCTGATGTACAACACCAAAACCTTCCCGACACCGCCTGATACGTGGGGCGTGGTGTTTAAAGAACAGACCCTGCCGGACGGCAAATCCAACAAAGGGCGCGTGCAGGCCTACGATGGGCCGATCTACATTGCCGATGCGGCGCTCTATGTCAAAGCCACCCAGCCAGATCTGGGCATCACCGATCCCTACCAGTTGACGGAAGCGCAGTACACGGCGGTGTTAAACGTGCTGAAAGATCAGCATGCACTCGTGCACCGCTACTGGCACGACACGACGGTGCAGATGAGTGACTTCAAAAACGAAGGGGTGGTGGCTTCCAGCGCCTGGCCCTATCAGGCCAACGCCCTCAAAGGCGAGAATCAGCCGATAGGCACCGTCTTCCCGAAAGAGGGGGTGACAGGGTGGGCGGATACCACGATGCTGCACGCCGATGCCAAACACCCGATGTGCGCCTATAAGTGGATGAACTGGTCCCTGACGCCAAAAGTGCAGGGCGATCTGGCGGGATGGTTCGGTTCCCTGCCAGTGGTGGCAGAAGGCTGTAAAGCCAGCACTCTGCTCGGCGATAAAGGCTGTGAAACCAACGGCTACACCTATTTCGACAAGATCCTGTTCTGGAAAACCCCTGTCGCCAACGGTGGCAAATTTGTCCCTTACAGCCGCTGGGTTCAGGACTATATCGCCATCATGGGCGGTCGTTAAGCGCAGGGAGCGGAATATGACCTACGCAGTAGAGTTTAACGATGTCTCCCGCCTGTATGGCGATGTGCGTGCGGTGGATGGGGTAACGATCCGGATCCGTGACGGGGAGTTTTTCTCCATGCTGGGGCCTTCGGGCTCCGGCAAAACCACCTGCCTGCGCCTGATTGCCGGTTTCGAGCAGCTGAGCGGTGGCGCGATAGCTATCTTTGGCAAAGACGCCAGCGAACTCCCTCCCTGGGAGCGGGACGTCAATACCGTCTTTCAGGACTATGCCCTGTTTCCCCATATGTCGATCCTCGAGAACGTGGCCTACGGGCTGATGGTGAAGGGGATCAACAAATCTACCCGCCAGGCCCAGGCCCGCGAGGCGCTGGAGAAGGTCGGCCTCAGTTTTGCCGAAGCGCGCAAGCCTTCCCAGCTCTCCGGGGGCCAGCGTCAGCGGGTGGCGATTGCCCGGGCGCTGGTCAATCAGCCCCGTGTTCTGCTGCTGGACGAACCCCTCGGCGCGCTGGATCTCAAGCTGCGGGAGCAGATGCAGTTTGAGCTGAAAAAACTGCAGCAGGAGCTGGGCATCACCTTTATTTTCGTCACTCACGATCAGGGGGAAGCACTGTCGATGTCTGACCGGGTGGCGGTCTTTAACAACGGGCGAATCGAGCAGGTGGATACCCCGCGGGAGCTCTATCTGCGTCCACGCACCCCGTTTGTCGCCAGCTTCGTTGGCACCTCGAACGTCTTTACCGACGCCACCGCCCGGCGCGTCTGCGGCATGGCCGGTAGCTACTCCCTGCGCCCGGAGCATATTCGTCTGGACGGGCAGGGTGAAATTCAGGTGCTGGGCCAGGTGCAGGCGGTGCAGTTTCAGGGGGCGGCGACCCGTTACGAGCTGCGGCTTGCCGAGGGGGAGAAACTGCTGGTGAGCCAGGCCAACCTGACCGGCTCCGCGCTGGCCCCAGGGGTTGAGGCCGGGCAGCAGGTGACCGCCTCGTGGGCGCGCGACGCTATGGTGCCGCTGCATGAGGAGAGGTGAAATGGAGATGAGCGTTTCGCCGCCACCGGCTTCGCACGGCCTGTCGGGACGTCTGTCAGCGCTGTTCTGGCGCAGGCCGTCGCTGGGGCTGTTTTTACTCCTGCTCGGGCCGCTGATGTGGTTTGGCATCGTCTATCTCGGGTCGCTGTTCACCCTGCTGTGGCAGGGATTCTACACCTTCGATGACTTCACCATGGCGGTCACGCCGGATTTGACCTTCGCCAACATCCGCGCGCTGTTTAATCCCGCCAACTACGACATCATCCTGCGTACCCTGACGATGGCGATTGCCGTCACCATCGGCAGCGCGATTCTGGCCTTCCCGATGGCCTGGTATATGGCGCGCTACACCCACGGAAAGTGGAAAGCCTTCTTCTATATCGCGGTGATGCTGCCGATGTGGGCCAGCTATATCGTCAAGGCCTACGCCTGGACGCTGCTGCTGGCCAAGGATGGCGTGGCGCAGTGGTTTCTCAGCCATATGGGGCTGGAGCCGCTGCTCACCTCGCTATTGACGGTGCCGGGCGTGGGAGGCAGTACGCTCTCCACCTCCGGGTTGGGGCGCTTTCTGGTATTCGTCTATATCTGGCTGCCGTTTATGATCCTGCCGGTGCAGGCGGCGCTGGAGCGTCTGCCGCCGTCGCTGCTGCAAGCCTCAGCCGATCTCGGCGCCCGGCCGCGGCAGACCTTCCGCTATGTCGTGCTGCCCCTGGCGATCCCGGGCATCGCGGCCGGGTCGATCTTCACCTTCTCCCTGACGCTGGGCGACTTCATCGTGCCGCAACTGGTGGGGCCGCCGGGCTACTTTATCGGACAGATGGTCTACTCCCAGCAGGGGGCGATTGGCAATATGCCCATGGCGGCGGCCTTCATCCTGGTGCCGATTGTTCTCATTACCCTCTATCTGGCGTTCGTGAAACGTCTGGGAGCGTTTGATGCACTCTGAACGCGCACCGCTGTTTCTGAAAATCGCCACCTGGGGCGGGGTGATCTTCCTCCACTTTCCGCTGCTGATTATTGCCATCTATGCTTTTAATACCGAGGACGCGGCGTTCAGTTTTCCGCCACAGGGGCTGACGCTGAAGTGGTTCAGTGCCGCGGCGACGCGCAGCGACATTATTGAAGCTGTGACGTTGTCACTGAAAATCGCGGCTTTGTCGACGGCCATTGCGCTGGTGCTGGGCACCCTGGCGGCCGCGGCGCTATGGCGGCGGGAGTTCTTTGGCAAGAACGCGGTATCGCTGATGCTGATCCTGCCCATCGCCCTGCCGGGGATCATCACCGGTCTGGCGCTGCTGACGGCGTTCAAGACCATTGATCTGGAGCCTGGTTTCTTCACCATCATCCTCGGTCACGCCACGTTTTGCGTGGTGGTGGTGTTCAATAATGTGATTGCCCGTTTCCGGCGCACCTCCTGGAGCCTGGTTGAAGCCTCGATGGATTTAGGCGCTAACGGCTGGCAAACCTTCCGCTACGTGGTGCTGCCCAATCTGGGGTCGGCGCTGCTGGCGGGGGGTATGCTGGCGTTCGCCCTGTCGTTCGATGAGATTATCGTGACGACCTTTACCGCCGGACATGAGCGCACGTTACCGCTGTGGCTGTTAAACCAGCTTGGGCGTCCCCGCGATGTACCGGTAACAAACGTGGTGGCACTGCTGGTTATGCTGGTGACCGCCATTCCCATTCTGGGGGCCTGGTGGCTGACCCGCGACGGCGAAAACGTAGCCGGAAGCGGGAAATAACCTTGACTGAAACAGGACAAAGCTATGCAAACTCAACTGCTGATTAATGGTGAACTGGTCAACGGCGAAGGGGAAAAGCAGCCGGTCTATAACCCTGCCACCGGCGAGGTGCTGCAGGAGATCGCCGAGGCCTCTCCCGCCCAGGTGGACGCAGCCGTGCAGGCCGCGGACCGCGCGTTTGCCAGCTGGGGGCGGACCACGCCAAAAAGCCGCGCCGAGTGTCTGCTGAAGCTGGCGGACACCATCGACGCTCAGGCTGACACCTTAGCCCGGCTGGAGTCGCAGAACTGCGGCAAACCGCTGCACTGCGTGATGGGGGATGAGATTCCGGCGATTGCCGACGTGTTCCGCTTCTTTGCCGGGGCGGCGCGTACTCTGCACGGTTCGGCGGCAGGAGAATATCTGGAGGGGCACACCTCCATGATCCGCCGCGACCCGGTTGGCGTTGTCGCGTCGATTGCACCGTGGAACTATCCCCTGATGATGGCGGCGTGGAAGCTGGCGCCCGCGCTGGCGGCCGGTAACTGCGTGGTGCTCAAACCCTCTGAAATCACGCCGCTCACCGCCCTGAAGCTGGCGGAGCTGGCAAAAGATATCTTCCCGGCCGGGGTCATTAACGTGCTGTTTGGCCGGGGTAAAACCGTGGGCGACCCGCTGACCGGGCACGAAAAGGTGCGCATGGTGTCGCTCACCGGCTCTATCGCCACTGGCGAACATATCATCGGTCATACCGCCTCGACGATTAAGCGCACCCATATGGAGCTGGGCGGCAAAGCGCCGGTGATTGTCTTTGACGATGCCGATCTCGACGCGGTGGTGGAGGGGGTACGTACCTTCGGCTTCTACAACGCCGGGCAGGACTGTACCGCCGCCTGTCGTATCTACGCCCAAAAAGGGATATACGCCGCGCTGGTGGAAAAACTGGGGGCCGCGGTCGCCAGCCTGAAGATCGGCGATCCGAATGAGGAGAGCACCGAACTGGGTCCGTTAAGCTCCCAGGCGCATCTCGACCGGGTGTGCAAAGCGGTGGATGAGGCGAAAGCCCTGGGACATGTACAGGTGATCACCGGCGGCAGCAAGCACGACGGTAAAGGTTACTGGTTCCAGCCCACCGTGCTGGCAGGGGCGAGGCAGGAAGATGCCATCGTCCAGCGGGAGGTGTTTGGTCCGGTGGTGAGCGTGACGCCATTCGACGACGAAGAGGAGGTGCTGAACTGGGCCAACGATTCGCAGTATGGGCTGGCCTCTTCCGTGTGGACCCAGGATGTGGGCCGCGCGCACCGCGTCAGCGCCCATCTCCAGTACGGCTGCACCTGGGTTAACACTCACTTTATGCTGGTGAGCGAAATGCCCCACGGCGGGATGAAAATGTCAGGCTACGGCAAGGATATGTCGGTGTATGGTCTGGAAGACTACACCGTGGTTCGTCATATCATGTTTAAGCACTGATCTGTGCCCAGCGCCGGTTACTGCACGGTAACCGGCGCGCAATAATATATTTTATTGAATACATTAACTTAGAAATATATTTTGCTGCCCCTTATCTCAGGGGGAAAATATATCGTTTGGTTTTATAAAATATTTCCTAAATAAAATTTTGAGCGGGCCGATAGAGTAGTCAGACCAGACAAACGGCCCTGTTCATCATGCTTGCAATTAATCATAACGAGATTGCCGGGCTCTCGCTTAAGTCCCGGAAAGCAAACACGACGATGCTTTCTCAAACCATTGAACGCCTGTCATCCGGCTTGCGTATCAATAGCGCGAAGGATGACGCGGCCGGGCAGGCCATTGCCAACCGGATGTTTTCAAATATCAATGCGGATAGCGTTATCTCCCGCGGGCTCGATGACGCCATAAGCCTGGCGCAGACGGCGGAAGGGAGCCTGAGCGATATCGGGAATATGCTGATTAAAGCCAAAAGCCTGGCGATCCAGGCGGCGAACGGCACGCTGTCGCCGTCTGACCGGGAGAGTATCAACCAGGAGTATCAGCAGATCCTGGCGACCATTACCCAGGTCTCGGAGCAGACTGAGATCTTCGGTCAATATCCGCTGGCGACCGATAAGCCGGTATTACCGCCGCAATTAATCGGCGACGTACCGCCGTTAAACAACAAATTCCCGCTAGCCGGAACCGATTATTCATTCAGTTCTGGAATTATTCCGCTGGCCTATATTCCGGCCGGGTCGACGAATATCACCATTACCATTGATTCGCTGGGTCTGGATGACGATCTACAGTTATTTACCCGGGATGGAAAACATCTCGCCGGGACACCTTTATCCGGCCCTGATGCGGATTATACCTGGGTCAGCCGCGGCATCACTGATGGCACCAAAGCCACCGCATCGGTACTGACGGCTAAAAACGGTTTTAGCAGCGGGGCGGTCTATGACGATAGCCAGCTAATTGAGGGCGGCCCGAGCTGGAGCCTCAGCGGGGAATCGCTTAACTATAACGGGATGACCATTACCTACAGCGGCGATGGCGATCGCTATGAAGATAAAGCGATTGGCGCCTGGAACGACGGGGCTAACGGTTCGAACCGCATCGAACGCATGACGCTGGATACCGTCTCCGAAGATCTGCTGGTGATGGTGGTGGGGAGCGGCTCCTTTACCAGCAACATTACCTGGGGAACCTTGCCGACGCCGACAATGACCCCGGCGGTTCCGCCGAAGCAGAGCCGTCCCATAGAGGTGGTGACCAGCGCCAATTTTGGGGAGCAGATGCAAACCACCACCATCGAGCCGACCCCGACGGATTTAAAGACGCTGCAGCTGGAAAATAGCGATATGGCCTCCGAGGCGGGGGCCAGAAAATGTATGGGATTACTGGATGCCGCGCTGGAGAAAGTGAGCAGCTATCGTGGGCAGTATGGCGCAATGATGAACCGGTTTGAATCCAGCAAAGCGGTGCTTTCACAGCAGGGTGTGGCGATGCAGGCCGCCCGCAGCCGCATCCAGGATGCCGACTATGCCGCCGAGGCCAGCCAGCTTGCCCGGGCGCAGATCCTGGCGCAGAGCCAGAATGCGGCCCTGAAAATGGCGAATCAGGCGCCGCAAACGGTGCTTGAACTGCTCAAAATGTAAGAAGGGAGCGGCAAACTACCAGCCGCACACCTCGTGCTCGTTTTCCGTGTCGTAGGCGCGCACGGTGTTCACCAGCTCTTTCACCACGTCGGCAGCGACATCCGGGACGAGCAGCTCCATGGGGGCATCCGTCTCGTAATCCACCGACACCCCGTTGCTGTTATTGGTGACGGTAACGGTATACGTTGCTTTGCCCATGACGTTACTCCTTGTGAGTATTAACGACTTTACCCAAGCCTGCGCCATTCAGCGTCACCTCAGGGTCGGCAAAAAAGTCGATATTGAACACGGTGTCCTCGGTCATGAGTTCGATACGATGCCATTTTTGCGGCGGGGAAATACCGAAACTTCCGGCTTCAATCAACAGCTCCATATCAGATTCGGTGGCGTCGCCGTCCGGAAATCCAAAATATTTTACGGCGCCCTGCATCACGGACAGACGGCCATAGATGCCTGCTTTGGTGTTGTGATGGGTGAAAAGCGCGGCAGGTGCAGTCTCTTTAGTCCAGAAGGGAGTGGCACGGGTATGCACAAAATTGGCAGGAATACGTAACATCGTTAGCTCCTCAGGCGTGAGAACGCCCGGCAAATTTTAGAACCTCGGGTTCAACAAAAAAATCGATATTAAAGAGGGTATCGTCACTCATCAGCTCGATGTGATGCCAGCGTTCAGGCGGGAAAACAGCAAAATGGCCGCTTTCAATGATCAATGTGGTGTCCGGATCGGGTGACGTTTCATCGGTATAACCCAGATAACGCACGGCACCCTGCATCACGCTAAGACGCGGATAAACGCCGGGACGGGTGCCGGTATCCAGATGACGCTTAAAAATGGCCGGCGGGGCAGTCTCTTTGTTCCAGAACGGTGTGGAACGGGTGTGAATAGAGTGTTGCGGAATACGCAGCATAACGTCCTCCCTGTGGATGAGGTCATTACAGCTCGGGTGATGGCTATTTTGTATCATAAATTGCATTTTAAATGCAACTTTAAAGGGGGGGCTTTTTCCAGGCTATACTTATCTACGCCGAAGGCCACAAAGGAGAGTCTGATGCTACAAGTCGATAAAGACAAATCCCGCAAAGTACCCGATTCGGGTAACAAAAAGCCTCAACCGGTTAAGAAGTAGAACCGGACTTCCAGGGCCGCAAAATGCGGTCCTGGTCAGCGTTTGTCCCGCCAGCTCCCGCCAAAAAGTTGTAGCAAGATATACCTAACTGTTATTACCACGCAAAAACTGTGGATAATGTGTAACAAAAATACTTGATCCATATCAACATATGTCGCATATTGCGCGCGGTTATTGAACAGCACATTGGGTATTTGAAATGACGTTGTATCAAAAGATGTTAATGTTTTACGCCGTCATGGCGGCCATCAGCGCGCTTATCACCTGGTTTCTCTCTAAAGATCGCAAACGTATCCGCTTCCTGAGCGCCTTTCTGGTGGGCTCCACCTGGCCGATGAGTTTTCCGGTTGCGCTGCTGATTTCGCTTTTCTGACAACGCCCCCCGTTTTACGTTACGGCGATAGCATTCCTCTTTGATGAGCTGTATAAAAACACAGTCGTCTGAAAAGGAGTGCTTATGAACAGCTTTTATTCGCAACAGGCCCGTTGCCTGGTGCGTTGGCAGGAACTGCCCGGGAAGGGGGAACCGCTGGTCTTCATCCACGGTCTCGGCTGCGCCTCTTCCTACGAGTATCCCCGGATAGTTTGCGACCCTCAGTTCGGCTCCCGCCGGGCTATTCTTATCGATCTCCCCGGTAGTGGTTACAGTGATAAACCGGAAGCTTATACCTACCAGACCTCAGCGCAGGCGCAGGTGGTCATCGAACTGCTCAACCATTTAGCCCTAACCTCATTCTGGTTGTATGGCCACAGCATGGGCGGCAGCATAGCAATAGAAACGGCTGAACTGGCCGGGGATCGTCTGTCAGGGTTGATCGTGTCTGAACCCAATTTTCATGCTGGCGGAGGCATGTTCAGCCGGGGTATCGCTGCTCAGACGGAGGAGGAGTTTGTCAGTGCCGGTTATCAGGCCATGCTGTCGGCGGAAACCTCACCCTGGAAGGGTTGCCTCCAAAGCACTGCCCCCTGGGCAGTGTGGCGCGGAGCAACGAGCCTGGTTAATGGGGTACAGCCCAGCTGGAGCGAGCGCTATTTGCAGCTGAGTTGCCCGATATGGCTGATTTTTGGCGAGCTTTCGCTGCCGGATACCGATCTGGATGAGATGCGCCAGCAGGGTGTCGCAGTGAAAATGATCCCTGATGCTGGACATTCGATGTCGTGGGAGAACCCGTCAGCGCTGGCGAAGGCGTTGTTCGACTGTATGCATCAGGAATAGCGATCCGTCTATGACGAGCCGCAGGGTAGCAGGACAGTGCCATCAAACGTCTGTTTCAGACTAACAAGATCTGCAACGCTCTGCGATCGGCATGGGTAATATCATGCGGCTGCTCTCCCAGACGGGTTAAGCGTGGCGCAGGGCTGTTAACCACAGTTTGTAGGCCGGGCAAACGCAGTGCCGCCCGGCGCAACACTGCCGGGTGGCGGCTTCGCCTTACCCGGCCTAAAAAACCCGACCCGAAAGCCTGAAGGAATAAGCTGAGGGCCACCGCGAAGCGGCGATTTTCTTGCCGGGAGCCGGGATTGTTAAGGGGGCGGCGATAGCCCCCTTAACACGTTCACGAGTGACGTGGTTTACAGAGAAGCAAGGAAAGTATGGTGAACGGAACCACCGCCACTGCCGCATATTCCCCTCAGCCCACCGAGAGAATGGTGGATTAGAGGGGGTACAGACCGCTCCTGTGCCGAGTCTTACCGGCTAAGGTTCTTGCACCGTATCAGGCGAGCAAGGCCTGCAACGCTCTGCGATCGTCATGGGTAATATCATGCGGATGCTGATACCCGATGTTATCAATCGCCTGGGTATAGAGTGCCACCAGCCAGTCATAGACATAGGCCGTGGCCGCATGCACCGGCTGCTCCCCCAGGCGGGTCAAGCGTGGCGCAGTGCTGTTAACCACAGGCGTGACAAACACCGGCTGCCCTTTGCGGATGCGGCTGGCCGGGCGGGCGGAAGCCGGGGTCTGAGCGTAGCCGACCCATCCCACAAAATTGCCGAGTGCGGCATGCAGCTGTGCAGCGCTGCTTTTATCGGTATCAACAATCTTTTTCAGCTGCGCCAGCAGATTCAGACGGTAGCTGGCAATCACCAGCACATCGCCAATCTGCTGCAGGATCGCGGTATCCAGCCCCAGACGGCTGGCGACGGCTTCATCCCGGCTCCACTGGCGCAGATGGTTGATCCACACCTGATGGGCCAGACGGGCTTTGTCCGTCGGCTGCAACATTTCATCGCTATCCTGGGCGCTGTCGGCAAACAGGTCGATGGTATCGGTAAACAGGCCGTTAACCTGCTCTTCGCGCGGCTGCTGCACGGCGAGCAGCGTTTCAAAGGCGCGCAGCGGCGGGAGTAATCCCTCCAGCAGCTCGCCGTGACGGGCGGCGCTCCCCTGCAGGGCACGCACCATCGCTTCGGCGGTGCCGCGCTGGGCGTCAGGATCCTGAGTCAGCGGGGCCAGATACCCCCGCATCAGCTGATGCAGTTCCCGCTGATGCTGCTGGCGTAACCCCTGCAAACGCGTCTCACGCTGGGCGGGCAGCGTCGCATGGGATAACCACTCAATCACCCGCTGCATACTGCTGCTGTCCAGCGCCTGCAACGTTCCCCAGTGCTGACCGGGTTTGCCGAGCAGCTGCTGCACCGCTTCGTCGAGGTTGGAACGGCGGGTAAAGCGCGCATCCTGGGGCGTAATCGCCCACACCAGCCCTGGCAGGGCGGCATCGTCGCCCGGCTGGGTCGCTTTCACCCAGTTAAGCAACATTTTCGCGGTGCGGGCGGTCTGGCCGTGATGGGCAGTGGCATTGCAGATCACCAGGACATCCGGCTGCAGCTGCTGGCGATAGTGCTCCAGCAGCCACTGCAGTTTCGCCTGGGCCAGCGGTGAATCGGGCTGCGCTGACGGGGCCGGAATATCAATAATATCCACTCCGGCCAGCGCGCTATTTTCTACCGGCAGGATCAGCTCCCGGGTGAGCAGGGCCAGCACGTCCAGCGGGATGCTGATGGCGTTAAGCAGCTCGCCGTTGTGCAGCGGGTGCAGTACCGCCTGCTGAACCTCGGGCAGGGCGATATCACCCCGGGTGAGGAACCCTTCGGTCGGCAGGCCAAAATTATCCACCAGCAGGCTCAGCGGCGCGGCCAGCGCCTGGGCGTGGCTGGTCTGGTGCAGAATGTGCGCCAGCTTGAGCCACTGCTGGGTCAGCTCCTGCTGTTCGCCCCACAGTAAGGACCAGACGCTTGCGCGGGTACTCAGATCCAGCGACGGCAGCAGCAGGGCAAACTGATGCCACAGGGCATCGTCCATTTGCTGGGCTGCGGCGGGCACCGTGTCGCGCCAGTAGCGGGCGATGGTGCCGACGTCGGCGGCGGTGATACCCGGTACGCTCTGAGGCTGGCGCAGGGCGCGCCATTTCTCCAGACGCGCCTCAATAACGGATTTATCCACCGCCGGGAGCGTGGCGCGGGCCAAGAACACCTGCACCAGTTCAGCTTCGGTGAGCAGGCTCAGGCGCAGCGGAAACGCGTCATCGGCCACCTCCGTTGCGGTGGGGGTAAAGCGCAACGCCATGTTGGTCAGGGCGTGGCCGGGATTGATGTGCGAAAAGTAGTCAAAGGTTCGCTGGCCGACAATCACGTTCATTCGCTGATTGTCGCTGCCGCACAGGGTGACGAGCAGGTGGGCTTTCGCCGCCTGGGAGTGACCATATAACCCGATGGTGCTCCCGGCGCTCAGCGCCCGCTGAATAGCCTTTTCCCGCGCGTCGGCCACCGCCAGTCTCGCCAGCAGGGCATCGGCGTCATTGTCGAGGAGCGGGGCGTGCTGACGCGTTGCGTTGATCCACCCGATTAATGCCTGAGTCGTGGTCGTCGTGGCTCTCATTTCAGGTATACGCTCCCGCTGTCGATCCAGTAATGGCTACCGCTGTGTCGGCGATCGGCCAGAGTATTCAGTTTAAAAGTCAGGGCATCGGCCGGCACCGGCGTACCGTCCTGTAGCCAGGCATCGCTCAGCTCAAAGGCTTCCGGGCCATCCTGTTTATTACCGCCGCACAGCTTCAGGCGCACGTTAAGCACCCCGTCTCCGGCAATGGATTTCGCCAGTTCCGCCGAGTTAATGCTCAGGGTATAGAGCGGGGTGGCAGGCCAGCGGGCGTTCGCCAGCTGACGGAAGCCCAGCGTCACATTGCCGCGCAGCGGGAAGTGCAGGCGGGTATCCAGCTTCGCCCCCGGCTTGTCGAGGTCGATATCCTGATACCAGACGTTCTCCTCGCGCAGGGTATTTACCGTGTTATCCAGTACCCCGAGGTAGCGCACCGTGGAGTAAGCGCCGATATCGGCCGCCTTAAAGTTAAAGCGCGGCAGGCGCAGATCCAGCGCCAGGCTACAGAGCATCGCCCCAACCGCCGCGGTGGATTTCGGATTGCCGATGCGCCCCTGCTGGCTGAACGGATACCACTCATGTACCCGGTATTTGTCCAGCCACACCATCCGGCTGACTGGCACCGGCTGCAGATGGCGGATCAGCGCCTGAACGCCAGGCAGACAGCCCGGACGCCCGGTGATCAGCAGAATATCGCAGGCGTAGTGGGAGATTGCCTCTGCCACCGCATGCAGCGGTGCTGCCAGGGTAAAGTGTCCGGCCAGCATCGCGTCCTGCATTTCGCGGAAATTAACGTGCAGCGGGACGGCAAACAGGTCGAACGGTGCCGACCCGGCTGGCAGGGCGTGCTCGATGGCCTGTTGCAGGTAGTTCATCACGTTGCGCGTCGGCTTGCGGGTCAGCAGATCGCCAAAGGTGGCGTGCAGTCCGTCGAGGGGATCGTCAACGTCGCTGGCTTCCCAGGCGGCGAGGATCGCATGACCAATCGGCATAAACAGCTGTAAAGCCGTCTGCTGGCGCAGCACCGCCTGGGTGTCGATGCGCCCGGAGTCGCCAAACAGCGAGGCCATCAGCAGAGACGCGTCGGCAATGCCCGATTTCTGCAGCTGGGTTTGCAGGGCGGGCAGCACGTAGCGCTGGATCACATCCAGCAGCGTGTCATCCCCTGCGATCTTAAAGCCTTCGCGGAACAGCAGCTGCGGGGTGATCTTGACGTTACTGCCCGAACCGTCGTCGAGCTGGTAATGGGTGATGGCCATATCGGTGGTGCCACCGCCGATATCAATCGAGGCGACGCGCAGGGCCCGGCCCGGCTGACAGCCCGGCTCCGGCTCGCGATCCGGGCGGGCAAGGGCGGCGAAAAAGGCTTCGGTCTGACCGTTGTAATGGGAGATGGCCTCGTTATAGAGCCACACTAACTGGCCGCAGCTGGCCTCATCCCACTCCATCTGGATTTCCGGCACCGGCACCACGCTCTTCTCCTGCTGTTTACGGCTGGAGAAGTCCTCATCCTGCGGGTGCCAGCCCATCGCTTTCCAGACGATGGCGATGGCTTCAAACATACGGCGGCGGAATATCTCGCGCTCCTGCTTCGGCATGGCCGACGGCAGGGTGAGGATCAGGGTGCGCAGCTGGCGCGGTGACGCCGGGAAGCCCAGACGCAGACGGGTGGCGACGCTGTTGATCTGCCCCAGCGCCTGCGCCAGCAGCTCGCAGAGCATGTGGGTCATCAGGGTGCTGCGGCTGTATTGCGGGGAGAAGACCGGCAGACGTTCATCCTGCGGTAGGGTGAACAGCGGCTGGCCGTCATCGTTCATCAGGTTCATCAGCGGGAAGGCGGTCGCCAGCGGTTCGCGCTGGGTTTTGCCGTTCATCTGGCTGAAACGCCAGTCCTGTACCACCGGGGTTTCATCCCACAGATAGCGGCGCGGGCTGGAGATACCGCTGTTGCCTTCGGTGCCCAGCCGCTGGGTCGCCAGCTTGCGCGCCTCGTCGCCGACGCGCACGATAGAGGGCCAGACAAAGGCGTCTTCGCGGCCGCTCTCCACCGAGAAGTGCTGCTTGCCGAAGCGGGCTTCGGAAAACTCCAGGCGGCTGGTAAACAGCGGTTCGTTGAGGAACTGCGGCTCGCTTAACGAGCGCACCTGTAGCTCGGCGGTCTGGCGCAGTCCGTCGTTGGCGTCGCCATGATCTTCAATGATCACCCCGCAGGTATGGGTGTTGCCGACATCGAGGATCAGATCCACCGGGATAGCCGGGGTGCTGAGGGTGTGGGTAACAAATTTGACTTCCGGCACCGTGAGCTGTTCCCCCAGCATCGCCAGAATGTTCAGCCAGTGCGCCTGGTATTCAAAATTGCGCATCGCCAGCTGTAAATCGCGCTCGGCGCGGTTCTCCACGCCGGTGGCGTACTGGGTGAAGGCTTCCCGCAGCCAGCCGTCAATCCAGGTCTGGTCGAGGAAGTTCGCCACCTCGTCGTCGCGCCAGGCCAGCGCGAAACGGGTGCCGTTGAGAATGTCGTTCTCCACCGGTGAAAGGGCGCTGGTGGCGTGGGCGGCGATCTGGCTGTCCAGCGCCAGGGTCACGCGGTGGCTGTTTCCGGCGTTGTCCGGGGTCTCCAGCTTACGCACCTGCACGCGGGCCCAGTTGTCCGGGCCTTCAACGAAGGTGCGCGGTGGGTTAAAGCGCAGGAACGGCACCGGCAGCCAGACACCGTCGAGCACCGCCAGCGACTGCTGAAGCGGAATGGTGCTTTCGGGTTTCACCACTTCTGGCTGTCCGCCGTTGGTGGCGGGCAGGGTATAGCGGCCATTCACCAGATCAAAATCGAGGCGCAGCAGGGGGCCGTTGGCGGTTTTACGCACAAACCGCCCGCACTGGGCGGAGTCCTGCGGCGTCAGGCCAAAATCAAGAAACTGTACGCCGCTGTTCGCAATCAGCGTGACGCTCTGTTTGTAGTCGCAAAGGTTTACCAGCATAGGATCACGCACCTGCCTTCCTGAATGTCAATGGAACCACGGTCTTCGCGTCGTAGCGCGCGCTGCATTCCGCCACATCACTGGTGCCGGCCTTACAGGTAATTTCCGGCATCGGGTAGCGCGAGCCGTCAGCGCAGCGGGCATGGCCCCGGGTTTTGATCAGCAGCTCGCCGTTGCTGTGCAGCCCGGAGAAGACCTCCACGCGGCAGACCACGTTGTCGCCGTGCACCACGCGGGCAGTGCCTTTGTTGTTCTGGATTTGATAGCGCAGTGAAGGCGGCTTGCCGGTGATCGGATCGGTGACATCCAGCATGACCCGCCAGCTACCGTTGAGAAAACGGGTTGAACCGGCTTTCACCTGCCCGGCGTCCATGACCAGCGCATCTTTCGGGATGGCGGCAATCACCACCGGTTCCGCAGGGGCTGGCTCTTCGGCTTTAACGACCACCACTTCAGCCTGATGCAGCGGCAGATTCAGTGGCAGAGGCTCAACCGCGGCAACGGGTTTGGGCTCAATCGCCACCGGGGCAGCAACAGCGGTTTTGACCGGCTCGGCGACAGGTGCCTGTTTCGGCCACAGCAGCGGGGCGGCAACGGCGGCCACCACCACGGCGGCAACCGGCAGCGGCCACAGCGGAACGCGACGTTTTTTCGCCTGCACCACCGGCGCGGCAGGCTCCGGTTTTGGCTCTGGCTCGCTGGCGCTCATTACCGGCGCGGACTGCGCTTCGTAGAGGTCATTGGCGGTGATCTTCACCGTCGCCGGGGCGGCAACCAGCGGTTCATCGGCTTTTTCGAAAACGATGGCCGGGGCCGTTTCAGGCTCGGGGTCGGGCTTAGCCACCGGCGCGGGCATCGGGTCCGGCAGCAGCGAGGCGCGCAGGCAGTCGAGAATATCCTCCCGCGCGTTTTCATTGAGGTTCACAAAACCCCAGAAGGTGATCACCGGCTTGCCATCAACCAGGAAGAGGAAGTTTTCACCGGGGAACTGAAATGCTTTGGAAAGCAGGGAACCAAACAGCTGCTGGGCGGTTTTTGGCGACTGAAGCGATTTTTTGCTCAGGGATTCGACACTCGACAGGGTGCCTTCCAGCAGGCGCAGCGCCCGAAAACGCGCATCTTCATCGGCGGCTTTCCAGCTTTTAACGGCGCCCTCAACCGGTGAGTACCAGTCCACCCGGTCGCCCTCGTCATTGACCTGCGGAATGGCAAGGCAATCGACAATGGCTTGCTGTTTGCGCAGACGCAGCGCCTCACGGATTTGCAATGCTGATTCAAAAACGGCCTGTCCGCCGCCGCCAACGGCCTGAAAATCATCCAGATTGCCGCTGCGTAAAAGGGTTTTTGCCACGATTTGGTCCCATAGACTTTTTCACGCGTCTACTTTACGAAATCTGCCGGCAAACAAACGGCAGAAGAGACGGCAAAAGGGGCGATTTCTTGCAGCATTGCGGCGGTCGAAAGTGCTTGACGTTGAATGTACCTTAAGGCAAATCACCGTCTGGCGATTGGCGGGAAAATCAGCGGAAATAACTGCTTTAGAATAACCTGATAGTGTTTCGTTATTTGCCTGCGGACAGGTGCTGTGCTGTTATTATCGTTCTATATAATAAAACCAAACAGGTAATTAACATGTCTACAGGGAAAACTCTCCTTGCGCTGGCGTTAAGCGCATTACTGCCAGCGGGTGCCGCATGGGCGGCCAATAACGATACCATTATCTACTGCTCTGAAGCGTCACCGGAGTCGTTTAACCCGCAGATCGCCAGCTCCGGCCCGAGCTTCGTTGCCAGCTCACAGGTGCTCTATAACCGCCTGATTAACTTCGATCCGGTCAAAAATACCCCGGTGCCTTCACTGGCTGAATCCTGGACCATCTCGCCGGATGGCAAAACCTATACTTTTACTCTGCGCAAAGGGGTGAAGTTCAACAGCAACAAATTCTTTAAACCGACCCGCGATTTTAACGCCGATGACGTTATTTTCTCGGTAATGCGTCAGAAAGACCCTAACCATCCATACCACAACGTCTCTCAGGGCAACTACGAATACTTTAACGACGTCGGCCTGGATAAGCTGATCCAGGAGGTGAAGAAGATCGACGACAACCACGTGCAGTTTGTGCTGAGCGAACCGAACGCCGCCTTCCTCGCCGACTGGGGGATGGACTTCGCCTCGATCCTGTCGGCGGAATATGCCGACGCGATGCTGAAAAAAGGCACCCCGGAAAATGTCGATACCTGGCCGATCGGCACCGGACCGTACGTGCTCCAGCAGTATAAGGTTGACTCCCTTATCCGCTATATCGCCAATCCGAACTACTGGGATGGCGCGGTGCCAACCAAACACCTGATCTTCTCCATCACCCCGAACGTCGAAACCCGCCTCGCCAAGCTGCAAACCAACGAGTGCCAGATTATTCCTGCCCCATCGCCGGTGCAGTTTGAGGTGATCAAGAAGAACAAAGACCTGACCCTGCACAGCGTCGATGCGCTGAACGTCGGCTATCTGGCGTTTAACACCGAGAAAAAACCGTTTGATAACGTGCTGGTGCGCCAGGCCCTGAACTACGCTACCGACAAAAAGGCCATTATCAACGCGGTATTTATGGGCTCCGGCACGGTGGCAAAATCGCCGATCCCGCCGAATATGATGGGCTTTAATAAAGATGTGCAGGACTACAGCTACGATCCGGAAAAAGCGAAAGCGCTGCTGAAACAGGCGGGGCTGGAGCAGGGCGCGGAAGTGACCCTCTGGTCGATGCCGGTACAACGCCCTTACAACCCAAACTCGCGCCGCATTGCGGAGATGATCCAGAGCGACTGGGCGAAGGTGGGTGTTAAAGCGAAAATCGTCTCCTATGAGTGGGGCGAATACCTCTCCGGCATGCGTAAAGGCGAGCACGACAGCGCCCTGTTTGGCTGGATGTCGGATAACGGCGACCCGGATAACTTTGCCGACGTGCTGCTGGGGTGCGACAGCATCAAAACCGGCTCCAATGCTGCACGCTGGTGCGACAAGGGCTATGATGACCTGGTGCAGAAGGCGAAGCTCACCAGCGATCCCGGCGCGCGTGCGAAGCTCTACAGCCAGGCGCAGGAGATCTTCTATCAGCAGGCACCGTGGATTGCGCTGGCCAACGGCAAAACCTTCTTTGCTACCCGCAGCAACATTAGCGGATACAGCGTGAGCCTGATGGGAAGTGATTTCTCGAAGGCGAAAGTAAACTGACAGAGCGCCCGGTGGCGGCTGCGCCTTACCCGGCCTGCTTATGGCACCCGTAGGCCCGGCAAGCGTAGCGCCGCCGGGCAAGCTGAGAAGGAGTGACAATGTCACATTTAGAGGATGTTACCGCCCGCGTTGACGCGACGATAGCCGAAAGCGTGATTGCGCATATGAATGAACTGCTGATCGAGCTTAGCGAGGATAGCGAGTTAACCCGTGAAGATCGCTATACCCAGCAGCAGCGCCTGCGTAACGCCATCGCCCGCCACGGTAAACAGTATAAAGAGGACCAGGAGGCCCGCCATGACAGCCTGACCAAAGGCGGCGTGATCCTCTGATTCAGAACTGGCGTCTGGCCACCAGCCAGGCGCCAACCACCAGCAGCACCGCGCCGCATACCGGGCCGATCAGGGCCTTGAGCGGCACCCCCTGGCTGCGCACCACATCCATCACCAGACCCCCGATTAACTGGCTGGCAACCAGCACGGCGATGGTCGTCGCGGCCCCGACATACTGATAGCCGCTGATGCTGGCGAAGACAAAAAATGAGCCCAGCAGGCCGGGAATTAAGGTCCACCAGCGCACGGTGTGAACCAGCTCGCTGAACCCGGCGACGCCGTTTTTAATCAGCAAAATCGAGACAAACAAGACGATCCCCACCAGCGAGTTGAGCAGCATGGCGATAAGAATAGTGCTTGAGGTCTGGGTGATGCGTACCATCAGGGTGTTCTGCACCACCAACCCAATGCCCGCCGCCACCAGAAATACCAGCGTCAGGGACTGGTTCATCCGATGTTATCCGGTTCGCTGCGCTCATCGAGCTGAAGCTGCATAAAGGTCAGATCCAGCCAGCGGCCAAACTTAGTCCCCACCTGCGGCATCTGGCCAGTGGTGACAAAACCTAACGTCTCATGCAGATGTACAGAGGCATGATTCTGCGCTTCGATCCCGGCCACCATCACATGCTTGCCGATGCGTCGGGCCTCAACAATCAGCTGTTCCATCAGCGCCCGCCCGATGCCTTTGCCCTGATGATCCGGATGCACATACACCGAATGCTCAACCGTATGACGGAACCCGTCAAAGGCGCGCCAGTCGCCGAAAGAGGCATATCCCGTGACCACGCCATCATGCTCGCTGACCAGCACCGGATAGCCCATCAGCTGGCGCGCCTCGAACCAGGCGATGCGGTTATCGGTGTCCACGGTGGTGTCGTTCCAGATGGCGGCGGTATGCAGTACGGCGTGGTTATAGATCTCGCCGATAGCGGCGCAATCCTCTTTAGTGGCGTGACGAATAAGCATCTGAAACCTCGGGGTGTGTTGTTCACTATAGTAGTACGCTATGTCACGATATTACACAAACAGTCGCTGAAAACGCTACGGCATAACACATATCTTTTCGTTATGAGAAATGCCAGTTGTAATCCATTACTTTGTCTATAGTATGGCGTGATGAATATTCTGTCAGACAATATGAATCAACGGATCAGCGCGCGCATTCGGCTTGAACGCGAGTCGCGCGGATGGTCCCTGAGCGAGCTTGCCGAGCGGGCGGGCGTGTCGCGGGCGATGATCCATAAAATCGAACGCGGCGACAGCAGCCCGACCGCCACCTTGCTGGCCCGTCTCTCTGGCGCGTTTGGCATTAGCATGTCGACCCTTATCGCCCGCGCCGAGATGCAGGAGGGCAAGCTGCTGCGCTTTAAAAACCAGCCTGTCTGGCGCGACCCACAAACCCACTATCTGCGTCGACACGTCTCGCCGCGTACCGATCTGCCTATCGACCTGGTGCAGGTTGAATTGCCCGGCAACAGCGATGTACCGATGCCCGCCTCCTCTTATGCCCTTGCGCGCCAGCTTATCTGGCTTCAGTCGGGGGAGCTGGTGTTTCAGGAGGGGGATACCCGCCATGAAATGCGGGCCGGAGATTGTCTGGAGTTAGGCCCGCCGAACGACTGCCGGTTTATAAACGAAAGCGGCGAGCCGTGCGTCTACCTTGTCGTCAGGCTTAACCAGTCCGGCTCATAATGTTAAAGCGGGCAGGGGAAGATGAGGCTAGGCTCTAAGGACGTTTCTATAAAAAGGAGTGAGGTATGAGTCAATCTTCAACGCAAAATCGTCAATGGGTTCTGGCTTCTCGTCCCCATGGTGCCCCCACCGCTGATAACTTTCGTTTAGAAACCACCGACATCCCTCAGCCCGCCGACGGCCAGCTTCTGCTGCGCACGATGTGGCTCTCTCTGGACCCTTATATGCGTGGCCGCATGAGCGATGCGCCATCTTATTCGCCGCCGGTAGAGATCGGTGCCGTAATGGTGGGCGGTACCGTCAGCCGCGTTGAGGCCTCGAACCATCCTGACTATCAGCCGGGTGAATGGGTGCTCGGCTACAGCGGCTGGCAGGAGTATGAACTCTCCGACGGCAACGGGCTGGTGAAACTGGGTGAGAACCCGGAACACCCTTCATGGTCGTTAGGTATTCTGGGCATGCCAGGTTTTACCGCCTACATGGGACTGCTGGATATCGGCCAACCGAAAGCGGGTGAGACGCTGGTAGTGGCCGCGGCGACCGGCCCGGTAGGTTCCACCGTTGGGCAGATTGGCAAGCTGAAAGGTTGCCGGGTGGTAGGCGTTGCCGGTGGGGCGGAGAAGTGCCGTCACGCCACCGAGGTGCTGGGCTTCGACCAGTGCCTGGATCATCACGCGGATGACTTTGCCGAACAGCTTAAACAGGCGTGTCCGCAGGGGATTGATATTTACTACGAAAATGTCGGCGGTAAAGTGTTTGACGCGGTGCTGCCGCTGCTAAATACCGCCGCGCGCGTGCCGGTGTGCGGTCTGGTGAGCGGATATAACGCCACCGACCTGCCGCCAGGGCCGGATCGTCTCGGGTTGCTGATGGGCACCATCCTGAAAAAACGCATCCGCATGCAGGGGTTCATCATCAACCAGGATTACGGCCACCGCATCGAAGAGTTTCAGCAGCAGATGGGGCAGTGGGTCAAAGAGGGCAACATCCACTATCGCGAACAGGTGACGGATGGCCTGGAAAATGCGCCCGATGCGCTGATTGGCCTGCTGGAGGGGAAAAACTTCGGCAAAGTCGTGATACGTGTCGCGAACAATAACGAATAGTACCGGGTATGGCGGATTATTCCGCCATACTAAACTGTGCAAATTCCAAAATAACGTCTTTAATTATACAGGCATAGAATAAACGAAACGCGGTATACAAATCGGGGTCTATTATTTTTTCAATCACACAAAGTTATGATTGAAGGTTATCTTTTGACGTAAATCAGGCATGCGATACAGGATATATCAAATACTCAGCGGTCCTTATTTAACCGTCTGTGAAATATAGTTAAGTGTGGGTAACAGGAATAGAACATGCTGGATTTGGATAATTTAGAAAAAGCTCAACGAATGAGTCTGACGATGCAGGTTGAGGTGAGTCTGAAAAGCGCGCTGATTGCCGGCGCGTTAAAGCCAGGCGCACGGCTCGTCACCAAAGATATTGCGGATAAACTCGGTACCAGTATTACTCCTGTTCGTGAAGCGCTGCTGCGGTTGGTCTCCGCGGGCGCGCTGCACGCGACCCCGGCGCAGGCTTTTCTGGTGCCGGAAGTCAGTTTAGAGCGTTATAGCGAAGTCAATGCCATCCGTAAGGAGCTGGAATGCATGGCTGTCGCGGCGGCATGCAATCAAATGTCCGACGAGAAGTTAGAGACGCTGCGCGATCTTTCAGAAAAATTTCACGAGGCGATGAGCAATGGTGAGGTGGAGCGGGCGCTTCACACCAACCGTGCTTTTCGTTTTACGCTCTATCATTATGCCGATATGCCCACGCTGATGTCGCTTATCGAACAGCTTTGGGTGCGCATAGGGCCTTGCTTCAACTGTCTGTACAATCCAGACATTGTGCTGCCGAGCCGCTCCTATCGTTATGATGAACTGCTTGATGCCCTTGCGAAGGGCGATCAGGAGGCCAGCCGTGCGGCGATTGATAAAGTGATCGACGAAGCGAATGAGATATTAATCAGGCAGTTTGTGAACTAACCGCGCCATAAATAAACGAAGCGGTAATTTCACTAAATATGACCTGTTCTTTTTTCCGGCAGACGTGCTGCTGCCGGAAAGTTTATTTATTAGCCTACTGATAAGACCAGCTTAACTATGAAATAACCCTGACCTCTGCCGATAACCTTAAAAGGCACATTCGCCTTTTAAGGAGCCAGGAATGAGTGTCAGTCAACGATTACGTAATATAAAAATGAGCAGAAAGCTCGCGGCGGGTTTTGGTCTGGTACTGCTGCTGGTTGCAGTATCGACCCTGCTCAGCGTGATGCGCTTTAAAGAAATTCGCGACGTTTACCAGCAAACCAACCTGATCTACAACATTAATATCGAAGTCTTCCAGGCCAAGATCAACCGCCTTAAATTCCTCTATACCGGTGATGAAAAATCTGGCCAGCTGATGGCGAATTATGTCAAACACGCCGTGGAACTGACCGAAGAGGCCCGTGAGCTGGAGTGGACGGCAAAAGAGAAGGCGATCGTTGACGCCATTGCCGGGCACCTGGCCCGTTTTGGCAGCAGCGTGACGGAAATGCAGAGCGCGATGATAGCCTGGAACGCCAACAAAAACGACCCGGCGGCCACCGCGGCGCTGAAAGCTGCGGAAGACAAAGTCAAAACCGCTGGCGACGACAGCAGCGCTTCAATCCGCGAGATCATTGCCCTGGTCAAGACCCATAACGATTCGCTGGCCTACAGCTCAAGTACCATCACCGCTATTATTGGCGTGGCGGCGATCCTCTTCGGCATTCTGGTCTCCTGGTGGGTGACCCGCCAGATCACCCGTCCGGTAAAACAGAACCTGCAATTGGCTGAGCGTATCGCCAGCGGCGATCTCAGCTCCGATATCCACCCGCAAGGAGAAGACGAACTGGGCAAACTGACCGGAGCGATGGGGCGGATGAACGATAAACTGCGCTTGATGATTGGCGAGGTGCGCAGCAGCGTGGCGCAGGTGTCGCTAGCCGCCAGCGAAATTGCCGAAGGAAATACCGATCTCTCCTCGCGCACCGAGCAGCAGGCTGCGGCAGTCGTGCAGACCGCCGCCAGCATGGAGGAGCTCACCGCCACGGTGAAGAACAACGCCGATAACGCCCGTCATGCCAGCCAGCTGGCGGCAGAGGCCTCGCAGACTGCGACCCAGGGCGGACGGGTGATGCGCGACGTGGTCAGCACCATGAGCGATATCAACACCAGCTCGCAAAAAATCGCCGATATCACCGCGGTGATCAACAGCATCGCCTTCCAGACCAATATTCTGGCCCTCAACGCAGCCGTGGAAGCGGCGCGGGCGGGAGAACAGGGGCGGGGCTTTGCAGTGGTGGCCAGCGAAGTACGCAGCCTCTCCCAGCGCAGCTCTCAGGCGGCGAAGGATATCGAGCAGCTGATCAGCGAGTCGGTCTCCCGCATCTCTACCGGCAGCGAGCTGGTGGCGAAAGCCGGGCAGACCATGGAGCAGGTGGTGGATTCCGTCACCCGCGTAAATGACATCATGGGCGAGATCTCTTCGGCTTCGGAAGAGCAGAGCCGTGGTATTGAGCAGATCTCCCGGGCGGTGATGGAGCTGGACACCACTACCCAGCAGAACGCCTCGCTGGTAGGCGCCTCGTCGACGGCGGCAGGAGCGCTGGAAGATCAGGCCCGTCTGCTGGAGTCGCTGGTGGCGGCGTTCCGTCTGGAACAGCGCGCACAGATGGCGTAAAACAAAACCGGCAGCCTGGGCTGCCGGTTTTTTATCACTCGAAGCGATACGAGACGGAAAGGCCCACCCCGTAGTTACGCCCCGGTGCCGGTTCGTAGTAACGCCCGTTTGATTCGTTCACAATCACCGAGCCGACATACTCTTTGTCGAACAGGTTATCCACGCGACCAAAGATGTCCATGCCCCAGTTGCCCATGTTCAGCTTATAGCCGGTGTTCAGACCCACAACGGTATAAGAGGGCGCTTTGGCGGTGTTTTCGTCATCGGCTTCGATGTCGCTCATATAGCGTACATCCGATCCCGCATACCACCCCTCGACCGGCTGCCAGCCAAAGGAGGCATAGCCCATATTGCGGGCAATGCCCGGCATCCGGTTGCCGTTACAGTCGCCATCGCCACAGACGTTGGTGCGGTAGGTGGCATCCAGATAGGTCCACGCCATTTTCAGCTTCCAGTTCTCAGCAAACTGCTGATCCAGAGAGAGCTCCACCCCCTGACGGCGGGTTTTACCGGCGTTCTTGTAGCTGGTGCGGCCGCCCGCGCTGGCGTCAACGACGATCTCATCGTCGGTATCGGTGCGGAAGAGCGCCGCGGTGAACAGACCATTGCCGATCCGCGTTTTGCTCCCCACTTCATAGGTATTGTTGGTCGACGGCTTGAGGCCAAAGTTCAGGCCGCTCTTGTTATCGGAACGGTAGGAGAGCTCGTTGATGGTCGGGGTCTCAAACCCGCGGCCTGCGGCGGCATAGAGGTTCCAGGCGTCGGTCACGCGGTACTTCAGCGCCCCGGCCGGAAGCCATTTGTGGTAGCTGGCCTCGCCGCTGTCGTCGCCATTAGCGCCCTGCACATAGTGGTCGTTCGAGTCGAACCAGACGGAGCTGTAGCGCACGCCCGCATCGAGAGAGAGCTTTTGCGTCAGCTGCCAGTTAGTTTGCAGATAAGGGTCAACGTTCCACATCAGGTTACGTTCATCGCGACGCTTCGCCCCTTTGACGCCGTAGTCCGGCACCCCGTTGTTCATCACGAAGTTTTCGTACCCGCGACGATCTTCGCTCAGGTTTTCGTAGTTCAGGCCGGTGGTAAAGGTCATTGGCACCAGCAGCTCCCCGCGGTGGGTCCAGCGGGTATCGATGCCCTGGTAGTGACGCTGCATGTCGATCACGCCGCCAGCGTGAGTAGGGCGCAGCTGTGGCTGGTACGGGATCGACTGGTACTGGGTCATCTCACGTTCACCGGCGTAGGCCATCACGCTGAGGTCGTCCTGCGCGCTGAGCTGGCGCTCATAGCGCAGGCCGGCCTGGGTCTGCTTGATGGTTTTGCGGGTGTTGTACTGATCGCCGCGCGGCGACTGGCGCGGGTTGTCCCGCCACTCCTGATAGTCCAGCCCGCCGGGATCGTTGGCTTTCATATCCACGCTGTTGAAAATCAGGCTCAGCTTGCTGGCGTCGTCGATGCGCACGCCCAGCTTGGCGTTGGCGAGATTTTTACGCGCCCCGCTGTGGTCGCGATAGCCATGGGTGGTGAAGCGAGTGGTGGAGACGGTGTAATCCACATCCCCCGGCTGGGTGCCGTCGCCCATCGCGCCGGTGGCCTTCAGCCCGTAGCGCCAGCTGCCGTAGCTGCCGTAATAGCTGCTGGCCTCGACGGTGTTCGGCTCACGCCCGGTTTCGGTGGTCATGTTAACCACCCCGCCGGAGGCGTTGCCATAGAGGGCGGAAAACGGCCCGCGCAACACTTCTACGCTCTCAATGCTGTTGAGATCGATATTCGAGGTTTGCCCCTGACCATCCGGCATCGTCGCCGGGATACCGTCCACATAGAGGCGAATGCCGCGCACCCCGAAGGTGGAGCGGGCGCCAAAACCACGGGTTGAAAGCTGCAGATCCTGGGCGTAGTTCTGTCGGTTCTGGATCTGTAATCCCGGCACGCTGCCGAGGGATTCAGAGAGGTTAATCCGCGGGGTCGCATGACGTATATCCTCGCCGTTAACCACGCTGACCGCGGCGGGGGTATCTAACTCAGAGAGCGATTGTGGGGACGCGCTGACGATCATGGTCTGTTCGTCGGCCGCCATCGCCGCGACAGGGGTTAAAACAGCAGGAACCAACAGCAGGGGGAGGGTTGCCCTGCGGGCAGAAAAGATTTTCATGAATTAAAAAACCGCTTAAAAGAAAGACGAACCAAATGGAACATGTGCGGGTATGGTAAATCTTTTGTAAATATTTTGAAAACCAAAACCGCACATAGCGTTAACCCAAGTGTAGGTTAAATCAGCGAATAAGCTTGATGCGATCAAGAATTACTCCACATTGAGATAAATAATGATTACTATTCTCATCCATAATCAGGCGAAGCGATGACTTTGCCAGCCGGAAGCGATGTCAGCGGTACCATTTACTCGAAGGGAGTTGTTATGAATTTACGTCACCTGTGCTCGCCGCGTCTGCGTAGCTCACTGCTGTTGGGGTCTTTGCTGGTAGCCGGTTCTTTTAATGTTCATGCCGCAGAAGAGATGCTGCGTAAAGCGGTGGGTAAAGGCGCATATGAAATGGCCGTCAGCCAGCAGGAAAATGCTCTATGGGTTGCCACCACCCAGAGCCGCAAAATGGATAAAGGTGGGGTGGTCTACCGCCTCGATCCGCTGACGCTGGAAGTGACGCAGGCCATTCATAGCGACCTGAAGCCGTTTGGCGCCACCATCAATAACGCCACCCAGACCCTGTGGTTTGGCAATACCACCAACAGCGCGGTAACGGCTATTGATGCCAAAACCGGTGAAGTGAAGGGCCGTCTGGTGCTTGACGATCGTAAGCGCAGCGAGACCGTGAAACCGCTGCAACCGCGTGAGCTGGTGGCGGATGACACCACGAACACTGTCTATATCACCGGTATCGGCAAAGAGAGCGTGATTTGGGTGGTGGACGGCGAAACGCTGAAGCTGAAAGAGACCATTACCGGCACCGGCAAATTCAGCACCGGCCTGGCGCTGGATGCCCAGGCGAAACGTCTCTACACCACCAACGGCGACGGCGAGCTGGTGACCATCGACACCGCCAGCCATAAAATCATCGAGCGTAAGAAGCTGCAGGACGACGGGAAAGAGCACTTCTACCTGAACCTGAGCCTGGACGTTAAAGGCCAGCGCGCATTCATCACCGATTCTAAGCAGCCGGAAGTGCTGGTTGTCTCCCTGAAAGATGGCAGCATCATCAGCAAGGTGGCAGCCCCGGAATCTCTGGCGGTGCTGTTTAACCCGGCCCGGGACGAAGCCTACGTCACCCACCGTGAAGCGGGCAAGGTGAGCGTGATTGACGCCAAAACCTACAAAGTGACCAAAACGCACGACACGCCGACCTTCCCGAACAGCCTGGCGCTCTCCGCCGACGGCAAAACCCTGTACGTGACGGTGAAGCAGAAGTCGACCCGCCAGCAGGAAGCCACCCAGCCGGATGACGTGATCCGTATCGCGCTGTAAGGTTGGTTATGCCGCCCGATGGATGTTAAACCCCAGGCCCGCGCAAGCGCAGCGCCGCCGGTCAACGAGGACGAGTGCGGTCTTTATGCCGGGTGGCGGCTGCGCCTTACCCGGCCTACCAACAGCCAAACCGTAGGCCCGCGCAAGCGCAGCGCCGCCGGGCAACGAGGACGGGTACGGTCTTTATGCCGGGTGGCGGCTGCGCCTTACCCGGCCTACCAACGGCCAAACCGTAGGCCCGCGCAAGCGCAGCGCCGCCGGGCAACGAGGACGGGCACGGTCTTTATATCGGGTGGCGGCTGCGCCTTACCCGGCCTACCAACAGCCAAACCGTAGGCCCGCGCAAGCGCAGCGCCGCCGGGCAATGAGGACGGGTGCGGTCTTTATGCCGGGTGGCGGCTGCGCCTTACCCGGCCTACGGAGCAGGACGCTGGCACAGGCCGCTTGCCAGGTGCGTAAACACCTTAATAATGTCCGGCAGCGCCTTCTGCGGGTCCTGGCTGGCGGCGATCCACAGCGCGGCATTCATGGCGGCGCTGTTTAACATATAGGCTGCACTGCCCGCATCCACAGGCTTAATCTCACCGCGTTCGAGCATCTTCAGGATGCTCTGGCGCGTGGATTCAAGGCAGCTCAACTGACCGGGCCACTGGGCGGGATCGCCGAGAAAAGCAGGGCCATCAAGCAGCACGATGCGTCGCACCTCCGGATCAAGCGCCATTTTGATATAGGCGATCCCCTCCGCCAGCAGTCTTTCCCAGTCATCTTCCACCCCGGCGGCCTCAGCCTTCGCACGCTGCGCCATATCTCGATCTATCTGGTCGACAACGGCGGCGAGCAGCCCCTTTTTATCACCAAAATTGTGGTACAGCGCCCCGCGGGTAAGGCCAACGCTTGCGGTTAATTCATCCATGGATGCGGCGGCAAAGCCGTTTTCCGCAAAGGCTTTCCGTGCAGCCATCAGCAGTTTTGCACGGTTCTCTTCCATCGTTTCGCTGCGGCGTCTGGCAACCATAAGCTCTCCATTTTTATTTGACATACGCGGCATATGTGATATTAATTTCACATACGCCGCGTATATTAAATCATCTTTACGCGCTGCGCGTTGCCTTTTCCAACGTTAACACAATACAGGATACCTTATGATCCAGCGCGAACCGGTTTTCCCCGCCAACCGTCATGCTCTTTATGAAGCACACGGTTATTCTGCCGCCATCCGTTCCGGCGATTTGCTGTTTGTTTCGGGTCAGGTGGGAAGCCGCGCCGATGGCACCCCCGAGCCCGATTTCGCCGCTCAGGTGCAGCTTGCGTTTGATAATCTGAAAGCGACCCTTGCCGCGGCGGGGTGTACCTTTGACGATCTGATTGATGTGACAACCTTCCACACCGATCCTGAGAATCAGTTCCCAACGATCATGCAGGTCAAACAGGCGATTTTCCCGCAGGCCCCTTATCCGAACTGGACCGCCGTTGGTGTCACCTGGCTTGCCGGATTTGATTTCGAAATTAAGGTCATCGCGCGTATTCCTGCTCCGGTTGCGTAGGCTCCCGGGCAAAAAAAAGGGAAGGCATCTGCCTTCCCTTTTTTATTGAAGCGATTAACGCGCGGTCTCTTCCACCAGCGGAGCGTCATGCTTCTCTTCATCCGGGTGCTTTGGCGCGGTGCTGTGGACCGCATGCACGCGCTTGCGCACACCAAACCAGCCCGCGACCAGCAGAACCGCCAGCAGCGGGATGGTGGCGATGGTGTAGGTGCCGTTCGGGTAGTCGAACGCCATCAGCACCAGCACGCTGAACAGGAACAGCAGGGTCAGCCAGGAGGTGACCGGCGCGCCCGGCATTCTGAAGCTTACCGGGGCGGCGGTACCTTCTTTGATCGCCTTACGCAGACGCATCTGGCACACCACGATAAAGGCCCAGGAGGCGATAATGCCCAGCGCCGCAACGTTTAAGACGATCTCAAAGACCTGGGACGGCACCAGATAGTTCAGGAATACGCCGAAGACGTAGACCACCAGCGTCGCCAGAATGCCCGCATAGGGCACCTGCTGTTTGCTCATTTTCGACATAAACTGCGGCGCAGAGCCGCCCATCGACATGGAGCGCAGAATGCGCCCGGTGGAGTAAAGGCCGGAGTTCAGGCTGGAGAGCGCCGCGGTCAGCACCACGATGTTCATGATGCTGCCCACGTATGGCACGCCGAGCTTCGAGAAGAAGGTCACGAACGGGCTCTGGCCCGCCTGATAGGCGTTCCACGGCAGGAGCAGAACCAGCAGCACCACGGAGCCGACATAGAAGAGGCCGATACGCCAGATCACGCTGTTGATCGCTTTGGGTACCGTTTTCTCCGGCTCTTTACATTCGCCCGCCGCGGTGCCCACCAGTTCAATGGAGGCAAAGGCGAACACCACGCCCTGGACCAGCACCAGGGCAGGCAGCAGGCCGTGCGGGAAGAAGCCGCCGTTATCGGTGATCAGGTGGAAGCCGGTCATGTTGCCATCCAGCGTTTTACCGCTGCCGAGGAACACGGTGCCCACTACCAGGAAGATGACGATCGCCAGCACTTTTACCAGCGCAAACCAGAACTCCATCTCAGCGAACCACTTCACGCCGATCATGTTCATGGTGCCGACAATCGCCAGCGCGCCAAGGGCAAACACCCACTGCGGCACATCGCCAAACGCGCCCCAGTAGTGCATATAGAGGGCCACGGCGGTGATATCCACGATCCCGGTCATCGCCCAGTTTACAAAGTACATCCAGCCCGCCACGTAAGCGGCTTTCTCACCGAGAAACTCGCGAGCGTAAGAGACAAAGCTGCCGCTGGACGGACGGTGTAACACCAGCTCGCCAAGCGCACGCAGAATAAAGAAGGAGAAGATACCGCACACCAGATAGATCAGTGCCAGAGCCGGGCCAGCCATCTGCAGACGTGCGCCTGCACCTAAAAACAGCCCGGTACCGATAGCGCCGCCGATGGCAATCATCTGCACCTGACGGTTGCCCATCGCCTTGTGATAGCCCTCTTCGTGGGCGTTCAACCAGCGACGTTTCGCAGCGTGATGATCGGCTGCGCTTTTATTGCTTGTTTTCATTGAGTTACCTGTTTGCCTGTCTGAATCAAGAACATCGTGTCCATAACCGGCGCTCGGCAATACAAACGATTGCTCTCGCGCGGAAATATTCTGCCTTTCCAGTCATTCTGCGTATGGATAAGGCAAAACATGGCGAAGCATCCTACCTGCAATTAATAAACGACGCAAAAAATAACGGCGTGAAAGTGATGCAGATGGAATGATTATTTGCGTCCAACTGGATGCGGATTTCCTGTTCCTGAAGGATGAACGCCCAGGCATACAGACCACATGTGTGGCAGGCGCATAATGAGGCCGCGATGACCCATATCGCCATCGTCGAAGCGGTGAACGGCAGCCAGGTGGTCTGGCTGGAGAAAGTCACCGACGAGCACTATCCGCAGATGTAGAAAATCTGCTTTTGATAAACGCGATCAGCGAAACGCCATTGGGATGCACGATGGCGTGCAGCGCCCGGGTATAGTCCAGCACCAGCCCGGGCGTCCAGGCCATATTGGTGGCGCGTTTGCGCAGCTGCGCGGCGATCCACAGCTCCGGAATGAGCAGCAGCCGCAAAAAACCGCCCCGGGTACAGCGCTCTTTCAACACGCCATCCAGAGCCGCTTCAAGGGCATACGCCACGCTGCTGGAGCAGTTGCGCCAGGTGAGGTTATAGGTTTCGGTCTGGCGGTACTGCGCCCAGAAACTGTTAAGCGACGCCGCATTAAAAATGGAGAAGTGGATTTTGCGGTTAGACTCGCACCAGATCCCCGCCTCATAGCGATAGTCAGGTTGGTATTTCCCCGCCACGGTATTCGCTTCAACCGCTTTGAGCAGATTAAAAAACTCGGAAGGGGAACGGTCGATCTCCGCTGCCGGATAGAGGCTGATGTAGAGGTGGGGAGGGCACTCCAGCGCCGCATGGCCGGTGGATATCACCCCGTTGGCATCCACGGCGGCGATATAGCGGTTAATGACCGGGCGCGGCAGGGGCTGCTGTTTTGCCGATCCTTCCGGGGTCCAGACATGGACAATCAGCTGATTGCCCGGCGTGTTTGTCACGGTGGGGGGCAGCGCCTCGCGCGGGGCGGGGATCAACGTCTGCGGGGCGAGAATATCAAACACCGAGCGGCCATGACGGACCTGCCGCATCCGCAGGGAGAGGAGCACCGACTGCACCCCGCCGGTGAGCATGACCATGCCGATAAACTGCGAGACGGTGCCATCATGCTGCGTTGGAAAGGGCAGGAACAGAAAAATGGCGAACAGGATCTGTGCCACCCCGGCGAGCAGCGCTCGCCGCCAGTGGGTAAAGCGCACCACCACGGCAGAGGCGATGGTGAACAGGCCGGTAATGAAGTACGCCAGCCCAAAGACGATGGCCAGCGCCAGCGTGCCGTCGTGGCGTCCGGATAAAATCAACATGGCGATGAGCAGGAACAGGCCGCCCTTGAAGTAAAAGATGCCGCGCTGGGTTCCTTTCGCCGCCGACCCCAATGTCAGGGATACCAGACTGTCGAGCAGCAGAAACAGGCCAAAGATATGCAGCGGAAAGTGCAGCCCGCCCTGCAAGCCATCGATAAAAATGGCCAGCCCAAGCCCGCCCCAGAGCACGCCTGCCAGCATAAAGTAAGGTGCCGCTTTACGGACAAATGTCGCACCGGCGAGCAAAAAGGCGATCTGCAGCATCGTTAAACCTCCTCCTGCGGCGTGGTCTGGAACAGGCTTCCTCTCTCGCCGGACCAGAAGGCGACAATTACCGGGCGATCCTTATCCGCCATCAGCAGCATATTGCGCTCTGTTATCGATAGCGGTGGGCGGTCCGCCAGCGCCAGGCTGAAACGAAAGGGCTCGGTTACGGGCTGACCCTGCGCCACCGCCTGCCAGCGGGCAACCATCTGTTGCTTCTGCTTTGCATCGGGAACCCGGGCGAGCAGGGCTTCCCGGCTGGTGAGAGGGGCTAATACGGCACTGAGGCGCGGGTCGGCATGAGACTCCCAGACCAGACGACCGCTTTCAGGATCCAAAGAGTACGCCACGCCCTGAAAACGGCCATCCCCTGGACGGTGTGTTTTCTGGGCGCGGATAAAGACCAGCAGCAGGGCGGCCGCGGAAAGGTAGCACTGTGCCAGCAATATCGACTCTTCCGGCATCAGGCGGGCAAAATAGAAGGGACCGGTCTCCCGCCATGAGGCGTAAATAACCACCGCGCTAAAGAGAATGAAGGCCAGCGACGCCAGACGATTACCGCACACCACGGTGGTAGCGGTCAGCAGGATCAACGGCAGGCAGGCGAGGGAGTAAATCAGGGCGATATTGTCGCCGCGATCGGGCACGTCGCTAAAGATGAACAGGGTCGCCAGCAGTATTGCGAACACTAAACAGACCCCCAACAGCGACTCGCGCCGCGCCGCTTTATCCCCCGGGGCCAGCAGGCCCATCAGCGGCGGGGTGACAAACAGCGTGCCGGTGACGTTGGCGCCCCAGGCGAGCCAGAACCAGCTCATCTGAAGGGTGCCGGCAAGAGAAGAGAGCCAGATCGCCCCTGCGAGCGCGTTCAGGGTACTGAAGACGACCGTGGCAATCGTCCAGGTGACGATCTTATGCAGCCGATCGTAATGCCGTGAAAAGTAATGCACCGACCAGGCAATCCCCAGATGGCTGGTCAGTGAAAACGCCCCCAGCGCCAGGGAGACGTGAAAAGTATGGTGAAAGGTGAGCCCCAGCACCAGACGGGCAATAAACAGAACCAGCCACAGCGCGAGCCATTGCTTTTTTGCACTCAGCAGAAAGGCGGTAACGGCAACACCTGAAGGTAGCCAGATAAAAGCCGTCCGGATGTCGGGGCCGTCGAGACAGAGCGACAGCCATCCCAGGAGATAGTAGAGCGCCCCCCAGGCGAGTAAGGAATACGCTGACGTCAGTTTCGCTGCTTTCATCCAGGCTCCCGGCGGCGGTTATCGCTTTAAAAAGATATGACCTTTTCGCCGGGTTAGCCATTTTTGCGGTGATCGGTAAGGCGTATTAGTCAAACCCCCGATCTCATGTCATGCACCCGATATTCACGCGTGTTGTTCAAATATCTGAGTGCTGTTCTGCCTTTTTGGGGGATGGGTGTCGGAGAGACAGCAATACGGCAGCTAATGTCAGTAACGGAATACCATGAAAAAGGACAATAACCAGCGCGGGGGTAAACCAGATATAGAATGGCGCGACAATTAACATACCCACGCCAAATCCGGTCATCTGCAGCAGCGTCATCAGGCTAAAAACAGGCAATCGTAATGATTCAGGCTCGCGTTGAATACGCGAGATCAGACTGACGTCCGCCAGACCATCTCCCACTCCGGCCACTGCGATAAACATCAGTGCCAGCGGAAGGGCTGTCTGTTGAAAGGTAAAGATAAAGCCAAGGGACATAAACGCCACGCCATAAAAAAACAGCCGATCTGTACGCATCTCGCAGCGCACTAACAGGTAGTTTGCCAGACGCGCCCCGGCGAATTTTCCACTGGCCCAGACAGCCAGCAAAAGCCCCATTGTTTTCCCGGCTGATGCGGGTGTAAAAAGCGCAGAAATGATGGGAAAGCCTACGTTATGGGCAGCACTGCCCAGGGTATCGGCCATGGTTACCAGCAACATGCCTGCTAACAGCGGAGCCGTCCGCAGCCCTGTGACCAGATTACGCCACTCTTTACGCTGCTGTGTTGACTCATCAGCAACAGGCTGCACCAAAAAGCGTAACGGCAGTACGCACAAACCCGCCACCAGATAAGTCACAATATTCGCAGCAAACACAATCTCGTAGCCGCTGGTCGCCAGAAGAATACCGGATACAAGGCTTCCCGTCACCGCCCCCGTCGCAGAGGCAGAGGTTAACCAGGCGTTTGTGGATACACGTCGGGACTCATCAATCCACAAGGGCAGCTGACTGTTAAGCCCGATAGCGAACATCGAATTTCCCAGTCCAATACCCAGTGCAATCAAAGGCAAGATATAAAGCTGAGTCGCCGCAGGCAAAATTAACAGCGAGGCTAACAGCGCAGCGCGTATTACATCAAAAGCCACTAAAGGCAGACGGCCATGAAAGCGGCGAAAAAAAGGCACACCGACAGCACTTGCAATGATGCCTCCTGTCACCCGGCAGGCCAGAAAGATACTCACATGCGTTACGCTCTGGCTCAGCAAGTACACATAGGTGGACAGCACCACCATATTCAGGAAAGCACCAAAATCAGAGATAAACCTGGCCGTAATGATTAAGCCGCTATTTCTGGCGGAACGGGTATTCACTCTTTCGTCTGGCAGTCTATCACTCATTCAGGTTGCCCTTGTGGAAAACAGCGACAGGTATCTGTCTGATTATGCATGGTTTAACATATTCTTAACCCAGATGCGCTTTCCATCAAGTCATCTTCAGTTGGCGTGCGACCACCGTCTGTTTTTTATCGTCTTACCCCATCACTTTTAGCCGCCAAACACCGCAATCGCCTGTTGCAGGCGGGTGGTGCGCTGGGTGAGGTGGTTGGCCGCCTGGGTGACATGCTCGACCATCCCGGTATTGTTATGGGTCATTACCCCGATACGGGAGATGGACTCATTGATCAGGCTCAGGGCCTGGGTCTGCTCCTGGGTAGCGTGTCCTATCTCCTTAATAAGTGATGACATATTCAGTACGTTGCCAATCATGGTGGTCAGCTGCGCTTCGGTCTGCGCTACCATATCCACCCCGGCATTGACGCTGGCGACGTTTTTCTCGATAAGCGCGGCGATCTCCTTTGCCGCTGACGCCGAGTGCTGGGCCAGATTACGCACCTCGGCGGCCACCACCGCAAAACCGCGTCCGGCTTCTCCGGCGCGGGCCGCTTCCACCGCAGCATTGAGCGCCAGAATATTGGTCTGGAAGGCGATCCGGTCGATCACCGCGATGATATCGACGATCTGGCCGTTATCCTTTGATACCGACTGCATCATGCCGATGGTTTGCTTCATCACGGCTTCGCCACGGTACGCGCTGGCGCTGGTCTGGTCCGCCATCTGGATAGCCTGTTCTGCCGTATCTGCGGTCTGCTGAACCGCGCTGGCTATCTCTTCCACCGCCGCGGCCGTCTGCTGGAGATCGTCCGCCGTCTCTTCGGATCGCGCCTGCAGGGCATCGCCTTCCTTCGCCACCTGCTGGCTGATAGCGCGGATGCCGCTGATTTGCGTTCCCACATCATCCACCAGCGAATTGAGGTTTAAGCCGGACTGGTTAACCAGCCGCATCATTAAGCCTATTTCGTCGACACGTTCAAAATGGGTAGAGTCCGTTTTGCGCCCGGAAACCACGCACTGCATCTTTTTGACGATGGTTTTTAACGGGCGACAAATCTGGGCATTAAGAAACAACCCCAGCAAAATAAAGAGGAGCCCCAGCGCCGCAATTTGAATTAAGCCGCCGGGGAGAGATAAAGAAACAGCAAAGGCGAGCAGGGCGGTTATCCCAAGGGAGTAATTAATCCGTTTTGCCGTGCTGAGACGTTTGAAAAGCGAGAGAAAGGAAAATAGTCCCCGGCGAACCAGCACCCCTTTATAAAAGCGGTGGCCTTTTAGCTGATTATTACGCACCCGTCCATAGCGCGCTTCACTGGCATCTATCTCATGGCGCGCGGGAATATTGCGCACCGAGATATAGCCGGTAAGCATGTCATTCTGATAAACCGGCGTCACGTTGGCGCGCACCCAGTAGTGATCCCCGTTGTGACGGCGGTTCTTCACCAGTCCCGTCCAGCTTTCACCTGCTTGCAGGGTAAACCACATATCGGCAAACGCCTCTGCGGGCATATCCGGATGGCGGATCACATTATGAGGTTCACCAATAAGATGTTCTTCTTTATAACCGCTGGCATCAATAAAGGCCGAGTTCGCGTAAGTAATATGGCTCTGGATATCGGTGGTCGACATTAAGGTCGAGCCTTCGTTAAGCAAATACTCGTTTTGTGTAACGTGATTGTTACGCCTCATAAATTACTCCAGCCTGATGTCTGCGTAAATAAAAGCCACCCGAAAAAGATTCAGGTAAGGTTGTATATTATTTTAAATAGTCCGGACGGCGTATTCTCCACAAATTCCCGATAATTAGAAAGTATCGCCATTAACTATTTTTTATTGGTTATGGGTGGCGCGCGTAATAAAAATGTCATCAACAAGGAGAAAAGGTTGGGGGTGGCGGGGAATAAATTGACTTAAGCCAAATATAAAGAAAGTAATGGATACCTGACCGAAACCGGACTCTTCGAAATAGCGTTTCATTAACAATGATAAAACATTATCATGGTTGACCACGGTTATCCGCTTAACAGGTGAGACGATGAAAATTAATATTATTGGCACCAGCGGCAGCGGCAAGAGCACGCTCGCCCGCCGGATCGCCACTGAACTGGCGCTGCCCTGTATCGAAATGGATACCCTCTACTGGCTCCCGGAGTGGCAGGGTACCCCGGACGATGTTCTCTTTGCGAAACTGGAAGCCGCCCTCAGCGCGACACCTGGCTGGGTGCTGGACGGCAACTATAACCGCACCCGGCCCCTGAAATGGCGCGACGTGGATCTGGTGGTATGGGTGGATTACGGCCTGGCCCGCACCCTGCGTCAGGCGGTGACGCGGGCGGTAAAACGCGCCTGGACGCAGCAGGAGCTGTGGCCCGGCACCGGCAACCGGGAGAGCTTTCGCCGCTCCTTTTTCAGCCGCGAGTCGATCCTGCTCTGGACGCTTAAAACCTGGCGCAGCAACCGGGCGCGCTACGAGGCGGATATGCGCAACCCCTCTTATGCCCATATCCGCTTCGTCCGTATTACCACCCGACAACAGGCCGAAGCGCTGCTCGCGGAGCTACGTGCAGCGCGCTAACCCGCCGCGGTATTTCTGAAATATGGCAAACCAAATGTAAATTAATTGTTTCTCAGCGGTGAAATCGCCCCTTAATAATGGCGACATGTTTAGTCAAACGAGATTGCAACATGTCCTGGCGAATCAGCATTCTGGATAAAAGTCCTGTCGCAGAACACGAAACGGCCGCCGATGCGCTGGCCCGCACCCTGAGCCTGGCGCAGCAGGCGGAGACGCTGGGTTATCACCGCTTCTGGATTGCCGAACACCACAACACCCCGCAACTGGCGAGCCCGTCCCCGGAGCTGCTGATTGCCTGGATCCTCGGGCAGACCCGGCGCATTCGCGTCGGCTCCGGCGGGGTCATGCTGCAACACTACAGCCCCTACAAAGTGGCGGAAAACTTCAACCTGCTGGCGGCGATTGCCCCAGGGCGTGTGGATCTGGGCGTCGGCAAGGCACCCGGCGGACTGCCGCTGTCGACCCGGGCATTACAGCTCGGCCTCAGCCAGCAGGAGAAGGGCGATTTCGCCGCACAGCTGGCGCAGCTGGATGGCTGGATCAACCCAGGTTCAGAGGAGGAGGCGGTGCGTGCCACCCCGCGGCCGCAGGTGCCTGCCGCCGGTTTTCTGCTCGGTGCCAGCGTGGAGAGCGCGCGTCTCGCCGCCCGTCTCAACTGGGACTTTGTCTTTGCCGCCCATCTGAATGGTGACCCCGAACTTCTGCGTGAGGTCATTGAGACCTGGCGCGCCCACAGCGCCCGGGAGGTCATTGTCGCGGTGCAGGCCATCGTTGCCCCCACACAGGCGCAGGCCGGGGCGCTGGCAAGCGCAGTAGAAGTATGGGGCGTTGAGCTGGCCAACGGCCAGCGGGTGACCGTCGCCAGCGAAGAGCAGGCCTACGCCTTTGCCCGCCAGGCGAACAGCGAGCCGCTGCGCATCGCCCGTCGCGCCCAGTCCCTGCTGGTGGGCACTGCGGAGTCGGTGCTGGAACAGCTGGAGGCGTTGCATCAGCAGTGGGGCATTGACGAGTTCATCATCGATACCCCGGTGGCTGACGGCGCTGCGCGGGTGCAGTCCCTGCGCCTGCTGGCCCAGGCCCGACAGCAACGGGAGGTGGCGGCATGAGCCTGGAGCAACAGCTGATCGCCTGGCGCCGCGAGCTGCACCAGAACCCGGAGCTTTCCGGCGAGGAGGTAGAAACCACCGCGCGCCTGCGCCAGTGGCTGGGGGATGCCGGGATCGCCATCCTTCCCTATGACCTGCAAACCGGCGTGGTCGCCGAGGTGGGGAGGGGTGAAAAACAGATTGCCCTGCGCGCGGATATCGACGCCCTGCCGATTGAGGAGCGCAGCGGGGTGGCGTTCACCTCTCAGCGTGCCGGGGTGATGCACGCCTGCGGCCACGACATACACACCAGCGTCATCCTCGGCGCCGCCTTGCAGCTGAAAGCGCGGGAAGAGGCGCTCAATGGCCGGGTGCGGATCCTGTTCCAGCCCGCGGAGGAGAACTTTGGCGGCGCCAAAAGCCTGGTGCGCGCCGGGGCCCTGCGCGACGTCAGCGCCATCTTCGGCATGCATAACGAACCCGGTTTACCGGTCGGACACTTTGCCACCCGCGGCGGCCCGTTTTACGCCAACGTTGATCGCTTCGTGTTGCGCATTACCGGTAAAGGCGCTCACGCCGCCCGTCCTCATGAAGGTCACGACGCCATCGTGACCGCCAGTCAGCTGGTGACGGCCCTGCAAAGCGTTGCCAGCCGCAACGTCAACACCCTCGACTCGGTGGTACTGAGCGTGACGCGCATTACCGGGGGAAATACCTGGAACGTGCTGCCGGAGCACGTCGAGCTGGAAGGAACCCTGCGCACCCATCGCACCGAAGTGCAGCAGAACGTGAAGGCCCGGGTAGCTGAGATCGCCGCCGGATTCGCCAGCGCCTTTAATGCGCAGATCGATATCACCTGGTATGCCGGGCCTACCGCGCTGGTCAACGACGCCACCTGGGCCGAGTTTGCCACCTCGGTGGCGCGGGAAACTGGCTACGAGACGCAGCAGGCGGAGCTACACATGGGCGGGGAGGATTTCGCCGTCTACCTCCAGCAGATCCCCGGCGCTTTCGTCAGCATTGGCAGCGCCAGCCCCTATGGATTGCATCATCCGGCTTTTAACCCGGACGAAGCCCTCATCGCACCCGCCGCGCGCTATTTCGCCCGGCTTGCAGAAAAAGCACTGAATCAACTTTAAGGGGAAGGAGTCACTATGACCGCAACACGACAGCTGCGTCTGGGCACGATATTGCATGGCGCGTCGGGGAATATGTCGGCCTGGCGCCACCCGGCAGCAATCGCCGATGCCAGCATCAATTTTGATTTCGTCAAAGAGACGGCCCTGAAGGCCGAAGCGGGCAAGCTCGACTTTATCTTTGTCGCCGATGGCCTCTACATCAACGAGAAGTCGATCCCGCATTTTCTCAACCGCTTTGAGCCCCTGACCGTGCTGTCGGCGCTGGCGACCGTCACCTCCCGGCTGGGGCTGGTGGGGACATTATCCACCTCCTACAGCGAGCCGTTCACCGTGGCGCGCCAGTTCGCCAGCCTCGATCACCTGAGCCATGGCCGGGCGGGCTGGAATGTGGTCACCTCGCCGCTGGAGGGGTCAGCAAAAAATTTCTCCCGGGATAAGCACCCGGAGCACGCCCTGCGTTACCGGATTGCCGACGAATATCTCGACGTGGTGAAAGGGCTGTGGGACTCCTGGGAGGGCGACGCCTTTGTGCGTAACAAAGAGACCGGGCAGTTCTTCGATCCGCAAAAGCTGCACACCCTCGATCACCACGGGGATTTCTTTAAGGTGGCCGGGCCGCTGAATATTGGCCGCACACCGCAGGGCAGGCCGATTGTCTTCCAGGCCGGCGCCTCGGACGATGGCAAAAGGCTGGCGGCGAAACATGCCGACGCCATCTTTACCCACCATGACACCTTTGATGAGGCCCGGGCGTTCTGGCACGACGTGAAAAGCCAGCTTAAACAGCATGGCCGTCGCGAGGACGAACTGCACATCTTCCAGGGGGTAAGCGTCATCGTCGGGAAAGACAGTGACGATGTGGAGCAGCAGTACCAGACCACCGCCGCGCTGGTCTCCATCAACGATGCCCTGAACTATCTTGGCCGCTACTTTGAGCATCACGATTTCAGCCAGTATCCGCTGGACGAGGCCTTCCCGGACATTGGCGAGCTGGGCAAAAACAGCTTCCGCAGTACCACCGATGAGATCAAGCGCAACGCCCGGGAGCGCAACTTAACCCTGCGTCAGGTGGCGCTGGAAGCCGCCTCGCCGCGCCCGCGTTTTTCCGGCACCCCGGAGCAGGTGGCCGATGGGTTACAGCAGTGGTTTGAAGGCCATGCGGCGGATGGCTTCATTATTCAGGGCGGCACGCCGGACACCTTCCCGCGCTTTGTTGACCAGGTGGTGCCGCTGTTGCAGGCGCGCGGCCTGTTCCGCACTGAATACCCCGGCACCACCCTGCGCGAGAGCCTGGGTTTAGCGCAGCCCGTTAATCAGTTCACAAAACAATAAGAGAACCTGCCATGAAAAAATCATCGCTTATTCTGGCGCTCGCGCTGGCCTTTACCCCTGCCGTCTGGGCAGAGAACGTCACAATTAACGGCACCGGGGTGAGCCTCGAGGCCAATAAAACGCCGATCAACACGGCAAAAAATCCCCAGGCCATCGCCCAGTTGCCCGCCAGTTTTAAACCGGTGGTACCGGGAAAATTCACCGTAGCGATTGCAGGCCTGAGCCAGCCGCCGCTGACGGTCTTCGCCGATGACAACAAAACCCTGATTGGCAGCGAGGCGGATATCGCCCGTCTGGTGGCCGACAGCCTCGGTCTGGAGCTGAACGTGGTGCCCACCTCCTGGGAAGACTGGCCGCTGGGGGTCTCCTCCGGGAAATACGACGCGGCGATCAGCAACATCACCGTGACTAAAGCGCGCAAAGAGAAGTTCGATTTCGCCACCTACCGGAAAGATTCGCTGGGCTTCTACGTCAAATCCACCAGCCCGATCAAGAAACTTGAGCAGGCTGAGGATATCGCGGGGCTGCGGATCATTGTGGGCTCCGGCACTAACCAGGAGGCGATCCTGCTGGCGTGGGATGCGGAGAACCAGAAGAAGGGGCTGAAGCCGTTCACCCCCATCTACACCAAAGACGAAGCCGCCCAGACCCTGGCGTTACAGTCCGGTCGCGCGGACGCTTACTTTGGCCCGAACGTGATCGGCGCATGGAAAGCGGCCCTGAACGGGAAAACCAAACTCGTGGGCAGCGTGGACGGCGGCTGGCCGAAAGCGGCGCACATCGCCGTCACCCTGAAAAAAGGCAGTGGCCTGGCAGAGCCGGTGCAGACCGCGCTCAACGGCGTGATCAAGAACGGCGACTACGACAAGGTACTGAACCGCTGGGGTGAAGGGGTGGAGCGCATCCCGTACTCCGAAGTTAACCCGGCTGGTCTTGGCGACTAAGGAGATCCTATGAGCGACCTTTTTCGTGACGTTTCACCGGAGGATGCCGATCTTCAGCCCATTATTAACGGGCTGTTCGGTGAATACGCGGCGCGCTACGGGGACTACTTCTCTAAAGATACCGAGGTGGAACTGACCGAGTGGTATCTGCCGCCCCAGGGGCTGTTTATCGTGCTGGAGCGCGACGGAAAGATTATCGCCACCGGGGCCTATAAGCCTTTCGATGTCCGGACCGCCGAGATCAAACGTATCTGGACCGACAAATCCCTGCGCCAGCAGGGGCTTGCCGCCCGGGTGGTGCAGGAGCTGGAGCGCCGGGCGTGGCTTGCCGGTTACAGCCAGATCTACCTCACCACTGGCTTTCGTCAGCCGGAAGCGGTGCGGCTCTATCTGAGCCAGGGCTACGCGGCGCAGTTCGATCTTAACCGCGACCCGGAAGAGTACAGCCAGCCGCCGTTTGACGGACGGCTGCGCTTCACCAAAACGCTGGTACGCGAAGCGTTCAGCAAATCGGCATGAGGAACGACGATGAACAACGTTGAAACCATCAAAGTGGTCCCGGCGCGCTATCCGCTGCGCACGGTGGGGGCGATTGTGGCGCTATTTGTGCTGGCGGTGGTCATTCAGTCGGTGGCCTTTAACCCCCGCTGGGAGTGGGCGGTGTTTGCCCACTGGTTCTTCGACCCGGTGATCCTCGAGGGGGTGGGGCAGACATTGCTCCTGACGCTGATCGGCACCCTCCTTAGCGTGGTGTTTGGCGGCGTGCTGGCCCTGGCGCGGTTGTCCTCCTCGTGGCTGTTGAGCAGCCTCGCCTGGGGGTACATCTGGCTCTTCCGCTCCCTGCCGCTGATTGTGGTGCTGATCGTTCTCTACAACTTCTCCTATCTCTACGACAGGCTGTCGCTCGGCGTGCCGTTTACCGGCATCACCTGGGGCAGCTTTGAAACTATCAACGTGCTGGGGCAGTTCTCTACGGCGGTGGTCGGGCTGACGCTGGTGCAGAGCGCCTATACCGCGGAGATCATTCGCGGCGGCTTTTTAGGGGTCGATCACGGCCAGTATGAAGCGGCAGCGGCGCTGGGCTTACCGGCCTCACGCCGTACCCTGCGTATCATTCTGCCGCAGGCGCTGCGCACCATTTTGCCTTCCGGGTTCAACGAAATCATCAGCCTCGCCAAGGGCACAGCGATGGTTTATGTCCTGGCGATGCCGGAGCTGTTCTACACCATCCAGATGATCTACAACCGCACCCAGGAGGTGATCCCGCTGCTGATGGTCGGTGCCGTCTGGTATCTGGCGATCACCACCGTGCTCTCGGCCATTCAGCACCTGGTTGAGCGAGGCCTGGCCCGCAGCGAGCGCCGCTCGGCAGTGAACAGCTCCCGCGCCACCCGCACCCGTTCAGTCACCACTCCAAGCACACAGGAGCCCGTCCATGCCAGCCTCTCCTGAAGGACATATTTCCATTACCGGTGTGAGCAAGTTCTTTGGCCGCCACAAGGCGCTGGATAACGTCTCGCTGGAGATCCCGCCCGGCTCGGTAACGGTGATCCTCGGCCCGTCCGGCTCGGGTAAATCGACCCTGCTGCGCACCATTAACCACCTGGAGCGCGTCGATGAGGGCTTTATTCAGATTGACGGGGATTACATCGGCTATCGCCGGGAGGGCAATACGCTGTACGAGCTGAAAGAGAAGGCGATCCTCAAACAGCGGGTCAATGTCGGCTACGTGTTCCAGAACTTCAACCTGTTCCCGCATCTGACGGTGCTGGAGAATCTGATCGAAGCGCCCATCGCCCACAAACAGCTGAGCCGTAAAGAGGCCATCGAGCGGGCTTACGAACTGCTCGACGTGGTGGGGCTGCGGGATAAAGCCGACGCCTGGTCGCGTCATCTTTCTGGCGGGCAGCAGCAGCGCATCGCCATTGCCCGGGCGCTGGCGTTGCGTCCGCGGGTGATTCTGTTTGATGAACCCACCTCGGCGCTGGATCCCGAGCTGGTGGGCGAGGTGCTGGATGTGATCAAAAAGCTGGCCCGCTCAGGCACTACGCTGGTGGTGGTGACCCATGAGATCGGCTTCGCCCGGGAAGTGGCGGACCAGGTGGTATTTATGGTCGACGGCAAAATCGTGGAGCAGGGCAGCAGCGACGAGGTGCTGAACCGACCGTCCCACGCCCGAACGCGACAGTTCCTGTCCAAAGTGCTGTAAGGAGTAAAGATGAAAAAGGGCGTACTGGCATTACTCATGGTGGCATCCACAAGCCACGCCGCGATTGATTTACAGGCCAACGAACAGCCACTGCCGGTGACGGTGGACAAGCAGGCGGTGGCGAAGATCCCGGCTAACTATAAATTTGTCGAACCGGGCACCCTGACGGTGGCCATTTCGGCGCTCAACTCCCCGCCGCTGGCGCTGCTGGCCAGCGACAACCGCACCCGCATCGGCAGCGACCCGGATATCGCCCGATTGCTGGCGGGCAGCCTCGGGCTGAAATTAAAGCTGGTACCGACGGCGTGGGAGGACTGGCCGCTGGGCATCACCTCCGGGCGTTACGACGTGGCGCTGGTGAACATTGCGGTGACCGAGCAGCGTAAAGAGAAGTTTGATTTTGCCACCTATCGCGTCGATAACCTGGCCTTCTCGGTAAAATCCACCAGCGAGGTGCAATCGATTAAAAGCGCCGCCGATCTCTCAGGCAAAAAGGTGATTGTCGGCTCCGGCACTAACCAGGAGCGCATTCTGCTGGGCTGGAACGAGGAGAACAAAAGCGCCGGGCGAGAGCCTGCGCTGCCGGTCTATCTGACCGACGACGCCTCCGGCAATCTCTATATCCAGTCCGGCAGGGCGGATGTCTTCTTCGGCCCGCAGTCGGTCTCGGCTTACAAAGCGGCGCTGACCGGCAAAACCCGGGTGGTGGGCTTAGGGCCGAAGAAGGCGTATGTGGCGACCACGACTAAAAAGGGGAACGGGCTGGTGTATGCCTTACAGGCCGCCCTCGACGGGGCGATCCAGCGGGGAGAGTACCAGAAAGTGCTGGCGCGCTGGGCGGAGCAGGGCGAAGCGGTAACGCAGTCGGAGGTCAATCCGCCAGGCATCACCTACTGATGCTGCTCTACACTTAGGGTTTTGACCCTGAAGTGGAGCGATCATGATCAAAGTGTATGGCGTACCGGGCTGGGGTTCAGCCATCAGTGAGGTGATGCTGACCCTCGCCGACATTCCGTATCAGTTTATCAACGTCGACGGGTTCGATAAGCCGGGGGCAACCCGTGAGCTGCTGGAAAAACTCAACCCGCTCTGTCAGGTGCCAACCCTCGAGCTGGAAAATGGCGAAATCATAACGGAGACGGCGGCGATTGCGCTGATGATCCTCGATCGTTGCCCGGAACTTGCGCCTCCGGTTGGACGCGCGGAGCGCCAGCAGTTTCAGCGCCTGCTGATCTGGCTGGTAGCCAACGTCTATCCCACCTTTACCTTTGCCGACTACCCGGAGCGCTGGGCACCGGACGCCCCGGAACAGCTACAGCAAAACTGCCGTGAATACCGGAAATCGCTCTACCTGTGGCTGGATAATCACCTCAAAGCCACCCCATACGCCTTTGGCGAGCAAATCACGCTGGTGGACTGCTACCTGTGCGTGATGCGTACCTGGGGACCACGTCCGGACTGGTTCGCTGCCAATACCCCGAAGATCACGGCCATCGCCGATAGCGTGTGCAAGCTCCCGAAACTGCACAAGGTGCTAAAAGACAACACTATTCTCTGCTAGTCTGGAATGCTCATTCAAAAGGAGCCCTGCACATGCCACACGTTGATATCAAATGTTTCCCGCGCGACCTGAACGACGAGCACAAAACCGCCCTGGCGGCGGATATCGCCGAGGTGATTACCCGTCATCTGAACAGTAAAGATCGCGCCATTTCCGTAGCCCTGAACGAGGTCGCAGAAGCGGACTGGAAAGCGCAGGTCTGGGACAGGGAGATTGAGCCGAAGCTGGATGAGTTGATTAAAAAGCCGGGTTATTCGATGTAAGCCTTTTGCCCGGCCTGCGTGTACTGTACCCGTGTAGGCCGGGTAAGGCGCAGCCGCCACCGCAACCCGGCAAATAAGGTTGCCGGTTAAAATAACGTATTCGTCATTTTGATATTTAAAACTGGATGAACGGTATTTATTTTATATTTACGTGGTGATTTTTAAAGAGTATAGATTTATTTTGTGAATAACCTGATAATTATCATATCTGGTTTCATATAGCCAGGTCATATTTTGATAACGGGTTTGGGTGTATTATTTAAAAATACACCCACCGTTTATTAAAAGGATGTTTAACTATGCCAGGGAATTCCGCGGCGGTCCAACAACAGGACACCTTGAATCGTTATTTGTTGTATTTTCCCCGAAGTAAAAGCGTTATTCCGGATGTTCACTCGTTTACCGGAACAGAGGGGTTAAGCGAGCCCTGGCTACCAACACAACAGATTAACGGCTCGACTACGCAATTTTCCCGCCTTAAGTCATACGGTGTTGAAGCGCTGTATGAGTGCGTGCTGGAGCATGAGCTGGCACTGCTGGTCAGACGCTATCGTTACAAAAAGGGGCTGATGGAATGAGGGAGACGAAGACAAAACCGTACGCCCCGCGGGTGGTCTCGGAGGGCGATATTCCGGTACACAAAAGCCTGGGCGAAGTGGCCCAGACGCGCAACGTGGGCGTGCCGCGCCCGATGCCGGGCATTGTGATTCTGGTCCACGGGGTGAACGACGTGGGTGAGTCCTACCAGAACCAGGAGAAGGGCATTCTTGCAGGATTGGGGAAACGGCTTAACCGACAGGATTTTTATGCCCATGAATGGAAAAATTACCGAATCATCACTCCCGGCCGTTCGCCCATTATCCCGTTTTACTGGGGATATAAACCGGTGACCTATGACGACTACCGGGCAGACCAGAAGCGCTACCGGGAAGAGGTCGGCAAGATGAGTGATAAAGCCCATCTGCCGTATGATGCCTATCAGGAAAATAACGAGAAGAATAAAGCGGCGCTGGGTAATGACGGCAAAGGACCCTTTAAATTCCAGAGCGATAACTTTAAAAACGCGCTTGATATGCATTTTGCCAAAGGGGGCGGAACCTTTGCTAATGCGACGACCACTATTCCCGACATGTTAGGGCCGGGTGCCGGTGGCTTTGGTGTGGCAGCTGCGGGATTTGCTTCTCTGCATCTGAATGGCGGCGATTTCACCCATCCTGTTTATGAAAACCCGCACCGCATTTATCAGTTTTTTGCTGCGCAACGGTTGGCGGATTTGATTCTGACTATCCGCCGTGAGCCGATAACAGAAGATGATGTGATTAACGTGGTGGCTCACAGCCAGGGCACAATTATAACCATGCTGGCGAATATGCTCGTCAAGCAAGAAGGATTAGATCCGGTAAACTGCGTCATTCTCAACCACTCCCCGTATTCACTGGAGTCGCGCGCGTTTGAAAATATTCAGCCTGGATATCAACAGACCAACGCGGCCAGGCAGAACACCTTCAAAAACTTCTGTCGCCTGATGTACACGCAGTGGAAAGGGGGCGGAAAAATAACAGAGGGTGAATTGCAGGTGATGGAGGCCTCCTGCACCCTGCGTAAACCTTCCGATAATCCGCTGCGAACCGATGACCGGTATTGCCGGAGTAACGACGGCAAGGTGTACAACTACTTTTGTCCGAACGACGGCGTCGTGTCGCTGGAGAACGTGCAGGGGTTTGGCTGGCGGGGTATCCCTCAGAAAATAGCCCGGGATATTCCTAATCTCTTCCAGCGCGTCTTTTATCAGCACGGCGAGGTAGGGAAAGCCCCGGACGCAAAACCTTTCGCGTTGCCGCCGCGAAAGGAGGGAGATGCAGAATACGCCTTCCTGACCAACAGCAGCTACAGCTACCGCGATGTGGTGGTGAACGGAGAGGAATTACCGGAGCCATTTACGTTTAAACTCCAAGGACAGGATAACAGACCTGATAACGATCCGCAGACCAGTGACAAACCCTATACCTATTATATCGATCCGGACAGCCCGGATGCTTACATCTCTTATTCCGCCAAAGCCAGCGCTATTAAGCGCACGGAATCTGCAATGTATATGCTCAACAGCTATCAGCGTATCAGCTGGAAACCGGGGCATGTCTTAACGCGCGATGAACTTGAGGTTGAAAGTATTGCCCGGAAACACACAGTCATTGAAGGGAAGGTTACGGGTTCAAAAGAGTACCCGGTACTGTCTATTACCTGGCTGAAAACCCGTGAAGAGCTGGAAGCAGAGTGGCAGAAAAGGGATCCGGTAGGGTACAGCCAGCACTCTTCCATTGTGATGAGCGAGTTTGCGCCGTCTCGGGCAATGGCCTTTGACCTGGCTATTGGCCAGTGCAAAGCGTTTGACTATCAGGCTGGAAAGTTTTGGGAGGCACTGTTACATCTGGCGGACTGGCGGGATCCATTGAATAAAAATAGTGACGTCAAAGAGTACTACCGGACAGGAAGATTACCAGTAGGTACAACTAAAAACTATATGAATAAACCTGATGAAGCGCTGCCTCAAGGGCATTATGGCGTGGAGAATGATTATGCTGGAGTCCAACCGAATGTTCGTAACCCGAAAAATATCGATATGGGCCTTTTCAAAGCAGATGACTTTCAGGAAAAGAAGTTATTGCAATGGGATATGCCAAAACCTAAAAATGATAACCAACTGGCTTAAGGATTGAGCATGAAGGAACTTTGTGTTGTTTTCGCATTCGCCACTATTTTACTGACTGCGAATAGTTTGGCGAAAGAGCCGCCGACGCAGATAGTTTATCGGTTTGATGATCATCGTTATCTTGAGTTAAAAGGGTGGGATTGCCAGGGAGAACTCTGGTATACCGATACAAAGCGGGGTATTCATTCACAACCTTACTTTCAGTTTTATCGAATATTCACCCGCAAATTTATTCATCCTTCGAAACGTTATATTTCTATACCAAACTGGGAGGTAGATGGATTCCTTGTTTCAAAAGATTATGGAGAAACATGGAAGGCTATTGGCTTTTCTCCTAAGCATAATGAACCTAATGGTGATAACAGAGCCCCTGCCGAAGACGCGGTATCTTTTACCGTCGTGAACGATCAGGGTTTTTTACAAACCAAACACCGGCTGTATATGTCGTCCAAGCCTTTTGAAGATCCTCGCATTCTGCCCGGTGGGCCAGGGATTGAATTTACCGTGGACGATGGTATGGGAAATAATGTAAACGGGAAGCTAAAACCTGGCTCCTCAGGCCCTGCGTGGGGACTAGATTACATCACCAAACAGGGTCTGAAAGATGACATAGCCCAGTTTAAGACAAACTATCAGGGCCTACCCGACAAAGTACCTGAAGTTAAAGGCTACACCGGCTGGGATCATATGCGCTGTGACATGGATGCGGGGCGATAATTGATGAAAGGATTATGTACTTTTTTCGCCGTCGTCACCGTTGTGCTGGCTGCTGATTGCGTGGCGAAAGAGCCACCGACGCAGATAGTTTATCGGTTTGATGACCATCGATTTCTGGAGCTTGAAGGCTGGGACTGCGAAGGAGAACTCTGGTATACGGGCACTAAACGAGGTATTCACACAACACCAGCCAGTCAGTTTTATCGAATTTTTACGCGAAAGTTTATCCATCCCTCTGAGAGGTATATAGCAATTACCAACTGGCAAGTGGATGGATTTCTTGTTTCAAAAGATTATGGCAAAACCTGGAGGGCGGTTGGCTTTGCGCCCGGACATAATGAACCTAATGGTGATAACAGAGCGCCCGCAGAAGACGTGGTGTCTTTTACCGTCGTCAACGATCAGGGTTTTCTGCAGACCAAACACCGGCTGTATATGTCTTCAAAACCGTTTGAAGATCCGCGCATTCTGCCGGGGGGCCCAGGGATTGAATATACCGTAGATGACGGTATGGGAGGCATAGTAAACGGAAAGCTGGAAGCCCGTTCTCCTGGGTGGGCCTGGGGGATGATTTACATGACCAGGCAAGGGCTTGAGGGGAGCACGCAACAGCTTAAGACGAACTGGCAAAATTTGCCCGACACAGTCCCCGATGTGAAGGGTTACACCGGCTGGGATCGAATGCGCTGTGATATGGACGCTGGGCGATAAGTGATGAAAGGATTATGTACATCTCTCACAGTTGCCGCTGTTGTATTAACTGCAGATTGCGTGGCGAAAGAGCCACCGACGCAGATAGTTTATCGGTTTGATGACCATCGATTTCTGGAGCTTAAAGGCTGGGACTGCGAAGGAGAACTCTGGTATACGGACACTAAACGAGGTATTCACACAACACCAGCCAGTCAGTTTTATCGAATTTTTACGCGAAAGTTTATCCATCCCTCTGAGAGGTATATAGCAATTACCAACTGGCAAGTGGATGGATTTCTTGTTTCAAAAGATTATGGCAAAACCTGGAAGGCGGTTGGCTTTGCGCCCGGACATAATGAACCGAATGGAGATAACAGAGCGCCCACAGAAGACGTGGTGTCTTTTACCGTCGTCAACGATCAGGGCTTTTTACAGACCAAACATAGGCTGTATATGTCTTCAAAACCGTTTGAAGATCCGCGCATTCTGCCTGGTGGCCCAGGGATTGAATATACCGTGGATGACGGTATGGGAAGCAAAGTAAATGGGAAAATAGAACCCCGTTTCCCAGGGCCAGCCTGGGGGATGGATTACATCACCAAACAAGCACTGAAAGATAATACAGCCCAATTTAAAGCAAACTATCAGGATTTACCCGACAAAGTCCCCGAAGTGAAGGGTTACACCGGCTGGGATCGGATGCGCTGTGATATGGATGCAGGACGATAAGGAGATAGAAATAATGAAAGGTGTCATTCGATTAAACGACCCGCTGGTAAGCGGTGGAAAAGTAACGACCGCTTCCGGTGCGCCCTTTATGGGCAAACCCGTGGCCCTCAGGGCCGATCTGGTGACTTGCCCTTTGCACAGAGGGACATTTCCAATAAATGAATGTCATCCCACCTGGACTATGCGCGGCAGGGGGGTTGTGGTGGATGGTTGTCACGCGGCCTGTGGTTGCGAAATCAAAAGTACCTTGCCTGTCGCGGGGGCTGCGTGATGAAAGAGTGGTGGTTATTCAAGAAACAGCCAGATGCAGATACCGATGTGCCAGTCGCGGTTATTATTGTCCTGTATGTTGTCGCCATAGGAGCGAGCCTGCTGATCAGAGCTTTAACCTGGCCTGAAAAGGAACAGGTTACTGCCATTTTTTTTGTGCCTTCAGTTATTTTACCCTTTTGCCTTGTCTCTGTGATTGTTTATGTAGCGTTCATGTTTCATGACGCCAATATTCACTATTTTGAAACTCGTAAATTCATTGCAAAAGAGCGGGAAATTCATTTAAAAGCTTATGCTCGAAAAAATGTGGCTATTGCAGCATGGTCTGCCATCACTCCGCTGGAGCAACCGGCACTGAACATGTTGAAGCTGGAAGGGGAGTTTCCACTGGCGCCGAAAACACCGGTAAAAATTCTGCTGGAAGCGCTTTTCGACCAGACGCGCAATGAACAGGTATTTTGCCGCCTACTGGCTCCGATGGCCGAAAAGCTGAAGGGATACAATTACCGGGTTTTTGAAACCATTGTCTGGGTTCGCGGAGGGAATGAAAATTGTATAGAAGAGCTGAGGCGCTCGCTGGACCGATTAGGTGTGGTTCATGCCAGTACCTGCAAAATTGAATACAGCACTGAATGTCCCGATTATGCACTTATCAGCAAATGGACCAAACTGTCAGATTACAGGGTTGAAAACCGATTATTGGTTATCGTTGATTTACATGAAGAAGAAAATGAATCAAAGAACATGGAAAATGCTTGTGCATTCCTGCTGACCAACCATTATGTCCGGGAGGAAGGTGAAAAACCGGTTTATCTGTATCAGCCCATGGCCGGTGTGACAGATGTTGAGGCAAAAATGCCGATCTATCTGGAGGCAGGCTCGGTACTTACACCGAAAACGCTCTGGCATACCGGGCTGCCCCGTACTGAGAAATACCCGTTAATGCAGGTTCTGGATGAAAGGGGGCTGGCATCGGAGCGGCTGGATGTAGATGCCTCTTTCGGCGAAAAGAGTGCCGGGTATCGGTGGCTGGCGCTGGCTTTGGCGGCAGATGCGGTGAAATATGCCCAAGGGGAGCAGTTGGTGGCCTGTTCAGAAAAAAACAAATTTTGTATTACTGCACTCTCTTCCCAGAAAACCAGTATCCCGGCAAACCTTGAATGGGGAAGCTGGAGTAATCCACTTATGCCTTCGGTTATGGCTGCATTTTTCTGTGTAATTTCATTCTTTGCATATCAGATTACTTTCTCAGATAAAAATGCCCCGCTATCTCTTTGGGGGCTTATTGCGAGTATCTTTATCCCTTTCGTCGGGTTTATTAGCATAGGCTGCTTAGCGTTAGTTATAAAAACCAATGAAGCATATAGGGACATGGGATATTAGTGTGCAGCTGAATCAAAAGATCTGTTTCCCGAATTCAGACCGTCATCAGGATTTGCCGGGCGGCGCTGCGCTTGCCCGGCCTACGGCTTCTGTACCCTTGTAGGCCGGGTAAGGCGCAGCCGCCACCCGGCGATTCATACATACAGCTCCGGATGCGCTTCAAGCATCGCCAGCATATTATCCCGAATCTCATCCTGCGCCCCGGCCATCCACACCGCCTCCAGCGGCATCCCCATCTGCTCCGCACCGTTCAGCTGCACAAATTTCACGCCCGGCATCAGATAGCGGCTACTCCAGGCGGGCACAATCGCCAGACCAATACCCGCTGCCACCAGGTTGATAATGGTCTGCTTCTCGTCCGCCATCTGTGACACTGTCACTTCTATCCCGGCGTGATGGAAAAGATTCATGGTCAGGTCGTGGCTGTGCGGGCGCGAGCGCCGCTCCGGCAGGATCATCGGCATCCCTTCCAGCTCCGCGATATCGACCTTCTCCCGGTCGGCAAACGGATGGCTGGCGGGCAGGGCGAGAATTCCCGGCTCATTGCATAAAAATGCCCGGCCAAACTGGGCGTCGAGCTGGGCAGGCGGGCGGATAAAGACCAGATCCAGCCTGCCGCTTTTCAGCTTCGGCAGGAGGTGTACGGTCTTATCTTCGAAAAGCTGAATCTCCACATCCGGGTAGTGCTGGCGGAAGAGATGCAGCAGTCCGGGCAGCAAACCGATGGCCGCGCTGTCGATGGTGCCGACGCGCAAAAGCGGCTGCGCCCGGCGTGGATTTTGACGAAATTGCAACATAATCGCGTCGGCATGGGCGAGCAGCTTACGTGCCTCTTCCCGCAGCAAGACGCCATTCTCCGTCAGCGCCACCCGGCGGGTCGAGCGGGTAAACAGCCTCGTGCCAAGTGCCTCTTCTAAAAGACGAATATTTCTTCCCAGGGCGGAGGGCAGCATATCCAGGCGCTGGGCCGCCTGACCGAAATGCAGGGTTTCGGCTACCGCCAGGAAACAGCGCAGGTGTTGTAGTTCCATTCTGGCTCGCTCTCGATTATTGGATTTTTTTGTATAAACCGATGCGCATGATCATGCAAGAAATATCAGCATACTCATCAAGGCAGCCCGACTGCGTACCCTACAAAATAATTATGAGGAACACCTCACATGACCTGCACAATCGAACAACGGGTAATGCGCAAAATCACCTTGCGCATCGTACCCTTCATCATGCTGTTGTACTTCATCGCCTTCCTCGACCGCGTGAACATCGGTTTCGCGGCGCTCACCATGAACGCCGACCTCGGCTTCTCCCCGGCAGTGTTTGGTTTCGGTGCCGGGATCTTCTTTCTCGGCTACTTCCTGTTTGAGGTGCCCTCCAACCTGATCCTCCACAAGGTCGGGGCGCGTATCTGGATTGCCCGGGTGATGATCACCTGGGGGCTGGTCTCCGGCGCCATGGCTTTCGTGCAGGGTACGACCAGCTTCTACACCCTGCGTTTTCTGCTCGGCGTGGCGGAAGCGGGCTTCTTCCCGGGGATCATCCTCTACTTAAGCTACTGGTTCCCGGCGCAAAAGCGCGCCCAGGTGACGGCCATCTTTATGGCGGCAGCACCCATCTCCACCGCCCTCGGCTCGCCGATATCCGCGGCGCTGCTGGAGATGCACGGCATGATGGGCTTCGTCGGCTGGCAGTGGATGTTTGTTCTCGAAGCGGTGCCGGCGGTGATCCTCGGCGTGGTGGTGCTGTTCTGGCTCACCGATCGCCCGGAAAAGGCGAAATGGCTCAGCGAAGAGGAGCGTGGCTGGCTGATTGCCACCCTGCAACGCGAGCAGGCGGCGAAACAGGCCACGGCCCAGCACAGCGTCTGGAAAGGGTTGCTGGATAAACGCGTTCTCGCCCTGTCGCTGGTCTACTTCGGCACCTCCGCCGGACTCTATACCCTGGGCATCTGGTCCCCGCAGATCATCAAAACCCTCGGCGTCTCCTCCATGACCGTTGGCCTGCTGAATGCGATCCCGGCGGTGCTGGCGGTAGCGGCCATGGTGCTCTGGGCGCGTCATTCCGACAGAACCGGCGAACGCTCCTGGCACGTAATTGCCGCCTGCATTGTGGCTGCGGCAGGGCTGTTTATGGCGGGCAGCACGGCAAGCATCGTTGGGGTGATCCTCGCCCTGACCATCGTTAACTGCGGCATCAGCGCCTCCAAGCCACCGCTGTGGAGCATGCCAACCCTGTTTCTTTCCGGTTCGGCGGCGGCGGCGGGGATCGCCACCATCAACTCCCTCGGCAACCTGGGCGGCTTCGTCGGTCCGTTCATGATTGGCCTGATCAAGCAACAGACCGGCAGTTACGCCTGGGGGCTGTGGTTTGTCGCCGGGCTGCTGATCCTCTCTTCACTGGTTGTGCTGTGGCTCTCGGCATCCAGCCGTAAAACGCAGGCCAACGAAACATTAATTCAGTCAAAACATTAATTTAAGGAAAAAAAACTATGAAAGATTACGCCATTGCAGCCATCCCCGCAGACGGTATCGGCCCGGAAGTGATCACCGCAGGGGTTGAGGTCTTACACGCCCTGGCCCAGCGTCAGGGAGATATGCGTTTCTCAGTACATACCTTCGAGTGGGGCTCGGACTACTACAAAGCCCACGGCGTGATGATGCCGGAAGACGGGCTGGAGCAGTTAAAAGCCTTTGATGCCATCTACTTTGGCGCGGTGGGTGCTCCGGACGTGCCGGATCACATCACCCTGTGGGGGCTGCGTCTGCCGATCTGCCAGGGCTTCGATCAGTATGCCAACGTGCGGCCAACTAAAATCCTGCCGGGCATTCAGTCCCCGCTGCGCAAGGCGGTACCCGGCACCCTCGACTGGGTGATCGTGCGTGAAAACTCCGAAGGGGAATATTCCGGCCACGGCGGTCGCGCGCACCGCGGCCTGCCGGAAGAGGTGGGCACCGAGGTGGCGATCTTCACCCGCACCGGGGTGACGCGCATTATGCGCTACGCCTTCCGCCTGGCGCAGTCGCGTCCGCGTAAGCTGTTAACCGTCGTCACCAAGTCCAACGCCCAGCGTCACGGGATGGTGATGTGGGATGAGATCGCCGCCGACGTCGCCCGCGAATTCCCGGACGTCACCTGGGACAAGATGCTGGTGGATGCCATGACCGTGCGCATGACCCTGCACCCGGCGTCGCTGGATACCATCGTGGCGACCAACCTGCACGCCGATATCCTCTCCGACCTGGCCGGGGCGCTGGCGGGCAGTCTGGGGGTCGCGCCGACCGCCAATATCGACCCGGAGCGTCGTTTCCCGTCGATGTTCGAACCGATCCACGGCTCGGCCTTTGATATTACCGGCAAGGGTATCGCCAACCCGGTCGCCAGCTTCTGGACCGCGGCGCAGATGCTGGAACATCTGGGGGAAGGGGAAGCTGCCGCGCGCCTGATGGCGGCGGTGGAGCAGGTCTGCGCCGAAGGGATCATGACCCCGGACGTGGGCGGCACGGCCAACACCCGCGAGGTCACCCAGGCGGTGATCCGCGCCATTGCAGAAGGCTGATCTATGGCACAACACGACGATAGCGCCCTGCGAGGGGCGCTTACTGAGATCTTTATGGCGGCGGTGAAAAGCGCCGACCCCCATGAGGCGCTGATTAACGCCCTGCCGGCGAAACCGCGCGGGCGCTGCATTGTAGTCGGTGCCGGGAAAGCCAGCGCCGCCATGGCCGCCGCGCTGGAGGCCGCCTGGCCGGATGTCGATCTGCAGGGCGTGGTGGTGACCCGTTATGGCCATGCCGCCTCGACGCAAAAAATTCGTATCGTCGAGGCGGCGCACCCGGTCTCCGATGCCATGAGCGAAGTGGCCTCAATGCTGATGATGGAGCAGGTCAAGCACCTCACCGCCGACGACTGCGTGATCGCGCTGATCTCCGGCGGGGGATCGTCCCTGCTGGCCCTCCCGCGCCAGGGCATTACCCTGGCCGATAAGCAGGCGGTAAACAAAGCGCTGTTGAAGAGCGGGGCGACCATCAACGAGATGAACACCGTGCGCAAGCAGCTGTCGGACATCAAAGGCGGACGTCTGGCGCTGGCGGCGCTGCCTGCCAGGGTGATGACGCTTATCATCAGCGACGTACCGGGTGACGATCCCCAGAGCATTGCCTCCGGCCCGACGGTGGCGGACAGCGCCACGCCAGAAGAGGCGCTGGAGATTATCGCCCGCTATGGCCTGAAACTGCCGGAGCCGGTAATGCGGGTGCTACGCACCCCGCGTGCCCCGGTGACGACAGCAGAGATTGACGAGGATATCCGCCTGATCGCCACCCCCTCCGGCGCGCTGGCCGCTGCCGCAGCCGTGGCGCAGAAGATGGGATACACACCGCTGATCCTGGGGGATGCCCTGGAAGGGGAAAGCGCGCAATTAGGTATCGTGATGGCCGGGATTGCGAAATCCGTGAAACAGCACGGCCTGCCGGTAAAAGGCCCGGCGGTGCTGCTGAGCGGTGGAGAGACCACGGTGACGATTGGCGATACGGGATGTGGCCGCGGCGGGCGCAACACCGAGTTCCTGCTGGCGCTGGCTTGCGCCCTGAAGGGCGAGGCGGGGATTTACGCCATCGCCGGGGACAGCGACGGGATTGACGGCACCGAGGATGCGGCGGGAGCGATAGTGACGCCGGATACGCTGGCTCGCACCGCCCTGGATGCTAAGGCGATGCTGCGCGGGCATGACAGCTATAGCTACTTTGCCGCCGCAGGCGATCTGGTGGTGACCGGCCCGACATTAACCAACGTGAATGATATCCGGGTGATAATGATCGCCTGACAGGAGCAGTGCCGGGCGGCGCTGCGCTTGCCCGGCCTACAACGGCACCGGCCCCGTAGGCCGGGTAAGGCGCAGCCACCACCCGGCGTTTTTTCAACAATTTGCGAGGCTGCTTCCGGGAATGCCTCTTGCCGTCTCGTCTGTATCGCAGTATCTTCTTGTTGCGCTTGCAAAATCAGGCGTCGGGATTAGCCTCCTGCAACCTTAGTGACGGCGCAAAGCTTCATTTGCGCCGTGCGACCTGCTACACCTCAATGGTGGGCTGGACGGGGGCGCTGCAAAGCGCGCCGGTGTCACTAAGGCCGGTAAGGCTAACTCCGTTCAGTTCACCACCAGCGAGATTAGCCTCTCCTGTGGTGATGTAAATTAATCACTTAGTGAGGTTGCCAATATGGCTACGACCCTAACCCCAATTCACGCATTAATTACCAGACCCTTCAACCATCTTACCGATTTCATCGAGCTTGCAGATAACTGCGAACGCTACGTTGAAGCGATGGTAGAAGCCGACGATCCCCGAGATAAACTGGCTCTGTGCGGACGGCTGTCTACCAGCCTCTCTCTGCTGATGCCGACGCTTAACGAGCCCATTCCTCCGGAAATGGTGGATGTGTTGACCATTGATACGCTGCCCACTCATCTCCCCGTGTTCGAGCCGGAAACCGATACTCTGTGCCGGTACTGTCAGGAACTCACTCAGTTGACAATGAGTGGCATGCTGACAAGCGAGCAGCAGCGCGTTATCGAAGATTTGCTGTTTGACCTAGTGAGTTATTTTACTTACAGGCTGAAAGCTCCGCGCTGGCTGAGGACAGAGCAGGGCGATGTATTACTTTGAAAACGATAAAATTTACTTCTTAATGCTTAGAGTATCTGGCATGAAAATGAATCTCTGAATTTAATTCGGCCAACATGTATATCGAAGAGTCGTTAGGTTGTGATATTCACGAAACACCCTTACAGTTATTATCTATAAGGGTGTTGATTTTATCTCTTTTTCAGTGATGCAGTTATATAAACGATGATGGCTACGATGAGTAATGATAAAATGCAGAGGGAAAGGAAATAATATTTATCCCATGTATCACCAGGGATGACATCTGTAAAGATTCTCACCAAACTATAGGCTTTCATTTCTGGTATCAGTAAAAATAAGGCCGCTAACACCAGGGTGTATAGCAGCGCTTCCCCAATCCATAATAACACGTAATGCAGTGGCTTCATTAATACACCTGTATAGTACCGAAAGCAGTTAATGAGGACGTTACTTGTATGGTTGGCGTTTTAAGCAAAGCATCGCGTAACAGCATAAAATCTGATAGACGCGGCAAGGTAATACAACCTTCGCTTACGCCTTTATAACCAGCGGGATGCAAGCGAAAGTGTCCTCTTTCTACCTGTCCTGTGAACGTAATATCATCAATCTGTGCGTCATGTCTGTACAAAGCAAACCATACTGACCTGTCCGAACCGGATACGAACGATGCAAAAGCATCACTCAACCCTGTTAGTGCACCACCTGTACCACGTGTAACAATGTAGTATAAACCTGGCGGTAGCGGTCCGATAGAAGGGATTGCAATATCATTAGCATTGTTGCGTGATGTGCCTGTACCAGAATAAGCCGGAAAAAAACCTATTCCGGGGCAGCTCAGATTACTTAGTTGATTCCCATTTAGATGGAAAGTGCATTGGATCATCGTTCATTCCAGCTATCGGAGAAAATGACATTCCCATCACAATATTTCCATGTTATTTTCTCATATCGTAAGGATACTGCTTCCAGATGATTATGCTTTTCAGTTGCTGGATTTTTACAATCGTGCATCATGGGGCAAATTGAAATAACCTTAACGTTCTCAAGTAACATATTGAAGTACTCTTCCTCTTGTCTTGAGTGATTAATTTTATACCATTTCAATTCTACGCTTTTTAGTGTCTGCCTCTGAGCTACAGCCTTGTATATATATGGGCTTGAGGAATCAAATTCTTTCTGAAATGTTAATGGCGCATGTAAGCGCGTTCCGGTGATTTTGCCTGTGCTATTTAAATAAGGTTTTTTTATTCGTTTAAACAAGTTGATTCATGCGGGCTAGCCTGCATCGAACTCCTGGCGTTGAAATGTTCTCAGTACATTCACCGCAGAATCACCCGTCCCCCCTTTGACAGAGCACTACACTGATCTACATACCTGCACGCGCTAACCCAGCGCGCGTTTGTCATGTCCATTAAATAAGGATGCATCATGATCCGGCCTATTCCTCTCGAGCGTTATCGCAACATCGGTATCTCCGCGCATATTGATGCCGGTAAAACCACCGCCACCGAGCGCATCCTCTTCTATACCGGGGTGAGCCATAAGATGGGGGAGGTCCACGATGGTGCGGCGATCACCGACTGGATGGCGCAGGAGCAGGAGCGTGGGATTACCATCACCTCGGCGGCGGTAAGCTGCTTCTGGTCCGGCATGGATCGCAGCTATGAGCCGCACCGGATCAATATCATCGACACCCCCGGCCACGTCGATTTTACCATCGAGGTGGAGCGCTCCATGCGGGTGCTGGACGGGGCGGTAATGGTCTATGACTCGGTAGGCGGGGTACAGCCGCAGTCGGAAACCGTCTGGCGGCAGGCCAATAAGTACCAGGTGCCGCGTATCGCCTTTGTCAACAAAATGGACCGTCCGGGGGCCGATTTTTTCCACGTGGTGCAGATGATGATCGACCGGCTGAAAGCGCACCCGGTACCGATTGTCATCCCCATCGGCGCGGAAGAGCATTTCACCGGGGTGGTGGACCTGATCCACATGCGGGCCATCATCTGGGATGACGCTACCCAGGGGATGACCTTTACCTATGCCCCGGTGCCGGATGATTTACAGGCCACTGCCCGGACCTGGCGGGATAAAATGGTCTCTGCGGCGGCGGAGGCCAGCGACGAGCTGATGGATAAATACCTCGACACCAACGAGCTCGACGAGGCAGAAATTATCCGCGGCTTACGTAAACGGACGGTGGCTGGCGAGATCCAGCCGATGCTCTGCGGCAGCGCCTTTAAAAACAAAGGGGTGCAGCGAATGCTCGATGCGGTGATCGAGCTGATGCCGTCCCCCCTCGACGTGCCCGCTATCGACGGCGTGGATGAAAAAGGCCAGCACGCCGAGCGCCACCCTAATGATGACGAACCCTTCTCGGCGCTGGCGTTCAAGCTGATGTCCGACCCCTACGTCGGTCAGCTAACCTTTATCCGCGTCTACTCCGGGGTGCTGAAAAAGGGCGACGCGGTCTTTAACCCGGTAAAAGGCAAGAAGGAGCGCATCGGGCGTATCGTCCTGATGCACGCCAACGACCGGCATGACGTGGAGGAGCTGCGCACCGGGGATATCGCCGCCTGCGTCGGGTTGAAAGATGTCACTACCGGCGACACCCTGACCGACCCCAACGCGGTGATCACTCTTGAGCGGATGGAGTTCCCGGACCCGGTGATCTCCCTCTCCATCGAGCCAAAAACCAAAGCTGACCAGGAGAAGATGGGCATCGCCCTGCATCGTCTGGCGGCGGAAGATCCCTCCTTCCACCTGCATACCGATGAAGAGTCCGGTCAGACGATCATTTCCGGGATGGGCGAACTACACCTGGAGATCATCGTCGACCGCATGAAGCGGGAGTTTGGCGTCGAGGCCAACATTGGTCGCCCGCAGGTGACCTACCGGGAAACCATTCGCAAAGCGGTGAGCGACGTTGAGGGCAAGTTTGTCCGCCAGTCCGGTGGGAAAGGACAGTATGGCCACGTGGTGCTGAGCCTTGAGCCGCAGGCGCCGGGCAGCGGCTTTACGTTTGTCGATGCCACCAAGGGCGGGGTGGTGCCCCGGGAGTATATTCCGTCGGTTGAGAAAGGGCTGCGGGAAGCGATGAACAGCGGGGTGCTGGCGGGCTATCCGGTGGTGGATATCAAAGCGACCCTGACTTTCGGCTCTTATCACGATGTCGACTCCTCGGAGATGGCCTTCCGCATGGCGGCGATCTTTGGCTTTAAGGACGCAGCGCGCAAGGCCGACCCGGTGATCCTGGAGCCAATGATGCATGTGGAGGTGGAAACCCCGGAAGAGTATGCCGGGAACATTATGGGCGATCTCTCCTCCCGGCGCGGGCTGGTGCAGGGGATGGAGGAGCGGTTCGGCAGCCAGATTATTCGCGCCGACGTGCCGCTGGCGGAGATGTTCGGCTACGCCACCACGCTGCGCTCCATGTCCCAGGGGCGGGCCACCTACAGCATGGAGTTCCACCACTACGCCGAAGCGCCGCGTATCGTGGCCGATGAGATCATCGCCGGGCGGTCGAAAAAGTAGGCCCGTGGGGTGAACCATGAAGCGTCTGCATTATGCTCTCGCCGCACTCATGGCACCCCTGTTACTGCTGGGGTGTGTGGTGATGTCTGGCACCAGCAAAACCGACTTTGCCGCCACCCGGCAGGCGGATCTCGTTTTTATCGGCCTGCCGGCACCGCTGAACTGGCTTGCCGCCGGGATGCAGGGCACCACATTCCCGGTTTCAAGCCAGCTGTCGCTCACCGCCGCGCACGTCGCGGTGCCGCTGCTCAAGCCGGTCAGAGCCCAGCATCCCACCTGTGATGTCGCGGTAATTGGCGATAACAACCGCGGCAAGATCGTCCATCAACTGGCCTGGGCCCGGGCCGGACGCAACGTTACGCTGTTTGGCTATAGCGCCATCAACAGTTTGCCCAAATCCAGCCGGGGCAAAATCGACGGCTTTGTGAAGCGCAACGGCTGCTACTACGGCATCATTACCGGGGCGGGGGCGGTATCGGGCATGTCCGGCGGACCGGTAATAGACAGCCTGACCGGGGAGACGGTGGGGATCATCACCAACGTCATCCCCGGCAAGGGCGCGGTGGCCTTTGTGGCGGTGCAGGACTTTACCAACCTGCTGGACCGCATGCGGATCCCTTATAAGACCTATTAGACGATATTGACTACAGTGCAGGACTTGCGACGCCGGGTGGCGGCTGCGCCTTACCCGGCCTACGTGTCCCGTGCTCGTGTAGGCCCGTGCAAGCGAAGCGCCGCCGGGCAAAATCCGGCATCTGAATAAACACCGGTTATTTCACTCAGGCGCTTTCACCTGCTTCCCGCTGGTCACAAAGGTGCCTGCGCCCAGGTGGTGCAGGGTGTTGCGCTTATCGTCGTCAAACTGCCAGCGTCCGGCCGCGAACGCCCGTTCATCGGCGGCGGCTGAGACCACCTCGCCAAACAGGGTGTCATATTTTTCTGCCGCGGAGGTGGCGGGCAGCAGACGGCACTCCATCCACGCCAGGCACTTCTCTTCAATTACCGGCAGCCCCAGCACCGGGCCGTTAATCACCGGAATCCCGTAGCAGTTGAACTTATCCTCATCGCGCCCGCTAACGCTGCCCACGGCCCAGGTCCAGTTGGTGGCCGCCACGCCGGGAATGACGATCCCGAACATGCCGCTGCGCTCAATCAGCTCCCGCGACCAGGCGCTTTTATCCACCACGATGGCGATCCGTGGCGGCTCGAACTCCACCGGCATCGACCAGGCGGCGGCCATAACGTTGCGGCGGTCCAGGGAGTCGTCGCGGCTGGTGATCAGGATGGTCGGGCCGTGATTTAACAGGCGGCTGGCGTGCATTAACTCAACGGGGCGGAAGTGGCTCATAGAAATTCCTCATCAATAGCATCAGAGCATTAAACGTCTGAAAGCCACCGGAAATCAATACGCAACAAAGGTGTCATGTTTTCGCAACACAAGCTGCCTACAGTGGCGGGCATCAAATCCCAAAGAGGATAACAAGATGCTCACTTCCATATCGCTTAAAGGCGTGTCGTACGCTTTTGGCGCGAATACCGTATTGAATCAAATCGATCTGCATATCGAGCCGGGTAGCGTGGTTGCGCTGCTGGGGCCGTCGGGCTGCGGCAAAAGCACCCTGCTGCGTCTGCTGGCGGGGTTAACCCAACCTGCACAGGGGGAGATCCATTTTGGCGATCGCCTGGTGGCGAAAAGCGGATGGGCGCTGTCGCCGGAAGCCCGGGACATCGGCATGGTGTTCCAGGATTACGCCCTCTGGCCGCACATGACCGTGGCGCAGAATGTGATGTTCCCGCTGAAGATGCGCCATGTTCCGCGTCAGGAACGCGAAAGCCGCGTGGCGCAGGCACTGGATCGCGTCGGCTTAAGCGCTTTTGCCGATCGCAAGCCGGCGGGGCTCTCGGGCGGACAGCAACAGCGCGTGGCGCTGGCCCGGGCGATTGTCGCGGAACCGAGAGTGCTGCTGTTTGACGAACCGCTCTCTAACCTCGACAGCGAGCTGCGTAGCGCCTTATGTCACGAGATGGCGTCACTGCTGCGCCAGCTCGGCACCACCGCCGTCTATGTTACCCACGACCGCCGGGAGGCTGAAATCCTGGCCGATCGCATCGTGCATTTGTCTGCTGGCAGCGTCGCTGCCGATCGTTTGATTACCACCTCAGGGGAGTTCGCATGAAAGCTACAATGTCCGTTAGAAAAGGAGTGCTGTTAGCCATGGCGTTATCGTCCGTTATGATCTCCAGCGCCCACGCGCTGACCGTCTACACTGCCGGGCCCGGGTCGCTCGCCAAAAACCTGGCCAGCGGCTTTGAAAAGAAAACCGGCGTGAAGGTGGATATCTTCCAGGCCACCACCGGCAAAGTGATGGCCCGCCTCGAAGCGGAGCAGGCTAACCCGCAGGCCGATATTCTGATCTCCGCTTCCTGGGATACCGCGGAAGATCTGCACAACCGCGGCTGGCTGTTGCCGTACCAGAGCGCCAATGCGGCTAACGTGCCTGCGGATCTGAAATCAGAGGGCTTTGTCGCCCAGGGCGTCTCGGCGCTGGGCATCGTCTGGAACACCAAAAGCGGCACCCCGGAACCGAAAGAGTGGCGCGATCTGACCACCGCCGCCTTTAAAGACAAAGTCACCACCCCGGACCCGGCGCTGTCCGGTGCTTCTCTCGATCTGCTGATCGGGTTGCAGAATGGCATGGGCGACAAGGCCTGGAGCCTGTTTGATGAGCTGAAAAAGAACGGCATGGTCGTCAGCGGCCCGAACGCTCAGGCGGTCACCCCGGTGATGCAGGGAGCCAAAGCGGCGGTGTTCGGCGCGGTGGATTATGTCTCGTATGGCAACATCAGCCAGGGCGAATCACTGAAGGTGATCTTCCCGGCCAGCGGCACGGTGATTGCCCCGCGTCCGATGATGATCCTCAAATCCACCCAGCATGCGGATGACGCTAAAGCCTTTGTGGATTACGTTCTCTCCCCGGAAGGTCAGGCGATGGTGGCCGACGCCTGGCTGATGCCCGCCCGCGGCGACGTGCAGGCCAAACGTCCGCTGCTTAACGACCTGAAAATTCTGCCGACCAAAAGCGATGGTAGCAGCGAACGCAGCGATATCCTCAAGCGTTTCAACACGCTCTTCACCTTATAATCAGGCGACGGGGGCAACCCCGTCTTCAGGACGGCTTCGTGAATCCTAAATATTTATCGGTAACGACGCTGGGATTATTGCTGATCCTGGTGGCGTTTCCGCTCACCTTTATTCTGCTCCAGGCGGTGTTTCCGCACCTCAGCGCCGGACAGTTCTCCGGGGCGTTCAGCGGCATCAGCCAGCTACTGGCGGAGCCGCAACTGCCGGGCATGTTGGGGGGTACGCTGCAAATTGCCCTTGGCGTCGCGCTGGTCAGTGCGCTCATCGGCTTTCCCCTCGGCGTGGCGCGCGGGCTGTTTAACCTGCCGCTGCCGAGGCTGTGGGATCTGCTGTTTCTGATCCCGTTTTTAACCCCGCCCTATATCGCCGCGCTCTCCTGGATGCTGGTCCTGCAAACCAACGGCTATCTGCAACAGATCACCGGAGTCAACCTCAACGACCTGCTGTTCAGCAGGAGCGGGATCGTGCTGGTGATGGCGCTGAATATCTTCCCGGTGGTCTATTTTGCGGTGTCGCGCAGCCTTCTGGCGAGCGGCCAGCGTCTGGCGCTGGTGGCCCGCGTTCACGGTGCCAGCCCCGGCCGGGCGTTCTGGCATATCACGCTGCCCATGCTTTCGCCGTCGCTGGCGGCGGGGATGCTGCTGGCCTTTACCCTGGCGATTGAAGAGTTTGGCGTGCCTGCCGCTCTCGGCACGCGCGCTGGCGTGGTGATGCTCACCACCGATATCGAGAAAAAGCTGGCGGACTGGCCGATCGATCTTTCGGGCGCATCGATGCTTTCCGTGGTGCTGGTGGTTATCGCCCTGAGTGCCTGGTGGCTGCAGAAAAAGCTGACTGGGCATCAGGATGTGACCAGCATTACCGGCAAACCGACCGAGAATATGGGCGCCAGCGCCGGGATTTTTACGCTGCCGGTTATCGCTGTTTTTGCGCTGACCGGGTTTATCGCGGTGATCCTGCCGGGGGCGTCGATGGCGCTGTCCGGGGTGCTGGGAACCCTGTCTGGCGGGGTGACGCTGGATAATCTGACCGGCGGGCACTATGCGGCGCTCTTCAGCCAGCAGGGGGACGCGCTGTCGGCGCTGGGCACCAGCCTGTCGCTGGCGCTGGGGGCGGCCTGTATTACCGGCGTGCTGGGCCTGCTGGCCGCGTGGCTGGTGGTGGTGCAGAAGATCAAAGGGCGCGGCGTTCTGGATGCGCTCTCCCTGATGCCTGCCGCCTTGCCGGGCGTGGTGGTCGGGGTGGGGCTGATCCTGCTGTGGAACCGTCCGTTCTGGCCGGTCTCGCCCTATAACAGCTGGGCGATATTGCTCCTGTCCTACTGCTGCCTGTTGTTGCCGTGGCCGGTGCGCTATGTCGGCAGCGCGCTGCGCCAGCTGGGAGGGAATCTTGAGCCTGCCGCGCGGGTGCATGGCGCCTCGGCGTTGCAGGCGCTGCGCTTTATCGTGTTGCCGCTGGTCTCCCCGGCGATGCTGGCGGCGATGCTGATGGTGTTTGCCATCGCCTCGCGCGAGCTGGTGACGTCGCTGCTGCTGGCCCCGGCGGGCACACAGACCGTCTCGGTATTTATCTGGCGGCAGTTCGAGCAGGGTTCTGTCGGACAGGGAATGGCGATGGCGACCCTGACGCTGCTGACCGGGCTGGTGCTGATGCTAACGGCGCTCGGGATCATGCAACGCACCACGCGCGGATAAAAAGCACTTTTGAAACAGTGACTGGGGTAAATTAGTTTATAAACAAGGAAAACTGTAAAAAGGAAACTGATTATGACCCCGTTTTTGACCGCTTATCTCGCCCGTACCGGCTGGCAGCAGCCGGTTTCTGCGGACATCGCCACCCTGCGGGGCCTGCACCTGCATCACAACAGCGCCGTCCCGTTTGAGAATATCGATGTGGTGCTGCCGCGTGAAATCCAGCTCGACGAGCAATCCCTGGTGGATAAGCTGGTCACCGCCCGCCGCGGCGGGTATTGCTTTGAGCAGAATGGGTTATTCGAGCGGGCGCTGCGTGAGGTGGGATTCCATGTGCGCAGCCTGCTGGGGCGGGTGGTGCTGGCGAATCCGGCCCAGATGCCGCCGCGCACCCACCGTCTGCTGCTGGTGGAACTGGAGGGCGAACGCTGGATCGCCGACGTCGGTTTTGGCGGGCAGACCCTGACCGCGCCCATCCGTTTGGTCGCCGAAGAAGAGCAGGCGACGCCGCACGGCCTGTACCGGCTAATCAACGACGGTTGCGACTGGGTGCTACAGTTCCGCCACCACGAGCACTGGCAGTCGATGTATCACTTCGATCTCACCGCGCAATACCAGGCCGATTACGTGTTGGGCAACTTCTGGTCAGCGCACTGGCCGCAATCCCATTTCCGTCATCATCTGCTGATGTGCCGCCATCTGCCGGACGGCGGCAAACTGACCCTGACCAACTTCCACTTCACCCACTGGCAGGACGGCCACGCCCTGGAGCAGGTTAACCTGCCGGATGCAGAAGTACTTTATCAGGTGATGCAGGAGCGATTTGGGCTTGGGGTGGATGATCCGAAGCACGGCTTTACGCTGGCGGAACTCACGGCAGTGATGGCCGGGTTTGAAACCCATCCGCAGGCGGGGAAATAGCCTGCAACGCCGGGCGGCGCATGCGCTTGCCCGGCCTACGGTGTGGTGCGCTTTTCCAGGCCGGGTAAGGCGCAGCTGCCACCCGGCGTGGCTGGGGGCTACCTTCGCGACCGCACCAGCTGATAACGCCGCGTAATGTACTCAAACGGCGCGCTCCAGACGTGTACCAGCCGGGTGAAGGGGAAGATCAGGAAAATGGTCATCCCCAGCACCAGATGGACGCGGAAAATAAAGGCCACGCCGCTCAGCATCTCCGATGAACCGCCGCGGAAGGTGACAATCCCCTGGGCCCATCCCACCAGCTTGAGCATCTCACTGCCGTCAGGGTACTGCGCCGAGAACGGAATGGTCGTCAGGCCCAGCACGCACTGGGTCAGCAATATACTCATAATGACGATATCCGGCGTGGTCGACGTGGCCCGCACCCGCTGGTTAAACAGGCGGCGGTAGAGCAGCATCGAGCCGCCAATCAGCGTCAGCACCCCGCAGATCCCCCCGGCGATCATCGCCAGCTGCTGTTTCACCGCCATCGGCAAAAACCAGGCGTACATCCAGTGCGGGGTCAACATCCCGAACAGGTGGCCGAAGAAAATTCCCAGAATGCCGATGTGGAACAGATTAGAGCCCCAGTTCATGCCGCGCTTATCCAGCAACTGGCTGGAGGAGGCGCGCCAGGTATACTGGCCGTAGTCATACCGCAGCCAGCTACCGAGGAAAAAGACCGCGGCGCAGATGTAGGGGTAAATATCGAAGAAAAAGACGTTCAGATGGTGTGTCATTTTGGGCCTCCGGCGCTGACGTCCACGTACTGAGGTGCGACGTCCTGGCTAAAGCGTCGTTGATACTGCTGCATCGGCGAGCTGTCGCAGGCCGTGGCGTTATCTTCAATAAACTTCACCTGTTCCTCTTCCCAGACCGCATCCAGTGCCTGGCGGGTGTCATCCCGTTTTTCGCCTGCCACCTGCTGCGTGACACTGTCACTTGATAGCTTGCTGCCTGCGAATTTCAGCAGGGTGTCGAACAGCTGATACTGTGCCACCTCCCGCTGTTTTAATCGCCCGCCAATCAGCGCCAGGATCGGCGCCACGTTTTGCAGTCCCTCTTGCGCCTGCGCCTCGGGCAGGATGCTCAGATACTCCAGATAGAGCGGCAGATAGTCCGGCAGTTCGCGGCAGTCGAGCTGCAAGCCGGCCTGCTCGTACTGGTTCATCAGGTCGACCATCGCCTGGCCGCGATCCCGGGATTCGGCATGCACATGCTCGAACAGCAGCAGCGAGGTGGCACGCCCGCGCTCGAATACCTCGCACCACTCGGCCTGCCGGTCAAGCAGCGGGGCGTTGAGATAGTGCTCTGCAAACGGCATCAGCCTCGGCGCGTCCTGCGCCACCAGGGCGAGGGCTTCGTCGCGGCTCTCCCACAGCGCCTCGTCCGGGTACTCAATCAGCAGGGCGATAATTTTAAGGATCTGCATTACTCTCCCTCCCCATGTTCGCGCACCTCGGTGATGTTGATAGCGTCGATGCGGCTGCTGTTGAACAGATTGAATTTGGTGTCGGAGCCGTGGCAGCCGTCACCGAAGGTAAAGCCGCAGCCGTTGCGCTCCGGGAAGGCGTCCCGGGCCATTTCCCGGTGGCTGGTCGGGATCACGAAGCGATCTTCGTAGTTGGCGATGGCGAGATAGCGGTACATCTCCTCTACCTGTTCCACGCTCAGACCCACCTCTTCGATAGCGCGGGTATCGGTCACCCCCTCTACGGTCTGGGAGCGCTTATAGTGGCGCATCGCCATCATGCGTTTCAGGGCGCGCAGTACCGGGCCGGTATCGCCCGCGCTGAGCATGTTCGCCAGGTACTGGACCGGAATGCGCAGGCTTTCCACCGCGGGGAGGATGCTGTCGGTCTGCGGCAGGCCACCGGCATCGGCGTAAGACTGGATCGGTGACAGCGGGGGAACATACCAGACCATCGGCAGGGTGCGGTATTCCGGGTGGAGCGGCAGGGCCAGCTTCCAGTTCATCGCCAGTTTATAGACCGGGGAGCGCTGGGCAGCATCAATCACGTTCTGGGGGATGCCCTGTTTCAGCGCCTCTTCAATCACCGCCGGATCGTTCGGATTGAGGAACACGTCGCACTGACGTTCGTAGAGATCGGTTTCATGCTCGGTGCTGGCCGCCTCCTGGATACGGTCTGCGTCATAGAGCAGGACGCCGAGATAGCGGATGCGCCCGACGCAGGTCTCCGAGCAGACGGTAGGCTGGCCCGATTCGATACGCGGATAGCAGAAGATGCATTTCTCCGATTTTCCGCTCTTCCAGTTGAAGTAGATCTTTTTGTACGGGCAGCCGCTGATGCACAAACGCCAGCCGCGGCACTTGTCCTGGTCGATCAGCACAATGCCGTCCTCTTCACGTTTGTAGATGGCCCCGCTCGGGCAGGTCGCCGCACAGCTTGGGTTCAGGCAGTGTTCGCACAGGCGGGGGAGATACATCATGAAGGTATTTTCGAACTGGCCGTACATCTCCTTCTGCATCCGGTCGAAGTTGCGATCCCGGGCGCGTTTCTCAAACTCGCCGCCCAGCAGCTCCTCCCAGTTTGGCCCCCACTTGATTTTATCCATGCGCTTGCCGTCAATCAGCGAGCGGGGACGGGCGGTAGGGAGATGTTCGCTCTCTTTGGCCCGATGCAGATCCTGGTAGTCGAAGGTAAAGGGCTCATAGTAATCGTCGATCTGCGGCATTTGCGGGTTAGCGAAGATTTTGGACAGCACCCCCAGCTTGCCGCCCAGCCGCGGGGTCAGCTTGCCGGAGATGCCGCGGATCCAGCCGCCTTGCCACACCTCCTGGTCCTCCCAGTTTTTCGGGTAGCCGATGCCCGGCTTGGTTTCGACGTTGTTAAACCAGGCGTACTCCATCCCTTCGCGCCCGGTCCAGACGTTTTTGCAGGTCACCGAGCAGGTGTGACAGCCAATACATTTATCGAGATTTAACACCATGCCGACCTGTGAGCGTATTTTCATTTTTTCGCCTCCTGTACCTGGTCGTTACCTTCGCCATCCAGCCAGTTAATGTTTTTCATTTTGCGGATCATGATGAACTCGTCGCGGTTAGAACCTACGGTGCCGTAGTAGTTAAAGCCGTAGGCGAGCTGAGCGTAGCCGCCAATCATATGGGTTGGTTTCGGGCAGACGCGGGTCACGGAGTTATGAATGCCGCCGCGCCGTCCGGTCACTTCTGAACCGGGGATGTTCAGAATGCGCTCCTGGGCGTGGTACATCATGGTCATGCCCGGCGGCACGCGCTGGCTGACCACCGCCCGGGCGGTGAGCGCCCCGTTGGCGTTGAAGGCTTCTATCCAGTCGTTATCCTCAATGCCCAGCTCCCGGGCGTCGGTTTCGCTCATCCAGACGATGGGCCCGCCGCGCGACAGGGTCTGCATCAGCAGGTTTTCGCTGTAGGTGGAGTGGATGCCCCATTTCTGGTGCGGCGTCAGGAAGTTGAGCGCCTTCTCCGGGAAGCCGTTCGGCGGGATCGCGCGCATATGGCTGACGCTGCGGGTATCAATCGGTGGACGATAGGCCACCAGGCTTTCGCCGAAGGCGCGCATCCAGAGATGATCCTGATACAGCTGCTGACGCCCGGAGAGGGTGCGCCACGGGATCAGCTCGTGGACGTTGGTGTACCCGGCGTTATAGGAGACATGCTCGCTCTCAATGCCGGACCAGGTCGGGCTGGAGATAATCTTGCGCGGCTGGGCCTGAATATCGCGGAAGCGGATCTTCTCGTCCTCCTTGTTCAGCGCCAGATGGCTGTGTTCGCGCCCGGTGAACTCCGCCAACGCTTCCCAGGCTTTGACCGCCACCTGGCCGTTGGTTTCCGGGGCGAGGGCGAGAATAACTTCCGAGGCGTCAATGGCCGTCTCAATGCGCGGGCGGCCTTTCGCCGGGCCGTCGAGCTTGACGTAATTGAGCTTGCCGAGGAAATCGACCTCATCCTGGGTGTTCCAGGAGATGCCTTTCCCGCCGTTGCCGAGCTTGTCCAGCAGCGGGCCGAGGGCAGTGAAACGCTCCCAGGTATCCGGGTAGTTACGTTCGACCACGGCAATGTTCGGCGCGGTTTTACCGGGGATGAGATCGCATTCACCCTTGCGCCAGTCGGCGATGTCAAACGGCTGGGAGAGCTCCGCCGGGGAGTCATGCTGTAACGGCTGCAACACCACGTCGGTTTCAGTGCCCAGGTGGCCGACACAGACCTCAGAGAAGACTTTGGCGATGCCCTTGTAGATCTCCCAGTCGCTGCGGGACTCCCATGCCGGGTCGACGGCGGCGGAAAGGGGATGAATAAACGGATGCATATCCGAGGTATTCATATCGTCTTTCTCATACCAGGTGGCGGTGGGCAGGACGATATCGGAGAAGAGGCAGGTGCTGGACATGCGGAAATCGAGCGTCACCAGCAGATCCAGCTTGCCCTCAATGGCGGCGGTCTGCCACTCCACCTCTTCCGGCTTCACGTCATCGGTGGTGCCCAGATCGTCGCCCTGAATGCCGTTTCCGGTGCCCAGCAGGTACTTGAGCATGTACTCATGCCCCTTGCCGGAGGAGCCGAGCAGGTTCGAGCGCCAGACAAACAGGTTGCGCGGGTGGTTATTGCCGTTGTCCGGCTGCTCGCAGGCCATACGGATATCGCCCGATTTCAGCGCCTGGGCGGTGTACTCCTGGGGCGACATGCCAGCCGCATCGGCCTGAGCCTTGATGTGCAGCGGGTTGAGGTTGAGCTGGGGGGCGGAGGGGAGCCAGCCCATCCGCTCGGCGCGCACGTTAAAGTCGATCAGGTGGCCGGTGAACTTCGAGGCGTCCGCCAGGGGGGAGAGCAGCTCCCGGGCGGTGAGTTTCTCATAGCGCCACTGGCTGGCGTGGTTGTAGAAGAACGAGGTGCTGTTCATCTGCCGTGGCGGGCGGTTCCAGTCGAGGGCAAAGGCCAGCGGCAGCCAGCCGGTTTGCGGGCGCAGCTTCTCCTGGCCGACATAGTGCGACCAGCCGCCGCCGCTTTTACCCACGCAGCCGCAGAAGACCAGCATGTTGATCATCCCGCGGTAGTTCATGTCCATGTGATACCAGTGGTTGACCCCGGCGCCGAGGATAATCATCGACCGGCCATGGGTTTTATGCGCGGTGTCGGCGAACTCCCGGGCGATCTGCTCGATATGACGACGCGGTACGCCGGTGATCTGCTCCCCCCACGCCGGGGTGTAGGCTTTGATCTCGGCGTAATCTTTGGCCGCGAGGTTATCCTCCAGCCCGCGGTCGAGGCCGTAATTCGCGAGTATCAGATCGTAGACGCTGGCGACCTGCAGCTGGCGGCCATCGGCGAGGGTCAACGTTTTCACCGGCAGCTGGCGCACCAGCACCGGCTCCTGCTTCACGCTGCGAAAATGCGGGTTCTCATTGCCGCCAAAGTAGGGGAAGGCTACCCCGGCGACGCTGTCGTGGGTGCCCAGCAGGGAGAGCGCCAGCTCGGTCTCCTGGCCTGCCGCCAGCGGCTCGAGGTTCCATTTGCCTTTTTCACCCCAGCGGAAGCCGATAGATCCGTTCGGCACTACCAGATCGCCGGTGGTGGTATAGGCGACGGTTTTCCACTCCGGATTGTTGGTTTCACCCAGCCCGTCGGCGAGGTCGGAGGCACGCAGCATCCTCCCCGGCACCAGGCTGCCATCCTCCCGCGGATCGAGCATCACCAGCATCGGCATGTCGGTATAGCGGCGGCAGTAGTTGAGGAAGTAGTCGCTCGGGTTATCGATATGGAACTCTTTCAGGATCACGTGGCCCATCGCCATGGCTAAGGCGCTGTCGGTGCCCTGTTTCGGCGCCAGCCACTGGTCGCTGAGCTTCGCCACTTCCGAAAAATCGGGGGTGATGGCGATGGTTTTGGTGCCCTTGTAGCGCACTTCGGTGAAGAAGTGGGCGTCCGGGGTACGGGTCTGGGGCACGTTCGACCCCCAGGCGATGATATAGCTGGAGTTGTACCAGTCGGCGGATTCCGGCACGTCGGTCTGCTCGCCCCAGGTCATGGGTGACGCAGGCGGCAGGTCGCAGTACCAGTCGTAGAAGCTCAGGCAGGTGCCACCCAGCAGGGAGAGATAGCGGGTGCCTGCGGCGTAGGAGACCATCGACATCGCCGGGATGGGCGAGAAGCCTGCCACCCGGTCCGGGCCGTAGTGTTTGATGGTCCAGACGTTAGCGGCGGCGATAAGCTGGTTCAGCTCTTTCCAGTTTGAGCGAACAAAGCCGCCGTGGCCGCGGGCCTGCCTGTAGCTCTGGCGCTTTTGCGGGTCGTTCTGGATGGCGTTCCAGGCCAGCACCGGATCGCTGTGCTGCGCCAGCGCCTCGCGCCAGAGCTCAATCAGCTTCTTGCGCACCAGCGGATACTTCAGGCGGTTGGCGCTGTAGAGATACCAGGAGTAGCTTGCCCCGCGCGGGCAGCCGCGCGGCTCGTGGTTCGGCAGGTCGGGGCGAGTGCGGGGATAGTCGGTCTGCTGCGTTTCCCAGGTCACCAGCCCGTTCTTGACGTAGATTTTCCAGCTACAGGAGCCGGTACAGTTTACGCCATGGGTGGATCGCACAATTTTGTCGTACTGCCATCGCTGGCGATAGCTGTCTTCCCAGTCGCGGTTGGTGTGCATCACCTGACCGTGTCCATCGGCGAAGGTGTCGCCTTTGAGTTTGAAATAACGAAAGCGATCCAACAATTTACTCATGACATTTCTCCTGACGGGGCGACGCACCACCCCGGGGTTACACTGCTCACAAAATATTGAATATCGTTATGATTTGACGTGCTTTTGCCGACGGCCATACACCAGCCAGGTGACGAACACGCAGACGATGTAGAACACCAGGAAGACCTTCATCGCCCCCACCGGGGAGCCGGTTAACGCCAGCGAGGTGCCAAAGGCTTTGGGAATGAAGAAGCCGCCCACGGCACCAATGGCCGAGATAAAGCCCAGCGCGGCCGCGGTGTCGGTAACAGCCTCTTTCTGCGCCTGTTCTTCCGTGCCGCCGCGCAGTTTCACTCTATAGACGGTGATTTGCCGGAAGATGACAGCGATCATCTGGAAGGTCGAGCCGCTGCCGAGCCCGGCGGTGAGGAACAGCCCCATAAACACCAGATAGAAGGCGGTAAAGCTGCCGGAACCGGAGCCTGGCAGGGTAAGGAAGAGCAGGGCGGTAAACACTGCCATAAAGATGAAGTTCACCAGCGTGACGCGCACGCCGCCGAGCTTGTCGGAGATCACCCCGCCAGCGGAGCGGGCCAGGGCGCCAATCAGCGGGCCGAAGAAGGCCAGATGCAGGATGTTAACGTCCGGGAACTGGGTTTTCGACAACATGGCGAAGCCCGCGGAAAAGCCGATAAACGAGCCGAAGGTCGCCAGATAGAGCAGGCTCAACAGCCACAGATGGAGACGCTTGAGCACCGGCAGCTGGCTGGCGATGGTTGCTTTTGAACTGGCGATATCGTTCATGCCAAAAAAGGCAGCAACGGTTGCCAGCAGCAGCAGCGGGGCCCAGATCCAGGCGGCGTTCGCCAGAAACAGGGACGAGCCATCCTCCTGCGGCACGCCATGTACCCCGAGAAAGGTAAACATCGGCAGGAAGATCACCACCGGGGCCACCATCTGCATCACGCTGACGCCGAGGTTGCCCAGCCCGCCGTTAATACCCAGCGCGCTGCCCTGTTTCGATTTGGGGAAGAAAAAGCTGATGTTGCCCATGCTGGAGGCGAAGTTGGCGCCGGCAAAGCCGCACAGCAGGGCGATAATAATAAATACCGAATAGGGGGTAGCGGTATTTTGCACCGCAATACCCAGCCAGACGCAGGGAATAATCAGAATGACGGTACTTAATACCGTCCAGTAACGGCCACCGAATATAGGCACCATAAAGGAGTAGGGAACCCGTAATATTGCGCCGGAGAGAGATGGCAGGGCAGTTAACATAAAGAGCTGGTCGGTGGTGAAATTAAAACCGACCTTATTCAGATTGACCGCCACCGCGCTAAATAACATCCAGACGCAGAATGCCAGTAGCAAACAGGCCACGGAGATAACCAAATTTCGTCGCGCAATCGGCTTGCCTTTATTTTCCCAAAAAGCAGGATTTTCCGGTTTCCAGTTACTTAAAAGATAATGATTATTCTTCTCAGTTTGTTGCGACATATTATCCTCTTGCTTATCCGAACGGCAGAAAGAGAAGTACAATCAGACGGAAGTCTGAAATTTTGATGAAGGTTGTAGGAAGTTTTTGGGAGTCTTCTGAAAAGAATAGATAAAAAAAGCGAGCTACTGCCCTGGGAGGGGAGAAGTGGGCTCGCTTAATGTGTTACAAATCGTAACAGTTAAACGAAATTAATCATTAATAGAGTTCGAGGGTGATTAATTTTTCCAGATGCTGATTAAATGCGGTCTCATCCATCTCCGGCATGGATAACACGTAAAAGCTGTCCAGGCCGCAAACCAGGCCTATTAAGCGCCAGGCAATATTTTCGGGCCGATCTTTTAACGTAAAGGCTTGCGCTTCTGCCCCGGCGCGAATAATCGCCACCGTCTCCTGATGCCACATCTCCATAGTTAATACGTAAGCGCCTTTTATTTCCTCGTCCCGGATGGCTAACAGCTGCGCCTCGCGCCACAGGCGAATATAGGGCTCAAAACTGCGATCGTCGCTGCCGAGCATGGAATGCAGGCGTTCGCGCCAGCTGGCGTTTTCTGCCACCACGTCGGCATCCAGCAGGGTGCGGATCAGGCGGATAAAAGCCTGCGCCTTAAGTTCGCCTGCGGAGGAAAAGTGGTGGTGGACCTGGCCGGTCGCCACCTCTGCCTCGGTCGCGATCCGCCTGACGGTCATCGCCGTAAAGCCTTCGCTCAGCGCCACGCGCATGGCCGCCTGCAGGATCGCTTCCCGCCGTTCATCTTTGCTCAGATAGCTCATTTTTTTCACTCTCAACTGGGGGATCACGAGTGTAACAAAAAGCTGGACATGCGTTCAACTTTCCGTAGGATCGCAATCTGGACATGTGTCCAGTTTTGGTCAAATAAGGAAAATTATGATTCGTCAGTGGGTAGCGTTAGTGATTATTGTGCTCGTTTATATCCCGGTCGCAATTGACGCCACGGTGCTGCACGTTGCCGCGCCGACGCTGAGTATGACCCTGGATGCCAGCGGCAATGAACTGCTGTGGATCATTGATATCTACTCGCTGGTGATGGCCGGGATGGTGCTGCCGATGGGGGCGCTCGGGGATCGTATCGGTTTTAAACGCCTGCTGATCCTGGGCAGTAGCCTGTTCGGCCTCTCGTCGCTGGCGGCGGCGTTTGCGCCCTCCGCCGGGTGGTTGATTGCGGCGCGGGCGCTGCTGGCCATCGGGGCGGCGATGATCATTCCCGCCACCCTCGCCGGGATCCGCACGCTCTTTGCCGATGCGCGCCAGCGCAATATTGCCCTCGGCGTCTGGGCGGCGGTGGGATCTGGCGGGGCGGCCTTCGGCCCGCTGATTGGCGGCATATTACTGGCGCACTTCTACTGGGGCGCGGTGTTTTTAATCAACGTTCCCATCGTGCTGCTGGTGGTCTCCCTGGCGGCGCGTTTTGTGCCCGCCCAGCAGGGCCGACCCGAGCAGCCGCTTAACATCACCCATGCCCTGATGCTGATTGTGGCGATTTTGCTGCTGGTCTACAGCGCCAAAACCGCGCTTAAAGGGGCGATATCGCCGTGGTTGGTGGCGGGGACACTGCTGACCGGGGCAATGATGCTATTGGCATTTATCCGCATTCAGCTTCGCGCCCGCACGCCGATGATCGACCTGCGGCTGTTCGGCCATCGCATTATTTTGAGCGGGGTGGTGATGGCGATGACGGCGATGATCGCCCTGGTGGGCTTTGAGCTGCTGATGGCCCAGGAGCTGCAGTTTGTCCACGGCTTCACCCCCTTTGACGCGGGCATGTTTATGCTGCCGGTAATGGTCGCCAGTGGATTCAGCGGGCCGATTGCCGGGGTGCTGGTCGGGCGTCTGGGTCTGCGGATCGTGGCGACCGGCGGTATGGGCCTGAGTGCGCTCAGCTTCATTGGCCTGTCGATGCTCGACTTCAGCACCCAGCAGTGGCAGGCCTGGAGCCTGATGGTGCTGCTGGGATTCAGTGCGGCGAGCGCGCTGCTGGCCTCGACCTCGGCCATTATGGCTGCCGCGCCAAAAGAGAAAGCCGCCGCTGCCGGGGCGATTGAAACCATGTCCTATGAGCTGGGGGCCGGGCTGGGGATCGCGATCTTTGGCCTGCTCCTGACCCGCAGCTTCTCGGCGTCTATTGAATTGCCCCAGGGGCTGAATGCCAGCCTGGCGGATCACGCGTCCTCCTCCATCGGCGAGGCGGTGAAGGTCGCGCAAGATCTGCCGCCAGCCCTTGCTGAATCGGTGATTGAGGCAGCGAAAACGGCCTTTATCACCTCGCACAGCGTGGCGCTGGGCAGCGCAGGCGGGATGCTGCTGCTGCTGGCCGTCGGGATCTGGTTTAGCCTGGCGAAGGTACCGCGCGACGGGGGCTAAGCCCCTTCGGGCCGGGGGGAGGTGAGTCGGTAAACCAGCTCTACATTCACCCACTCCACCTGCGAAGGCTGGTGCGGGTTTTGCGCCCGCGCCAGCAGCCGCGTCAGGGCGCGGCGCGCGATCCCGGCGACATCCTGATGCAGCGTAGTCAGTTGATAGCTTAACTGACCGCTTTGCGGCGTGTTATCGAAGCCAATCAGATGAAAATCATGCGGGGCCGATTTGCCCCGCTGGCGCATCCCATCCAGAAACCCGCAGGCCAGCTGCGCATTGGCGCAGAAAATTCCCTCCGGCAGCTCGGCCTGATAATCCAGGGCTGTGGCCAGCCCGCCATCGTAACCCTCCGTCGGGGCGGCGAGCCAGCTGAGCTGGCGCAGGGTGTCGACCCCCAGCTGTTGCAGCGCATGGACAAATGCCTCGCCCCGCATCATGCCCGCCCAGGTGGAGGCCGGGTGATTAAGCCAGCCGAAGCGACGGCACCCGGAGTGCCAGAGCTGTTCGGCTGCCAGCTGTGCGCCGCGCTGGTTATCCGAGCAGATAAAATCCACCCACGGCATGTCGGGAGGGCGGTTGATACCGACCACCGGGATCTGCTGGCTGACGCACTCATTCACGATAGCTTCCGGCGGCCTGCCTGAGGTGACTATCACCCCGGAGACGCGAAACTGGGTGAAGCGTCGCAGAGTGTTAACCAGATCCTCCTCGCCGGTGATCTCGCTCACCAGAGCCTGGTAGCCGCGCCGCTGGATCTCATGCAGTAATCCCTCCAGCAGACTGCTGCGAAAGGGATCGCCAATGCGGGCGACGATCACCCCAATCAGCTGGCTCCGCTGGCGGTTCAATCCCTGGGCGAGAAAATTCACCTGATAGCCGAGCTCCCGGGCGGCTTGTAATACCTTTTCCCGGGTGGCGGGGGAGATGCTGCCGTTGCTGCTCAGGGCGCGGGAGACCACGGCGCGGGAAACGCCCGCTCTTCTCGCCACATCCTCGGCGGTCACCGCCTGCTTGCGAGGGGCGTCGCTCACAGCGTTTCTCCCCGGCGAAGGGGCAGCTCGAAGGTCATGCCCTCTTCGCTGACGAACAGACCAGGGTGGGGCTGACAGGCCTGCGCCAGGATGGGGCGGGCGCTGTCGTGGCAATGATAGAGGCCCAGCGCAGGCAGTTTGAGCCGGGTAAAGAGCGCCAGGCAGTCGGGGAAATCGCCATGCGAGGCATCGCCGGGCAGCGCTGTTGCCGAGGCGCACTCCTGAAAGGCCAGATCGGCTCCCGCCATCAGGGCAATACTTTCCGGGGTCGGGCGGCCATCGCCGCTGTAAAACAGGGTGGCGCCCGGCGCCTCAATCCGCAGGGCCAGGTTCGGGATTTCGTGATGGGTAAAGGCGGTCCGCAGGAGCCAGTTCCGCCAGCGCCACTCCGGCGTGCTGTCGCGCCAGTCGATAGCAAAGCAGAGCCCGGTATCCGGCCAGTTCGCGAGGTTTGCCAGCTCAAGCAGTGCCGGGCGGTGGGCAGGCTGGGACCAGATAATCAGCGGTTTCGTTCGCTGAAAACTTTTCCAGTGGTTAAGGAGCGCCGTCAGCCCGGTGCAGTGATCCGGATGGATATGGGTGAAAAAGAGGGCATCAATGTCGTTTACGTCCAGTCCCCGTTGCCATAAGGCGCGGGGAATGGTTGGCCCGCAATCAATCAGCAGCTGATAGCCCGCGTTATCGATGACCCGGATTGCCGACGTATTATTCAGCAGGGAGAAAGCACTGCCGCAACCCAGAATATCTATTTTCATTTCGCCTCACCAAAATTTTTGCGGACTTAATCAAATTGTCACAAACAGACGACACAGTAGGCGCACATAATGGCGCTGGAACGTTGCGTTTTTTTTACAAAAAAATGAACACGTGTTCATCGGCGACGTGAAAGAATTAAGGGATCGTGCGTGAGTTATTTGCAAATAGATAAACTGAAAGTTGCCTACGGGAATAATATTGTCCTTCACGATATCCATCTGGCGGTCGGTAAGGGCGAGATGATCGCGCTTCTCGGCCCCTCTGGCTGCGGAAAGACGACACTGCTCAATGCGTTATGCGGTTTTTTACCCGTGCACTCCGGTACCGTGGCGATTAATGGCCGGGATATCACCCATAGCTCCCCGGAACAGCGAAATATCACCATGGTGTTTCAGAGTTATGCCTTGTGGCCGCATTTGACGGTCGCGCAAAATATCGGTTACGGATTAAAAGTCCGTCGCGTTAAAAAAGAGGAAATAACCCGTCGGGTGCAGGCGCTATTAAAAATAATTAACCTCGAAGGTTATGCGGAAATAAAGGTAACGGCCCTTTCTGGCGGTCAGCGTCAGCGGGTTGCCCTGGCCCGGGCGCTGGCAATTGAACCCGATGTGCTGGTGCTCGATGAGCCCCTGTCGAACCTGGATGCCAAAGTGCGCCTCAATGTGCGCCATGAGATCAAAGCGCTACAAAAGAGACTCGGCTTCACCTCGCTGATCGTCACTCACGACCAGCAGGAAGCGCTGGTGATGGCCGACAGAATTGCCGTGCTCAATAACGGTCGCATCGAACAGATCGGCACCCCGGAGGCAATTTACCACCGCCCGGCAACGCCTTTTGTCGCCGATTTTATGGGGGCGGATAACTGCATCACACCTGATGAGGGGCAGGGGAGAACGCTCTATTTTCGCAGCGCCGATATCGCCATGCATGCCGCACTGCCGTCCGCGCCGGGAGGATTAACCCTCGAAGGGATTGTTGAGGAGAGTGCCTTCTTAGGTCATCACTACCGGCACAGCGTGCGCTGTGGTGGAAAGATCTTACTCGCAGACTCAGCAACATGCTGGCCTGACCGTTCGCCAGTGGTGCTGCATGTGCCTGATGCTGCGCTCCATGCCTTTGAACCTGCTTTGTAATGCCAACCGACACACACTTTTCTGGGGATCAATCATGTCCGTAAAAACAAAAATGGCTATCACTGCCGCACTTTATCTGGGCTGCCTGCACGCTGCGCATGCCGAAACGGTACTTAACGTTGCCACCGCCGGGGACCAGAATATGGTGGATTACGTCAAAACCTGGCTGGGGCCGAAATTTGAAGCCACCCATCCGGGAGTAAAAGTGCAGGTGGTCGGCACCGGGCCCGGCGATGCCGGATCAAATAAGATCGTTGAAAAGCTGACGGCGCAGGCGCAGAGCAGCGCGAAAAGCTGGGATATAGATGTGGCGGTGGTCCATCAGGCCGCAGGCGGCCAGCTGGTAGAGAAAGGGCTGCTTGAGAATTACCGCCAGGCGGTGAAAACCGGCACCATGACCACCGCAGAGAACGCTAAAAACGCCCTGGGGGTCAACGTTGACGGCTACGTGATGCCTATGTTCCTGAGCCAGACGGCGATGGCTTACAACAGCGATCTCATCACCACTCCGCCGAAATCTTATGACGAGCTGGTGCAGTGGTCGGAAAAAAATCCCAAAGCCTTCGGCTATAACGGCATCAAAAACGGTATGTCAGGCGTGAGCTTTGTGGTGGGCTGGATCTACGCCTATGGCACGCCAGCCGAGCGCCTTACCGCGCTGCCGTATGATAAAGGGGTTGAAAAAGAGTGGGGCCCGGCCTGGACGAAGCTGAAAGCATTTAATAAAAACGTCACCTTTACCCCGGGCAATGCCGGGACGCTGGATATGCTCAGCCGGGGCGAAATCGCTATGGGGCCGGTATGGGTGGATATGTTCTACAGCTGGAAAGATCAGGGCAAGCTGCCGCCGTCCATCAAGCTTACCTTAATCGCACCCGGTATGCCGGGGCAGCCAATGTATTACGTCATCCCGGCCAAAGCCACCCAGGCAAAACTGGCGCAGGAGTTTATCGAGCTGGCGACCAGCCCGGAGATTCAGGCGGAGGGGATCGTGAAGCAATTTAACTGGTACCCGGGCATCGACGCGAAATATGTGAAGGGGGCGCTGGATGATGCGACGTGGCAGAAGCTGTTCGCGGAAATTTCGCCAGAAACTTTATCGGAGAACGGCAAAAGTTTCCCTCTCAAACCCTACTTTGACGCTATCAAAGAAGGTTATGAGAGCCAGGTTTCGAACTGAGGGTATGGCGTGCCTGGCAGAATATTGCCAGGCACCTTTAGCGGTGATTATTCATGCGACAGACATTTAACGCTTTCCTGCTGGTTCTTCCGGCGACGCTGATGATTGGCATCTTCTTTCTCTGGCCGCTGGGCTATTCGCTTATTTCGGCTTTTACCCATGAAACAGGTTTGACGCTGGCGCACTTTGAAAAAGTGTTTAGCCTCTATTCGAACGATATTCTCTTTACCCTGATCATTGTGCTGGTTTCACTGGCGATCCTGGCGCTGCTCTCCATCATTATTTCCGCCGTGATTGTGCTCTCGCCCTGTCGTCGTCTCGTTAAAGCGCTGGCCTTTTTATACCGCCTGCCGCTGTTTATCCCATTCATCGTTGCCGCGCAGATGATGCGGACCTTCCTGGCAAAAAACGGCCTGATGAACAATTCCCTGGTTGCCCTCGGCGTAATGACGCCGATGGAGACCACCTCGCTGCTGGGCTGGAGCGGGATCATTATTACCTTTGTCTGGAAACAGATGGCCTTTACCACGCTGCTGATTAGCGGCGCCATGGCGGCGGTGGAGTCTACCCATATTCTGGCGGCGAAAAACCTCGGTGCCTCCCGGGTGCGTATCCTGTTCGACATTATTTTGCCCCAGGTGTTGCCGACCATTGGCATCGCGATGGTGTTATCGACGGTCACCATGATGTCGGTGTTGTCAGTTCCTCTGATGATCGGCACTGGCGCCCCAACAATGATGACCGTTGATATGGCATTTCGCGTCAACTCGTATGGCGACTATCCGGTTGCCAATGCGATGGGGGTCATCTCGTACCTGATGTGCGCCGCGATGTCCTGGTTCTATCTGCGCCACAGCCTGAATGCAAAAGGAAACCCCTGATGAACACGCTGTTTAATAGAGTTCGCGGTAGCTTTATTCTGCAAACCCTGCTGCTTACCTTTCTGGTGCTGGCGCTGTTTGGCCCGCTGCTGAACCTGCTGATCTGGACGGTGGCGGAGAGCTGGTTTTTCCCGCACACCTTGCCCAGTCAGTGGGGGCTGAAGTACTGGGGGCAGGTTTTTAGCCCTTACAGTGACGTCTCCGGTTCGTTGTCCATCAGCGTCCTGATAGCCCTTCTGTCGGTGGTGGTGTGTCTGCTGATTTCAATCCCGGCAGGGTACGCACTTTCGCACCGGTCCATGCCGTGCCGCGCCTTCTTTATGCTGCTGTTTTTGATCCCGCAGGCTTTCCCGAACCTGACGGTCTATATGAACGTGGCGCGGCTGTTCTACCAGTGGGGGTTGAACGGGACGATTGCCGGGGTAGTGCTGGTGCACAGCGTGCACGGGCTGATGTACTCCATCTGGATAAGCGTCGCGGCGTTCTCGGCGCTCGATCCGCTGCTGGCGCGGGCGTCACGCAATCTGGGCGCCGGGCCGGTCTACACCTTTTTCCATATCATCCTGCCGCAGGCCGCCCCCGGGTTGATTGCCGCCAGTATCTTTGTCTTTCTTGAGTCGCTGGATGAGTTTACCGCCACGTTCTTTGTCGGCGCGCCGGAGATCAACACGCTGCCAATACTGCTCTATACCGCCAGCATGTCGGGAAATTATCAGATGTCCTCCATTACGGCGCTGATTCTGCTGGTGCCGTCGGTGATCTTTATGTTGGTGATCCATAAATTTATGCGCCCGGAGATGCTGTCGAAGCTGGGGAAATAACCGCAATTAGTTACAACATACTGTAAGCGTTTTCGATTAATGGTTCCCCGGCCGTTGGCCGGGGAAAGTGCCTGTTTATGTCTCCTGCGCCGCACTCAGCACGCTATGCAGCAACACATTGGCCCCTTTTTCTGACCATTCCGGATGAATCTTTTCCGCTTCGTTATGGCTAATACCCTTCACGCAGGGGATAAAGATCATGCTGGCAGGCGCGATTTTGCTGACGTAACAGGTATCGTGCCCGGCGCCGGATACCATCGATTTTGATGAATAGCCCAGCGCGGCCACAGCCTGTTCCGTTCGGACAAGACAGGTTTCATCAAAGGCGATCGGTGCATAGTCGAAGATGCGCTCGACGCTGGCACTCACGCCACGCGCCGAAAGGCCTGCAGCCGCCTGATGCAGCGCGGTTTCCATCGCCTCCAGCGCCTCGCTGAGCGGATGGCGGAATTCTACGCTGCACACCACCCGGGACGGGACGACGTTTCGTGAATTCGGGGTTACGTTCACCATGCCGATGGTGGCACGCCCGTCCGGGGCATGTTGATAACCGATCGCCTCCACCTTCAGCGCCAGCTCCGCAAAAGCGGTCAACGCATCGCGGCGGCTGTGCATTGGCGTGGTGCCCGCATGTGCGGCAAACCCGTCGAGGGTAAGGGTAAACCAGCGCTGACCCATCGCCGCACGCACCAGGCCGATATCGATGGCTTCGTCTTCCAGAATAGGCCCCTGTTCGATATGCAGCTCATAGCAGGCGTGGATCGGGAAGGCGCGGGCAGGGCGGGGGCCACGATAGCCGATGGCCTCAAGGGCGTCGCGAACGGTGATCTGTTTGCTGTCCATCCTGGCGTAAGCAAAGGCTTCGGAAAGTTGACCCGCCCAGACCCCGGAGGCGAGCATCGCCGGGGCAAAGCGCGCGCCTTCTTCGTTGGTCCAGTTCACCAGCACGATATCGCGCTCGGTTTCTACCTGACGATCGTTCAGGGTGCGCAGCAGCTCCAGCCCGGCCAGCACGCCGTAGATCCCGTCATAGTTGCCGCCGAGCGGCTGGGAATCCACGTGGGAACCGGTCATCACCGGGGGCAGCGCCGGGTTTTTACCGGCGCGGCGGATAAACATGTTGCCCATGCTGTCCACTTCGCAGCTAAAACCGGCCTCCAGTGCCCACTCGCGCAGCAGGTTGCGGGCAATACGGTCTTCCTCGCTTAGCGCCAGGCGGGTCACCCCGCCGGCGGGGGTGCCGCCGATCTGCGCCATCGTCTCGAGCGTAGACCACAAACGGTCTGCATTAACGCGGATCATGCTTTGTCCTTCGTGCTGCGGTAGCGGAAGTCGCAGCATGCGCCGCCCTGCATAATGGTGGTGGTGCGGGTCAGCTCCACGTCCGGCGCGTAGCCGACGATGAATTTCTCATCCCGGGCGCACGACAGCAGATGGCCGATCTCGCCGAGGCCCATCTCGTGATACATCTCGGCATAGCGGCAGCGGGTCACGTTGTAGTTGTACTGCTGGTCGTCGGCGTCGATCACCTTCACGTCGAGAGCGTTATCCTTCTCCCACAGATACTGCAGAGCAATAAAGCTCTTCACGTCCGCGCCGTTTGGCTCCTTGCGGGCAAATTCTTTGCCCGCATTAATGGCGGCCTGCTCAATGGCCTCGCCAATCACCGCCTGGGCGCGGGACTTGCCGATCTCACGCACCAGGATTTCATAAATTGGTTTAATAATTTCTGCTTCAATTTTGCGGCGGGCAAGAATGCCCAGCTCATTATTATCACTCATCACATTGCCTCACTGCGTTACTTAGCTTTTGCGCCGCCGAGCACGGTCTGCGGCTGCCATTTGCCATCGACCACTTTATAGACGGTGAAGGACGGGGCCTTCAGGTTGCCCTGATCGTCAAAGGCGATCTGCCCGGTGACGCCGGAGTAGCTGATGGCGCGCAGGGCAGGCAGGTACTCTGCCGGATCAACCGAGTCGGCTTTTTCCATCGCGGCAACCAGTACGCGGGTGGCGTCATAGGCGAACGGGGCATGAAGTTCAATATGGGTGTGGTAGCGGGACTGGTATGCCTGCTCGAAGGTCTTGCCGCCCGGCATCTGATCCACCGGCAGGCCCGGCTCCAGCGCGACAACGCCTTCACCCTCTTTCTGCGCCAGCTGCAGGAAGGTCTGGCTGACAAAGCCGCCTGCGCCCATCAGGGTCGTCTTCATACCCAGCTGTTTGATACGACGTGCCAGCGGTGCCGCCTGGCTGTCCACGCCGCCGAAGAAGATCAGATCGGCGTTCTTACTGCGAATGGCGGTCAGTACGGCGCTAAAGTCGACGGTTTTGTCGTCAACGTACTGGCGGTCAACAATCTTCACGCCCTGGGCTTCCAGCGATTTAATAAACTCATCCGCCAGGCCCTGACCAAAGGCGGTACGATCGTCGATGACCGCGATGCGTTTGGCTTTAAGGGTATTTACCGCGTACTGTCCGGCAAACTGGCCACCGTCATCGTCGTGACCCATCACGCGGAAGCTGGTGTCGAACCCCTGTCTGGTATAGGCATGACCGGTAGCAACGGGGGCCACCTGAGCGATACCGGCATCGTGATAGACGCGGGCCGCCGGGATGCTGGTGCCGGTGTTCCAGTGGCCGACTACGCCTGCCACGCCGGTATCCACCAGACGCTGAGCCACAGCCACGGCGGTGCGCGGATCCGACTGGTCATCTTCCGACTGCAGCTTGAAAGTCACCGCCTTGCCGCCGATGCTCGGGTGCTGTTTGTTGATATCGTCAATCGCCAGCTGCGCGCCATTCTCCAGATCTTTACCGATACGGGCAGACGGGCCGGTCAGCGGACCCGCCAGGCCGATCACCACGGTTTCGCTGTCGGCGGCCCAGGCGCCGGTAGAGGCAAATCCGCTGAGCACAATGGCCGCGCTGAGCGCGCTGATTTTAATGGTTTTCATTATTTTTCCCTGATATTGGTTGGTGTGTTAAGCGGGCATTTCGCCCAAATAAATCTGTGCAATCTGGTCGTCGTCGAGCATCGCCCTGGACTCGCCGTGATGAACGATGCTGCCGCTGTCCATCACCCAGGCCTGATCGGTCACCTCCAGCGCCAGCCGGGCGTTTTGCTCGATCAGCAACAACGCCACGCCGCGCTCGCGCAGTCCGGCGATGACGGCGAAAATGTTCTCGACCATTTTGGGCGCCAGGCCCATCGAGGGTTCGTCGAGGATCAGCAGGCGCGGGCGGCTGAGCAGGGCGCGGTTCAGGGCTAAGAGCTGCTGTTCCCCGCCTGAGAGCAGTCCGGCCAGCTGGTGCTGGCGTTCGCCCAGACGCGGGAAACGTTCGAAAATCGCGTTCATCTCCTGCCGGACGGTGACAGTGTCACGGCGGAGCCAGGCGCCCATCTGCAGGTTTTCCAGCACCGTCATGCGGGCGAAGATGCCCCGGCCTTCCGGAACCATCACCAGCCCGTCGCGCAGCAGCGCTTCGGCTTTCTGTTTGCGGTTCGATTTGCCATTAAATTCGATGTTACCGCCAAAACGCTCCAGTCCGGTGATGGCCCGCACGGTGGAACTTTTGCCTGCGCCGTTAGCCCCAATGAGCGTGGCCTGTTCGCCTTCACCCAGGCTAAAGGAGACATCCCGTACTGCCTGGATACCACCGTAATGCACGTCCAGACGTTCCACTTTCAGTAATTCAGACATGGGCATTGCCTCCAAGCCAGGCGGCGATCACCGCCGGGTCGCGACGCACGCTGTCAGGGGTACCGCTGGCCAGCGTTTTGCCGTAATCAAGCACCGTGAGCCGATCGCAAATCCCCATCACCAGCTTGACGTCGTGTTCAATCATTAGCAGGGTTTTGCCGTCGTCACGAATACGGGTCAGCAGCTCACCCAGCGCCACTTTTTCCGCCGCGTTCATCCCGGCGGCGGGTTCATCCAGCGCCAGCAGCAGCGGATCGGTCGCCAGCGCGCGGGCGATCTCCAGCCGCCGCTGATGGCCGTAAGCCAGATCGCAGGCGCGGTAGTGGGCAAACTTCGCAATACCGGTGTAGGCCAGCCAGTGCCAGGCCTGCTCGAGGGTCTGAGCTTCTTCTGCCCGGGCGCGTTTGTGACGGCTCAGCGCCGCCCAGAGCCCGTTGTGGGTGCGCACGTGGCGACCCACCATCACGTTCTCCAGCACCGACATCTCGTTAAACAGACGCACGTTCTGGAAGGTACGGGCGATGCCCGCGGCAGTTACCTTTTCGATCTGGTTCGGGAAGTAGGGCTTATCGGCAATGGCGAACTCACCGCTGTCAGCGGGATACAGGCCGGTGATGAGGTTAAAGCAGGTGGTTTTTCCCGCGCCGTTGGGGCCAATCAGGCCGTAGATCTCGCCCTTATTAATCGACAGCGAGACGTTATCCACGGCGGTAAGGCCGCCAAAGCGTTTGGACATATTGCGCACGGTTAACAGGCTCATGCTTTTACCTCCTTGTGGCGCTTCGGCCAGATGCCCGACGGGCGAACCAGCATCACCAGCACCAGCGCCAGGCCGTAAAACAGCTGACGCAGGATCTCCGGATCAATCAGTACCGAACCAAACAGCGCCTGCTGCACCGGGGCCGCCTGGCTGCGCAGCAGCTCCGGCAGGGCGGTGAGCAGTACCGCGCCGAGGATCACCCCCGGGATATGGCCCATCCCACCCAGCACCACCATCGCCAGTACGGCTATGGACTCCTGCAGGGTGAAGGATTCCGGCGAGACAAAGCCCTGGAAGGCGCCGAACAGCGCCCCGGCCACACCGCCAAAGGAGGCACCCATGGCAAAGGCCAGCAGCTTAAAGTTGCGCACGTTGATACCCATTGCCCGGGCGACATCTTCGTCTTCACGGATAGCGTGCCACGCCCGGCCAATACGTGAGTGTTGCAGGCGAAGGCAGACAAAAATGATCCCGACAATCACCAGCATCAGCAGGTAGTACCAGAGCCACAGGGCGGGCACTTTGACGCCGAACCAGTGGTAAACGCCGCTGAACTTCAGGCCGAACAGGTTGAGGGTGTCAACGCCGGTAATGCCTTTTGCGCCGTTGGTGATGTTCACCGGGCGGTCGAGGTTACGCATCAGAATGCGGATGATCTCCCCGAAGCCGAGGGTCACAATCGCCAGGTAATCCCCGCGCAGCTTCAGCGTCGGGGCACCCAGCAGAATGCCGCATACCGCCGCGACCAGCGCTGCAATCGGGATAATCAGCAGGTACGAGGTGTGCAGCCCGTGCGGGAACCAGAGGTTCAGGATCGGGAACACGTCTGCGAGATGCGGTGACGCCATAAGCGCCGCCAGATAGGCGCCAACGGCATAGAAGGCGATAAAGCCCATATCCAGCAGGCCGGTGTAGCCGACAACGATATTCAGCCCCAGCGCCAGCATGATGTAGAGCAGGGCGAAGTCGATCACCCGCACCCAGTAGTTGCCGCCCAGCTGGGTAGCCACAACCGGCGCAAGCAGGAGGGCAAGCACGAAGAGGGTCATGCCGGACCAGAATTTACCGCTGGCCGCCGGGGTTTTGATTTCAATGGCAGTCATGATTTCTCCTTACGCCCTGTGCGCCACGCGCTCGCCCAACAGACCAGCCGGACGGAAGACCAGCACCAGAATCAGAACGATAAAGGCGAATACGTCCTGGTAGTTACTGCCGAACACGCCGTGAGTCAGTTCGCCGAGATAACCGGCGCCCAGCGCTTCGATAATCCCGAGCAGGATCCCGCCAATCATCGCCCCGCGAATATTGCCGATGCCGCCGAGCACCGCCGCGGTAAAGGCTTTAATGCCGGGCAGGAAGCCCATCGAGAAGCTGGCGTTGCCGTAATTGCTGGCCATCATCACCCCGGCGAGTGCGGCAAAAACGCCGCCGATGGCAAAGGTCAGAGTGATGATGGCGTTCGGATTAACGCCCATCAGGGTGGCGACGCGTGGGTTTTCAGCCACCGCCCGCATACCCCGGCCAAGGCGGGTATACTCCACCAGCAGCCACAGGCCGGTCATGACGATCAGTGCCAGCGCCACGGTGACGATGCCGGTGACCGTGACAATCGCCGGGGGATGCGCCTCGCTGCCCGCCGTGATAGCAATCGGGTCCATCGGCAGGATCTGCGGGAACATCAGCGGATTACGCGACCAGATAATCATCGCCACGGTTTGCAGCAGCACCGATACGCCAATCCCGGAGATCAGCGGTGCCAGCCGCGGCGCATTTCGCAGGCGGCGGTAGGCAAAGCGCTCAACGGACATCGCCAGCAGGGCGCAGACCGTCATGGCGATCAGCAGCGCAAAGCCGAGCTGTAACAGCTGCGGCATGGCGGGGAAATAGCCGGTCAGGAGATTCAGCGCCGACAGAGTGGTCAGCGCGCCGACCATCAAAATATCGCCATGGGCGAAGTTAATAATGCGCAAAATGCCATACACCATGGTATAGCCCAGCGCGATCAGCGCGTAGATGCTGCCCAGCATCACGCCGTTGATCAGTTGTTGTATGAGTGTGTCCAACGTTGTTACCCGACAAATTGCTCTTTTCAGCGGCTAACATCTAATAATTGAATTAAATTGTGAAATACACATATATTCTTTCTTATGATTTTTGGAGCTTGCTTTATCTGATTGATTTTAATGATGATGATAAATGGCTGATTAACCGGATTATCCATAACAGATCAATATATGAATAAAACAGAACAATCCCTGGCGTTGTCGGCCTTTGCCGAGAGCCGACTGGCGAACGATCCGCCGCTGCGGGCGGTGCGGGCCTTCGAGGCGATAGCGCGGCTGGGAAGCGTGACGCAGGCGGCTCAGGAGCTGGACATATCGCCCTCGGCGGTGAGTCACCAGCTGAAAGTGCTGGAAGGATACTTACAGATGCCGCTCACCGAGCGTCAGGGGCGCGGGCTGATCCTGAGCCAGCAGGGGCGGGATTATTACCGTTCCATCCGCGCGGCCTTTAACGTGCTGCGCCAGGCCACCGGGCATCTGCTGGAGCAGGTGCAGACCCGCCAGGTGACCATCAGCCTGATCCCGCTTTTCGGCATGGGGTGGTTTATCCCGCGTCTGCCCGGGTTTATGCGCGCTAACCCACAGACCGAGATCAACGTGGTCTACGCCAACCACCGCAACTACCTGAGTGACGCGTCGGATATGTCCATCCGCTTCGGCAACGGCCAGTGGGCGGGCTACCAGAGTGAAAAGCTGATCTCCGGGCAGATGGTGCCAGTCTGTAGCCGGGCATTTTTGCGCCTTCACGGGCATGTTGATACTCCCGAACAGCTATTACAGATGCCGCTGTTGCATGATGAAGAGCGCGCCACCTGGCAGCAGTGGTTTATCCAGCAGGGGGTGAAACGCCCGCTGCGGCGCAGTGGCCCGATGTTTGAAGACGGGCTGTTAACCCTGGCGGGCGTGCAGGCAGGGCTGGGCTGCGCGTTGATGCGCGAACCGTTGATTGCGCCCTATCTGGAGAGCGGTGAGCTGGTGAAGATCTTCGATCTCCCTATCGACGATGGCCGGGATTACTACCTGTGCGTGCGTCAGGATGGAGAGATGAGTCAGGACGGGAAGTTGTTGCAGAGCTGGTTGCGGCGGGCGGCTGGGCAGGAATAGTCTTCGCCGGGTGGCGGCTTCGCCTTACCCGGCCTACAAAACTCACTCCCTACGTGCCCGGGTGGCGTACCAGCACAATAGCGATCCGGCGCACACCATCATCGCTCCCTGCCAGAAGCTGAACGACAGCGGCGCATTCAGCAGCACCGCTGCCAGTGCCGCTGACAGTACCGGGGTGAAATAGGATGCTGCCGCCAGCAGCGTTACGTTGCCGTGCAAGATACCGATATTCCACGACGCGTAGCCAAACCCCAGCGCCACGCCGCACATCAAAAGTTTGATCACCACCGGCACGCTAAACACCATCTCCGGCTGCGGGCTGAAAGCATATTTCAGCCACAGGGTCAGGGCGGTGAGCAATACAAACAGGGTGATCCCGTTCTGGCCGTTGGCGTATTTACTGGTCACGGTGCAGTAGGCTGCCCAGATGAAAGCGCCAACGAACGCCAGGCCGTAACTTAGCGGGTTGGAGGTGATGTTACGGGCGATATCCGTTGGGTTCAGCCCATTTTCGCCGCCTAATACCCAGCTTACCCCCAGCAGGGCGATGATCAGGCCCGGGATCACCCATAGGGTGGTTTTCTGGCCGTTGAACAGGATGGCGAACAGAATGGTCAGGCTCGGCCAGAGATAATTCACCATCCCCACCTCAATCGCCTGGTGGCGAGTGGCGGCATAGCCTAACGAGAGGGCAAGACAGATTTCATAGCTGACAAACAGTACGCTGCCGGCAATGAGATAGCGGGGCGAGAAACGTCGCAGCCTGGGGAAACCCACCGTTACCAGACAGAGTAAACCGCTTAGCGTATAGATTGCCGCCGCGCCCCCAACCGGACCTAATCCCTCGCTAACGCCCCTAATCAGACCCACCATCGTGCTCCAGAGCACGATCGCGGCCAGACCGACCAGGGTGGCTTTTTTTCTCTCCATCGTATTTCCACCGGCTATCAATTTAAGGGGCAAATTTATAGCACTGTTTCAGTACCTTCCGCGAATTTATCTGTGCCGAAGTAACCCTTTAGCATTAGCAAAAGCCGCCAGCGCTGACTATTAAGAGGGCGAAGATCGGCGATATTGATTTGCCGCAAAAAAAACAGGGGCTTTGCTGTTAGTTTTCTGCCGGATTTCTCAATGATCTAACGAGGACAACGATGGACGTCAGTCGCAGACAGTTTTTTAAAATCTGCGCGGGCGGTATGGCCGGGACAACAGTAGCCGCTCTGGGGTTTGCCCCCAAAATGGCGCTGGCTCAGGCGCGCAACTATAAGTTGCTGCGCGCCAAAGAGATCCGCAACACCTGCACATACTGCTCCGTGGGATGCGGGCTATTGATGTATAGCCTGGGTGATGGCGCGAAGAACGCTAAAGCGTCGATTTATCATATTGAAGGCGATGCGGATCATCCGGTCAGCCGCGGGGCACTCTGCCCGAAAGGGGCAGGTCTGCTGGACTATGTTCACAGCGACAACCGTCTGCGTTACCCGGAATACCGCGCGCCGGGCTCCAATAAATGGCAGCGCATCTCCTGGGATGAGGCTTTCACCCGCATTGCAAAATTGATGAAAGCCGACCGCGACGCCAACTTCGTTGAGACGAACGAACAGGGTGTAACGGTCAACCGCTGGCTCTCCACCGGGATGCTCTGCGCCTCGGCGGCGAGCAATGAAACCGGCATGCTGACGCAAAAATTTGTGCGCTCACTCGGCATGCTGGCGGTAGACAACCAGGCGCGCGTCTGACACGGACCAACGGTAGCAAGTCTTGCTCCAACATTTGGTCGCGGTGCGATGACCAACCACTGGGTTGATATCAAAAACGCTAACGTCGTGGTGGTGATGGGCGGTAACGCCGCTGAAGCCCATCCGGTGGGTTTCCGCTGGGCGATGGAAGCGAAAAATAACAACGATGCGACGCTGATCGTCGTCGATCCGCGCTTTACGCGGACGGCATCGGTGGCCGATATCTATGCGCCGATCCGCTCCGGTACGGACATTACGTTCCTCTCCGGCGTGCTGCTGTACCTGATCGAAAACAACAAAATTAACGCCGAGTACGTTAAGCACTACACCAACGCTAATCTGCTGGTGCGGGAAGACTTTGCCTTTGAAGACGGGCTGTTCAGCGGCTATGACGCCGAAAAACGCCAGTACGACAAATCCTCCTGGAACTATCAGTTCGATGAAAACGGCTATGCGAAGCGCGATGAAACCCTGACCGATCCGCGCTGCGTGTGGAACCTGCTGAAGCAGCACGTCTCCCGCTATACGCCGGAGGTGGTGGAGAACATCTGCGGTACGCCGAAAGCGGACTTCCTGAAAGTGTGTGAAGTGCTGGCCTCCACCAGTGCTGCGGACAGAACCACCACATTCCTCTACGCGCTGGGCTGGACGCAGCATACCGTCGGGGCGCAGAACATCCGTACCATGGCGATGATCCAGCTGCTGCTCGGCAACATGGGCATGGCCGGAGGCGGCGTAAACGCATTACGCGGTCACTCTAACATTCAGGGGCTCACCGATCTGGGGCTGCTCTCCACCAGTCTGCCGGGTTATCTGACCCTGCCGTCGGAAAAACAGACCGATCTGCAAACCTATCTGACGGCGAACACCCCAAAAGCGACCCTGCCGGACCAGGTGAACTACTGGAGCAACTATCCGAAGTTCTTCGTCAGCCTGATGAAATCGTTCTACGGCGATGCGGCGCAGGAGGAGAACGACTGGGGCTTTAACTGGCTGCCAAAATGGGACCAGGCTTACGACGTCATCAAGTATTTCAACATGATGGCGAAGGGCAAGGTCACGGGGTACATCTGCCAGGGCTTCAACCCGGTGGCGTCGTTCCCGGACAAAAACAAGATTGTCGCCAGCCTCAGCAAGCTGAAGTACATGGTGGTGATCGATCCGCTGGTGACCGAGACCTCTAACTTCTGGCAGAACCACGGCGAGATGAACGATGTGGATACCGCCTCCATTCAGACCGAGGTGTTCCGCCTGCCGTCTACCTGTTTTGCAGAAGAAGACGGCTCCATCGCCAACTCCGGGCGCTGGTTACAGTGGCACTGGAAGGGGCAGGACGCGCCGGGAGAAGCACGTAACGACGGCGAGATCCTGGCCGGGATTTACCATCGCCTGCGTGAGATGTACCGCACCGAAGGCGGGAAGGGCGTTGAGCCGCTGCTGCGGATGAACTGGCACTACAAACAGCCGGATCACCCGGAATCGGAAGAGGTGGCGAAAGAGAACAACGGCGTTGCACTGGCGGATCTCTATGGCGCCAATGGCGTGCTGATTGCGAAGAAAGGCCAACTGCTGAGCAGCTTTGCTCATCTACGTGATGATGGCACCACGGCATCGTCGTGCTGGATCTATACCGGCAGCTGGACCGAGCAGGGCAACCAGATGGCTAACCGCGATAACGCCGACCCGTCTGGGCTGGGCAATACGCTGGGCTGGGCCTGGGCGTGGCCGCTTAACCGTCGCGTGCTCTATAACCGCGCCTCGGCGGACATCAACGGCAAGCCGTGGGATCCAAAACGGATGCTGATCCAGTGGAACGGCACGAAGTGGACCGGGAACGATATTCCGGACTTCAACACCGCCGCGCCGGGCAGCAACACCGGGCCGTTTATCATGCAGCCGGAGGGGCTGGGACGTCTGTTTGCCATCGACAAGCTGGCGGAAGGGCCATTCCCGGAACACTACGAACCGATGGAAACGCCGCTCGGCACCAACCCGCTGCACCCGAACGTGGTCTCCAGTCCGGTGGTGCGTGTCTATCAGGAAGATGTTGTGCGCATGGGCAAGAAAGACAAGTTCCCGTACGTCGGCACGACCTATCGCCTGACCGAGCATTTCCACACCTGGACCAAGCATGCGCGACTGAACGCCATCGCCCAGCCGGAGCAGTTTGTGGAGATCAGCGAAACCCTGGCGAAGGCCAAAGGGATTGCCAACGGCGATCGCGTTAAGGTCAGCAGCCAGCGCGGGTTCATTCGCGCCGTGGCGGTGGTCACCCGTCGTCTGCAGGCCCTGAACGTTCACGGTCAGCAGGTGGAAACCGTGGGTATTCCGCTGCACTGGGGCTTTGAAGGGGTGGCGCAGAAAGGCTATATCGCCAACACCCTGACGCCATCGGTGGGGGATTCCAACTCGCAAACGCCAGAGTACAAGGCGTTCCTGGTCAACATCGAGAAAGCATAAGGAGCGAATAAATGTCGATGGAAACACAAGACGTCATCAAACGCTCCGCCACTAACGGCTTTACCCCTGCGCCTCGTGCGCGGGATTACAAAGCGGAAGTGGCAAAGCTTATCGATGTCTCCTCCTGCGTGGGCTGCAAAGCCTGCCAGGTGGCCTGTTCCGAGTGGAACGATATCCGCGACGAGGTAGGGCATTGCGTTGGGGTTTACGATAACCCGGCGGATCTGAGCGCCAAATCCTGGACGGTGATGCGCTTTAGCGAAACCGATCAGAACGGCAAGCTGGAGTGGCTGATCCGTAAAGACGGCTGTATGCACTGCGAGGATCCGGGCTGTCTGAAGGCCTGTCCGTCTGCCGGGGCGATCATTCAGTACGCCAACGGCATCGTCGATTTCCAGCAGGATAACTGCATCGGCTGCGGATACTGTATCGCCGGGTGTCCGTTCAACGTGCCGCGCCTCAATAAAGAGGATAACCGGGTCTACAAATGTACCCTGTGCGTGGATCGCGTCAGCGTCGGCCAGGAGCCCGCCTGCGTGAAGACCTGTCCGACCGGGGCCATCCACTTCGGCACCAAGAAGGAGATGCTGGAGGTGGCGCAGCAGCGGGTCGATAAGCTGAAAGCGCGCGGCTATCCCAACGCGGGCATTTACAACCCGCAAGGGGTGGGCGGGACGCACGTGATGTATGTTCTGCACCATCTCGACCAGCCGGAGCTGTATCACAACCTGCCGAAGGACCCGGCGATCGATACCTCCATCAATCTCTGGAAAGGGGCGCTGAAGCCGCTCTCTGCGGCGGGCTTTATCGCCACCTTTGCCGGGTTGATTTATCACTACGTGGGTATCGGGCCGAATAAAGAGGTGGATGACGATGAGGAGGAACATCATGACTAAATCGAAAATGATTGTGCGCACGAAGTTTGTCGACCGCGCCTGTCACTGGACGGTGGTGATCTGTTTCTTCCTGGTGTCATTGTCGGGGATTTCGTTCTTCTTCCCAACCCTGCAATGGCTGACGGAGACCTTCGGCACCCCGCAGATGGGCCGTATTCTGCATCCGTTCTTCGGGGTGCTGATCTTCGTGGCGCTGATGTTTATGTTTGTGCGTTTTGTGCATCACAACATCCCGGACAAGCAGGATATTCCCTGGCTGAAGGGTATTGTTGAGGTGCTGAAGGGCAACGAGCATAAAGTTGCGCGAGTGGGTAAATACAATGCCGGGCAGAAGATGATGTTCTGGACCATCATGAGCATGATTTTTGTGCTGCTGGTGACCGGCGTCATTATCTGGCGTCCGTACTTTGCCCAGTATTTCCCGATGCAGGTGGTGCGCTATAGCCTGCTGATCCATGCGACCTCGGCCATTATTTTGATCCACGCCATTCTGATCCATATGTATATGGCGTTCTGGGTCAAAGGCTCGATTAAAGGGATGATCGAAGGGAAGGTGAGCCGCCGCTGGGCGCAGAAACACCATCCCCGTTGGTATCGTGATGTGGAGCGTATGGAAGCGCAAAAAGATGTGAGTGAAGGGATGAAGTAAGGTGCTCTGTTGCCCGGCGGCGCTGCGCTTGCACGGGCCTACGGGGAAGAACCCCGCTCCGGACGGTGTTTCGGAGCGGGTTTAATGCTCCTTACCGGCGTTCTTTTCCTTAATACTTGTTTCCATGAGTTAGTTCTTCTTTACGGGCAATGTCATATCCATCCCGAAAAATAAAGACAATATCGCTTCGCCTGGTAATAGTTAAATGGCACTCTCCCGATAAATAACCGGGAGGCCGATACTCAGAACTTCTCTTTAATATAACGGAACGGATAAGCGGTCGGCTTAATTTTGCCAATTTTTCGTTTCGGTAATTTCACCGGTTCTTCTGGAATATCTTTATAGGGAATCTGCGACAGCAGATGCGAGATAATATTCAGCCGCACGCGCTTTTTATCTTCGGAGCGGGCGACAAACCACGGGGCCCATGCGGTGTCGGTGGCGGCGAACATCGCATCGCGCGCTTCGGTGTATTCATCCCAGCGGGTGAAGGATTTAATGTCCATTGGGGAGAGCTTCCAGGTTTTCCGCCCGTCGTTAATGCGGTCGCGCAGACGACGCTCCTGCTCTTTAGGCGTCACTTCCAGCCAGTATTTAATGAGAATAATGCCCGCATCGACCATCGCTTTTTCAATGATGGGCGCACCGTCGAGGAATTTCTCTACCTGCTCTTCCGTACAGAACCCCATTACCCGTTCCACCCCCGCGCGGTTGTACCAGCTGCGGTCGAAAATCACGATTTCCCCGGCCGAGGGAAGATGCGGGACGTAGCGCTGGAAGTAGAGCTGGCTTTTCTCTTTTTCCGTCGGGGCGGGCAGCGCCACCACCCGGAATACGCGCGGGCTGACGCGCTCTGTCAGGGCTTTGATCGTGCCCCCTTTACCGGCGCCGTCGCGGCCTTCAAAAACGACGCACACCTTCAGGCCCTTACTCACCACCCAGCGCTGAAGCTTTACCAGCTCCTCATGCAGGCGATGCAGCTCTTTTTCATACTCCTTGCGTTTAAGGGGGGCGGGAGGCGTGTTAGTCGCAACGGGTTTGCTTTTCTTTTTATCTGCCATGATGCGTTCCTTTCAGGGATTCTGCCGGGACGGAGTGACATAACACTTTGAAGTGTAATCACCGACAGGGGGATTGGTGGAAAATATTCACACCCCACCCGAAATAATGGATGAAGCTGCCAGCGGCGCGATTTGAACTGGCTCACCATACAAGATTGTTCAATAATGTCTGTCGCAATTTTTTAACAAGTGGCTGTGGTATGAAAAAGACGGTGTTTTCGTTAGCGCTTGGCACGTTCGGTCTGGGGATGGCCGAATTTGGCATTATGGGTGTATTAACCGAGCTGGCGCGGGATGTGGGCATTACCATTCCCTCTGCCGGGAATATGATCTCATTTTATGCCTTCGGGGTAGTGATTGGCGCGCCGATTATCGCGCTCTTTTCCAGCAAGTTTTCGCTTAAAACCATTCTGTTGTTTCTGGTAACACTCTGTCTGATCGGCAATGCGATTTTTACTTTCTCCAGCTCATACACCATGCTGGCGATCGGACGGCTGGTCTCCGGCTTTCCACACGGTGCGTTCTTCGGCGTCGGCACCATTCTTCTCTCCCGCATTGCGCCCCCGGGCAAAGTGACGCTGGCGGTAGCGGGGATGATTGCCGGGATGACGGTCGCCAATCTTGCCGGCGTACCGCTTGGCACCTGGCTTGGGCACCAGTTCAGCTGGCGCTATACCTTCTTTCTGATTGCTGCATTCAATCTGCTGGTGCTGCTCTCTGTCGCCCTGTGGGTGCCGCAAACGTTCGATAAGACGCAGACCCGTCTACGGGAGCAGTTTCTCTTTCTGAAAAAGCCGGAGCCCTGGTTTATCTTTGCCGCCACCATGTTCGGCAACGCTGGGGTCTTCGCCTGGTTCAGCTTCGTTAAGCCGTTCATGATCAACGTGTCGGGCTTTTCCGAAGGGGTCATGACCGCGATCATGATGCTGATGGGGCTCGGCATGGTGCTGGGGAATCTCTTTAGCGGCAAACTGTCCGGGCGCTACAGCCCGCTGCGGATTGCAGCCTTCACCGAGCTGGTCATTGTTCTCTCCCTGCTGCTGCTGTTTGCCTTCGGTGCATTCCCTGCGGCCTCGCTGGTGATGGGCTTTATCTGCTGTGCCGGGCTGTTTGCGTTGTCGGCACCGTTGCAGATCCTCCTTCTGCAGAATGCGCAGGGCGGGGAGATGCTCGGTGCGGCAGGCGGGCAGGTGGCGTTTAATCTCGGTAGCGCCATTGGGGCTTACTTTGGCGGGATGATGATTACCCTGGGCTATAGCTGGAGTTACGTCACATTACCGGCGGCGCTGCTTTCATTCTGCGCCATGTCGTCGCTATTGATTTATGGCCGTCTGAAATCGCGGCGGGGAGAGGCTAACGCACAGGCGATAGCCTAAGCAACGTGCGCGCAGCTGCCCGGCGGCGCTGCGCTTGCACGGGCCTACGTTTTCCCCGGTCTGGCTTTTGTAGGCCGGGGAAGCGAAGCGCCACCCGGCAAAAAGCATTCACATCACGCTTTCGAGGTTTTTCAGGAAATCTTCAACCTGCTCTGACGAGGCAGTGTCTGCCTCGTAAAGAATATCCAGCGTGACATCCTTCAGGCCGCAAAAACCGAAAACGCCTTCAACCAACTGGGTTCGTATCGCCGTCGAATATCCGTGTTTATCAAAGCCCTTGAGATCGCTGCCCGCCGTCGCGACAAGGCGTACCGGTACATCACGTAAGTTACCCACAATCCGACCATCTTCCCCCACCTTGTACGCCCAGTTCAGGGTGAGTACCCGATCAAACCAGCCTTTCAGCAGACCCGGAACGGACCACCAGTAGATCGGGAAGACAAACACCAGCATATCTGCCCGCTCCACGCGCTGTTGTTCACGCCGGATATCGGCAGGCGGGGCGCTGGTCTCCCGGTGATACAGCGCAAGATCGGGACGCAGCATTGCCGGTGTAAAGGCTTCAGCGTGGAGATCGGCAATCTCGACCTGCGTACCTTGTTCACGTAAGCGGGCGGCAATTCGCGCCGCCAGTGTGTGGGATAACGAATTTTCGACAGGATGAGCCGTCACGATCAGCGCATTATCTATGACATGTGTTACAGACATAACCACCTCAGCACGCAGTTAACCTGTCACTTATCTTACTATTGGTAACTTACATGTCAATCCGGCAACACCACTCATTTTGTGCTGTCGGCACAGGTGTTCAGTACGCCAAACATCGCGCCGCAGAGCATATCTTCTGCGACGTTACGGGCCAGTGCCCCGTTGCTCGCGGCGGTACTAAGCGCCTCCGCCGCACCGATAATGGCCGTTAGCGCCGCTTCACCCTGCACCCCTTTCAGGGTGATATAGGGGGAGAGCGCCATGCGCAGGCAGTCTGCACATTCGGCAACGCAGGCTTCCCGAAATGTCAGCAGCGCCCGGGAGCCGGACAGGGCAGCAGCGATAGGGCCTGTCTCTGGCCCGGCGCTGATGGCGCAATCAATATAGGCGGCACTGAAAAAACTGACGGTGTTTTCCAGCGTTTTATTGTCGACATTCAGCGTTTCACGGAATTTTTTTAACTGCCGATCGCTGTAATCCTGATACAGCGCCATCAACAACCCTTCACGATCGCCGAAGTGATCGTAGGGAATGGGCTTGGTGACGTTTGCCCGCTCGGCCAGATAGCCCAGCGTCAGTGCCTCGGTGCCTTGCTGGCGTACGATCCCACGTGCCACTTCCAGCAACTGTACCCGTCGATCCTCTTTTCTTAACCGTTTAACGACCATATTGTCCTCGCGCCAGTGCCTACTAAAGGTAGTTTACACGGTTTATTCGCGAGGCTGTATGCTTTGCAATAATATCGCCGTCTCGTTGCTCCATACCAAATGGTTCCCTGGGTTAACATCAAACGGTTAACGCTCGCGAGGACCGCGGCGGCAGGATATGTTTCATATTACGGTGCAGAAGTGGATAGCGGGGTGTTGTGGCCGTAGGCCCGGCAAGCGAAGCGCCGCCGGGCATGCGAGAGTTATGACCGGAAATCAATCACCATACGGCCACGGATCTGGCCTTGCTCCATCTCTTTAAAGATGGCGTTGATATCCCCCAGCGGACGCAGCGCCACTTTCGGCACCACTTTGCCTTCGGCGGCGAACTGGAAGGCTTCGGTCAGATCCTGACGGGTGCCCACCAGCGAGCCCACCACCTGAATGCCATCCAGTACCAGACGTGGAATATCAAGGCTCATTGACTCCGGCGGCAGGCCAACGGCCACCACGCGACCACCGGCACGAACGGCATCTACCGCCGAGTTAAAGGCCACTTTCGCCACCGCCGTTACCACCGCAGCGTGGGCGCCGCCGGTTTTTTCCTGGATGAATTTCGCGGCATCCTCCGTGCGGGAGTTAACCACCAGATCGGCGCCCATGCTCTCGGCCAGTTTCAGCTGTTCATCATTGATATCAACCGCAATCACTTTGGCGTTGAACACATTTTTGGCGTACTGCAGCGCAAGGTTCCCCAGCCCGCCGAGGCCATAGATAGCGATCCACTGGCCAGGCTTAATCTCAGAGACTTTTACCGCTTTATAGGTGGTTACCCCGGCGCAGGTGATACTGCTGGCGGCGGCGGAGTCCAAGCCGTCCGGCACTTTTACCGCATAATCGGCGGTGACGATGCACTCTTCCGCCATCCCACCGTCTACAGAGTAACCGGCGTTCTTCACGTTTCGGCACAGGGTTTCGTTACCGGAGTTACAGTATTCGCAGTGGCCACAGCCTTCGAAAAACCACGCCACACTTGCGCGATCGCCCGGTTTGAGCGAGGTGACGCCCGGGCCAATCTCTTGTACCACACCAATGCCTTCATGCCCGAGGATCACCCCGGTTTTATCCCCAAAATCGCCGTTTTTGACGTGAAGATCGGTATGGCAGACGCCGCAGCAGTCCATCTTCAGCAGCGCTTCCCCATGTTTCAGCGGGCGCAGGGTTTTCTCGGTCACTTCTACCTGATGGTCTTTGGTCACGACAGCAGCTTTCATATGTTTCTCCATTTTCATATTGCGGATCTGCGGGGCAGGTTCGACAGAACGAAATACCCATTAAGGATTAGGTTATTTAATGATTGTGACAAGGCCATAGCAACATAATGTAATAATTTAATTGATTTTGTGCGGCCTGGGGTCGCGCAAAATGAGTAATGGGCATAATAATAGAGTGGTTATTATTTCTGCAGTAAATGTGTAATGTTTCTGACATAACCAGACCGTAAGGTGTTGTCTTCTCAATAACCGAAGAGTTAAAAAGACAATGCATCTGGTAAAAAAACTTCTCGCAGTGAGCGTTCTTTTGTCCGCTTCCGTACAGGCGCAAAACATCCTCGAATTCCCTCAGCCTGACAACAACCCGGAAGAGTTCTACGCCGTCACCGAAATTCCGGCGGGCGGGATCATTAAGTATGAAACCGACGCCAAAACCGGCTTTATCATCGCCGACCGTTTCCAGTCGATGCCGGTGGCTTACCCGGCAAACTACGGCTCGCTGACCCAGTCGCTGGCGGGGGATGGCGATCCGCTGGATGTGATTTTCTACACCCGCGCGCCGATGGCCCCGGGCACCCTGATTAAACTCCGCGCCATTGGCGTGCTGAAGATGATCGATGGCGGCGAGAAAGACGATAAAATTGTGGCGGTGCCAGCCAGCAAAATTGACCCGACCTATGACGACATCAAAGAGTTGATCGATCTGCCGAAGATTGAGCAGCAGCGTCTGGAGTCGTTCTTCCGCGTCTACAAGCAGTTGCCGGAAGGGCGCAAGTCGGTGGAACTGAACGGCTTTAACGATGCCGCCACCGCGAAGCAGGAGATCAAACAGGCATGGGATGCCTGGAAAAACCGTCAGCCGAAGTAAAAATTGCCCGGCGGCGGCTACCCGCCGGGCGATCTCCTACAGCTGCGCCGTCAGCGCGGCAATCTCCTCCAGCCACTGCGCCTGAAGCTGCGGCTTCTGATGTTTAGGCTTACGCAGCCGATCTTCTTCCAGCAGTCTTTCCAGCATTATCAGCCGCTCCAACAGATCGTCAGCGGGTTCAGCCTGGCTGACGGACAGGGTAGCGGGGACCGGTTGGGCTTGTAATCCGCTCTCCTCACGCAGCCGGGCAAACACCGCGTCGGCATCGTGCCATTCGCTGAGTTTGCCCTTTTCAATCAGCCAGAAACGGTTACAGCTCTGACTGATTAACTGCCGATCGTGGCTGACCAGCAGCACGCCGCCTTCAAACTGTTGTAGCGTCTCCGCCAGCGCCTCTTTGCCTTCCATATCCAGATGGTTGGTTGGCTCATCAAGCATCAGCAGACTGAAGCGGGCCAGCGTCAGGCCAATAAAGAGCAGGCGCGAACGCTCTCCGCCGCTGAGGGTGCTGACCTTTTGTCCGTGGCGCGCCCAGGCGAACCCGGCGGAGATCAGCGCCATCTTGCGATCCTGGATGTTCGGTGCGAAGGGCTCCAGAGCATCAATCAGCGTGGCGTCATCCGCCAGCTGATGCAGGGTCTGGTCGTAATAGCCCAGCGTCACGCGCGGATGGATAGTCAATCCGGCGTGGCTTGCACTGGCGATAATCTGCTGCCAGATAAGCCGCATTAACGAGGATTTACCGCAGCCGTTACGCCCGACAATGGCGACCCGATCGCCGCTTTTTAAGCGGACGTTTTCTACCGAGAAGAGCGTCGGCAGCCCTGGAGCAGGCGCCACACCCAGCCTGTCGATCTCCAGCAGACGGTCGGCCCGCAGGGCATCGCCGCGCAGGGTTAAGGTCCAGGGGCTGCCCGAGGTCAGCGCCGTCTGGCTCTCCTTCAGCCGCTCTACCTGGCGCTCCATCTGTTTGGCTTTGCGAGCCAGATCTTCGTTGTCGTAGACCTTGCCCCAGGTCGCCAGCCGTTTCGCGCTGGCGGTGACCCGGTCGATCTCCTTTTGTTCCGCTTTATGGCGCAGGGCGTCGCTCTCGTCTTTCTCTGCCAGCGCCTGACGCGCGCGGGTGCAGGGAAGGGCGAAGTAGTGCAGCGTTTTGTCGCGCAGGATCCAACTGCCGTTGGTAACGGCATCCAGGAGCTGTCTGTCGTGAGACACCAGCACAAAGCTGCCGGACCAGCGCTGGAGGAACTGTTCCAGCCACAGCAGCGTAGGCAGATCCAGGTGGTTGCTGGGTTCATCGAGCAGGAGCAGATCCGGCTCGCTAATCAGCGCTCGCGCCAGCAGCAGACGGGTATGCTGGCCGCCGCTGAGGGTCGCCGAGGGCAACGCCATATCGTCCGGGGTAAAACCCATGCTCGCCAGCAGCGTTTCTGCCCGCCAGCGCAGGCTTTCACGCTCGGCTACCGGCAGCTGCGCCAGCACCGCATCCAGCATGGTTAACGGATAGATCGTCTCCGGAAGATGCTGTTCCACCCGCGCCATCAGGCAGTGGCCGGCCAGCGCCACCGTGCCGGAAAGCGGCGTTTCGGTGCCATCGAGGATCTTCAGCAGGGTACTTTTGCCGCAGCCGTTATCGCCCAGCAGACCAATGCGGTCGCCTTTTTTCAGGCTAAAGGTGAGGTCGTTAAACAGCGTGTCAAAGGCGGTATCAACACGGAGAGAAAGTGCAGTCAGTAATGTGCTCATTTGCTTACTCAAGAGTTACAGGCATGGAAATGCCTCGTCAATCAACGCTGACGATAACCCGGTAAGCCCGAGAGAAGGGATGTCTTAGGTGTCTTCGCTCAAGCCGAAGTTATCGCAGCACGAAACCGATAACGCTTGAGCAGGTGCGATCACCAAGGTGGAATGAAATATCAAAGATTTCATTGCACAGCATAATTAGCCTCCTTTTTATTCAGTGGGTTGATGGATGAAGCGAGTGTAGCGGGGAAGGTGTCTTTCAGCAAGGAATGTTAGTTGGTTGCATTTTAAAACCACATCATCTAGCCTTTATTTGGTTTTATTTTAAAACCAATTGAGAGGATGTGAGAGCATGAAAGTGGAAATGACGTTATCGACAGGGGAGGCGAAACCTGCGGGTCTGTCGCGTAGCCTGGTATGGCTCTTCGCGATCGCCAGCGGAATGAGCGTGGCGAATGTCTATTTCGCGCAACCGCTGCTGGATGCGCTGGCGCAGGATTTTGCTATCAGCCAGGCGGCGGTCGGCGGCGTTGTCACTGCTACCCAGGCCGGTTGTGCGCTGGCGCTGCTCTTTCTGGTGCCGTTGGGCGACGGGCTGGATCGCCGTCGATTGATGATGATCCAGCTTCTGGCACTGGTGGCCGCGCTGGTGGCGGTGGGGATGGCACAATCCGCGCCTGTGCTGCTGACGGCGATGCTAGCTGTCGGCCTGCTCGGTACGGCGATGACCCAGGGGTTGATCGCTTATGCGGCGAATGCGGCTGCGTCTCACGAGCAGGGGCGTGTGGTGGGGGCGGCGCAGGGCGGAGTGTTTATTGGTTTACTGCTGGCGAGGGTTTTCGCCGGGAGCGTGAGTGATCTCGCGGGCTGGCGCGGGGTCTATTTCTGCGCAGCGGGCCTGATGCTAATGCTTGCGATCCCCCTGCTGCGAGGGCTACCTGCCACACCCGCGGTTAGCGGTACGCTCAGCTATCCGCGTCTGCTCGCCTCAATGGTGACGCTGCTTCGTCAGGAAAAGGTCTTACAGGTCAGGGGCATTCTGGCGCTGCTGATGTTTGCAGCGTTCAACATTTTCTGGAGCGCGTTGGTATTGCCCCTGAGCGCGCCACCCTTTAATTTCTCCCATACCGCCGTTGGCGCGTTTGGGCTGGTTGGGGTAATTGGTGCCCTTGCCGCAGCGCGGGCCGGGCAGTGGGCCGACCGGGGACTGGCGCAACGCACCAGCGCGATGGCGCTTCTGGCGCTGCTGCTTGCCTGGTGGCCGCTGTCGCTGATGGAGGTGTCGCTGTGGGCGCTGGTGATCGGCATCGTGTTGCTCGATCTGGGCGGTCAGGCATTGCATGTCACCAATCAGAGCCTGATCTTTCGCACCCGGCCAGAGGCGCACAGTCGGCTGGTTGGCCTCTATATGCTGTTTTACGCCGTCGGCAGCGGGCTGGGGGCGATTGGCACCACTTTTATCTGGGCTCATCTGGGCTGGCAGGGGGTCTGTTTGCTGGGGGCGATGGTCAGCCTGCTGGCGCTGGTGTTCTGGTGGGTGACGCGGGGCAGGTAAGGTGCGGTCGGTTCGCCGGGCAAGCGTAAGCGCCGCCCGGCGATGCAGGAGGTTAGATCGAAGTCCGACGGTAGCTGCGGTATTCCGGCTTCCAGAAGTTCTCGTCAATCGCCTGCTGCAGGGCGTCAGCAGAGGTTTTCACCGCCACCCCTTGCTGCTGCGCCATCTTACCCACCGCAAAAGCGATCGCTTTCGACACCACGTGAATATCCTTCAGTTCCGGCAGAACCAGCCCTTCACCGTTATTGACCAGCGGAGAGTGCTTCGCCAGGGTTTCGCTGGCGGACATCAGCATCTCATCGGTGATGCGCGAGGCACCCGAGGCGATAACGCCAAGGCCAATCCCCGGGAAGATATAGGAGTTGTTGCACTGGGCGATGGGGTAGATTTTGTCCTTCCAGACCACTGGCGCAAACGGGCTGCCGGTGGCGACCAGCGCATTGCCTTCGGTCCAGGCGATGATGTCCTGCGGGGTGGCTTCCACGCGGGAGGTCGGGTTCGACAGCGGCATCACGATTGGGCGGGCGCAGTATTTATGCATCTCGCGGATGATCTCTTCCGTGAAGAGCCCGGTCTGGCCGGAAACGCCGATCAGAATGTCCGGCTTCACGTTGCGGACCACATCCAGCAGTGAAAGCACTTCGTTATCGGTATCCCAGTTTTTGAGGTTCTCGCGCTTTTGCACCAGTTTGGTCTGGAACGGCAACAGGTTCGGCATGGCGTCGGTGAGCAGGCCGAAGCGGTCGACCATAAAGACGCGGGAACGCGCCAGCTCTTCGCTGAGCCCTTCGCGCTGGGTCTGGGCGATGATCTGCTCGGCGATGCCGCACCCGGCGGAACCGGCGCCGAGGAAGACGATCTTCTGGTAGCTAAGCTGGTTGCCCGCCGCGCGGCTGGCCGCAATCAGCGTGCCGACCGTTACCGCTGCGGTGCCCTGAATATCATCATTAAAGGAGCAGATTTCGTCGCGATAGCGATTCAGCAGCGGCATGGCGTTTTTTTGGGCGAAATCTTCAAATTGAAGCAATACGTCCGGCCAGCGGTGTTTTACCGCCTGGATGAAATCATCCACGAACTGATAGTACTCGTCGTCGGTGATGCGCGGGTGGCGCCAGCCCATATAGAGCGGATCGTTGAGCAACTGCTGGTTATTGGTACCCACATCCAGTACCACCGGCAGGGTGTAGGCCGGGCTGATGCCGCCGCAGGCGGTGTAGAGCGACAGCTTACCGATCGGAATGCCCATTCCGCCGATCCCCTGGTCGCCGAGTCCCAGAATACGTTCCCCGTCGGTTACGACGATCACTTTGATGTTATGGTTGGAGACGTTCTGCAGAATGTCATCCATGTTGTGACGGTTCTGATAGGAGATAAACACGCCCCGTGAGCGGCGATAGATTTCCGAGAAACGTTCGCAGGCGGCGCCGACGGTTGGGGTGTAGATCACCGGCATCATCTCGTCGAGATGGTTTTGCACCAGGCGGTAGAAGAGGGTTTCGTTGGTGTCCTGGATATTGCGCAGGTAGATATGTTTATCGATCTCGGTTTTGAATCCCTGGTACTGGATCCACGCGCGTTCGGCCTGTTCTTCAATGGTTTCGACCACTTCCGGCAGCAGGCCCAGCAGGTTGAAGTTGCTGCGCTCTTCCATGCTGAAGGCGCTGCCCTTGTTCAGGAGGGGAAACTCCAGCAGTACCGGACCGGCGTAAGGAATATAGAGGGAGCGATTTTTTTTGGCTTTGTTGTCCATGTTACTCACTTAATTTTTTGGAAATCCGTCCCTGGCACTGGTGTTGATCATTGTCGCTGTCGTGCCCGCAGGGGATGTCAGGCGCATAGTATAGAGGAGGTGAATGTTAAAAACTGCAACATACAAATAAAAACACCATCGGTTTTGCCGATGGTGTCGGGGATCTTTAGGGAGAACTTACTTTGGTTGCTGGCGTTTTCTGCCGGTGGCGTGGGTGACCTGCGTTTCGCTGCCTCCCTCAATGACCACTTTGCGCTGGTTAGACACCTTGTAGTTCATTCCCAGAATATGGCGTGCCTGACGGTTCGATTTCATATTGACTCCTCCATCCTGTTGATAGTGATAAGGTGATCGAAATATAACCCTTAAGGTTGCCTCTCCAGCATAGCAGGTTTTCAGAAACTGGTGTGCTGGCCGCTTACGACGTAGTTAATGGTTTGCTGGTAGATATCACTGAGGATGTCATTGTCTGAGGCTTCTACCCACTTTGTCAGTTCCATTAAAATGTCATCTTCAGTGACCGCGCCCATTTCAGCGCGTAAACCCTGTGCGATAGCGTTAACCAGTTCCGGCTGTGCGGATGTCGTATTTGCAGAATAATAATTAAACATGTTGCCTCCGTGTCGTTTTCTGTTTAATGGTCCGGCTCGCAAAAACATCGTGATATTCAGAATGACAAATATTTTTGCCGCTGTGTTTAAGAATCCTCTCAGAAATATTGCTGTCATAAAATCATGCTTTTTCATGATCTTAGAAAATAGAATATATTCTTTAGACTCCTTAAAAATAATCCTGTGTCAGTTGGCCCCGAATTAAATATTATTGAAGACAGATTTAAATTACACGGAAAAATCCTGGTTGCAATAGTCATAACCTCTCCGACTTCACAGATTAATCCTGATATATCACACTTTCGGGCTCTCTCTTCAGCGTGGTCTATACTGAAGGCTTTGTAAGCCAACAAGGAGAGCAAGAATGACAATTCATAAGCACGGTTCAGCACACTGGTCTGGTGATATTAAACGCGGCAAGGGGACGGTTTCGACTGAGAGCGGCGTTCTTAATCAGCAACCTTACGGCTTCAATACCCGCTTTGAAGGGGAAAAAGGCACCAACCCGGAAGAGTTGATTGGTGCTGCGCATGCGGCCTGTTTCTCTATGGCCCTGTCGTTGATGCTGGGTGAGGCGGGCTATACTGCGGATTCCATTGATACCAATGCAGATGTCTCTCTGGATAAAACCGACAGCGGTTTTACCATCAGCAAAGTCGCTCTGCAGAGCAAAGTAACCGTTCCGGGCATCGACCCGCAGCAGTTTGACGGCATTATCCAGAAAGCGAAAGCGGGATGCCCGGTTTCACAGCTGCTGAAAGCGGAAATCACCCTCGACTATCAGCTGAACTGATTGTCTTGCCGGGCGTTGCGCCCGGCTATCCCTTGACCGCGGCGGGAAAGACCTCCGCCAGCCACGCGATAAATACCCTCAGACGATGCGTCATATGCCGGTTTTGCGGATAAACCACGTAAAACGGGTAGTGCGGCGGACGCCACCTGTCGAGGATCTCTACCAGCGTGCCCGCTTCCAGCAGTGCGCCTGCTGAGTAACGAAACGTCTGTATTATACCCATCCCGGCCACCGCTGCCGCCACATGACCGTTGCTCTCGTTCACCCCTATATGATGCACCAGGTTAATGTCGCGGATCTCATTCTCATGGGTAAAGCGAAACGGCACGGCGCGTCCGGTTACTGGCGACAGATAACTTACCAGCTTATGGCCGTTGCGCAGCTCCTCCGGATAAGCGGGGGGCCCGTACTGCTTCAGATAGCCCGGTGTGGCACAGGTGACCATCTCTGCATTGCCAATATGCCGGGCAATAAGCGAAGAGTCCTCCAGCGCGCCGCCGCGGATAACGCAGTCCACGTTGCCGCTGATCAGATCCACTGGCCGGTCAGCCACGCCAAGATCGATACGGATAGCGGGGTAGCGGCGTATAAAATCCGGCAGCGCAGGGATCAGCACGTCTCGCGCCGTAGAGCCGCCCACGTCGATGCGGAGGTGCCCCTGGGGCTGCTGTTTCGCCTGGCTGAAAGAGGTGTCTATCTCTTCGATATCAATCAGCACCCGGCGGGCTTTTACGTAATAGTCCTGGCCCTCTGGCGTCGCCGTCACCCGGCGGGTTGTGCGTTGCAGCAGCCGCACGTCCAGATGGGCCTCCAGCGCTTTCACCAGCTTGCTGAGGCTGGCGATGGGCATATTCAGTGAGTCCGCCGCCCGGGTAAAGCTGCCGGTTTCTACCACGCGCGTAAAGGCGCGCATGGCCTGTAATTGATCCATAGAGGGGCGCTCCGCCACAGAGATTATTCCCACAGGGAAAAAGTGATTTCCATTTTTGCTAATTTTTCACTAATGCCGCAAGGGCTACAGTGCTTCCACACCAACAATGTGGAAGGAAAAGCAAAATGAACACAGCATTAACAGATAAAATCGCACTCGTCACCGGCGGCACCAGCGGCATCGGTCTGGCAACGGCAAAAGAGCTGCAAGCCCAGGGGGCGAAGGTCTATATCACCGGTCGCCGCCAGGCGGAGCTGGACAACGCCATCGCCACCCTCGGCGGGCAGGTCACCGGCATTCGCGCCGACGCCTCCGTACTCGCCGATCTTGATACCGTTTATGCCCAAATCGCCGAACAGTCCGGGCGGCTGGATGTGCTGTTCGCGAACGCCGGCGGGGGCGATATGCTGCCTCTGGGGGCGATAACCGAAGAACAGTTCGACCGCATTTTTGCCACCAACGTCCGCGGCGTACTGTTTACCGTTCAAAAAGCGCTGCCGCTGCTGACCGACAAAGCCTCGGTGATCCTGACCGGCTCCACGGTCTCCATTAAAGGTACCGCTAACTTCAGCGTCTATAGCGCCAGCAAGGCGGCGGTAAGAAACTTCGCCCGCTCCTGGGCGCTGGATTTGCAGGGGCGCGGTATCCGGGTGAACGTGGTCAGCCCGGGCCCGATTAAAACCCCGGGGCTGGGAGAACTGGTGCCAGAAGATCAGCGGCAGGGGCTGTTTGATGCCTTAGCCGCTACGGTACCGATGGGGCGTATTGGCGAGCCGGAAGAGGTGGGGAAAGCGGTGGCGTTCCTCGCCTCCGATGCCGCCAGCTTCATCAACGCCGTCGAGCTGTTTGTGGACGGCGGGATGGCGCAAATCTGACGCAAACAGGACTGACTGAACGTGCCGCGGACGGCATGTCTGTCTGCAACAACAAGGATGTTTCTCTACTTTATGGCACCAATAAGCATTCACACTGATTATTTTTGAGCCGAATCGATCTTTTCTGAATATATCCTCGTAATACTATTAGGCCACGAATGTAATTTATGCTAAACAATAGCTTAAAAGCCCTAACATTCGACCAGGAACACTAGCTGTGCTGACGACTCTTATTTATAAAAGCCAGTTAAATCCATCCTGCCAATCATTATCTCTTATTTTACTTGTTGAAAAAGCCAGGCAGCGGAATTCCGCCCTGGATGTGACGGGCATTTTGCTGTTTAACGGCGTCGGCTTTTTGCAGATCCTTGAAGGATCGGAAGAGGTCATTGAAAAACTGTTTTGTAAGATCCGTAGCGACAAACGCCATCACAGCGTGGTAGAGCTGATGCGCGATTATGGCCCGCACAGACGCTTCGAAAATGTCGGCATGCTACTCTTCGACCTGCTGGTTGATAGCCAGAAATCGGTGCTCTCATCGGTGCTGCGCTACAGCAAGCTGGACTACTATCTGGCAGCGCAGGATCGGGTGTTCAAGTTTATTCAGTCGTTTATTACCCGGGAACAGCCCACCCGCGACCGGACGGTCTTCCTGCCGGAGAGATGGAGACTGGCCCCGGAGCATGCCCCGTTTGGGCAAGGCATCAACGCGCTCATCGAAAATCAGGTCTGCCAGTTTGCCCTGCAACCCATTATTGAACCCACCGAGGGGAAAATCTCCTCGCTGGAGGCGTTAATTCGCGGTAACGACGGAGGAAGTCCGGAACGCTTCTTTAGCGCCATCGATCAGGACAAAATGTACGAAGTGGATCTCCAGACGAAGGCATATGCTTTTGCCCTGGCGGAGAAAATCGGCATCGGCAATCATAAAATCGCCGTCAATCTGCTGCCGATGTCGCTGGTGAATGTCCCTGGTGCTGTTGATTTTCTGATGGACCAGATCCTCATCCACGGCCTGCAGCCGGAGCAGGTGGTGATTGAAGTCACCGAAAACGAAATGATCTCCGGGTTCAACCAGTTTAACAGCGCCATTAAGCAGCTTCGGGCGGCAGGTATTGGCCTGGCGATCGATGATTTTGGCTCCGGGTATGCCGGGCTGTCGCTGTTAACCCGTTTCCAGCCGGATAAGCTCAAAATCGACCGTGAGATTGTCAGCGACATCCATTTGAGCGGCCCGAAGCAGGCAATTGTGAAGTCGATTATCAGCTGCTGTACAGACCTTGAAATTGCGCTGGTGGCCGAGGGCATTGAGAAGATCGACGAGTGGTGCTGGCTGGAGTCGGCTGGCATTAAGCGTTTTCAGGGCTTTCTCTTCTCCCGGCCAAAATTAAACGGGGTAGGAGAGATCCACTGGCCGCAGTTGTCCAGCACACCTTTCCTGAGCGATTAAATATTCAGCAATAAGGATTGGGTAAATAGTTGAATATTTACAATGCTTCGCAGGTTAAATTATTAGCAAATATTTTGTAATGCAGTGATTTTAATAAATTTAATGTTTTTTCGGCTTTTTTATTAATAAATAACTTTAACTCAATGTTAATTTTGCGCTGCCGATAATACCTCAGACCGTATTGTTTCTGAGGTATTTATGTCATTAAAAAAGTCGTCTCTTGCCATCCTGCTTGCCCTGCTGTTTTTCTTTGTCGCCAGTGCCGCAACTAACGTCTGGCTGGCCATTAAAAGCAACAACTCCCTGGATAACGTGAATAAAGAGATTCAGGTGGTGTTATCCATTATCGATCCCATTAACCATAGCCGTACCCTGCGCGTGCGGGTTATGGAGTATATGAAACAGGTGGAAAGTGGCGACACCACCGGTCTCGATGAGAAGCTGGCCTCCGTTAAGCTGGCTCTGACCAAAGCCGATGGCGCCTTCGCCGCGTTTAATGACGCCCCCCGCCTGGCGGACGAAGCGCCGCTGGTGAAAAACTATAATGACGGCTGGCTGGCCTACCGCGATCGTGGCCTGGTGCCGATGATTGAGGCGGCTTCCGCCCATGACAAGGCAAAGTTTGATGCGCTGATCCCGCAGATTTCTGGCCTCGACCGTCAGTACGAAATTGTCCTCGATCAGGTGCTGTCGGTGCACCAGAAATACGCGAAACAGTTAAATGATGATGCGCGGACGCAGTTTTCATCCGGCTTAACCATCATTATTGCTTTTGCCGCCCTGTTTGTGGTGGTCATTGTCGGGGTGAGCGTGCTGATGAAGCGGTTTGTCTTCGCGCCGATTCATCTTGCCCGTGAGCACTGCAGCCAGATCGCCGCCGGTAAATTAACGGAAGCGGTACCGCAGAAAACCGGATCGAACAATGAGATCGACCTGCTGATGGGCTCGATGGAGGAGATGCGTCTGGCCCTGCTGGATACCGTCTCTCAGGTACGTGCCGCCTGCCATACCGTTAACCACGCCTCGCAGGAGATTGCCTCCGGCAATATCGACCTGGCTTCCCGCACCGAGCAGCAGGCTGCCGCCCTGACGGAAACGGCCGCCAGCATGGAGCAGCTGAGCGCGACGGTTGCCAATAATACCGAGAACGTCAACCAGGCAGGTAAGCTGGTGCAGGATGCGGTAAACAACGCCCGTACCGGGGAGGCCGTGACCCGCGAGGTGATCGAAACCATGAACACCATCGCCGCCAACTCTCAGCGCATCGAAGATATCACCAGCGTCATTAACAGCATCGCCTTCCAGACCAACATTCTGGCGCTGAATGCCGCCGTTGAAGCGGCGCGCGCCGGAACTCAGGGGCGTGGATTTGCGGTGGTGGCGACTGAAGTGCGCACTCTGGCGCAGAAAAGCGCCGTGGCGGCGAAGGATATTGAGAACCTCATCGCCCAGTCGGTTTCCAGCGTGAAAAACGGTTCGCAGCTGGTGAATCGCTCGGGTGAGGTCATTCATGCCATCATCACCTCGGTGAACAAAGTCAACGCGCTGATGGAGCAGATTCAGGTGGCGTCCGAAGAGCAGAGCCGCGGCATTGGTCAGGTAGGGCAGGCCGTGACCGAAATGGATGGCGTGACCCAGCAGAACGCCGCGCTGGTGCAGGAGTCTGCGGCGGCAGCGGCTTCGCTGGAAGAGCAAGCCAGACACCTCACCCAAAGTATTGCCAGCTTCCGCCTTCCGGAACCAGCATAAGGCAATGTCTGATTGCCCGGCAGCGCTGCGCTTGCCGGGCCTGCAGTTTTATCGTTCGTAGGCCGGGTAAGGCGCAGCCGCCACCCGGCGATACCCTGACCACACCTTTTCCTGCCGCTTCGTCGTGACCCATCTCACATTAATTTCCTGGTCTATGCTTGATGTGCATGCGCGGCGGATTGCCGCCGCACTTTCTCTTTTTCCCTCTGCGTAACGATAAACGTTAAGCACCCTGAGGAACACGGGTCAAACGAGGTGGTGGAATGACAGCTAAATCTATTACGTATTGGGGTTGTGAACACATTGATGCTAACACGGTTCGCTTCCATCTATGGGCCAGCGGTCAGGAGCAGGTCTCCCTGCGCCTCAACGACGAAACGCTGGCGATGCACCCGACCGGTGACGGCGGATTCGAACTGACGGTTGACTACGTCAAACCCGGTTCACCCTACAGTTATATTCTGGCAGACGGCACTGCGGTGCCGGATCCCGCCTCCCGCGCCCAGCAAGGGGATGTCAACGGTCCTTCGCTGGTGTGCGATCCCGACAGCTATGTCTGGCGCAACACTGAATGGCAGGGCCGACGCTGGGAAGAGAGCGTGGTCTATGAGCTGCATATCGGTACCTTTACCCCGGAAGGCACCTTCCGCGCGGCAGCCGACAAGCTGCCGTATCTGGCCTCGCTGGGCATCACAATGATTGAACTGATGCCCGTATCGCAGGCCGGAGGCAATCGCAACTGGGGCTATGACGGAGTGCTGCTCTATGCCCCGCACAGCGCCTACGGTACGCCAGATGAGCTGAAAGCCTTTGTGGATACCGCTCACGGACTGGGACTGTCGGTGGAGCTGGATATTGTGCTGAACCATTTTGGTCCGGAGGGAAACTACCTCCCGCGCCTCTCCCCGGACTTTTTCCATCCGGAGCGAATGACCCCCTGGGGAAATGGCATCGCCTACGATGTGGCCCCCGTGCGCCAGTTTATGATCGGCGTGCCGCTATACTGGCTGGAGGCGTTCCGCTTCGATGGATTGCGCTTCGACGCCATCGATCACATTGCAGATTCGTCTGAAAAACATATCCTGGTTGAAATTGCTGAACGCATCCGGGCGCAGATAACCGATCGCCCGATCCATCTCACCACCGAAGACAACCGCAACATTATCTCGTTGCATCCTTACGGTGAGGATGGCTCCCCGTCGCTTTATACCGCCGAATGGAATGACGATCTGCACAATGCCATTCACGTCCTGGCCAGCGGGGAAACCCACGCCTGGTACAGGGACTTTGCGCATCAGCCGGAAAAATGGGTCGCCCGGGCGCTGGCGGAAGGGTTTGCCTATCAGGGCGAAATCACTCCCCGGGACCGGGAGCCACGCGGGGTTAAAAGCATCGACCAGCCGCCGGTGGCCTTTGTCGACTTTATCCAGAATCACGACCAGGTGGGTAACCGGGCGCAGGGGGATCGTCTGCTCTCCCTTATCGGGGAGGATCGCACCCGGGTGCTGCTGGCCGCGCTGCTGCTGTCGCCGCATATCCCGCTCATGTTTATGGGCGAGGAGTTCGGCGAAACCCGGCCATTCCTTTTCTTTACCGATTTTCACGGTGATCTTGCGCGGGCGGTACGGGAAGGACGGGCGAAGGAGTTCGCCGACCATGCCAGCCACCAGGAGGAGGGCGTGCCCGATCCGAATGCGCTGGAGACCTTTACACGATCGAAACTCGACTGGGACAAAGTTAACCAGCCGGAGGGGGAAAGCTGGTTGAGCTTTACCCGTCACCTGTTGCAGCTGCGTCAGCAGGTGATTGTGCCGCTGCTGGCAACCGCCCGCAACGGTGGGGGCAAGGTGCTGGACCTGGCACCCGGCTGCGTGGCAGTCACCTGGACGTTTCCACGGGGAACCCTGTCGCTGGTGTTTAACGTCGGCGGCCATACGGAGGCGTTGCCCGATCTGCCGGGTGAAACCCTCTTTGCCTGGCCTGAGATCCATACCGAATTACGGCCCGACACCCTTATTGTCCGCTTTGCCCCTGGAGAACCAACCTGATGATCCCCACAGCGACCTGGCGTATCCAGTTTCGTAATGGCATGACGTTCGATCGTGCCGCCAGTCTGGTGCCCTATCTGCAACAACTTGGCATCAGCCATCTGTATGCCTCGCCGATTTTTACCGCTGCCCGTGATTCGACCCACGGTTATGACGTGACCGACGCCAATGAGATCGACCCGGCCATTGGTGGCCGCGCCGGATTTGAACGGCTGGTCAGTGCCCTTAAGGCGGCTGGCCTGGGGCTGATTCTCGATATCGTCCCGAACCATATGTCCACCTCGCTGGAAAACGCCTGGTGGCGTGATGTGATTGAACATGGCGAGAAGAGCCGCTATGCCCGTCACTTTGATATCGACTGGTCCCGCCGCCTGACGCTGCCGTTTCTGGGCGATGACTTTGACGTGGTACTGGCAAACGGGGAGATCAGCATCCAGCGCGATCCCAACACCGGTAAACCGGCGCTGGCCGTTTATGACAACTTCTATCCGCTCACCCCGGAGAGCTGGATGGGGCGCGAGGAAGAGGTTCTGAACCTGCGCGAGCCTGAGGCGATTGCACGCCTGCATGACCAGCAGCCGTGGCGGCTCAGCAGCTGGCGCGACGCCCCGCGGGATCTCTCCTGGCGGCGCTTCTTCGAGATCACCGGTCTGGTGGGTGTGCGCGTTGAGGACGACGCGGTCTTTGATGACAGCCATGCCCTGATCCTGGCCCTGGTGCGGTCGGGGGCGGTGGACGGGCTGCGCATCGATCATGTGGATGGTCTGGCCGACCCGCGCGCTTACCTGCAACGTTTGCGGCAGGAGGCGGGAGCCGATTGCTACATCACGGTAGAGAAGATCCTCAGTAAAGGGGAGAACCTCCCCGCAGACTGGCCCATCTCCGGCACGACCGGGTATGAATTCATCGCCTCGCTCTCGGAAGTGCTGGTGGATGACGACAAAATCGACAGCCTGCGTCAGGCTTACGACGCGGTGGTGGGTAGCCCGGTGGACATGCACGCTGAACTGCGTGCGGCGCGCCTGCTGATGGTGGATCGCAATTTCGCCGGGGAGTTCTCCACGCTGCTGACGCTGGCCAAAAAACTGGCGCAGGTGGAGGGCGTGGCGATTGATGAAGAGCTGCTGCGCCTGGCGCTGCGGGAGCTGCTGGTGGCCTTCCCGGTCTATCGCACCTATGGCACCGCGCAGGGGATGTCCGGCGCGGATATCCGGCTGCTACAAAACGTGCTGACCCACGTTAACGCCGACCCGGACGCGCTCACGCTGTTGACCCGTATCCTGACCGGCGAGGTCAGCGATGAGGCCCGCGATACCGCCAGCCAGTTCCGCACCCGTTTCCAGCAGCTGACCGGGCCGCTGATGGCGAAATCCGTTGAAGACACGCTCTTTTTCCGCCAGCACATGGATCTGGCGCTTAACGAAGTCGGGGCCGAACCGGTGCCGCGCGCCTTCTCACTGACACGTTTCCATACCGAAATGACGGCGCGGCGTGAACGCCAGCCGGATGCGCTCTCGGGCACCTCAACCCACGACACCAAGCGCGGGGAAGATGCCCGCGCCCGGCTCTATACCCTGACCGAAGCGCCGCAGGTATGGGCCGAGTGCGTGGCCCGCTGGCAGCAACTCAATCAGACCCATGTCCGCTTTCTGAACGATGGCACCGCGCCGCGAGCCGCTGACACCTGGATGTTATATCAGGCGCTGGCGGGGGTCTGGCCACCCGCACTCGATCCCCAGGATGCGGCGGGTCTGAATGCGCTGGAAGCGCGCTTCCTGGCTTTTGTGGAGAAAGCGCTGCGCGAGGCCAAGCTGCGTACCGACTGGGTAGACAGCAACGAAGCCTATGAGACGGTGGTGCTGGAGTATGCCCGCCATCTGCTCTCGCCGGACAATCAGGATTTTCTGCGCGACTTCAGCACCTCGTTACGCCCGTTTATCCGCGCCGGGCTGGTAAACAGCCTGAGCCAGACGGTGATCAAACTGACCGCTCCGGGCGTACCGGATGTTTATCAGGGCAGCGAGGGGCTTAACTTTAGCCTCGTCGACCCGGATAACCGCCGCGAGCCGGATTTCGCGCAGCTCAGCCAGCAGCTCAACAGCGCCGATCTGCATACTGCCTCCCGTGAGGCGAGCTGGCTCGACGGCCAGCTTAAGGTGTATGTCACCAGCACGCTGCTGAATCTGCGCCAGCGTAAACCGGCGCTGTTCCGCTTGGGCAGCTATGTCGCGTTGCTGACCCGGGGGGAAAGGGCGGACAAAGCTATCGCCTTTGCCCGCGTGGATGACGACGACGTATTGATCGTGGTCGCCCCACGGCTGGCGTTTGCCAGCGCCGCACAGACGTTTCCACTGACCGGCGCGGCACTGTGGGGCGATACGGAGGTTGTCTTGCCTGCTGAACTGGCCGGGCGTCGCTATCAGGACTGTTTCAGCGGTGAAATCGTTATACCGGGCGAAAGCCTGAAGTTACATGATGCACAGGATTGCTGGCGGGTGTTACTGGCCTGCGGCTAATAATGATGGTTCGAGGGAGAGATGTTATGGCAAATAATAAGATCTATCAGATTGAGGCGGGGCAGAGTTACCCGCTAGGCGCAAACTATGACGACAAAGGCGTCAATTTTGCGCTCTTTTCGGCCTGTGCCGAACGCGTTGAGCTATGTCTGTTTGATCCGACGGGCCAGCATGAAATTGCCCGCCTGGAGCTACCGGAATACACTCACGAAGTGTGGCACGGCTACGTTCCGGATCTGCAGCCGGGCGCGTTGTATGGCTATCGTGTGTATGGTCCTTACGATCCCGAAAACGGCCACCGCTTTAACCCGCATAAACTGCTGCTCGATCCCTATGCCCGGGCATTAACCGGCGAGCTGAACTGGAACGCCGCCCATTTTGGCTATGAGCTGGGGCATGACGATCTCGATCTCAGCTTTGATACCCGCGACAGCGCGCCGTTTACGCCGAAATGCCGGGTTATCGACCCCCGGGTGTTTGACGGGCAGGATCCGCATCGCCCGGCGGTGCCGTGGTCTGAAACCATTCTGTACGAAACCCACGTGAAGGGCTTTACCCAGCTTCACCCGGCCGTTCCGCCTGAGCTGCGCGGCACCTTTGAAGGGATGGGGCATAAAGCGATTGTCGATTACATCAAAAGCCTCGGCATTACTTCGGTGGAGCTGCTGCCGGTGCACGCCTTCCCGGACGATCAACATCTGCTGGACAGGGGGCTGAAAAACTTCTGGGGTTATAACACCCTGAACTTCTTCTCCCCGGCATCCCGCTATTACGGTCCGAACGGCATCCAGGGATTCCGCGATATGGTGCGCGCCTTCCACGATGCGGGTATCGAAGTGATCCTGGATGTGGTCTATAACCACACCGCCGAGGGCAACGAGCTGGGCCCGACGCTCTCTTTCAAGGGGATCGACAACTTTTCCTACTACCGGACCATTGCAGGCCAGCATCGTTACTATGTGAATGACACGGGTACTGGCAACACGGTGAATACCTCCCATCCCCGTGTGCTGCAGATGATCATGGACTCTCTGCGCTACTGGGCCGAATCGATGCATATCGACGGTTTCCGTTTTGACCTCGGTACCATTCTGGGTCGCGAGCCGGAAGGGTTCGACCAGCGCGGGGGCTTTTTCGATGCCATGATGCAGGATCCGCTGCTCTCGCGGCTGAAACTGATTGGTGAGCCGTGGGATATCGGTCCTGGCGGGTATCAGGTAGGGGGATTCCCGCCAGGCTGGGGCGAGTGGAATGACAAGTATCGTGATACCGTGCGCGAATACTGGCGCGGGGATAACGTCTCCTCGGACTTCGCCGCGCGTCTGCTCGGTTCCGGCGATCTCTACGACCAGCGCGGGCGCCGTCCGTGGGCGAGCATCAACTTTATCACTGCCCATGACGGCTTTACCCTGAACGACCTGGTCTCTTATAACGAGAAGCACAACGAGGCGAACGGGGAAGATAATAACGACGGCCACAATGATAACCGGTCATCGAATTATGGCGCCGAAGGGCCTACCGACGACGAGCAGATTAACGCCCTGCGCGAACAGCAGAAGCGCAACTTCCTCACCACGCTGCTCTTTTCTCACGGTACGCCGATGCTGCTGGCGGGGGATGAGTTTGGCCGCAGCCAGATGGGGAACAACAACGGCTACTGTCAGGACAGCGAGATCAGCTGGGTGCACTGGGAGGATCTGCCGGAAAGCGCCGAGATGCTGCGTAATTTTACCCGGCATCTTATTGAGCTGCGTACCCGCCAGCCGCTGTTACGCCGCGAGAGCTGGCGTGATGGGATGGAGATCCTGTGGTACAACGCGGGTGGCGGCCTGCAATTGCCAGAACACTGGGATGAAGGCACCACCCTTGGGCTCTATCTGACCCGGGCCGATTTAGAGGCTGCAAACGGGATCTGGCAGGAGGTGCTGCTGCTGATCAATCCATACGAGGCTGCGGTACCGTTCCGTATCCCGGATTGCGGCGAGGGGGGCTGGGTGCTGGAGCTAAGTACGGTACAGGATGACAACCTGGGCCAGGCTATCACCCCGGATAGTGACTTCCCGCTGGCGGGCCGCAGTATCGTGCTGTTGCGTCGACCTTAACGGTTAGCCCGGGCTCTCTCCCAGGGGCTGGAGGTATCGTCGTCGGCTTTGGCCGGCGCGGTATCTTCCAGCGAATCCAGATAGAGCGCTTCGACTTCGGCGCGAGCCCAGGGCGTGCGGCGCAAAAATTTGAGGCTGGATTTGACGCTGGGGTCGCTGTTAAAACAGTTGATTTTAATCAGCTTGCCCAGCTGCGCCCAGCCATAGCGCGCCACGAGGGCGTTAACCATCATCTCAAGGGTGACGCCGTGCAGCGGATCTCTGGAAGGGTGAGCGGTCATATGCGTCCGGTTATTATTAAAGGTCTGAAAGCGGGGAAGGGTACAAGAAAAGCGGGAAACCAGCAACGTTACCCGTCGACATTACAGGCCGATTATTGCCTCAATCTTACTGGAATTTATGCCAGTAAAAACTGGAGCAATAATGTGAAGAGATAAACCATTGCTGCAATCTGAATTGCCCGGAAGCCCCATATTAAATAACGCCATGCGTTGCGTTCTCTGGCATCTGCTTCTGCAATGGCAGGATCAGAATGTTGTTTTTTGGCTTTAGCCCTGAATTCACTCACAACCCACAGCACAAGAATAAAGGCAACGATCGCTTTCTGAAGTAAGGGATTATCCATAGTGCATTATTCCCGACGGGTTGTTATGACCTTCACAATAGACCAACGGTCGTTCTGTGGCTACTACCTGATATGAACTCTCCCCAAATCTAAGAGGTTGATCGCAAGGCGTAAAGTGGATAGCATCCACTCTTTCGGATAAACAACATGTCTGTCACCGATTCACTTCTCGCTTTCTCTTTCGCTGCGCTTTTACTTACCCTGACGCCTGGCCTGGATACGGCACTCATTCTGCGCACCGCCTGCGCGGAAGGCGGTAAAAAAGCCTTTCAGGCTGCGCTGGGTATTGATGTGGGTTGTTTCATCTGGGGTGCGCTTGTCGCATTCGGTCTGGGTGCGCTGCTGGCAGTGTCTGTGCTGGCTTATACCTTACTCAAATTCTGTGGCGCCGCGTACCTGTGCTGGCTGGGCGTACAGTTGCTGAGGCGTCCTCGCTCAACGTTCAGTCATGGCGAGAACAATATCGCTGCCAGTGGGAACTGGTTTATCAAAGGCATGCTGGGAAATGTGCTTAACCCCAAAATGGGCATTTTCTATCTCTCTTTCTTACCGCAATTTATTCCAGCCGGGCATTCTCCTGTAATATGGACCTTTATTCTTGTCACTATTCACGTGGCAATCGGTACGCTCTGGTCGGTCACGCTGATTTTAACCACCCACTTTGCCTCGGCCATCCTGAGAAAAAGCGGCGTCGTTAAAGCGATGGACAGAGCGACAGGATGTCTGTTTTTAGCCTTCGCCGCTAAACTTGCGCTCAGCTCGCGATAGTGCCGTTACAGGCCGGGCAAGCGCAGCGCCCCCGGCATTATGTTCATAGGCGATTAAGAGGATTTTATGACCGCAGTTGATGAATTAACGGTGAAGTATCCAGGTGCGGCTGTCTGGCAGATGGGTGACAGCCCGGCACTGGCCAGCGAGCTTGCAGACCTGATCAGAAAGGGGATAAAAACAGCCACCTGTGGCTCCCTGGCCTCTTATCAGCAAGAAGGCGCGAGCTCCACCATTGGTGGTTACATCATTATCCTGGATGGGCAAGCGCGACCAGCCTGCGTTGTCAGGCTGGTTTCAGCGCGTCTGGTGCGTTTTTGTGATGTCACCGCTGAGTTTGCCTGTAAAGAGGGCGAAGGCGATTTAAGTCTCGAGTACTGGCGCAAAGAGCATCAGCGCTTCTTTACGCAGGAAGGTTCTTTTTCGGAGGATATGGCGCTGATTGCTGAAGAGTTTGAGGTTGTTGAACGCCTGTAACTTAAGCGCTCAGTCTCTTTGTAGCAGAGGCGGACAGCCGCCTCTGCATCACGATCCCCAACGCGTCCGCAAATACCGCACCGCATCCTGCGCCTGGGGCTGATTCAGATTGTCCTCGCGGAACAAAATCGTGCCGTCGATATTTGGCTCGGATTCATTCAAATCGAGCTGTTTTTTCAGCTCCGGCACGCCGCCTTTCACCGTCCAGTCGGGCTCTTTGCTCGAGGGTTCGCCCACTTTATAGAGCGCCACCCCAATATAGAGCCGCGTATGGGTCGGTTTCACCACGCCGGCCCACCACTTTGCCAGCACGTCATAACGCGCCGCATCCCGGGCAAAAGGCCAGTAGAGCTGGGGAGCGATGTAGTCCAGCAGACCCTGCTGCACCCAGCGGCGGGTGTCGGCGAAAGACTCGTCATAGGCTGCCGCACCCCGGGTGTCGGACCCGGCCGGATCGTGGGAGCGGTTACGCCATACGCCTGCCGGGCTGACGCCAAACTCCACGTTCGGGTTTAGCTGTTTAATGGTCCGCGACACCTGGGTAATCAGCTGCTGGGTATTGTTGCGCCGCCAGTCGGCTTTTGAGTCAAAACCCTGACCATACTGGCGATAGGTCTGGCTGTCGTTCAGCTTCGAGCCTGCGGACTCGGCATAGAAGTAGTCATCAAACTGCACGCCGTCGACCGGATAGCGCGACACCACTTCCGCCACAATGCTGGTGATCCAGTCCCGGACTTCCGGGATGCCGGGGTCGAGGACAAAGCGATCGCCCGCGGTGCGGATCCACTCCCGATGCAGGACAAAGACGCTGGGTGGATTCAGCTTCAGGGTTTGGTTCAACTCGGCGACCGTACCCGGGCGGATATTGGTCGAGACGCGGTAAGGGTTAAACCAGGCATGCACTTTCATCCCACGCTTGTGGGCTTCATCCAGCATAAACTGCAGGGGATCGTACCCGGGATCTTCACCTATTTTGCCGGTCAGCATATCTGACCACGGCAATATTTTAGAGGGCCACAGGGCTGTGCCGTCCGGTTTCACCTGGAAAAAAACGGTGTTGATCCCGAGGTTTTTCAGGTTATCCAGCTTATCGGTCAGGGCCTTCTGCTGCATGGCATTCCGCGACTCTGCGCTGCGGCCATTCACTGACGCCTGGGGCGGCCAGTCGAGACGGGAGACGGTAGCCAGCCAGACGCCGCGCACCGGCTCGTGGCGTGCGGTTTTATCGGGCAGGGGCTGTTTCGCCACCGGCGGTAGCGGCGTCACCAGAGATTTGGGGGGAGTTGAGCTGCAACTGACCAGTAAAAGCGCGGCGATGAGCGCGCCGGAGCGCTTAAGGTGAGTGGCAAGCTGAGAACGACGTGAACAGGCGATGATAAGCTCCAGTTATACGAATGTCGCCGGGTACGTTTATTGTCGTTCTATTCGGAGGGAAGTCAATGCTGTGACCCTGTTGTCTGTCCCCCTGGGTTTCAATTGTTCAGCGAAAAATGTGTTAGGGTTCAGTTGACTATAGCGTTCTTCTGTTGTCTGCAAGGTTGACCCATTTGTTACCAGGGGTATTATTTGTTCGCGTAAGTATTTTACTCTTGCTGCTAAGCAATGCGCCAAACAGCCGAACGATCACCTCCTACTCAGGTATTTCAACAGCAGATGCAGGCACAACACATTTTTCAGTTCTGGAAAGCGGTCGAGGCGCTCACGCCTCAGAAACTCGACAAAGATAATCCCGACGATCTGTTCCGGCCAGCCTATAAAGTTGCGCAAGGTGGCAATCTCCCCTGGCGTGATACCAGACACACCGATAAACCTCTTAAGGATGACAAAGTCTGGCTCTATACCGCGCAATGCGGTGTTTATGATGCCACGGCGCTTTCTCAGCAACTGGAAGAGAAGATTGGCGCGCATGATGATGTCGTTGAAGAGAGGGGACGTGTCAACAGTCGGCTTTTTGATATTAGCTTCAATGAGCAGGGCATACCGCTATATCAGACATTTATGCTGTCGCTCTCCGCATGGGCTGCCGGTCAAATCCTGCATCATAAGGATGGCGTGGCGGCGCTTGAGAACAACGTTCCCGTGGATTTCTCCGACTTACCCCTTCCAGGCGATACCCTTCCTCTTGTTGATAGTGGGTTCGCCGGTTTCGATGCCTTAACCCTGCGTCTTATGCAATGGATAGCCGATGAAGCCTCGCTTTTAGAGGCTAACGGGTACAGCCCGGATATCGACTGGATCCAGAAGCTGGGGGCGCTGGTGGTTGATAAAACGCTTTTCCCGCACTCAACCCTGGAATCTGAGTTTGTCTGTCTTGTGAAATGTATCCAGGTTAAGGCACCGAAGCCCGCCGGGGAGGAGCCAACACCGGATAACAAAGATAAAGAAAAGAGGGTTGATCCCGTTCAGGATGGTTTATTAAACAGTTTTTATATCAGCGAGCTGCGTAATCTTGGTCACGCCTGGCAGCAAAACGATGCAGGACCGGGATTCGTTGAGTATATGCGTGCTGTCTCTGAACCTGACAGAGCGCGTATCGATCTACGTTCTCCTGAGGGTTTACGGCTCGCCTTTCAGCGATTGCTTCCCACGCAACCGCCTGCGGGCGCCTGGCCTTCGCCTTATCCTCTGGCTTTCAGCCAACAGTTGGCGGTTAACGAGATCTGGCGCCGCCACGCCGATCAAGCCGGTATCTTTGCCGTGAATGGTCCTCCCGGGACAGGGAAAACCACCTTATTGCGGGATGTGGTTGCCGCGGTGGTGACGCACCGGGCCGGGAGGTTGATTCGCCATGAAGATGAGGTCTTCGCGGGCAAAAATATGCTCATCCTTGGTGACGACAGATACCCTTACTATCCTCTGCATCCTGCAATAAAGGGGTCTTCGATTGTCGTTGCCTCCGCAAATAATGGCGCGGTGGAAAATATTTCACTTGAACTGCCCGGCGCAGACGCCGTGCCGGAAAGCGTGCATCGCGAAAGTGATTATTTTGCCGATCTGGTTTCTGAACTGATCGGTAAGCCGGGTTGGGGTTTGCTGGCGGCCAGACTGGGCAACAAAGGCAACAGGAACAGTTTTATGAAGGTGTTCTGGTGGAGAAAACCGGAAGAGAATAAGGATACGCCGTTATTGCCTCCTGATACGTTCACGCCTCAGCGGGGAGAAGGGCTGGCTTACCATCTCAGACTGATAAAAGCCGGGAAAAGAAAACCGGCCATCTCCTGGGATAAGGCGAAATTGAATTTTAAACAGGCGCAGGAGCGGGAAGAGGCCATACGTCAGCAGCTGATCGACTACGCAACGTTGGATCAACAGATCGATGACATTCATCAGCGCATTCTGCAAAAGCGCGACGCCCGGACACTGTCGGCAGACCAACTGACAGAGGCTCAGGAGGCGCTGGCGAAGATCCAGGTTGAAAAAATCGAGCATCAGGCCAGTTATGCAGAATGGAGCGGGCAGCTTGAGGCTGCCGGCAAGCGCCTGGAACAGCATGGTTCCCATAAGCCCACCTTCCTGGACTGGATCTCCACATGGGGACGCGCCCATCGTGAATGGCGGGAGCGTTATCATCGTTTAACCCAGGAGAGCGATCACCTTCGCGCAAAGATGGAGATATACCAGACAGAACGGGATGCCCTCGAACGCAAAGAGAAGGAGGCAGAGAAGAGCGTTACGGACCAGACGCGGCAGTTACAGGAGATTGATCGTGCTCTGAGCGAGATGCACCTGGAGCTTATCTCAACGCAAGCGCGGTCAGAAGAGGCAAAATCGGCACTGGGTGATGTCTGGCCCGATCCGCATGCCAGTGATGAGGTGCGAGAGAAGTCCGCGCCCTGGGCGGACGGCGCGTGGCAAAAAGCCCGACAGGCGTTGTTCCTGGCCGCACTGGATGTTCACAGGGCCTTTATTGAGCATCACCCGGAGCCGTTTATCAGCAACATCAATCTGGTGAGCAACTGGCTACAAGGCAAGAATTTGTCAGAGGAGCAGGCTGAGCTGGCGCTTAATTCCCTCACGCTTGTCGTTCCCGTTATTTCAACGACCTTTGCTTCCGTCCCGCGCATGTTCAAACGGATCGGCAGGGAAGCGATTGGCTGGCTGCTTATTGATGAAGCGGGTCAGGCGTTACCCCAGCAGGCCGCAGGCGCCATCTGGCGTGCAACCCGAACGGTTGTCGTAGGCGATCCAAAGCAGCTGGAACCGGTTAGCGGGATCGCTAAAGTCGTGGAAGGGGCGCTGGCGCAGCATTATGGCGTTTCAGCGTGCTGGTGGCCGGGAATGGTGTCGGCACAAATCCTGGCCGATCACACGATGGATCTGGGCACGCTTTTACCTGACCCGGATAATGGGCAGGTCTGGGTTGGCTGTCCGCTTCGCGTTCATCGCCGCTGTGACGATCCGATGTTCACCGTCAGTAATGCGGTTGCTTATGACGGTCTCATGGTTCATGGGAAAAAGGCGGTACCCTTGCCCTTGCCGGAAAGTTGCTGGATTGATGTCGAAGGCAAGGCATGTGAAGGTAACTGGATTGCAGAGGAAGGTGAAGCGGTCAGAAGGTTGTTATCGGGCCTGCGGGATAGTCATGGCGTAAAGCCAGACAATATTTTCCTGGTTTCACCGTTTAAAGATTGTGCGCAGAAATTATCCCAGCTGGCGTCTGAACTTGGGTTTGACACTCAAAAGACCGGCACAGTGCATACCACTCAGGGTAAAGAGGCCAGCATTGTGATATTTGTCCTGGGGGGAAATGTTCAGCGGCCCGGCGCCAAATCATGGGCGGCCAGCCGGCCTAATCTGCTCAATGTTACAGTCAGCCGGGCGAAACAACGCTTGTACGTCATCGGTAATCGTACGGAGTGGCAGAAACAGCGCTACTTCTCCACGCTGGCGAACGGTTTACCCGCTGAGTAAACGGAAAGAGGGCACATTTCGTGCCCTCTTATTACGCTGCGTGACACTGTCACCACTATGACACGGAGTGGCGGTACGCAGACTGGCGAACTTTCTCAACCGCCGCCTTTCCGGCGATAAACGCATGGTCCGAATTGTAGTATTCCCACTCGCTGTAACGTCCGGCCAGCGTGATGCCGTGCAGCAACAGCCATTTTCTGATCATCTCAACGTTCTCTTTACGCTGCTGGTCATAGATGACATAGGCGTAAGGAATATCGATTTGGTTGCTGGTGAGGATCTCATCGGTTTCCGAGATGATCCCCACCTCGATGCACTCCTGAATACATCTGTCGATCAGCGCCTGGCCGTCAGCGGGCAGTGGTTTGTCCGGGGAGTAGCTTATCTCACAGGTGAGGCCGCACGCACCCGGCGGACTGCAGAACGGGCTGGCGTTGCCCTGCACGAAAATACGGTGGAATACGGTTTTGCCAGCGTAGTAGATCCAGTGTTTATCCGTCAGGGTGTCACGATTAACGCCCAGATTGACGCAGCGGACGGAGACATGGCGCAGGGCTTTTGCGGCTTTACGAATTTCTGGCGGTACTTCGTCGCCCATCAGGCGGATAAGCTCCGGCAGCACCAGCGTGCTGATCATCTGCTCATAGCGGTACTGCCTGCCGTCAGAGAGCACGACAATATGCTGATTAACGTAGATTTTACTGACCTCGGCGCCGGTCTCAATGCGGCCCTTTATGTGCGGCACAAAGCCGGACATAAGCGCCTGAAAACCGCCTTTCAGGGGGTAGCCGAAACGCGCGTTGGGTCCCATAGGCTTCGCCGTTTCGCCCAGCGCACCTTCGATGATCTGGTCCAGATCGGGCAAGGGGACGCGTCCGCCCAGCCATGAGGTCTCCATCTCTGAGAGTGGCACCGTCCATAATTTTTTATTGTAGGGAATGGCAAAATGACGGGCGATCCCTTTGCCCCATGTTTCATAGATGAAGGCTTCAAAACTGCCTTCCGGCGGTAGGTTCTGGCCTGTGCTGGTGTAGTCCGGCACCGCGCCATCGGCGCAGCAGTCATGATGATGACGGCGATGCGTCTCGGCATTATTGCCACAGGTCGAGGCCATGCTTTTCACCTCTGACCCGGTACCGTAACGCGCCTCGATGGCCCCCAGGATACACTCCTTGATCACCGGGGCCGGCAAGCCGTAAAGCGATCCCTGGAAGGGATAGCGGGTATAGACGCCGTCGGTATAGACCCAGGCTTCGCGGATCTGCCAGTGAATATTGTCACCCAGTAAGATGTTGTATAACGCCAGCACCTCTTCATCGGCGGAAAACATAATGTGTCCCGCATAATCGAAGGTAAATCCCTTGTCCTGAACCGAGCGGCACAAGCCTCCCACCGTCTCATTACGCTCCAGTAAGGTTGCCCCTTCGCCAAAATGATAGGCCGCGCTCAGGCCGGTTGGCCCGGCACCCAGAATTAAGCATGGCTCTACTTCTGAACCCGTTCTGGCAGGGGGGATGAGGCGTAAAACTGCCTGAGGTGAGACATCCTCGCCTCCGGCATCCGTTGTCGCCGTCTCCTGCGCCTGATGACGAGAGAGCGCCTGCCCAATCAGCTCATGCATTTTTTGCACGGTTGTGTCCCAGGAGGTGCTGGCGACGATGTTTTGCATGATCTGCCGCTGCGAAGCGCGTTCTTCCTCAGACAATGCCAGCGCCTCTTCGCAGGCGGCCACAAAGGCGGCATGATCCCTGGCGACCGCCACAATGTGGCCATAGGGTTTTTCAACATCAGCGATGGCGGTACTCACCACAGGAAGCTGCGCGGCCATGTATTCCAGCACTTTCGTCGGACTGATAAAGCGGGTGGATTCATTCAGCGCAAACGGCATCAGGCAGACGTCCCACCCGGCAAGGAAATGGGGCAGGGCCTGATAAGGCTGCATGCCAGGGTAATGGATATTGCTTCGTTGCGGCAGGGTTGACGGGTCTATTTTCACCACCGGACCAACCATCACGATTTGCCACTCCGGGTGCGCATCGGCAAGGGCGGCGATCAGCGACAAATCCATACGTTCATCAATTACGCCGTAATAGCCCAGGCGCGGGTGCGGAATAGTGTCCTGCAGAGGATGGTGATTGGCCCGATCCAGCGCTTGTTCAAAATGCACCGCATCCACGCTACTGGCAAAGCAGTGAATGTTCGGGTGGCGTCCTTTTCTTGCCGCATACAGGCTTGGCCCGCCGGTAAAGACAATATCCGCCCGCGTCAGCAGGGCTGACTCACGTTGCAACAGCTGGCGGGGCGCTTTTTCAAAGGCGGCCAGTTCATCCATGCAGTCATACACCACAACGGCGGGGGCAAAGACCTTCAGCAGAGGGAGGGCCATCGGCGTGTAGAACCAGACGACCGGGGTTTCATCCTCTTCGCGTATCTCCGCCAGCAGTGTTTCCAGCCAGGCGATCTGTCCATCATGGAAACCCGGCTCTGTTGACGGTGTCTGCGGCTGAATGACCGTCACATTCGGCGCGGGTTGGGAAATCTTCAGCTCTGGTTTTCCAACGGAATGCAGCGGCTCTTCGATAAAGACGATCTGATAGTGCTGAGCAAGCCGTGTCATCAGATGCTGCGGGCGCTGAAAAACAAAATCCCAGCGCAGATGACTAAAAACATAGATTTTTTTCATGCCTGATACCTCTGTGCTGGTGCAGGTAGTGACGCCAGTTAGTTGGTGAAAGTGTTCCAGCCGGGTCTGGACATGTTTAAGAGCCCGGGCGTAAACGGCATTCAGCTCTCGCTCTTTGTCGGGCCTCACATCCCATAAGCCAGAGTGATGCCAGTTTGCGTTATTCTCCCAGTCGGGGCGGTCGATAATCGGGTAAAGGCAAATGCCCGCAACCTCTACGCCGGCCAGCTGCGCCTGAGCCACCTCTGAGACGACATCGTTAATCCAGGCGCCGCGCCCGCTACCTACATGGCTGGTTTCGGCAAGCAGAATAGGGCGGCGATAACGCTCCCAGGTCTCCTGCAACATTCCGTGCAATCGCCGTCGCCGACCGTCACCCAGATGCCACGGCAGGCGCTGGTTGTTGCCCATCATCCATTGATTGTCGTGGTAGTAATTGGCGCCCAGCAGATCCAGATAGCGCGGATGGCCACCCAGCTCAGGCTCATGCCTGCCCGTCAGCATGTCCCACGCCTGAAACTGCGCGGTACGAAACGCTTCGGTTTGCTCAATATTTGCAGGATCGTCATCCGGTGAAATCAGATGGATTAACGGGTCGCAATGTAAAATTCGCGCTCTGGGATCGGCCGCCAGAATGGCGTCGCAGGCGGCTATGGCGGCACGAACGAGTTGCCGCTTGACCCGCTCGCTTTCGCCCACGCCTGGAGGGGAGGTAGGAAACAATCCTTCCGCAATGCCCCAGGCTGTGAATGAGATTTCGTTGACGGGTGAGTAGACCGGCGGCTCCTCATACCAGGGGCGCAAAAACGCCGCCAGCGAGCCACACAAGTGGGCGAAGCGAGAGACAAACTCTGTTGAGAAAAAATCGAGATGAGGGGGAAAGCCGTAATGACAGATTGTCCAGCAAATCTGGATACCGCTCTCTTTTGCCGACATCATTTTTTTTGCGACGTTAGTAAAGTCGTAACCACCTGATTTATCAACAAGTCGCCAGCCGACGCTCTCTCTTATCGTGTGCATGTTGAAGGGCTTAAGCGCGCGGTAATCCTCGGCATGCCGTACGTCATGCGCCGTTGCGTTATCCATTGAAAGGGGATGACCCGCCCGGGTGATAAAATCAGCGCCTTCGAATCCTGCCTGCCAGAATGACCTGAATATCGCCATATACATTGCTCCCTCATGGGCCTTTTTAAATATACCTGGCCAGCGCGTTTAAATTCATTGGCCTTTTTTTAATTACCCACATCTATGGCAGAAAATGAATTTTTAGAAAATAGCGAGTATTATTTTTTGTATAACATTCAACCATAACCATCCTCCCTACATATTTTGTAAGCAGCGGAACAGGGCAACAGGAATACCCCGGAGTTCACCCGTTATATTTTGACATCCTGGTCTTCAATGAGAAAAAATCACTGTCTTATTCATCAATGATAGCCTGAGTTTCCGGCGCTACGCGGCGTTTTTCAGCAATGTCCGGCTTCGGCAGTTAAAAAGATGAACAAAATCATTGTCTGCTGGTGGCGCTTTTTTTATGGGATTCGTTTCGGTTAAACGAAAATAATGCTTAACCGGGCCTTTAAATAAGCCTTGCCCGTTTCGTTAGTTTGCTGGATTACTCTCTTCATGATCTCTGTTGTTTTCTGGCACTTTTGTCTTAGCGTCCTTGGCCTGTTAATTAGTGATTCGGATATTTAATTCCGATAGCTTCTCGCTGCGGGAATATAAATAATGGAGTATTAGTTTCCTCTCCTAGGGTATATTGTAAACAGATCTAAATAGTTACAACATACAATGTGCCTTTACTTTTAAACAAACCTAAACATTGTGCCCTGAATCATCGCTTATCAGAAAAAAGAGGTAGCCGTCCCTTTTTTATCCCCTAAAGGGAGTAAATTGAATTTAACCGCCAGAGGGGTTATTCTTGTTTTATCCCCTGTAGGGGATTTTCCTTGAATATCCGCTATAGGGGGTAAGCATGAAAGTGACCTCGGCAGGCGCACTGGCGCAGGCTGTCAAAGATCAGCGTAAGGTCAATAAGTTAACGCAATCGGAGACCGCTGAACAGGTTGGCATTAAACAAACCACGGTATCGGATTTCGAGAACAAACCTGAATCCACCAAGCTGGAAACCCTGTTCAAAATTCTCTCAGCGCTGGATCTGGAACTTCATGTGGTGAAAAGAGGCTCGACGCTGCCCGATCATGCCAACTGGACAAAGGAGTGGTAAACGATGCGCGCTCAACGTCTGACTGTTGCCATGAATGGCGAAGTGGTGGGTACGCTGCATCGTGATGGCAGCGGCGCGATGTCATTTCAGTATGCGCCCGAGTGGCTGGCAGAGCCTGGCGCACGTGCCATTTCGCTCTCTTTGCCGCTCCAGCACGGGAGGATCCGCGGAAAGCAGGTCTTCAATTTTTTCAGCAACCTGTTGCCAGACTCAGAGGCGATAATCGCCCGCATGCAGGCCCGTTTTCAGGTTGAGACGGCACATCCCTTTGATCTGCTCGCCAGTGTCGGACGAGACTGCGTGGGTGCCATTCAGCTCTATCCACCGGGGCTGGAGATCCCATCGGTGATGGATATCGTCGCCGAACCGCTGGATGACGAGCAGATTGCTTCCTTGCTGGAGGGTTACCAGATGGCCCCGTTAGGGATGAGCGAAGAGGGGGCTGATTTTCGCATTTCGCTGGCCGGGGCGCAGGAGAAAACGGCGTTGCTATGGTATCAGGATCGCTGGCAGCGGCCTCAGGGTAGTACACCAACCAGCCATATATTCAAATTGCCGATCGGCAGAATAGAGCAGAACAATATCGATCTCAGCGAGAGCTGTGAAAACGAGTGGCTCTGCTTACGGATCGCAAAAGCCTTTGGATTTCCGGTAGCGCATGCCGAAATGGCCACCTTTAGTCGCAAAAAAGTGCTGATTATTGAACGCTTCGATCGCCGTTGGGCCCGCAGCGGGTGGCTGATGCGCCTGCCGCAGGAAGATTTTTGTCAGGCGCTGGGCATCGCTCCGGCACTGAAGTATGAGTCCCACGGCGGGCCGGGCATCGCCGATGCCATGAAACTGCTGCTCGGTTCCCGCCTGGCAGCGCAGGATCGGGAGATGTTCTTCAAAGCGCAGATCCTGTTCTGGATGCTGGCCGCGATTGATGGTCACGGTAAGAATTTCAGCCTGTTTATCGAAGCGGACTCTTCGTTTCGCATGGCCCCGTTATACGATGTGATTTCGGCCTTTCCGCTGTTTGAGGCAGGGAGTATCCCGGCCAAAAAAGCGAAGATGGCCATGGCATTACAGGGCAAAAACCGCCAGTACCATTTCGCGATGATCCAGCCGCGTCACTTTATCAGTACCGCTGCGCACGCAGGCTTTTCGCAGGAGATCGCCCGGAGGCTGATGAAAGAGATGGCCGACCGCACGGATGAGGCGATCGCCACCGTCAGGGCGGAATTGCCAGCGGATTTTCCGGAACAGATAAGCGAGGCGATTTTCCGCGGTCTGGTAAGCCAGGCGGCGAGAATAAGCCGCTTTGATTAAATCGGTACAAAAATTGGTAGGGTAGCAAACCCCATTTGCAATTGTTAATGATATTTATTTTCATTATCATTTGTCTTTACGTAAGCAACTGTAAAGAAAAATGACATGCATATTCCCTCTGCCCTAATACAGCAAACTCTGTGTGCCGTCGCCATTTCCCTGGCAACGCACTCTGGCGTTGTACTCGCTAAAACCTTTACCGAGAAAGATTTCGTCACCCAGCCACTTGGGCACGGCGTGTACGAGCTGGCCTACGATAAGGGCCAGCAGGCCCTTTATGCCGCGTCAGCGCCTTCCTTTGATAAAGACAAATCGGACGGACTGGTCTTTAAGCTGGCGGCGCAGACGCTGCAAATTGAAGCGAAGATCCCCACGGAACGTCGCACATTCGCCGTCGCGCTGGACGAAGAAAATCATCGCCTTTATCTGGGTAATTCGCTGGAAGGGTCGGTCACGCTGCTCGATACCCGTACTGATAAAGCCATTAAAACAATTCAGCTGAGCGACACGTCAGATCCAGAAAATCGCGTGCACCTGCGTGAAGTGGTGCTGGATAAGAAGCATCAGCGTCTTTATGTCTCCGGGATAGGGCGTAAGGATAAAGGATTACTCTGGGTTGTGGATACCCAGAAGCAGGCCCTGGCCCAAACCCTTGAAAAACTTGAGCCGGTCGGGTTTGCAGTAGATGAAGCGGGCGACAAGGTGTATGTCGTGTCTGGCGTCGGGGAACTGATCGCGCTGGATGCAAAAACATCCAGGCTGCTCAGCCGCGTGAAGGTCGATCCTGCCGATCCGGAGCACTATTTCCTGAATATCGCGCTAAACAGTGGCAAAGGGATGGGGTATATCGCCGACACCAACACCAAAGATCTGCTGGTTGTGCAGTTGGACACCGGCAAGCTGCTTCATCGTGTACCGACCCCTAATTCCGTTGGCGTGCTGTATAACCCGGCGCGGGAAGAGGTCTATGTCACCCATCGTAACGATCGCCAGATTAGCGTGATCGATGCGACCACTTATGATCTGAAACACACCATTAAAACCACGGCGATGCCAAACAGCCTGGTGCTGTCTGCCGATGCCAGCACGCTCTATGCCAGCGTCAAGCAGGATGAGAAAGCTCACAAAGCTGACTACGTGCTCAAGATTGATTTAACCCAGCTCTAAGGATCCTGTTGTGATAAAGCAGACACGCATGGCCGTGGCGGTTTCGCTCGCCCTGGCAAATCTTCCTGCGGCCGTTTTCGCCGCGGAATCCACCGCCGTCAACGAAGATGAGCTGGTCGTGACCGCGACCGGCTTCAGCCAGGAGCGTCGCGAGGCACCAGCAACCATCTCGGTGGTGAATGAAAAGGAGCTGAACACCCGCTCTAACCAGAACGTCACCGAAGCCCTGCGCGAGATGCCGGGTCTCCTGGTGGGTAACGGCCACGGCAGCCTGGCGACTGGCGATGTCCAGATGCGCGGGATGGACTCCACCTATACCTCCTACATGGTGAACGGCATCAAACAGGCCACCCGCGAATCCCGCCCGTACGGGCACCATATCGGTACCGAGGCCGCCTTTATGCCACCGCTGGCCGCCATCGAGCGCATCGAAGTGATCCGCGGGCCGATGTCATCCCTGTATGGTTCTGACGCCATCGGCGGCGTGGTCAACGTCATCACTAAAAAAGCGTACAACCTGGAGAAGTGGACCGGCGTCCTGGAGGATAACTACTTCCTGCAGGAGAAGAGCGAGTACGGTAACACCAACCAGACCAATGCCTTTGTGATGGGCCCGGTGATCCCCGGTAAACTGGGGGTGAGCGTGGCCGCGGATTATCTCGACCGTCGCGACGATGACAGCGTCAACGACGAGCGTTTTGTGAAGCATCAGTCCGGCAACCTGGACGCGACGATCGCCCTGTCGCCAACGGAGACCCAGCTCTGGGATCTGAACGCTACGAAAGGGAATCAGGAGAAAACGCATAACGATAAACAGTGGTACTGGGGCTTCGACCGCGACGCGGCTTCGCTGTCGCAGCACGCCTGGTATGGCGACATACTGGAGGTGAAGAACTTCGTCAGCTACGAGAAAGCGAAAACCGAGTACCGCGTGCCGGGAATGGCATCACAGTTTATTACCCAGAAAAACTACGAGGCGAACAGCGCCAACACCTTTACCCTCGGCGACCACAAGCTGACGCTGGGCATCAACTTTACCCGCAATGAGCTGGATGATGAGTTCGGCATTAAAGATAAAGAGGCGCCGGGCGTAACGCCGGTGAGCGAAATATCGCGCAACGGCTGGGCGGTATTCGCCGAAGATGCGTGGATGATCGTCCCGGATTTCACCTTAACGACCTCGGCGCGTCTGGATCACGACAGCTACTTTGGTTATCACGTCACGCCTAAGCTCTACGGCAACTGGACCCTTGATGAAAACTGGGCGCTGAAGGGCGGTGTGTCTGCGGGCTATAAAAAACCGGATCTGCGCCAGAATAATGCCGGCTTTACCAGCGTGTATGGGGCTTATCCTTATTCGGAAATAGGCATCGGTAATGACGATCTCAAACCGGAAGAGAGCGTCAACACCGAGCTTGGCGTCTACTGGCAGCAGGATGCGCTGGCGCTGGACGCGACCGTCTTCTACACCAAATTCAAGGACAAAATCAGCGACCGGGTCATTTGCACCACGTCGGCCTCGCAGCAGTGCAGGTATAATGGTTACGTCGCTGACTCTGTCTTCCAGTATTTCAACGTCAGCGATGCCGAAATCTACGGTGTGGAGCTGAACGGCGACTGGCAGGTCACCTCATCGTTGAGAGCCAATGCCAACTATACCTGGACTCACAGCGAACAACAGAGCGGCGAGTATAAGGGTTACGCCCTGAGCGACTTTCCGGAAAGCATGGCTAACGTCTCTCTGACATGGCAGGCGCTAAACGACCTGGAGTTATGGACCAAAGCGAGCTGGCGCAGCACCTCACCGGACATCGGTAAATCCAGCGAAACAGAAGCCTACGCGCTGGTTGATTTAGGGGCACGTTACCATCTGAACAAGAACGTTACGTTAATGACCGGCATCTATAACCTGTTTGACGCAAACCCGATTTACCGCACCTCGTACAACCAGTCTTCGATGCTGGAAGGCCGCCGCTATAACTTCGGCGCCCGTATCGAGTTCTGAACCTTACTGCCGGAGCCGTCGTGCTCCGGCTTCTGCAATTGTTATTCCTCGCTTTTCTACCACAGAAAGTGATTATCAAAGCCGCCGACATGTGATACTTAGATTGGGAGACAACAAACCAGGATAACGAGAGATGTCGCAGAACAAAATTGCCCACAAAGTACAAAACCTCCAGTCATCGGCGATCAGAGAACTATTAAAACACAGCAAGATGGAAGGGGTGATTTCACTCGGCGGGGGCATTCCCAATCCGGATCTTTTCGATCGCGAAGGGCTGGAAATGGCAATGGAAAAGGTGCTCTCCAGCACCTGGAAGGATGCTTTTCAGTACGGTCTGAGCGAAGGTAGCCCGGAGCTGCGCGGCGAAATCTGCCAGCTGCTGTGCGGCAGGGGGATCCGCTGCGGTATCGACGAGGTGGTCGTCACATCCGGTTCCCAGCAGTCACTGGATATTCTGGCGCGCGCGCTGATCAATCCGGGCGACATTGTTGTCGTTGAACGTCCAACCTATCTCGCGGCCCTGCAGGTTCTGCAGCTCGCAGAGGCTAACCTGTTGTCGGTGGGTACCGACGGCGAAGGGATGATCGTTGATGAGCTCGAAGCGCTGGTTAAGACTACGCCGATCAAAGCGGTCTACATCGTACCGACGTTTGGCAACCCAGGCGGGGTTACGTTGACAGAGCAGCGCCGCAGGCAGTTGGTGGAATTAGCGCAGCGCTACGATTTTGTGATTATCGAAGACGATCCCTACGGCGAAATCAATTTTACCGACAACACCTTCACGCCATTAAAAGCCTGGGCGGCAGAGATGGGGTGCAGCGATAACGTGATTTACACCTCGACCTTTTCAAAAATCCTCGCGCCAGGGGCAAGGGTAGGCTGGTTAGTGCTGCCGGACTGGGTGAAGCGTCAGGTGGTGATCCTCAAGCAAGCCACCGATTTACACACCAGCACATTGTCGCAGTCGCTCACTTATCACTATCTCACCACGGGGCGCCTGGCGGGACAAATCGCGCTGATCCGTGACGCCTATAAACACAAATGCGAGATCCTCTGCCAGGCGGTGGAGCGCGAAATGGGCGATCACCTGACGTTCCACAAACCGATGGGCGGCATGTTCCTGTGGGCGAAATTCAAATATGAGATGAATACTACCGAGTGGCTGAAAAAGACCCTCAACAACGGCGTGGTCTACGTGCCAGGGGAGTTCTTCTACTGTAACGAGCCGGATCACAACACGCTGCGCATGTCCTACGTCAGCGTCACGGATGAAAATCTGCAAGAGGCGGTCGCACGGTTGAAAGCCTCCTTATAAGGGGCGCGGAAGTAAAACGGGTGGCGAAGGCCACCCGAATCATTGACTTAGCTGCGGATAAAATCGAGTAAGTCTTTGTTGATCGTATCAGGGTGCGTGGTGTGCATCCCGTGAGGATAGCCTGGATAAACTATCAGCGTGCTATTGCTGATAAGTTCATCCTGAAGCAGGCTGGCATTCTTATAAGGCACCACCTGATCGTCATCACCCTGCAAAATAAGCACCGGCACGGTAATCGCTTTCAGATCGTCGGTCTGGTCCGTCTCGGAAAAGGCTTTAATGCCTTCATAGTGCGCTTTCGCACTGCCAATCATCCCTTGCCGCCACCAGTTCTGAATAGTTCCCTGAGATATTTCAGCCCCCGTTCGGTTGAAGCCGTAGAAGGGGCCCGTCGCCACGTCGAGATAAAATTGCGCCCGGTTTGCGGCCAGCGCTTTACGGAATCCATCAAAAACCTCCAATGGTGTACCGCCTGGATTTTCCGGCGTTTTCACCATTAATGGCGGTACGGCGCTGATTAATACCGCTTTCGCCACGCGCCCCTGCGGTTGACCGTATTTCGCCACATAGCGCGCAACCTGTCCGCCGCCGGTGGAGTGACCAACATGGACAACGTTACGCAGATCCAGATGTTCCACAACGGCAGACACATCGGCGGCGTAGTGATCCATATCGTGTCCATCGCTGACCTGACTTGAGCGGCCATGACCACGACGGTCGGAGGCAATAACGCGGAAACCTTCAGCTAAAAAGAACAACAGCTGGTTATCCCAGTCGTCAGCGCTTAATGGCCAGCCGTGGTGGAAGAAAATGGGCTGTGCATCTTTAGGACCCCAATCTTTATAGAAGATACTGACATCATCGTTGGTGGTAACAAATGACATGATAGACCTCTCGGGGAATAAAAGAACCTGAGTGAAGTGGGCTGCGTCCGCAGTTAAAGACGTACAGCCGCTAAGAAGTCTAGTTGAGAAGATTAACGATTGCTTCCTCCCAACGAAAACGCATGCGTTCTGCGCAGTCGGCTGAGGCTAAACAACACTGAAGCGACAGAAGCAGCAACTGCGACCCACAGAGCGAAATGGACAGCCCGTTCATTTAACGTCTGGCCGGTTACCGGCGAGATGAGGGTCAGCAGGATACCTACAACAGCGGCGCCCAGGCACTGCCCGAAAGTTCGGGCAATGGATAATACCCCGGATGCATAGCTTGCCTGTTCGCGAGCAACATTCGACAACATTTCCCGGTTGTTAGGACTTTGAAAACATCCAAATCCGATGCCGCAAACCAGGCTACGCAGGCCGATATCCCATACGGAAGGCGAGGCGGGCAGCATCGCCAGCAGAATCAACCCCACAACAAAGATGGCCAGCCCAAGAGTCGAGATCAGCGGCGCAGAAACCGTGTCTACCCAGCGGCCGGCGTGGGGCGCGATCAGCACAATACCTATCGGCCAGGGCACGAACAGCAGCGCGGATACAACGGGGCTGTAGCCATATACGCTCTGAAACAGAAAAGGCAACGCAACAAAGGTGATCCCCTGGCTGACAAAAGAGGCCAGTGACGTTAATGCCGCGAGGGTGAAACGTCCGTTCTTGAATATAACGGGCGGCAGTATGGGCGCCCTGGCGCGGCGGATATGCCCGATAAACAGCATCGTACTGAACAGGGCGAGGAGTCCCCAGCAGACCGCCACCTGGTGAAGGCTGTTCGCCGCCATAATCATTGCCCCCAAAAGGGTCGCTGACAGCAGCGCGCCAGGAAGGTCAAACGCAGTTTTGCCGGACGTTGTTTTTCCGGGTAGCGCCCTGAAAGCCAGCAACAGGGCTAAGGTTCCCGGAAGTATGTTAATGGCAAACAACCATTGCCAGCTCAGGGTATCCAGTATCGTGCCGCCCAGCACCGGGCCAATGGCGGTGCTGGATGCTATAAGCAGGGCATGCAGACCCAGCACGCGGCCAAGCAGTCGTCCCGGGAAAACGCCGCGCAGGATCGCCGGAGCAATACTTAACGTCGCCGCGCCGCCGATCCCCTGCATAATACGCATTGCCACAAGCATTTCTGGGGTAGTTGCCAGTGCGCAGCCCAGTGAGGTCAGCGTAAAGGTGGCGAGCCCTGACAGAAAAATGGGGCGAGTGCCATAGATCGTCGCGAGGGAGGCGAAAATCATCAACGTCATTGCCGCAGAGAGCAGATAACCGTTGGCGAACCAGACCGCGTAGCTTGCAGGCACCTGCATCGCTTGCGCCATAGAGGGCAGGGCAATGTTGATCATGGTGCCATCAAACACCCCCATCAGGGTGGTCACCATTACGGCGATCATCACCCGGGCGCGCGCCGGGCCAGGCAGCCCCTCATCACCGGGTTGGTTTGAAAATAGCGTCATCATCTGAACTCCTTAAGGGGGTTTTAATGACGAAACTATAAGCACGAGGTATATAAGGCGGAAGACGCATGGTTTACACTTAATCATTGCACCGAACGCCTTATCTGAGGTTTATTATGTCCGATCCCGATTTTAACCTGTTGGTCGCCCTCGACATTCTGCTGGCAGAAGCGAGCGTGGCCGGTGCTGCACGGCGCTTAAACCTGAGTGCATCTGCCATGAGCCGCACGCTCAACAGGCTGCGCGAGGTGACAGGCGATCCGATTCTGGTGCGGGCTGGACGAAATATGGTGCTGACCCCCTGGGCAGAAGCCTCCCGGGATCGCGCCAGAAATGCGGTGCAGGAGGCGAGGGCAGTGTTGCAGCCGTCAATGGAGACGCTCAGGCTGGAAAGTCTGGCGCGCCTGTTCACTATCCGGGCCAACGATGGATTTGTCGTCGCGTTTGGCCCGGCGCTGATTGCCGCGGTGGCGGAGGCCGCCCCGGATGTCTGTCTCCGTTTTGCGCCCAAGCCTGAAAAAACGTCGCGCTATCTGCGCGAGGGTCTGGTCGATCTGGAGATTGGCGTCCAGGGCAATATGGGGCCGGAAATTCGCCTGCAGCGACTTTTTCAGGACCGGTTTGTCGGCGCCGTGCGGAAGACGCATCCGCTGGCATCGTTACCGGAAATCAGCATGAGGGATTATGTCGCCTGGGGCCATGTGGTGGCCGCACCCAATGGATCATTACATGGGTTTGTAGATGATGCACTGGCGGAGTCAGGTTTGTCGCGTAAGGTGGCAAGCGTGGTGCCTGGCTTTCCGACGGCGTTGTCCGTGGCGCTGGCATCGGATCTTATCGCCATGGTTCCGGCGTTGTATTTGCAAAACCCGCAGATGACAGAGCAACTGCATGTATTCGAACTGCCGTTCAAGACCCGTGCCATCACGGTGTCGCAGATGTGGCATCCGAGAATGGAAAAAGATCCCGGTCATCGATGGCTAAGAGAAAAAGTGCTTGAGGTGTGTCGGAGTGTACGGTGATGAATGAGAAGTTGAGGCGAGGGGATAAAGCTGGGCGCGTAATACGAGGCCCGGTACGTCTGCGTTGCTGCCACAGATCGAATTTAACATAATATACATTATGCGCACTAACATGGTGATAGCAAAATTATAATGTCCGGTCTGGGCAGAGTTCATCACAGTAAGATTCAGCATCGATGGATTCCGATGATGGCACATTCAGCTGTGTTTTTCGTTTTGGATTTTGTCGACCGGCGTTTGACCACTCAGATGGTCGCGCAGCGCCTGGGTATCTCCGATCGTCAGTGCAGATGCCTTCTGTCGCGTTACCGTGAAACTGGCCCACCAGGTATGGCTAACGCCTGATGGTCTTGCCCGGTACGCACTCAATATTATCCGAGAACGCTATACCGACTTCGGGCCGACGCTTGCAGGTGAAAAACTCGCAGAACTGCACGATGTTCACCTGTCCAAAGAAACGGTCCGGTCGCTATTCAGGGTTTATCCCCCGGATGAATACCAGAAGATATCCCCCTACAACTTCATGTTATACAGGACCCTATTGCCTTTATCGCATCATCAGTTGTCCGGTCTCTGTGCCCGGTGTAGCCGATCGCGGATCTTATCGACTGATGATTTAATGTCAGCAACTGCATCCGCATCCATTCCAAGGGTATCCACAATACAGCGCGTGATATTGCTGGCCTCAATTTTCAGTGTATCCCCCTTCTCTGTCAGATGAATAAGCACTTCACGTTCATCCTTCGGATTGCGTGTCCGGGTGATCAACCCCGCGCTCTCCAGCCGCTTAAGTAAAGGCGTGAGCGTGCTGGACTCAAGGAAGAGTATTCCACCCAGCTCCTTCACTGTGCGTCCATCCTGATTCCACAACGTGATCATCACCAGGTACTGGGGATAGGTTAATCCCAGCTTATCGAGCATTGGGCGATAGAGCTGCGTAAACGCATGTCCCGCGGAGTATAGCGAGATTGAGGTTCTATGAAATTCCCCGGCATACCGGAAAATGAAGAAGAAAGACTAAAGTCGCTTTATCTCGCAGACCTGCTTGATACCAGAGACGATGAGCGTTTTGATCGTCTTACCCGGCTTGCCAGGCGAATCTTTCAGGTACCTGTGGTCCTGATAAGCCTGCTGGATCGCGAGCGACAATGGTTGATTGCATGCGAGGGTCTCGGTGTCCGGGAAACGCCACGTAATATCTCATTCTGTGGGCATGCCATTTTGCAGGATGGCGCTTTTATCGTTAACGATGCATCTGTTGATGAGCGTTTTCATGATAATCCCCTGGTCACCGGTGAACCTTACATCAGATTTTACGCTGGCTATCCGGTGCATCTCCCTGACGGAGAAGTGGCAGGTACGCTTTGCCTCATTCATACCATCCTTCGCAGCTTTAACGACGAGGATATTGCTTCACTCAAGGATCTGGCTTTCATTGTTGAGGATGAATTTCAGGTCATCGGCATGGCGATGACCGACAGTCTGACCGGAATAGCGAATCGGCGGGGTTTTTACCGGACAGGAGAAAAACGGTTCCGCGCCCTCACTGAGCGTAATACACCGTTCAGTCTTATCTTTTTTGATCTGGATAAATTCAAACCTATCAATGATCTTTGGGGGCATGCTGAAGGCGATGAGGTTCTGAAAGTCTTCTCAGGACTGTTGTTTCAGTTCCTCAATCCCGGCGATATTGCCGGTCGGCTGGGTGGGGACGAATTCGCCGTGCTCATTACCACCCGGAGTGCTACGGAAGCTTTTTTGCATGCGCTTCGTCGGGGAGTGGACGATTACAACGAAAAATCAGGTAAACCCTATAACATCAATTACTCTTCTGGCGTTCTGCACAATGATCAGGGCCACTATTCGTCGCTTGACGAAATGATCAAAAAGAGTGACGAAGTGATGTACTCAGTGAAGCGCAGAAGACAGCTTTAAAAGGAGCGCTTTGCGCAGCATTCTTTAAGGTACCGTCGCAGCCACCGCTCTTCTTAACGTAACTGGCAATCAGCCTCACTTTACCGATGCATATCAGAGTGATAATGAGATATGCTGGTTTATCATGGAAAAATCTTAGCTGAACGCTGAATTACATCGCTAATCAAAGGGTTAAAAATGAAAAAAACAATCCCAGAATATACGCCTGTTGACTTATCTCGTTGGGCCAGGAAGGAACATTTTGCGGTATTTCAGTCTTTTGCTCAGAGCACCATTAACCAGACTGTTAATTTAGACATCACCGATCTGCTGAAACATATTAAAGATGTTGGCTGGAAGTTTTACCCTACTATCATCTCCATCATTTCTGAGGTGGTAAACAGGCATACCGAGTTTCGTATGGCTATGAAGGACGATGAACTGGTTATATGGAAGGAAGTTTATCCGAGCTACACCATTTTCCATAATGAAACGGAGACATTCTCATCAATATGGAGTTATTACGATGGCAATATGGCGCACTTCCAAAAAACCTATTCTGAGGACGTTGCACGCTACGGGAATAACCTTTCTTACTGGCCTAAGGGCGAGTCACCGGACAATATATTTTTCGTATCGGCTATTCCCTGGGCAACGTTTACCAGTTTCAATGTCAACGTTGCAAACATGAAGAACTTTTTCGCGCCCATGTTCACCTTTGGCAAATACTACGAACAGGATGGAAAGACCTTGTTGCCGCTCGCCGTTCAGGTCCATCATTCCGTTTGCGATGGTTTCCATCTGGCAAGACTGTTCAATGAAATACAAGAGATAATGAGCGACTTACCGCACCGCGCTTAAACTGGCCGCTTCTGTAGTTAAGCGAGAAACGGGTCCAGGCGATGACGATTATGTTAATGCTCTGCCCGCTTCCTGCCTTCCTCACCACATTTACCCATCTGTGCCTGGCATATGACAAAAAAAAACCGCAAGCAGTTACCCGCTTGCGGCGACAGGCTCAGCGATGATGTGTTGATCAGGCAGCTTTAACTGCTCTGATTTTTTTACTGCCACCTTCATCTGACGCTGCTTTCTCTGCTGCTGTTGCGGCATTAAGATCGGGAAGTTTGCTGGTACGCAGAATATGCTGCACGGCCTCTTTCTGCTCGGCGAGATAGAGCCCCAGATTTTCAGCCTGCGTTTCATCCATCTGCATGTCACTTTGCAACAGCCAGTCGGTGAACGCTTCTGCGAGGTCGAGCAGTTTGTCGTGAGCGTCAGCCTCTTTCTTACTGGCAAATGTCATTTTCTCTTCACCTTTTCTTACGACAACATATTTTGTTTCAACAGCCATTATGCACCCCCTATACTGTAATTATATACAGTATAACACTTCCCGGTTTGTGTTGCAGCCAAAAAAGCGCTGGGTAAACCTGCTTAATATGTTCGGGGGCGGCCCCCCTTCAATTACAACGCCTTATCGGTAAACAGCGGTACGTTACAGGACGTCGCAACGTGGTCCAGATAGCCGCTCAGGTAGTCCGGATACGGGAACGCTTTCACAATTGTCAGCGAGTTCAGCACCGGGAAAAGGTAAAAATCGGTGATGCTTATCGGGTGTCTGGCACGCAGATAAGGCTCGATTTTAGCCAGTTCATCCACCAGCGTATCGATACAGGCCTGACTATTGGCCAGTAATGCCTCCAGATCGCCAAACGCTTTTATCTCACGCTGGGTATAGGCTTCGCGTGCGGCTGGGGTGGACAACTCTTGAAAATCTGCCCGCGTAAAACGTGGGATCGCCAGGTTAAAGACGGTGCGCGTGTTCTCTTTGCACCAGGCCTCAATCAGGGGATCGCATTCACCTTTAATCACCGGCTTGCCGTCAAGCTGATCGACATAATGGACGATATCCATGCTTTCCGGCATGTAAGCGCCCTCTTCTTTTTGCAGGATCGGCACGACCTTTCTGCCCACCATACGGGTTGGCGTTTCGACATCCCCTTCCATTATTACGCCCAGCTCGAAGGGCACCTTTTTAAGACCAAAGATCATTCTCGCGCGGATACAGAACGGGCAATGCTCATATACATAGAGTTTCATAGCGCTCTCTTTCTTTATACAGTTGGATGAGGGAGGAATGACCTGACAGGATCGGGCAAATCGGGTCAGGGTTACCAGTCTAACTTTAGTAGGTTGAAGTCAGCTGAAAATCAATCTTGTAATCAGTACAATAGATGTAACCACAATGTTAATGAGATATACATATGAAGTTATTTTCCACTCAACGTACAGATGTCTGGCAGCTGACGCCCGACCTGGCAGAAAGATTCCAGCTTTTCCTGCTGGAAAATCGCTCACATTTCGCGCCCTTTGAACCATTGCGTAATGAAGACTATTTCACACTTGATAGCGTGTCCCAACGGATTGAGAGTGCGCAGAAAGATTACGAAGCAAGAAAATGTCTGCAAATCGTTTTCACGTTAAAAGGTGAAAATAACATCATCGGCAGCATTAATTTCACCAATTTTATCTTTGGGGTTTTCCAGGCGTGCTATCTCGGTTTCTCTCTCGATCACGCTCATCAGGGGAAAGGACTCATGCAAGAGGCGCTTAAAGACTCTCTGGATTATGTACAGATGCATTACGGCTTTCACCGGATTATGGCAAACCATCTTCCTGATAACGCGCGCAGCAGTAAAACGCTTGCCAGCCTCGGATTTGTCAAAGAGGGCTATGCCCACTCCTACCTCAAGATAAACGGGATCTGGCAGGACCATGTCCTCAATTCCCTTGTTCTGCCAGAAGCGGAGTCAATGTCCTGAATCGCGGTGTTACGCTGGCCGGACCTTGTTCACGAACCACATTCCGGCCAGCATCGACAACACAAACAGCACTCCCTTCCCTGCGCCCGTACCCAGTAAGACCAGCGCCGGTCCGGGACAAATACCCGCCAGCCCCCAACCCAGGCCGAACAGAACAGCGCCCATCAGCAGCGCGCGGTCTACGGTGTTATTCTCCGGCAGCCGGATCGGCGCCCCGCAAAACGACGTTTGTTTGCCTTTAGCTAACCTGAAGCCGACTATCCCCACCGCAATCGCCCCGAGCATCACGAAGGCAAGAGAGGGATCCCAGGGCTGAGAGAGATCCAGAAAGCCAAGCACCTTCTCAGGATTTGCCATCCCGCTTATCAGCAAACCCACGCCAAAAATCAGGCCACACAGAAACGCGGCAATGACCATTAACATATCTCCTCCTTAACCGAGCCAGAAACCGGCCAGCGTTGCGGTAATAATACCGACCGCCATAAAGGTCAGCGTGGCCGCCAGGGAACGTCTGGAAAAACGCGACAGTCCGCAGACGCCGTGCCCACTGGTACACCCGGATCCCAGGCGCGTCCCGGCACCCACCAGCAGGCCAGCCACGATAATCAGTGGCCACGAGGTTTGAACCGTTATCTCAGGTAAGGGAAAGAAAAGGCTGAACAGCAGAGGTGAACCGATAAGACCGGCTAAAAAGGCTATCCGCCACCCCTCGTTACGGGTCTGTTTCGTCAGCATCCCCGCCACAATGCCGCTGATCCCGGCGATTCGCCCGCAGAAATGAATCAGCAGTATGGCGGCAAGCCCGATTAACATCCCCCCCGCGAGGCTACTCAGCGGCGTAAAGTGAGCGAAATCAACGATCATGATCGGCACCTATCTGTGGGCAATAGAGGTCATATAAGGTGTTGAGCAGCGTGAAGATCCGCGGATCCTCAATCCGGTAGAAAATCTGTTTACCTGTACGTCGGGTCTCCACCAGCTTTAAACGCCGCAATACGCCCAGCTGCTGGGACAGGGTGGGCTGACGGATCCCCACCGCCTCTTCAAGCTGCGCGACGTTCGCTTCCCCCTGACTTAACTGACACATCAACAACAGTCTGTCCGCATTGGACAAACCGCGCAAAAGCTCCGCAGCCCCCAGTGCCGCCTGTTTCATTGCATCCTGAATATCGCTATTCGTAGTCACGATATGCACCTATCAATATACATATTTATATAATGTATTTTAGTATATTGTAAGCCGGGCCGCATAGCAAAAAAAAACCGGCAGATGGCTGCCGGCATTTTTTTCTTCCCCATGTGGCCTGACCTTATAATTTCAGCTCAGGCACCAGCGCTTTTTTATCCGACATACAGCTTTGCCACGCTCTGCCCGGTTCGCCATTATCCAGCACCGACGAGGTACGATATTCTACGGTGCGGGTACGCTGATCGGGCCCCACATAGTCGAGGGTCGTCCAGCGGGTGTCGGCGTCTTTGCCTTCGGCGGTGAGTTCGATAGTCTGGTTTTTCACAATCTCGGCGCACTCTTTCGCCGCGGCCTCGACTTTACGAAACTTCTTCTCTTCGGGTGAAGTGCCTTCACCGGACATGGACATACAGCCGGTGAAGAGTAAACAGGCAAGGGTTAGAAGGCTGATTTTTTGCAGCATCACGCAGTCCTTAGTCATGAACAGGTTACTGCAAAAGCGTAGCTTATACGGCTACGCTCTTCCTGCGATCAGCATTTCCGTATCACGCTTTAACAACCGACACGCCCTGCCCAACCACTGCCTCAACCCAGCGACTGTCGGTATCCGGTTCAACCACTACGGTGTTAATGAGTGAAAGCTCGCCAATCAGGAAGGGTGAAGCGGTATTTATCTTCTCCGGCGACGCCAGCACCACCGTTTCGGCGGCCCTGCCGGAAAATGCGCGTTTGATGCACGCTTCTTCATAATCACCGGTTGTTAACCCTGCTTCCGGGTGAATACCGGTTACTCCCATGAAAAAGAGATCTGCATGGATACGTTCGATACCCTCAATCGCGGCGGCTCCCACCGTGACGATAGAGTGGCGGAACAAACGCCCGCCAATCAGGATCACCTCAACCCGGGGATGGTCCACCAGCGCCAGCGCAATACCGGGACTGTGGGTGACCGCCGTAAAGGAGAGATCCGCCGGCAAGCAGCGAACCAGCTCGGTCGTGGTCGTCCCGCCATCAATGATCACCACCTGTCCCGGTGAGATAAGCTCAACCCCCTTCTGCGCCACCCGCTTTTTGGCGTCGATGCCAAGGTGGCTGCGCTCGGCAAAGCTGGATACCGCTTTTGATGCTGGCAGCGCGCCGCCATGCACCCGCTGTAAACGCCCCTCGGCTGCCAGCTCGCGCAGATCCCGGCGAATGGTATCTTCCGATACCTGAAATTCGATGCTGAGGGTTTTAGAGAGCACCTCCCCTTCGGTATTCAGTTTTTCAAGGATCAGTTGTTTGCGTTGACGGGTGAGCATGAGAGATTCCTGAGGCTGCATGTTTGATCTTGATATTGCACGAATGTGCAGACTATGATGGTCACTCTACCTATTCAGGAGGCATCGTGCAATCAACTCGTGCAGAAGTACGCATTCTTGACAGCAAAACGCTGTCAGATGACTGGTACACACTCAAAAAATATACCTTTGATTTGCGTCGTCGCAACGGGGAGTGGCAGCGTCAGAACCGCGAAGCCTACGACCGGGGAAACGGCGCAACCATCCTGCTCTATAACCGCGAAAAAAAAACGGTGATCCTCACCCGCCAGTTTCGCTTTCCGGTCTATATAAATGGTCACGACGGTTATCTGATCGAAACCGCCGCAGGCCTGCTTGATAACATGGCCCCGGAAAAGCGCATCAAAGCCGAAGTGGAAGAAGAGACTGGCTACCAGATTGACCAGGTGGAGAAGGTGTTCGAAGCCTTTATGAGCCCCGGCTCCGTCACCGAGAAGCTCTACTTCTACATCGCGGAATATCACGCAGGGGATCGCACCGGCGCAGGGGGCGGTATCGAGGCCGAAGGTGAAGATATCGAAGTGCTGGAATGGCCGATAGAACAGGCGCTCCAGGCCATTGATGATGGCACTATCGTCGACGGCAAAACCATCATGCTGCTCTACCACGTCGCCCTGAAGAAGATCGTCTAACATCCGCGCACCGACAGAAAGGGATTTCTGTCATGTCTGAAACCTCATCATCTACACTTCAGAAAAGAGCAAACTGGAGATGTCCGCATGACCGACTGGAACCCTGGCCTGTATCTGCAATATGGCGCGGAACGCACCCGCCCCGCCTTAGAGTTGCTGTCCCGGATTGCGCTGGATAACGTTACCGATGTGGTCGATCTCGGCTGCGGACCGGGCAACAGCACGGCGCTGTTGCAGCAGCGCTGGCCCACGGCGCAGATAACCGGCGTCGATACCTCGCCCGCCATGCTCGCAGAAGCCAGAGCCACCCTGCCAGGCTGTCGGTTTATTGAGGCGGATATTCGCCACTACCGTCCCGAACGCACCCTGAGCGTGGTTTACGCCAATGCTTCCTTGCAGTGGGTAGAGAATCACTATGAGCTGCTGCCGCATCTGGTCTCAATGCTGAAACTGCACGGCGTACTGGCTATCCAGATGCCGGATAACGACCTGGAGCCCACCCACGTGCTGATGCGTGAGGTGGCGTTTGAACAGGATTATCCGGATCGCGGCCGGGCAGCGCTCCCCGGCGTCCATGCCTATTACGATATCCTGACCGAGGCGGGCTGCGAGGTGGATATCTGGCGTACGACCTATTATCACCAGATGGCCTCCCACCAGGCGATCGTCGACTGGGTAAGCGCCACCGGCCTGCGTCCGTGGCTTCAGGATCTCAATGAGAGTGAGCAGCAGCGCTATCTGCATCGCTATCATCAGCTGCTGGAGGAGCAGTATCCACTTCAGGAAAACGGGCAGATACTGCTGGCCTTTCCGCGGCTGTTTATCATCGCCCGACGCGCACCGTAGCTACGCTTTTGCCTCTTTCAGCAGCTGCTGGATCACCTGCTCCTGCTTGTCAGTATTCCCTTCGCCGAAAGAGGCGTAACGCAGTTGCCCTTTGGCATCGAAGAAGTAGTGTGCAGGCCAGTAGCGATTGCCAAAGGCGGTCCAGATTTTATAGTTATTGTCAGTCACCACCCGGTACGGCAGCTGCCATTTGTTAATGGCTTTTTGCACCGAGGCCAGCGGTTTCTCCCACGGGTACTCCGGGGTATGGACGCCGATCACCACCAGACCCTGTGACGAATATTTGTTGGCCCAGTCGCGAACGTACGGCAGCGAGTGCTGACAGTTAATGCAGTCCCAGGTCCAGAAGTCGATCAGCACCACTTTGCCTTTTAACGACGCCGGGCTGACCGGCTCGCCGTTGAGCCAGCCTGTACCACCTTCCAGAGAGGGCATCGCGCTGGTGGTGACCGGCTGTGCCACCGGCTGAAGGGTCGGCGGAGTCTGGCTCCCTGGCGCCAGTTGCAGCAGCGTTTTCTCCAGCCGGTCGGCCAGCCCGTTTGCCCCCTGAAAGACGCTGTTCAGACCAAACGCCGTAAACGCAACGGACATCAGCATCATCACCCCCGCGGTTTTTCTCAGCCCCTCCATCAGACCCGATTTGGCTTTCAGGCGGGCGATAAGCGCCGGCCCACTGAAGCCAAGCAGCGCGAGCATTACTGCACAGCCGCTGCCATACGCTGCCAGCAGGCTGCCGGTGGCAATCGGGCTATGACCCGCGAGACTCAGGCTGAGAATGGCCCCTAACACCGGTCCGGCGCAGGGCGACCACAGCAGCCCGACCGCCAGCCCGGCGAGCACCGCCGAGGCTAAGCCGCGGGTAGAGTTGCTCCGGGAATTGATCATATTGCCGAGGCGTAACGCTGGCCCGGCGATACGCTGCGCTAAAGATGGGAAGATCAACGCCAGGGCGGCGAGACTCAGCAGCACCAGCGCCACCCAGCGTCCCACGATGGTGGCGCTCACCACCCAGTCGCTGGCGACGGCGATCAGGCTGGCGACCAGGGTAAACATCATCACCATACCGCACAGCATAGCGACAAGCTGACGCCGCTGGCCGCGGAATCCGGCGAACAGCAGAGGAATAACGGGAAGCGTGCAGGGGCTGAGCAGACTGACCATGCCGCCTAAAAATGCGATCACAAGAAACATAAACACCTCACTTACCAGTTGATAGTGAGGCCATTACAGCGTGGGGATGTGTTTGCGGTGTGTTGAGGGATAGGGTTTTTTGTCAGGTGATGTATGGGCGTTGAGCGGAGATACATTGCGGTACAATTGGCGTGATGAAGGGTACGGGTATACATGTGGCTACCGAGGTGGTTCCGTTCACCTTACGTTCCTTGCTCCTCTGGTACAAAGGAACCGGTGAACGTGCCAGGGGGGCTCGCCGCCTCCCCCCTGGCTACCCCGGCTCCCGGCAACGAAAATCGCCGCGTTGCGGTGCCTTCGGCTTATTCCCTTCGGCTTTCGGGTCGGGGGCGATCCTACATCCATGTAGGTCGCCCCCTCTCGGCGCGTCCATGCGTCTCGCCCCGGCCTGCGGTCAACGCCTCAGCGATTTTCAGCCGGACACGGGCGTCGCTGTATGTCTTTTAACCTACTGTAATGATTCGATTGCTTTAGCATCGCTATGTTGTAGGCCGGGTAAGGCAACGCCGCCACCCGGCGATAGGGTACAAAATCAAACCATCGGCAACGTTATCCGTGCGCAAAGCCCCCCTTCAGCCCGGTTCACCAACTGCAACTCCCCGTTCAACTGCCCCGTAAGCTGTGCCGCTATCGCCAGCCCCAGCCCCGTCCCCCCGGTTTCCCGGTTACGGGAAGACTCCACCCGGTAAAAGGGCTGCAACACCGCCGCCAGCTCATGCTCCGGAATACCCGGCCCGTTATCCTCCACGGCAATCTGCACTCTGTTATCACCTGTCGTCAGCGTCACCACTGCCTTATCGGCAAACTTCAGGGCATTATCCAGCAGATTGGTGAGGATCCGGTGCAGCGCCTGCGGACGGGTTGCAAAGGGCATGTGGTTTCTCGCCGCCGAGAACTGCACGTTTTTGCCGGTATCGCTGTAGTCACAGACCAGCGTATCAATAAAGGTATAGAGATCGACATTACGAACCGGTTCAGGCGCCACGCCGGACGAGCGCGCGTAGTCTATTCCCTCGCGCACCAGGCGCGTCATGCTGTCCAGGTCCTGGGTGAGCTTGTCGCGCAGATCCGGCTGATCGGCCATCTCCACGCGCAGCCGCATACGGGTAATGGGCGTCTGGAGATCGTGCGAAATAGCCGCCAGAATCTGCGCCCTCTCCTTCAGCGACGCCTGGATCCGCGCCTGCATGGCATTAAAGGCGCGCGCCGCCTGACGAACCTCCAGCGGCCCCTGCTCGGTGAGCGTCAGCGGATTGGGGCTGGTGGGTTCGAGCGTGTCCACTGCCCGGGTAAAGTGGGTAAAGGGCCGCACCACCTGGCGCACCGCCAGCCAGGCGCAGATCACCACCAACAAAAGCTGGATCACAAAGACCATCGGCAGCCAGCGGGCGACCGGGGGCATGCGGGGGGTGAGATCCAGCGTCAGCGGCGAGCCGTCGCTTAGCGTCAGGTGGGCCTGAATGTGCGAAACCGGCCCCGGCACCGCCGTGAAGCGCAGCGGATAGTGGGTTGCGAGCGTCTCCGTCAGGGTCCGGACTGCATCCCGTGAACGGGCATCGGCCGGAGGTGCCCCCGGCTCACCTGGCCCCAACAGATAACGATAGTTGCCCCTCTCAAGACGCGGCAGCCACTGCGCCCGTTCATTGGCCGGCAGTCGATCCAGAATCGCCACGCTGGTGGAAACATCATCTTCCAGATTGCCGAGCATCACGTGCCGGGCGCTGCTCATCCGCTCGGCCAGCACCAGCGTCAGGCTCAGACCATTGGCGAGCAGCAACCCCAGCAGGACAATCAGCAGCAGGCGGTAATGAAGCGAGCGCGGCCAGAGCCTCATTCTTTGGCCTCAATAATGCTGACGGGCATCGAAAAGACATAGCCTTCACTACGTACTGTTTTTATATACAGTGGTGTGCGCGCATCCTCATTTAAGCGCTGGCGCACCCGGCTGACCAGGAGATCGATTGAACGTTCAAACAGCTCTGCATCCCGCCCCTGGGTGAAGTTAAGCAGCTGATCGCGGGTTAATACGCGCTGGGGATGATCGACAAATACCCGCAGCAGACGGTACTCCGCCCCGCTCAACGCCACGATGGTGCCGGTAGCGTCAAGCAGATGACGGGCTCTGGTGTCGAGCTGCCAGTCGCCAAAGGCGATGATCCGTCCGGCTTCGGTCACCTGCAGATTGGGCGGCAGCGTGCGAAACCGGCGCAGTATCGCTTTGATCCGCGCCAGCAGCTCACGCGCTACAAAGGGTTTAACCACATAGTCGTCTGCGCCCATCTCGAGGCCCAGAATGCGATCCATATCGTCATGGCGCGCGGTCAGCATCAAAATCGGCAGATCCTTATGTTGACCGCTGCGCAGCTGGCGACAGAGCGTGAGGCCATCGTCCCCCGGCATCATGATATCCAGCACCACCATATCCACGGCCTGCCTGTCGAGCACGGCGCGCATCTCCTTGCCGTTGGCCGCACCCGTGGCGCGATAGCCGGACTTCACCAGGTAATCGACGATCAGCTCGCGTATATCTCTGTCATCATCCACGACAAGAATGTGATCGGTTGTCTCCACCCTAAGCTCCTGTTTTTCAGCGATGGGCAAAAAAATAGCATAGCTGGCTTATAACTTGTCCGCATCCACCACCGCTTTGACGAAATCCTGCGGATCTTCCTGGGCCGGATTGTGGCCGATATTGCCGGTAAAGGTGCGATGCTGATACTTGCCGGTGAATTTTGCCGCATACGCCGCAGGCTCCGGATGCGGTGCGCCATTGTTGTCACCTTCGATGGTGATGGTGGGCACGCTGATGGTCGGTGCGGCCGCCAGCTTCTGCTCATCGCTGTCGTAACGGCTTTCACCCCGCTCCAGCCCAAGACGCCAGCGATAGTTGCTGATGGTCACCGCCACGTGATCCGGGTTATCCAGCGCTTTGGCGCTGACGTTAAAGGTCGCATCGCTGAATTTCCAGCCGGGGGATGCCAGGGTCCAGATCAGTTTCGCAAAGTCGTGGGTGTTGGCCGCATACCCCTTCTCACCGCGCTCGGTGGCGAAGTAGAACTGATACCACCACTGCAGTTCGGCCTTCGGCGGCAACGGTTTCGCCCCCGCCTGCTGATTGCCAATCAGATACCCGCTCACCGAAACCAGCGATTTCACGCGCTCCGGCCACAGCGCCGCCACAATATCCGCCGTTCTCGCGCCCCAGTCGTAACCGGCAAAGACCGCGCGTTTGATTTTCAGGGCGTCCATCAGGTTAATCACATCTTTCGCCATGGCCGCCGGTTGGCCATTACGTGGGGTGGTAGAGGAGAGGAAACGCGTGGTGCCAAAACCGCGGTTGTACGGGACGATCACTCTGTAGCCTTTTGCCGCCAGCGCGGGAGCCACCTGGGCATAGCTCTGAATATCGTACGGCCATCCGTGCAGCAGGATCACCGGTTCGCCGTTTTTCGGCCCGATATCGACATAGCCAATATTCAGATCGCCTGCGTCAATCTGGTGGATCTGCTTAAAGGCCGCGTGATAATCGCTGCCTGCCGCCTCGGCCTGACAGGCGGATACGGTGGCGAATGAGAGAGTTAAGGCCAGGGTTGAGTAAGCCAGTTTGTTCATCATGGTGGTTTCTCCGGGTCAGCTATTCGACCCGCTTATCTCATCACCCTGATGTATGGCGAATATGTGCAGATTTGGCCGTTTTGCAAGGCGGTGTATCGCGCTCGCGCGCAGATACACTGCGATACAAAAGGCGGCCCGATGACCCGGGAAATTACGTCAGCTGGTAATACTTGTCCGGCAGTTTGCGCGCCGGGATCTCCTGCTCGTCGTTCATCTGTAGCAAATCAATCTCCATCGCATTGCAGATGGCATCCAGCGGCAGGTCATTATTCTCGACGCCGAACGGCTCTTCCAGCTCTTCCGCCAGGGTATCGAGCGAGATAAAGGTATAGGAAATCAATACCGAGACGAACGGCGTCATGTAGTGCAGATCGCTGACCAGCGCGAACGGCAGCATGATGCAGAACAGGTAGACCGTACGGTGCAGGATCAGCGTGTAGGCGAACGGCACCGGGGTATTGGCGATCCGCTCGCAGCCCGCCAGCACGGTGGACATATCATTCAGGCGAATATTCAGGCTGTGAAACAGGATATCCGACAGTTCACCATTGCGGCGTCTTACCGCCAGCCACTCCCCCATGATCAGCAGGATGCGGTTCGCCGGGGAGCTGGAGTCCATCGCGGCCCGCAGGTTCTCTGCTGACAGGTATTTTGAGAGCTGCCCGGCCTGGGGCTGTTTGCGCAGGGTCATGCGCAGACAGTGGGCAAAGGCGATCTGCAGGCGGACAAACTCCCCTAACGCCGGATCGTCCGGCAGCGTGTTCTTCACTTCCCGGAACAGGGAGCGCGAGGCAATCATCAGCTGCCCCCACAGCTGTCGCGCCTCAACATAGCGGGCGTAACAGGCGTTGTTTCGAAAACCGAGGAAGATTGCGATGGCGACCCCAAGAATGCTGAACGGCGCGACCGTCAGCCGGATGCCCAGCGAGGTATACCAGGGCAACATCAGGATCACCACGATGGAGAGCAAAAAATTGAGGAACAGGCGGGAAAAGATTTTGGTTAGCACGGAACCGTGCCAGACAAAAATAAGACGCAACCAGTGCTGTTGGGGTCGAACGATCATAGTCAGCTTCATCGGGAAAAAAGAGCGGTGACTATTAAACGTGATCGTTATCACGGTTGCAAGTATGTTAAAAAATGCTGTCGTTTTGCTAAGCCTGTTCAGACCGCACGGTGTTTCATTTCGGGAAAAGAAGAAGGGATTAAAGTATGTTGTAACTAAAACAGGTAATTGGTCAGGATAACCGATGCGGGCGCTCCCCCTCTCCCGTCAGGAGAGAGGGAGGCTCCATGGCTTAGCAGAGCGGTTTGACGGCGGCGCGCATGCCCTGATGCAGAATGGCATCCAGATCCTGCGCAACCTGTTCTACCAGCCCGCTCACCTGGGTCAGGTCCTGTTCCCAATGCTCGCTGACGCTCAGTACCGCGGTCACCAGCTCGCGGGTGTTGATCTGCTGGTCATGCTGCTGCGTCCACAGCTGCTGGAAACGGGTTAACCAGTGCGCGTCATCCTGCACCGGATAACTTTCGCCGTTACGTTCCGCACGGTAAAAGGCGATCAGGGCCGCCAGCGCAAAGGTCAGACGGGCCGGGAGTTTGCCGCTGGCCTGCTGCCCCGCCAGAAGCTGCGGCAGAATGCGGGTCCGGTACTTGGTCATGCCGTTCAGGGCAATCGACAGCAGCTGATGTTTGATATACGGATTGCGGAAACGGCCCGTTACCGCGCTGGCAAACGAGGCCAGCTCATCGCGCGGCAGATCCAGCACCGGAATAATCTCTTCATGAATCGCTTTTTCGACAAAGGCGCAGATTTCGGTGTCGTTCATCGCTTCACCCACGGTATCCAGCCCCGCCTGGAATGCCACCGGCACCAGCGCGGTATGTGCGCCGTTGAGGATCGCCACTTTGCGCTCTTTGTATGGCTTGATGTCGTCAACAATCAGCACGTTCAGCGCCAGCTTATCGAGACGCAGCTCCTGTGCCAGCGATTTTGGCCCCTGGATCACAAACAGATAGAAGTGTTCAGCGGTATCGAGGAAGGCATCGTGATAGCCCAGAGAGGCTTCAAGCTCTGCCACTTCATCGCGCGGATAGCCAGTGACGATACGGTCAACCAGGGTGGAACAGAAGGTATTGGCGTCGTTAATCCACTGGATAAAGGCCGCAGGCAGCGCCCACTCCTGAGCATAGCGCAGTACCAGCTCACGCAGGGCGTCACCGTTGTAGTCAATTAATTCGCACGGCACGATAACCCAGCCTTTATCGGCGGCCCCGTTGAAATGGCTGAAACGCTCGAACAGCAGGCGGGTCAGTTTTGCCGGATAGCTGACCGCAGGCGCATCCTCAAACTTATCCCCGGCGTGATAGCTGATCCCCGCTTCCGTGGTGTTAGAGAAGACAAAGCGCATCTCTGGATTATGCGCCAGCTTCAGGAATTCATCGTACTGATCGTAAACGCTGATCTCACGGTTCACCGAGCGGATAAGACGCGCGTCGCTGACCGCTTCGCCCTGCTCGTTCAGGCCGCGAATGATGGTGGTATACAGGCCGTCCTGAGTGCTCAGCGAAGGCGGAAAATCGCTTTTGATGGGGCGCACAATCGCGATACCGGCGTTCAGGTCGGTATGCTCGTTAAGCAGATCGATCTGCCAGTCAATAAACGCGCGCAGGAAGTTGCCCTCACCAAACTGGATGATACGTTCAGGATAGAGAGCACCGGGGAAATCACGACGGTTTAGTGTGTTCACAATGGGGTCCTTGTAATGATTAGTCATACAGCCTGATAAGATTGGTACGATAACTTATCAAACTTTACGACCACGAACCCCGGTTTTGATCAATTCCGGTGTGAATTGTGACAGGATCTATATGAATTTGTAGACCAGAACGCCTGAGGGGTTTACTTCTCCCTTCTCAACATCCGGTACCTCGCTGCTGTTTCATGGAGTACATCATCTGGTCGGCAGTGGTCAGCCAGCTCTTGAGATCGTCGCGGTCGTGATCGAACTCGCGCACGCCCCAGGAAAAGGATAGCGCCCACGGATATTCGGCATGCTCGTTCCAGTTCGCCGCCTGTTCGGTTAAAAACTGCATGGCGATCCATGCCCCCTTTTCGTCGCTGTTGGCAAACAGGATGGCAAACTCATCCCCGCCGTAGCGCGACAGCACGTCGGCTTCACGAAAGGTGGAGCTCAGCAGACCGGCCATCGCCTTCAGGGCGTTGTCGCCATCTGTGCGGCCATACCGGGCGTTTATCTGCTTAAAACGATCGAGATCCAGCCAGGCCAGGGTTAAAGGCTCAGCCCGACGGCGGGCAGCGCGAATGGCATAGGTCGCAAGATGATGAAAGCCCCGGCGGTTGTAGAGCCCGGTCAGCGGGTCGGTGATACTGGCGCTGGCGGCGGCAAACTCCGCTTCCACCAGTGCCGCCAGGTCGGCCAGCGCCTCAATGTCAGAAGGCGAAAAAGGGCGTGGATAGTGATCGATAATACAGAGCGATCCCACCGCGGCCCCACCGGGCAGACGCAGCGGATAACCCGCGTAAAAGCGGATAGGATCATCGTCGGTGACCAGGGGGTTATCGGCAAAGCGGGTATCGTCAAGGGTATCGGGGATCACCAGCGGTGCATCGCTAAGGACGGTATGGCCGCAAAAAGAGAGATTTCGCGGCAGGCTGGTCGGGTCGCCACCATCGGTGGATTTAACGACCACAACGTGCTCGTCAACCAGATTGATCATCGCCACCGGCACGCCAAACACGCGTCTTGCCAGCCGGGTTATACGCGCGTAGGTCGGGTGATCTTCTGGTTCAAGCAGCCCGGATTCACGCAAGGCACTGAGACGCTTTGCTTCATTGTTGGGTAGTGAGGGTGATTTCATACAGACTCCGGACGTCAGGCTTTTTAAAAGCTTAGCGCATACTGAGGCCAGTTAGTGGGCAAATATGCGGTTTTTACCATCGCGTTTCGCCTGATACAGTGCGGCGTCGGCAGCCTGTAACCAGTCCGTAACATTTCCCATCTCCCGGGTGGCGCAGGCAATGCCAATACTCATTGTGCAATGGACCGCCTCTTCCGCGACGTCACTGATAATCGCTGCCGCATCCATAATGCGGGTAGCGACTATTCGCGCTTCGTCGAGGGTGGTATCGGGCAGCAGGATCACAAACTCGTCCCCACCCAGTCGCGCCGGGGTGTCGCTCTGACGGCTGGCGATATGCAAAATTTGTGACACTGTCACCAACAGCATATCTCCCACCTTGTGGCCGTAGCGATCGTTGAACTCTTTAAAGTTATCGATATCGATAAACATCAGCGCCGAATCGTGGCAGGTTTGCTGCAATTTATGCAGCTCATGATCGATACGCTCCTCCAGCAGACGCCGGTTGGCAATGTCCAGCAGCGGATCCATCATCGCAATACGCTCCAGCTCGCGTGATTTAAAGCGCAGCCGCACGGCGATAGTGTTGGTGAGCACGCTGAGCGCCACGGTATAGATAGCAATCAACGGCAGCGTGGCATAGAGAGTGCGCTGCGACACCCACGGCACCAGCGCCATTCCCTGCGCCAGCCAGCTCCCCATAAAGACCGCCACCATCACCGCCCCGGCCTTTTTCATCAACGGGAAGCCACCCGCCGCCAGCCGGTCGGCAAGTAAGATAGTGGCAATGGCGACGGAAGGCAGCGGATTGACCGCCATCATGGCGATCCAGAAGCCGCCTGCCCCGGCGTCTAAAACCAGGTTCTGATGTTCGGTAAAGAGCGGCGTCGGAGAACGCCGGGCGCGCCACCAGGCCAGGGTTGGCCAGACAAAGGCGTTGATAGCCAGCAATCCCATAAGCCAGACGGAACGTTGCTGTTCCAGCAGGACGGAGAGAATAGGGATAAAGCAGAGGAAGGTTCCAAGCATTCGCATCAGATACATGCGTTTGATAAACCGACTGCCAGGCACGCGAGGGGATTTACTGAGTCTGTCAGTTCCGTTCATCACACGATTTTTCCGATATAATCACCCTTTTATATTATTGACGTTGAAATTTTGTATCAAGGCATTTATCAGTTTCGTGAATATATGGTGAAGGGCGTGGTCGCGCCCTGGCAAACGATTACAGCTGTTCCGAAGGCGCTGCCGCCTGTTCGGTAGTTTTGATCTCTGTCATTCGGGCGCTGGTACGATTTCGACCTGCTTTTTTCGAGCGATACAGATAATCATCCGCTTCTGTCATCAGACGATTAAACACCTCTGTGAGCTGTGACGGCTCCGACCTTCCGCTGCCCAGACCAATACTGACGGTTAAAAACAGCGTCTGCCCCCGCCAGTTAAAGGGATGTTGTTCAACCGTGGTACGAATACGCTCCGCCAGAGCATATGCCTGCCCGGCTGAAGCGGAGTTCACCACCACGGCAAACTCTTCGCCGCCCATTCGCGCCACCAGCCCTGCGTTGCCCACCGTCTCCTGCACTTTGCGCGCAAAAGCGGCCAGGACGGTATCGCCACATTCGTGACCATAGTTGTCGTTGATGCTTTTGAAATAGTCGATATCCAGCAGCATGACGGTCAGCCGCGGGCTTTTGCGCTTCCCTTCAACATTTTTAAGCGCCTCATACAGCCCGGAGCGGGAGTAAACCTGAGTCAGATAGTCGTAATCGGCACGCAGGGAAACCTGGCGGATCAGGGAATTGATCGCCGCCATGCTGACCGAGACCATAACCGGGCAGATTGCGAGGGTAGCGATCCCCAGACGGGCAGAGAACATCATCGGGGTGGTGAGCGGCGTGGTTGCCACGATGGTGATGATGGAGTTGCCAATCAGGGTGATCTCCACTGTCCCGGTGACAAAGGTCAACAGGCAGGTTGCCGGCAGCGAATAGCGCACCGCACACCAGATCAGCGCCGGCAGCGGAAACGCCAGCGCACCGGCCCCGCCGATTGCGACCGAGGCCATCACCGAGATAATCAGCAACACCACCGGCATCAAATGGCTGGCACCTATGGCCCGGTTGAACGTGGGCCAGGTCATGGTCAGCATACAGGAAACAATTAATACCCCGGTAGAAAACTGTTCGCTAAACCAGTCGGCGACCAGCGGCCAGAAGGCGCGACTGTCCACCCCGCCCGCCACCGCCGCTCCGAGCAGGGCGCTCAGCAGCGCAGCCACCAGACAATAGTTAAACAGCCGCAGGGCATTCACCGGATCCGGGGTGCGATTTTTCACTCGCTTGTCGCGCTGGACCAACAGGGCTACGGTGACAATAAACACCATATTCGAGAGGTTAATACCCAGCGAGGAGATGCCCCAGTCGGTGGTGATGGCGTCGTATACCAGCATGGCGATATAGGACATCACGTAATAGCGAGGCCGGTTCAGGTAAGCGTAGCGGGCAAACACCCCTGCCATCACGCCATTCAGCGGCCAGAACATCGACAGCGACTCCATCAGACGAAGCTGCGCGCCGATAAAATAGAACAGCGTGGTCAATACCACTATTCCCGCCGCGTTTCGGAACGGACTGTGCGGCTGAAAAAGTGTGAATGTTCTGGCGTAAGCAGAAGACATGCAATATCAATCCATAGGGTTGCTTTTAACATTGAATACACATCCACGCGGATGAATGTTAAAAGTTTGGTATTAATGTATATCACATTAAGGGGATAACTATCATCATCCAGTTAGCAGTGCTTATCAGTTGTGCCGTCAGCCAGACGGCACAGGCAGTGCTTAATAGACTGAACGCCCCAGCTGCTGAGTCAGGTGTTCCAGCGCCGTGACGCCCGCCAGGGAGTTCCCCGCGTCGTCCAGTTCAGGGCTCCAGACCGCAATCGCCATCTCGTGAGGCACGATCGCCACTACCCCGCCACCAACCCCCGATTTCGCAGGCAGCCCCACCCGCCAGGCAAACTCACCGGCATTCTGATACATCCCGCTTGTCGCCATCAACGCATTGACCTGCCGGGCCTGCATCGGCGTGACAACGGGCTCGGACAGATGCGGGGCATAACCCTGAGCAGCCAGAAAAAGAAACGTATTTGCCAGTTCGACACAGCTCATCTTCAGGGCGCAGTAGTGGAAGTAGTTTTGCAGCACCGTTGGCACGTCGTTATGGAAATTGCCGAACGACTTCATCAGCCAGGCGATCGCCGCATTGCGCGCCGAGTGTTCAAACTCCGAGCGGGCAACGGCGGAATCGTAGCCGATATCACTGACGCCGGAGAGCTGACGCACGATCTCCAGCATTCTCTGACGCGGTGCGCTCAGGCGGCTTTGCAGCATGTCGCATACCACCAGCGCCCCGGCGTTAATAAACGGATTACGCGGTTTGCCCTGTTCGATCTCCAGCTGCAACAGCGAATTGAACGGCTGACCGGAGGGATCTTTTCCCACCCGCTGCCAGATCTCATCCTCGTCATACTGACGCATCGCCGCCACCAGGCTCAGGACTTTCGAAATCGACTGAATGGAGAAACGCTCTGTGGCATCACCGGCCTGAAAGTGCTGCCCGTCCACCGTAGTGATGGCAATGCCGAGTTTGTTGCCATTGACCGAGGCCAGCGCCGGGATGTAATCGGCGACTTTACCCTTGCCCAACAGGGGACGTACTTGCGCCAGAATGGCGTCCAGCATCTGATTATTGATGTTCGCAGCCATCGGTTGCTCCTTGCTCACAGGCCAAAAACGGCCTGCGAGTATAACAGAGGCTGATGGATGGCGTCAGGCAGGCAGTCGGAACCGCGAGACAGCCTGCAACAGCAGGCCCGATTCATCATGGAGCCGTTGGGAGGCTTCGGAGGCGGTGTTGACGAGCGCATCGGTCTGGCGAGCCACCTGGTTCAGCGCCTGGAGCTGGCTGGTCATACGGTGAATACTCTCGCCCTGGCTGAGGGTGGCAACGGAGATCTCATTCAGCAGACTACAGAGATTACCCACCAGGCCAATCACCTGCTGGAGGTTATCCTCCAGCCGGGTGACGGCTTTCGAGCCATCCTCAATGCCCTGCAACGAGTGGTTAATTAACTGCTGGATGGTCTGGGTCGAGTGACTGCTTTTACGCGCCAGCAGCCCCACCTCCCGCGCCACCACGGCGAATCCACGTCCCTGGTTGCCGGCGTGGGCCGCTTCAATGGCCGCGTTCAGCGCCAGAATATTGGTCTGGAACGCCACATTATCGATGATCGCCACAATGCCGCGCATCTCCGAAGAGCGCTCCACGATGGCCGCCATCGAGGCATTGACCGTCTCCATCATCCGGTCTCCCCCTGCCGCCATCTCCCGCGCCTCGTCCGCCCGTGAGCTTGCCAGTTTTGCATAGCCGCTGTTTCCCTCGACGTGGGTTTCCAGCGCGGCAATATGCGCGGTCACCTCTTTCAACTCCTGCGCCTGACGCGCAGACTGCTGATAGAGATCCTGATTGCCCTGCGCCAGCGAGCCAATATTGGTCACCATCGAGGTGGTCGCCTCGCTGACCTGGGTCACCAGCTGTTGCAGGCCCTGTTGCAGCGTCTCCACGCTACCGCCCAGTTGCGCAATCTCGCGGTTAAACCGGGTCACGGTGGGTAGCGGTGAAGAGAGATCCCCCGCCGCCAGCAGATTAATATGGGCGATAAGACGACGCAGCGGGACGATCACCCAGCGGGACATGGCAAACCACACCGCAACCGCAATCCCCAGCAGAACAACCGGGGCCAGCAGAAAGAGTGATTGCAGACCGGAGAGACTGGCCGTCAGCCGCTGCCGCCCCTCCGTGGCGCGCTGGGCGCTGGCCTGCTGATAGCGGGCATAGTTGTCATTAAAATCGGCCTGAAACGCCTGGGCAGGTACGGCAAAGAAGGCATCGATCGATTGACCGTTGACCAGCCCGTCGGCCTGCTCACGGATAGCGTCGAAAAACAACTGGTAGCTGTTGAGCAGTGCTTCATCCCGTGGCGGATGCATCGCCTGCCACGCCTGCCAGGCCTGCTGAGAATCACGTAGCGCCTGTTGCGCCTCATCCATCAGGCTGTGCCAGCTGCCGTCGGATCCGGTCTCTTTATCCTGCATAAAATAAACTCCCGCACGGTTAAGCAGATCGCTTGCTGCCAGCAACGAGATGCGGGCCTGATCGACCTTTGCCTGTTGCAGCCAGGCCATCTGGTTGCGCTGTTCGTTGCGCTGGGCATCGCGCAGGGAGACGGAAAGTAAGACCGATGAAGAGATTTGCAGCGCGGAAAAGAGGCCGATGATACAGAAGATCCCCGCCAGCAAACCAAACTTCCGGGGAGTAATGCGGCGAAAAATTTGCATTAAGTTCATGATTTCTTCATTAACAAGGACTTAGACGTGGGCGAGTCTACGCAGTGAAAATGACAGAACTATTTCAGAATGATGACAGGCGCCAGGCAGCGCTTTGCTTGCACGGGCCTGCGGGTTTTGTAGGCCGGGTAAGCGCAGCGCCACCCGGCGGAACAATGGAAGCAAAGTTAAACCCGGTCTTTCCACACCGTCTGCACATTACAGAACTCATGCAGGCCAAAGTGCGACAGCTCCCGGCCAAATCCGCTTTTCTTCACCCCGCCGAACGCCACGCGGGCGTCGCTGGCACTGTAGCCGTTGATAAACACCCCGCCGCACTCAAGCTGGCGGGCAAAGCGGTCGGCCAGCTCTGCATTGGCGGTAAAGAGTGTCGCCGAAAGCCCAAAATCGCTGTCGTTAGCCAGGGCAAGCGCGTGATCGGCATCGGTTGCTACGCTAATCGCTGCTACCGGGCCAAACAGCTCCTGACGAAACGCGGTCATCGTTGGGGTCACATTCCCCAGCACGGTCGGCGCATAGTAGTTCCCTGCCCCGGCAATCTTCTCGCCGCCCAGCAGCAGGGTCGCCCCTTCGGCCAGCGTCGCCTGCACCTGCTGATGCAGCTCGTCGCGCAGATCGAAACGGGCCATCGGCCCGAGGTAGTTCTCTTCGTTTTCAGGCGCGCCCATCTTAAGGGCCGCGGTGGCCTCGACAAAGCGACGGCTAAACGCATCGGCAACACCCGCCTCGACGATAAAGCGCTTGGCTGCCGCGCACACCTGCCCGGTGTTCTGATAGCGTCCGGTCACCGCCGCTTTTACCGCCAGATCCAGGTCGGCATCGTTGAGGACAATAAAGGGATCGGAACCCCCCAGTTCAAGCACGCATTTTTTCAGCGCCGCCCCGGCCTGGGCGCCAATGGCGGCCCCGGCACGCAGGCTGCCGGTCACGGTGACCGCGGCAATGCGCGGATCGGCGATCATCTGGCTCACCCCGTCATTAGTGGCGTTCAGCTGACCAAACACCCCCTGCGGGAATCCGGCATCGGTAAAAATTGCCGCGATCAGGTTCGCGGCACCCTGCACGTTCGGAGCATGTTTCAGCAGATAGCTGTTACCCGCCAGAATAATCGGCACCGCACCGCGCAGCACCTGCCACAGCGGGAAGTTCCACGGCATCACCGCCAGCACCGACCCCAGCGGGCGATACTCAATCACCGCGTCCGCTACCTGGGTTGCCTCGGTATTGAGCATGGCCGGGCCATGTTCAGCATACCAGTCGCATAGCCCGGCAGATTTCGCCACCTCCCCACGCGCCTGGGCGATGGGTTTGCCCATCTCCCGGGTGATCATCTGCGCCATCTCTTCGCCACGATTGCGCAGCGCGGCGCCCAGATCGCGTAGCTTTTGCGCACGCGTCGCCACCGGCACGTTGCGCCACAGGCGAAAGGCGGTATCGGTCTGTGCAAGGGCATGTTCAACCTCGGTGACGGTCGCCCACGGCCAGACAGCCAGGGTTTCGCCGTTTGCCGGGTTAATGGACAGGGCATGGGTAGCAGAAGGTGTAGTCATGATCGGCTCCGTGTATTAACAGTTGCTACAGTGTGGCGCGATCTGCCATTTCTTAAAAATGAATAATAATAACCACTTTATTCACGAAACGAGAACGATATGGATCTGACCCAGCTGGAGATGTTTAACGCCGTCGCCCAGACCGGCAGCATTACCCAGGCCGCGCAGAAAGTGCATCGCGTGCCCTCAAACCTGACCACCCGCATCAAACAGCTGGAGGCCGATCTTGGTGTGGCGCTATTCATCCGCGAGAACCAGCGGCTGCGCCTCTCACCCGCAGGGCATAATTTTTTACGCTACAGCCGACAGATCCTCGCCCTGGTGGATGAGGCGCGGATGGTGGTGGCCGGTGATGAACCACAGGGACTGTTTACCCTCGGGTCGCTGGAGAGCACCGCGGCGGTGCGCATCCCGGCCTCGCTGGCGCAGTTTAACCAGCGTTACCCGCGCATTCAGTTTGCGCTGGCGACCGGCCCTTCCGGGACAATGATTGACGGGGTACTGGAAGGGACGCTGAGCGCGGCCTTTGTGGACGGGCCATTAAACCACCCGGAACTGGAGGGCATGCCGGTCTACCGGGAGGAGATGATGCTGGTGGTGCCTGCCGGTCATCCAGAGGTTGCGCGGGCCGCCGACATCAGCGGGCACGATATCTATGCCTTTCGCGCCAACTGCTCCTATCGCCGCCATTTCGAGAGCTGGTTTCACGCGGATCGCGCCACGCCAGGGCGCATCCACGAAATGGAGTCCTATCACGGGATGCTGGCCTGCGTCATTGCCGGGGCGGGCATTGCGCTGATGCCCCGTTCAATGCTGGAAAGTATGCCCGGACATCACCAGGTGGCTGCCTGGCCGCTGGCGGAAAACTGGCGCTGGCTCACCACCTGGCTGGTATGGCGCCGGGGCGCGATGACCCGGCAACTGGAAGCGTTTATAGCGCTGCTAAACGAAGGTCAGCCACCAGCAGCTTCTCCATAAACAGGCTCAGGGGATCGGGGCATAGGGAGGAAACGCCTCGCACAGCTGGTAGCCACAGCGTTCATAGAGCCGGATGGCCGGAAGCTGCTTGATCCCCGTCTCCAGCCGCAGGCTGTGGCAGCTCCGGCTTTGCGCTTCATCTTCCAGCGCCGCCAGCAGCGTTTCACCCAGCCGCTGTCCGCGATGGGTCGGATCGATATAGACCCGCTTTATCTCGCCGCTGCCATCGCCGTTCAGCACGATCGCCCCGCAGCCGACGGCGTTAAGCTGGCGATCGCGGATCACCATCATTATCAGGGCGTGGTCGGGCAACCCGGTCAGATCCAGCAGATGGTTGCTCTCTGCCGGATAGAGCGCGCTCTGGTAACGGTCCAGGGCGGCAATCAGGTTAATGATGTCGGGATGGGCGGGGGATTCAGAGGTAATGGAATACATGGCAGGCTCCTTTTGTCGTTTTTCTCCACCATAACGCTGGCCGACAAACGCAACGGCATATTTTTAACTTATAGCTGCGCCTGACCATTGCGCCACCTGCCCCGGCAGCGTTAGTTTGGTGCTTATTGCCGGTTTAAATTTCAGGAAAAACAATGAACACCAAAGCCCGTAAAGTGATGATTATCGGTGCCGGAAATGTCGGTACCTCTGCGGCGTATGCCCTGCTCAATCAAAATATCTGCGAAGAGCTGCTGCTGGTGGATATTAACCACGCCCGCAGTGAAGGCCACGCCTGGGATCTGGCGGATGCTGCCGCTTATATGCCCGGCATGATGAGCATCTCCACCCGCGAGGTGAGCGACTGTGCCGATGTGGATATCGCGGTGATCACCGTCTCCGGCGGCGCCCTGAAGCCAGGACAGACGCGGCTGGATGAATTAACCGCCACGGCCAGCATTGTGAAGAACATTGTCCCGCAGATGATGGCGGGCGGCTTTAACGGCATCTTTCTGATTGCCACCAACCCGTGCGACATCATCACCTGGCAGGTGTGGCAGCTCTCCGGCCTGCCGCGTAATCAGGTAATCGGCACCGGCGTCTGGCTGGATACCACCCGTCTGCGTCGTACCCTCGCGCAGGCGCTGGATATCGGCGCCCAGAGCATCGATGCCTTTATCCTGGGCGAGCATGGCGATACGCAGTTCCCGGTCTGGTCCCATTCGTCGGTATATGGCTCACCCATTGCCGAGGTGTATCAACGCCATACCGGCCAGACGCTGGATTTTGACGAGCTGGCCGAACGCGTGCGCAAACAGGGCTTTGAGATCTACGCCCGCAAGGGCTGCACAGAGTACGGCATCGCCGCCACTATCGCTGAAATCTGCCGCAATATCTTCACCGGCAGCCACCGGGCGCTGGCGATCTCCTGCATTCTGGAGGGTGAGTATGGCGTTGATGGGGTAGCGATTGGCGTGCCCGCGGTGCTGGCCCAGAGCGGCGTCCAGCAAATCATTGAATTAAAACTGGCGGAAGAGGAGCAGCAGAAGTTCCGCCATTCAGTAGAGGTGATTAAGGCCAATATCGCCCGCCTGCCCTGAGCCTTAAGGGGCTAAGGTCAGCGTGGCATCCAGCTGGCTTAAGGTCTGCTGCACATTCTCATCCAGACGTTTATCGGTGACGATATCGGTCAGGGAGTTGAGGTGCGCCACATTAAACAGCGACCAGGCGCCATATTTCGTGCTGTCGGCGAGCAGTACGCGGCGTCGGGCGTTGGCAATCAGATCGCGCTTCAGCGCCGCTTTCTCTTCCGTCGGAGAAGTAATGCCGCGCTCCAGATCCCAGCCGTTACAGCTGACAAAGGCGATATCCGGCCAGATATTTTGCAGCAGGCGGCGGCCATGCTCGCCAATGCAGGACTGGCTGGAATCGTCGATGCGCCCGCCAATGATCGTCACCTCAATCTGCTTAAACTCTGACAGAAACAGGGCGATATGCAGATCGCTGGTGATGACGCGCAGCGGCAGATGGGTCAACTGGCGCGCGAGTTCAATCATGGTGGTGCCCGCATCGAGCACCACCGCGTCACCGGCTTTAACAAAACTGGCGGCGGCGCAGGCGATGGCGTGTTTCTCCGCCAGGCTGCGCTGCATCTTTTCACTGGTGGTGGGCTGGGAGGGGATAAACCGGTTCAGGGTCACGCCACCATGGGTGCGGCTGATGACCCCCTCCTGATCGAGCTTAATCAGATCCCGGCGAATGGTCGCAGGCGAGGCATCCGTTGCCGCCACCAGCTGATCCACTGTCACCAGATTGTGCCCTTTCAGGTAGTCCATTATCTGTTCTAACCGGCTATATCCCTTCATATTATTCCCGTGTGATTTGCATCGCTAACTGGATAGAAACCGTCATGCTCTCAGACTTCGCTTTACCTGTCCACGCAATGTCAAATGCGGTGCCGTGGTCAGCTGAAGTACGGATAAACGGCAGCCCGGCGGTGATGTTCACCCCGTCATAAAAACCGAGTAATTTTAACGGAATATGGCCCTGATCGTGATACATCGCCACCACTATGTCGTACATGCCTTCGTGGCACTGCATAAACACCGTATCCGGCGGACACGGCCCGAACACATTCAGCCCCTTCGCCTTCATCGCCTCAACGGCCGGGCCGACAATCTTGATCTCTTCGTCACCAAACAGACCGTTCTCCCCGGCGTGCGGGTTAACCCCGGCCACCGCAATACGCGGATTGGTGTAGCCCACCCGCTTAAGGAAGGTATCGGCAATGCCAATCACGGTTTTTACCCGATCCTGGTTGAGGGTATCAAGGAATTTGCGCAACGCGATATGGGTGGTGATGTGGATCACCTTCAGCTGATCGGTATAGAGCACCATCGCGTAATCTTTGCTGTCGGTCAGGTGCGCCAGCAGTTCGGTATGGCCCGGATAGTGGTGGCCCGCCAGATGCAGCGCCTCTTTGTTCAGCGGCGCGGTGGCAATGGCTTTCACTTCCCCCGCCATCGCCAGCTCGGTGGCGCGACGCACGCAGCGGTAGGCCAGATCCCCCGCCTGCGCCTGCACGACGCCTGGCTGTAACGCCTCGGGCTCCGCCAGCGGCTCATCCAGCACGTTAACGATCGCCGGGCCAAACTGCGCCTCGCTGACGCGGGTAATCACACGTAACTCTGCCGGGGCGGTAATGCCTTTCTCCAGCACCCGTTGCAGAGTGCGGGCGCACCCCACCACCACGACGGGCGCACCGGAGAGCTCACCCTCGGTCAGGGATTTGATAATAATTTCCGGGCCGATGCCCGCCGGGTCACCCATCGTTACAGCAATGATATTAGTCACTCATCTTCTCCTCGATAAAATGCAAAACCTCAAGCAGCGTGGTTTCAGTACCAAAACCGCCCGCTTTGGTCATAACCGGCCCCTGCCAGCGACAACCCAAAAAACGACCGAACGGCACGCACTGCGCCACCTGTCCGCGAATGGCAAAACCTTGTGCGTTGAGCGCGCTGGCAACCGCCATCGCCACATCGCCTCCGGAGACATAGAGCGCCGCCGGGCGGCGGGTCTCCAGCGCATTACGCGTCAGCGCACCCAGAAAGGCGCTGATGGTCTCCCCCAGCGCCGCGCGGCTTAATCCGCGCTGCTGGCAGAGCGTCTCTATCTGATGCCGCGCCTGGGTGTCGGCGCAGGTATGCACCACGCAGTGCTGGCCTGCCGCAAGCGCCCGGGCGATCTGCTGCTGGTATCCCGCCATCGTCCCGTTAAACACATCATTGATATCAATTAATACCGTGCTGACATTGTGCTGCCCGCGCACGCGCTGGATCTGCTTTTGCGCAATTTCGCTCATCGAACCGATAACCGCCAGCAGCTGGCGCGGCGTGGCAAGACGGCGCGCCAGGGCATCGCACAGCCCGGCAGAGCCCACCAGCAGCGGCTTTTCATCGCAGGCAAACGCCGTGTTGATAATCTGATCCAGCTCCGCGTCGGTCTGCGCATCCACAATCACCAGACGCGCATCGCTCGTGAGCGCCGTGGCAAGTTCCGCCGGCGTGACCACCCTGCTTTTAAGCCGGGTTTGCTCCGCCAGCACCTTCGCTACCTGCGCGTGGCGCACCGGGGTTTTCGGGTCGCTGGCAAACTCGGTCTCCGTCACCGGCACGCCGTTCACCAGGCAGAGGCCCTCTTCGGTGGTGCGCCCGGCGGCCGGAAATGCCGGGGCGATAATTGCCTGGCCCTTACCGCTAAGCCTCAGCAGCGCTTCCACTTCAGCGCCCGGGTTGCCGCGAAGCGTTGAGTCAATTTTCTTAATCAGCCATTTGGCCGCGTGAACGTCGGTCGCATACCGCGTCAGTTTTTCAGCCGCCTCTGATGCCTTCATCGCCCGGCTATCGCTATTAATAACCAGCGCATCGGTGTCGTCGGTAAAAGGCGTCTGAAACGCCACGCTGACTTTTTTGCCGCTTAGCGCCAGGCTCACCCCCGCATCGTTGGCACCGGTAAAGTCGTCAGCGATCACCACGATCTCTCTGTTCAGGTTGTTCACGTTCATCCCCAAAGGTTCGTCGTTCCTGTTAATGATTATATTCAATCATGATTGATTATATGTGAGCAAGATCAAGTTATTCAGTTTGCGAATAAATTATAAATTTAGAGACACGATGACTGTGATTGCCTGTTTTGAGCGAAATCAATCACAGACACAGCAACAGGAGAGCAATGTGTTAACCATTAACAGTACGATAATCAGCGGTGCGGGTGCGATCCCGGCCCTCGCGCCCCTGCTGGCAGGCAAGTCGCGCCTTTTACTGGTCACCGACGGTAATATCGCCCGTCTGGAGGCCGCCCGAGCTATCCGCGCCCTGCTGGAAGCCGATAACCGCAGCGTCAGCGTGATTGAGCGCGTGCCGCCAGAGCCCACGCATCACGACGTTCACGCTCTGCTGGCTGACATCAACGATACCGCTTTTGATCTGGTGGTGGGCGTAGGCGGCGGCAGCGTACTGGATGTAGCGAAACTGCTCTCCGTGCTGTGCCATCCGGCCTCGCCGGGTCTGGATGCGCTGCTGGCGGGTGAAAAACCCAACACGCGCCTTGCATCGCTGCTGATCCCGGCCAGCGCCGGTACCGGCTCCGAAGCTACGCCGAACGCGATCCTCGCCATACCCGAGCAGAGCACCAAAATCGGCATCATCTCCCCGGTACTGCTGCCCGATTACGTGGCGCTGCTGCCGGAACTGACCACCAGCATGCCGCCGCACATCGCCTCCTCGACCGGGATCGACGCCCTGTGCCACCTGATCGAGTGCTTTACCGCCACCGTCGCGAACCCGGTGAGCGATAACGCAGCGCTGATAGGTCTGCGCAAGCTGGTCAATAACATCGAAACCGCCTGCGCCGAGCCGCACAACCTGGCGGCGAAGCTCGAAATGCTGTGGGCATCCTACTACGGCGGCGTGGCCATCGCCCATGCCGGAACCCATCTGGTGCATGCCCTTTCCTATCCGCTGGGCGGGAAATATCACCTGCCGCATGGGGTGGCGAACGCCATCCTGTTAGCGCCCTGCATGCGCGTGGTGCGCCCGGACGCGGTAGAAAAATTTGCCCAGGTGTGGGATCTGGTGCCTGGCGCCGATACCTCCCTGTCGGTGGAAGCGAAATCCCACGCGCTGGTGGAGTGGTTTGCTGCCCTGGTGCGCCGCCTCAACCTCCCGGACAACCTCGAGACGCTGGGCGTCCCGCGGGATGATATCGCTTCGCTGAGCGATGCCGCCCTGAACGTAAAACGCCTGATGAACAATGCCCCGCGTCAGGTCAGCCATGCCGAGGTGCAGGGTATTTACCAGACCCTGTTCCCCGAACGTTAATATCGAAGGAGTGAACAATGCGTAACAAGATTGAAGGCGTGCTGACGGCGATCGTCACCCCCTTTACCGAGGATGGCGCCCTGCATCTGCCGGGGCTGAAACGCCAGATCCAGCGTCAGCTGGCGGCGGGTAATGGCATTTTCTGTGGCGGCACCAACGGGGAGTTTTTCGTGCTGACCGAAGAGGAAAAAGTGGCCGTCACCCGCGCCTGTGTGGAGGAGGTCGCCGGGCGTGCGCTGGTGGTGGCGCATATCGGGGAGATCTCCACCCGCGCCACTATTCGTCTCGGTAAGCAGATCGAATCCCTGGGGGTGGATGCCGTCTCGGTTATCACCCCGTGGTTTGTACCTTTAACCCAGGCGGAACTGATCGCCCACTACACCGCTATCGCCGATGCCCTGACAGTGCCGGTATTTCTCTACAACATTCCGGCGCGCACCGGCAATACCATTGAGCCGCAGACCGCGCGGGTGCTGGCTTCACACCCGAATATCATCGGCATTAAGGATAGCGCAGGCAGCTACGAGAGCCTGAGCGGATTCCTGAAAGCCGTAGCGGATATCGACGATTTCGACGTGCTCAACGGCCCCGACTCGCTCATCCATCAGGGCTATGTTGAAGGTTGTTCGGCCTGTATTTCCGGGCTGGCGAACGTGGCGCCGGAGGCGATCAACGCCATCTGGACGCGTTTCCATGCGGGCGATGTTGAGGGCTCGCGTCGGGCGCAGGATGGCGTGACCGAACTGCGCACGAATCTGTATAAAGTGGCCTTCTCTCCGGCGGCGGTAAAAAAAGCGCTGCAGGTGATGGGCGAAGAGGTGGGTGAAAGCCGCTACGCGGTGGCTTTCGATGCGCAACAGACTGAACAGATCCGCCAGATAGTGACGAAGTCACTGCAGTAACCGGCGTTTGATTTCGTCCATAAGAATACCGGGCACCAGGTGTGCCCAGGTTTCCTACGCCCTGAAGAGAGGCAAAGATGAACAATTTTACCGCTGAAGATACCCTGATCATCGTAGGCATCGTGATTGTCTACATTCTGTTTACCACCTGGCTGACCTTCCGGTTACGCAGTAAAAACACCGGTGATTTTATGGAAGGCTCCCGGGCGATGCCGGCCTTTATCGTCGGGATCCTGCTGATGTCTGAATATATCGGCGCCAAGTCCACCATCGGGACCGCCCAGGCGGCGTTCGAGGATGGTTTTGCCGCCTCCTGGTCAGTGATTGGCGCAGCCATCGGCTTCCCGCTGTTCGGCCTGCTGCTGGTGAAGCGCATCTATAACACCGGCAAAATCACCATCTCCGGGGCGATTGCCGAGAAGTACGGCACCAGCACCAAAAACATCATCTCCATCATCATGATCTACGCCCTGCTGCTGGTAAACGTCGGCAACTATGTCTCCGGCGCGGCGGCGATCTCCACCGTGTTGAAGGTCAACCTGCCGGTGGCAGCCTTTATTACCGCGGTTGTCAGTACCTTCTACTTCGCCTTTGGCGGCATGAAGGGGGTGGCGTGGGTGACGCTGCTGCACAGCGCCCTGAAATATTTCGGCATCCTGATCATCATGGGCTTCGCGCTCTCTAAAACCGGCGGCTTTACGCCAATGATTGAGCAGATGCCGAGCTACTACTGGACCTGGGACGGCAACATCGGCGCCAGCACCATCTTTGCCTGGCTGATTGGCACCATCGGCTCCATCTTCTGTACCCAGTTTGTTATCCAGGCGATTTCATCCACTAAAGATGTGAAGTCGGCCAAACGCTCCACCTGGGTCGCCTTCTTCTTCTGCCTGCCGATTGCCCTGGCGATTGCGGTGATTGGCGTGGCGGCGAAGTATCTGCACCCGGAGATCGACAGCCTCTACGCCATGCCGATCTTCCTGCAGGATATGAATCCGTGGCTGGCCGGTCTGGTGACAACGTCACTTGTGGCTTCGATTTTCGTCAGCGTAAGTACCGTGGCGCTGGCTATCGCTTCGCTGGTGGTGAAAGATTTCTATGTACCCTACCGCAACCCGACCCCGGAGCAGGAGTTTAAAGCGACCCGCTGGCTGTCGCTGCTGATTGGCTTCCTGCCGCTGATCTTCGTCCTGCTGGTACCGGAAGTGCTGAAGCTGTCGTTCTTCACCCGCGCCATTCGTCTGTCGATTTCGGTGGTGGCGGTGATCGCCTTCTACGCTCCGTTCTTCAAAAGCACCCGCGGTGCCAACGCCGGCCTGATTGGCGCCTGCGTGATGACCTCGCTGTGGTATCTGCTGGGCGACCCGTTTGGTATTAACAATATGTACATCGCGCTGATCACCCCGGCGGTGATTATGGTTCTCGACCGCATCATCCCGAATAAAGCGGATCGCAAAGCGCATGCCCCTGTTCAACATAATGGAGTTTGATATGTCTGTAACCGTAACCCGTGACGGGATTGTTCGCCCGCAGCCAGAGGATGCCCGCGTGGAAACGGCGATGCTGCCCTCTTCCTGCCCGCAGAACCACGCAGCCAATCTGCTGCCGCTGCCGGATGGCACCCTGATGTGCGTCTGGTTCGGCGGCACCCAGGAAGGGATCGCTGATATTTCGGTGTGGGGGTCGCGCCTGGCCCCCGGCAGCAATCAGTGGAGCGCGGCGGTGAAGCTCTCCGACGACGCCAGCCGCTCAGAGCAGAACCCGGTCCTGTTCCTCGCCCCGGACAACGTGCTGTGGCTGCTGTGGACCGCGCAGATCTCCGGCAACCAGGATACCGCCATCGTGCGCTACCGCAAGTCTGAGGATCTGGGCAAAAGCTGGGGGGAGATCGCCACCCTGCTCGATAAGCCCGGCACCTTTATTCGCCAGCCGATCGTGGTGCTGGATAACGGCAACTGGCTGCTGCCGGTCTTTTACTGCCGCACCCGTCCGGGTGAGAAATGGGTGGGTAATGACGACATCAGCGCGGTGAAAATCTCTGAAGATCAGGGGAAAAGCTGGCGCGATGTCGAGGTGCCGGAGAGCCTGGGCTGCGTGCACATGAACATTACGGCGCTGAAAAACGGCAATCTGGTGGCGCTCTACCGCAGCCGCTGGGCGGATAATATCTACATCAGCCAGTCGCTGGACAACGGCGAAAGCTGGTCGGTGCCGGAGCCGACTGAGCTGCCGAACAACAACTCGTCGATTCAGGTCACCACCCTTGCCAGCGGCGAGCTGGCGCTGGTGTTTAACCACATGAGCGCCGCGGGAGCGCTGGAACGCCGCGCCTCGCTGTATGACGAGATCGACGACGGCGACGGGCGTAAAGAGCCGGAAGTGACCGATGGCCGCGCCGCGTTCTGGGGCGCACCGCGCGCGCCGATGACGGTGGCGATCTCCAACGACGGCGGGAAAAGCTGGCCCTGGCAGCGCAATCTCGATGAAGGCGACGGCTACTGCATGACCAACAACTCGCTGGAGAAGCTCAATCGTGAGTTCTCCTATCCCAGCATCAAGCAGAGCTCCGACGGTACGCTGCATATCGCCTACACATATTTCCGTCAGGCGATCAAATATGTACGCGTATCGCCGGAATGGGTGAAGGAGTCGCAACAATGATTATCGGTCACCTTAACGCCCTGCCGCTGGCAGGGCTGCCCTGCGCTCTCAGTGAGATCCTCCGTCGCCCCGAGTGCACCCTGGCGGCACTTGCTGCCCGGGATGATGGACGCTGGCAGCCGGAAGGCTGCCCGTGGTTCTGCCATATCGGCCCGGCGCAGACCCAGCCGCAGGCGCAGCGCCATACCGAATATCACCATCAGTGGGCCGATATTCAGGTGGTGCTGGACGGCGAAGAGATCATTAACGCCGGCATGCAGTCGCTGGCCCAGGCAAACGACGAGGAGCGCAAGCCGGATCTCTTTATCGCTCCCGGTGCGGTGCATCCGGTGAGTATCACCCTGCGCGCCGGTGATTTTGCGGTGTTTCTGCCCGGGGAACCCCATCAGGCGCTGTGTGCCGTGGATGAACCCATGACCGTGCGTAAGGCGGTGTTTAAAGTGCCGCGCGCGCTGCTGGAGGGGTGATATGCGTTCAGCCATCGTCACGGGAGCCAGCTCCGGCATCGGCGAAACGATCGTAAACCGCCTGCTGGCCGAGGGCTGGCAGGTAACGGGGATCAGTCGTCGCGGTGTGGATAACCCCCATCCGCACTTCACCAGCCTGAGCGTCGATATAAGTGACACTGTCACATTTACTGCCGCGCTCAACGCCCTTCCGGTGCCACAGGCGATTGTTCATGCCGCAGGGATGATGGCTGCCGCCCCGCTCGGTGAGCTGGATCCGGCAGTCAGCGCCCGCCTGTGGGGGCTGCATATTCACGCCGCCGAGATCCTGTTCAACCACTTTGCCCCACGGATGAGCGCCGGTGGGCGGCTGGTGGCTATCGGCAGCCGTACCTCACGCGGCGCCGCGGGCCGGTCGCAGTATGTCGCCACCAAAGCGGCGCTGGTAGGCATGGTGCGCAGCTGGGCGGCAGAGCTGGCGCCGCGGGGGATCACCGCCAACGTGGTCGCGCCGGGGGCAACCCAGACGCCGATGCTGAGCGCGCCAGGTCGGGAAGCATCGCCGCCAAAAGTGCCGCCGATGGGGAGGCTGATCGCCCCGGAAGAGGTAGCGGCAATGGTGAGCTACCTGCTGAGCGCCGAGGCTGCGCCCGTCACCGGGCAGGAGCTGGTGCTGTGCGGGGGGGCGTCGCTGGCGTGATTGGTGCGGCCTGTTTGCCGGGTGGCGGCTACGCCTTACCCGGCCTACGGCGAGTGCGGCATGGAATTTGCCGGGTGGCGGCTACGCCTTACCCGGCCTACGGCGAGTGCGGCATGGAATTTGCCGGGTGGCGACTGCGCCTTACCCGGCCTACGGCGAGTGCGGCATGGAATTTGCCGGGTGGCGGCTGCGCCTTACCCGGCCTGCGGGGTTTTGTAGGCCCGTGCAAGCGCAGCGCCGCCGGGCTTATGATGCTAACGCAGGAACACGGTGCCCTTCAGATAGAGCGCCGCCTGGCCACCAATCAATACCCGGTCGCCCTTCAGCTCGCAGCGCAGATCGCCCCCGCGGGCGGAGACCTGGCGAGCCTGCATCGCGGTTTTCCCCAGCTTCTCGCTCCAGTAAGGGATCAACATGCTGTGGGCGGAGCCAGTAACCGGATCTTCCGCCACCCCTTCGCCCGGGCAGAAGAAGCGGCTGACAAAGTCATACTCATCCCCCGGGGCGGTGACGCAGACCATCTTACCCAGCGGCATCATGCCGTCGATATCCGGGGTTAGGGCCTCAACCTGCTGCTGGTTTTCCAGCACTACCATATAATCGCGCCCTGCCCGCACCTCTTTCGCCTCGCGGATACCCAGGGTGCTGAACAGCCGTTCGGGAGGATTTTCCACCGCCTCACAACCCCATGCCGGGAAGTCCAGCGTCAGCCAGTCGCCGCTGCGCTTAACCCGCAGTTCGCCGACAAAGCGGGTGGAGAAGACGATCTCCGTGTGCGGGTAGTCGAGATACTCAAAAATCACGTGGGCGCTGGCAAGCGTGGCGTGACCGCACAGGTTAATTTCATGCAGCGTGGTAAACCAGCGCAGCTCAAAACCGCTATCGGTGCGCACGAAAAAAGCGGTCTCCGACTGGTTATGCTGCTGTGCCATCTTTAACAGAACCTCATCCGGCAGCCACGCCTCCAGAGGGCAAACGGCTGCAGGATTCCCACCAAATGCGCGGTCGCTAAACGCATCGGCCAGATAGAATTGTATTTCTTTCAATGGGTTAATCCTTGTTATTAGCGTAAAAACAGATGACCTTTCATGTAGAGCGATGCCTTCCCGCTCATCAGCACCCGGTCGCCCTTCAGTTCACAACGCACATCGCCGCCCCTGGCAGAGACCTGGCGGGCAAACAGCGAGGTTTTGTTCAGCTTTTCACTCCAGTAGGGGATCAGCATGGTATGCGCCGAGCCGGTGACCGGATCTTCCCACAATGCCACGCCCGGCGAGAAAAAGCGGCTGACAAAATCGTATTCGCCCTCGCCCCGGGCGGTAATCGACACTTTGTGCTCGCCGGGAGTCATGGCCTGAATATCAGGCGTAACCGCCTCAACCTGCTGACGGTTTTCCAGCACCAGCACCCAGGCACGTCCCTTACGGGCCTCGACATAGCGGTCGATCCCCAGCGCATGGAGCATCTCTGGCGGTGGAGTCTGGGCCTCCGTCGGACAGGCCGGGAAATCGAGGGTTAACCAGTCACCGTCGCGGCTGACGGTGAGCCTGCCGGAGGCGGTATCAAATTGGACCCGGGCATCGGGATAGTCCATCTCGTTGAACAACACCCAGGCGGTGGCAAGCGTCGCGTGACCGCAGAGGTTAACCTCGCCGTGGGTGGTAAACCAGCGCAGTTCGATGCCACCTTTATGGCGCACGAAAAAGGCGGTCTCCGACTGGTTATGCTCCTGCGTCATCTTCAGCAGCGTCTCGTCCGGTAACCACTCCGCAAGCGGGCACACTGCCGCCGGATTACCGCCAAATGCGCTATCGCTAAACGCATCAACGAGATAAAACTCAATTTCCTGCATCGCTCTACCTACTGTTAACTTAATGTTGCATCCTATATTCATGGAAATTAACCGATTCCACCAGCGATTACTTTGCCACCATAGTGAGATCTGCATCACAAAATGATTGTATTTCCACCAATGTTGGTTTTAAGATCAAAACACCTCATATACGTAACCAATCCCTGACATTCCTATGACAACCAACACAGTTTCCCGCCGGGTCGCATGGCTACGGGTGGTGACGCTCGCCGTCGCCGCGTTTATCTTTAACACCACGGAGTTCGTTCCGGTCGGGTTGCTCTCGGACATCGCCAGCAGCTTCGGCATGGAGACGGCGCAGGTGGGGATCATGCTCACCATCTACGCCTGGGTGGTGGCGCTGATGTCGCTCCCCTTTATGCTGCTCACCAGCCAGATTGAGCGCCGCGCGTTGCTGATCGGCCTGTTCGTGCTGTTTATCGCCAGCCATGTGCTGTCGTTCCTGGCCTGGAACTTTACGGTGCTGGTGATAAGCCGGATCGGGATTGCCTTTGCCCACGCCATTTTCTGGTCGATTACCGCCTCGCTGGCCATCCGCCTGGCCCCGGCCGGGAAACGCGCCCAGGCGCTGAGCCTGCTGGCGACCGGTACCGCGCTGGCAATGGTGCTCGGGCTCCCGCTGGGCCGCATCGTCGGGCAATATTTTGGCTGGCGTACCACCTTTTTCATTATCGGCCTCGGGGCGCTGTTCACTCTGCTGTGTCTGATCAAACTGTTGCCGAAACTGCCGAGCGAGCACTCCGGCTCCCTGAAAAGCCTGCCGCTGCTGGTGCGTCGCCCTGCGCTGATGAGCCTCTATCTGCTGACGGTCGTGGTGGTGACGGCCCACTACACCGCCTACAGCTATATCGAGCCGTTTGTGCAGTCGGTTGCCGGATTCAGCGCCCGCTTCGCCACTCTCCTGCTGTTGCTGTTGGGTGGCGCGGGCATTATTGGCAGTCTGCTGTTCGGTAAGCTCGGCAATCGTCACGCCTCTACGCTTGTGAGCAGCGCCATTGGCCTGCTGCTGGTCTGTCTGCTGCTTCTGCTCCCCGCCTCCGGGAGTGAAATGCATCTGGCGCTGCTGAGCCTGGTCTGGGGCGTGGCGATCATGATTATTGGTCTTGGGATGCAGGTTAAAGTGCTGGCGCTGGCGCCCGATGCCACCGATGTAGCGATGGCGCTCTTTTCCGGCATTTTCAATCTGGGGATTGGCGCAGGTGCGCTGGTGGGGAATCAGATAAGCCTGCATCTGTCGATGGCATCAATTGGCTATCTGGGGGCGATACCGGCGCTGGCGGCGTTAATCTGGTCGGTACTGATTTTCCGCAAATGGCCCGTCACGCTGGAAGAGCAGCCCCATCACGGCTAGCGAGGCGACCGGGTGGCGGAATGCCACCCGGTTCAATGATTAGGGGTAGGTCTGGATAATTTCCAGCACGCCGTTAATGATAAACTGCACGCCCATGCAGACCAGCAGGAAGCCCATCAGACGGGAGATCGCTTCGATACCGTCTTTACCCACCCAGCGCATAATGGCGCCTGAACTGCGCAGACAGCCCCACAGGATCACGCCGATAAGGGCGAAGATCAGCGGCGGCGCAAGCATAATTACCCACTCCGGGAAGGCGCTGCCACTGCGCACCGTTGAGGCGGAGCTGATGATCATCGCAATGGTCCCCGGCCCTGCGGTGCTTGGCATCGCCAGCGGTACAAAGGCGATATTCGGCACCTCTTTACCCGACCTCTCCTCAAGCGCGTCCTGCGCGTCGGTGGTATCCGTCGCTTTTTGCGCCGGGAACAGCATTCGAAATCCGATAAAAGCAACGATCAGCCCACCCGCGATACGCAGGCCGGGGATAGAGATCCCGAAAGTGTTCATCACCAGTTGCCCGGCGTAGTACGCCACCATCATGATCGCGAAGACATACACGGACGCCATGAGCGACTGGTGATTACGTTGCTCACGGTTCATATCCCCCGCCAGACCCAGGAACAGCGCAACGGTAGTTAACGGGTTAGCCAGCGGCAACAGCACCACCAGTCCAAGCCCAATTGCTTTAATTAAATCAACCATTTTACTGAGTTGTCCTTATCCAAATATAACCGGGCAAGTATAAGGTTAAACCGCCTGTTTCAGCCACGCACACATCGTAAGTAATATTTTCGTTACGAAATCAATTTATTCTGGTGATAGATAGAACGGCAAAACGGGCAAAAACGTGAGCTGAATCACTTTAGCAAATCGTGTCATAAGCAAATGCATTCAGTTGACTTATAGTTGCCTGAGCAATAATATCTGCCGTGATTAAACTACTTGCCAGGGCAACCATTGTGAAAAGCACCAGTGACCTCTTCAACGAAATCATTCCGCTGGGTCGCCTTATCTATATGGTTAACCAGAAGAAAGATCGCCTGCTCAATGACTATCTGTCGCCGCTGGATATCACCGCAACGCAGTTTAAAGTGCTCTGCTCTGTGCGCTGCGAAGTGTGTATTACCCCGGTTGAGCTGAAGAAAATCTTATCTGTGGACCTCGGCGCGCTGACCCGAATGATCGATCGGCTGGTCTGCAAAGGGTGGATTGAACGCCGCCCGAATCCGAATGACAAACGTGGCGTGCTGTTGCAACTGACCAGCAACGGCGCGGACATGTGTGAACAATGTCATCAATTAGTAGGACAAGAGCTGCACCAGGAACTAACAAAAAACTTAACGGCGGACGAAGTGGCAACTCTTGAGCATTTGCTTAAGAAAATCCTGCCGTAAACAGAAAGAGGTATGACGATGTCCAGACGCAATACTGACGCCATCACTATTCATAGCATTTTGGACTGGATCGAAGATAACCTGGAGTCACCGCTCTCGCTTGAAAAAGTGTCTGAGCGCTCAGGTTACTCAAAATGGCACCTGCAACGGATGTTTAAAAAAGAGACCGGCCACTCATTAGGCCAGTACATCCGCAGCCGCAAATTAACGGAAATCGCACAGAAGCTGAAGGAAAGTAACGAGCCGATCCTCTATCTGGCTGAGCGTTACGGGTTTGAATCGCAACAGACCCTGACCCGCACGTTCAAGAACTACTTCGATGTGCCGCCGCATAAATACCGTATTACCAATATGCATGGGGAATCCCGGTATCTGCTTCCGATCAATCACTGTAACTGCTAATCGCCTGTATTAAGAGCCTGGTGGGTTAGGCTCTAAGACGTATCGAGGAAATCATGAAACTATTCGCTTCCGCCGCCTTTACCGCTTTGGTGCTGGTCTCAGGCCAGAGTTTTGCGGAGCAAACGCCATCCGTGCCGCAGCCACACAGCCGTGACACGATGATTCTGCCGACCGCTAACGGTCAGTCGCCCCACGATTTTAACCATATGGGCGCAGGCAGCGACAAATCAGACGAATTAGGGGTGCCGTACTACAATCAGCACAATTAATTCGTTTTGCCCCGCCCCGCGCGGGGCTTTTTTTAGCTTCTCACCCGCGCCGTCCGGCGCACACGAAAACCAAAGACATTAATATAGAGCCCTGCCATCACCAGAACCGCCCCTGCAAGCTGCAATGCGCCGAGCTTTTCATCCAACAGCAGCGCCGCGCTGGCGATCCCCACCACCGGCACTAACAGCGACAGCGGCGCCACCCGCCAGGTTTCGTAGCGTCCGAGCAGCGAGCCCCAGATGCCATAGCCGATAATGGTGGCGACAAAGGCCAGGTAGAAAAGCGACAAAATGGTGGTGACATCGAGAGTGACCAGGCTGTTAAGCATGACCGTCGGGCCATCCATCAGCCAGGAGGCCAGCATAAAGGGGACAATCGGGATGAGCGCGCTCCACACCACCAGCGACATCACCGCCGGACGCGTCTCCAGCTGCATGATCTTTTTGTTGAAAATGTTGCCGCAGGCCCAGCTGAACGCTGCCGCCAGGGTCAGTAAAAAGCCCAGCAGCGCGACGTGCTGCCCGTTGAGGCTGGCTTCGGCAAGCACCAGCACCCCGACCACCGCCAGGACAATACCTGCCAGCTGCTTGCCCTGCAGCCGCTCGCCAAACGTCAGCGCCCCCAGGATAATGGTGAAGAACGCCTGAGCCTGTAACACCAGGGAAGCCAGCCCGGCGGGCATGCCGAAGTTGATGGCGCAAAACAGAAAGGCAAACTGACCAAAGCTGATGGTCAGACCGTAGCCCAGCAACAGACGAAACGGGATTTTCGGGCGCGCGATAAAAAAGAGCGCCGGGAAGGCTACCAGCAGAAAGCGTAAACCGGCCAGCATCAGCGGGGGCATATTGTGCAGCCCGACTTTGATCACTACAAAATTCAGTCCCCAGACCACCACGACCAGCAACGCCAGCAGCCCATCTTTGCGCGTCATACCCTGCCCCTGTTTATTAAATTTTTGTAAACACTTATCAAAGTAACGAAAAAAACGGGCGAGGAACAGATCATTAATTCTGACAGGCAGGCAAAGCACTTAGGGATAAATTGGGTGCTATACAAGATGCTTATGGCGTGATAATCCTGATAGATATTACAAAAATTTACATGCATTTGTCGGGCAGGAAAATGAAACAGTCTCTCAGGCGTTCAACCGCAGCGCTGCTGGCCTCATCGCTATTACTCACCATTGGCCGCGGCGCTACGCTGCCGTTTATGACCATCTATTTAACCCGCGTCTTCAACATGAGCGTGGAAAATATTGGTTATGCCCTGACGGTGGCCCTGACGATTGGCGTGGTCTTCAGCTTAGGGTTTGGCATTCTGGCCGACAAATTCGATAAAAACCGCTATATGCTGATCGCCATTACAGCAGTGGCGTTGGGCTTCCTGGCGATCCCGCTGGTAGATAATGCAGTCATGGTGGTGCTGGCATTCTCGCTGATCAACTGCGCCTATTCGGTCTTTTCCACGGTGCTGAAAGCCTGGTTTTCCGATGTGCTGAGCCCGGCAGAAAAGGCGCGCGTTTTCTCGCTAAACTACAGTTTTCTGAACATTGGCTGGACCATTGGACCGCCGCTGAGCACGCTGCTGGTGATGTACAGCCTGCAACTGCCGTTCTGGGTTGCCGCCTTCTGCGCTGCGCTGCCGCTGGTTTTAGTTCAGCGCTATGTGCAAAAAAGCGTGGCGGCCGACGGTGAAAACGCCCCGGTGCCGTGGCAGCCGTCAGTGCTGCTTCGTGACCGGGCGCTGTTCTGGTATACCCTCTCCGGGCTGCTGGCCTCCTATGTGGGCGGCTCATTCGCCAGCTGTATCTCTCAGTATGTACTGGCGGCCGATTACGACAGCGATTTTGCCCAAAAGGTGGTGGCCGTGGTGCTGCCGGTGAATGCCGCGCTGGTGGTCTCCCTGCAATACATCATTGGTCGCAAACTGTCGGCACGTAATATTCGCCCGCTGATGACCCTGGGTACCCTATTTTTCGTCCTGGGTCTGGCTGGGTTTATGCTCTCCGGCGAGAATCTGGTCTACTGGGGGATTGCCGCGGCGGTCTTTACCATCGGCGAAATTGTTTATGCGCCAGGTGAATATATGTTGATCGATAATATCGCCCCGCCGGGCATGAAAGCGAGCTACTTCTCCGCACAGGCCCTCGGCTGGCTGGGTGCGGCGTTTAACCCGATGATCACCGGCCTAATTTTGACCCATCTCCCGCACTGGTCGCTGTTTGTGATAATGATGATCGCCATCGTGCTGGCATGGATGATGATTTTGCGCGGGATGCGGATGAAGGCGTGGGTTGAATTACCTCGTGTAGCTTGAGAGCAGCGCCCGGCGACGCGGCGCTTGCCGGGCCAGTCTGAATAACACTGGAGCTTAAGGTTCACATTTTACGCGAATACACGATGGTTCCAGCTATCTTCGTAGAGAATATTTCCATCGATTTACTTCCACAGAATCTTTTCATACCGTAATTCAATATCTTCAAGGTGCGTGCTTGTCATACCACTGGGATGCAAATTCGGCGTAATGGCACAAATTTTGACGTTTTCCATGACAATATTGAAATACTCTACCTCAATACCAGCGTCGTTGGTTTGATACATCTTAAGCGTTGCTGTTTTTAATGTACGGCCTTCGCAAAGTGCCCGAAACAGCAATGGCGTCGTTCTATCAAACTCTTTCTGGACTTTTACAGGAGTATGAAGTCTGGTCCCACTTAGTTTACCCGTATTTGGATCCGAGGGTAACCAAACATGATGACTAACAGACCGCAGTTCAATAGAACCAAGTCGGGCAGGCATAAGACAAGGACCAACTATGGGTGAACCGTTGTCATCCGTAAGCCATAAATGTGCGGGGTTAGACATATTTTATATCCTCTCTATCACTTTTTAAATTTAAACCAGAGAAAAACGTGAAAACCAATAAGAAATAAAATGAATAATCCTGTTAACTCGATGGTAACATCAGGAAAGTGAGAGACAGCGAACATAGCAAATACAACAATTGATAAACAACATCCCCATCCCCATAGAAACAGGATAAACTCTTCTTTCAACCATTTTTTTAAGAACCGCATAATTTACCTCATTAGCCTGACGATTAAATCAACAAGCTCATCATCTGATATAATCATGGGGTTTAGATAGGGGCTACGGGTAATTAATGGCTCGATAATGAAATACATCATCTCAAGTTTACGCGTATAGAGCGCTTGATAATAAAATGCATTAAATATCTTAAGATTATCAGCACAAAGCGCTGCTTCATGAACTAAACCATAAACGCTGAGCGAAACTGCTGTAGCTGTTACGCTTCCTTTTAGAATCAGCGATCTGGCTTGACTTAGTCGCCCGTGTACTATGGCATGAAAACTGTAGCTTTGGCAGATCGCAGTTGCTACAGAAATAGTGAGCAGCCGGTTCGTCGTGCCTGTTGTTGATAGATAAACACCAGCTTTAACAAGTTTGCGAAGGATATGTTGAATACGCCCTTCTGTTTTATTTTTAAAATGAATTTCTATATACAGTCTAATCATTTCAAAAATAACATCTCGATCTTTATATAACTGAATAAGACCAGAGATAAACCTTACATCCTCATGCTTAAGTTTCGCACATACATCCTGATAATTCTCTAAAAAGCAAGATATATAATACGATGCACGGGTTACACCACCTTCCATTTGCTTAAGAGTGGAGGTGACATTATCCTTGACGCCTGCTACCGCCTTATCCAACTTAAGAGCAAGGATTTTATAAGCTTGCACAGAAGTAATGATTGCATCATTGAAATACATACCCCTCCCATCAGTAATTTTTTATTAGCATTACAGGATGAGATATAAGCACACATAACTTGAAGGAAGTATTAATGAATTCCGAAATATTCGTAGGCCGGGTAAGGCGCAGCCGCCACCCGGCACACATATCGCACCGAAATTAATGGTGCAACATCTCCTCAACGACCTGCTCTTTATACATTTCGTTTGGATAGTAGGTTGGCCAGTTGTCCATCTCTTTTAATAACGCCTCGTGGGAGGTGTTGCCCATAAAGATATGGAAATGGCTGGACTGGCGCGGGCCGATAATATGGTCGCTGAACTGGACAAATTTCGGCGCCTGGCTGCTGGCGTCCTTACATTCAAACAGGTAGCGCACCCCTTTCTTACCGGAAGCGTAGGTCAGGATCTTGTAGCCGCTAGAGACATATTCGCAGCTGGCGACCTTTTTCCCGCGATGAAATTCCATCACATTATTTTCGATGCCGATGCTCTCTACGTCGGTGGCGTAACCGGTGCGGTAGTAGGCTTTTACCTGATCAAAAGTTTTACTCTTGTCTTTCTCCGCCTTCTTTTTGAATACCGGGTCGAGATCGCCGCTCAGCAGAAACGGATAGACCGACTGCCAGACGCCATCCCAGTTTGAGAGCGGGCGATCCTTTACATCTTTATCGTCAAACACGCCGTTAGCCGCTTTTTGTTCCGCCTCGGTCATCTGATGTCCGTGGGAATGGGCATACAGCTGGCCGCTGACCAGCAGCGCCCCCAGAGTTATTGCAAACTTACCAATATGTCCTGCCAAGATAATATCCTCACTCCGTTTAAGTGAGTGAGGATGTTATAGTATAACATTGCGCAAAACAACCCTGTTAAATTGCGACCAGACCGCGGACACCCTCCTGCTCCATATTCTCCCCGCGCCCGCGCTGGATAATGCTTCCCCGGGACATGAGCAGATAACTGTCAGCCAGCTCGGCGGCAAAATCATAGAACTGTTCCACCAGCAGGATCGCCATATCTCCCCGGCTGGCGAGCTGGCGGATCACCTGGCCGATCTCCTTGATAACTGACGGCTGAATCCCCTCTGTCGGCTCATCCAGAATCAGCAGCTGCGGACGGCTGGCCAGCGCCCGGCCAATTGCCAGCTGTTGCTGCTGTCCGCCTGAAAGATCCCCGCCCCGACGCTGCTTCATCTCCTGTAATACCGGAAACAGCCGCCAGATCTCGTCGGGCACCTGCTTCGCCTCGCGAGCCGGAAAGCGCGATAAGCCGAGCAGCAGGTTCTCCTCCACCGTCAGGCGGGGAAAAATGTCCCGCCCCTGCGGCACATAGGCGACGCCCGCCTGCACCCGCTGGTGCGGTTTTGCCTGGGTGAGATTTTTTCCCTGCCAGAGGATCTCCCCGTTGCGCGCCGGGATCAGCCCCATCAGACACTTCAGCAGCGTAGTTTTACCTACGCCGTTGCGCCCGAGCAGGCAGGTGACTTCGCCGGGCAGCGCCTCAAAGCTGACCCCGCGCAGGATATGGCTCCCGCCGTAATACTGATTGAGTTCATTAACCTTAAGCATCCGCGCTCCTTAGCGTCCAAGATAGACTTCAATCACCTGTTCGTTGGCCTGCACGTCGCGCAGCGACCCCTCCGCCAGCACCCGGCCCTGATGGAGCACCGTCACGTGATCGGCAATGGTTTCAACAAAACCCATGTCATGCTCCACCACCATCAGGGAGTGTTTACCCGCCAGGGTGCGGAACAGCTCGGCGGTATACTCGGTTTCGGCGTCGGTCATCCCCGCGGCCGGCTCATCGAGCAGCAGGAGATGCGGCTCCTGCACCAGCAGCATGCCGATCTCCAGAAACTGCTTCTGGCCGTGGGACAGCAGCCCCGCCCGGCGATGCCGCTCCCCGCCGAGGCGCAGCAGGCTCAGCATCTCGTTGATCCGGTCCCCCTGCTCGCTGCTCAGCCGGGCGCGCAGGCTGGCCCACACCGATTTATCCCCTTTCATCGCCAGCTCAAGGTTCTCCCATACCGTCAGGGCCTCAAACACTGTTGGCTTCTGGAATTTGCGCCCGATGCCCTGGCGGGCAATGGCTATCGGGTCGAGGGTGGTGAGATCTGTTGTCTGATCGTAAATCGCCCGCCCGCTCTGGGGCCGCGTTTTACCGGTGATAACATCCATCAGGGTGGTTTTCCCGGCGCCGTTGGGACCAATCACGCAGCGCAGCTCCCCCACGCCAATATTAAGCGACAGATCGGTAAGCGCTTTAAACCCGTCAAAGCTGACGTTGATCCCCTCCAGCTGCAACACCGGGTCGGTTTGATCGCGGTAACGATCTCCGGGAAGCTGGCGGGTAAATAACGCTTCGGCTGGCTGCATTATTTATCTCCTTTGCGTAACAGGCCCGTGACCCCGCGCGGTAAAAACAGCGTGACGGCAATAAAGATCAGCCCCAGAAACAGCTGCCAGTACTCCGGCATCACCACGGTAAAGAGGCTTTTTGCGCCGTTGACCAATGCCGCGCCAATTACCGGGCCGATCAGGGTTCCGCGTCCGCCGAGGGCCACCCAGATCGCCGCTTCGATGGAGTTGGTAGGCGACATCTCGCCGGGGTTGATAATGCCCACCTGCGGAACGTAGAGCGCCCCGGCCAGTCCGCACAGCACCGCGGACAGGGTCCAGACCAGCAGTTTGAAACCGCGGGGATCGTAGCCGCAGAAGGTGAGCCGGTTTTCCGCATCCCGCACCGCCGTCAGAATGCGACCAAACTTGCTTTTCGCCAGCGCATAGCCCACCGCCAGCGAGGCGGCCAGCAGTAGCACGGTGGCAATAAACAATCCGATACGCGTGGTGGTGGCGGTCACGGAAAAGCCCAGCAGCGTGGTAAATCCGGTAAACCCGTTGTTGCCGCCAAAGCCCGTTTCATTGCGGAAGAACAGCAACATTCCGGCGAAGGTCAGCGCCTGGGTCATGATCGAAAAGTAGACCCCCTTAATCTTCGAGCGGAAGGCAAACCAGCCGAACAGCAGCGCCAGCAGGCCCGGAACCAGCACAATCAGCACCAGCGCCCAGGCGAAATGTTGGGTGCCCCACCAGTACCAGGGCAATTCGCTCCAGGAGAGGAACGACATAAACGCCGGTAATCCGTCGCCTGCGGCCTGACGCATCAGGTACATTCCCATGGCGTAGCCGCCGAGGGCAAAAAAGAGACCGTGGCCGAGCGAGAGCATCCCGGCGTAGCCCCACACCAGATCAAGGGCCACGGCGACAACGGCGTAACAGAGAATTTTGCCTACCAGGGTCAGCATCCAGGTCGAAACGGCCAGCGGATGGCTGGCGGGCAGCAGCGCCAGAAACGGCAGCACCAGCAGTGCCGCCAGAATCACGGCGCCGAGTATCGGTACGCTGCGCGGCGCCTTGCGCGCCAGCGTTAAGGTCAGTGGCTGGCTCATCAGTCAATTACCCTCCCTTTCAGTGCAAATAACCCCTGCGGGCGCTTCTGAATAAACAGAACGATCGCCACCAGAATCACGATTTTGCCGAGCACGGCACCCATCTGCGGCTCAAGGATCTTGTTGAAAATCCCCAATCCAAAGGCGGCCGCCACGCTGCCAGCCAGTTGACCCACACCGCCGAGTACCACCACGAGGAAGGAGTCAATAATGTAGCCCTGACCCAGCTCCGGCCCGACGTTCCCCAGTTGCGACAGCGCCACGCCGCCGAGCCCGGCAATCCCGGAGCCCAGCCCAAAAGCCAGCATATCGACGCGCCCGGTGGGCACTCCGCAGCAGGCGGCCATGCTGCGGTTCTGCGTTACCGCCCGCACGTTCAGCCCCAGACGGGTTTTGTTGAGGATGAGCCAGGTGAAAAACAGCACCAGCAGTACAAAGCCCAGCACCACCAGTCGGTTCCACGGCAGGATCAGGCCGGCATAGACCTGCACGCCGCCGGAGAGCCATGCCGGGTTCGCCACTTCGAGGTTCTGGGCCCCGAAGAGCATGCGCACCAGCTGGATCAGCATCAGGCTGATACCCCAGGTGGCGAGCAGCGTCTCCAGCGGACGGCCATACAGATGACGGATCACCGTGCGCTCAAGGGCCATACCTACCGTCGCCGTCAGCATGAACGCCACCGGCAGCGCCACCAGCGGATAAAAGGTGAGCCATTGCGGGGTAAACTGCGCCATCGCCTGCTGCACCAGCCAGGTGGCGTAAGCCCCGAGCATCAGCATCTCCCCGTGCGCCATATTGATCACCCCCAGCAAGCCATAGGTGATCGCCAGCCCGAGCGCGGCCAGCAGCAGAATGGAACCCAGCGACAGCCCCATAAACGCCTGCCCCAGCAGGTCGCTTATCGTCTGACGATGCTGGATCTGGCGCAGGCTTTCCGCCGCGGCCTCGCGTACTTCACCATCCGGCTCCGTCTGGGCGTGGGTATAGGGCAGCAGGCGGGCCTGCACTTCCGGGTCGCTCGATTCTCCCAGCAGCGTCACCGCCTGCTTGCGCACCGCGGGTTGCGGGCTGGTCAGTTGCAGACTGGCGACGGCGAGGCTCAGCACCTGCCGCACCCCATCGTCCTTTTCACTTGCCAGCTGGCGTTGTAAAAACGGCAGCATCTGCGGCTGGGGATCGCGCTGAAGCTGGCGCGCCGCCGCCAGCCTTTCGGTGACACTGTCACCTGTCAGCTGATGAGTCGCGAGCGCGGTGGCGGCCAGCACCCTCAGGCGGTTGGTCAGACGCACCGCTTTAGGTAAGCCCTGCGCCTGAGCGGCATCACCGAGGGGGATTAACCCGCCCGCCTGGCGGGTAAAAGCGTGTTTGTCGTCGTCGACAACGACATTCTCTTGCTTCAACGCCCGCAGCAGCGGCAGCCTGGCCGGATCCGGCGCGGCGGCCCACTGCTCCAGCAGAACGGCCTGCTGGCTGCGGCTGGCGGCAACAAAGTTATCGGCGTCCGTTGCCTGCGCCATCCCTGGCAGCAGTCCGGCAAGCCATACGAGAGCGAAGATCGTGCGCATGACGTTCATGGCTTTACCTCTCTGATCCGGATTCAGTTGCTGGCGGTTTTAATCGGCGTATCGGGTTTTTTGTCGTTTCCGGCGATGAACGGGCTCCACGGCTGGGCGCGTATCGGCGCTTCGGTCTGCCACACCACGTTAAACTGGCCATTGCCTTCGATTTCACCGATCATCACCGGCTTATGCAGATGGTGGTTGGTGGCATCCATGGTCAGGGTGAAGCCCGACGGGGCTTTAAAGGACTGGCCCGCCATCGCCGCACGCACTTTATCCACGTCGGTGGTGCCCGCTTTTTCTACCGCCTGGGCCCACATGTGGATGCCTACGTAGGTGGCTTCCATCGGATCGTTGGTCACGACCGTATCGGCGTTTGGCAGCTTCTGCGTTTTGGCCCAGTTTTTGTACGCCGCAACGAAGGTCTGGTTGGCCGGGTTATCCACCGATTCGAAGTAGTTCCACGCCGCCAGGTTGCCCACCAGCGGTTTGGTGTCGATGCCGCGCAGCTCCTCTTCCCCCACCGAGAAGGCGACAACCGGTACCTCGGTAGCTTTTACGCCCTGGTTCGCCAGCTCTTTATAGAAAGGTACGTTGGAGTCGCCGTTGATGGTAGAGACCACCGCGGTTTTGCCTGCGGCAGAGAATTTCTTGATGCTGGCGACGATGGTCTGGTAATCGCTGTGGCCGAACGGGGTGTAGACCTCTTCGATATCTTTATCCTGGACCCCTTTAGAGTGCAGGAAGGCGCGCAGAATTTTGTTGGTGGTGCGCGGGTAGACGTAGTCGGTGCCGAGCAGGAAGAAGCGCTTCGCCGCCCCGCCGTCTTCGCTCATCAGGTACTCCACCGCCGGGATAGCCTGTTGGTTAGGCGCTGCCCCGGTGTAGAAGACGTTCGGCGACATCTCTTCCCCTTCGTACTGCACCGGGTAGAACAGCAGACCGTTCAGCTCCTCAAATACCGGCAGGACCGATTTACGCGACACCGAGGTCCAGCAGCCAAACACCGCCGCCACTTTATCCTGGCTTAACAGCTGGCGAGCCTTCTCGGCAAACAGCGGCCAGTTGGAGGCGGGGTCCACCACCACCGGCTCCAGTTTTTTACCCAGCACGCCGCCTTTGGCGTTGATTTCGTCGATGGTCATCAGCGCCACGTCCTTAAGCGGCGTTTCGGAAATCGCCATCGTTCCGGAGAGGGAGTGCATGATGCCAATTTTAATGGTGTCGGCGGCCTGCACGCTGAAACTCATCCCCATGGCCACCACAGAGGCCGACAAAGCAAAAGCTTTTAACAAGGTACGACGATGCATAATTTTCACTCCTGAAAAGAAACGCTGTGCGAAATCGTCCGTTACGGCGTGGACGCAGAAAAAGCATTCAGGATGAGACAGAGCAAAAAGGATGCCAGATCGAATAGAGAGCAGAATCAGTGGGCTGGAGAGGATTTTTGAAGCAGGCGCGGATCAGAATGGCACAGCGTTGCACTTTATTAATGCAACGCTGTGAGAAGCGGTTACCAGACTTCGCTGGCGATTTGCGTGACCAGACGCACCTTGTCCCACTGCTGCGCTTCGGTCAGGGCGTTCCCCTCTTCGGTGGAGGCAAAGCCGCACTGCGGGCTGAGGCAGATCTGATCTTTCGCGACATACTTCGCCGCCTCTTCCAGACGCGCTTTCACCCCTTCCGGGTTCTCCAGCTCGCCGCTTTTGGTGGTGATCAGACCCAGCACCACCTGCTGCTTGCCCGGACGGATAAAGCGTAACGGGGCAAAATCGCCGCTGCGATCGTTGTCGTATTCCAGGAAGAAAGCATCGACGTTGACGGTACCAAACAGAATCTCGGCCACCGGCTCGTAGCCCCCTTCTGAAATCCAGGTCGAGCGGAAGTTGCCGCGGCAGACGTGCAGCCCGATGGTCAGATCGTCCGGCTTGCCCTCCAGCGCCTTGTTCAGCACACGGGCATAGGTACGCGCCAGCTGGTCCGGGTCATCGCCCCGCTCACGGATCTGACGGCGCTGATCGTCCGAGCAGAGGTAGGCCCAGACGGTGTCGTCCAGCTGTAGATTACGGCAACCCGCGTCGTAGAAGGCGTGGATAGCATCGCGCCAGGTCTGCGCCAGATCGTCGAAGTAGACCTCCAGATCCGGGTAGACCGTAGCGTCGATGACCTTACGCCCACCGCGGAAATGCAGCACGCTCGGGCTTGGGATGGTCATCTTCGGCTGGGCATTACCGCTGATGCTTTGCAGATAGCGGAAGTCGTCGAGCATCGGATGGCTGCCGAAGCCCAGTTTGCCGGTGACGCGCACGCCGTGGGCTTTGGTCTGCACGCCGTTAAACTGAATGCCTTGCTCAGATTCGTAGCGCTCCACCCCCTGCAGGCCGTCGAAGAAATCAAAGTGCCACCAGGCGCGACGAAACTCGCCGTCGGTCACCACCTGCAGGCCGCAGGCGCACTGCTGTTCAACCACGTGGCGAATCGCCTCGTCTTCTACCGCACGCAGCTGCTGCGCGTTAATCTCACCGCTGGCGAACTGGATCCGCGCCTGCTTGATGGCGTCGGGACGTAAGAAGCTGCCTACCACATCGGCACGGTACGGGGCGTGTTGTCGCTGCATGATTTTCTCCTTTAACTGCCGCCAGGTAGTTGCCGACAGTGATAATTCATCTCTTGAAGTTTTAGCCTTCTGGACGGCTAAATGTCTAAAAAAGATGTCACAGTGTCGGACTGACGGCAAACGAGAAAAATTCACTGGTGTTGAAAAAAATTCATGTTGCGGCTGATAAGCAAAAAAAACCGCCAGAGACTGGCGGTAAATGCTTGCATGGATAGATTTGTATTTTGCTATCTACGGACCCGGTATTCCATACCTGGCTGCGGATCGTAAATAAGCTAGCATGGGGAAGATAAATAAAGACTAAACAACGTTGCGCTATAGCTGCGGGCTGTTTGCTCTTTTAAATTGCCAGGCGCGGGATAAAAGCCAGAGAAGGGTGCAGGCAACCACCGGCACCAGCCAGTCGAGCAGGCTGGCGACGTTCCAGACCTGCCAGTCAAACCCGCCCCACCACGGCATATTGGCGCGCTTGCCGTGACCAAACAGGGCAATCCAGCGGTATTCAGCCTGAGTCTGTTCCCGGGCGACAAACCACAGCGAACCCAACGCCCCGCCCGTGCCCCACCGATTCCATTTCAGACCGCACAGACACTGGACAATAAGTGCCGCTAATGCGTGCATAAAAGGGGAAAAATCCATTACGTCTCCAGCCACTCCCGTTGTGCATTGTTTTCCAGTTTAATCTTTTACCTTTAGACAACATAGCTGTGCACGCTTTACATAAAAAACCGCCCGAAGGCGGTTATTAAATTTTTATAGCGGTCTCCTGGTGATATCAGGGTCATCCTCGACCAGCGGGTCATTCACATCAGGTGTGTCAGGAATATCATCATCAGGAAGCGGTTCATCATCAGGAAGAGGATCAACGTAATCTGGACGATCGGTCATAAAACCTCCGTCAAACTTGGTTATGAGAGTCTACTTAGACTTACCCGGTTTCTGTTTGGACTGGTCATCTTTCGGGTTCTTTTGAGACTGCTTAGATTGATCTCTGTTTGAACCTTGCTCATTGGATTTCATTTTGAACTCCTGTTGGCATATGCGGCAAATCGCCACCTTTAAAATATAAGGCATGCTTATGGTTATATCGAGCGAGGCGAGAGGATAAACAGAAGGTTCAACTGAGCTGGCAGATGCATCTTTCAGGTGAAAAAGCCGGGCACTGCGCCCGGTTCTGTTTTCAGCCTGAAAAAGCGCTTACGCACTCAACCCGCGATTCCCCACCACTGTTCAATCTGCGGATCGTGCCCCCGCCACTGGCGATAAAGTTCAGCTAAATCAGTACGATTCCCGCGGGACAAAGTCGCCCTACGGAATCACAAGCATATTGCTTACCTTCAGACGTTGTCCGGGTGCTGCGTTGCGCTATGCGCTTATAGTCCCAGGTATGGGGATTTCAGATGCGAAAAAGCCCCGGCTAAATGCCGGGGATTAAAGGGGTTGGCCTGACCTCGCGGATAATTCCAACTTACCGCCGTCCATTGGCGACGAGGCCAGTGGCGCGGGATGTTATAGATAACAGTTAATTGGAAATTAGCTCTTAGTGCTCATATTGCTGGTGGTAATGGATCACTGATTACTTTTGCCTCACCGTTGTCGCAAATATCATCGCCCTGGGTCAGATTCCAGATACGAGTAATGATTTGGCCCATTTCCAGACCTTCGGTTTCACCATGGGTATAATAGTCGCCAGCGGGTCAATATCGTGGGCTATCGCGAATCATAACGACGACTGGGTGTAAGTGGACAAAAAAACCGGGCATCGCGCCCGGTTCTGTTTTCAGCCTTAAAAAGCCCTTACGAACTCAACCCGCGATTAACCAGCATCGGTTCAATCTTCGGATCCTGCCCGCGCCACGCGCGATAAAGTTCAGCTAAATCAGTGCTGTTCCCACGGGATAAAATCGCCTCGCGGAATTTTTGCCCGTTTTCGCGGGTCAGTCCACCCTCTTCCACGAACCACTGATAGCCGTCATCGGCCAGCATTTGCGTCCAGAGATAGGCATAGTAGCCCGCCGCGTAGCCGCCCCCGAAGATATGGGCGAAATAGCTGCTGCGATAGCGCGGCGGCACGGCCGGGAGATCCAGCTGTTCGCGTTCCAGCGCCGTGGCTTCGAACGCCTCCACATCTGCTGGCGCTTCGCTGGCGGTTATTCCGTGCCAGTTCATGTCCAGCAGCGCGGCGCTGAGCAGCTCGGTCATGTCATAGCCTTTATTAAACTGGGTGGCGCTGACCATTTTCTCCCGCAGGGCGTCGGGCATCGGCTCCCCGGTTTCGTAATGGCGGGCATAATGGGCAAAGACCTCGGGGTGGCTGGCCCAGTGTTCGTTTATTTGCGACGGGAACTCTACGAAATCCCGCGGCGTATTAGTGCCAGAGAGCGTGGCGTAACGCTGGCTGGCAAACAAACCGTGCAGGGTGTGGCCAAATTCGTGGAACAGGGTGATCACATCATCCCACGAGATTAGCGCTGGCTGGCCTTCCGCCGGTTTTTGATAGTTGCAGACGTTGTAGATTACCGGCCGCGACCCGGCTTCATGGGATTGCTCGATAAAGTTACCCATCCACGCCCCGCCGCCTTTCGAGTCGCGGGCGAAGAAGTCACCGTAAAAGAGCGCCATCCCTTCTCCGTGATGATCGAAGATCTCCCAGACTCGCACGTCAGGGTGGTAGACAGGGATATCCCTGCGCTCGGCAAATGTAATGCCGAAAAGGCGCGTCGCCGCCCAGAAGACGCCGTCTGTCAGCACCGTATTGAGGGCAAAATAGGGTTTGACCTGCGACTCGTCCAGGGCGTACTTCGCCAGGCGCACACGTTCGGCATAAAAGGCCCAGTCCCAGGCCTGAACCTGAAAATGGCCCTGCTCTTCATCAATCACTTTCTGAATGTCGGCCTGCTCCTGCAGGGCGCGACCGCGCGCGGCAGGAACGATACCCCGCATAAACTGCAGCGCGGCGTCGGGGGTTTTCGCCATCTGATCGGCAATTTTCCAGCTGGCGTAGCTACCATAGCCCAGCAGTTCAGCCTGACGCGCCCGGAGCGCCACCAGACGTGCGACCACCTCGCGGGTATCGTTGGCATCATTTTTTTGCGTGCGCAGCCAGCCCGCTTTGAAGAGGTTTTCTCTGGTCTGACGATCGCGTAGCTGTTGCAGAGCCGGCTGTTGCGTGGTGTTCAGCAGCGGAATGAGCCAGCGATCGCTGAGTCCCTTCTCCGCTGCGGCCTCGGCAGCCGCGGCCTGTTCCGCCGGGCTCAGGCCATCCAGTTGATGCTGATAATCCACCACCAGCCCACCCGCCTTGTCTGCCGCCAGCAGACGCTGGTTAAACTGGCTGGTCAGGCTGGCTGATTCGGTATTGAGCGTTTTAAGCTCCTGCTTTTGCGCCTCCTCCAGCCGGGCCCCGGCCAGAATAAAGCGCTGATGAAGCACCTCAATAAGCCGCAGGGACTCGGCATCCGGCGCCATCGCCTGGCGGTCATTATAGATGGCATCCACCCGGGCAAAGAGCGCGTCATTCAGCCAGATATCGTTAGAGAGCGCCGCCAGTTCGGTTGAGATCGCCTCTTCCAGTTGCTGCAGATAATCATTGGTGTGCGCCGAAGTCATGGCAAAGAAGACGCTGCTTACCCGGCTCAGCAGCTCGCCGCTTTTCTCCAGCGCCAGTACGGTATTGGCAAAATCGGGGGCGTCTGCGGAACCGGCAATCGCCGCGATCTCCCTGCGCTTCTGACGAATGGCTTCATCAAAGGCTGGACGATAGTGTTCGTCGCGGATCAGATCAAACTGCGGCGCCTGGTACGGCAGCAGGCTGCTTGTGAAAAACGGATTAGTGCCAGACATAACAGACTCCTGAATAAGGTGAATTTCACCAGAGTAGGCCAGCCCGGCATGGGCTGCAATCTCTGTGGCCTTGAGGGCACGAAAAGTAACCTTACTCTGCGTCAGATCACATGCTATGGTAGTACTACACAAAAAGCGTTGAGGAACAGTGACATGATTATTTTAGTTACCGGGGCGACAGCAGGATTTGGTGAAAGCATTACGCGTCGCTTCGTCGCAAACGGCCATAAAGTGATTGCCACAGGCCGCCGTCAGGAGCGTCTGCAGGAGCTGAAAGAGGAGCTGGGCGACAGCATTCTGACCGCCCAGCTTGACGTGCGTAACCGTGCATCCATAGAAGAGATGATTGCCAATCTGCCGGCACAATGGCGTGACATCGACGTACTGGTCAACAACGCCGGGCTGGCGCTGGGTCTTGAGCCTGCGCACAAAGCCAGTGTGGAAGACTGGGAAACGATGATCGACACCAACAACAAAGGCCTGATCTATATGACCCGCGCCGTGCTGCCTGGCATGGTGGAGCGCAACCGTGGTCACGTGATCAACATCGGCTCGACCGCCGGTAGCTGGCCTTATGCGGGCGGCAACGTCTATGGCGCGACCAAAGCCTTTGTACGTCAGTTCAGCCTGAACCTGCGCACCGATCTGCACGGCACCGCTATCCGCGTGACGGATATCGAGCCGGGTCTGGTCGGCGGAACGGAGTTCTCCAACGTTCGCTTTAAAGGCGATGATGACAAAGCCGGTAAAACCTACGAAAACACCACCGCCCTCACCCCGGATGATGTCACTGAAGCCGTCTGGTGGGTGGCGACGTTGCCGAAGCACGTCAACATCAACACCGTTGAAATGATGCCGGTGACGCAGAGCTTTGCTGGCCTGAGCGTTCATCGCGGATGATCTTTCCCCGCCCGGCTTGCGGGCCGGGTCTGGGATACCGGGTAAAAGAATGGTAGTATTTCCGGGTTAACCCTCTGAGAAATCACATCGAATGGCCGCTGAATCGCAACTTAATCCGACACAACCCGTAAATCAGCAAATTTATCGTATTTTGCGCAGCGATATTGTGCATTGCCTGATCCCGCCGGGCACCCCTTTATCAGAAAAAGAGGTGTCGGTACGCTTTGATGTCTCCCGTCAGCCGGTTCGCGAAGCCTTTATCAAGCTGGCGGAAAATGGCCTGATTCAGATCCGCCCCCAGCGCGGCAGTTACGTTAACAAGATCTCCCTCAGTCAGGTACAGAACGGCTGTTTTGTCCGCCAGGCCATCGAGTGCGCCGTGGTCCGTCGTGCGGCAACCCTGGTCGACGATCATCAGTGCTATCAGCTGGAGCAGAATCTGCATCAGCAGCGTATCGCCATTGAACGTAAACAGCTGAATGACTTCTTCCTGCTCGACGACGAATTTCATCAGAAGCTGGCGCAAATTGCTGGCTGTCAGCTGGCGTGGGATACCATCGAGAACATCAAGGCGACCATGGACCGGGTGCGTTACATGAGCCTTAATCACGTATCACCGCCAGAGATGCTGCTGCGCCAGCATCTGGATATTTTCCATGCCCTGGAAAAGCGTGACGCCGATGCGGTAGAAAAAGCGATGACCCTGCATCTGCAGGAAATTGGCGAGTCAGTGCAGTTAATTCGTCAGGAAAATAGTGACTGGTTTAGCGAAGAGTAACGAAAATGAATGCCGCCATAGCGGCGGCATTCGGCATAATAATTAGCCCGCGATATAGTGGGCCACAGCGGCTTTCGCCCCCTTCTCCAGCAACATTTGATACGCCCCGGTTACCGCCTCGACAAAAGTCGCATCCTGCGGCAGTTCATTACCAAAGATCGCCTCAATACCCATCAGCGCCTTCACGCGGGATACCCCTTCAGCACTGCCGTTTACCGCCGCCTGGATCACCGGCAACAGCGGATCGCACACCTCGATGGCTTCGCCGCGCTCATCCACGCCGCCGACATAGCGCATCCAGCCGGCAATACCCAGCGCCAGTAGCGGGAATGGTTTCTGGTGCACACGGTGCCAGCGCACTGAATCAAGCATACGCTGCGGCAGCTTCTGGCTGCCATCCATCGCGATCTGCCAGGTCCGGTGGCGCAGCGCCGGGTTACTGTAACGGTCGATCAGCAGATCGGCATAACGCTCCAGGTCTACACCGGTCACTTTCAGCGTCGGCGCCTGCTCGTTTAACATCAGCGCACGGGCGGCGCGCTTGTAGTTCGCATCCTCCATGCAGTCGTTGATGTGTTGATAGCCCGCCAGATAGCCCAGATACGCCAGGAAGGAGTGGCTGCCGTTCAGCATGCGCAGCTTCATCTCTTCAAACGGAATAACATCCGCCACCAGTTCGGCCCCGGCTTTTTCCCACGCCGGACGACCCGCAACAAAGTTGTCTTCAATCACCCACTGGCGGAACGGCTCGCAGGCCACACCTGCCGGATCGCGCACACCGGTAATCTCTTCAATTTTATTCAGCGTGTCGGCAGTCACGGCGGGCACGATACGGTCGACCATGGTTGACGGGAAGGTGACGTTGGCTTCGATCCACTCCGCCAGCTCAGCGCTGACCGCGCGGGCATAGGCGCAGGTAACATTGCGCATGACGTGGCCGTTCTCCGGCATATTGTCGCAGGACATCACGGTGAAAGCGGGCAGCCCGGCGTTTTTACGTCGCGCCAGCGCTTCCACCACCACGCCTACAGCCGAAACAGGCTGATGAGGACTCTGCAGATCGGCTGCGATCAATGGATGATCCAGCATCAGCTGCCCGGTCGCCGGGGCGTGACAGTACCCTTTTTCAGTAATGGTTAACGAGACGATCGCCACCTGCGGTTCACAGAGGGCGGACAGCACCGCTTCAAGACCATCCACCTGGGCATGCAGCGCCTTTTTGACCACGCCCACCACTCGCGCTGTCCACGCATCAGCGGACATTTCAGCAACGGTGAAGAGATTATCCTGCGCCTTAAGATCGGCTATCTGCTGCTCGCCGCCAATCAGATTGACCTCGCAATAGCCCCAGTCACTGCCATGTTCGGCAGCGAGGATATCGGTATAAACCGCCTGATGCGCGCGGTGGAAGGCGCCAAAGCCCAGATGCACGATGCGCGTTTGCAGAGTATCCCGGTTGTAGTGAGGAAGCGTAGCTTGCGCCTGTAATAACGGATTTTTCATGATAGTACTCGTTAATGTATTTAAGCGATAAATCCGGGCCGGCTTGACTCCATGACCCGGCTTACTAACCCAACTAGAATGGTAGATGGCGTAAAAAAATCTCTGCCGTTAACCATACTGATTGTTGATATAGCGATATTGATTTACGTTAACTTTTCGCCATCTGGTGTGACATCAATTAAAAGTTGTGTGACAGCATTTGAATAAAAACGTAATGCTATGAACCATTGATGCGAAGGAGACAGCGGGATAGTCATTAACGCAGGCTTTGACAGGGTTAAAAAAGACTCCCCTGCGTATAACAGAGGAGTCGTCAGCAACTACGAGATGACGCGGTGTTTACCGTTGATCTTTAGCGCAGCAGCTTTATCGTCCGCAGCATCGTCCAGCGCGCTCAGCTCGCGATCGCAGACCTCAGGCATCAGCAGGGCTGAGATCAGGCTGATGAAGGAGTAAACCATCACCATCACCACGATTGGCCACCAGGAGCCGGTCATGTTGCAGAAGATCCCCGCCAGTACCGGACCAAAACCAACTGCAATCAGACCACCCGCCTCTTTGGAAATCGCCATCCGGGTGAAGCGGTTACGGGAACCAAACATCTCGGCCATGGTGATGTTCTCCAGAGCAAAGAGCCCCAGCACCGCGAAGTTATGGATCACGATAATCGAGGTCATGATCACGCCAGGGGTGTACGATTTGTCGACAATAATCGACAGCATCGGGTAGACCAGAATAATGGCGGAAATGCTCAGCAAAATATAAGGCAGACGACGACCAAATTTATCTGACAACCAGCCCAACAGCGGGATAGTAATAAAGCCGAGAATAGAGCTTATCATCAGGGCGTCGGTCGGGATGGCCTTATCAAACAAGAGCGTCTGGACCAGATACCCGGCGAGGAACGTCTGGATCAGGCCAGAGTTACCCGCCTGGCCGAAACGCAGACCGGTCGCCAGCCAGAATGATTTGCTTTTCAGCATCCCACCCAGGGTATTTTCTTCAACCGCAGCCTGCACAGACGCCTCGTCGGTATTAACCTGCTCAAATACCGGGCTTTCCTTGAGGTTCAAACGCAGCCAGATGGCAAAGATCATCACCACCACGCTGGCAAGGAAAGGCACACGCCATCCCCAGGCCAGCAGCTGTTCACGGTCGAGGGCAAAGAACATGACTGCCCAGATCGCCGTGGCGCTCAGGGTCCCGCAGTTAGTCCCCATCGCCACCAGAGAAGAGATGATGCCGCGTTTCCCTTTCGGCGCATATTCCGCCAGCATCGTGCCCGCACCGGAGATCTCCGCCCCTGCGCCCAGCCCCTGGATAATACGCAGCGTCACCAGCAGCACCGGCGCGAAAATACCAATTTGCGCATAGGTCGGCAGCGCACCAATCAGCGTGGTACAGATCCCCATCATGGTGATGGTGATAAACAGCACCTTCTTGCGCCCCACGCGGTCGCCCATTTTGCCGAAAACAAAAGCGCCAATGATACGGGCAATATAGCCTGCCCCATAGGTACCCATCGCCAGAATCAGCGCCATTGCCGCGGACTGTTCAGGGAAGAAGATTTCGTGAAAGACTAAGGCCGCGCCCAGCGAATAAAGCTGGAAGTCCATAATTTAAAGCGCTGTGACGGGTCTTTGTGGGATTGTCCTTAATTCCTGAGTATTTAACAGTAACTTGCCGCTCGTGAAATGCATCCATTTGTTCTTTTGCATATCACCTGCGGTACTTTTATGCCCCATCCATGCCCCATCCATGCCCCAATATAACAGCACACCACGCCATCATCCGTGATTAATGCCTTGCCTCTGAGCTTAGTGAACTGCGTTCGACAGCCGGGCAAATCGATGCAAACGAACGGCTTAAACAGAGATGCCAGCAAAAGCGATCGGGAGAAGCTGAACCGCATGCTGGAGGAAATGTTTGAAGAATCCGATATGTGGTTAGTTTCGGAGTAGTGCCAGCTTTTACCAAGTCCTTTTCATACCTTTCTGGATACGGGAAACCAAATTCCCGTATTGGATGAACCATTGCCGCCCTTTTTTAAAGCTGCTCTACCAGCGGATAAAAATTATGATCCTCGCGCTGCATTCGTTCATGCACCTTGCGCAACACTACATTCGCGTCGCGGCGAAATGCCTCGTCACAATTGATAAGCTTATTTGCCGTATTCCAGCGACGGGAAAACTTTTCATACTCGGCAACAATATCAGCCATCTCGCGCTGAAAACTTACGCTCATTGTTTTTAGCTTTTGATCGTTCACCTTTTCCAGATAAGGATATAAAAACTGATCTTCGGCAGAAAGGTGTACTTTAATCACAGAACTCATACTGATAACGGTTTGAGCGATTTCTTGCGCATGAGCCGTCACACCCGCCCGGCTAAGCTCCCTGAGGCGGCTAATTTTATGGATAATCTCGGCATGCTGGATCTTCATTTTATCAATATTCACTGGGGAATCCCTTAATGAGCTTTGCAATTTATAACATATATATTAAATGCATCTTTAAAAATAAGCAACCTGAGTTGTTTTTATTAAATTTTATAAATTTACGTTATGTAAATACATAATAAACAAAATTTGAATGCAAATATAAAGAGATCTATTGCCAATCTTCGGAATTTTTCTATCGTACATATGTCTCAAAACTGCGCCAATGCCGCCTCAGGAGATATCGCAGCATCAGTGCTGTTGATAAAGTGCATCACCCGCCTCATAACCTCAGCCTCTTCAGCTGCATCACCTTCGATCGCTTCGCCGTCATCCGTGATTAACGCTTTTTCCATGACCCGAGCGAACTGCGTACGCCCGCCGCTGAGGATCAGCAGCACCTGATTGTTTACCAGACGGCTGACAGGTTCGATCACCGCAAACCCGGTTGACGTTTCCAGGATGCGACTTTCGTTCGTGGTGCAAATGCTGGCCGGGGACAGGCGCTGCTCGACATAATCGGTGGCTGGAGATACGAAACCCATCAGTGAACCATCCCCATGTTGCGCAGGATCCAGTAGTGATTGTCGGTTCCGTCAGTTGTCTTATCCGTGAAATCTGGCTGGTAGCGTTGTATCCACTCGTTAGCGTCGGTCCGGCTGAAATGCCAATGGACCTTTGCCAGTTGTCGGATAAAGTCTTCAGTGCGCAAGCACCGGTAGCCCTTGGGGTTTAGCTGTATTGCGGCCACAAATGCGGCGTGAATGTCGGAACGGCGGGGCATGGTGACCTCTCAATTATTATTACTGTTTATTCACACAGTAATTTTAAGAAGGGGCCAGGGCAAGGAGGCTGTGCCTATTGATAATTACTGCTGAACATCTGCTTGTACTGCCGAATTAACCAAGCGAGTGCATAGAACTTTTTCGGAGACAGAGGTTAAGCCGATGCCGGGCATACTGGGAGAAGTTTTCGAAGAAGCCAATATGTGGCTGGTTTCGGAATGAGTCATGTAAACCCTTAAGGACTGCATCGATCATCGCAAGCCGCTTCGTGTCACAAATGATTAAACCACCTGTTTAGGCCATCGCCTTCTGCGCGGAGTTGGAAGGATGGAGCGCTTAGTAAGCCGGGTTCCGCATACGGAACATACCGCGCCGTGTGGCAGATTTTGCTCGGGATTGAAGGAGGTGAAAAAGAACCGATTACTTTTGCAAGCAGGACAGATGAATTTCATAACAAGTTTGCCCTCAGACTGTTGGCTGAACCAGCCTCAAAACCCTTTCAATGTGCTCAAATGAACATCACTTCACTGCCTTTATTATGCTTCTGGCCCGATACCAAAAGCCCCGGACAATACAGATATTTGGAGCCGGTTCAGGCGTCATTCTGAATGGTTTTAATGATGCTCCGGACCGCACCAGATGTTTAATAACGCCCTTGAAAGACCGATAAGCCCCGACACGATAAGCACAAACAAACCGGCTAAAAACGCAACATTTGCCATCCGAAACTCCTTATCAACGTCGTAAAAAAGGCCTGCCGATTAAGCAGGCAAATGAAATCAGCACAAACAAACAGCTTACTCTGATACAGGTGCCGGGTGCCTCCCGGTGACTCGTTACCAGCTATACGAGCCGCAAGCATATTTACACCTACAGAACTGGATTGCCCCGCCGCATAGGGGGATTCACCTTCATTAAATTTAGATGATTTTAAACGAAGCGCTAATGCTTCCTACCTAAAGTAATGGCTAATGCCGCCGATATGTTAACTACCTGCGTCATGAACGCAGGATTAATAACAAAGCTAAGGGAGTTGTGCCCGCTCCCGTGCGGGCTTTTTTTTCTTCAAAGACATCGAAATGCTGCTGATGATAATTACTGATGAACATCCTGGTGCCGTTACGCTTTCAGCGCCTGAACCTCAGCCTGCAGCTTGTCTAACTTCTGGTTTGTCGCCTGTAGCGCTAATGTCAGCTTAGCGATCATGGCGTCTTTATCCAGAATGTAACTTTTTGCAAATACCGCATTGTCATGAATATCCTCTCCAGGAGAGATGCCCTCACCCTTGACAGTTTCTGGTGAAGTCTCAGCCAGGTCGTTTGCAATGAAGCTGAGTTTAGTTTCACTCTCCGGCAGGATGCCACGCGCTTTGTACTTAAAGGTAGCCGGCTTCCACTGCAAAACCTCCGTCAGCGCAGCCATTTTGTCAGTAACGTATACTTTGTTCTTTTTAAGTTCGGCATCACAGGTACTTTGCATCTGGATAGTACCTACGTTTGATGAGTCAATGTAGGCTATTAGCGTGCTATTCAACCAGTTGAAATTGAAGGCGTTATCATGATTATCAACCCCACCTGTCCCGGCCCGACAGGTATACCCGCCAGCCACGGATATAGACGCGATGTCCTGACTGGCGGAACTTGAAGCACCTATTCTCATAATCCTGCGCGTATAGGGCTCACCCGCTTTATTGTAGGGATAACTGTTCACGAAAACGCCCGCGTTAGTATTCCCGAACAGTTGCAATGAGGGTGATATTCCGGTCTGTCCCTTAAATACTGCGCCGTTACAGAATATCTGCCCATTTTGCCCAATCTCTACGACATCGGCGTCAGCCGGAGGGGTTCCCCCTTTGACAGTGATACGGCCCCGACGGGTAATAGCCCCGGCAGCGTCCTTAAAATACAATGCTTCAAACAAAGCAGAAGCGGCCTCGGCTCCTGCGATATTAAATTGAGAGCGTATCTGACCACCTAAAGTAGACGTGCTATTACCTGGCACTGATGCGCTGTTGATTAATGATATCCATGTACCATTGGCCTGCGTCAGTTCAATGCTGTCAATTCGGTTTGCCATGTAATTTCCTTATGCCCAGACGCGAGCCGGTGTTTTCGGTGTAACCATAAAGTCGTTCAGCCCGGATAAACTGAGCGAGTCATTCATGACCCGCAAATTGACGTGATAGCCGGGTTCGGTGGTGTACTTAATGATTTCGTTTTCTTCACCGGGATTGATAACTTCAGCAGGGACAGTGATAACGCCGATTACATCCAGGCTGATATCCGGGTGATATAACCCGCCCTGCTCCTCATCATCCACAAACCCCGCCGCGGTTAATTGCGTGCGCATTTCATCGGCGTCAGCAAAGCGCAGATATAAGTCTTTCATTAGCGGAGTCCATTAATTTGGTTAGGGGTTAACAGGCGATGCCAGATACGGAAGTTGCGAATGTGCCCGTTAAGCATTCGAACACCTGGGGCAGCCGACCCTGCACCCCTTCCGATATAAATCGTGGAGTTAGATGCGCCAACATTCCCTGGCGTCGGTCTGGTTATGGTGTCCGATGTGATAACCGCGCCGTCTGTGAATATCTTTTTATTTACGGTGTCAGAGACGAACGCCATATTATGGATCGCCCCATCGTCTATTTCAGTTGCTCCCCCCACCAGCGCGGGGCTTGCATAACAAAACATGGGCCTTCCTGCGGCGCCTTGGGTAGAGTTAAGCGAGGCGAAAACCCACTCGGTGGACGATGGGTAATAGCTGAAAATCCCCCTACGGCTGTTAGCATCCGCACCCGATACCGTTTTCCCGTTGCAGTGGACTTCCATTGCAAAAGTAACAGGCCCAAAGTAGTTATCATTACCTGAGCGTTGCAGGGTGCAATCGTCAGCTGCTCGGGTTACAGCTGATCCATTTGTAGGAATGTAAGATGTCGCCTGAGCGGATCCCTCAATTTGCATACGGTCAATGAAAATCACACTGCTAACGGGTGTTCCGGCATCAACCGTAATTCGCAAGCCCAGGCGTTGGTTTACAGCCCCACCCAGAACAGGCACTGAAACTTTATTAACACCAGGCGCTGCTGTGATGGATGCTGCCGCAATATCGCCCTCGCTGGAGTAGCGCATTAGCATTACTCTAACCTTGGCGGCTGCGGGAAATTCTAAATAACAGGATACGGACGCTGGCTTTGTTGGGTCATAATTAGCCACATTTATATTCTGCTCCCACCAGGTACCTGTATCCGTTAATGTGGTAAGCAGAACGCCACCCTCGGGTTTAAACGTTCGTGTATTGTTTGCGCCACTACGAAAGTAACTGGAATAATCCTGAGTCGGTGATGAATAAACCGCTAAATTAGTGCTCTGCCCTTCAATTAATAAACCCTCCTTCTCAAAACGCGGCTCGTTAATTGCTGCTATTCTAAGCACCCCGGATTTATCAATATAAGTCGCTGTAGTTGCCCGACTAAACGTTAGTGACTTTGTCGGCAGTTCCAGCACTTGGCCGGAAATCGTCAGCCGGTCATAAGGCGCGAAACCGGCCAGCAGCCGCAGGTCATCATTGAGCGGTGCCCATACGTCAGGGAACGGCGCTGCCTCATAGGGTACAGACGTCAGCTGCTGCGCAGCGGCCAGCGATGCTGCGGCACTACTGGCGCTGGCCCCTGCGTTGTTTTCTGACGTCCTGGCGTTTGACGCAGATTTTGCCGCGTTGGTTTCAGAGGCCCCGGCGTTTGTCTCTGACGTTTTCGCATTCTTCTCTGATGTTGCCGCTGCGTTCTTTGATGAGTTCGCATTCGTTTCTGATGTTTTTGCATTCTTCGCTGACGCTTCCGCCGCCGCAGCGCTGGTCCCTGCCGCGTTCGCGGCGGTGATCAGCTTCGACCAGCTGGGGCCCGTTTTTTTCGAACCATTTGCCAGAGTAACGGTGACGTCACCGGTGCCCGATAAAATCAGGTCCTGGTTGATAATACTGCTTTGCGCCAGGCGAAACCCTTCCGTGACGGCGTTCGCTAAATCGTCATCAAGTGTGACCATTCGTGATGTCCTTAAAATGAAAAACCCAGCCGGAGCTGGGTTATAAGGGTGTGATTATTAAATTCAGAAGAAACAACGTGTGCGCAGCCGAAATACTTATATCGGATTTTTATTTACAGCCCGTGTAAGCCAAATCGCCAGCATCCACCTGACCGGAATTAATTACCTGAATAACCGGAGAAGTTAGGGGAATTTCTTTTGGTAATTAACGCCATTGATGGCTGCATATCCATATGAGTACTCCCACTGGTAATCCCTCTAAGGCCAATACGTATAGTCACAGGGCCTGAGTTTGCGGGAATATCCAGACTACCTGTAACGGGCACATAACTGTTAACCTGACGACTGACACTATTGGGGTCGTTATACGATAGCTTTAAGCCAAGAGACACTACTGTAATATCTCTCCCGTTTATATTGATATATGCTTCCAGAGAGCCATTATAAGCTTCACTTTCATTCCAGACGACAAATGTCGGAACAGCGATAGTGACGTCATACGGGACACCCCCCGCCCAGGTAACCTGTCGATAAAAATCTCTTTGTTGGCCTGGATCTCCCCTGAATCTGCCACCAGGGAAGGAGAACATATTAACGACATCGCCTACGATTTTGTTCGCGTAAACTGTGCCTTTGAAGTCTCCATCCGTAGCATAAATAGTGCCTCTGAATTCTCCGTTGGTGGCATAGACGGTCCCGCGCACGGTCACATTATTGAACACCGCGTAACCGGATTTATTGATATGCCAGCCGATATTTCCGGTCCCGTCCCACGTACTGGACTGGATGTAATTGCCGATTTTGGTATTATCCAGCGAGCCATCCTTGATAAATACAGACTGTAAAAATATCTGCCCGCCGGTAGCCGCAAATACCAGTTCCTGTCCTTTTGTCGTCGGGTTATAAACCGCAAACGTATCGGCAGAAATCAGGAAGTTTGAGGACCCGGTTGCATCAATGCCCAGCTGAATACCCGCGATACGTTTAACCCCGTTCGCTTCCACCTGAACCTTAACGCCCCACTGGGCACCCAGCTTGCCGGTAATGTCAGCAACAGCTTCGCTGGTCGTCTGCACGCTGGCATTGGTATCGTCGATCGCAGCCGTCACCTGCTCAATGCTGGTCGCGGTGGCGCTTTCCAGATCCGCGACCGCTTCATCAATGCGCGTAATGGCGGCGGCGTTGGTCTTACCGTTTTGCTCAACCGTCGCCTTAAGCGTGGTGACCTGCTCCGCCACGGCACTCGTGGCATCCGCGGCGGTCTTCCGGGTTTCGATGATTTCAGCCATCGTTTTCTTTTCGCCAACAGCATACGTCACGCGCTGTTCAGAGAACGCGGTGAAGCTGGCGAGCGCATTGGTGACGTTACCGACAATACCGGCGTCCCGGCTGGCCGTGTTGCCGTCCACATCCACTTTCAGCGTATCGATGCGGCGGCCGAGCGCGCTGTCAGCATTCGTGCGGGCCGTGGTTTCCGTGCTGATGTCCGAAGTGTTCTGTTCGGTCGTGGCCTTAACCGCAGCCAGCGCGGTGGTTTGCGCCTTGTTGTTATCAGCGACGGCTTTGGTGACTGTGGTGATATCTGCGGTGTTTTTGCCGACAGTAACCTGCAGGCCCGAAAGCGTGGTGGCCTGAGCCTCCTGCGCAGTTGTCAGCGTCGCCAGCTCCTGAGTAACGGAAGCCTGGTTAGCGTTAACGGTCGATTCCAGCTTCTTCCGCTCTGTCACCTCCGCTTCCTGCGCCGTGATGCGCGCCTGGCGTTCAGTGTACAGCAGACCCGAGGCCAGTTTTGACGGGTCGTCACCGGTATAACCGCCCCGGATCTGCGTCGCCAGCGTCTCGCGCGCCGTGGCTTCCGCCTGGTCGCCGGTAACACGGGCTGTCGTTTCCTGCTGCAGGGCGGCCATCCCGGCGCCCGGCGTTGGCCGCCCGATCGCCACCCAGTCAATCAGGAAGTAGTTTGTCGCGTCCTGTTTACTGGAAAGGTCCAGCCGAATCTGGTTAATCGTCGTCTCGGCCAGCCAGGGGATATCGTCGCATTCCAGCGTGGCAACGCCGTCGGCGTTATACGCCGGTTCGGCCACCACGAAGCGGTTGGTTTCGTTGAAACTGGCCGTATTGCGCCAGCGAATTTCACCCGCCCATGCAGGCGCTCCCACTTTCCTGATGCGCAGCTTCAGGAAGCGATACGCAGCTGCTGTTATGCCCAGCGTTGCAGGAGAAGCAACGTACGGGTCCGATGCGTGGTTGGCAGGGCGCAACCAGCCGTTAACAATGGTCGGCGTGCCGTTGCCGGACCAGCCCTCTACAGTCGAATCGAAGTACCAGATTTTGGCCGGGTCGAACTGGGAGCCAGTACCAGCAGACACCTGCGCAATCTGCTGCGCCAGCGATTCAGTGGTGGTCTGAATCGTCTGGTTGACGTTGCTGATATCCGCGACGCGCTCGTTCTTCTCGGTCAGCAACGCCTGGCCCCGGGCCGCTGCCTCGTCGGTGATGGCTTTTTTACGGTCCGTGATCTCCTTCGCCAGGCCCGCTTTGGTCGCCGCCGACTCTGTTGTGACTGTGCTGATGTCGTCGCGCGCTGACTGGATATCTTCACCCAGATCAGTTATATCCGAAACCAAGTCTTTGTAGGCGTCGGTCTGTTTGATCTGGTTATCGATATCCAACAGGTAATCCGCGGCATCCGAGCTGCTGCTGCCCTGAATGAAGGCAGTCCAGGCTGACTTATTGCCGGTGCGATCCACCAGCCGCGCCCGGTACCAGAACCCTACCCCGGCCTTTAGCCCAAGTTGCTGGTAAATTTGCTGGGGATACGGGACGCCAGCCAGCAGCATCGGGTTCGCGCCGGTTGATACCGTGGAATACTGAATCTCGGTTTGTAGCGTATCGCCAGTGCCCGCAGGGAAATCCCAGTCCAGCTGTACCCCCCCAGAGCAATGGTGTAGTGCGGAAATTAACTGGCTTGGGCACATCACCGATCCGGCCCTTAAGGTGGGTCAGCGCTGACGTTGCCCACAGGCTTGATGCGCCACCGGCATTAATTGCCCTGACCCGCACCAGGTAATCACCTTCGAAGATCCCCGGCACTTCGATATTCCGTAGGCCGGTTTGCGGAACGTTCACCCATTCGCTGCTCCCGCGGCGCCACTGAACCTGATAGGCGATCACATCGGCCTGCGGCTTCCCGGCTTTATCCAGTGGGACGTCCCAGGACGCCGTCAGCGTCGCGATGCGCTGCCCCTGGCGCACCGATTCATAACTCGTTACCACGATATTGCCGGGCTGTGAGACAACTCCCGTGGGGATGAGGCTGATCGGCGGGATATCGAGGCGCGCATTGTGGTCGACGGCATCATATTTCGATGCGTTGTATTCCGCGCCGGTAATGGTATAGGTGTTTTCCTCATCGTTAAACGTCAGGTTCGTGACGCGGAAGTACTGCAGGCGCAACTGCCCAGCATCGATAACGAATATAGCGTTTGGCGCTGGCGCCGCTGTGAACGGCGTGGCCACGATCAGCTGCGTACCGTTGACCGCCTGAATAATCCGGCTTTCTACAATGCCACCTTGGGTGCGGATCATCAGTGTGTCACCCGCGACGGCACTGGTACCGCGATCGGTTGTTACCGCTTTAAGCCCGGCGTTATAGTCCGTGAGGCGCCCGCCATATACCCTGCCTGAGACGCGCTCATCAGCAAAAGCGAAGACGGTGCCTGGCACAAAGGCGAAGCCATCCAGCCCGGTCTGCAGCGTAATGATGCGGTCCAGCGAGTTGGAATAAACTGCCCACCCTCCACGGCGTTGCGCCTCACTCTCGCGCGTGCAGCCGATGGCCGTGAGTTGCGTCTGCTTGAATTTGAACTGCTTCACCAACTCAGGAAACATTACTGCGGTGGTGCGGTCCTGATAATGGTTATCCGGGTCGCTGAAGTTAATCAGCGCACTCGAGAATCGCGTCTTTTCGCTGCCGCTGGAATACGTTGGCTTGCCCACCACGGATGCGCGGGTGAGGATCTGCAGTTTCGACGTGTCTGCCGGCATATCAGAGACAACATTGAACATGTTGTTGCCCCAGAACGTCATGCCGTTGAAGCCAGCAGCGATGTCCTTGATAACCTGCCAGGCGTCGGCCTGCGACTGGATATAGACGTCAAACATAAATCGCGGTTCTGTGCCGGTACCGCCCTTCCCGTCCGGTACCTGCTGGTCACAGCGCTGGGCAATGCGGTAGAGCTCCCATTTATCGAGCATATCCACCGTTACCCGGCGGCCCAGACCAAAGCGCGGCTCTGTCAGGACATCAAACCAGATCCACGCCGGATTGTTGGTCCAGCCCCATTTGAATGTGCCGTCCCATGCGCCACTGTACGTCCGCGCAACAGGATCGTAGTTCTGAGGGATGCGGATTACCCGGCCTTTCGGCTTGCAGGATATCTTCGGGATGTTGCTGAATGCTTTGGCGTTGAATGACACATACAGCAGCGCGGTATGCGGATAGCGCAGGCGGGCGTCGATCACCTCAGTGATGGCCTGCACCTGCGTTTTGTTCTGCAGCATCTGGCTGGCGCTGTCGGCAGTATCGCGGACCACACGGATCTGCCAGCCAGTGGTGGCTTTGGGCAGATTGATGCGGTGCGTCAGTTCGTACAGTGAACTGAGCTTTTCCGTTACCGTTTTGGTGAGCACTGTCTGGTATGCCCCGCCATCAACCGCAACGTCGATGTGATATGCGACGGTTGTGCCGACGATATCACCGTCGTTCTCCTGCTGCTGCAGGCCGGTGATCCCGATGCGCACCAGCACAGCATCAATCTGGGTATTGCTGATAGCGCGTGTCCAGGAGGTAGCCTTCGTCAGCGATACGCCAATACTAGTCTCGTTCTCCACAGCAGGAAAGCCGGGGATCGGCGTCTGCGTCTGCGTGCCGGGGCGAAAATCCCAGGAGACATTCTCAAAGTTCATTGAGCCGTCTGGGTTACCCAGCGGCGTGCCGTCGAGGAAAATCCGGGTCGCATCCAGCCCGCCAGCAAACTCACCTTCGCCAAGTGCCAGCAGCATGCGGCAGCGCGCCATTGACTGAGCTGAATCAGGCTGTTCGACAGGCGTGTGCTGCTTCTGGCTGCCACCCTTTGCACCAGTAATCGTTGCCATATTGCATCCATAAAAAACCCGCCGAAGCGGGTATTAAGCTAACTGATGAGGCCTGGGTTATTTCACACGCCACATTCTATATTGGCCTGCTGCACCCTGCTCAGTTTGTATTTCTTGATATTGCCCATCCGCAATCACGGTTAGCGTTTTACGCCACTGCGTAAAAGCGCATGAAAAACGGACAGACAAGTCATGTTCACCATTGTTGAGGTAAAGGTCGATGTATTGGTTCTGCTGCAACCCCGCGACCTCGATATTGTCAACTTTCAATACCAAAGGGCAACTTTCACCCAATCCCGCACCAGTTAACTGCTGAACACGATACACCCTAATCTTTGTTTTATTTTCCGATTGCGCGACGTATTTTTGACTGTAAATAGTTGGAGTTGGCTCATAAGGTTTGTTTGCACAGCCCACCAATAAAGTTGCACAGATAATAGAAGACCATTTATTCACTTTTTTTCCCTCTTAAGAACAGATGAATCCATCATAACCAGTGTCTTTAGGAAGGACTAACCGGAAGTGTGATCATTCGATATCATCAAATATCTTCTGCTACGATACCGGCACTAATAATTGCACCGCCGATCTCACGCTCGCCATATAGCAGCGCGACCGGGTTGCCCATCGCCAGGGTATTCACGGCACCGCCAAACGCATAGCTGGGTTTGTTATCGGGGTCATCGCGTCCCTGAAGGCCTTTGGGCTGCGGCGAGAGCATCTGGTAGATGCCGCCAGCCATCATTGAACCACCGGACATTATCAATCCGGCAGCAAACGTCGCACCGATCCCTGTCCAGCCGGTAAGCACCCCAGTAACAACCCCAGCAACCACCATTACTGCCCCCAGGATCGTCTGGAACATACCCGCCTTTTTCGCCCCTTCCATCACAGGCGCGATGCGGATATCACTGTCACCACCCAATTCCTTGAAATCCTGTTCGCCGATGTTGCGTTTGCCACGAAACACCGCGAACGTCATGCCGTTCTTTTTGGCGTTCAGGAGATAGCTTTCCAGCCCGTCTAGGTTGATACACAGTGCCTTTACGGCCTCTGCTGAAGTCTGGACCGCCAGCCGGTGAACGCGGCCAAACCGTGCCCCCAATGCCCCATACAGTCGAATAGTGGTTAAACGCGCCATGGCTGTATCTCCTGCGGCAGGTCTTTATGGCGAACGCAAATCATGGTCCGGTCTTTGAAGTAGCCCCGGGCATACGGAGTAATGCAGGATGGCTGGCCGTACAGATGGTGCAGCAGCTCGCCTTCTTCGGTGATGATCCCCGCGTGATTCCACTTGGCAGACTCAACCTGCATGATAACCATGCAGCCGGGCGCCGGGTCACATTCGACAAACCCTTCCTGCTCCCAGTTCTCAAAATACAGGTTGTCCGGGTACTGGCTTTCCCACCAAGGATAATCTACCCGGAAATCGTTAAGCATCACACCCTGCGTGGCGTGCCAGTCCATGACCAGACCCCAGCAGTCGTGCGAACCCAGAATGAACGGGCGGCCAATCAGCGGGATGGCGTCCGGTGATACCTCTGCATACTCATCGCAGTCCGGCGCGTAGATCCCCCAGACCACGCCGGAGTTATTGCACTGCTGGCGATCGAGGTCTGACGGGATAGGCCGGGCGCCGTCGCCTAGATGGGAGTGAATGATGCGGATAATGGTCCCGGCATCCTCAGCATTCGCCCAGTGCTCGCCATCAATGCGGAAATGCTCTGTAGGGTTTTCGTGGCTGTTCGTTACAGGGATGTAACGCTGACGCCGCCCCGACTGGATGACGAAGCCGCAGCACTCGCGCGGAGATTCCTCCAGCGCATGTGCGCGGATCGCCGCCATAATGGTTTTGTTCATTGGTATGTCCGGTTATCGGGAGAAGAGAACGGTTGCCGGGAAGCCGCCAAAATCGAGGTTTGCTGCGTTAGGCTCTGCCAGTCCGGCACCAAACCGCTTACGGCAGTCACTCAGGCAGCCGCCGCATACATCCAGCGCCGGGTCAGCGACCGCATTACCTTTCGCATCAAAATACGCCGTGCCGTTGTAGGTGCAACCGTCGCCGCTGCGGTACTGCCCGCGCAGGGCCCATTCGCACAGAGAGGTGATTTGCCGTGTGGGAATGACCAGATTTTGCAGGTCGGCTGGACTACTGAGAGACCACGAAACGACTTCTTCGTCTTCCGCGGTTTTGGTATCCAGCCAGAACGTCTGCAGCGTGAACATCGTCGGATCAGCGGTCGGGTTTACACCGCCCGGAAAGTTCACCGCGTCCAGATAGACGGCGTAGGTGTCGATGATGCTCACCTTCGCATTCACCATATCTTTGAACTGAAGGCACAGCGCCGTGATGTGTCCGTCCAGGTTCGACACGCTGAGATCAGGCTCTGCCGCCTGGTCTGTTGAAAGTTCAAGGCCTGACATCTGGAAGGGCCAGAACTCATAGACCTCTCCGTCCCAGATAATGGGCTTTGGCCCGAGCTTATCTTCGTCTCCGTTCGTCGCGTCAATTTCTTCAGGTGTATGCGGTAACGGACTGTAATGGAAGCGGTGGATCCCGCCACTGAATTCTGACGCATCCACCTTGATTAATCGCACCCTGCCACCGGGTGCCAGTTTTGCTGCCTGATCGACCAGAGCCATTATGCGAAAACTCCATATGCACGCCTGATAGTGAACGTCAGCTCCGCAACGTTGCTGCTGATGAGATTCTTACGCACTGAGTTAGCCACGACGCGATAAAGGCCCTTCTCCTCTCCCGGCGGGGTGATAATGAATGCCTTGACCGTGTGGGCCAGCAGGAAGGCGCGGATCTCGTTAACCTCAGTATCCTTGCCGACATATTTCATCGGGACCTGTATGGCTGTAGAGTTAATGCCGTTATCAGCGACCTGCTCATAACCGTCGCCAAACTGGGCGGAGCGGATCGCCTGATCGTACTCAATAGCCCCGCTGCCCAGTTGTACAGGCCATTTATAGGTTTCGACTGCCATGTTTACTCCATAAAAAAAGCCCACCTGAGTGGGCTACCGGCCTTTAACAAAGTTGTAAATCAATCCGCCGTTCTTCAGGTGCTTCTGCACTATCTGGGTGGCTGCATTCTGCATCTCCGCCGCCAGCGCCCGGCCCATGGTATCGCCAGAGCCTTCTGATTGCGCTGAAGCATTGCCGTTGGCATCGACGTGTACGGTTGTTTGGATCACTGGTGCCGTATTACCCGTGCCTGCGTTATTGCCCAGGCCGAACATGGGTGCCCGACCGACCAAACCACCGCTGGCATAGCCCCGGGCGTTGTGCATCATGGCATAAAGGTTGCCCACGCCAATTGCAGCTGTGGCCTCTTTGGTGAAAACAAATTCATCCTTATGTACGATGCCTGCAGGCTCATATTTGCCTCCTGGTCCGGTATAGCCACCAGAATCATAAAGGCTTACGCCTGAATTAGCCGCACTGGTGTAGGCACCTGATGGCGTGCTCCCACCGCTACTGCTGACGCTGCCAGTAACCCACCCCAGCGCGGATTGTACGGCATAGGCCACCAGCAACCGGTTGATGACATCAGCTATCATCTTCATCATCGATGCAGCAAAGCTTTTGAAGCTGGCTGTGCCAGTGGTCACGAGGTTCGTCATCATATCGGAGATACCGCCCAGGGTTGACTGCGCCACGCTTTGCATGGAGGCATAGACGTTCGTAGCTGAGTCCAGGTATTCGGACCACCCTTTCTTAAAGCCAGCCCGCCAGTCACCGCGAAGCTTATCCTCCGCTTCGTAGTAGTCGTTAGCAGCTTTAAGCTCCTTCTGGTAGCCCTCATCCTCAAGGCTGCCGCCAGTATTAATCCAGCCACTGCGCAGCTGAGAGAGCGCCGTCTGGCGGCCTGCCAGCCTGTCGCTCATCGTTGCGCCTGATTCAAGTCCGGCCCGCTTCTCTGCCATCTGCGTGACATATTTGCTGGCCGTGTCCATGCGCTTGTTCAGCTGCTCCTGGGCGGTGATCTGGTCACCCAGCAGCGCCTTCTGGCGCGCCAGCGCCAGTACCTGGTCTTTGCTGGCCAGCAGGGATTGTTCCTGCTTCGACAGCTGCCGCGTACGTGCCGCTTCTTCAAGCACGGCGAACTTTGACTGTGTGGTATAGAGATCTTTACGCTGCTGGCTGATAGTGTCATTAACCGAGCGGTGATCCTGAAGCGTTTTCAGCTGCGCCTGCAGGGCCAGCAGTTCGGCCTGAGCAGCATCTTCGGCACGATCGCCAGCGGCGACTGTTACCCCTTTGGCTCTTGGCGTTTTGGGATCCTGATATAACTTCTCAATACCAGCTCGCGCCTTAGCTAACTCTGCTTCACTGAATGGCTTTACCCGCTGATTTTCAGGCAGGAACTGAGTAGCTTTAACGGCTTTGTTTCTCTCCTGAATAGCCTTTTCAAGAGCCTTCTCCGCAAGGGCGCGCTTTTCGGCAGCGGTCGTTCCCGCATCAAGATATTTATTAACAATGCCCTGAGCCTCAATGCCGTCACTGTTAATCTTATTAAGCTCAGCCCTTGCCTGGTTATATCCCTCCTGAGACTTGATAACAAATTGCAGTTCTTTTTCCTGCTGGCGCAGGGCGGCCAGCTCTTTACTGGACGCCCCGCCATCACCTATGTTGCCCAGACCAAAAACGCCTGGCCGGGAGCCGTCTGTAAGTTCCTTGATGCGCTTTTGCACCACTTCCAGCTGGTCGGCAGTGGTTTCTTTACGCCCAATTCCTAAAGCAGCATCCCAGTACCCCTTCCATGTATCGGATACGCTGCGGACAACCCGATCAATCAGCCCGAGGTTATCCAGCACCTGCTGGCTACGCTGCTGCTCCGCTTTGCTGTACAGCTCGGCAGCATATTCACCAGCCTCTTCCTGGTCCCCTCTGCGCTCAAGCGCGGACAGGTAATCGAACTGCGATGCAGTAAGATAATGCAGCTGCTTATTCAGCTCTTCTGAGGCCTTTGTGGGTGAGTCATAAAGCTTCTGGAAGCTTTTTATTGTTTCATCAACTGACTGCCCTACTGCATCTTCCATTGCTGCAGCTGTTCTGGCGACGATCTCAAGCTTTCTGCCATCAAACTGCCCGGTGCCGACTACTTTTGCGAGTGTACTGGCTGCTTCACCAGGCGTAACGCCTGCATCATCAGCGATCTGCTTCGACAGGAGCCTTAGCTGGCCTGTTGTTTTGCCTGCATAATCTCCGGTTAAAATGAGTTGCTTATTGAACTCGGTCGCCTCCTGCGAGCCTTTGTACCATGCTATCGCCAGCAGCGAAGCGACACCGACCAGCCCGCCGATAGCAACTCTGGCGGGAGTAAGAAACGAGAGAAGCCCCCTGCCATGTTCCGCATTTTCTGCCAGCGCATTGGCGTTCTCTGAAAGCGACTCGGACGAATCATCAGAAGCGCTTTTTATCCCCAGGAGTTCTTCCTTGATAAACTGGAACAGCCCACCGATGCCGCCGAACGAATCGCTAATCTGCCCGCCCTGCTGGATCAGCACCATCCACAAAGGCATGCCACCAGCGATAGAAGTGGCAATGTCAGTGAACTGCGCAGGTAGCATTCTCAGGGCCTGATGGTATTGCCCGGCGGTGAGCGTCCCACTTTTGAAAACTCTTTCCTGCTCGCTCAGTTTTGCAATGAACGGAGCCGCCTGCTGCGACACACCCAGCTGCGCGGCTTTCATTTCCAGTATTTCAGTGCGCGTTTTACCTATTGCGTTGGCCTGCTCCTGAAGCGAAGAGATGAACGAATCACGAATACTTTGGTTGCGCCTGAGCTCCGCCGCTTCAGCCCTTTCCGCCGCTTCCATTTCAGCAATGGCCTGCTTAACCATCCGGGACTGGCTGGCGGCAATCTGGCGCTGAGTAGCCTCCTGCTGTACGGCAAGCTCCTGCTCACGCAGCCTTGCGATAACCGGGGCGGCCTCCTCGGCGATCCCCATTTGCGCTGCCCGGTACTCGGCCATGTCCGCCTTACTGGCGCGGAAAGTCGCCGCCTGGTCAGTAATGGATCTGAGGAAGTTTTCCTGCGCGGCGGTGGCGCGCTGCGTCTCCTGCGCCTGCTTTAACCGTTCCTGCCCTTCAGCAGTCTCGGCCTCCATGACCCTGCCGAGTTTCTCCCGGGTAGTTTCCAGGACGCTGTTGTAGCGGGAGTAATCCTCATCAGGCACCAGTCCGCTCTTACGGAACCTGCTCAGGCTTTCCTGCAGGTTGTCCAGCTCATCCAGCGCCCTGTTCACCGGACTGATTTTATTCAGCAGATTCTGCAGCTCCTGCTGCTGCTCTTTCAGGCTCTGGGTATTCTTTTTCTGATCGGATGCACCCGCGCGAAATACCGAGTTCAGATCATCGGCCTTATTTGCGGCGCCGCCAGCCGTCTGTTGGAAATCGTCCAGCGCCTTGTTGCCGCGCTCCAGCTCGGCGGTATTCACCCGGAGCGAAATCGTTGCAATATCAGACATTAAGCCCCCTGATGGACAATCTTCAGCGCCGCGCTTTCCATTACGCGGATATCCGTTAACGCGGTTGCCTCATCCTCCACACCATTAAGCTTCATCAGCCAGGGCAGCACGTTGTAATCCAGCCCGGTGATGCCGCCCATGCCCGTGCGCCACTGGGTGCCCATTGACTGGAAGACAGCGAACGCGGGCCAGACGTCCGGCCATACCTCAACGGTCTGCTCTTCTTCGGTGTAGTCATCAGCACTCAGGCCGAACGCGGCCAGGTCTTCGGTGGAGGGTTCAGGCGTATAAAATGCCGAGGCAACCGCTATTAGTTTTTTTCGCGGTTACCCGTCAGTTCGCGGTAATAGGTGCCGACGATCGCTTTCATTGCGCCCGGATAGTTGTCCAGCAGCACTTCAAGATTTTCCTGGCTGAACGCGTCAGGCAGTGCCCAGCCTTCGGTGATCTCCACCAGAAAATCGATGGCGGTCTTACCTTCCAGCGTCTCCAGTGCGGCCAGCTCCTTAAGCGGCTTGTGGCGGAAAGTAAACGTAAGCATGCCGTCATCATCACCGGCGCGCGGGATCGTGACGTTGGCTTTAAACGTGGGTTTGGGCTGAAGCTGGAATTTAGTGGCCATGTGTTCCTCGGCAGAAAGAAAGGCCCGCTGACGGGCCTGTTAAAGGGTGAATCAGACAGCCGCCTGCGGAGCGGCGTCTTTGTAGAAGGTGATATCGCGGGACTGGATAGCAAATGCAGGCTGTACCGTTTCGACGTTGTTTACGGCAGTGGTCGGCTGTGGATCAAAAGAAGCTTTTCCGGACCAGTATCGCATCTCTTTTGCCTTTGGTACGTACATGCGCAGCGGCAGTGTATCGCCGGAACGATCGGCAGCTGACAGCACGCTGTAAATCGGCAGCGTGGAGTCGTGCGCCATGGTGAAGGTCTGCGACTTGGCCGCCTTGTAGGTCGCCAGGTTGCGCTGACGGTCATCGGCAAGGAACTGGATCTGCGTGTACTGCTGATCGCCGCCGGACTGTGCAACCTCGGTGATCTGCGGGATTTCAGTCCACTCGGATACTTTGCTGAGTGAACCAGCACCCGAGCCAGCCGGGAAGAAGTTGGTATCGGTGCTGTTAATCACCCCGATCGTCACGCTGGTGGTCGTCTGCGCGGTGACACGCGCCACCAGGCTGTCAATCAGTGCCCAGCCGCTGGAAACCAGCACCACATCGCCAACAGCGAGGCCGTGGCCGTTTGCAACGGTAAAGACGGCGCCTGCGGCATTGCTCACGCCCGTTACCGCCACAGGCGTGGCGAGTTTCGAGCCGACGAATACCGTGGCACCATTGGGTAATGCGAAGCCCATAGGGATTCTCCGTGTAGAAATATAAAACCGGCAGAGCCGGAGGGGATGATCAGGCTGAGATATCAGCCCGGTAGTTGATGCTGACGGGGATGGAGTAGGACACGCCGTCCGGTATGCCGGGGTAGATGGCGGGCGGTGATGTCACCCAGGCGGTAAAGCCGTCGCCGGGAATTTCCTTATTCTCCGGGAACAGCCCGGCGACGCGGCGGGCCAGCGCTCTGACCTGTGATTTGCCGCCACCCGCTGGCGCGACGACAGTGACCTGATACACGCCGGGGTAGACCCGGCAGCCACCAGCCATATCGATGCTGTACGGCTGCGCAGGCAGATCGTGGGAGATCAGATACAGTCCGTCGCCTGGCGGGTCGAACTGAATGTTATCCCACGCTACCGGCACGCCCTCGCCGTCAGACCACAGACCCAGCATCGCCTCAAGCGCCGTTGTGATGTCCGGTATCATTTTTAACCTCGCTGACTGCCTCGCTGAAGTACCGCTGGAACTCGGCGGCGGTGATTCGCACCATGCCGCCAGGCGCCTGACTCGAATGCCCCATCTCCAGCGGGTAGGCGTACGGGACGTTGTTGCAGAAATAGACCGCTGTGGTACCGACTTTGAACTGCTCCAGCACCAGGTTACCTGCGGCGATCGTCTCGTGGCCAGCCTTATCGATGCGCCCTGTCTCGCCCGTTGCCCGCTGGTCAAACGACACCTGCCAGTTGCCGCGAAAACGCCCGCCCGTATAGCCCGGCGGTGCCTTTAGGTCCATGCTGTCGTTAACCTTACGACCCGGCCGCAGCCGCCCTGCTTTAGTCAGGTTGCCCGGATTCTGCCGCAGTTGGCTGTTGTTCTCGGAGACCGCCGCGTTATAGGCCGCCGCCGTCTGGTTGACTGCCCACAGCTCTGGATTGCCGACAGGCGACATCTGCACCAGCCGCGCCAGGATTTTGATGCCGACCACGCGCACCACTTCCTCCTGTCGCTCCTTTGCCTGGCTAACGAACGCATTAATGGACACCATAAACGCCTGGTTATCTGACATGCTATGCCCTCAGCTGGGCCCGGTAGCACAGCAGCAATTTGCCAGGCTTAACCGGGTTGGGCTTTTCAATGCGGTACCATTTGCCGTCCACATCCACCATGTCACCGGTGCGCAGCTCGGTATCAGCAGTAAACACAATGCGCGTGTCGCCGTTTATGATGACCGTGCCGTCAATTTCGCCGGGTTTATACTCAGTCCGCACGCCGATAGCAGTGAAGCTCTTATCCGGCTCGCGATGTTCAACGCCGCCGGTGACCGTCATGACACCCTTGCGCTTTACCGGGTACGCCGCGCCGTTTTCAGTGAGCAGGCGCGTGCTGGTGGTTCTCATGCGGGTGTAGTTAACAGGCATGTTATGCACGCTCCGCAAAAGTATTTACTGCATAGCCACGACCACCCGCCAGATCGCCGAGCAGGGCCATCACCGCCGGGTAAGAAGGTCTGAACACCTCACCATCAGCGACGGCATAGGTCGTGGTTACGGCACCCTCCACGCGCTCGGACTTCACCGCAGCCTCACGCGCGCTGCCCAGCAGATCGCCATCCATCGCCTCGACCGCCAGCATGCACTGCGCGGTAACAACCTGACGCGGTACCTCACCGGCAGGCAGCTCGTACCCGTCAAGGATGATCCCGGCGCGCGGCCACGCCAGCGCCTGATTCGGTTTGATCCGCCAGCCAGACCAGTCCAGCCCTTCAAGGTAATCCATCGCTCTGATGAGCAACGGCGCGATCTTTTCCGGCAGCGTAATGTCGCGCAGTTCTGCAAAGGCTCTCAAATCCGCCTCGCCCGCGTAGCTGTTCATGGCTGGTGAAGTGGTATCGGTAATGATCATCGTTGCACCCAAAGAAACGGGGCTTTCGCCCCGTCAGTTACTCTCCGGCAGCGGCAGTGAAAGTGATTTCTTCACTGGTTTGTGCCACACCTTCGACCGTACCCGTTACGGTGAACGTTCCGGCAGTATCAGAGGTGAGTTTCACCGTGGCGCCACCGGCAGAGCCGGTCTGCGATCCCGCAGTGCTCAGCGTGCCGCCAGTAGACGACCAGGCGACAGCCGCTCCGGACACGCCCGCGCCGTTACGCGTATATTTCAGGGAAAGGGTAACCGCATCGGTACTGTCAGCAGTTGCGGAAGTTTTATCCGCTGACAGTGTTACTCCCCCGGGGCGGTTCCCAGCTTGATCAGCACGCCTGCAGTGGACTTGTTGCTGGTGAAATGCTTCTTCCAGTTACCGGCCGTGCCGATGGCGGTCAGATCCGGGTTCTCACCTTTGGCCGTATCCCAGCTGTAGCCCAGCAGTTCAACATTCACCGTACCCTCCGCACGGTAGCCAACCGCGAGGTTTTCCTGATCATTGATGTCGTAGGAGCGGAAGCCCGGCGCCTGCGATTCGGTCACGGTCACCGCACCGGCCACCAGCCCCAGAATGGCGGCGGCATCCATGGTATCGGTCACCAGCACCGGCTTACCCAGGGTGCCCGGCTGGCCGCCGTACACCACCACGCCCGCTTCTTCGTAAATCTTGCTGGCGATCGCCTCGTCCACGATGTCGAAGTAGGTAGCGGAGTGCATGACGAACAGCACCACGCGGTTAAATTTGTCGCCGTATTTGCGCAGCCCGCGCGTAAGGGTTTTCTTTCCGTCGGTCTCGATATCGGCGGTAACAACCATATCGGCATTAGCTCCGATTGCAGCCGTTAGCGCCTTCAGGCCATATTTCACGTAGCCTTCCAGGGTGGCATCAGCCACATCAACGCCGATCACCTCGGAGAACTCATCCACCGTGCGGCCACGGCGTTTGAATGCCTCTTCAGTGGTTTCGTACGGACCGTATTTCCACGGCGCCTTAACAGATACCGCTTCGCCTGCACCGATTTTTTTGCCGTTCACTTTGCCGACGGAGTTCACATCACGCGACTCGATGGAGCCACCTACCTTGTAGAAAGCGCGCTTGCGGAAGTCGCCTTCAATCAGCTCGTTATCCAGCAGGATCGCACCATTGGAAGATGTGTTAAACACTTCCAGATTATCCTGGCGGCGCTCGAGGAAAGCGGTCTGTGCCAAATCGTCATAGATGACCAGATCGTTATTAACAGTTGTAGCCATTGAGTAAGTCTCTTATTTCGGGAGTTTGAGGAAGGCCTGCTGGCCATGCTTGCGGATATAGTCCGCCTTTTCGCTGGCGCTCATTTCTGAACGTTTCTGGCTGCCACCACCGCCTGGCTTGTGTCCACCCGCACCGGTACCTTCTGCACGCGGGAACAGGTGCGGTGCCGTCTCCTTGAGCGACTCCGCCCATTCAAGCGGGCTTAGTGGGGTTTTGCCGTCCTTACCGAACAGAACGTCGCCATTCGCATCAACTGCTACGGCCTCGCCTTCGTCGTTGAGCTGGAATGTGCCTCTGGCACGCAGGATCAGGTCATCGGATGCTTCCGCCAGTGCGCCAGCTTTTGACGCTGCCGCCCGGATGGCATCACCCAGTACACGATCCCGGAACTTGCCGGAGAAGGCTTCGGCCTTTTCCGCGCGTTCATTGGCCGCTTTGATCTGCTTATCGACATCAGCGCGCAGGCGCTCGGTGCGCTTATCCAGCACCTCGTCAATTTTCCCGGCGGCGATCAGCTTTGCCTCTTCGTCGTCGGAAAAACGCTGCAGGATGCCGCGCACGGCATCAGGGTCGATGCCTTCATAGCGGGACAGGTTGTCTTTCTGCTGCTTGATCGTACCCAGCAGCTCAGAGTTTTTGGTTTTCAGGCCGGTCACCTGAGCTGCGACCTGATCATCAATCAGCTTCTGAATTTCTGGGGTGATTTCGGTACCGCCACCCCCGCTGCCCTGGCCATCGTCTTCAGGTGCGTAGTATTTCAGGAGCATATTTCGGATTAACATGGTTTCCCCTTGGGATGTTATGGGCCTAGCCCAATAAAAAAGGCCGCCCGGAGGCAGCCATGTGTGAAAAGGTTTTGGGATCAACTGAGCGCTTTCAGTCGGGCCAGGCTTATCCATTCGCCTTTGTCCGTGAACATCTCCCCGAACTTTACCTCGCCAGCGCGGTAAAGCGCGGCCCGCTCCGGCCCGAGGATCTCATCCTGTCGCTGCGGCGACTGCCGGGCCAGCCAGTCAAAATAGGTGGTATCCGCCGGCACCTGCCCGTCCATGCTGGCGCGGGTGCCTTCATCCAGCTCTTCGCTGTCGATCCCGAGCTCACGCCATGATTTGGTAATCAGTGTTTCCGTAGAACGGCAGCAGAAATGGATTTTCCCCGGCCCCTGCAGATACGGAACCTTGTGACCGACAGGTTTGTTGTCCAGGGTGTAACGCAGGCGATCACGGATGATGCACGTCGGCGTGGTTTTGTTGTCCAGCGTGGAGAGCCACTGTTTACCTTTCAGGACATCGCCGTTGGCTTCTGCAAAATTAGTCCGCGCCGTGGCTGCCAGGTGAATCACAGCCGTTTTGGTAATACTGGCGGCATTGGTCCGGCTGAGCTGCAGCGCCCCGTCCTTATAGCCTTTGCTGGCGATCCCGCGCACCTGCCGGGCGATCGTCTCCGTGGTATCACCCAGTAGGTAGCCACGGCGCACTGAATTGACAACGCGCGCCATGCGGTCGGCTTCCAGATTATCGGCCCACTCGCTCAGCAACCGTCCCTGAAAGGGCTGGGCCATGGCTGCCGCGTATAGCTGCACAGGCGTGATACCCTGCAGCGGGTACCGCTCTTTCACCCGCTGCGGCAGCAGCGTATCAAAAAGGCTCAGCTGATAGCCCGCTTCGTGCCCGGCCAGTTGCAGAAGCTCATCCGCCAGGCTGGTCTGCATGCCCGCGATGGCCTGCTGGTTAAGCTCACGTACGCTGCCAAGCAAACTTTCGAGACGGGCCACGGTAAACTGACTGGTGGGCAGACTGTCCATCGCCACCAGCAGGCGCGCGGTGAGTTCGGCGTCACTGTCATTCAGCAGCTTCACCATGCGGTTTGCCAAGCCAGTGCTGTAGCGGCTGATCCAGACGGTGTGGGCTATGGCTTCGTCACGTAACCTTTCATTTACTGTTGCCATTGTTACCGCCGATCAGGGTGGGATTGGGGTTGTGCAGCTCGTCAATAATATCGTCGGGGCTGTCTGCCGGATTGATGAGGTCAAGCTTCTGCAGCGCACGAACCATATCAGTGTCGCGGATTGCACCGGACTGCCAGGCGTTCACAATAGCGGTAACCATGCCGGACTCGGCGACCTTAGCAATGAACTCCTGGTTGATCGCATAGGCCGCCTGCTGCTCGCCGACGCCCAGATATTTCGCGCACCAGCCGATGGCCAGTGAGTAGGCCTCTGATACGTTGGACACGCAGATACCCAGCACGGATGTGGATGATGTCTGCTCGCTGCTGGACTGGGTCGCAGTCTTCACCGCTGCGTTCTGCTCAATGAGCCGCGCACCCAGCTGCACCATGTAGTCGCGCTTGCTGTCCATCGCTTCTTTCGCCAGCATGTTGGGCTGAGCCTGGGCATAACCAAAGCTGCCCTCACGGGGCAGAAGCAGTGGCGAGCGGGAGCCGATTTTGACCCCCTTCTTCTCCAGGTGATCGCGCCATCCTTCATCCAGCCCCGTCATGTACGGCTGAACCTGGCCGGAGAACCACACGCTGTCTTCGTAATCGGCGCTGTTCCGGAAGTGTCCATGGTTTATCTCCACCAGCGCAGCCAGCGGAGAGTCATCGATAGAAGGATCGTTGTTCTGCGCGCCGACGAAGGTGAACGGAATTTCGTCCCAGCTGTCTTTGCCTTTGGGCTTTGGCTGGTATTCGCTGGTAACAGCGAACGCGCCGGAACCGGCATCCCCGCTGCGACGCCACACACGACAGACGAAACGCCCCTCTTTGAGCGCCAGCTCGCGATACTGGACCTCATCCTTGAACGCATAACCATCTTCCTTCTCCACGCATTCCCGCAGCACCACCAGCACCAGTTGATCGCGTCCGTTGATACGCTTCGTGCGCCAGTTGATGATGTTCTCGGCCAGATAACGCAGGATGATGGCCTGGCCACTGCCCTCAGCGTAATCGACATAAAGCCCGTCACGGGCCACCTCCAGCACGTTCTCGGTCACCAGCTGCGACTGCTGGTAAATGCTGGTGCCAGCGCCGTCGGCGTTCTTCAGGAGATAGCTCAGTTTCTCCGGCGCGGAAAAGGTCGGATCCTTTCTGAAGGCCAGCCCGAGGAGGCCAATCTTGGTATTACCAGTAATCGCATAGAAGACCGCCCGCTGCAGGTAGTCTTCGTTGCGCTTGCGGTTGCGTAAGCTCTTGTCTGTGGGGTCGAGCAAAGGCAGATAGTTGTTGCCCGGATCTTTTACCGCCTCCGCCCCTTTGCAGAAGTCCCTGATTTTCTTCCAGGCAGCACTGGCCGCCCGGTGTTCAGGACGAACCCAGGTGATGTCGTTATTAGCCATATCAGAAGGTGGTATCCATGGTGATTGAGTATGCTGGTTTAACGATGGGGTAATCCTTCACAATGAAATACCCGCCACCATCGTTGGGGTGATCGTTATCCGCCTTTTTGTCCGGCTCGCCGTTTTTATCCCATACCTGCTGCTCAAGACTTTCCGTATAGACCGGGCAGCGCTGGACGTTGACCAGGTAGCGGCGTTCGCCCAGCGCATTGCAGAACATGGCGTTCATCGAGTTGATACGATCCTTCACCGGCGGGTTGGAAGCGTTAACCATGACGCTGAACCCCGCCTCTTTAAGCTGAGCGATATCGGTCAGGCTGGCGCAGTTGGATTTGCGGCTGTCGCCGGAGGCGTCCGGGTATATGTAGATCTGGCGGCTGGCAACGTAGCGGCCGCCCTCATAGCGCCAGAACTCTTCCTGAATGCGTTTGATCATCGCCGGAGTGTCATAGACCTTCACCAGCTCCCGCACCGCTCGCGGCAACCCTTCACGTTTCACATGAACGATGGCGGCCATCTTACCGACGTTGAAGTCCATGCCGATAAACAGCGGCTCGCCCGGCTGCTCTTCGTCGGTGCAGTTATTCAGCGTACGATCGAACTGGTGGTAAATGGTACCACTGGTCAGGTTAGTAAAATGCCCGCGCAGGTAGGCCTTAATCAGCTCCGGCGGATAACTCGCCAGCAAGGACGGGATATAGTCATCCGGCAGGTTCGCTTCGTTATCGAACGTGGAGGCCTGCACCAGGCCATACAAGGTTGCCAGCTCAGGCTTATCGCGCACTGCCTTAACGAACTGCTGGTAAACGAACTTATACCCCTCCGGCGTGGTGGTGACGTCAATGCCGTTACGCAGGCCGGTGACATTGTAACGCATGCGGGCGATGATCTTCCGCCAGGCCTGTTGCGCTTTGAGCGCAGGCATTACGTCCAGCTCATCCACCAGCGCGTTGCCGATTTTAAACCCGACGATCGTGGCCGGTTTCTCCATCGAGCGGCAGATAGTGGTTCCCCGGTACTGCCGCCCGGCATAGAAATGGACCTCTTTGTTGCTCTCGTTAATCTGGACCTTTAGCCCCCAGTCGAACGCCACCTCTTCCACTGTCGGGTAGAAGATGTCGCGGATCTGCGGATAGGTCGGTGCGAAATAGCCCTGGTTGATTTTGGGAAACTCCCACATCCCCTTGCAGATGCCGCCGCAGCCAACCCACGTCTTACCGGAACCGAACCCGGCAACATAGGCCTTAAACTTATGCGACATAGCGAGGAAGCGCGCCTGGGGAACATTAAGCGTCGGCGCTATCATCACGAACCCTCGCGTCTACCACGTTAATGTTGATTGCAACTGGTGCCGGGACATCATCATCTGGATCGGCTGCCAGCTCTTTACGGAGCTTTTCCACCTCCAGTTGCCGACGTTCGATTTCAATCTGCTGCAGACGCTGCGCAAACTCGCTATCGGCCAGGCCAAGCCGCTTGATCATGGCTTCATACATGCGCTCGCGGCTTATAGCTGTTATCTCAACACCATTCTTACCCAGCTTTACGCCGGAATAAGCCAGGGCAGCATCAGGAGAAAGTTTCCGGGTATCCGCGAAGTATGGCTGCCCTATTCCATCGCCATTACAGCGTGGGCAATCAGGGTTAGGTTCCCGGTTGTGGTCGTAGCCATAGCCACCCACATCGACTGGCTCACGCTTATCGCGTTCTGTTGCTTCCAGCCTCTTCTCTTCAAACTCCACCATATCGCGCCACTGATATTGATGACCGAAGCCCCAGCAATATCGGCAGGCACCGCGACGATACTGTGAAAGCTGGTTTGCGTCGAAGGTGGCGAGTTGCCACATCTGGGAGAGAACTTCATCGGCACTACCAAGCGTGCGCTCAATAGACGCTTTCTGCTGGCGCTCTATGGCCTGCGCAACTGAAGTTTTCTTAAGTAGCTGATGACCTATTTGATCTGCGGTCTTTGTACTGTATCCCGCCCGGATAGCTGCCTGTGTAGCATTGCGATCCTTCAGGTATTCTGCGACGAAAAGTCTTTGCTGGGCCGTCAAGCCATCATCATCTACCAGCTCATCTGCGCACTTTTCCTTTTGCGCAGTGCGCACTTTCTTCTGCGCAGTTTTTTGCGCAGTTTGCGCATTAGGCTTTTTGATATGTCGGCGTGCGGTTGCATAATTCAGTCCCTGCGCTTCACACCACTCCTTCGGTGATACGCCGGTTACGGCATGGTCGGACAGGAACCGTTGCTGAAGCACGCCCCAGTCCGGTTTTGCCATAATTTTGCTCTCAGGATTAAAATCATTAAAAAAGCCACTCGGAAGTGGCTTTTACAATGACATAATTAACATACCAATAAAGTTAGTTCAGACTTACCCAAACGTGGATTATCAATAGCACCAAACATCAATGTGCTTAACGGCACTTATAAGACACTTTTCGTTCTTAACTTGCTACGAATCAACCCTGCTAATCTCATCACGCAATCATCAAAAGGCTTCCTAATTATAGTTGTATTTATTTGCTTCCGATTAAGCTCACCAATCAATTCTTCATCAGGTTTTGGATCAACAACAATAACATCCGCCTTTGAATCTAAAATCGCATCCCAAATATGATGATCATGTTGAACGTATTTAACACCTACAATAACAACCGTTTCGGACTCAGTTACTGCCTTATTAAAATCGCTTTTTAAAGTCTCAAGCATCTCTTTATTTATCACCGCTCTTTTTTCTTTGTTGTACATGCACATCATCGGACTTAAAAAGGCGGACTTAGGACTATCACACCAGTGCTGGATATCATTGTGATTATTTAGAAAATCCATGCGATCTGTTCTAATGAAAGAACCGCAATTAACTGCTGTCATCCCCCCTAAAAAATTCTCACCCACGTCTGGAACAAAGTTAGAGGAACCATGAACCTTCAATAAAGAAACTTCTCCCTCATGTACTCCATAACGCACATATTTGGCTCCAGAAATTGCAAGTGATTGCTCTATCAACAAATCATAATTTAATGTCATCAGATGAATTTCATTAACTAAACCACCTAACATCCTAAACAACTTGACGTAAACATTCTTTTCGCTTGGTTTAAACGCAGATAAATATAAAGCTAACTCTTTTTGCAAAGGATTAATTATCGAACTGTCGTTTGGTACAACAAGCATGCCTTGCTCAAAACCCTTCTCACGAAATTCATGCTTTATTTCTTCGGGCAGCCTTGAATAAGCCCCATTTAGCTTTTCAAGTTCACCGAATAAGTAATCACCTTGAGGAGGGGTAGGAACACCTTTAGCTTCTGAGCCGTAACTTGCACCAGCACCAAATATTAATGACAGCATGTGAATATCCATTTGTGGAGAGTGATATTTGAACAATACCAATCTTTTTCACTAACATCTATGATTTAGATCTAGCTACTCAATAACTTATTTCCTGACTATAAGCTCTCCAGAATGAGCTTAGAACTAATATTGCGAGGCACGCAATGCTTCAACCTTCCTGATACTGGCCTTATCGATGTTGCACTGGCCCAGCGCCGACAGAAGGCTCACATTCAAATCCAGGCTGGCCCCGTAGGTCAGCGGTTCGGGAATGGCTGGCTGTTGCGTCTCAGCTGTCAGGCTTGCCGGAAGCGGCACTACCGGAGCCGGTACGTAGACTGTCCGCGAATTGCCGCAGCCGGTTAGCAGCTGCAGCAGGCACAGGCTGACGAGCGCAATCATCATTCGCAACAGCCACTTTGATATCTGCCTGGGCTCTCTGTGACTCCAGTGCGATCTGGTTCTTGGCATCCTGATTGGCCTCTGAAATAGCGTTGATGATGTTCACGGCCTGAATCACGTTGGCGGTGACGATGTTTGCCGATTCGGCCTGTTGTTCTGCGCTATCCGCCCGCGCCTTTTCCCGGCTGGCCTTATCGCTGTAATGCCAGGCTGACCAGCATGCCCCGCCGAACAGGCAGAGAATGAATATTGCGATCGCAATGAGATAGTGGAGTTTCATCAGAACACTCCCGGGGCTGATGGTGGAGTACCCGGGTTAAGCGGCCCGGCGCCACCGTCAAACAGCTGCGGCTTTTGCTGCCACTCGCAGACTGAGCGCTCTATCTCGCGTCGGGTGATCAAGCCTTTCCACTGTTGCCCGCCAGCGTACGTCCAGCGCTGCAGCTCTTTGCAGGCACCAGCTACATCACCGGAGTTCAGCTTTTTCAGCAGCGTTGATTTGCCAAACGCGCCAGCGCCCACGTTATAGGTGAACGAGTAAAGCGCCGCTCTGGTGGTCTCAGGGATACGAACCTTAATCAACGGATCGATGGCCGCTGCCACCTTGCGCAGGTCTGACTGCAATAGGGCATCGCATTCCCGGTTGGTATAGCGGTAACCGCGCCGAACGTCAGCTCCAGTGTGTCCGTCGCATACGGTCCATATGCCAACCACATCCTGGTATGCGTAATACCTTCGCCCTTCCAGTCCGCCAGCATTGCCCAGCATAACCGCTGCAATCGTGATGGCTCCCGAACCGCCAGCAATCGCGGCCATCAGCTTATTCCTCAATGTCGGGTTCATGCCGGCTCCTGTTGCGACGGTTTTCTTCGCGGATTTTGAAGTACAAATTTGTCAGGTACGTAAGAACAGCAACTACTATGCCCACCAGTACGCCAATGGCGTTCCACTGCTCAGGGCTGTATGCGTTAAGAATGCCGTTCAACACGCTCCCCGCAGAGGCGCCATAAGCTGCGCCGGTGGTTATTTTGTCCATTCGAAACATCTCTCACCTCCGATAATTCCGGGGTGCTGTGTGTAGTTGGGATCAGGCTCTCCGGACGAATTAACGACAAGACGAGTGATGGGAGTTCCGGGAGCCTGAGATAAAAAAAGGCCCGCATTTTCAGCGGGCCTAACTGAGTTTAAATCTAAGTAGGTAGGTATGTTCCCCAGCCACCATCCGTATTGCAACTGTGTCGAGCAGCATTACTGACCGGTCAGGAGCTCCGGTTAATGGTTATGACTTGGTTACGATTAAATAATAGCACTACTAACGAAGCGCATATAAAAAAAGCCTGCTTTTGCAAGCAGGCAATACTAAACCCAGGTATTGATACTAAGACAGGTGCCGGGTGCCTCCCGGTGACTCGTTACCAGTTATACGAGCCGCAAGCATATCTGCACTTAGCAGTTAACTGGATTGCCCCGCCGCACAGGGGGATTCACCTGACTCTTAACAATAGCAAAAGTTTGTCAGAATTCTAAAGTGTCGATGCTCAAACAGAAAACTGGAAGCAAGTTCCATTAAGCCATCGAGCGGCACGCTTCTGCGCAACGAAGGCAAGCTTCAGAGCATTTCTGACAATGTTCTGCTTCGTGCTTCCCACATTCTTCACCGCATTTCTGACAGACTTCTGCGCAGACACGGCATAGCGATTTGGCAAATTCACTATCAAAGGTCATAAATTGCGCTGCGAGCCGACAAATATTCGCGCACTGCATATCGAGTCTTATGCACTCACGCATCATATCCACTTGTTCTTCTTTCAGACATGAAGCAGCACAATAATCACAGGCAGCCGCGCATTTGTAGCAGGCCTCGATGCATTCAGCATGGTTAATTGGCATATTTCGCTCCTTTCAGTCGTAAGCAGAAAACTAAGTCTGGTTACAGGAGTGCGATGATGCCAGTTAATAGGAGCGTTATTCCAAATTCGCCTAAATTGTAATTACAGGGAACGCATTCGAATAACGACTACCTTCATCAAATTCCGAAACGACTAACGATCTCATGATGGTGTAAGAGGACCTTCCAGAACTTCTGCTTCACCATTATCACAAATGGGATCCCCCTGCGTCAGGTGCCAGATACCGGTTACGGTCTTACCCGTTTCAAGGTCTTCGGTTTCTCCGTGGGTGTAGTAGGCAACCTGGACCTTCCCTTGGTGCTGTATCCAGTAAAATCCTTCCTCCATAATCATTGTCCTCTGCAAGCTCTGACAGAACTCATCAAGATGACATTATCTGATATGTAAACCGGAATCCAGGCTTGCTGTGCGCCACATAACTTACATCAGGGCCGGACAAAGAAGTGCATGAGTGGGTGTGATGCCGGGTGCCTCCCGGTGACTCTGCGCCAGACCACAGAACCGCGTTCTACTCACCTGCCAGTCTAGTCGCCCCGCCGCATAGGGGGATTCATCACAGGCACAGCCTAGTCTTCTTCCTGCCATAAAGCTATTTATATCTGTATATTTATTCAGTATGAACAAAAAGACCAGCAGTGCTGTGCTGGTTAGGGTCAGGTAAAACAAAAAGGCTGCCAATCGGCAGCCTTAAAAACTGTGGTAATGGAACTGTAGTGCCGGGTGCCTCCCGGTGACTCTATGCTAGACCACAGAATCGCGTCATTCACCTCCCAGTCTAGTCGCCCCACCGCTTAGGGGGATTCACCACAGGCGCAGCCTAATCGCTTTCCTGCGATAAAGCTAACTTTATCTGTTTATTTATTCGGTATGAACGAAAAAGACCGGCGATACTATGAAGACCAGAATCATGTAAAACAAAAAGGCCGCCAATCGACAGCCCTGGGAAGAGATGATACGGAGGTCGTGGTGCCGGGTGCCTCCCGGTGACTCTGCGCTAGACCACAGAACCGCGTTTTACAAACCCGACTCGTTTTGCCTAGTCGCCCCACCGCTAAGGGGGATTCACCACCCGGGCACTCTACGTTGCTTGCATCTTAAAAGATACATTTAACTTACAAGTTACTTAATAATAAAAAACCCCGCCGTAGCGAGGTTCAGAATTTTTAACTCTGGACATACAAAGCCCATCGTTAGAAAGAAATTAACACAGATTCGGGAAAAGTAAATAGCTCACGCTTGAAACGTAAGCTATTTCCGGGAGTGCTATCGCGTTATCTGTTTCAGTTGCGCTTCGGCCCAGGCTTCTTCGATATCGAATTTCGTAATCAGCAGGTCGTAAAATGGCTTAACCGATTTCTTCCAGGTATCCAGGCTAATCGCATCAGTGATCAGGAAGATGGCCGCGTATGCCTCTGTTGAAGGGATCCGCTCGTACCCTCTCCCGCCACAACGCTTGCAGTTGGCCAGAACCGGAACACCCTGCTGATCGGTCAGTTCTTTGCTTACCGCTTTTCCGCGTCCGCGGCAGTCGCTGCATGCCGCGCTGACCTGGCCTGTTCCATTGCATTTTTTGCAGAGCACCCTGGCGGACTCTTTGACCTTCACCATTCCAGCCACGGTCATCTTGCCTTCCGGCTTGCGGAATTTATTGGTGAATACGTCGGCTTGGATGAAGCCGGCCCCGGCACAGCACTCGCATTGCTTCACGCTGGCGGCGCTGCGCGAGTAATCTTCAAAGGCGAACGCGGCCAGCTGGCGCATCACTAGTGGCTTAACTCCGGCTTCCAGTTTGCGCAGTGCGGCCACCTTGTCGCATTTGGTAAGCGCGTATTCAGCCAGCAGCGCGATCGCCCGCTCCCGGTCGTTATTGCTGATCCCCATCTTTCCGAGGAAAGCGCTGTAACCCAGTGCGGCCCGTTCCTGCGTCATACCCATGGCAGCCATGATATCAGTGCCAGTCAATGAATCTGATGCAGTAGCGCGCGGGGAGTCGCTGATCATCGTGGACTTTGCGAAGTGGTGTTTCACTGTGTTTTCGAGGTTCATGCTACGGCTCCTGCCACCTGGTAAATGCGAATAAAGTTACGAAGAATGCGGTAGTCCACCAGCACCGTTCCCGGGCGGCGGTAAATGCGAAGACGCTTCCAGCGCAGGCGAAGTAGTGCGATCAGTTCTGGTTTCATGCGGCCACCTGCTTTTTCAGTTCTTTGAGTTTTTTCTTCCCTGTCCTGGATGCAGGCTTGAACAAGCAATCGAAGGCCGACATACCCGCCCTTGCCCTGCTACGAATGGTTCCGTCTGTAAGGGACACTCTTGGGTCATTAGCCCATTCAGAAGGGGTTTTCGTTTCCCCATCCCATTCGATAGCGATGCTGTTTTTCCTCGTGTATTTGGGTGGGGTTGGCGGCTTAACCGGCACGTTACCGTTATGGGTTATCTTCGGCGCAAAAAGGCAGTCAAAATCAGTCATCCCCCGCTTCTTACGGCGGACAATGGTGCCATTGCTTACGCTTATTCTTGGATCTCTTGCCCATTCATTTGCCGTCTTAGTTTCACCAAGGTATGTGACCGCTATGGCATCTTTTCTGGTGTGCGCTGGCGGACTGCTTCTGCGCGTATTGCAAGTCCCACAAAGTGGCCTTAGGTTCGATTCGTCATTGTTCGTAACCACTTCATCGATATGGTCTATATGTACAATTTTCCAGTTAAGGCCTTTCCCGCAAAGCTCGCAATCAGGAAGGCTTTCTCCGTACTTTGCGTAAATAACCGCTCGATGCTCGTAGACTGCACCATTTGCCATTGCTAGCGGATGACCAGGGCGGTGAAGCATTTGATAGCCCTTATCGTTTTGAGACCGATCTTTCCTTTTCCCCGATTTGATGAGGTCGTAAGTCCCATACCGCATCATCCGGAAATAGTGCTTTTGGCATACGCACTGCTGAATGTATGTGGCTTCTCGTTCGCAACCATCTACTTTGCACTTCATGCAGCCTCCAGCTCAGTAACAGTCAGTTCTAGTTTTCCGCCTTTGACGATCGGCATGCGTTTAACGCGGTAGTCTTCGACCAGTTGATCGTCTTCCCAGAACCCGGCTTTAGTCAGCGCATCGAATGCCGCCTTCTGCAGGTTGTCCAGATCGCGGCGGCGGCGGTCAGGCATATGGCACTCAATGCAGATCTTTACCGGGGATGTGATGCCGATATCCAGCATCTCGTCTTTGATGATCTGGGCTACGCGGTCTCGGTAGGCCTGCCCTTCTGTGCTGATGTGGGTTCGCCCGCGATTGTGCCGGTAATAGCGGTTGTTGCTTGGAGGCCACGGCAGGCTGATTCGATATTCGCTCATGCTTTTACTTTTCCCTCTTTCAACCAGATAACCTGCGTGCGGGCCATGCCTTCCAGCGCGCACCCCTTTGCATAATCCGCATCAACCAGGTGGGTGCGGCGGTCTATTTCGTCGTGACAGTTGCTGCATGCGATGGTGGCGATCAGGTCAGGCGGCTTAAGGCCGGTGCCGCACAGCCCAGCCAGGCGGATATGCGCCAGAATGGACGTTTCGGGGTTGCCATTGCACACACCGGGGATACGCACCTGGCATTCACGTCCGCGTGCTTCTTTGCGTAAATCAGCCATGCTCACCCCCAGACCTTTTGGCGGAACGTACGCGGCGTGGACTCGAGGTACGTAACCTCCTGCCGCTCTACGCTGACGGTCCAGGTGAGGTAATCAGGATTGAGGCTGCGCTTAACGGCTACGCCGCGGCGCTGGTACTGCCGCTGAAGTTCATCGGCCTGCTCGGTTGTGCATTCCGTGTAGTGGAACCATGATTTCGCCATCTGGTCAGCTCCCGAAGCTCATCAGCTGCGCAGCGGCGTTCTCGGCCTCGCGCTGGTCCCTGAATGCGCGCGACAATATCCAGCGCCACAGAACATCGAGCACGGCTCTGTAGAGCTGCTGAAACTCGGTCTCGTCCATATTTGCGAAGGCGATACTGCGGGGGTGTTTCCGGAGGGTGCCGTCAGGGAGCTGGATGGTGTCGTAGTGGCCGGATTCGATGGTGACCCAGGCGCGATACGCGTCGAAGGATTTGCACAGGCTGATGCCATTGGTGATGCGGCGGCTGCCCACCTGCTCGAGATATTGCTCGGCAGCATCCAGCAACGCGGTTTCACTCCCACCGAACGAAGCCAGATATTTGGCGTAGCCGGTCACCAGCTTGCGTTCGTTGGAGGAGATAGCCCCGCCGGTTGGCTCCCAGTATTCGAAGCCGAGATTCAGCAGAGCGAAGAAGCGACGGTGGAAGGCCGGGTTACGGACCTGTTTGAAGTCGGCCACCAGCACGGCGCCGAGCTTGATTTTTGATTGCAGTAATTCGCTGGTCTCCGGCGATGCGGGGATCAGGGTTCCTGCAGAATTCTTGATGAGTTGTAACTGCGCCATGGTGTTCTCCGTGGCGCATCAGGTCAACGGGTGTTCAGTCCGTTGATATCATAATATCAGAGGGTTGATTGACGCGGTAGCCGAGGCGGCGAAGAAAACGGGTTCCGGACGACAGATTGAAGATCCCTTCGTCCTCCAGCAGCGGGCGGCACGACACCAGACCATTCCTGGTGTAGACGAGACATCGGCTTTCAAACGGCATAGATCCAATAAGCTTGCCGTCTGAACGCCTGATAATGTCGTACCAGTCACCCTGCTCCTGCTTTTCTTTCACATCGACCTCCTCACTTTGCTATCACCAAATACCCTCTCCCGGCGGGGAGAACTCCACTCCACAGAGCCAAAATACCAAATGGCGCAAATTTCCTAATAGGTTCGCCGGAAGAAAAATTCATTTTTCTCTGTAGCATCTTAACCATACAACAAAATACTGTATGTATAAACAGTATTTATTCGTTTGGCTTAAGTATGCACATGAAATACATGCCTGTGCAAGTCCATTCATCTTATTGATTTAAATAAATTTTTACGCTACTTCCGTGTAAAAACCGACCTTATTTTTTAACACTTTGGCGGCACAGAGAGCACCGGGGTAAATACCTGATTAAAAAACTCTCACCTCCTCTGGGCGAGGGGTGAAGCAGCTTTTATGGATAATTTAATGGGGTGACACTTTTTGTCAGGTTGATAATTTGTTGCCGGTCGCCGGTTATTAACTGATCGATTTAATAGATCAATATTCTTGTATCGATCGGTATTATCGATCATGTGCAAATCACCTATGCGCCGGGCGCGAAAAAGGCCTCCGGAGAGGCCCTGGCCGTCGATATGGGGATTCCCATATTGTTTGTATGGGAAGTTGTGCGCTCGAGCGAAATGGTTGCCCCACCAAAACTGGTGAATTGAATATATGAGTAGATTTATTTAATTTGCGTTTCACGTCTATGGAAAGTACAGCAAATGATAAAAGCCAAGTGCTAAGGAAGGTGCGAATAAGCAGGTCATTTCTTCCCAAGCTGACTCGCTGATTAAAATTTCGCGGATCTGGGCCGATTTTTTTCCCGCAAACACATCGAATCAGCCTATTTAGGCTATTTTTTCCACCATTTCTGGCGTTATTTCCGGTTTTTACTGAGATCTCTCCCACTGACGTATCATTTGGTCCACCCGAAACAGGTTGGCCAGGGTGAATAACATCGCCAGTTGGTTATCGTTTTTCAGCAGCCCCTTGTATCTGGCTTTCACGAAGCCGAACTGCCGCTTGATGATGCGAAACGGGTGCTCCACCTTGGCACGGATGCTGGCTTTCATGTATTCGATGTTGATGGCCGTTTTGTTCTTGCGCGGATGCTGCTTCAAGGTTTTTACCTTGCCGGGACGCTCGGCGATCAGCCAGTCCACATCCACCTCGGCCAGCTCCTCGCGCTGTGGCGCTCCTTGGTAGCCGGCATCGGCTGAGACAAATTGCTCCTCTCCATGAAGCAGATTACCCAGCTGATTGAGGTCATGCTCGTTGGCCGCGGTGGTGACTAGGCTGTGGGTCAGGCCACTCTTGGCATCGACACCAATGTGGGCCTTCATGCCAAAGTGCCACTGATTGCCTTTCTTGGTCTGATGCATCTCCGGATCGCGTTGCTGCTCTTTGTTCTTGGTAGAGCTGGGTGCCTCAATGATGGTGGCATCCACCAAAGTGCCTTGGGTCATCATGACGCCTGCTTCGGCCAGCCAGCGATTGATGGTCTTGAACAATTGACGGGCCAGTTGATGCTGCTCGAGCAGGTGGCGGAAATTCATGATGGTGGTGCGATCCGGCAGGGCGCTATCCAGGGATAATCGGGCAAACAGGCGCATGGAGGCGATTTCGTACAGGGCATCTTCCATGGCACCGTCGCTCAGGTTGTACCAATGCTGCATGCAGTGAATACGCAGCATGGTCTCCAGCGGATAGGGCCGTCGGCCATTGCCCGCCTTGGGATAAAACGGCTCGATGACAGCGGTCATATTCTGCCATGGCAGAATCTGCTCCATGCGGGAGAGGAAAATCTCTTTTCGGGTCTGACGGCGCTTAGTGCTGAATTCACTATCGGCGAAGGTGAGTTGATGGCTCATGATGTCCCTCTGGGATGCGCTCCGGATGAATATGATGATCTCATATCAGGAACTTGTTCGCACCTTCCCTAAATGGAACTACATAAAAACTATAAGAAATTGCGCGTCAACGGTTTCCTTCATTAAAGGTGTTAACATGTCTCAAGAGCCCACTGTAAGCCAATTTATTTGTGGCATTATTCTTTTTGTTATCGCTGCTATTCCGCTTGCAGGTATCGGAATAGCTATGCTGGTGATGGCGGAAGGGATAGAACGTTGGTCTGGTCTTATGTTCTTAGCTTTGTCTTTTGGCATTTGCCAAAGTATCTGGAGAAGGTTCTCTGGCAAATAAGGACAATTGATTCGCCGGGCAATGCCCGGCGTTTTCAAGTTGAAATAAGTCCTCTATTAATATTATCTTTAAGCAGCCCACTCCCGTTGTTCGCACATCTCCGGCAAATTCACCCTTACCAGCGCTTCAGCGAACGGCGGCGGCACGGCGTTGCCGCAGCGGGCCACCTGCTTATCCTTCGCGTACTTCACGCCGCGGTAGTCCTGGTCGATGATGTACCACTCCGGAAAGCCCTGGGCGCGGTACAGTTCCGCTGGCTGCAGCATGCGCATGCCGATATCCACGATGCGATACACCACGCCATCCACAGTCACCAGCCCGTCAGAATCCACGCCGCAATACTCCCGCAGGAATGCCAGCACCTGCGCCGCGCGCTGCTCGTCATAGCCACCCGTCGCCAGGCTGGTTTCAACATTCCCGACATGCAGGCCGCCCGCGGTTAACCCCGGCGCTGGCGCATCAACCACCCGGCCATCCCGGCAGGTCCCGCGCAGCATTACCAGGTGCGACGTGACCGCAGCGTGGTGATTACCCGTTGTGACAGTATGAGCAGGTTGGTCAGCAGCACCGCCAGGGTGCCCAGTGTTATTAACCATCAGGTGCGCAGCGACAACGGCGTGATGATCGGTGGTGGTGACCGTGTGGACCGGTTCGTCCAAAGCCACGCCAGCGCCCTGGTAGTTCCCGCCGAAGTGCTTAACCAGATTAGCAGCCACCAACCCGAACTTGCCGCCACCGGCGGTGATCGTGGCGCTCGGTTCGTCAGCGCGATGTCCAATGCTGGCACCGAATTGCCGGGCGATGACCGGCGCTACAACACATGCCCGTGACTCTTTCAGGATGGTATGCATGGGTTTATCCAGCGGTCGTGGCTTCGCCTGGTACTCACTGCCTCCGCTACCCGCCAGGAACGGTGTTACCGTCGGTACCGCGATCGCATAGCCGTGCGTTTTTGTGATGGTCTGCAGCGGTTCCGCCAGCGACTGTCCGCGGAAGCAGTCGTATTTCCCTTTCGTCGTGGTGTGGTTGCACTTCACGATAAACGGCGAGGCGCTATCAATCACGAAGCGCTGGATGCCGCGCGCGATACGCTTAAGCGTGTTCTCCGCCAGCGGCTTCTTACGGTCGAAGATGGACTGTGCCGGAATAGACCAGTCGATACATTCCGCCGCGGTACGCCATGGCGCCAGCTTGCCACCCTGCACTGCTGGCGTTTTCGGATCCCCGTGGGTCGGCACCGGCCAGGTCACCGGCACGCCGTCGCAGCGCATTACCATGAAGAACCGCTTCCGGATGGTCGGCGCGCCAAAGTCGCAGGCACGCAGCTCTCGGTGATCAACGGCATAACCAAGCCCGGCCACCAGCTGCTGCGCCAGCTCGCCGTCGGCGGCAATGCCCAGGAACTCGCAGCACTCCGCCAGCGCCGGATGCCCGGCGGGGATACCGCCTGAGAGCATGCCGCAGAACGCCTCGAAAGTTTCTCCGGCGCGGTCAGGATCCGGGCGCTGACCGGCGTCAGCCGATACGATAAGCGGCCCCCACGTTTTGAACTCCTCCACGTTCTCCAGCATCATCACTCGTGGCCGTACCGCCAGCGCCCAGCGAATGACGATCCACGCCAGCCCGCGAATCTCTTTCTCCACCGGCTTTGAGCCTTTGGCCTTCGAGAAGTGGCGACAGTCCGGTGAGAACCACGCCAGCCCCACCGGGCGACTAGCGGTCGCCACCAGGGGGTTTACATCAAAAACGGATTCGCAGTAGTGCAGCGTGTCCGGGTGGTTGGTGGTGTGCATCGCCACGGCGTTGGGGTCGTGGTTGATGGCAATGTCCACGCTGCGGCCGATCGCCAGCTCAATGCCCGTACTCGCCCCGCCGCCGCCGGCAAAGTTATCAACGATGATTTCTCTCACGCGTATTCCTCCATGGCGGCAGCCAGCGACCGGGCCGCAGTAACGATGGCCGGTACCGGCATTTTCTCCAGCCACATGCGGTTGATGTGATGCTTCAGGCGGCGCTGGTGATGCGCCGGGAGATCCCCGGCGTTTTCAATCTGGCCGTAAACCATGCCCACTTCGGCAGGCCAGACGGTTTCGGCGACATCCACCAACAGCAGGCTTTCCAGTTGGACGATCCGCTTTGTCGCGTATTGCAGCATCTGCTCCATCAGTTCACCTCAACGCATTTGATGTTGTTGATACGCGGTGACGTTTCATTCCAGGAGCGTTCCCGGTCTGCAACGGCTAGCGCTTTTATGGCCGCCTGGCACTGAGCCATGCTCTCCATCGGTTCGACCTGCATGTTCATGCTCTGGCTTGATAAAACCATAATCAGGAAGACGTAGCTCATTGGGCTGCCTCCCCAGCAGGCATCAGTGCCTCACGCACACATGGTTTGTAGTAGTGATTGAAAGCGAATCTCAGCCCGAGTTTGGTCGGCATTTCTTGCTTACCAAGCAACTTAAGATGTTTGCAGATAGTGGTTGCAGTCCATCCTGAGTGATACCCTGCTGCACGTTTCAGGACCGTTTCAGCGAGGATGGTGCGGAAGTCATCGCGCCCGAAGTTGGTATTCTTGAAAGCGGCATTGATCACCTCATCGGTCAGGTTTGCGACGATAGCGTTGCTCATTGGGATGCTCCCAAGCGAAGTTGTTCGGCGAACTCTGCAACCGCATCCGACAGCGAGCGGTAATAAGCTTTTGACTCAACAAACACGGAGTTTTCTTCACCGCAGAAATCGATGAAACCCTCTGCCCCCTGCGCCCGCACTTCAGCCAGGAAGGCGTCGGTCTGTTTGAAAGGATTCTCGGCGTTTACGTCCCGCGATACGTAGGTGTTGATTTCAGAGACATAATCCAATGGAACTCCAGCCATCATGCAGTCTTCACCTTCGGACAAATATTCCAGGTGGTTTTCACTGATGTCGGTGAGCAGGCGCAGCATCTTGCCGTTCTCCGCACCCAGTTGATCGCGCTGGGCGCGCGTGGCATGCAGCGCCGCGGTGGTGCAGTCCAGGCGTTCGGCCAGGCGCGAAACAATCTTCGCGATGTCCATGATTGGCGTGTCGCTGCTCAGCGCCTTCGCCAGGTGATGACCAACGGCCACCAGCTCTTTGTTGCTCAGTGAATCACTCATGGGATGCTCCTCGGTGCGTATAACGTTCCATGTCAAAGTCGATAACTGCCCGCTGGTCGCGGAAGACGCCGCTGCGCCCGTGGCGGATAAGATGGCCCTGCTCTATGGCAGCCCGAATGTATTTCTCGGCAGTAGTGCGATGCAGGCCGAACATGGCGGCGATATCGTTAGTCGTTGCGCGGCCATGCTTTTTCACCAGCTCGATAATCCAGGCGATGAACAGGGTGCGCTCGCTATGCGTTTTAGGTTTAGCCATAGGGATCTCCTGTTAAATCAGACCAGCGGCTTTGCGCTGCGCATATTGGGCTTTCAGCATTTCTGCTGGCGTGGGTCCGCTGGCCTTGGCCGGAGCGGCGATAGCGCGGCGGATCGGCGGTACCGGCTTACCTGCTGCAACGCGCTCTTCCCATCCAGCCAGGACCTTGCCGGCGGCCTGGCGCATCTCGCTCTCGGTCATCTGGCGATCGGTACTCTGGCGGCGCAGCTCAATGCAGATGTGATACAGAACTGGTGCTGGCCATGGGTACTGCTCGCTGGTCGGGAACCGGAAGACCAGGCGGCGCCATTTCCAGTACTCAGTCATCACGTCATCAACGCTGAACCCGAGCAGGCAGCGCCCCTCTTTGCACCAGGCAACAAACTGACCGGGTGACGGCAGGAATGGCTTCTCCTGGCGGCGGGCAATCCGCATGCCTGCGGCCACCTGTGCCATGGTAGTGATCCCGTTCTCCTGAAATGCCATCACCCACTGGCGGCGCAGTTCGTTGAACTCGCTCTGCTCACGGAAAGCAGCCATTGCTGCCGGAAATGCAGCACGCAGCGCGCTGAACAGGGAGTTGAAGATTTCAGCCGTCTGCTCAACCTGCGGGCGTTCTGCCGGGGCTTCAGGCATGTTATGGGCGATGCGGCGAAAGCTTTCGCGATCGCAGTTCGCCAGCTGCTCAGATAGTCTTTCCATCGAACACCTCGTTGATCCAGTCTGTATTGTTGAAGTCGATGCCCTGGGCTGCTGGCCGGACCCCGGATGGGTTGTTCAGGCGTTTGGTGCTTAGCTGGTCCCACTGCTTTCGCAGGCTGGATGGGCTCAGGATGTTGGTCTTCCAGAAGCTATCCTTGCTGACCCACTTGAGTAGCTCGCAAATTTCGTAGTGAGTGCGGTTGTCCTGCTGGCGCATCAGACGGATGGTATTGGCCCACTCAACCCATTTCGGCTCACTGAGGCTTGGGTTGACCGTCAGCAGCTGGGCATAAATCCAACGGGCTGCTTTCAGGTCATCAGCCGTTCCCCATGATTTACCGGAGGGGGTGTAAATTCCGTCTACGGCTTCAGGATGGCGAGAAAGAAATTTTTCGATCGCTTCGTTTCGGGATTCGGCAGAATTCCGGGACGAGGATCTTTTAATATTTATATTGTTGTTATTACCTTGTTGTTCATGATGCGCGGCGAATTGCGCGGCCTCATGCGCGGCTAAATGCGCGGCATCACTACCGGAAGCACCGCCGTTGCTGGGTTCCTCATGCGCGGCGTAATGCTCGCCGTTATGCTCGGCCAAATGCGCGGGTAAATTGTCCATTTTTTGAGCATAAAGCATGTAATTTGTGATGGTTATCACGGTGCCTTTTCGCTTCTCTCCCGCAGTAGAAATCATCCCTTCCTTGACGAAAAGTGCCAGCATTCTCTCCACTGCGTGACGGCTTGTTGGCTCCCCTGCCCGATCACATAATTTCAGCCCGAGATCGGCTGACGTGGTCACCAGTTGTCCGGTTTGCAGCGGCCACTGACGGCCTTTAAAGTTTGCCGTATAAGGCTGACGGGCAGCGCCCAACAGAAGGTTTTCCCACAGCGTGCGCAGGAACACATCTTTCGCCCAGGGCTTCTTCAATACACTCCGGTACAACGGGATGAATCCGGTCTTCTGGTTCTCCATCCGGTTGCTCCTGACGGCACTGCGTGCCGCAAAATCGGCGTAAGCGACATTCGACATGGCTATGCCCCTTTCGCCTGGTGTTTTGTACATGCATTTGCCATAATGACCTCGCATTTACGTCCCGTATTTGCATCAGAAAGCCGTTGGTGTTCGAGCACCGCGGCTTTCGCCTTTTTAGATCCCGTCATACAGCCCCCAGCATCGTCGTCACCATCGCCATCAATGGCGCCACAGAGTCCGGGCCATCCAAGTAGAAGCTGGCGACAATCTTTTCGCTGATCTCCTTCAGCCGAACCTGCTTTGGCGCTTTGAGCATGACGGCCTGAATAGCCTCGGCGTCCTCCTTCACCGTTCTGGCGATTCGAAGCGCAACATCGTCGTTCCGAACAACGCGATCACGATAGGCCAGGGGTAAGACAGCAAGGATCACCGGTGCCAGCTGCTCGACGTTCGCGCGGTAGGAAGTTGATTTCTCTGCATGGTCCAGCCAACGAAACAGCTTCACATTCCACACGTCGGAATTGCCGGAGGTGTCGACCCCAGCCAGCTCAGCCTCCTCAGCAGCCTCTTTGATTGCCATGGCAACCGCGACGCGGCCCTCTGCTGCCGCCCAGGCACGAACAGCAGAACAGATGGCACGGTGATCAACGCTATCACCTGATTCCCCGCTGAAGTGATATTGGAATATCAGGCGTTCTGTTTGCGCTCTGTTATTCTGTTGAAAAGATTGTGTTTGCATTGTTAGTGCTCCTACTTTGGTAAACCATCAGTGGGGTTTGGGTAGAGATCGGGGCGCAGTTCGTGGGGAGTTACGCCGGTGGCCTCAAACACTGGCAGCACTCTTTCAGCAGGAATGCCTTTACGGCGCCACAACGAAACGGCCATTTTTGAAACGCCGATTAAAGCGCCAAGCGCGCTGGCCGAGCCAGATCGGAGAATTGCATTTTCAATACCAGTCATAGGACCTCCTTAAGTGAGCAAAGTAAAGCACCAATTTACCATTGAGTCAATACACGCCTGCCTACCAACTGGTAAAGCTATTGTTTACAATCCACGCATGAATAAAAAAGATCCTAACGAGAGCCTTATTTCCAGGCTGACTGAATTGAACGGCAAAGGCTTCTCCAAAACAGAGATGGCCAAGGTAGCCAATGTCAGTAAGCAAGCGGTCACCGGATGGTTCCGAACCGGCAAGATAAGCAAAGAGTCGGCCCTGGCCGTTGCTGACGCTGCTGGCGTGTCTGTGCCATGGCTGCTCGGCGAGGACGTTGGTGAGAAAGACGGCCTTAAGCCTGACGAACAGCGCCTACTGGAGCTCTATCGCCAGCTGCCGGAAGAAGAGCAGCAGAACATGCTCCGCATCTTCGCGATCCGCCTGAAGGAACTGGACGAGCTGTATGAGAAGTACATGAAGGGGCGGATTAGGTCGCAAGGGGATTAAGGTGTTCTGGTCGGCGCATAGCTGGTAGTGGCCTGACGAGACGCTTGGGTGAAGGAGTGCTTTATGGAACTCCTGTTTGGTGGGTAGGAAGTTGCTTTAGCAACGTAAAGAGAACATAATTTAAGCTGTCAGTTCTCTTTGGGGGTTCATCATGCTCAAAAAATTATTTAAACAAGCCAAGCCCAGCGTGCCTAACGAGGTCGAGGATGAGCTTGTTCAACTTTTTGATGAGATAGATGAAAAGCAACGGAAAATTGCTGAAAAAAAAGAAAGAGCAAAAGAGGAATGGCAAAATGGAGCAAGAGCAACAAAGCACCGATTCACTATATGATTTTCTTTATGTCGATAATCAACGCGCATCTTCCCTTCTCGCTCAGATGCATGGTCCAGGTGTCGTAACCTCCATTAAGCATATAACGGCAGAAATTGATAAATCTATGTCCGACGCGGGGTTTGACTTAAGGATTGTCAAGGCCAAAACCGGCGTTGAAGAAACCATAAACCAAACTCAAGAAAAAAGTTTTGATGCATCCTGGACTCTCCCAATCAACCTTCTTGATAAACTTGATGAAAACGGGCTGATAAGAAAAGACCTCAATGGAGAGCGCCTAGGGAGCACTGTTTTGTGTAAGGGTAGAATGAGAATTTTTGACATCTCAGTTCTCCAAAAAAGCGTTCCATTTATCGCAAAGATGATGGAAATGGAACAGCCAAAGTTGCCGCCGAAAGCCAAAAAATCCAATTTTAATGTTGAAGAACAATTCATTGCCCCTGGTGTAACATTTGGAATGATGAAAGAGGTTTTAAATATCGTTCCAAACACTTTGCAGGTTGATTTCATTAACGAAGCTGGCCAAACAATTTGGATGACCATAAATCGTGACTACTTGACGATTAATCCAGATGATATGGTTTTGAAATATGGTTCGAGTCTGCCAGGCGAGTGGTATGTGATTGGTTTCATTGACGCACTTCCCGAAGCGGAAGAAGATGAAATAGATACTTTATCTTTTGAGCCAAATTCAATGAAAGACGGCATTCACGGGATGCTGTCCGGTATAAGAGGATTAGCCGGACGGAGTAGTAATTCATATGGTATGACACCACTTGTTATTTTCAGGAATATTAGATAAAAAAAACCCGGCCACCGCGCCGGGTTTTTTGTACCCTCATCCACCAGCTCCGCCATCAATCCCCACCCCGGACTCCATGATCCTGACCTTAGCGTCGGGATTTTTTTTGTCTTCAATCACGCAATTTCATATCCCAAACCACCCAAGTAAAGCAACGCTGTACCTTTTATCACTTCAACGCTTGACCGGATAGTAAAGTGGTGATTTACTAGTATCACCAAGACGCACCACGAACCACCCAGGCATGGAGCCCACGAAGTAGCCGCCGACGGCATATGAATAGTCGGATGAGGTGGAGTGATTAACGCGCATCAGGTTAAAGAAATGTTCCGCCAGCCTGGCGACAAGGGCAAATGAGAGGGAATCATCATGGTTCATCAGCACTATGGCACCCAGACGGTCAACCGCGGCGCAGTTCTGCCCGGCATGCTCGTAAAGCACAAAGACAGCACCTGGACGGCATCAGCCAATAAGCGCGGAAAGCTCTACCTGCATCGTGGTATTGAGCGCACTTACACCACCGATCTGCTGGTCGAAGTTTTTCTGAATGGCGTGGGGAATGGCCTGAGCCATTAACGGAGGGAGTCATGCAAGAGAAGAAATGCACGTACTGCCGCAAACCAATCGAGCAAGGGAAAGAAGTTAAAAACGAATTGCTCTTCATCCGCGGCGCCCAGCTGGCGCGCGAACAACGTGATTACTGTCCTGTGCGTTGCGCTTCGTACGACCAGATGGCCCACGAAGCCTAACGTAAAACCCGCGCAAGGCGGGGTCTACGTCCGGTGCCACCGACCAAAGTACACCGGAATTTATACCAAAACCAAAAACACACCCAATGGGCGCTATCTCTGGCCCGGGGATCTTACATCCAAAAATGAGGATCTGACATGGAATTTTTCTACCTGGTTAAGGCCACTCAGAAGTCAGGGAAGCAAGATGCAGTGATCTGGTTTACTGCGAAAAGTGAAGCCCGCGCCGCCCTGACGCTTGATGTCGAGCTGGAAGAAGCTGGCATCGAAACTGGCCGCGGTAAGGACTACGCCAAGCCTGTACGCACCGATATGCCGATTGTTGACGACCTGCCAGAAGAAGGCGTGATTGATTACACTTGGTGCGAGCGCTACACCCTGGCCGACGACCAGCGCACCTGGAACGTGATCCCGGGCGCCGCCTCTCAGAGCGAAACCACCATCGTCCTGGACAGCGCCACCAGCGATGAGAATCAGCCGGTCGCAGCGGTAACCGCCACTGATACTCCTGATGAGCCTTATTGGTATGAGAACGGCCTGCGGGTACTCAAAAACGGCGATGAGTTTACTCGTTACGCGGTTTGCAAACTGCCATTCCGTCAACAACTGCTGGCTCAACTGACGGTGGACGAACTGCGCCATCATGTCACCCGCGGTGAACATGCGGAACTGTATGCGCTGGAGATGGATACCGACAATAGCTATGTCCAGACGCTTCTGCTTGCTGCTGAAAGCTGCTCTGAGATTAAGGCTTTCGATACCAAAGACCTGTGGCGCTATACGAATGCTATTCGAAAAGTGTTCAGCATGGATAAGCGCCATGAATTGGCTCTGCTGCTGCAGTTCACTAAAGCCTGGGTAGCCACCCCATATATTGACCGCGGGATCCTGACGCGCGAATGGTCCGCAGGTAATCGCATCAGCCACGTGCAGCGCACAGATGCAGGCACCAATGCCGACGGCGGGTATGTAACTGACCGCGGCGCAGATGCGCATCACACCCTGGACACCCTCGATCTGGAGATCGCCTGTGCCCTTCTGCCGATGGACTTCAACCATCTGGAAATCCCCGGCAGCATCCACCGCCGCGCTAAAGAGATTGTCGCGAACAAAGAAGAACCTTGGAAATCATGGAGCAAAATCCTGCGCAACCAGCCAGGCGTTCTGGCGGTCAACCGCGCGGCCATCTTCAACCTGATGCGCATCGCGCCGGAGAATATCCACCTGACGCCAGTTGTTCATCTGGAGTTCGTGAATAAGACCATGACGGCTGAGTTCTGCCAAGCGACTGAGCTTCTACCTCTGCCGTCCATCGAATCGGAAGAGGACACTCAAGCCGCCGAACAGCAAAACGCATTGCCGAAATGGGTAGAAGCCGGTGAGCAACAACTTGCTGATGAAGATGAAGCGGAAACGCAATCCCTGCCTAAGTGGGCAAATGCTGCCGACAGCCAGCCACAGGTTGCGAACCTCGGCGGCGGCATGTTCTCCATCGAAGGTCTGATGAGCGATAAACAACCAGAAAATGATGTCCGTTCACCAATTAATGAGGAGACCACCAGCGATGTGCAGATGGAAGAGACTAACCCGCAGGAAGGAGAAGCTGGTGACGCGTTACCACCAGGCGAAAGCGCTGATGCAGCTGATCCGCAAACAGTTGCCCTGAGTGCGGCTGAGGTTCTGGCCGCCGCGGCGCCGACTCTGGCAAACCATGATGAGGCGGATGTAAACAAGAAAACGGAAAACGCGCATCAGAATGACGATTCTGCGCATCAAAACGCGCCAAAAGCGAATCAGAGCGAGCCAAAAGCGCAACAACCAGAACCAGCTGTCGAATATCCAGCTTACTTCGAACCGGGCCGCTATGAAGGTTTGCCGAATAACGTTTATCACGCAGCGAACGGGATCAGCAGCACCCAGGTGAAGGATGCTCGCGTCAGCCTGATGTACTTCAACGCGCGCCATGTCGCCAAGACCATCCCGCGTGAAGGTTCAAAAGTGCTGGATATGGGCAACCTGGTGCATGCGCTGGCGCTGCAGCCAGAAAACCTCGACGAAGAGTTCAGCGTGGAGCCGGTGATCCCGGAGGGGGCGTTCACCACTGCGGCGACCCTGCGCGCCTTTATCGACGAACACAACGCCAGCCTGCCGGCGCTGCTGAGCGCTGACGATATCAAAGCGCTGCTGGAAGAGCACAACGCAACCCTGCCAGCACAGCTGCCGCTGGGCGCATCGGTTGAGGAAACCTACGCAGCGTATGAGCAATTGCCTGAGGAATACCAGCGCATTGAGAACGGCACAAAGCATACCGCTGCCGCAATGAAGGCCTGCATCAAAGAGTACAACGCCACCCTGCCTGCGCCGGTGAAAACCAGCGGCAGCCGTGACGCGCTGCTGGAGCAGTTGGCGATCATAAACCCTGACCTGGTGGCGCAGGAAGCCCAGAAACCAGCACCGCTGAAAGTGTCCGGCACCAAAGCAGAGATGATCCAGGCGGTGAAGTCCGTGAAGCCGGATGCGGTATTCGCTGACGAACTGCTGGACGCGTGGCGCGAGAACCCGGGTGACAAAATTCTGGTGACCCTCCAGCAGATGGAAACGGCGCTGGCCATTCAGAAAGCGCTGTACGAACACCCGACCGCCGGGAAACTGCTGCTGCACCCTGATCGCGCTGTTGAGACGAGCTATTTCGGTATTGACGAAGAGACCGGGCTGGAAATCCGTGTACGCCCGGATCTGGAAATCGACATCGACGGCGTTCGTGTCGGCGCCGACCTTAAAACCATCAGCATGTGGAACGTGAAGCAGTCCGGCCTGCGCGCCCGTCTGCACCGGGAAATCATTGACCGCGATTATCACCTCAGCGCAGCCATGTACATGCAGACCGCTGCCCTGGACCAGTTCTTCTGGATTTTCGTCAACAAAGACGAAGGTTACCACTGGATCGCCATCGTCGAGGCCAGCGAGGAGCTGATAGAGCTGGGCATGCTCGAGTATCGCCAGACGATGAACCGCATCGCCAACGCGTTCGACACTGGCGAGTGGCCAGCGCCGATCACCGAAGACTACACCGACGAACTGAACGACTTCGACCTGCGCCGCCTTGAAGCGCTGCGTACTCAGGCATAAGGGGAATGACGATGGAAAACATGAATATCGTAACCGCGGAGCAGCAGGCTCCAAACACTATCTCTGCCAGCAATGCCATCTTCAACGTGCAGGCATTAACCCAGCTGCAGGCCGTTGCCGGTTTGATGGCTCAGGCTGCTGTAACGGTTCCTGAACATCTTCGCGGCAACCCAGCCGACTGCATGGCCATCATCATGCAGGCTATGCAGTGGGGGATGAACCCGTACGCAGTGGCGCAGAAAACGCACCTGGCCAACGGCGTGCTGGGGTACGAAGCGCAGCTGGTAAACGCGGTGATCTCCAGTTCTAACGCCATTGTGGGCCGCTTCCACTATGAGTACGAGGGCGATTGGTCGAAATGCGCCAGTAGCCGCGAAGAGATCGTGAAGAAGCCTGCAAAAGGCGGCGGGACGTACGACAAGAAAGAAATGGTGCGCGGCTGGACCAGCGCCGACGAACAGGGCCTGTCGGTTCGTGTGGGTGCCGTCATTCGCGGCGAAAGTGAGATCACCTGGGGCGAGCCGGTCTTCCTGTCCAGCGTGATTACACGTAATTCTCCACTGTGGATTTCGAACCCTAAACAGCAGATCGCGTATCTGGCCCTCAAGTATTGGGCGCGCCTGTACTGCCCTGCGGTCGTTCTGGGCGTGTACACCCCAGATGAGGTGGAGCAGCGCGCCGAGAAGGAGATCAACCCGGCCCCCGCCCAGCGCGTGAGCCTGGCTGACATCAAAGGTGACACCGTAACAACCACTCAAAGCGCGCAGGAATCGGCGGCAAACGTTGACGCTATGGCCGATGAGTTCCGGGATCGCATTGATGCTGCTGAAACGCTGGAAGCCGCCACAGCCGTCGGCAATGAAATCAACGAAGCGAAAACTGCGCTTGGAACCACCCTGTTCACCGAACTGAAGAACAAGGCTACGCGCCGCTACCACCTGGTAAAGCACCGTAATGCGGTCGAGGCGGCGATCAACTCTCTGCCACAACCGGGCGAGCCGGGCGCAGTTGAGCAGTTCGCAGAAGCAGAGCGCGTGCTGGCAGCAGCGAAACGTCATATGGGCGACGAACTGCACGATAAGTTCAGCATCACCCTGGCAGATATGAAACCGGAATACGTGGCCTAAGGGAGGCGGGAGGGTTCGCCCTCCCGGTAACGACATGACGAAAATTACAGAACGCGGAATGATTTTCAACGGTCAGATGGTGCGGGCACTCTTGGGCGGCCGGAAGACGCAGACCCGGCGGTCTGTTAAGCCGCAGCCTGAGCTAACGGAAAGATCAGGCTTTTCCTGGAACGGCGCTTTATACGGTGCCGGGAGTGACGAGCGGGAAACAAACCGCAACTTCGCTCACGCCAAATGCCCATACGGAAGGCCAGGCGATCGCATCTGGGTGCGGGAGACTTTCGGTGATTGTGGGGAGCGGCTTGTTTATCGGGCAGACACTGACGACGGGGCGAAATGCAAAGTGAAGCGCTGGACCCCATCCATCCACATGCCGCGCTGGGCCAGCCGGATTCTGCTGGAGATTACCGATGTGCGGATCGAGCGGTTGAACAGCATCAGTGATGCCGATTGCATTGCTGAAGGAATCATACCAGTGCCAAAGGATAGGGATGATGACCACCAGTTCTGGCGCGATTACCACCTGAGCAGCGACGGTACTTTTTGCGTGCACAGCCCGCGGGAGTCAATCGAATCTTTATGGAAATCAGTACGCGGTAAATCCTTCGAACAAGAAGAAGATACCGCGCCGGGCAGCTGGCAGGCCAACCCGTGGGTCTGGGTGATCGAGTTTAAGCGTATCGAAGGAGCCGGCCATGAAACTGATTAACCGCAGCACACAGTCACCGCTGGCGCGTCAGGCCTGCGACATCGCCCTGGCAGCCCATCAGGAGCGCTACGGCGATTACGGGCGCAGCAAAATGCGGGAGACGTACACAGTGCGGGTTGAAGGCGTAAAGGTCTGGGTGGAGGTGGTGAACCGTAAGGCGAGTTACGTTGCCACGGCGATGACCGGCATGCGCCGCCTGCGATCCTTACCCGGGCAGGCAGCCTGATATTGAAATATCACCGAGAAACCTAAAACAGCTGATGGCTGTGCCGGGTGCGGAGAAATAGCCAGGTCGCCCCGGCGTTCAGTTTAAGTGGAGAAAGGTATGAGCGAAGTAATCATGATGGTATCGCCCGGGAAATGGGTGTCTGAGGAGCAGTTGATAGCTCTGAAGGGGATTAAAAAGGGAACGCTGAAGAAGGCGCGGGAGAAGACTTTTCTGGAGGGGAAAGAATACAAACACGTCTCTTTTGACTGTAGTCCGTGGGATAACAGCCCGTGTTTTTACAACCTGGATGAGATCGACCGCTGGATTGAGCGTCAGGCCTCAGCGAAACCGCGGCGACAATCTGCTTAAATACTCTGACCATCAACCAACGAGGAATCGTTATGAAATACCCAACAGGAGTGGAAAACCACGGCGGCACGCTCAGGCTGTGGTTCATCTACAAAGGGGTCAGAGTGCGTGAAAGCCTGGGGGTGGCTGACACCCCCAAAAACAGAAAAGTGGCCGGCGAGTTACGGACGTCGATCTGCTACGCCATCAAAACCGGAACCTTCAATTATGCCCAGCAGTTCCCCTCCTCCCAGAACCTGGCGCGGTTCGGGGAAGCAAGGCAAGAAGTAACAATCGGGGAACTGTCCGGGAGATGGCTTGCACTGAAGGAAATGGAGGTGGCTGAATCATCGCTCAACACTTACGGTCGAGTCATCACAAATGTTATGGCTATTATTGGGCCTGACACCCTCCTCACCTCAATCACCAAAGAGAGCATGCTGGAAGTCCGGAAGGAGCTGCTGACGGGTTTCCAGATCATGAAGCAGGGGCATAAAACTCCGAAGCGGGGTCGATCCGCTGTTACTGTGAACAACTACATGACCGTGTTGTTCGGTATCTTCCAGTTTGCGGTTGAAAATGGCTACATTTCAAAGTCACCAATGAACGGTGTGGCTCCCCTGCGTGAGTCCCGTCCGGATCCTGACCCCATCACCCGAGAGGAGTTCCCTCGCCTGATTGACGCCTGCCACCATCAGCAGAGCAAGAATCTGTGGGCTATCGCCGTTTACACCGGATTGCGGCCGGGTGAACTGTGCGGACTTGCCTGGGAGGATGTGGACCTGAAAGCGGGAACAATCACCGTCAGAAGAAGCCTGACACAGAAAGGGATCTTCACGCTGCCGAAAACCAATGCTGGCACTAATCGGGTTGTGCACCTGATCGAACCTGCACTCGAGGCATTCAAAAGCCAGTATGAAATGACCCGCCTCTCTCAGGAGCATAACGTAGCAGTTAAGCTGAGGGAGTACGGAAAGAAAGAGTTCAATAAGTGCACGTTTGTTTTCCTGCCCTCCCTGACAGCCAGGGCCGGGAATTACGGTAAGCACTTCTCTATCAACTCCATAGGGAACTCGTGGGATGCGGCGATGAAAAGAGCCGGCCTTCGCCACCGTAAATCGTATCAGTCGAGACACACCTATGCGTGCTGGTCGCTTTCTGCAGGAGCAAACCCGAACTTCATTGCTAACCAGATGGGGCATGCCGATGCACAGATGGTATTTCAGGTTTACGGGAAGTGGATGGAGGAAAACAACCTGGACCAGATCGCATTGTTGAGCTCAAAATTAAGCGACTTTGCCCCAACCATGCCCCACAGCGACAGGACTGCTGCATAATATCTTTAAATATCCTAGACATACCCATCTTAGCGCTGAAAATCCATAAACTCTAACGCGGTACCCAGCCATCCGGAGACGGCGGCTCTTATCAGGTCAGATGTGGATCTTTCATGTTGTACTTGAGTCATATTGGCAATCTCAAAAGGGTAAGATGCGTACCGCTAAACCGCATTCAGTATTATTATTCAGAGAACGTCAGTAATACCTTGCAGCACTGCCGCTGGTCTTTCTCAAACAGTTCAATGGCGTCTTTAACGTGGTGATACGCAAAGCGATGCGTAATGAGTTTGTCAGGGTCGATAAGCCCTTTCTCCAGCCAGTCGATGACCACCGGGAATTTATTGGCGTTCAGACGTGACGAGAATATAGAAAGCTCTTTACCGGTGATCCCCTGCTGCGCAACCTGGCTCGGCTCGCTGGAGAAGCCCATAAGCACAATGCGCGCGCCCGGCGAAGCCAGATTGACCGCTTCCTGCAAAATAGAAGGGTGGCAGGCCGCATCAATAATCAGCGTGGGTTTAATGCCCTTCTCTTCCAGCACCGCCTGCAGAGACTGGTTGCCGTTGTTAATCACCCAGTCCGCCCCGCTACGCTGGGCCATCGCCAGACGCTCGTCGATGCGATCGACCACAATGACCTGTTTCACCTTGTAGACGCCCTTCAGCGCCTGGACGGTGACCAGCCCCATCGGTCCGGCGCCGTAAATGAGCGCCACATCCTGCCCGGTCGGGCTGACGTGGCCGGTGACGTTGGCCGCGATAGTGAATGGCTCAACCATCACCGCATGTTCATCGCTGACGGCATCCGGAATGACCCAGGCATTTTTAGCGGGTACCACGGCGTATTCACTGAAGCCGCCATCGCGATGCACACCCAGCACCACCAGCGAAGTGCAGACGTTCGGTTTGCCTACCGAGCATGGGTAGCAGTGGCCGCAGCTGATCACCGGATCAACCGAGACGCGCTGGCCCAGGCGTGCGGTGTCGACGCCCTCGCCGACAGCATCGATGACGCCGAAGAACTCATGGCCGATCACCCGGGGATATTTGGCGAAAGGATTGTGGCCGCGATAGATATGGCTGTCGGAACCGCAGATCCCGGCCAGCTTCACTTTGACGCGTACTTCGCCTGCCGCAGGGGCGGGTAACGGACGCTCTTCGAGAGCCAGAGAATTCGGTTGTTGAATAACGATACTTTTCATTTTTTGCTCCTTTACCAGTTCCACAGCGTGCCATCTTCAAGACGTGCAACGGGCAGATAAGCGGGATCGTAGGGATATTTCGCTGCCCGTTTTTCATCAAACTCAATGCCCAGGCCCGGCTTATCGCCCGGATGCATATAGCCGTCTTCAAAGGTCCAGTTGGTGTTAAAAACCTCCAGCATCTGCTCGGAATAGCCCATGTACTCTTGTACGCCAAAGTTGGGTACCCACAGGTCGAAGTGCAGCGCCGCCGCGTGGCAAATCGGCGACAGATCGGAAGGACCGTGAGAGCCGGTGCGTACCTGATAGAGCGAGGCAAAATCGGCGATCCGACGCATTCCGGTAATACCGCCCGCATGGGTGATGGTGGTGCGGATATAGTCGATCAGCTGCTCTTCGATCAGCTGCTTGCAGTCCCAGATGCTGTTGAACACTTCGCCCACCGCAATCGGAGTGACGGTGTGCTGACGAATCAGACGGAAGCACTCCTGGTTCTCTGCCGGGGTTGGGTCTTCCATCCAGAACATGCGGTACTGCTCAATGCTCTTACCGAAACGCGCGGCTTCGATCGGCGTCAGGCGGTGGTGCATGTCGTGCAGCAGATGTTCATTAAAACCATATTTGTTGCGCACGGCGTCAAACAGTTTTGGCGTAAAATCGAGGTACTTTTCTGTTGACCAGAGCTGCTCTTCCGGCCAGTTGCCTTTGGTGGCGGGTTCATACGCCAGCCCCTTCCCTTTTGACATGCCGTAGGTGGTTTTCATTCCCGGCACGCCGCACTGTACGCGGATGGCCTTGAATCCCATCTCTTTATGGCGGGCGTAATCTTCCAGTACATCATCAATGGTGTGACCGGTGGTATGGCAATAGACCATCACCCCTTCACGGGAGGCGCCGCCCAGCAGCTGATACAGCGGCATATTGGCGGCTTTGGCTTTGATGTCCCACAGCGCCATGTCGATGGCTGAAATCGCCGACATGGTGACCGGACCGCGACGCCAGTACGCGCCTTTATAGAAGAACTGCCAGATATCTTCGATACGATGGGCATCCCGGCCAATCAGCTGCGGACAGAGATGATCTTTCAGATATGACGCGACAGAAAGCTCGCGGCCATTGAGGGTAGCGTCACCCAGGCCGACAATCCCCTCGTCGGTGGTAATTTTCAGCGTGACAAAGTTACGCCCTGGACAGGTGACAAATACTTCAGCCCCTACAATCTTCATTTTCCGGTTCCTTACATCTTTTATTGTGATGCCGGAAATCTACGCAATTACCCTACTACCATACAAGTATAAAGATCAAAAAACCGTCGCTGGATCACATATTGGACGCTCATGCGCGCCCCCAACCTGCCACGATAATGAGCATGCCGCACAGCGCCACCAGCGCCCCAACCCAGTCGTAGAGGCTTAGTTTTACGCCATCGACCACCCGCAACCACAACAGCGCTGTGCAGACATAGACGCCGCCATAAGCGGCATAGACGCGCCCGCTTGCTGCGGGATGCAGGGTGAGTAACCAGACAAACAGCACCAAGGCAGCGCCCGCGGGAATCAACAGCAGCACCGAGGCGCCTTTCTTCAGCCAGAGCCACGGCAGAAAACAGCCGAGAATTTCGCAGAGCGCGGTGGCAAAAAAGAGCAAAGTTGTTTTAAACATATTTAACGTTGTCTGATGTGTGATGAGGTATCATACCCGAATGTGAAAGGAACCCTTCCACACGCCTGATGTGGGTATGCCCTCAAAATGGACTGATGTAAAAACTCCGGTGGAGTCGTCGAACGTCCACCGTCTACAAGGAAATCGCTATGCGTAAAATGAGCACACGCCTCTGCCTGGCTGCCCTGCTGGCTGCTGTTTTCATCGCGCCAGTATCCGCCAACACCAGCAAACTGATTATTGAATCCGGCGACAGCGCCCAGAGCCGTCAAAATGCCGCCATGGATAAAGAGCAGTGGAACGATACCCGCAGCCTGCGCCATAAGGTGAACAGCCGCGTGGAAAAAGAGTGGGATAAAGAGGATGTCGCTTTTGACGCCCGGGATAAATGCCAGCAGAGCGCCAATGTGAACGCCTACTGGGAGCCCAACACCCTGCGCTGCCTTGACCGCCGCACTGGCCGCGCCCTGGCCCCCTGATTCTGCCTGAAAGCACCGCGCAGCCTCCTGCGCGGTGTTTAATAGTACTCAATCGTGTTTTTGATGGTGTACTTGCGCGAGACTGCCGGCTTGACGCTCTCATCGACCACTACCAGCTCGCACGCCACCGGGTTGTCGTGGCGATCGTAATCGCAGGTCTGTTTCACCTTGCCCAGCCGCTTATCATTTAGCTGGCTCACCGAGGTGTAGTCCAGTTTCTTGCGCTTGTCCGCCGCCGGTGTGGCCGTAATGGAGAGCTGCTGCTCCCCGGAGACGGTGGTTTTACCGAGTGGATAACCCTCTGCATCGTAGCGATAGCTCACTTCCATATCTTTGCCGTGGGCGCTGACGATAAAACCGTTGTCATCGGTATCCCATGAAATCCCCGATGCGGGCAGTTCCGCCAGCTGGCATTTGCCCTGTAGCCGCAGCTTTTTCTGCTGGGTTTGCGCATCCAGATAGTAGTTGGCGTCCAGCACCAGGGCGATGCCGGTGTTCGCCTCCAGATCGTGCAGCTCCAGGCTGTCGAAGCAGCCTTCCGTAGAGAGCGTGCCGCTGACGCGCTTGGCCACTTCCCCTTTATCATTGAAGAGCGTCTGGCTGAAATCTTTCACCGGCCCGCGCAGGGGATCAAAATCAAATTCGTTAGAAAAGCTCGCCATCTCTGGCGTAAACGACAGCGGCGCGGCGGTGTTATCACACCCCGTCAACAGAGCCGCCAGGAGAACCATAAGCGCGTGTTTATTCACATGACCTACCAATAGCAGAAGAGGATCCCGGGCAGTGTAGCAAATACAAACGTTTACACTATCCCTGCTACTATTATAGTCACACACAGTCGTAAGGAGGCAGATATGAAACGGTTACCCTGGATTACTGCACTTTTGCTGGCGGGCATTGCCCCGGCCGCGCTGGCGGCACCCGATAACTGCGAGCGCATCAAAAGCGATATTCAGCAGCGGATCATCAATAATGGCGTGCCGGAGAGCGGTTTTATGCTGAACATTGTGCCAAACGATCAGGCCGACAAACCCGACGCCGAAGTGGTAGGCCACTGCGCCAATGACACCCTTAAAATCCTCTATACCCGCACCAGCAGCGGCAACTTTCCGGTAAGCGGAGGCGGTAATCAGGCCCCTGCACCGCGCGAGCCACAGTGAATATTCCCCCCCGTTTGCGCGGGGGAATTTCGTTTGTTTTGATGTACATTAATATTACCTCCCCCTTAATGGGTAACACTCACTTTCATTAGCCCGATCGTCATCACGGCTGAAATCAGTTTTCAAACGACGAACGTAATGGAGTGAGTCATGTCAGATAGTGAGCATAGCGGCGGGATCAGCCGCCGTACCCTCGTCAAATCGACCGCCATCGGATCCCTTGCGCTTGCCGCAGGCGGCCTGTCATTACCCTTTGGTTTACGCCCCGCAGCCGCGGCAGTACAGCAGACACGCGCAGATAAAGTGGTCTGGGGCGCTTGCTCGGTCAACTGCGGCAGCCGCTGCGCGCTGCGGCTGCACGTGCGTGACGATGAAGTGTACTGGGTTGAAACGGACAACACCGGCGACGACACCTATGGCAACCATCAGGTGCGCGCCTGCCTGCGCGGACGCTCGATTCGTCGACGCATCAATCATCCCGATCGCCTGAACTATCCCATGAAACGCGTGGGCAAACGCGGTGAAGGGAAATTTGAACGCATCTCCTGGGATGACGCTCTGGATCTGCTCACCACCAGCCTGCGCGACGTGGTCGCTAAATACGGCAACGAAGCGGTCTACATTAATTACTCTTCCGGTATTGTCGGCGGCAATATCACCCGCTCCTCGCCTTACGCCTCTCTGGTGGCCCGACTGATGAACTGCTATGGCGGTTTTTTGAGCCATTATGGTACCTACAGCACGGCGCAGATCGCCTGCGCGATGCCCTACACCTACGGCAGCAACGAGGGCAACAGCACCTCGGATATCGAAAACAGCAAGCTGGTGGTGATGTTTGGCAATAACCCGGCGGAAACTCGCATGAGCGGCGGGGGGATCACCTATTACCTCGAACAGGCGCGCGAACGTTCGAATGCGCGCATGATCGTCATCGATCCCCGCTACACCGACACCGCCGCCGGGCGTGAGGATGAGTGGATCCCGATTCGTCCGGGAACCGATGCCGCGCTGGTGGCGGGCATCGCCTGGGTGCTGATTAACGAAAATCTCGTCGACCAGCCCTTCCTCGATAAATACTGCGTCGGTTACGACGAAACCACCCTGCCGGAAGGCGCGCCTGCCAACGGCCACTATAAGGCCTATATCCTTGGTGAGGGCGACGATGCCACCGCCAAAACCCCGGAGTGGGCCTCGCGCATCACCGGCATTCCCGCCGATCGTATCATTAAGCTGGCCCGGGAAATTAGCACCGCGAAACCGGCATATATCTGCCAGGGCTGGGGGCCGCAGCGCCAGGCCAACGGCGAGCTTACCTCCCGGGCCATCGCCATGCTCCCTATCCTCACCGGCAACGTCGGCATAAATGGCGGCAACAGCGGCGCGCGTGAATCCACCTACACCATCACCATTGAGCGGATGCCGCTCCCGGAGAATCCGGTCAAAACGCAAATCTCCTGCTTCAGCTGGACCGACGCCATCGCCCGCGGGCCGGAGATGACCGCCACCCGCGACGGGGTGCGCGGCAAAGATAAGCTCGACGTGCCGATCAAGTTCATCTGGAACTATGCCGGTAACACCCTCATTAACCAGCATTCGGACATCAATAAAACCCACGACATTTTGCAGGATGAAAGTAAATGCGAAATGATTGTAGTCATTGACAATTTTATGACCTCGTCGGCGAAATATGCCGATCTGCTGCTGCCGGATCTGATGACCGTCGAGCAGGAGGATATCATTCCCAACGACTATGCCGGGAACATGGGTTATCTCATCTTCCTCCAGCCGGTGACCGCGCCAAAATTCGAACGTAAGCCTATCTACTGGATCATGAGCGAGGTGGCGAAGCGCCTCGGTCCGGATGTCTATCAGCGCTTTACCGAAGGCCGGACCCAGGCCGAATGGTTACAATATCTCTACGCGAAGATGGTGGCGAAAGATCCGCAGCTTCCCTCTTATGAGGAATTAAAAGCGATGGGCATCTACAAGCGTAAAGATCCGAACGGGCATTTCGTCGCCTATAAAAAATTCCGCGACGATCCGGCGGCTAATCCGCTTAAAACGCCGTCAGGCAAAATCGAGATCTACTCCAGCAGGCTGGCCGATATTGCCCGCACCTGGCAGCTGGAAAAAGATGAAATCATCAGTCCGCTGCCGATCTACGCCTCCACCTTCGAAGGCTGGGACGATCCTGACCGCAGCCAGTTTCCGTTACAGCTGTTTGGCTTCCACTTCAAAGCCCGCACCCACTCCAGCTACGGCAACGTCGATGTGCTGCAGGCCGCCTGCCGTCAGGAGGTGTGGCTCAATCCGGTGGATGCCAAAACGCGTGGGATCAAAAACGGCGACATGGTGCGGGTTTATAATGCCCGCGGTGAGTTGCGTATTCCGGCGAAAGTCACGCCGCGCATTATGCCGGGCGTCAGCGCAATGGGCCAGGGTGCCTGGCACGATGCCAACATGACCGGGGATCGCATTGACCACGGCTCATGCATCAACACGCTGACCACCCATCGTCCGTCTCCTCTGGCGAAGGGCAATCCGCAGCACACCAATCTGGTGCAAATTGAAAAGGCGTAGCCAATTACTGTGTCAGCGCGGGGCAACCCGCGCAAATGAAGGATGAAGTCATGAGAGAGTCGTTTGCCTTTACTGCCCGTGTGTTGGGCGCGCTGTTTTACTACGCTCCGGATAGCCCCGAAGCCGCGCCGCTGGTCACGGCCTTAACCCACAACGACTGGCAGCAGGACTGGCCGCTGGATGAGTGCCTGTTGGCCCCCATTGCCGACGAGCTTTGCCAGCCTGCCGATGAACCCTTGCGTACCGCCTGGCAACGGCTGTTTCTGGGTCCGTGGGCGCTGCCCGCGCCGCCTTGGGGCTCGGTCTGGCTGGATCGAGAGAGCGTGCTGTTCGGGGATTCCACCCTGGCGCTGCGCCAGTGGATGCGGGAAAACGGCATCGTGTTTGAGATGGCGAACAACGAGCCGGAAGATCACTTTGGCACCCTGCTGCTGATGGCGGCATGGCTGGCAGAAACGGGCCGGGATGCAGAGCTCGACCAACTGCTGGCCTGGCATCTGCTGCCCTGGAGCACGCGCTTTCTTTCCGTGTTTGTCGAAAACGCAGGCCACCCGTTCTACCGCGCGCTGGGCAAACTAGCACAGTTGACGCTGGCTGAGTGGCAATCCGGCCTGCTGACCCCGGTCGCCGAAAAACCACTTTTCCGTTAATCCTCCCCTGGCTTACTGCTGGTGAGTAAGCCAGGCTCTCCAGCCGCCGAAAGCGGTAATATCCTCTGCCCCCTGCAAGCCGTACTCCTCACAGATAAACCCGGTTAACCAGCGCCCGTCCTCCAGCTCTACTTTCCCCAGTCCCAGCGGAGCCGGGATGCCCGCCAGAAACGATCCCACCTCGGCATGGGGCAGATCCCACACTTCCAAGGCAATCGCTGCCCCCTGTTCGCGGTCGCGCACCATGCCAGGCCGTTTCCCGTCGGCGAGGGCAAAAAGGCGATAGTGCGGTGCGCTGCGGGTGGTTTCACGTAAGGTTGCCCCGCGCTGGCGCAGCTGGTGATTCAGCGCCAGCCCGTCCAGATGAGCCCCGCAAACCACCACCGGCAGGCGATCGTGGCTGGCCGTGGTCGTGGGTGCCGTCGCCTGTAACGCACGATCGCCGGGTAACAGCAGATTCTGGTAACGTTGTAACGCCCCGGCAAGGCTCAGCAGATACTGGTCGGTAAAGGCCCGGCCAAACAGCGTCACGCCTGAGGGCAGGCCATTCGCCATGAACCCGGCAGGCACCGCCACGGCGGCATAGTCCAGCAGGTTCATAAAGTTGGTATAAATCCCCAGCTCGGAATTGCGCTTTACCGGCTCCTCCGCCAGCTCGGCCAGCGTCACCGGGCGTGGATAGGTGGGCGTGAGCACGCAGTCAAGCGTCGCCATGACCTCATCGCACAAGCGTTTGAAATGCTGAAGCTGATACTGGGCGTCAAAGGCCGCGACCGCATCGGTACCGGGCGCTTTGCTCAGCACATCGCGGATCACCGGCAGCACTGCATTCGGTTGCTGCGCAATCAGCGCCCCCGCCACGTGATAGCGCTCCGCCACCCACGGGCCGTTATAGAGCAGCGTCGCTGCCGCCAGAAACGGCGAAAAGTCGATGGTCACCGGCACGCCACCGAGGGCGATCAACCGCGCTTTTGCGGCGTGATACAGCGCTTCGCTCTCGGTGCAGCCAAGGAACTCCAGCCGATCCGGTACGCCGAAGCGGAACCCGGCCTCAGGCAGACCAAAAGCCTGGGCGCCGTTCCAGGCTGGATTGGCGCGGCTGTAGTCGTCCCGCGGATCTTTCACCGCCGTCAGCGCCAGCAGCTGGCTGGCCTCTTCCGCCGTGGCGGTAAAGAAGGTCACGCAGTCCAGGGTGCGGCAGGCAGGCACCACCCCGGCGGTGGAGAGTAACCCTTTGGTGGCCTTAAGCCCGACCAGATTATTCAGCGCGGCGGGCACGCGCCCGCTCCCGGCCGTGTCGGTGCCGAGAGCAAAACTCGCCAGCCCCAGCGCCACCGCCAGCGACGACCCCGCGCTGGAGCCCCCGGATGGATAATCCGCATTGACACTGTTACGACATGGGCCATACGGCGAGCGTGTGCCGTTTAAGCCGGTAGCGAACTGATCGAGGTTGGTTTTCCCCAGCGGGATTGCCCCCAGGGCGATCAGCTGGCCGACGATAGTGGCATCCTGCTCAGCCCGGTATGCAAACGCCGGGCAGGCGGCGGTGGTGACGATGCCCGCCAGATCGATATTGTCTTTAATAGCAAAGGGCACGCCGTAGAGGGGCAGCGTCTGCGGGGATTGATCCTCAAGCGCGGCCAGATACGGCTCCAGCTCCTCGGAGGTGAGCAGATAGATAAAGGCGTTGAACTCAGGGTTTAGCGCCAGCGCCCGCTCGCGCAGGGTGTTAATCACCTCCCGCGGAGTGAGGCGGCCCTCGCGGTAAGCCTGCGTCAGTACATCGAGACGTAAATCAAATGGATGTGTCATGCTGTTTTCTCCAGGACCACCACACACTGACCCGCCCGTACCGGGGAGCCCGGCTGGACGCGCACCTGACTGACAATTCCGTCCTGGGTGGCAAGGAGCGGGATCTCCATCTTCATCGACTCCAGCACCACCAGCACATCCCCCTCGCGGACCGCCTTGCCCACCTCCACGCTCACCTGCCACAGGTTGCCGGAGACCGGGCTGTCGATGCCCGCCTGACCCGGCTGCAGCGGGGCATCATCGCCCTCATCCGCCAGCAGATCGCTGCTGTCGAAATGCGCCTGGCCGTTGGCGATCCAGCGCTCGCGCTCAGCGTTAAAGGCCTCCTGCTGATGGGCGCGAAACGCGTCAATCTCCTGCGCTTCGTCAGCGAGAAACTGCTGATACTCCGCCAGCTTCAGGCTGGTGTGCTCAATGCGCAGCGGGTAGCGCCCCAGCGGGAAATCGCGGCGGATGGTGAGCAGCTCGTCGGCAGAGACCGGATAGAAGCGGATCTGGTCAAAGAAGCGCAGCAGCCAGGGCTTGCCGCCGAAATCCTCTACGGCGTGATAGCGGCTCCACATCTGCAAGGTGCGCCCGACAAACTGATATCCGCCCGGCCCCTCCATGCCGTAGACACAGAGATAGGCCCCGCCGATCCCCACCGAGTTTTCCGCCGTCCAGGTGCGGGCCGGGTTGTACTTGGTGGTGACCAGACGATGACGCGGATCGAGCGGGGTCGCCACCGGGGCGCCGAGATAGACATCCCCCAGGCCCATCACCAGATAGCTGGCGTCGAATACCGTTTTATAGACCTCATCGACGTTCGCCAGATCGTTAATGCGGCGGATAAACTCCAGGTTACTTGGACACCAGGGCGCATCCCGGCGCACGGTGGTCATGTATTTGTCGATGGCTTTCTGACAGGCCGGATCGTCCCAGGAGAGCGGCAGCCAGACGATGCGCGACGGCACCTCAAGCGCATCCTGCTCGCACACCGCCTGCCACAGCCCGGCCACGGTATCCAGCAGGCTCGCCAGGCTCAGCGCCTCCGGCTGGTAGTGAATTTGCAGGGAGCGGATGCCTGGCGTCAGGTCGATAACCCCATCCAGCGCCCGCGCCTCCAGAGCCTGCATCAGGGCGTGGGCGCGAAAACGCAGGACCAGATCCAGCTCCGGATCGCCAATCTCCAGCAGCAGGTGTGTATCACCGGAGAGCCGCGCCACCAGCCGTTTATCAGCCTGCCCCTGCTCCAGCACCACCGGCGAGGCGGGTTCGGAGGGCTGCCACGCCACATCCAGTGGGTGCAGGCTGGCGATCTGGGCCGCCTGCGCCTGGGCAAGCTGCCGGGCGGTGGCGATATCCACGGGAACAAAGCGCACCTTATCCCCCGCTTTCAGCTGCCCGATGGCGTGCAGATCGGCTTCGATGATGGTGACCGGGCAGACAAACCCGCCCAGGCTTGGGCCATCCGGGCCGAGGATCACCGGCATATCCCCGGTAAAGTCCACCGCGCCGATAGCATAGGGGTTGTCGTGGATGTTCGACGGATGCAGTCCCGCCTCGCCGCCGCTCTCGCGCACCCACTCAGGCTTAGGCCCGATCAGGCGCACCCCGGTACGGCTGGAGTTGAAGTGCACTTCCCAGTCGGTGGCGAAGAAGGTGGTCATGTAAGCCGGGGTGAAATACTCCGGCGCGCCGTGCGGGCCATAGATCACCCGCAGGGTACGCACAGGCTCAAGCGTGGTGCAGAGCGCCGGGGGCAGCGTCTGCGCCGGGCATGGGGCGGTTAAGGGCGAAATGTGCAGCACGTCACCGGTACGCAGCGCGCGCCCGGCGTGGCCGCCAAACTGCCCCAGGGTAAAGGTGCTTTTGCTGCCGAGATAGTCCGGCACGTTAAATCCGCCGCGCAGGCAGAGATAGCTGCGCACGCCGTCACCGCGAATATCCCCCATCCGCAGGGTCATGCCGCTCTGCACCCGGTAGATCCGGTTGGTCTCAAGGGGTTCGCCATCCAGGGTAAGGGCGATCTCCGCCCCGGTCACCGCCAGCTGGGCATCGCAGTTGAACTTCAGCGTCGGGCCGCTGAGGGTGATCTCCAGCCCGGCGGCCCCTTCGTCGTTGCCGAGCAGCCGGTTGCCAAGACGCAGCGCGCGACTGTCCATCGGTCCTGATGGCGGTACCCCTACCGCCCAGTAGCCGGTACGCCCCGGATAGTCCTGCACCGTGGTTTGCGTCCCGGCGCTGAGTACCTCAAGCGTGACGGCGTGATAGTCCAGCCCTTCCAGGCAACGGGTCCAGGGCTCGCCGCTGGCGAACGGCGTGAAGGTTAAAATTTGCTGCAGGTAGCTGCGGTTGGTTTCCACCCCATACAGCCGGGTCTCTCCCAGCGCCGCATGCAAGGCCTCAATGGCGGCGTCACGCGTCGGCTGCCAGGCGATAATTTTTGCCAGCATCGGATCAAAAAAGGGCGGCACCTCGCAGCCGGATTCCACCCAGCTGTCGATGCGCAGCGTGCGGCGGTTATCTTCCGGAAAAACCACTTCGGTAAGCAGGCCGGGCGATGGCTGGAACTGACGGCCCGGATCTTCGGCATAAACCCGCGCCTGGATGGCGTGCCCTTCAGGGGTCAGGCCATCACGCAGCGCCGCCAGCGGAGGCAGGGTGCCTGCCGCCAGTTCAATCATCCAGCGTACCAGATCGACACCCCACACCTGCTCGGTGACGCCGTGCTCCACCTGCAACCGGGTATTCACTTCAAGGAAGTAGAACCGGGCGGCGTCGCTGTCGTAGACGAACTCCACCGTGCCCGCGCTGCGGTAGTGGACCGCTTTGCCCAGCTTAATCGCCGCCTCACACAGCGCATCCGCCATGCCCTCCGGCAGGTTGGGCGCCGGGGTCTCCTCCAGCACCTTCTGGTTACGCCGCTGCACCGAGCAGTCACGCACGCCGAGGGCGATCACCTCCCCCCTGCCGTCGCCGAAGAGCTGGACTTCCAGATGACGCGCCCGCTCAATGTATTTCTCAATAAAGACGCCCGCATCGCTGAAGTTATTTTTCCCCAGCCGCACCACCGCGTCGAAGGCCTCAAAAAGTTCCGCTGCGGTATAGCAGACGCGCATACCGATCCCGCCCCCGCCAGCGGTGCTTTTCAGCATCACCGGGTAGCCGACCTGCTCCGCCGCCTCCAGCGCCGCGTTCACATCCGCCAGCAGTTCGGTGCCTTCCAGCATCGGCACACCATGTTCTTTCGCCAGGGCGCGGGCAGTATGTTTCAGGCCAAAGAGGCGCAGCTGCTCCGGCGTAGGGCCGACAAAAGCAATGCCCGCCGCTTCGCAGGCCTCGGCAAAGGCGGCGTTCTCTGAGAGAAAACCGTAGCCCGGATGGATCGCCTGGGCACCGCTCGCTTTCGCCGCAGCGATGATTTTTTCGCTCACCAGATAGGTATTCGCCGCCGGGCCATCGCCCAGGCTCAGGGCTTCGTCGGCCTCGCGGATATGCAGGCTGCTGATATCCGCCTCGGAATAGACCGCCACGCCGCCGATCTTCATGGCGCGCAGCGTGCGCAGAATGCGGCAGGCAATCGCCCCGCGGTTGGCAATCAGGAGTTTCGTCAACATAGTAAAGACTCAATGGTGGCGGGTCGTCCCGCCGAAAACTGGCTCACCGCATGGTCGTCCACGGGGAAAAAGGTTTACGGCAGGATCCGTCCGGCACGCAGTTCAAACAGGCGATAGATCGTCTGGCGCAGGCGCTGCCAGCGTGTCGGCGTCAGTTCCATATCAGTACCTCCGCAGGGGTCGGGTTCCAGCCGTTGCAGGGGTTGTTCAGCTGCGGGCAGTTGGAGATCAGCACGATGACGTTGCACTCCGCCTTCAGCTCAACATATTTACCCGGTGCGGAGATGCCGTCGGCAAAGGTCAGCCCGCCCTCGGGGGTCACCGGCACGTTCATAAAGAAGTTGATGTTGGCCCCGATATCGCGCTTTTGCAGGCGGCCATCGTGCAGACAGGCGCAGAGGAAGTTATCCCGGCAGCTGTGCATATGGCGCTTGTCGAGGGCGTAACGCACGGTGTTGCTCTCCTGGGCGCAGGCGCCGCCGAGGGTGTCGTGCCGTCCGCAGGTATCCGCCACGATGGTCAGCAGCGGGTTGCCGAGGTTGGAGTAGAGTATGCTCCCGGTGGTCAGATACGCGTTGTTCTGCCGGCGCAGGGTGCGCTGGGCATCGTAGCGCTCCCGCGGGTTATCGGCGTTATAGAACAGCGTATCCACCGCCTGGTTGCCCTCCAGATCCAGCAGGCGCAGGGTCTGGCCTTTTTTCACTTCAAACAGGTAGGGCTCCCCCGCCGGGATCACATGGCGGAAGCTGGCATGTTGCACATCTTTTTCGCTGGCGACTGTCATCATGAGGCTCCTTACAGGGCGAAAAGTTGGGTATTGGTGATGGCGCGGCCGTTTTCAGGGCGCGTCAGCAGCGCGTTTATCGCCGCGTCTTCATCTTCCGCCTGCCGCCAGCTCAGCTGCACCGGACGCGGGGCGTACTCTCTGGACGGGTCCATCGGATGTTGCAGCGCGGTCATCACCACCAGGGTGTCCATCGGGGCGAACAGCTCCACGTAGCTGCCCGGCTGTGAATGGCCGCTGTGGAAGCTGAACTGGCCGTGGTCGTCCACCGTCACCTTGCTGAAGAAGTTGACCACCATCAGCAGATCTTCGAGATTGAGATCCCACTTGCCCATCTCCACCAGCAGGTTGTCGGTGCCGTTGCGAAAGAAGCCGTTGCGCAGCTCCTGATAGCGCCCCTGGCCATATTTCTCGGTGGCTTCGGCGGCATTGAGTACGCCGCCAAACGGGTCGTGCCAGCCGCAGGTATCGGCGGTAATGCCCGCCAGGACGCGGCCCATGTCGGAGTAGAAGCTGTGCCCGGCGGTCAGGCGCGCGGTGTGCTGGCCTTTCAGGGTGTCCGGCAGGTTCAGGCGCTCGCTCTTCTCATGGGCGTTGAGCATCATCAGGCTGACGTTCGCCCCGCCGTCGGGGTCGGTCATGCGCAGGATCTGCCCGCGCTTAAGCACAAAGGAGAGGTGGCCGCCGCCCGGCAGGATCTCTTCACGTAAAGTCGTCGTCATAGCATTAACCCCTTAAGGCATAAACGTTGTCGGGAGTTGAACCGCTCAGGCTGGAGAGCCGTGTCTCGTTGAGCGGAATATCGTAGGTAATGCGCGCCCCGTAGGCATTCGGGGCCTGCGGATCGAGGCGCACTTTGTCGAATACCAGCAGGCGGGTGCCGAGGTTGAAGCCTTCGGAGAGATCGTGGGTGACCATAAAGACCGTCATGCGGGTTTCGCCCCACAGCTGCAGCAGCAGCGCATGCATCTCTTTGCGGATGCCCGGATCGAGCGCGCCAAAGGGCTCATCAAGCAGCAGTACGCGGGGTTGCATGATAAAAGCCTGGGCGATGGCGAGGCGCTGCTGCATCCCGCCGGAGAGCTGCGCCGGATATTTATCCAGCGCATGACCAAGCCCCACTTTTTTCAGCATCTCTGCCGCCTGTTCCCGCGCAGCGCGTTTTTTCGCACCAAACAGCCGTCCGAGCAGCGGAGATTGCGGCAGTTCGAGGCCGATGGCGACATTATCCAGCACGCTGAGGTGCGGAAAGACGGAGTAACGCTGGAACACCACGCCCCGGTGACTGTCCGGCTCGGCGACCAGGCGTTTACCGTCGAGGGTGATAGTGCCCCGGCTCGGTTTTTCCTGGCCGAGGAGCAGGCGCAGAAAGGTCGATTTCCCGCAGCCGGACGCGCCGACCATCGAGCAGAACTCGCCCTCTTTGATCTGCAGATTCAGACGCTCCAGCACCACGTGGTCGCCATACTCCTGCCAGATATTGTTGATGGTGATAAAACTCATGCTTTGCCTCCTTCTGCCCACGGGAAACAGCGCTTGTGCAGCTGGCGCAGGGCCAGATCCATCAGCCAGGCCAGCAGCGTGATCCACAGGACGTAAGGGATAATCACATCCATGGCCATATAGCGGCGCACGAGGAAAATGCGGTATCCCAGCCCGGCAGTCGAAGAGATGGCCTCCGCTGAGATAAGGAATAACCACGCGGAACCGAGCAGCAGGCGCAGGGAGGTGAGCAGGCGCGAGAGCAGCTGCGGCAGTACCACCCGCAGCACCAGGGTCCAGCTGTTGGCCCCCAGCGTCTGGGCTTTGATCAGAATTTCCGGTGGGATTTCACAGGCGCGGTGCTCCAGATCCCGGGCCAGCATCGGGGTAATGCCGATCACAATCAGCATGATTTTCGACAGCTCATCCAGGCCGAAGACGATAAACAGCACCGGCAAAATCGCCAGAGGCGGGATCATCGACAGCACCGTCATCAGCGGCGAGAGCGAGGCGCGCCACATGGGGAAGACCCCGGCGGTGACGCCAATGCAGAGGCCAATAAGCGACGCAATCGCCAGCCCCACCAGCAGCCGGGCCAGGCTCACCAGGGTATCGACCCAGAACAGGTACTCGCCGCTGCGCTTGTCCGGGGTGAAGGCCATCCGGGAGATCGCATCCAGCATCTGTTGCAGGCCGGGCAGCAGCTTGTCGTGTGGGTTGGCGTCCAGCCGCACCGCTGAGCCGAAAAAGTAGGCCGCCAGCAGCAGGACAAACGGCAACATCACAAGCATCAGCCGCATGCCGGAGGTGGGATGGCGATTAATCTGTCGCATGGAAACTCCGTCACTCATCACAGCTGGCCTGCGGCGGCCATTTTCACGAAGCTGTCATCAAAGCGCAGCTTTACGTTGCCCGCATCGCCCTGGGTAACGTCCCCCGGGAAACGCATCCCGATGAAATCGGCGCTCTGCGCCCCCTCACCCAGTAGCCCTTTATCAAAGGAGAAGGCCGCCACGCGCTGCATGGTTTTTGCCAGCTCCGGTGAGGTGACAAACGCCAGGTTCTCCTGCGGGGTGTAGAACAGGTGGGTGGTTTTCAGCTGCGCCTGATAGCCCGTCAGATCGGTGCCGGACGCTGCCGCCATCGCATTAAGGGCAGTGGCATCCTGGGCTTTCATCAGGCCCATCATTTCGTACCATGCCCCGGTAAGGGCTTTGCCCAGCGCCGGGTTATCCTTCAGGGTTTCGCTGTTAACCACCATCATGTCAATCAGCTCACCCGGCACCTGGGAGGAGCTGAACACCTCGGTGGTTTTTGGCGTGCCTCTAATAACGGAGAGCTGCGGATTCCAGGCGACGGCGGCCTGCACGCTGTCGGTGCCGAAGGCGGAGACGATATCCGCATCCGAGGTGTTGACCACGGTGACATCTTTCTCTGCCAGACCGGCCTTCTCCAGCCCGCGCACCAGCAGATAGTGGGAAACGGAGAGCTCCGGCAGGTAGATTTTCATCCCTTTCAGGTCATTAAGGGTTTTGCCCTCGCCCTTCATCACCACGCCGTCGTTGCCTTCCGAGTAGCTGCCGAGGATCAGTGCCGTGGTGTCCACGCCGCCCGCCGCCGGAATGGTCAGGGCGTCCATGTTGGTCATGGTGCAGCCGTCAAACTGGCCGGCGGTGTACTGGTTGATGGACTCGATGTAGTCGTTGAGCTGTACGACGTTGATCCTGATGCCGTATTTATCGGCCCATTTATCGATGATTTTGCTGGTGCTGATAGTGCCCCAGGGCATCCACCCGGCGTAGATGGTCCAGCAGACGTTGAACTCTTTTTTGACGGCGGCAAAGGTGGGGAGACTGACCAGCATCGCCAGCGTCAATACGAGGGTGCGGAGTAATGGCGTTTTCTTCATGCTTGACCTCTGAGTGGCACAAAATTAAGGGGCAGCGCGACACCGTGGGTGCTGCTGTCTCCCGGGCTTTTGTCCCGCCGTGTAACCTCTCAGAGGTCGCCAGCTCTTGGACCAGTCATCCACATACGTGAACCGGAACCCTAGCCAGCTATTTTTCAGATTGTGTGGTGCACTGCCCTTTCACATTGGTTAAAGCAAAGGATGTGCCAGAAATTATTTATGAGGTTTATCATGAGGTTGATGTTTTAACAGCGTCAGGATTCACCGATTTGGGGAGAGAGCACAGGGAGGGTGCACCGCGATGGTGCCATGGTGGGCGGGGGAATCCCGCGCCCACCGGACAATCGGGTTACATGTTTTATTTCTTGTCTGAGTCCATCTTCATTTGCTCGGCTGACTTGAGGTGCTGCTCCACCACCGGGGTGTGCTCGTCGGCCAGGGCCTTCACATCGGGATCCTTGATGTTTTTGGCATCACTTTGCAGCTTAGAGAGCACCATCTTGTGATCCCTGGTGCCGGCATTTTCCATATACATCTTGTCAAAGTCGTCGCCGCTCGCTTTTTCCAGCTTATCCGCCATCGCCTTATGCTGCGCGTCCGGCTCGGTCGGCAGGGTCACCCCTTTTTTCTCGGCGACCGCCTGTACTTTAGTCAGGGCATTACCGTGGTCGTCGACCATCTTCTGGGCGAAGGCTTTAACGTCGCTGCTCTGCGCCTTGCTCAGCGCGATTTTAGCGGCGGCAACCTCATTGATATTGGCCTGGGCCATATCCTTCAACGCTTTTTCGTCACCCGAGCTGAGCTTTTCGCCCGCTGCAGTCTGGCTTGTGGCGCTGCTCTGGGCGGCGCTTGTCGACTGGGCCTGCACACCGACGGTGCAGAACATCGCGGCTACTGCCGATGCGGTCAGCAGCATTTTCAGGTTATTACGTTTCTGCATAGAGTTCTCCTGATGGTCATAGGTAAAATTGATGTCAGGTCATTAACCGCGCGTCGCCTCCTGTGGAAATGACAACCGCAGTTGTCAGTATAGGGGATGATTCTCCTCCCCCTGATTTAATGGGAATATTTACCGCAGCCGGGTTTACGGGTGTATAGCAACGATTACGCTACTGGCTCAAGCTGCTTCCGGCCTTACTGACGGTGTACGATAAGGTGCAACGTAATACTTATGCCGCTGTAATCAGCTCCATTTAACCTCTTGGAGAGAAAGTCTTAATTCGGCTGATCACTTTTTCCTCTTCTTCTGGCGCAGTACTGTGCTCCTGAACCCGACGTGACAAAACCATTACGTTCTGTCACCTGACAATTACCGCAATAAAATCAGGAGCAAATGATGAGCCGCTTACATACCATCACCGAAGGCGAAGCCACCGGTAAAACCGCACAGCTGTTCAGCGCCATCAAAGGCAGCATGGGTAAAGTGCCGAACGCCTATCTGACCATTGGCACGCAATCCCCGGAAATACTGGGCCAGATGTTGCAACTGAACGCCGCACTGCATAAGGGGAGTCTCAGTGCGCGCGAACTGGAAGCCATTAACCTTGCGGTAAGCGAAGAGTCTGGCTGTGACTACTGCCTGGCGGCACATACGCTGATGGCAAAAAAGGCCGGATACACTGACGATCAGACGCGTGAATTACGTGAAGCCCGCTTCAGCGAGGATGCGCACATTGATGCGCTGGTGAAGTTCGTTCAGTACCTGGTTTCATCCCGCGGTACCGTGGCGGCTGAGCATGTCGAGACCTTCCGTCAGGCGGGGTTCAGCGACCAGCAGGTCGTGGAAACTATCGGTGCCGTTAGCGCCATCCTGTTTACCAATATGGTGAACCGCGTGAACGACACCGTTGTCGATTTTCCCAAAGTGAGCTGAGGTTTCATAACGTCAGCGACGCAGGAGAGCGTAACCCTACGCCTCTCCTGATTTTTTACTTTTTAACGGGCCCGGTGCGTGAAGCGCCGGGCCTTTTTTCGTTAACGAAGATGTGGCGGGTGCGCCCCCTGCAACAGGTTTTGCCAGGCCCGGCGCGGCCTTGCTCAACAAGCAAGGAATTTTAAACCGATCGGTTTTTTTATTTTCCGCAGTCTGGCTTTTTTGGCGCGCAGAACGCATATTAAAACGATTGGTTTTTGCTGGAAAAACAACCGCATGGCTGGGACAACATTGAGGCCTTCCTTCTGGCTGCGCCCTTCAACAACCCCCGCCTTTGACGGCTGTTTTCTGGTTAACGCTTGCCGCGAGCCTGTCGAAGCGCTGACCCTTGTGCGCAACTTCCGCAGCGCAGTTGTGGCACAGCCAGGGCTGAACATTCCTGAAGAGGACGCCGGAGAGAATCGCGACGTGATGGCTGACATTATCTGGTCTACCCTGGCTGAAACCTGCCCGCTAACGATAAGCCCGCTGTCAGCGTGAAACAGAAAGCATTTCGTACTCTGGAGCCTGCATGATACGTCTTGAAGATGTGACCTTGTTCGTCCGTTCCGCCGCGCTGGGCAGTTTTTCCAGCGCCGCGCGCGAAGCCGATATTCTCCCCGGCCAGGTCAGCGCGGCGGTCAATCGCCTTGAGCGGGATCTGAATAAACGGCTGTTTGCCCGCTCAACCCGCAGCCTGCGTCTCACCGCCGAAGGGGAAGCCTGGCTGCCCTATGCGCAGGAGATGCTGAATATTCTGCAAGCGGGCGCGGAGCGACTTCAGAGCGGAGAAAATGAAATCCAGGGTGAGCTAAAAATTTCCGTCCCCTCAGATCTCGGGCGCAACGTTTTACTGCCCGTAATCACTGCGTTCTGCGAGAAGCATCCCGGAGTATCGCTGCGTATCTTCATATCCGATAACGTCAGCGATGTGTTTCGCGATCCGGTGGACGTGGCTATCCGCTACGGCGTTCTGGAAAACAGCAGCTACGTTGCTTTGCCTCTGGCGGAAGATAACCGGCGTGTACTGGTCGCCTCTCCCGCCTATCTGAATAAGAAGGGCCGCCCACGACAGCTCGACGAGCTGGCTCTGCATCACTGTCTGCTTTATACGCTGAACGGTCATGTTTATGACAAATGGACCTTCCCGGAAAAGGGCGGCAGACGCCAGCTGACGGTGAGCAGCCGGATGCTGTGTGACGATGCGGATCTTGCCCGTCGCTGGGCCGTGGCGGGAATGGGTATTGCCTATAAATCATGGATCGATGTTAGCGCAGACGTGCTGGCAGGCCGGCTTGAGGTGTTGCTGCCGGAACAGCCTGGGGAGGGGGTGCCACTTAACCTTATCTGCCCTCACCGTAAACAGTTCTCGCCTGCGATACGCGAGCTACATGCGCAGCTGCGTGAAAAACTCAAAGCTGTCACGGCGCTGATGCACACTCATCCTGCTTTTTTGCCAGGTGCTCAGGATGCGCAACCCGCGGACAGCGCCTGATAAAAGGCCATTTCAGGGGAATGGCCTTACCGGGCTTATTTTGACAGCGTTGCGGTCATATCAACCTGATTGCCGCTAGCGCTTGCGGTGATTTTATATTCTGCCCCCGCCTGCTGTGCCTGGCGGGCAATGTGTGCTTCCGCATCATCCAGAAACACGCAGTCAACGTCTGTGTTCATCCTGGTTTCGTCCAGACTGACCGCAGATGCGTATTGGTCAAAGAAGTATCAGGAGACAATGATGCACCGGGTAGGCTTACTGATTTCCGATCATTTTCAGGTTCTGGGGTTGTCCACGCTGAGTATCTTTGAGTTTGCGAATCAGGTGGCTGGCGAACCTTTTTATGACTGTAACGTTTATTCAGAGCGCGGCGGTTCTGTGAAAACCTCTTACGGCTTCGGCGTTGACAGCCAGCCTGTTGCTGCAAATATGGAGATCGATACCTGGCTGGTGGCGGGCGTGTTGACGCCCCTGGAGCTGCCCGCATCGCAGGGCATTGTTGATTTTCTGCAGACGCACGCGCCCCAGGCGCGTCGGGTGGCAGGGATCTGTACCGGGGCATTCGTGCTGGGTCAGGCGGGCCTGTTATCTGACCGTCGCGCCACTACCCACTGGATGCATGCGCAGAGTCTCAAGTCCCTGCATCCCACTACCCGGGTAGAAGAAGATCGCATCTTTATTATTGACGACGCAATCTGGACATCAGCGGGGCTTACCGCCGGGCTGGATATGGCGCTGGGCATGGTTGAGAAAGATCTCGGTGCCGAAGTGGCCCGCTCCGTGGCCCATCTGCTGGTGATGCACCACCGTCGCTCCGGCGGGCAGACGCAGCACTCTGAGATGCTGATGCTCGCTCCCCGCAGCGACCGCCTGCAGTCAGCCCTGGAGTATGCGCGCAACAACCTCAGCAAACCCCTGACCATCGAGAGCATTGCGGATGCGGTCCACGTCAGCGCGCGGCAGCTCAGCCGCCTGTTCCGCACTGAAACGGGAAAATCGCCAGCCAAAGCGATTGAAGGACTGCGGCTGGAAAATGCCCGGCTGCTGATCGAGCAGAGCAAGCTGTCGATGGAGGTCATTGCCCGTGAATCCGGCTTCCGCGATCGCCGTCATATGCGCGAGGTCTTTATCCGGGGTTACGGCATTCCCCCCCAGTCGCTGCGCACCGGCAAAGCCTGACCCTCCTCTTTTTCTGGCTCCTCACCCTCCTGACTCATGATGACCGGCATCCGGCCATCATGATGTCCGAAATCACGACCTTTCTCGTCAGCCGCGCCGGCACCTGACTGCGTACTATGTATTCACCGACCCGATAACTGACAAGGTGAACAACATGACGCAGCATACCCACCTGGTCCGCGCCACCGCCACGCCGTGCTGTGACAATGACGGTCTGTCGGTTGACCCGCGCGATCCAACTATCGTCATGAGCGCACGGGAGAGGGTTGACGCGGTGCTCATCGGATTTGCTCGCGACCCACGTATTACCATTCCGTCCCTTAACGATTCTGCGAAGGAGTAAGACCATGAAACTGACCAATAACACCATCTTTATCACTGGCGGCACCTCTGGCATCGGCCGCGCAATGGCAGAAAAATTCCATCAGCTGGGTAACCAGGTGATCATTTCCGGGCGCCGGGAGGCGCTGCTGAAGGATGTCACCGCCGCCAGTCCGGGCATGGATTATGTGGTGCTGGATGTGACCCGCGCCGACAGCATTCAGGCCGCCGCAGAGCAGGTGCTGAAGCGCTATCCGGCCCTGAATGTGGTCATCAATAACGCCGGTATCATGCCGTTTGACAACGCGGCAGGCGAGCTGGATGACGCCCAGGCGGTTACGCTGCTGAACACCAATATTCTGGGGCCGGTGCGCGTCAGCGCGGCGTTTATTGAGCACCTCAAACAGCAGCCAGACGCCGTACTGATCAACAACAGCTCGGTGCTGGCCTTCCTGCCGCTGGCCACCAACGCGCTCTATTCGGCGACGAAAGCCGCGATTCACTCCTACACCCTTTCCCAGCGCTTCCTGCTGCGCGACACCAGCGTGCAGGTCATCGAAATTTCCCCGCCGTGGGTGGATACGGATCTGATTTACAAGAGCGGTGACCCGCGCGCCATGCCGCTGGAGGCGTTCATCAGCGAGACGTTTGACAAGCTCGGTACAGACACCATTGAAGCTATCGTCGATCGCGTGCTGCCTGTGCGCGATAACCCGGGGGCAAACGAGCATACCCTGGTAAACCAGTTCAACCAGTCGGTCGCGGATAACCCAATCCCTGTTCAGTAAGCTCTGCAGGGGCCTCGCGCCCCTGTTCTTTCCGGAGATGGATCATGAACGCTGTTATCACCGCTTCCCAGCGCCGTGCCCTGCGCGCGCTGAGCATCGCCTATTTTGTCCAGGCGACCGGTGCGCTCTCTGTCGCGGGTAGCCTGCCCGCTATTTCCGCCGCCTGGCAGCTGACCGATGCACAGAGCGCACGCTTGCTAAGTATTTTCGGCCTGACCTTTGCCCTGGCCGCCCCACTGGTTCAGGTGATGTTTGGTCACTGGCGCCGTCGCCAGCTGGTGCTCACGGGCATCGGGCTTTTTGGCTCTGGCGCCTTCGCGTTTGCGCTGTCACCCTCCTACGATGCGCTACTCGCCTCCCGCATACTGATGGGCGCAGGGGCAGGATTTATCGGCCCGGTGCTGGTTGCGCTGGGTTCAGAGCTGGTTCATGAAGAGCAACGCGGTCGCGCTATCGGCATGGTACTCCTGGGGGTATCGATGGCGAGCCTCGCCGGTATTCCCCTCGCCGCGTGGATTGCCAGCCTGTGGGGAGCAAAAGCGCTTTTTGCCCTGGTGGGCGGCGTAAGCCTTTTGAGCGGGCTGAACATCCTCCTGACGGTGCCGGATGAGCGCACAGGGTCGCACATCCGGCTCACTGAGATGGTCAGCGTCCTGTCACAAGGAAAATACCTGACGGCATTCCTGGTAGTGTTTTTCATTACCTCCGGCGTTTACAGCTTTTATTCGTTCATCGCCCCGCTCATACGCGATACCTACACCGGCGGGACACAGGCTCTCTCCGCGGCGCTTGCCGTACTGGGCATCGCTGGGGTGCTGGGCAACCTCTGGGTCACCCGAGCCGCCGCGCGCTTTACGTCTGAAAGGTTGCTGATGGCGGGCATGACGCTGCTGATCATCGACACCGCGCTGATTGCCCTGCTGCCGAAAATGTTGGGCGTGTTGCTGGTGATGCTCGTTGTCTGGGCCTTTGCCACCGATCTGCTCTGGCCCAGTCAGCAACGCAGGATCGTTGAACTGTCGTCTGTCCGGCACCGTGGTATCGCTCTGGCGCTGACCAGCGCCTTTATGTTCGGCGGCATCGGATTTGGCTCGGCGGTAGCCTCGTGGGTTTATCCCCTGGCGGGATTTTACGGGCTGGCCGGCATATCGGTGACCTTTATTTTGCTGGCGCTGATCAGTCTGCTGCTGTCAGAAAAGCTCAGAAAACCTGTGGTAATCGCTGAGCCCTGTAAAAATGAAGCCTGAGCGCTGTATCAGCGATGCTGAGATCCCTGCCAGATAATGGCGGGGATGATTCATCACCATAGTAAGCGATTACTGTCGTGACGACAGCGACGCACGTGGGGCAACCTCTGGTATTTCCCCACTTAAGCGGCGGCGGCCCCCAAAACCACATAAATATCATGCCATTGTAGAAACAATTTTTAACATTACCTGTTTACATTGAAATGATTATTCATATCATCTTGATAATCACTATCACCTCTGCGGTGATGTTTTTGCGCTACGGGGCGTCCATGCCTCCGGCTCGTTGAAAAATCAGGATGATCACAATAATGAAATCGCACAGTTATCGCGCGCTAAGCTCTTGTTTATTCATGACATTAGCCGCCAATGCCTCTGCCGAAGTACAAAAAGATGAGACGCTGGTGGTCGCTGCCAGCCGTACCAATCACAGCATCACCGACATGGCGCAGACCACCTGGGTTGTGGAACAGGCTGAAATTGAACAGCAGGTTCAGGGGGGTAAGGAGCTGAAAGAGGTGCTGGCGCAATTAATTCCCGGCATGGACGTTAGCAGCCAGGGGCGCACCAACTACGGGATGAATATGCGTGGTCGATCCATGATGGTGATGGTGGACGGCGTGCGTTTAAACTCCTCGCGCAGCGACAGCCGCCAGCTGGACTCAATCGATCCGTTTAATATTTCCCGCATTGAGGTCATCTCCGGCGCCACCTCCCTCTACGGCGGCGGCAGTACCGGCGGCTTAATCAATATCGTCACCAAAAAGGGCCAGCCGGAAACGGAAGTCGAGTTCCAGACCGGCCTGAAAACCGGCTTCAACAGCCATAACGATAATGACGAGAACGTCGCAGCGGCGGTGAGCGGTGGCAACGATAACGCTTCCGGGCGCCTGTCAGTGGCCTATCAGCGCTTTGGCGGCTGGTACGATGGCAATGGCGATGAGGTGATCATCGATAACACCCAGACCGGTTTGCAATACTCTGACCGTCTGGACGTGATGGGCACCGGCACGCTGAATATCGACGATCATCAGCAGTTGCAGCTCACCACGCAGTATTACAAAAGTGAATCTGACGGTAAGCACGGCCTTTATCTGGGCGAGAACTTCTCGGCAGTAACGGGCGCGGGCAACGCCTATAACAAAAACAATCTCGACTCCGACCGTATCCCCGGCACCGAACGTCACCTGATTAACCTGCAATATTCCAACACCGATTTCTGGGGCCAGGATCTGCTCGCCCAGATTTACTACCGCGATGAGAGCCTGACCTATTACCCCTTCCCTACGCTTTCCGGCGGTCGGGTCACCAGCATTGGCGCATCGCAGCAAAAAACCGATTTCTACGGCGGCAAGCTCACCATCAACAGCAAGCCGGTGGAGGCATTGACGCTGACATGGGGTGTGGATGCCGAGCATGAAACCTTCGACGCCAACCAGCAATTTTTCGACCTCAGCAAGGCGGCGGCCAGCGGGGGGATGAAGCTGGATAATGCCTATAACGTTGGACGCTATCCGGGCTACAGCATTACTAACCTCGCCCCGTTCCTGCAAAGTAGCTACGACTTCTCCGCGATCACCCTGAGCGGCGGCGTGCGCTATCAGTACACGGAAAACAAGGTCGATGATTTTATTGGCTATACGCAGCAGCAGGCCATTGCCACGGGCAGAGCGACCTCCGCAGACGCCGTGCCGGGCGGAAAGACGGATTACAACAACCTGCTGTTTAACGCCGGTATTCTGGGTCATCTGACCGAACGCCAGCAGCTGTGGTTTAACTTCTCCCAGGGCTTTGAGATCCCGGATCTGGCGAAATATTATGGCTCCGGCACCTATCAGCTGGTGAACGGCCATTATCGCCTGGTCAACAGCGTGAACGTGAACGACTCAAAACTCGACGGGATCAAAGTTGATGCCTACGAGCTGGGCTGGCGTTACACCGGGGATAACCTGCGCACGCAGATTGCCGGGTATTACTCTCTGTCTGACAAAACCATCAACATTAATAAAAGCGACATGACCATCAACGTTGAAGATGACGAACGTCGTATCTACGGTGTTGAAGGCCAAATCGACTATTTCTTCACTGACAGCGAGTGGAGCACCGGTACAAACTTCAACGTCATCAAATCGGAAACCCGCGTCGACGGAAAGTGGGAAAAGCTGACGGTAGACAGCGCCAGCCCGTCTAAAATGAGCGCATGGGTTACCTGGGCGCCGGGCGACTGGACGTTGCGTATGCAAAGCACCCAGACGTTCGACCTCTCTGATGAAGCCGGTAAGAAGATCGATGGCTATAACACCGTGGACTTCTTAGGCAGTTATCTTCTGCCGGTCGGTAAGCTGAGCTTCAGCGTCGAAAACCTGCTGGATGAAGACTACACCACCGCATGGGGCCAGCGCGCACCGGGTCTCTACAGCCCAACCTACGGTGCTGAAAACCTCTATACCTACAAAGGCCGCGGTCGTACCTTCGGCCTGAACTACTCGGTCTTATTCTGATCGTCTCCACTGCCGCCTGCAACGCGGGCGGCAGTTTTTAGCGCAACGGCCCATTTACGTTACACTCTGGATCCTGAGCAACCCACCCGCTACTGCTGAGAGGATCGTCTATGCCTGCACGGGATTTATCCAGAATGGGTGCCGCCAATGTGGCGCTAACGGTCAGTCATAGCGGTCAGGCCGTTATTGAAAAGTCTCCTGTTGGCGCGGTGGAGTTTGGTTTTTATCAGAACGCTGCGACGTCGCTTAACGAGGCGGGCATTGCGACTCCGGCGCTCTTTTCCGCCGATGCCACCCTGCGCAAATTATGCATGGAGTATATTCCTTACCCGGTTGAACAGTCTGATGTCGCCAGTGATGAGGTTCTCACGATGCTGGCACGTCTGCACCGTTATCCGGTGAATACCGCATGGCATTACCACCCGCACTCATGGTCAGAGAGGGCGCTCGAAAAAGCGCTCATCCTGCTGGCGTTACCTGAAAAAAGCGCACGGCAGCTTCAGCAATTTCAGCAGCGTAGTGATGTGCTGTTTAGCGGCCACCGTCTGATTTCAGGGGACAGCAATGCGGGTAACTGGGGAAGAAGAGAAAACGGTGAGGTCGTGCTGTTCGACTGGGAACGGTTTGGAAAAGGGAGTCCTGCTATCGACCTTGCCCCACTTATAAAGGGAATGGGGACGATGCGAGCGTATACGGACCTCGCTGAACGCTACTGCACGTTAACTTATCACCATAGTGTCAATGAATTAACGAGAGAAATTGCCATCGCTAAGGCATGGATTGTCACCGAAGTCATTGTGTTACTTTACGAGCGGCAAAAGAGCGCGTTCTCCTTGTATCAAACCTGGTATCAATCACACCTCCCTGACTGGTTAGAGGACACCGCACGACGATTATGAATACAGTCATACGGGCGACCTTGACAGGCATCATTACCCCGGTGAAAATGCTGTACATTAAAACAGTATTTATAAGGGGTATGTAATGTTCGTTGAACTGGTGTACGACAAACGAAATGTTGCCGGGCTTCCGGGCGCCAGAGAGATCATCCTGGCTGAACTGACGAAGCGAGTGCATCGGATCTTTCCGGATGCCGAGGTGAAGGTTAAGCCGATGCAGGCGAACGGCCTGAATAGCGATGCCAGTAAAAGCGATCGGGAAAAGCTGAACCGTATGCTTGAAGAGATGTTTGAAGAAGCCGATATGTGGCTGGTTGCGGATTAAGCTCAGAAAGCCGCGCATAATCATAGTAGGTGCCGCAGACCGCTTCGTACCAGAAGCCGTTACTGACCCCTTCATTATGACCTGCCGGGATAAACCTTTTAAGAGTGAGAACGTTTAAAGACGTTTTGGCCGTGTGGCGAAGTAGACAACCGCTGCGCCGATAGCGACGATGAGCGTATCTTCAATTATGCCGCTTCTGGTCTGCCCAATTTCTGCTATGGCTTTTTTGCGTGCCGCAAGTGTGGCATAGGCAAGTGGCACAGCGGCAGAGATAGCGATTGCTGCCCCGGTTTTTTCTTCTCCCTTGGGTGCCAATGCGGCGCCCGCAATTCCTGCACTGGCCACACGCGCTGACAAGCCTAAAAACACGGTGCGGTCTGGCGCAGACTTCATCTTGTCGCCAAATAGCTCACCTGCCCCCATCGCTAATGCGCCAAATTTGAATAACGGACGGTCCAGCAGCATGAGACTCCCCGGAGTGTCGCGTCTGGCAAGGCGTGCTGCTGCGAGGGCCGCCATCGGCGTCATAGAACGGCAGCTGGCGACAACACCAATTAGAGCGGAATATACAAATCTGATTATTTTCATAATTAATCTCCCGGATAAACAGAATTTTATTAATTATTAAGTGTTATTAGGGGGCAAGACAGTCACTCCCGGCCTGATTCACGCATGTGTATGGCCACGTTTTTTAAGCGCTTTCATCTGAGTAATCAGTTGCATCCTGCACTGCCCTAAGCCTGTCTTACTGTGTCGGCAGAATGAAAACGTTGACCAGGGTGCAGCTTCCTGTGCAATTTCAACTGCAATAGTCATTATAGATGAATAGCCTGATATAGCTGATGACCTGGAGATATCAGATCTGATTGAAGTCTGACTCGTGAAGGCTGCAACAGAAGCCCTGTGCCAGAGCATTATGCTCAGCATTGGCTCCATGCCCGGCATCGGATAACGGTACTGGGCCCACATAGAAAACGGCCAGCCTGTCGGCTGCTCCGCCAGCGCCACCGTGATAGTAATGAGATAAGCGCGGCCCTTGCCCGGCTAACAAAACGTCCGCTCAGATTTTCAGCGTATCGATCACCGCTCTCAGGGCCGGTGAGACGTTGCGGTGAGGATAATAGAGGAACAACCCGTCCATGCGCAGGCTGAAGCGCTGCAACACCCGGATTAGCGTCCCACGCTCCAGATCGTTCGCCACCAGCTCGACCGGCACATAAGCCAGCCCCAGGCCCAGCCGGGCGGCTTCGGCTTCCATATAGCTGTCAGAAAATGCCCACTGCCCCTCGGGGCGATGGGTGACGCTTTTACCGTCCTGAATGAGCTCCCACTGATAAAGGCCCCCATCGGCAAACTGATAGCCAATACAGGGGTGGGCAACTAAATCCGCAGGCGTCTGGGGAAAGCCGTAGCGGCGCAAATGTTCAGGTGTACCGACCACGGCCATCTCCATGTCAGGCGTAATGCGCACCGCGACCATCCCCTGACCCACCTCCGGCCCCAGTCTGACACCTGCGTCGAAGCGTTCGGTAATGATGTTCACAAACCGGCTCTCATTCATCAGCTCCAGCCGGATATCCGGGTAGCGCTGTTTAAATATCGCCAGCTTCGGCAACAGACATTTATCAATGGCATGCTGACTGGCGTTAATGCGCACCGTACCGGAAGGCGTTTCACGGTAGTGCGCCAGCGTGGCAAGCCCGCTATCCAGAGCATCGAAGGCGGATTCTGTCGCCTGATAAAGTTGCTCCCCCGCCTGGGTCAGGGATAGCCTGCGCGTGGTGCGCACCAGTAGCTGCACGCCCAGCCGCTCTTCCAGCTCGCGAACAGAACGGCTGATCCCCGACTGGGCCAACCCAAGCCGCCGGGCTGCGGCGGTAAAGCTCCCCTCCCGCGCCACCTGCATAAAGAGATAGAGCTCGTTGTAATTTTCCCGCTTCGCCATAACGCCACCAATTCATAACAATATGATATGAATCTTAGCATCCTTCCCCCTCTAATCATCACTATTACTGCTAACTATACTGGCCTCAACATCACAACACAGCCCGGTACCTCTTATGAAAACATTCACCCAAAAACTGACGGCAGCCATGCCTGCAATGCTGCTATGCGCCTCTTTAAGTGGAGTAACAACCATGAGTTATGCAGAGACAACCAATCCGAACGCCCCGGTGTCGATGGTCACCACATGGGACAAGACATTTGCTGAAAACAAAAAGGTCGATCACCGTAAAGTCACCTTCCAGACCCGCTACGGCATTACGCTCGTGGGCGATCTCTATCTGCCGAAAGACCGGGGCGATCGCAAGCTGGCGGCCATCGCGGTCAGCGGACCGTTCGGCGCAGTGAAAGAGCAGTCCAGCGGTCTCTATGCCCAGACCCTGGCGGAGAAGGGCTTTGTCACCCTGGCATTCGATCCCTCTTACACCGGTGAAAGCGGCGGGCAGCCGCGCAATGTCGCTTCTCCCGACATCAACACCGAAGATTTCAGTGCGGCGGTGGACTTCCTTGGACTACAAAAAGAGGTGGATCGCAACCGCATCGGTATCCTTGGCATCTGCGGCTGGGGCGGTATGGCGCTGAATGCGGCCTCGATGGATACCCGCGTGAAAGCGGTCGCCACCAGCGTGATGTACGACATGAGCCGGGCGATGGGCCACGGCGTGGGTGACGGTAAAGACCGCTACTCGGCAGCCGATCGCCATGCTGTGCTCGAGTATCTGAACGAGCAGCGCTGGAAAGATGCAGAGAGCGGCACCTTTGCCCATGCCGGACATGATATTTATGTCGAAAACGGCAAAGCGACCGCCGCTGAACGTATTCTGCCGGAAGCGTTACCTGCCGATCCGCATCCGGTACTGAAAGAGTTCTTTGATTACTACCGGGTGCCGCGTGGTTTACACGAGCGCGCCGTAAACTCCACCGGCGCATGGACCGCGACCATGCCGCTGTCGTTCATGAACATGCCGCTTTTGAGCTATGCCAAAGAGATCGCCATCCCGACGCTGATCGTCACCGGTGAAAAGGCGCACTCGCGCTACTTTGCTGAAGATGCCTACAAAGCTGTCGGCAGCAAGCAGAAAGAGCTGGTGGTTGTCCCGGGCGCTAACCATGTCGATCTCTACGACAACGTCGCCGGTAAGATCCCGTTTGCGCAGTTCGAGCAGTTCTTCAAAACCAGCCTGAAGTAATCCTCTCCGTCACCTGTCCCTGGCAGGTGGCGTTGTTTTCCCCCTTCGTGAAATCTGATTATGTCAACACTGAGCCAAACCACACAGAGTAACGAACGCGCGTACTGGGGCGCTATTTTTGCCATGACCCTGTGCGTATTTGTCCTGATTGCCTCGGAGTTTATGCCGGTCAGCCTGCTGACGCCCATTGCCCGCGATTTAGGGGTCACCGAGGGTCTGGCCGGCCAGGGGATTGCCATCTCCGGCGCGCTGGCGGTCCTGACCAGCCTGAGCCTGACCCATATTGCCGGGAATATGAACCGTAAAACGCTTCTGCTGGGTATGACGGCGCTGATGGCGGCGTCCGGGCTGCTTATTGCCTTTGCGTCCAGCTACCTGGTCTATATGGTCGGACGCGCCCTGATTGGGATCGCCATCGGTGGCTTCTGGTCCATGTCTGCCGCAACGGCCATCCGCCTGGTGCCGCAACATCAGGTCTCCCGTGCGCTGGCGATTTTCAACGGCGGTAATGCCCTGGCAACGGTGGTAGCCGCCCCGCTCGGCAGCTATCTCGGAGCCACCATCGGCTGGCGCGGAGCCTTTCTGTGCCTGGTTCCGGTGGCAATCATCGCGTTCATCTGGCAGTGCTTTAGCCTGCCGAAGATGGAGAATGACCGGGCGGCACAGGGTACGGTATTGCGCCTTTTCCGCCAGCCTGTGGTGCGCGTGGGCCTGTTAGACTGCGGTCTGTTCTTTATGGGACAGTTCGCGTTATTCACCTACGTGCGCCCATTCCTGGAAACCGTCACCCACGTCAGCGCCTCCGGCTTGTCGCTGATCCTGCTTACCATCGGTATCGCGGGATTTGTTGGCACGCTGATTATCGCCGCCTTTTTAAATGCGCGTTTTTATCAGGCGTTAATGGCGATTCCCCTGCTGATGGCCATCATTGCTGGAATGTTGATCCTGACCGGACACAGCGTCTGGATCGTCGCCCTGCTGTTGGGACTCTGGGGTCTGCTGGCAACCGCAGCACCCACGGGATGGTGGACGTGGCTCGCCCGTACTCTGCCCGAGGATGCAGAGGCCGGTGGCGGACTGATGGTGGCGGTGATTCAGCTCTCTATCGCCCTGGGTTCCACGGCGGGCGGCATGGTGTTCGATAACCTTGGCTGGCAAAGCACCTTTGGCGTGAGTGCTATTTTGCTGCTGAGCGCGGGGGCGCTGACATTTTTGACGGCATCTAAAAACCAGTAGAATCAAGAAAATACCCCGGAGCACGCGCCGGGGCAGGAGGATCAGAGAGAAAGCTCAGAATCTTTAATATTGGCAATGGGGCCCAGGATTGAGCTGTCAAATTCGCGTAAGGTTCGGCCTGCGGCAACACGCTCAGGCCAGTCGTGATTTGCCAGCGCGCCGCGCCCAAGTGCAATGAAATCGGCTCCCTTCTCCATGACCTGTATTGCCCGCGCCTCATCGTGGAGACTGCCATTAGCCATAATCGTCAGCTGTGGCGCATATTTACGGGCCAGTTCGACAAGTGAGAGCGGGTTATCAGCAAATGCTGGCTGCCAGGCTTCATACTCCGTCAGGTGCAGATAATCGATACCGGATTGCGCAAGCAGCGAAAATACCACCCGGGCATCGTCTTCCCCATTAGCCCATTTATGGAAGAAGTCGTTCACTTTCCCCTGCGAGATACGGATCCCTACCGGAATATCATGACCTACTCGCTGTCTGACAGACTGAATGACGTCAAGGCTGAGTTGAAGGCGGCCAGCGATGTCCCCGCCCCAGCGGTCAGATCGCGGGTTGGTGTAATCCGTGAAGAACTGATCGAGAAGATAGCCATTGGCACCATGGATCTCCACACCATCAAAGCCAGCGTCGAAAACGGCAGCCGCAGCCGCATCGGCAAAGCTTGTGATAATCTTCTGGATCTCCTCTTCACTGAGTTCACGTGGTACAGGATACTCACCTTTTCCACGATAAAATGACATCTGTTGGCCCACTGGACGAACGGCGCCTGGTGCCACTGTTCCCGTCCTGAAATAGTTCCCCTGCGACAATGCGCCAGCGTGCTGGATTTGGGCAAAAATGTGGCCGTTATGCTTGTGGACTGCGTCGGTGACGTTGCGCCATCCCGCAATCTGTTCCGGGCTGGTTAAGCCAGCCTGAAAAGCATAGGTCTGTGACCATTCCTTATCAATGTAAATACCTTCTGATATCACCAGGCCGAATCCACCCCGGGCGAAGTCTTCGTAGTAAATCGTCATACGATCGCTGGCGATGCCCTCCACTGAGGCGGTGACACGGGTCATGGGCGCCACCACCAGACGGTTTTTTAAGACAACCTTTCCAATATGCCCCAGGGTAAAAAGGGATGATTTGTTCATACGTTACTCCTGATTAATTAAATCGTAAACGCACTATAATCATTGTTTAATCAGGCTTAAATGGGGCAAAATGATAAGGCTGTATAACGTTTATCGTTATAATCACGATGGCCGTTAGATAACTTTTGCGCTGATTCTGATACCGGAGCCGCTATGAATTTGCAGGATGTTTCACTCTTTCTCGTTATCACCGAAACGCGCAGTCTGACGCAGGCAGCGAAACGACAGGGTCTTTCCGCCATGGCCGTTTCAAGACGCCTCGCCTCCCTTGAACACGAGCTGGGAACGCGCCTTTTACAGAGAACGACGCGCTCTGTCTCTTTAACTCAGGAAGGAATGGAATTTCTGCCTTACGCACGGGCGCTTATTGATGCAGAGGCAGGTGCCCGTGCGCTATTCTCTCCCTCAACCCAGGGCGCGTCCGGATTACTGAGGATCACTGCCCCATCAGGCTTTGGAAGACGAAATATTTTGCCTCTGGTTTCTGAACTGTTAGCGGACAATTCAAAGCTGAATATTGACCTTCAACTCAGCGAGAATGTAGTTGATATTGTTGGGAAAGGATTCGATGTCGCCATCCGCATCGCGCCATTAAAAGACTCCACGCTCATTGCCCGCAAAATTACTGATAATCCGCGGATCGTCTGCGCTTCACCCGATTACCTGAAGGCGAATGGCGTACCTCATTTTGTTGAAGATTTACTGCAGCACAGTTGCCTCAGACTCAGCAGCGTGCCTCAATGGCTGTTTGAACGTGATGGTGACGTTATCAGGATCGGTGTTGATGGGCGTTTCAGCTCCGATAACGTCGAAGGAATAAGAGAACTCTGTTCTCACGGACTGGGCATTGCGCAGCTTACCCGCTGGGATGTCATGAAAGAGCTCCACGAAGGCACGCTTGTTGAGATTAATTTTTCTGATGTCAGGCCGCAGGCGTTATCGGTCTGGGCCGTACTGCCAACAACACGTTATCTTCCTCTGCGGGTCAGTATGTTTATCGATAAATTGAAGTCATCGCTGATCTCAACCGCTACGGGCTGAAATATGTCACGACAGATCTCTCTTTTTTAGTCCGGAGATGGACCCCGCTCAATGCCATATTGCCTTGATTGACGTCCTGACGGGTATGTAAGGCGTTGTTCCGACCGCCGGGCTGATGGCGAAACAAGCCCGTCTCCAGGGGCTGGTGGTCGGCAGCAATCGTATGCGGCAGGACGTTGTCAGAGCGCAGAATCAGACCGGGATCAGCCCCGCCATTTCCGACAGGTTTGAAGGGCTGGCCTCTGTCAGCGAAGCATTCAGCCTCCTTGCGGGCGGAAAGCACTTCGGGAAAATCACAGTTGAATGGTAAGCCATGGATTGCGGCACCTGCATTAATATCGGCTGTACCATGAGCGAATCGCTGAACGATCTGTTTGCTCTGGTGAAATAGGCGCTATATCTCAGACAGGCTGACCTGACGTGGTTGCGTCAGCCTGCTTTATACGCCACCCACTCTTGCCAGACATTTTCTGGGTCAATATCGCGGTAGCCGCGCTCTCTGATCATATCGTTGGCCGCCTCGTCCGGCAGCCGGATGGCCGTAGCATCATCGCGGATTGCCTCTACCTCTTCCTGTGTTAACGCCCGCCCCAGCTCCTGCTCTTTATCAATCAGGACGACGATTAAGGCGGGCACAAAAACAATCTGCATATTTATAATCCCTTAATATGTTTGCCTGCCACTTTATCACTGGCTGTTAAGGTATAGCGCCTGAATCGTGAATTTCATCAGGACGGCAGCTTATGACGCTATAAATCCGGCAAGCCGCTCTGGCAGATGTGGTGCTACTCAGTGCGCTGGGATGCAGTACCTATCGTGCTCACTTTACTCATGTGGGTGTCAGAGGAATAATTGAATGCCTTTTTAAATGAAACAGGCATGCCCGGCATGCCATCTCTCTCTATCTACCTGAAGTGGACATTATTCATTTACGCTGACGTTCAGCCTTTTAGCTTCCATCGTTATTAACTTTTGGGCAACCGTCATATCGCCGCCGTGAACACGATCTATCAGGTTCTGGATGAGCGTAACCATCAAAAAACTTTTGTTAGCAGGAGAGAAATCAGTCATATCGATCCCGCTCTCCTGGAGTTCATGGTGTGCTGCCCTCTCTGTTTCTTCAACAATTTCAGCAGCTTTCTCGTTCATCCGATCAATGTGTGCAAAGACAATACGATTGATCATTTCTATCTGTTCTGGCGTGAAATTTTTTTCCATTATTGTCCCTCGAGAAGGTTAGAAACTCTAAAAATCGGTCATATTGCAACAAATATAATAAATGAATACAGCACCACTTAAATAGTAAGACATTCTTAAGTTTAAAACGGTCAGAGCCTGCTTACGCATCTGTTGCAGTTCATACTTCATGCAACCCCTGACGCCGCGCAGGTTTACCGCCGTGACGCGGTCGAAATCCTCTGCTGTTGCGTCCGCGATCTCTGCCAGCACATTCTGGATCCCGGCGTTGTGGAAGGCGATAACGAGGCGGCCAAAGGTGAGTCGGAGACCCTTTTAATCCTCGCTTCACTGGCGCTGGATATTCAACCTGAACGGGCCGAAGTAGAATTATATCTGTTACGGTACATGGCAGAGCAACGGAGAGATCTTCACACGCAAAAAACAGCAGCATTGGTCTGGCTCAATCTATCTATGCGCCAACCGTTAACTTCCGCAAAAAGGCACATGACGTCTTCAGCTAAACGTCATGCGCCACCTGTGAAGACATCATCCATATTATAAGCTGAAGATCATCCCTGATATTTAACTGCTGCCCTCATTCGATTATTGCGTTGCGGCGGCTCACCCTTGCCAGCGTGACTGCCGGATAATATTGCAGAAGTTAAAAGGAGAGAAACCGGGTTCCTTATCCTTAATAACGTCAGCCTTTACGTTACCGAATGTCGTTTGCGGCTTGTGTTTTATACCGTCATAGAATGCCTGAATAATATCCTCTTTAAATGTTGGCGTACGGGGATACTGCTGCGTAACCGCTTTAATATCTGCTTCTGCGAATTTTTCATAATCGATTCCCAGCACATCCATTTCCACGCCTGCGGTAACCAGGGCTATTTCTGGTGCCATAAACTCAGGTATGCCTGGTGTGGTATGGAGTGCAATGGCTGTCCATACCTTATCAATGTCGGCAGGAGCGATACCATATCCCTCCAGAAAGGTACGTGCCGCATTGGCGCCATCTACTTCAAAACGTTTGTCACAGCTGCAATGCTCATGGGTGAGTCCAATGTCATGAAACATACAGCCAATGTACAGCAGCTCACTGTCTACTTTCAGGCCTCTTTCCTGCCCTGCCAGGGCCGCCCAGTAATAAACCCGGCTTGAATGATTAAACAGCAGCTCTGTTTCGGTGTCCCTGATAAATTCCGTGGCTTCTCTGGCCATACGGCTGTCCGGAACGCTGATACCTTTAATTGCAGAACGCATGAATAACTCCTTAGATGGCTATGGTGTGCCTCTAAATTAGGGTTTATCATTCATGTCTGCCACCGTACTTTTACGACGAATAAGGACATCTGGATTTATTCAGACGCCGGGAGGAGAAAATGAGTCATACCATAGCCATACTGGCGGTGCCGGGCGTGCAGTTGCTTGATGTAGGCGGGCCTATAGATGTTTTTGCTGAGGCTAACAGAATCCTGGGACGTCAATTTTATCGTCTGTATGTCGTTTCCGTCAGTGGCTCTGCTGTGCAGGCCTCGTCCGGCGTCAGGCTGGCGGCAGATTTTTCACTCGCGGATATTTCAGAACTCGTTCCTGATACGTTTCTCATTGCGGGCGCACCAGGTATGTCTGGTTATACGCCAGAGAGCAATGTCCTGGCGGGTATTACCGCCTTATGCGAAAAAAGTGAGCGGTTTGGATCCGTATGTACTGGCGCGCTGCTGCTGGCGCTTACCGGAAAACTCAGCGGTAAGCAGGTCACCACCCACTGGAATTGTGCGGAACTGCTTTCTATCAGACATCCTGAAATAGTCGTGGAAAGCGATGCGCTGTTTATCGCCGATGGCAGGGTGCGTACTGCCGCCGGTGTGACATCCGGCCTCGATCTGGCATTGAGGTTGGTGGAAGAAGATCTGGGGCGGGAAATTGCGGCCGAGGTTGCGGATCAGTTAGTGATGTTCTTTCGTCGGCCTGTTAATCAGTCTCACTTTGTCAGACGAAGCCAACTTTCCCTGAACGGGCGCTCAGCGCTCCAGGATCTTCAGCGTTGGGCAATTCAGAATATTAAAGAGATTGGCTCGGTTGCCATGTTGGCGCAACACATCAACCTTAGTGAGAGGCACCTTACGCGTATTTTTCGCCAGGAGATCGGTTTGACCCCGGCTCAATGGCTGGAGCGTGAGCGCGTGTCAAAAGCGCGCTTGCTGATTGAAAAAGAGAAGCTGCCCGCGAAAAAAATAGCCGCAGAATGCGGTTTCTCAGGTCCGGATGTCATGCGGCGTGTGTTCAGTCGACTCACAGGCATGACGCCTGCCGCCTATCGGAAGATGGTAGGCCAACAGGAAGACTTCCCCACCCAAGTTTGCCCTAAACTCACTGAATAACGGCTCTGTTGTTGTTAACTCACCCGACAAAGGACACCTGCACCATGCTAAAAATCCTCGGCAAAACCACCTCCATTAACGTGCGCAAAGTGCTCTGGACCTGTGAAGAAGTGGGTCTGGACTATCTGCAGGAAGATTACGGCAGCGGCTTTGCCTCTACAGAAACCGATGCCTTTCGCGCGCTGAACCCGAATGCGATGGTGCCGGTGCTGATCGACAATGATTTCGTGATCTGGGAATCCAACGCCATTTGCCGCTATCTGGTTCGCAAAACCGGGCGGGACGACCTTCTCCCGACAGATCCACAAGCCTGCGCCAACGTCGAACGCTGGATGGACTGGCAGGCGACGGAATTTAATAACGCCTGGCGCTATGTCTTTCCGGCCCTGGGGCGTAAAAACCCGGACTTTAACGATCCGGCGCGAATTGCAGCCGGGATTAAGGAGTGGAACCACCATATCGCGATCCTTGAGCAGCAGCTGCAACGCACCGGGGCATGGGTGGCGGGCGACACTTTTACCCTGGCCGATGTGGTGCTGGGGCTGTCGGTGAACCGCTGGAAGATGACCCCTTTTGAGCATCCACCGGTGCCCGCTATCGAGGCCTGGTTTGAACGCTTAAATCTGCGCCCGGCGTTTTTGCGCCACGGAAATAATGGCATGCTTTGAGCATAATGCGCCGAGGTAAATAAACACTTTGTTATCAAGGTTATTTTATTTAATTACTTAATTCTCGCCCACCTCCGGTGCCTTAATAATTAAGTACTATCCTGGACAATCCATGACCAGGCTTTGCTAGCCTGATTATTCAGGCAAAGCTCAAACCGGAGGTATTCTTTGCTGATTAAACTTAAGAAAGAACGAACCCATCAGGAGGATCGTCGTCTTGCCCTCTGGCTGGCGACCTCCGCAGGATTGCTGAATGCCATTGCGCTGGGTGCTTTTGGCTTCTTTCCTTCCCATATGACAGGCAATACCTCACAATTTTCCAGCGAAGTTTCCTCAACGGATCTGAACGATATTATTTTCTTCGCCACCATTATTCTGTCTTTTGTGACCGGGGCAATTATTGCGCGGATCATTGTTTTATGGGGCATCATGCACAATGTGCGGCTCATTTTTTGTCAGGTTTTGTTGATTGAAGGGTTATTACTGGCCGGCGTCTCTCTGCATGAAATCTATTTTCATACCTTCACGACTAACAGGGAAATTATTGTTTTTCTCTGCGGGCTGATGGGGATCCATAATTCCACCTCCACCCAACTTTCCGGTGGACGGGTACGCTCCACCCATATTACTGGCACGTTAACCGACGCAGGCATTTCGCTGGCCTCTGTGGTGGTGGCGATGCTACGCCGGGATTACTCCAAAGATACCGCCGCACAAACCAGCCAGCTTACAACCCACCTCACCACCCTTTTCTCGTTTATCACGGGAGGGATTGCCGGGCTGGTCCTGTTCAGGTGGTTTGGGTTTAATGCGATGCTGGCCCTGGGCTTAATGCTGGTTTTCGTCGCCACCTTCTCTATCATTAGCACCTCGCTGCGGGTGCGAAAGGTTCGCGCTGCACTCAGCAAATAACAATCTCTACTTCTTCATTAAGTGACGGTGTCACTTAATGAAATTATCTTTAAGACTATTCTGCCTGCCGGTATCCAGCCCTTACCCCGTAAGGCTTAACCTCATATTTCCGCAGTATTCATAAGGTTAGGAATAATACCGCTTCGCTGGAACCCTTCCCAAACCCTTGCTATAGCTCAAATACCCCTGCCAAAACATGGCATAACAACAGGCAATCGATGGTTGCTATAACGAACGCATGCGCACAGGGAGACACACCGCAATGCATACTTTATTAAAACGCTCGCTGCTTTTTGTCGGCGCCATTATTGTGGTCGTCGCCCTCCTCGTCTGGGGAATTGGGCTGGAGACGATCAAAGCGCGCCAGGTTGACCTGGTTTATCTCGGGCGACAGCATCTGATTTTAGTCTTCTCATCCATGTTCTTCGCCCTGCTGGTCGGTATCCCCAGCGGTATCTTGCTGAGCCGTCCGGCCGCACGAGGTATCGCCGAATACGTTATGCAGATTTTTAACGTCGGCAACACCCTGCCACCGCTCGCAGTTCTGGCCCTGGCGATGGTGGTGATTGGCATCGGCGATACGCCCGCCATTATCGCCCTGTTCCTCGCCTCGCTGCTGCCGATAGTGCGTAACACCTACGCTGGTCTGTGCTCGGTTCCGGCATCGTTACTGGAAGCGGCAAACGGCATCGGGATGACCAAATGGCAGCGTCTGCGCCAGGTGGAGCTGCCTAACGCCTGGCCGGTAATGCTCTCCGGTATTCGTATTGCCACCGCCATTAACGTCGGTACCGCACCGCTGGCCTTCCTGATTGGCGCCAGCAGCTACGGCGAGCTGATTTTCCCCGGCATCTACCTGAATGATTTCCCGACGCTGATCATGGGCGCGGCGGCCACCGCCCTGTTCGCCCTGATTCTGGATACGTTGCTGGCGGCGCTGGGCCGTCTGATGAGCCCGCATCTCGCGCGATAACAATAATAAGGAGCTTCTATGAGACTATTTACCGGCCTGGCGGCGCTCTGTACCGCCGCGCTCTTTACCAGCCAGGCGCTCGCGGCGCCGTTGATCCTGGCGACCAAGAGTTTTACCGAACAGCATATTCTCTCGGCGATGACCGTGCAGTATCTGCAAAAGAAAGGGTTTGAAGTTAAGCCTCAGACCAACATTGCCACCGTCATTTCCCGTAATGCGATGATCAATAAGCAGATCGATATGACCTGGGAGTATACCGGCACCTCGCTGATCATCTTTAACCACATCAACAAACGCATGTCGCCAGAGGAGTCTTACGAGACGGTGAAACGCCTGGATGCGAAGCACGGCCTGGTGTGGCTCAAACCTGCTGACATGAACAACACCTACGCCTTTGCCATGCAGCGTAAGCGCGCCGAGGCAGAAAATATCAACACCATGTCTGAGCTGGTGGCGAAGATTGAGCAGGTGCGCAAAACCGATCCGGATAACAACTGGATGCTGGGTCTGGATCTGGAGTTTTCCGGGCGCAGCGATGGCATGAAGCCGCTGCAGGCGGCCTACAACATGGAGCTCGATCGCCCGCAAATTCGCCAGATGGACCCAGGTCTGGTCTATAACGCGGTGCGCGACGGCTTTGTCGATGCCGGGCTGGTTTACACCACCGACGGACGCGTTAAAGGCTTCGATCTGAAGGTGCTGGAAGATGACAAAGGTTTCTTCCCGAGCTACGCGGTGACCCCGGTAGTGCGCAAGGATACGCTGGAAGCCAACCCGGGGCTGGAAGAGGCGCTGAACACTCTCTCTGCCCAGCTCAATAACGACATCATCACCGAGCTGAACAAGAAGGTGGATATCGATCATCAGTCACCGCAGCAGGTCGCCCGTGATTTCCTGCGTAGTAAGCAGCTGCTGTAAGGAGGCGCTATGGATACCGTTCACTACATTCTTGATAACTGGGGTTACATCATGACCCTGACCTTCCAGCACCTGTGGCTGGTGGCGCTGGCGGTGGGCTTAGCCATTATTATCGGCGTGCCGCTGGGCATTCTGATCGTGCGTCACAAATGGCTGGCGACGCCGGTGCTGGGGATTGCCACCATCGTGCTGACCATCCCGTCCATTGCTCTGTTCGGCCTGATGATCCCCCTCTTTTCCATGATCGGTCAGGGTATTGGCGCCCTGCCCGCCATTACCGCCGTGTTTCTCTACTCGCTGCTGCCGATTGTGCGTAACACCCATACGGCGCTGGACAGCCTGCCGCCCGGCCTGCGCGAAGCGGGTCGCGGCATCGGCATGACCTTCTGGCAACGCCTGCGCTGGGTAGAAATTCCGATGGCGCTGCCGGTGATTTTCGGCGGCATCCGTACCGCGGTCGTAATGAATATCGGCGTGATGGCCATTGCCGCCGTCATCGGCGCGGGCGGGCTTGGCCTGTTGCTGCTAAACGGCATTGGCGGGAGTGATATTCGTATGCTGATTGCCGGCGCGCTGATGATTTGTCTTTTAGCGATTGTGCTCGACTGGTTACTGCACCGTCTGCAGATCGTTCTGACTCCAAAGGGGATTCGATAATGATAAAACTGGAAAACCTCACCAAACAATTTTCACAGAAGCACGGCCAGACATTTAAGGCCGTAGATAACGTCAACCTGAACGTGCCCGAAGGGGAGATGTGCGTCCTGCTCGGCCCATCCGGCTGCGGCAAAACCACCACCCTGAAGATGATTAACCGGCTGATTACTCCGAGCAGCGGCACCATCCAGATAAACGGCCAGGACACCAGCGAGATGGATACCGTGACCCTGCGCCGCAACATCGGCTACGTGATCCAGCAGATTGGTCTCTTCCCGAACATGACCATCGAAGAGAACATCACCGTCGTACCGCGCATGCTGGGCTGGGATAAAGCCCGCTGTAAAACCCGCGCCGAAGAGCTGATGGATATGGTAGCGATGGATCCGCATAAGTTCCTCAACCGCTATCCGCGGGAGATGTCCGGTGGTCAGCAGCAGCGTATCGGCGTGATTCGCGCCCTGGCGGCGGATCCTCCGGTACTGCTGATGGATGAACCTTTCGGTGCGGTGGACCCGATTAACCGCGAGGTGATCCAGAACCAGTTCCTCGAGATGCAGCGCAAGCTGAAAAAAACGGTGATGCTGGTGAGCCACGACATCGACGAGGCGCTGAAGCTGGGGGATCGTATCGCCGTCTTCCGCCAGGGGCGCATTGTCCAGTGCGCCAGCCCGGACGAACTGCTGGCGAAACCGGCCAATGAATTTGTCGGCTCGTTCGTTGGCCAGGACCGCACCCTGAAGCGTCTGCTGCTGGTCTCCGCGGGCGATGTCACGGATCAACAGCCAACTCTGACCGTGCGCCCGGTCACGCCGCTGCCGGAAGCCTTCGCCATCATGGACGACAACGACATTCGCGCCGTCACCGTGGTGGATGAAAACGGCAAACCGCTGGGCTTTGTGAAGCGCCGGGAAGCGCGCAATGCCACCGGCACCTGCGCCGATCTGCTCCACCCGTTCCGCATGACCGGCAAAGCGGAGGACAACCTGCGTGTGGTGCTGTCACGGCTGTATGAGAGCAACACCAGCTGGATGCCGATTGTTGATGAAGAGGGGCGCTATAACGGCGAAATTTCTCAGGACTATATTGCGGAATACTTAAGCTCCGGCCGCACGCGCCGGGCACTGAATATTCACAGCGACAGTTGATATTGTAAGCCGGGCCTTGCCCGGCTCTTCGCATTGCTAACCCCGCGTATTCCCGTCAAAATATTGTATCTTCCTCATATACGCGTAACCCATGCATCGACTCCATGCTTACCCTGACATCCGCGCGATGTTTCGCCGGTTGCTGATCGCCAGCGTGATTGGCGTGCTGGCGGCCCTGGCCGTGGCCCTGTTCCGCCATGCTCTCTATTTACTGGAGTGGCTGTTTCTGAGTAACGAAAGCGGCAGTCTGGTGAATGCCGCCAGCGCCCTGTCGCCCTGGCGACGCGCACTGACCCCTGCCCTCGGCGGGCTGGCTGCCGGGCTGCTGCTGTGGGGATGGCAAAAAAAGACCGCGCAGCGGCCCCATGCGCCCACCGACTATATGGAGGCGCTGGAAACGGGTGACGGACAGTTTGACTACGCCGCCAGCCTGGTCAAATCCCTGGCGTCGCTGCTGGTCGTCGCCAGCGGCAGCGCCATTGGCCGGGAAGGGGCAATGATCCTGCTGGCCGCCCTCGCCGCCTCCTTTTTTGCCCAGCGCTTTACCCCCAAAACGGAATGGAAACTGTGGATTGCCTGCGGTGCCGCCGCCGGGATGGCCAGCGCCTACCATGCCCCGTTAGCCGGAAGCCTGTTTATTGCTGAGATCCTGTTTGGCACCCTGATGCTGGCCTCGCTCGGCCCGGTGGTGATTGCCGCCGTGGTCGCCCTGCTCACTACACGCCTACTCAGCCCCGGCGCGAATACGCTCTATGAGGTACACCTCAGCGACACCCTCACCGGAATGGATTACTCACTGATCGTGGGAATGGGCCTGCTGGCTGGCATCTGCGGCCCGGCGCTAATGTGGCTCATGGCCTTCAGCCATTCCCTGTTTCTCCGCCTTAAGCTCTCTCCGCCCTGGCAGCTTTCGCTGGGTGGTCTCATCGTCGGCCTGCTGTCGCTGCTGACCCCTAAGGTCTGGGGAAATGGCTACAGCGTGGTGCAGGGGTTCCTGCTGGCGCCGCCGCTGCTGTCGGTCATTGTGGGGATATTTATCTGCAAGTTGCTGGCAGTGCTTGCCAGCAGCGGCTCTGGCGCACCAGGTGGGGTTTTCACCCCAACGCTGTTTGTCGGCATGGCGACCGGTATGCTGTTTGCCCAGTTGTTTATGCTGTGGTTGCCCGGTGATGAGACCGCGATTTTACTGGGGCTGGCAGGAATGGCGACGCTGCTCGCCGCCACGACGCACGCGCCAATCATGTCGGCGCTGATGGTTTGTGAAATGACCGGGCAGTACGTTCTGCTGCCCGGTTTGCTGATCGCCTGTGTGGTGGCGTCGGTTTTATCGCGAACGTTACGCCACGACTCGATCTACGGCCATCACCCCGCCGAAGGCAGAGAGGTCGATATAGTGCGCTAAGTCGCGCTGCTCGGCGCGCGGCAGGTACGGCAGTTCACCCACCAGTGGCGCCGGCAGCTTTTTGCTTAACACATCGATAATTTCGGCGTAGTGCGCCAGGCCCGGATTGATGCGGTTCGCCACCCACCCCACCAGCGGCAGGCCATCATTGGCGATGGCCTGGGCGGTCAGCAGGGCGTGGTTGATACAGCCCTCCTGAATGCCGACCACCAACAGCACCGGTAATTGCTCTTGTACCACCCATTCGGACAGCGGACGCAGATCGTTCATCAGGCTGCGCCATCCGCCGGTCCCTTCAACGACCACGTGATCCACTTGCTCGCCCAGGCTGGCAAGCCCGTTCGATAACAGGGTGTAATTCACCAGCCCACTGTGCGCCACGCTGCTCTCATCTTCGCTAAGCGCAATGGGGTTAATGGCATGATAAGGCAGTTCTAAAGAGGAGACACTTTGTAGCACCAGCGCATCTTTATTGCGCAATCCCTCTGGCGTCTCTTTACTCCCTTTGGCTACCGGCTTGTACCCTGCAACACGCTTTCCGCTGGCCATCATGGCTTGCAGCAAGGCGCGGGACACCACCGTCTTGCCGACAGAGGTATCAGTACCCGTTACAAAGAAACGCTTAAGCATCACTGACTCCACCGTTATGCTCTGAAAATATAAATGAAGGAAATAATTCAGTGGAGGAAGTCTAAGGTATGCGCTATCCGCCCGGTTTGAGATAGCGCAATTTTTGGTAAGACTGTAAAAAACAGTTAACCCTGCAACAGACGAATCAATAGTGAACCGTTATACATCGCATCCTTCACCAGCGCCGCACCGGCCATCGTCCCCTGATTGGTGAACTGAGTACTTTCCACCACGATGTGTTGGCTGTAGGCCGGCAAGGACTGCTGGCGAATGGAGTCGGCGATTGCCGGGAAGAGCACATCCGACGCCTGGCTCAGGGGCGAGCCAATCAGGATTTTCTGCGGGTTAAAGAGGTTAACCATAATGGCAATAATCCGCCCGACGTTAGTGCCGACGCCAGTGATGATATCTTTTGCCAGCAGATCGCCCTGCTGCGCGGCGGCGCAGAGCGACTCCACCGTCAGAGGCTGGCCGTGGAGCGCCGAGCTCATCGACTGGCCGAGCCGGAGCTGGGCCAGCTCCAGCACGCTGTCAACGCTGGCGATAGTCTCCAGACAGCCGTGGTTACCGCAATAACAGCGCTTGCCATAAGGATCGACCTGGGTGTGACCAATCTCCACCAGGCTGCTGCTGCCCGCATGCAGCAGGCGCCCATCGGTGATCACCCCGGCTCCCACGTTGTGGTCGATCACCACCTGAATCACGTCGCGCGCGCCGCGAGAGGCACCGAACAGTGCCTCGGCCATCGTCCAGGCGCTGATATCATGCTGAATATAGACCGGCACGCCGGTGTGATTTTTCAGCACCTCGCCCAGCGGCATCTCTTTGACGTCGTCGTAAAATGGCATCCGGTGGACAATCCCATTTTCCGTATCAATGATACCGGGCATGGTGATGGCAATGGCGGTGAGGCGCTCCAGCTTCTGCTGATGATGAATGAAGAACTGATCGATCAGGGCGGTGATCCGCACCTCCAGCGGCTCGGCAGCGTGCAGTTCAAGCGGCAGCCGGTCTTCCACCACCAGCTTGCTGCTGAGATCGCGCAGCGCAAGGTAAATTTCACCGCGGCTGATGCGCAATGAGAGGTAGTGCCAGGCTTCGGTTTCCACCACCAGCCCAACGGCCGGACGGCCACGACTGCCCGGCTCCTGAATTTCTGTTTCCTGTACCAGGTGAGCTTCGAGCATCTCACGCACAATCTTGGTGATACTGGCGGGTGCCAGTTGCGCAAGACGAGAAAGATCGATGCGCGAGACCGGCCCAAGCTGATCAATCAGGCGATATACTGCACCTGCATTGGTCTGCTTAATCTGATCAATATGCCCTGGCTGACTATCAGCAACCACCACGTACTCCCTTATTTTCGCGCTTCGAAATAAACTGTGGGCTATGGTGAAGCACTTCTACAGTAATCGTCAAATTTTTACTTAGCCTTGTGATTTACAGCACATTTTTACCTGCATTTTTTGCCGGTCAGCGCCCTGACGAGGCAGCGATCAGCAGATCTTTGAACCGCTGTGCCGCCGCGCTGAGTTCATGGTGTTTTGACCATACCAGCCACATCTCTGAAACCGCGTCCGGTTCGGCGAGCGCCACCCAGCGCATCTCATGGAGCTGAAGCCGCCTGAACGAGGCAGGCAGGATCGAGACCCCCAACCCCGCCGCCACCAGTCCGATAATGGTCATCGCCTCGCCCACCTCCTGGGTAATCATCGGGTTTACCCCATAGCGCCGCAGTAATCCCAGAATATCGTCGTACAGACCGGTGCCAACGTGCGGGTCAAAAAAGACAAACGGCTCCTGCGCCAGCTCCGTCACCGAGATTTCAGCTCTTGCCGCCAGAGGGTGACCGCGGTGGACCATCGCCAGCAGCGGCTCCCGCAGCACCCGCTGCCAGGCCAGCGTCTCCGGCAGACGGGTATTGCGCATCAGGCCAAGATCGAGCGAGCCTTCGCTGAGGGGAACAATCTGCTCCCGGGTGTTGATCTCCCGGGTCTGGATATGCACATCCGGCGACAGGCGGCGAAACGACGAAAGGGTATGTGAGATGGCGCTAATAAAGGGCGCGGAAGAGGTAAACCCGATGCGTAGCTCGCCGGTTTCGCCATGGTGAAGGCGTTCTGCCCGGGCGGCCGCTTCCTCCACCATGCTCAGAATCTGGCGGCTGTCCGCCAGAAATTGTCGCCCTGCGGGGGTCAGCCCGACGCTGCGGTTGGTGCGCGCCAGCAGGCGAGCGCCTACCTGCTGCTCAAGAACCTGGATTTGCTGGCTGAGGGGCGGTTGGGAGATATTGAGCCGCGCCGCCGCGCGCCCAAAATGGAGCTCCTCCGCGACGGCGACAAAATAGCGCAGATGACGCAGTTCGATATTCATATTTTAAATGTATCATTTGAGATTATTAATATATTAGACAGAATATTTACAATTTCCTACCCTGATCCTTGTGGTCATACCCGTCACCAGAAATCACGGGGATGTTGAAGCAAGGAACTTACGTGAGTCGGACTACAACGGCTGATATCGCCCCGAACAATGATATCGATCTCCTCCCCAACAACGCGCAACCGGTTCGGTTTATCAAACGCGGCACCCCGCAGTTTATGCGCGTCACGCTGGCACTTTTCTCCGCGGGGCTAGCCACCTTTGCCCTGCTCTACTGCGTGCAGCCGATCCTGCCGGTGCTATCCCAGGAGTTTGGCGTCTCCCCGGCCAGCAGCAGTATTTCCCTCTCAATCTCGACCGGGATGCTGGCGGTCGGCCTGCTCTTTACCGGCCCGCTTTCGGACGCTATCGGACGTAAGCCGGTGATGGTCACCGCACTGCTGCTGGCGTCGGTCTGTACCTTGTTGTCGACGATGATGACCAGCTGGCACGGGATTTTAATCATGCGCGCGCTGATTGGGCTTTCGCTCAGCGGCGTGGCCGCGGTGGGTATGACCTACCTCAGCGAGGAGATCCACCCCAGCTTTGTCGCCTTCTCGATGGGGCTCTACATCAGCGGTAACTCCATCGGCGGCATGAGCGGGCGGTTGCTGAGCGGGGTCTTTACCGATTTCTTCAGCTGGCGGGTAGCGCTGGCGGCGATCGGCTGCTTTGCCCTGGCCTCCGCGCTGATGTTCTGGAAAATTCTGCCGGAGTCGCGCCATTTTCGCCCCACCGCGCTGCGGCCCAAAACGCTGCTGATTAACTTCCGCCTGCACTGGCGCGATCGGGGTCTGCCCCTGCTGTTTCTCACCGGTTTTCTGCTGATGGGCTCGTTTGTCACCCTCTTTAACTACATCGGCTACCGGCTGATGCTCTCGCCGTGGCATCTGAGCCAGGCGCTGGTGGGCCTGCTTTCGGTGGCCTACCTGACCGGCACATGGAGCTCACCGAAAGCCGGGGCGATGACCACCCGCTTCGGGCGTGGGCCGGTAATGATCGTTTCCACCGGCGTGATGCTGGCCGGGGTTCTGCTGACGTTGCTCGCTAACCTGTGGGTGATTTTCGCCGGGATGTTGCTCTTCTCCGCCGGTTTCTTCGCCGCTCACTCGGTTGCCAGCAGCTGGATCGGCCCGCGCGCCCGTCGTGCCAAGGGCCAGGCCTCGTCGCTGTATCTGTTCAGCTACTATCTGGGCTCCAGCATCGCCGGGACGCTCGGCGGCGTGTTCTGGCACCAGTATGGCTGGAACGGCGTGGGCGGGTTTATTGCGCTGATGTTGTGTGCGGCGCTGATGGTGGGCAGGCGTCTTCATTGCCGTTTGAAATAAGATCACAATCTGGTTAATACCAGGAGCAAATCTAATCTTGCCGTTAGTGGCAACCCCGTCCTGGTGCGAAACAAGTTCGGGGTTTTTCGTTTTTAATCATTCTAAATTCTATATCAAGCATTAATAAACAATGCCTTAAAGCATGTTGTTCATTTACTCATCATTGCTTATAAGTTAGGCTTCCAATGGATTACCCATATACATGATAAGGAAAATCAATTATGGCAATACCGGCTTATCTTTGGCTAAAAGACGATGGCGGCGCTCTCATCAAAGGGTCTGTAGATGTAAGGCACCGTGAGCAATCTATAGAAATCACATCATTCAGCCATAATCTGTATATCCCGACCGATAGCAATACGGGAAAACTTACAGGGACACGCGTACACGGTGCCCTGATGTTCGAAAAGGAGTTTGATAGTTCATCCCCTTATCTCATGAAAGCTGTAGCCACCGGGCAAACTCTTCAGAGTGCCGAATTTAAATGGTATCGCATCAATGATGCAGGCCAGGAAGTTGAGTATTACAACATGTTCCTGGAAGGGGTGAAGATTGTATCAGTCACACCAATGATGCATGACACAAAAACTGTGATAAATGCAGGTCACCTTGAGCAGGTACATTTACGCTACGCTAAAATCACGTGGACGTTCAAGGACGGAAATATTCAGTATTCCGACGCATGGGCAGAACGTGTAACCGGGTAACTATGCATGGATAGTGTTGAAGAACTTAACGGGACGTATTTCTATAAGGGATACTCCAACCTTTCTGCCGGAGAGTTGCTCTTTTGGATTTTCCTTGATGAAGCGGCTGAACAGTTCGGAACAAGCGATCTTTTAACAGTTGGGCTAATTTTGCTTGGTCAGCCTGAAATAGTGACAAGAGGCAAACCTGGAGGGACAACCCCAGGAACATCACTACTCAGTTCACAGTTACGTCATTGGCTAAATATTGAAACCAGACGCTTACCCACCCTGACTAACTCAAGTATCAGAAGAATGAAGTTTGCCTATGTTACTAATCTCGGGGCATTTGTAGGAAGATGGATTCCAGTCCTTGGGATTGTCGTTATTGCTGCCGATATCTCAGCCATTGCTTATAAGGCGACAATGAAATACAACACCATAGCCAGAGGAAACGACAAGTTATGGTGACAAATGAAGATGTGATTACTTGGTACTGTGAAAAGTTCAACAAGCCTGCCTTGTTCACCAGGAAGTCATGGCCCGTAACTCTTGATACCAGCCTCTCCACAGGTGATTACGTTTGGGCGAGTGAAACAGGGGCAGACATCATGAGGGAATATTTTCAACGTTTTGATGTGGACCCTGCAAACTTCGACTTTTACCGATACTGGCCTGAGGAGACATTTATCCTTTACTCTTTATTCACTAGTGGAAAGGACGACGATGAACCCGAACCGTTAACACTTCGTATGCTTTCTGAGTCTGCAAAGGCAGGCAGATGGTTATATGACTGACAAGCTAAAGGGCTATTTATTCTCCTTTGTCATATTCGCTCTCCGCTATTGCCTGGCCCCCTTCTTTGACGTGCATAAGTTGAATGCATGACAAGCGCATGAATCGCGTTACACTCCCCTGAATACTTCCTACTGAACGAGAACAACAACTATGCAGAAAAACGATTCTTATCAGCAACTCACCCGCACCTTCCAGCGTCTCTCCCGCTTCTCGCACCTCTCCTCCATCGCCAGTTGGGACATGTTCACCATGATGCCTCCCGGCGGCAGCGCCGCACGAGGTGAAGCCCTGGCGGAGCTGAGCGTCCTGCAACATCAAATCCTGACCGATAAAAACGTGGCCGACTGGCTGCGTAACGCCGAAAGCGAAGATCTTAACGACGTTGAACAGGCCAACCTGCGGGAGATGAAACGCCACTATCAGCAGGCTGCGCTGCTGCCGGAATCGCTGGTTGAAGCAAAATCGCTGGCGGGCAGCAAATGCGAGCATGCCTGGCGCACCCAGCGTCCGGCGAACGACTGGCAGGGTTTTGCCGTCAACCTGAAAGAGGTGGTGAAACTGAGCCGGGAAGAGGCCCGTCTGCGTGCCGAAGCCAAAGGCTGCACCCCTTACGACGCGCTGCTGGATATCTTCGAGCCGGATATGACCAGCGCCCGGCTGGATGAGCTGTTTGGCGATCTCAAAACCTGGCTGCCGGATCTGCTGGCGCAGGTGGTCGAGAAGCAGGCGCACCACGCCTTCGTGCCGCCGCAGGGCCCATTCCCCACCGCCATTCAGCGTGAGCTGGGGCTGGAGGCGATGAAGAGCCTTGGGTTCGACTTTAATGCGGGCCGTCTGGACGTCAGCGCTCACCCATTCTGTGGCGGCGTGCCGGAAGATGTGCGCATCACCACCCGCTACAACGAAGACGAACTGTTAAGCGCCCTGTTTGGCGTGATCCACGAAACCGGCCATGCGCGCTATGAACAGAACCTGCCGCGCAACTGGCTCGGTCAGCCTATCGCCCTGGCGCGTTCTACCGCTATCCACGAATCCCAGAGCCTGTTCTTTGAAATGCAGCTCGGACGCAGCAAGGCATTCCTCAACCACCTGCTCCCGGCCGTCCATGAACGTTTCGGCACCCAGGCGGCCTTTACGCCTGAGAATTTTGTCGCCTGGAACCAGCGGGTGAAGCCTGGCTATATCCGCGTGGATGCCGATGAAGTGAGCTATCCGGCACACGTCGTGCTGCGCTATGAAATTGAGCGGGCGCTGATTAACGGCGAAATCGAGGTGGAGGACATTCCGGCGCTGTGGGATGAGAAAATGCAGGCCTGGCTGGGCTTATCAACAAAAGATAATTACCGCAACGGCTGTATGCAGGATATCCACTGGACCGACGGTGGCTTTGGCTACTTCCCGTCATACACCTTAGGCGCTATGTACGCCGCTCAGTTGTTCAGTGCGGCCAAAACCGCGCTACCGGGACTGGACGCATCCATCGCCGCCGGGGATTTCAGCGCCCTGTTCGACTGGCTGCGCCAGAACATCTGGCAGCACGGCAGCCGTTTCACCACCGCCCAGCTGATTGAGCAGGCGACCGGGGAAGATCTCAACGTCCGTTATTTCCGCGAACATCTTACCTCCCGCTATCTGTAACCTTCCTCGCCGGGTCATCGACCCGGCGTTGTACATACCGTTACACGCCGATACCAAACACTCACGGAAGCCCCGAAATTTCAGGGATATAGTTCTTTCAACGGCCCCGCAGTGGGGTTAAATGAAAAAACCAATTCGAGGGTAAGATGATGAAAAAAGTATTAGCTCTGGTTGTTGCCGCTGCTATGGGTCTCTCTTCTGCTGCATTCGCCGCTGACGCTGTTGCCAACACCGCGGCTCCGGCTGCCACCTCTACCGCGGCACCGGCTGCGAAAACCGTGCAGCATAAAAAACACAAAAAAGTCGCAGTACAGAAAGCGCAGGCGGCTAAAAAGCACCATAAAAAAGCTGTGAAAAAAGAAGAGGCCGCACCTGTAGCCCAGAAAGCGCAGGCAGCAAAAAAACACCATAAAAAAGCAGTGAAACACGAAGCTGCTGCTCCAACCGCAAAACCGGCTGCATAAGCCCGCTTAGCTTAACGTGTCCGCGACGGGCACGTTGGTCATCGGCGCTGTACCGGCAAGGTGGCAGCGCCGTTTTTTTATCCGGAGGGCGTTATGTTGCAGCGCTATCGGTTTGAGGTAATTCTTGTCACGCTTATTTTATGCGCACTTGTCGCGGGTGTGTTTTATATTTCCTGACTGTAGTACGCTGATTTTACTCCCACTTTCGCGCTGTCCCGTCTATAGTTAATTACCAGGGTTCATATTTAATAATCATAATTAATCCCTTTAGAGTGTGATATGCGTAAATCTGTTGCGATTGTGCTGGGAACATTTTTTCTCTTTTCTGGATTAAGTCATGCGGACGATGGCGACAACGAGGCCGCGAACGCCAAAGAGATTCAAACGCTCTTTTTTGGTCATGACGATCGCACGCGTGTCGCCGATCCGTCCCGCGCGCCGTGGGAGGCTATTGGCCAGCTGGAGACGGCCAGCGGAAACCTCTGTACCGCCACCCTCATCACCCCTCGACTGGCGCTGACCGCCGGACACTGTCTGCTGGTGCCGCCGAAAGGTAAACCGGATAGGGCCGTTGCCCTGCGCTTCATCTCGCAAAAGGGGAGCTGGCGTTATGAGATCCACGGCATTGAAGGCCGCGTCGATGCCTCATTAGGCAGACGGCTGAAAGCCGATGGCGATGGCTGGATTGTGCCGCCCTCTGCCGCCTCGTGGGATTTTGGTCTGGTGGTGTTGCGCAACCCGCCGTCGGGGATCACCCCGCTACCGCTGTTTGCCGGGGATAAAGCGGAGCTGACCGCCGCCCTGAAAGAGGCCGATCGCAAGGTGAGCCAGGCGGGATACCCGGAAGATCATCTGGATGTGCTGTACACCCATCAGGACTGTATCGTCACCGGCTGGGCGCAAAACAGCGTGCTGTCCCATCAGTGTGATACCCTGCCCGGCGACAGCGGTTCGCCGCTGATGCTGAATACCGCCGCAGGCTGGCAGCTTATTGGCGTTCAGAGTTCGGCCCCGGCGGCAAAAGATCGCTGGCGGGCCGATAACCGCGCCCTGTCGATCACCGGTTTTCGCGACAAGCTGGCAGAGCTGGCCCAGCAGTGACTTAACACTGGCGCTGCTGCCGTAGCGCCATAATCGCCTCTATCGGCATCGGCTGACTGTACCAGTAACCCTGCAGCTGATCGCAGCCCGCCAGACGCAGCAGCTTCATCTGTTTTTCGTTCTCCACCCCTTCTGCGACCACCGTCATCCCCAGCGCGGTGGCAATGCGCACCGTACCGCTCACCAGCGCTGAGGCCTGTTCATCGTGATCCACCAGCCCGGCCAGGGATTTATCTATCTTGATGGTATTGAAGTTAAAGCGGCGCAAATAGCCGATACTGGAGTAGCCGGTACCGAAATCGTCCAGTGCCACCGCGATACCCTGCGCCTTGAGATTATTGATGGCTGAGCGTGCCCGCTCGGGATTTTCCAGCACGTAGGTTTCGGTTACTTCCAGCTGCAGGCGCGTAGGGGGAAAGTGGCTGAGGGCCAGCGCGCCTTCCACTTTGGCTTCAAATTCGGGATCACGAAACTGCGCCGGGGAGATGTTGACCGAGAGTTTTAAATCCGTGTATGGCTCCAGATCCTGACAGGCCCGGCTGAGGACAAACTGCCCCAGGCCGTAAATCAGACCGCTGGTTTCGGCGACGGTAATAAACTCATCCGGCGCCAGCGGCCCCTGGGGACGCCGCGGCCAGCGCACCAGCGCTTCCACGCCGACCATTTTCTGGCTGCGGGCATCAATGATCGGCTGATACCAGACGTCAAACTCATTGTGTTCCAGACCATGACGGATCTGCCCCTCAATCGCCAGCCGACGCTCGCGAACGTTGTTCAGCTCGGCATCATAGTGCGTCACCCGCCCCTTGCCGGTAATTTTCGAGTGGTACATAGCAATATCGGCGCGACGGAACAGCTCGGTGCTGGTGCACTCCACCAGCGTGCCGCTGGCGATGCCGATACTGGCGCCAATGTGGATGGAACGCTCACCAACAATGATGGGCGAGTGGAGATAATCAAGCACAAAGCCGGCAAACGCCGAGGCCAGCGCTTCGGCGTTGTCGCCCCCGATGGTCATGGCAAACTCATCGCCGCCCATCCGGGCCAGCATGCCGTCTTTGGGCACATTGTCACGCAGCGCGCCCGCGATGATGACGATCAGCGCATCGCCCACCTCATGGCCGTAGATATCATTGACGTCCTTAAAGCCGTCGAGATCGATAAACACCACGCTTTTGCGATCGGTATCGCCGCGCTGGCTCACCCGCTCCAGCTCTTCAATCAGCGCCCGGCGATTGGGTAGATGACTCAGCCAGTCGGTACGCGCCACCGACCGTGCCAGCGTCTCCCCCCGCGCCAGTTTATACAGACCCACGCAGCTGAAGAGGATAAACAGCAAAATCAGCGTCGCGGTGAGCAAGACGATCTGCGTGATGTCGAGGGAGGCCGCTTTCGCCGCTGCGGCCCCCGGTAGGCGCGGCTGCCACGAGAGATAGCCCAGCACTTCGCCGGAGGAGCTTTTTAGCGGCACACTGACGTCGCTCACCCGCTCTGGCGTAAAGGTCAGGTTGTCGATCTGAAACGTATTCCCGAGATCGCGCAGGATTTGCGGGTTGATATGGCGGGTAATCACCAGAAAACGACGGGTATTGTCCCCCACCCGCAGGCTGCCAATCGTCGGGCGTATCAGGCCAACGCCAACAAAAGCAATCCCCGCCCGGGTACGGGTGATCCCGGCGTAGATGTTTTTATCCGAGCGCAGGGCGTTGGTATGCATCAGGATCAGCGATTTCAAACCGTCGCCAAAGAAGTCGAGGTTTTTTTCGGCAAAAGGCTGGCCTTTGAACGATCCCCACAGCACCCGAAACCGTTCGTCGAGTACAAAGGTGCCGTCATAGAGGTTATTCACCTTGTAGCCTGCGCCCCAGGTGTTGTAGAGCCAGTCGATGTCGAGCGCCGGGCGATAGGCCTCCCGCACGGCATCGTCCCAGACCGCGTTATCAATCACCAGCGACCAGACCCGGTTCACCGATGTCTGAATAGCGCCCTCTACCGAGAGCGCGGTGCGCTGCTCGTCGATTTCGTTGGCTTTACTGCTGATAAGGTTGAGGGAGAGGTAGAGCAAGGCGACCACAGAGAAAATTAAGCCGACCCCTGCCATGAAGATCATGGCAAACAAGGTCCTGGCAGAAGGAATTTTATGCCAGCTTAAAGGGTTACGCATTCAGTCACCGTCCTTTTTTATGCCCTCCGTCTAAGCGTAATACAGGAGATAAATTTCGCTGCCCGTAATGACAGGCAGCGACGTTATCAGGCCAGTTTTATCATGATCATTCCGGCGAGGAGCAGCACCAGGCCAATCCACCCTTTTTGATTCAACCGCTGCCCAAACAGGATCCAGCCTGCGGCAAGCGTTGCCGCAATACCAAACCCGCCCCACAGGGCATAGGCGACCGACAGATCAATCCCCTTTACCGCCTGTGACAGGGCGCTGAAGGCGCCCAGTACCGCGGCAATCGACAGCAGGCCGTAGGTTTTGCGGCGAAAACCGTCTGAGAATTTCAGCAGAACGTTGGCAATAATTTCGAGCGCGATAGCCAGGGCTAACCAGGCGGCATGGATCCACTCAAACTGCTGCATGGGTCACCTCCGCACGCGATTTTGCCGGTTTTCGGGTGCCGGATTTAATTAATATGATGCCTGCCACCAGCGTCGTCAGCCCGGCAATTTTCATCAGGGAAAGCGACTCATCAAACAGCAGCACGCTGAACAGCGTAATTAACAAAATACCAATACCTTCCCATAACGCGTAGGCCACGCCCAGTGCGATTTTTTTAACCGCAAAACTGAGGAAAATATAGGACAGCGCAATCATCGACAGCATTAAAATATAGCCGCTGTGACTGCCGGTGACGCTGGCCCATTTCATGGAGAGGGTGCCGGTTATTTCAGCAACGATAGCAAGACCTAAGAGGATCCAGTAAAACATGTTTTTCTCCTGCTTGAGAATATAATCCTTCGCGGCTAGCCAGTAACGGCAGCCGGATAAAAAAAACGTAACAGATTAGCCGGACGCAATGCGCCAGCTCAGGCAGAGAGAGGGTCTACAGCGCGTTGCGCCAGTGTTGCTCGCCAGACGTAAGGCAAAAAGAGGAGAACAGAGCGGGAGTGATTTTTGATAAAGCGGTGCTGAACAGATTGTCCATAAAATTACAATTATCTGCGGTGTTGCTTCTCGTCAGTGCAGATGAAAATTGTCTCCAGTAGTTAAACACAGCTGATTTCTACCATAAGCCAGGATTTTACTCAAAGCATTTTCATTTCTTTACCCTCATCGTTTGCGTTTGGTTAATTTATTAAGCGTGCTGCGCCGCTAGAATAAATATAAAGGACATTATCAGGAGCCAGCATGGCGAAACCCATTATTACCCTCAACGGATTAAAAATAGTCATTATGCTTGGCATGCTGGTGATTGTACTTACCGGGATCCGTTTCGCGGCAGATATTATCGTGCCCTTTATCCTGGCGCTGTTTATCGCCGTGGTGCTTCAGCCTGTTGTGCGAAGACTGGTGCGGCTTCGTCTGCCACGCGTGCTGGCTATCACCCTGCCGATTGTGCTTATCGTGGTGCTGATGGCTTTGCTGGTGGCTTATCTCGGCACCTCGCTGAATGAACTGGCCCGCACCCTGCCGCACTATCGCACCTCGCTGGCCGTTCCGCTGCTGCATCTTGAGCCCTGGCTGCAGCGGGCCGGAATTGAGGTGTCGATGGAAGAGCTGCTGAAATATATTGACCCCAATGCCGCCATGACGCTGGTGACCGCCCTGCTGGCCCAGCTCTCCAGCGCCATGACCTCCATTTTTCTTTTACTGCTGACCGTGGTCTTTATGCTGCTGGAGGTGCCGCAGCTGCCGGCGAAACTCCAGCCTCTGATGACCCGCCCGGTGGAAGGCATGGCTGCCATCCAGCGCGCCCTTGACAGCGTGTCGCACTATCTGGTGCTGAAGACCGCCATTAGTCTGGTGACCGGGCTGGTGGTGTGGGGGATGCTGGCGGTGCTGGAGGTACGGTTTGCCTTCGTCTGGGCGCTGCTGGCCTTTGCGCTGAACTATATCCCCAACATCGGTTCGGTGCTGGCCGCCGTTCCCCCGATTGCCCAGGTGCTGGTCTTCAGCGGCTTTTACGCTGCGCTGGTGCTGCTGGCAGGTTATCTGCTGGTGAACCTGATCTTCGGCAATATCCTCGAGCCCCGCGTGATGGGCCGCGGGCTGGGTCTCTCCACCCTGGTGGTCTTTTTGTCGCTGATCTTCTGGGGCTGGCTGTTGGGTCCGGTTGGCATGCTGCTGTCGGTGCCCCTGACCATTATTGCGAAGATTGCGCTGGAGCAGACCCAGGGCGGCAAAAGCATTGCCCTGCTGCTCAGCGATATGAGCCGGGAAACGTGACGGTTAGCCAATCTCCAGCAGCGGCTTGCGGGTTCGTCCCGCCTGGCGGTAATGGGCAAGCGCTGATTGCCAGTCGGTAAAGGGCAACAGCGTCGTGTCACTGTAGTGGCTGGCGGCAAGCCATGACCAGATATCGCAAAATGCCGCCTGCCACGCCTCAGGTGTGAGCGCATCCAGATAGTTGCGGATATGAAACCAGTGCACCGCCGGAAAGTGACGCTGTAATGCAAAGGGCTGACCGGAGAGCAAACCGTAGCAGACAAAGACGGCGCTTTTGTCCATCGCCCCCAGGATCGCCAGCGCCAGCTCGCCGCCGGTGGCGTCATAGACGATATCGCTGGCCGCAGCGAGGGCACGCACGCTGTCAATGTCTTGCTGGGCAACGGGGATAATCCCCATCGCCCGCAGCCGGTCGGCATGTACCGGCGAGCGGTGAATGCCGTAAACCTCGGTTGCGTCCTGCCGCAGCGCCCACTGCCCCAGCAAAATGGCGCAGTCCGAACCGGCGGCAGTCAACAGCACCCGTTTCCCCTGTGGGGGATAGAGGCTGAGCATCAGCCAGGCCGCCAGTGGATTGATGAACGCCCGCGCCGCCAGCGAGTCAGGAATGGTATCCGGAACCGGGATCGCAAGCGTCGCCGGGCAATCCACATACTGCTGCCAGGTGCCTTCCCCACGCAGGGGCAGAACCCGCGTGCCGATAAGCGCCGCCGCGCTGTCCGGCGCGGCAAGCACTCGCCCTACGCCTTCGTATCCGGCGACGGCAGGCAGGGTAATGCGATGGCGGTAAGCGCCCGTAATGGGGATAAGATCCGAAGCGTTGATCGGCGCCATCAGCATCTGCACCCGAATATCTCCCGATTTCAGCGGCGCTTTTATCGCCGTTTCCCGCCGCAGAACAGACTCAGGCTCACCAAACTGGCGGTAGCATAATACGGTGTTTTCCATACTCTAACGGCTGCGCTTGGCGTGACGCTCAAAGTTTTCCTGCTTCGCCTCACCTGATTTACGCAGCGCGACGTAACAGGCGCCACTGCCGCCGTGGTGCGGCTGGGCGACGCAAAAGGCCTGCACCGCCTCAAACTCGGTCAACCAGCGCGCCAGATAGCTGCGCACGATGTTGGCGTGAGAATTGTCGTCGCGCCCTTTACCATGAATGATAATCAGGTTACGCAGGCCGTCACGCTCCGCCTGACGAATAAAGGTATACAGCTGCTGGCGGCACTGCTCAACGGGCTGACGCAGCAAAGTAAGGCTCGCCTGACGCGGATATTTGCCCGAGCGCAGCTTGTCGATAACCCCCTGTTGTACCCCTTCACGCTGGAAAGCCAACTGCTCCGCAAGGGGGATGACATCCAGAAAGCCGGTGGTCAGAAAGTTATCGAGCTGGGTGATATCCACGGGCTGGCGGGTACGCGAGGCGCGCGTTGGCTGCCAGTGGACCTCGGTACAGCGCTTGAGGGGCTGGACATCCTCCATCGCATCAAGAAAAAGCGATTTATCTTCTGGGTTCATGGCATCCTCCTGCTTAGCTGACAGGCTACTATACCTGCCCCCTCACCCTGGCTCAATGCGGCGTTACCCTGTCTGCACGGCCAAAAAACAACCAGTAAGAAAATAATAATAAATACAGTTATTTTAATTAATAATTAAAGCGCACTTAAGTTTATTTTTATTAATGATAAACTTTATGACTTAGGTAAAACTTTTAAAAACCAGGCGCTTTCTTATCTGTATTATTGTCAAAAAAATGATATATACAAAGGTATCTGCACTATGGAAACAATAAGCAGAGTCGCATGTGGAGCAATGCTGTGTGTACTGTGGGGTCTGTTGGATGTCGACAGGCTCCATTTTTTTAAGGTGAATGTGGTTAAGAAATAACCTGCCGGGCATGGCGCCTGAATTGTGTGATTAATGAATCGGTCAACGGCGTCTGTCGGGAATCTCTTCTTTGAATCAGGTAATAGGTGGCTTTTGGTAAAGGTTCTTTTACCGGGATCATGACCAGACGCTGTGCCAGCAGCGGGTCGCAGCCCAACTCCTGCGGCAAAATGCTGAGAAAATCACTGTGGGCCACCAGGCTAATACTTGATGAAAACGTTTCGCATACCACGCCAATATGCGGGATTTGTTGGCGATGAGAAAACATCTCTTCCAGCTGCTTATAATAACTGCCGCGCGGCGTTGGCATTGTCCAGCTGTATTTCAGTAACTCATTAATTGATTTAGCGCCAGTCGCCGGATGACCTTCACGACAAAATATCGCAAACGGTTTCTCAAACAATTTTTCAAACGTGAACTCATGATCATAAGGGCCCTGATAATAGGTATTTATGGTGAAATCGAGTTCGCCCTGGCGTAATTCATTAATCATCGACACTAATTGCCCTTCCATAATCCGCACCTTCACCTGCGGATGCTGCTGATGGAAGCGTTTGATAACCGCGGGCATTAACAAACGAGCAATACTGGCGCCCATGCCAATATTAATTTGCCCCGCCTGCTGGCCTTGTCGCTGACGAATATCATCCTGGGCGCTGCGTAACTCTTCGAGGATCAGGCTGGCATGCTGATAAAAACTCTCTCCGCACTCGGTGAGAGTCACCCCTTTACTGCGGCGGATGAACAGCTGCGCCGCGATGCCCTCCTCCAGCTCTTTAATCGATTTGGTCAGCGCCGGTTGCGACAGGTTCAGTACCCGGCTGGCTCCCCGAATGCTTCCCTGTTTTGCCACTTCCACGAACGCCCGCAGCTGGTGAAATTTTACCTGAAATGTCATGTCGGCACCGATAACCGTTGTTTATCAGAGAAAAGAAACTGTCATCTACTGTAATGGAATTGATTGTGCGAGGGTAAGCCACGAACGGTTAAATCTGTGAAAAAACGGTTAGTGATAAGTAAAAACTATCACAGTGTGAAGCAGTTCACACATTCTTATGATAGAGGAAACGAAATGCAGAGACTGGCGCAGGACCTGAAGGCCCTCTTCCCCCAACTCACCGCGTGGCGACGCGATTTTCACCATTTTGCTGAATCCGGATGGGTCGAGTTCCGCACCGCGGCAAAGGTCGCAGAGATACTGGATCAGCTAGGCTATGACCTGGCGATGGGCCGGGATGTGGTCGATGCCGACACCCGGATGGGCCTGCCAGACGACGCCACCCTGGCAGAGGCCTTTGCCCGCGCGCGTCAGCAAGGCGCGCCTGAAAAATGGCTTAGCGCCTTTGAAGGCGGTTTTACCGGTATTGTCGCCACGCTGCAAACGGGCCGCCCCGGGCCGACGCTGGCGTTTCGCGTGGACATGGACGCGCTGGATCTTGATGAAGCCCGCGACAACGACCATCTTCCCTTCCGGGAAGGTTTTGCCTCCTGTAACGGCGGCATGATGCACGCCTGCGCCCACGATGGGCATACCACCATTGGTCTTGGACTGGCGCATCTGCTGATGCAGTACCGCGAGCAGCTCAACGGCACCATCAAACTGATCTTCCAGCCTGCCGAAGAGGGTACCCGCGGCGCACGGGCGATGGTGGCGGCAGGCGCGCTCGACGGCGTGGACTATTTCACCGCCATCCACATTGGCACCGGCGTGCCTGCGGGCACCGTCATCTGCGGCAGCGATAATTTTATGGCCACCACCAAATTCGACGTGCGCTTTACCGGCGTGGCGGCGCATGCGGGCGGCAAGCCTGAAGAGGGACGCAACGCCCTGCTGGCCGCTGCCCAGGCGGCGATCGGCCTGCACAGCATCGCCCCGCACAGCGAAGGTGCGTCGCGGGTTAACGTCGGCGTGATGCAGGCGGGCAGCGGCCGTAACGTCGTGCCCGCCAGCGCCCTGCTGAAAGTGGAGACCCGCGGCGAGAGCGAAGCGATTAACAACTACGTCTTTGCGCGCGCCAAAGCGGTGATTGACGGTGCGGCGGCGATGCATGGCGTCAGCAGCGAGTTGCGCCTGATGGGTGCAGCCACCTCCAGTACGCCGTCCCCGGCGTGGGTCAACTACTTACGCGAACAGGCGCAACAGGTGGCAGGCGTTGAGCAGGCCATCGATAAGGTGAAAGCCCCTGCCGGCTCCGAAGATGCCACCCTGATGATGGCCCGGGTCCAGCAAAACGGCGGGCTTGCCTCCTATATGGTATTTGGCACCACCCTCAGCGCCGGACACCACAACGAAAAATTCGACTTCGATGAGACGGTGATGTTGATTGCCATCGAAACCCTGGCGCGTACCGCGCTTAACTTCCCGTGGACGCGAGGTGTGTAATGCAGTCAATTTACCGTTTTGTTGAGGATGCCATCGACACCCGCGCGCAGCAGTTTACCGCCATTGCCGATGCGATCTGGGATCACCCCGAAACCCGTTTCGAAGAGTTCTGGTCTGCCGAACGGCTTGCCAGCGCCCTGGAAGAGACGGGCTTTACCCTGACCCGGGAGGCCGGTGGCATACCGAACGCCTTTATTGCCAGCTACGGCGAGGGGAAACCGGTTATCGCCGTTCTGGGGGAGTATGACGCCCTGGCAGGATTAAGCCAGCAGGCGCACTGCGCCACCCCGCAAAGCGATACCCCGGGAGCCAACGGCCACGGCTGCGGGCATAACCTGCTCGGCACCGCCGGGCTGGCAGCCGCGGTGGCGGTAAAAAGCTGGCTGGAGCAGCAGGGTGGCAGCGGTACTGTGCGCTTTTACGGCTGCCCCGGCGAAGAAGGCGGATCGGGAAAGACCTTTATGGTGCGCGAGGGGCTGTTCGACGATGTGGATGCCGCCGTTACCTGGCACCCCGAAGCGTTCGCCGGGATGTTTAACGTCAGCACCCTGGCCAACATCCAGGTGGCATGGCGTTTTCACGGCACCGCGGCCCATGCAGCGAACTCCCCGCATCTTGGCCGTAGCGCGCTGGATGCCGTCACCCTGATGACCACCGGCACCAATTTTCTCAATGAACATATTATTGAAAAAGCCCGGGTCCATTACGCCATCACCGATACCGGCGGCATCTCCCCGAACGTGGTGCAGGCCCAGGCGGAAGTCCTCTATCTGATCCGCGCCCCGGAGATGGCTGACGCGCAGCAGATCTATGAGCGTATCGAAAAAATAGCCCAGGGCGCGGCGCTGATGACCGAAACCACCGTGGAGCGACGCTTTGAAAAGGCCTGTTCCAGCTACCTGCCTAACCGCACCCTGGAGGCCGCCATGTACCGCGCCGTTCAGCATTACGGTACGCCAGAGTGGAGCGACGAGGAGCGCGCCTTCGCGGCGGAGATCCGCGCCACGCTGAGCGACAACGATCTGCAGAACAGCCTGAAAAATATCGCCGCCACCGGGGGTGAAGCGGGTAAAGCATTTGCCCGTCGCCATCAGCAGACCCTGCTGATTGACGAGGTAGCCCCTTATGCCATCACCGATAACGTACTGGCGGGCTCCACCGACGTGGGTGATGTGAGCTGGAAAATGCCGGTTGCCCAGTGCTTCAGCCCCTGCTTTACCGTGGGCACGCCGCTACATACCTGGCAGCTGGTTGCCCAGGGCCGCACCTCCATCGCCCATAAAGGCATGCTCCAGGCGGGCAAAGTGATGGGCGCAACAGCCCTGGCGCTTCTTCAGGATCCGGCGCTGCTCGCCGCCTGCCGCGAGGAGTTTACTCAACAAATCACTGAAAAACCGTACGTTTGCCCGATTCCAGAAAACGTGACACCGTCACCTTTAAAATAATAAAACACAACAACACAACACTCCCGAGGAACGCCCATGAGTATGTCATCCATACCTTCGCATTCCCCATCCGGCAAGCTCTATGGTTGGGTTGAAAGGATCGGTAATAAAGTGCCCCATCCTTTCCTGCTTTTTATCTATTTGATTGTGATTCTGATGGTCGCTACCGCGATATTATCGGCCTTTGACGTCAGCGCCCGTAATCCGGCTGACGGCAGCATGGTGGCGGTAAAGAATCTGCTCAGCGTTGAAGGTCTGCACTGGTTTTTACCGAACGTGGTTAAAAACTTCAGCGGCTTCGCGCCGTTGGGGGCCATCCTGGCGCTGGTGCTGGGAGCGGGTCTGGCTGAACGTTCCGGCCTGCTGCCTGCGCTGATGGTCAAGATGGCCTCCCACGTCAGCGCGCGTTACGCCAGCTATATGGTGCTGTTTATTGCTTTCTTTAGCCATATCTCATCGGATGCCGCGCTGGTGATTATGCCCCCGATGGGAGCGCTGATCTTCCTTGCGGTGGGAAGGCACCCGGTGGCGGGTCTGCTGGCGGCCATCGCCGGGGTCGGCTGTGGCTTTACCGCCAATCTGCTGATCGTCACCACCGACGTGTTGCTTTCCGGTATCAGCACCGAAGCGGCAAAATCCATCGATGCTGCGATGCACGTCAGCGTGATCGACAACTGGTACTTTATGGCCAGCTCGGTGATTGTGCTGACCCTTGTCGGGGGGCTGATCACCGATAAGATCGTGGAGCCGCGTCTGGGCAAGTGGCAAGGCAACAGCGATGAAAAGCTGGATGCATTAACGCCAGAGCAGCGCCGGGGGCTGCGGGTGGCTGGGGTGGTGTCGCTGCTCTTTATCGCCGCCATTGCGCTAATGGTGGTGCCGGAGAGCGGTATCCTGCGCGATCCGGTGAAACATACCGTTCTGCCTTCGCCGTTTATCAAAGGCATCGTGCCGCTGATCATCCTCTTCTTCTTTGTCGTCTCGCTGGCATACGGCATCGCCACGGGCAAGGTGCGTCGTCAGGGCGATCTGCCGCAGCTGATGATCGAGCCGATGAAGGAGATGGCCGGGTTTATCGTGATGGTGTTCCCGCTGGCGCAGTTTGTCGCCATGTTTAACTGGAGCAACATGGGCAAATTTATGGCGGTGGGGCTGACCGATATTCTGGAGAGTGCCGGGCTGAGCGGCGTGCCGGCGTTTGTGGGCCTGGCGCTGCTGTCGTCCCTGCTCTGCATGTTTATCGCCAGCGGCTCGGCCATCTGGTCGATCCTGGCCCCTATTTTCGTGCCGATGTTCATGCTGCTGGGTTTCCATCCGGCGTTTGCGCAGATCCTCTTTCGCGTGGCGGATTCATCGGTCATCCCGCTGGCGCCGGTCTCCCCCTTTGTGCCGCTGTTTTTAGGCTTCCTGCAGCGCTACAAGCCCGAGGCGAAACTGGGTACCTACTATTCGCTGGTGCTGCCTTATCCGCTTATCTTTTTAGGGGTATGGTTGCTGATGCTGGTGGCGTGGTATCTTGTCGGCCTGCCTATCGGGCCAGGGGTCTACCCGCGACTGAACTAAGGAATGTGCCAGATGCTGAGATTACTCGAAGACAAAATTGCTACGCCCCTTGGGCCGCTGTGGGTCATTGCCGATGAGCAATTCAACCTGCGGGCTGTTGAGTGGGAGGAGCACAGCAACCGGATGGTGGAGCTGCTGAATATCCACTACCGGGCGCAGGGCTACGAGCGCATCAGCACCAGCAATCCGGGCGGGCTGAGCGAAAAGCTCACCGCCTGGTTCGAGGGCGATCTCAGCATTATCGATACCCTGCCAACCGCCACCGCGGGTACCCCTTTTCAGCGTGAGGTGTGGCAGGCGTTGCGTTCCATTCCCTGCGGCCAGGTGATGCACTACGGGCAGCTGGCAGCACAGCTTGGCCGCCCGGGTGCGGCGCGTGCCGTCGGGGCAGCTAACGGCTCCAATCCGGTCAGTATTGTGGTGCCCTGCCATCGCGTTATCGGACGTAACGGCACCCTCACCGGGTATGCTGGCGGGGTGCAGCGCAAAGAGTGGTTACTGCGTCATGAAGGCTATTTACTCCTGTAGTTCCAGGCTTTTAGTGCTTAATATTCCTTAAGTTAATTGAAATATCCGCAACCAAGTTGTGGAATTTCAAGAAGATGCTGACACATTCACGCTTCTTGACCTTATTGATGGTTTAGCAGGCTTACGCAGGGTCAAAAAAGATGTTAAAATTGACCAATATCAATTAAGGCTTGAGCATACCTATGATCCCGGAAAAGCGAATTATTCGACGCATTCAGTCTGGCGGTTGTGCTATCCATTGTCAGGACTGTAGCATCAGCCAGCTCTGTATCCCGTTTACCCTGAATGAGCACGAGCTTGATCAGCTTGATAATATTATCGAGCGTAAAAAGCCGATTCAGAAAGGGCAGACGCTGTTTAAAGCGGGAGACGAACTGAAGTCGCTGTACGCTATCCGCTCTGGCACTATTAAAAGCTATACCATCACCGAACAGGGCGACGAGCAAATCACCGGCTTCCACCTGGCGGGCGACCTGGTCGGCTTTGACGCCATCGGCACCGGTAACCACCCGAGCTTCGCCCAGGCGCTGGAAACCTCAATGGTTTGCGAAATCCCGTTTGAAACACTGGACGATCTGTCAGGCAAAATGCCTAACCTGCGCCAGCAGATGATGCGTCTGATGAGCGGTGAGATCAAAGGCGATCAGGATATGATTCTGCTGCTTTCCAAAAAGAATGCAGAAGAACGCCTGGCCGCGTTTATCTACAACCTCTCCCGTCGTTTCGCCGAGCGCGGCTTCTCTCCTCGTGAGTTCCGTCTGACCATGACCCGTGGCGATATCGGTAACTACCTGGGCCTGACCGTTGAGACCATCAGCCGTCTGCTGGGGCGTTTCCAGAAAAGCGGTATGCTGGCGGTAAAAGGGAAATACATCACCATTGAGAATGGTGAAGCGCTGGCAGTGCTGGCGGGCCACTCGCGTAACGTCGCATAAATTCATCTGACTTCTGTTTGCCAGATCGGTAATTTTACTGATTTATTGATCTGGCAAAACTTCACCTCTGTTTCATTTCAGATATATAGGTTACTCTTTTACTTACAGACTGTGGTGACAGTAGTAAGGAGACCTGTATGGCAAAGTATCAAAACATGCTGGTGGCCATCGATCCTAATCAGGACGATCAACCGGCGTTACGACGAGCTGTCTATTTACATCAACGGATTGGTGGCAGAATCAAAGCGTTTCTGCCGATATATGACTTTTCTTACGAAATGACCACCCTTCTGTCGCCTGACGAACGCACCGCCATGCGTCAGGGCGTGATCAGCCAGCGTACGGCCTGGATCCGCGAACAGGCAAAATTCTATCTTGATGCCGGTGTACCCATTGAGATTAAGGTGGTGTGGCATAACCGTCCGTTTGAAGCCATCATCCAGGAAGTGGTGAGCGGCGAACACGATCTGCTCCTGAAAATGGCCCATCAGCACGACAAGCTCGAGGCGGTGATTTTCACGCCGACCGACTGGCACCTGCTGCGCAAATGCCCGTGCCCGGTGTGGATGGTTAAAGACCAGCCGTGGCCGGAAGGCGGTAAAGCGGTGGTGGCGGTCAATCTCGCCAGCGAAGAGAACTACCACAACGCCCTCAACGAGAAGCTGATCAAAGAGACGCTCTATCTCGCCGAGAAGGTCAACCATACCGAAGTCCACCTTGTGGGTGCCTATCCGGTTACGCCCATCAACATAGCCATTGAACTCCCGGAATTTGACCCGACCGTTTATAACGACGCCATCCGCGGCCAGCATCTGCTGGCGATGAAATCCCTGCGGCAAAAATTTGGTATCGATGAAAAACTGACCCATGTCGAAAAAGGGCTGCCAGAAGAGGTGATCCCCGATCTGTCCGAGCATCTGCAGGCCGGTATCGTGGTGTTAGGCACTATTGGCCGCACCGGTATTTCAGCCGCCTTCCTCGGCAACACCGCCGAACAGGTGATCGACCATCTGCGCTGTGATCTGCTGGTCATCAAGCCCGATCAGTATCAAACCCCGGTTGAGCTCGACGACGACGAAGACGACTAAACATAAAAAAGCCCGCCAATTGGCGGGCTTTTTTTCTAGCTCTCGGTGACAGGCTGTGTCGAAGGCTGTGCCCTCTCGCCCTCTTTCATCCACGGTGCATGCAGCACCATGCTTGGCAGAGCCAGTTTTACCCCTTCATCATTCAGGCTCTCCAGGATACGGATATTGATCTCCTGCTGGATATCCATGTATTTGTTGTAATCCGCGGTGTTGACGATATGCACCACCTCAAAGGTGAGACGGTCTTTGTCAAAACCGAGCAGATGGGCACGGTCAAAACGCGTTTCGCCGATATCGGTGATGATTTTTTTCACGTTATCGCCAATGATGCGCAGCTTCTCAGGCGGCGTGTCGCTGGCAACGCCGAAGGTAAAGACGATTCGGCGCGTCTGCATACGCTTATAGTTGTGCAGCGTTTGCTGAAGCAGGATCGCATTACCGCAGACAATCTGCTCCCCGCTCAGGCTGCGAATACGCGTCGTTTTAAGACCGATATGCTCCACCGTCCCGGCCACGTCGTTAAACACCACGAAATCGCCAATTTCGAAGGGTTTATCGAACCCAATTGAGAGCGAAGCGAAGACGTCGCTCAGGATGGTTTGCACCGCCAGGGCAATGGCGATACCCCCGACCCCCAGGCTGGCAACCAGCGCCGTGATGTTGACGCCGGCGTTGGCAAGAATAGAGAGCAGCATCACTGACCAGACAATCGCCCGCAGGATCAGGCCGGTGATCACCAGAGTCACCGGGTTTTTATGGTTTCCCGGTGCCAGCATGACGTGCCGCAGCCAGGAGACCACCCCCTGATCCATCCACAGCGCCACCTGAATCGCCAGCACCAGGAACCAGGCGTGGCTAAGGGTGCCGGAGAGGCGGTCAGGAAGTTCCACGAAGCGCAGGCTGATAAGAAAAGCGACCACAAAGAGCATGACCCGGCTGGTTCTGTTCAGCATCTCGGTGAGGATCAGCTGCATCCGGCGTGTGGTGGGATGTTTATCGCCCCAGTTGGTGATCCCCTTGTGTACAAAGGTGATGATGCGCTTTAACAGCCAGTAAACCAGAAGCGTCACCACCACCACGGTACCGAAGCCAATCCAGAACGTGGGGGTCATCATGAGCGCCAGAAAATCGAAGTGGGACAAAAACCGCATTATCTCTCCTCCCTTTACACAAAGTTAAAAGTATAGACAGATGGAATACGTTGGCGGCAGAAATAAGAAAACCGCCCTGTTGGGCGGTTTATTCACTGTGGATAAGAGAGGCTTAGAGCGCTTTTAAGATCGCATCCACGCTGGCTTTGGCATCGCCAAACAGCATGTGGGTGTTCTCTTTAAAGAACAGCGGGTTCTGTACACCAGCGTAACCGGTGTTCATGGAGCGCTTGAAGACGATAACATTCTGCGCCTTCCACACTTCCAGAACCGGCATACCGGCGATCGGGCTCTTCGGATCGTCCTGTGCCGCCGGATTGACGGTATCGTTGGCGCCGATAACCAACACGGTATCGGTGTCGGAGAAGTCGTCGTTGATCTCATCCATCTCCAGCACGATATCGTAAGGCACTTTCGCCTCTGCCAGCAGCACGTTCATGTGGCCCGGCAGACGCCCGGCAACCGGGTGAATACCGAAGCGCACCTTAATGCCGCGAGCACGCAGACGTTCGGTGATTTCCGCAACCGGATACTGCGCCTGCGCCACCGCCATGCCGTAGCCTGGGGTGATGATGACCGTATGCGAGTTTTTCAGCATGTCGGCAGTCTCTTCGGCGCTGATTTCACGATGCTCACCCACCTCTTCGTCACCGCCGGAGGTCTGTCCGTCGGTACCAAAGCCCCCGGCGATCACGCTGATGAACGAGCGGTTCATCGCCTTACACATGATGTAGGAGAGGATCGCACCGCTTGAACCCACCAACGCGCCGGTGACGATCAGCAGGTCGTTGCTCAGCATAAAGCCCGCCGCCGCCGCCGCCCAACCGGAGTAGGAGTTCAGCATGGAAACCACCACCGGCATATCGGCCCCCCCGATAGAGGCCACCAGGTGCCAGCCAAATGCCAGCGCGATGATGGTCATCACCAGCAGCGCCAGTACCTGCAAGCCCACGCTGTCGGTGCGCACGAAGACCACCATCAGCAGAAACGACACCACCAGCGCGGCGAGGTTCAGCTTATGACGGTTTGGCAGCATCAGCGGTTTAGAGGAGATCTTGCCGCGCAGCTTACCGAACGCCACGATAGAACCGGTAAAGGTCACCGCCCCGATGAAGATGCCAAGGAACACTTCAGTCAGGTGGATATTAACCAGAATCGGCTCCATACCCGGTTCGTGATAGAGGTAGCTGTTAAAGCCAACCAGCACCGCGGCCAGACCGACGAAACTGTGCAGGATCGCCACCAGTTCCGGCATCTCGGTCATTTCAACGCGTTTGGCAAGACGAATACCAATCGCACCACCGATGATCATCGCCACCAGGATCCACGCGACGTTGCCGGTGTCCGGTCCGAAAATCGTGGCAATCAGCGCAATCGCCATCCCGGCGATACCAAAGTTGTTGCCCTGCTGCGACGTTTCATGTTTTGAAAGCCCCGCGAGGCTGAAAATAAACAGGACCGCGGCAACAATGTATGCAGCGGTAACTAATCCTCCAGACATAGGTTACCCCTTATCCCTTGCGAAACATTTTCAGCATGCGCTGAGTCACGGTGAAACCACCGAAAATATTGATACTGGCGATCAGTACCGCGATAAAGCTCAGGAAACTGACCCAGCCGCCGTGACCAATCTGCAATAATGCTCCGACCACGATGATCCCGGAGATGGCGTTGGTAACCGACATCAGCGGCGTATGCAGCGCATGGGAAACGTTCCACACCACGTAGTAACCTACCACGCAGGAGAGCGCAAAGACGGTGAAGTGGCCGAGGAACTCTTTCGGCGCAACGTCTGCCAGCCAGCCAAAGAGGATAATGGCCAGCGCCATCAAGGCGTACTTACGCCACGGCGAAGCAGGTTTTTCAGGCTCTTTCGGGGCTGGAGCAGCCTTGGCGGCGGCCTGCGGCTGCGCGGAAACCTGAATCGGCGGTGCCGGCCAGGTGATCTCACCCTCGCGGACCACGGTGACGCCACGCACGACGACGTCCTCGAAATCAACGGTGATCGTGCCGTCTTTCTCTTTGCAGAGCAGCTTCAGCAGGTTCACCAGGTTGGTGCCGTAGAGCTGGGAGGACTGGGTTGGCAGACGGCCCGGCAGATCGGTATAGCCGATCACCTTCACGCCGTTAGCGGTGGTGGTGACCACACCCGGAACGGTGTATTCGCAGTTGCCGCCGTTTTGCGCGGCCAGATCGACGATCACGCTACCGGCCTTCATGGAGTCGACCATTTCGCGGGTGATCAGTTTCGGTGCCGGTTTGCCCGGAATGAGCGCAGTGGTGACAATGATGTCCACCTCTTTCGCCTGGGCAGCGAACAGCGCCATCTCGGCTTTAATAAAGGCTTCGGACATCACTTTGGCGTAGCCGTCGCCGCTGCCCGCCTCTTCTTTGAAGTCCAGTTCCAGGAACTCGGCGCCCATACTCTGCACCTGTTCTTTTACTTCCGGACGGGTATCAAAAGCACGAACGATTGCGCCGAGGCTGTTCGCCGCACCAATGGCGGCCAGACCGGCAACGCCTGCGCCAATCACCATGACTTTCGCGGGTGGGACTTTACCCGCAGCGGTGATCTGGCCGGTAAAGAAGCGACCAAACTCATGCGCCGCCTCGACGATGGCGCGGTAGCCGGCGATGTTCGCCATTGAGCTCAGGGCATCCAGCGACTGCGCACGCGAGATACGCGGCACAGAGTCCATCGCCATGACGGTGACGCCGCGCGCCGCCAGCTTCTCCATTAGCTCCGGATTCTGGGCTGGCCAGACGAAGCTCACCAGCGTGGTGCCCGGATTGAGCAGCGCAATTTCATCCTCTTCTGGTGCATTGACCTTCAGAATGACGTCCGAATGCCAGACGTTTGCGCCGTCTACAATCTCTGCGCCCGCCTGAACAAACGCCTCGTCATCGAAACTTGCCAGCTTGCCTGCGCCGCTTTCAACCGCGACGGTAAAACCCAGTTTCAGCAGCTGTTCCACCGTTTTTGGTGTCGCTGCTACACGGGTTTCATTGGCAAACCGTTCTCTTGGTACCCCAATACGCATAGTAATCCCTTCCATCGGTTTTTGATGATGGTTTGTCGAATATTCATCACGGATATATAACGACGGTAACAGGCGTTAACCTGTTACTCACGCATATCCGCAGAAAATAAAACAGTAACAAACTTTCTATAACCTACTGAAAATACCGCCTGTGATCCACAGCAAGAAAACACTTTTTATGTCTTTAACTGTCAAAAATAAGTGATCTGCATCTCTGACAGGCATATCTGCCTTTATTTCTTCGTCAGGGCCGATGTTTAGCTCAGTCGAAGCGGTAAAAACACGATATAGCGCCAGCCAGAAACAACTTATTAACATTAAATCAACTTGTGAAAGTTATATGCTTTATTAGTTTTAGTGGTCAAACGGGTATTTTTTCAACATATCTCTAAAGGTTATGGAAATTGATCGTCACCTTGCCGGGTACCGCAAAAAATGGCGCAGACAGCAGAGGGTGTTAAATGCAATAATCGTCAACGTTTTCATATTAACAACTACACCAGTACCTGGTTTGCGTAAGGCGAAGGATTATTTTTATGAAGCTTAAGAACACTCTCCTGGCGTCCGCACTCCTTGCTGCGACCGCTCTGTCTGCCAATGCCGCGACAGAGTTAACGCCGGAGCAAGCGGCTGCAACGAAACCTTACGATCACGTTACGATCGTAGGTCGTTTTAACGCAATTGGCGATGCAGTTAATGCCGCCTCCAAACGTGCCGATAAAGAGGGCGCCGCCGCATTCTACGTCGTGGATAACTCCGAATACGGCAGCAGCGGCAACCAGCGCGTCACCGTTGCGCTCTATAAAGCCGATGCCCCGAAAGCGGAAGAGGTGAAAAACCGTGTCATTAACGGTGTGATGGAACTGCCTAAAGATCAGGCCGTTCTGCTTGAGCCGTATGATACCGTCACCATTCAGGGCTTCTACCGCAGCCAGCCGGAAGTGAACGACGCCATCACCAAAGCCGCTAAAGCGAAAGGGGCTGACGCCTACTACATCGTTCGCCAGATCGATGCTAACCAGGGCGGTAACCAGCGCATCACTGCTTACATCTATAAAAAAGACGCGAAAAAACGTGTCCTGCAGAGTCCGGATGCTATCCCGGCTGACTCTGATGCCGGTCGCGCAGCCATTGCCAAAGGCGGCGAAGAAGCGAAGAAAGTTGAAATCCCGGGCGTGGCAACCAGCGCTGCACCAGGCGCCAGCGTTGCTGGTGTGGGTCGTTTCTTTGAAACCCAAACCACCAAAGGCGGTCGTTACAGCGTTACTCTCAACGACGGCACCAAAATTGAAGAGCTGAACAACGCCACTGCCGCGCAGATGATTCCGTTCGACAGCATCAAATTCACCGGTAACTACGGCAACATGACCGAAATTTCTTACCAGGTGGCGAAGCGTGCGGCGAAGAAAGGGGCCAAGTATTACCACATCACCCGCCAGTGGCAGGAGCGCGGTAATAACATGACCATCAGCGCTGACCTGTACAAATAAGTAACCTGTTTCACTCAGGCGGCGTTATGCCGCCTTTTTTTTCGCTTTACCGCCACAATTCGGCCCTTCCTCATTGCATGCGTTCGTAACACTCCGTAAAATCCCGCGCCTTAGCGTTATTCACCATTTTTATGCGCTTCGACGAAATAATTATTCTGGAACCGACCCCTTTTTAAACAGGATGCCAATGGAAAAGAAACTTGGCCTGAGCGCTTTGACTGCGCTTGTTTTAAGCTCCATGCTCGGTGCGGGTGTATTCAGTCTGCCGCAGAATATGGCGGCCGTCGCCAGCCCGTCTGCGCTGCTTATCGGCTGGGGGATCACCGGCATCGGGATCCTGCTGCTGGCCTTCGCCATGCTGCTGCTGACGCGCATTCGTCCCGACCTCGACGGCGGTATTTTTACCTACGCCCGTGAAGGCTTTGGTGAGCTGGTGGGTTTCTGTTCCGCCTGGGGCTACTGGCTGTGCGCGGTGATCGCTAACGTCTCTTATCTGGTGATCGTCTTCTCTGCGCTGAGTTTCTTTACCGACTCCCCTGAACTTCGGCTCTTTGGCGATGGCAATACCTGGCAGTCCATTGTCGGCTCCTCGGTGCTGCTGTGGATCGTGCATTTCCTGGTACTGCGCGGCGTCCAGACCGCGGCCAGCATCAACCTGGTCGCAACGCTTGCGAAGCTGGTGCCGCTGGGGCTCTTTATCGTGCTGGCGTTTATTGCGTTTCGTCTCGATCTCTTCAGCATGGACTTTTCCGGCGTGGCGCTGGGTGTCCCGGTCTGGGAGCAGGTGAAAAACACCATGCTGATCACCCTGTGGGTCTTTATCGGGGTGGAAGGCGCGGTGGTTGTCTCGGCCAGGGCGCGCAATAAGCACGATGTTGGCCGCGCCACGCTGCTGGCCGTACTGGCCGCATTAGGGGTCTATCTGCTGGTCACCCTGCTCTCGCTGGGCGTGGTGGCGCGTCCGGAGCTGGCGGAGATGCGTAACCCCTCGATGGCGGGCCTGATGGTGAAAATGATGGGTTCCTGGGGCGAGGTAGTGATTGCCGCCGGTCTGATCGTCTCTGTATGCGGCGCCTATCTGAGCTGGACCATTATGGCGGCAGAAGTGCCGTTCCTGGCCGCAACCCATAAAGCCTTCCCGCGTCTGTTTGCGCAGCAGAACAAAAACAATGCGCCGTCCGCGTCGCTATGGTTGACCAACATCAGCGTGCAGATCTGTCTGGTGCTGATCTGGCTCACAGGTTCAGACTATAACACGTTGTTAACCATCGCCTCCGAGATGATTCTGGTACCCTATTTCCTGGTGGGCGCATATTTGTTAAAAATAGCTACCCGACCGATGCATACCGTCGTGGGGATGGGCGCCTGTATTTACGGCTTATGGCTGCTGTATGCCTCCGGACCGATGCATCTGCTGCTCTCCGTCGTGCTCTATGCGCCGGGACTGCTGGTGTTTATTTATGCCCGTCGCACGCACCAGCTCCAGCACGCGCTGAAGCGCCGTGAAATCGTGCTGATTGGCTTATTACTGGTTGCCGCATTACCGGCAACGTGGATGTTGATGGGATAAGCAACCGCGTCCCATCGTCGAACGGATAAGGAGAACACGATGGGACAGGCAAAACCGCTCCCGATCCTGATTACTGGCGGAGGTCGTCGTATCGGCCTCGCGCTTGCCCACCATTTCTTGAATCTTCACCAGCCTGTCATTGTCAGCTATCGCACAAAATACCCGGCGATCGAGACCCTGTGCGAGGCGGGTGCAACCTGTATTCAGGCGGATTTTTCCTCTGACGAGGGCATTCTGGCCTTTGCCGACCAGGTAAAAGCGGAAACCACCGGGTTACGCGCCATTATTCATAATGCCAGCGCATGGATGGCGGAATCCCCGGAACACTCGCTAAGCGACACGCTCTCCTGCATGTTGCAGATCCACGTCCATGCCCCTTACCTGCTCAACCACGCTCTACAAGGGCTGTTGCGCGGCCACGGCCATGCCGCCAGCGACATCATCCACTTTACCGACTACGTGGTTGAGCGCGGCAGCGATAAGCACATTGCTTACGCCGCCAGCAAAGCCGCGCTGGATAACATGACCCGCTCGTTTGCCCGCAAGCTGGCCCCGGAGGTGAAAGTCAACGCCATCGCCCCGTCGCTGATTATGTTTAATGAACATGACGATGCCGACTATCGTCAGAAGGCGCTGAATAAGTCCCTGATGAAAATCGCCCCGGGAGAAAAAGAGGTGATTGATTTAATCGACTATATTCTGACCAGCTGCTACGTCACGGGCCGATCCTTTGGCGTGGATGGCGGGCGTCCTTTACGTTAGTGAAAGCGGCTCCAGCAGAAAATTAACACCCAGGCGCTGAGGCTCCAGCAGAGTACCGCCCCGCCCAGCGCCAGGGGCAAACGCATCATGCCGGTGAAGTACCAGAGCGAAAGCAGATAGAGAAAATAGGGAATAATCGACCACATGCCAAACACGATGGTCGCCCGCAGCGCCTCGATCCCGCGCTCCGAGGCGACGATATAGTGGGCAATGAGGGCAAAGGTGGGAAACAGCGGAATCAACCCGGCAATGTAATAATTTTTGCTTTTCGCCAGTACCCCAATCAGTAACACCACCAGCGCACCCAACGCCGCTTTTATTACCAGCCCCATCCATTTCCCCTTAACAAGACAATAACAATGTCGGGCAGCATAACGGAACGGCAACATTTTGCGAATGATTAATGGAAGGTTAAGGTTGCGCGGTGTATGTTGGCGTTTTCCGCAGACACAGCCTTGCTATGAATAAGATCGTATACGTTGAGGATGAACCCGAAGTCGGTCAGTTGATCGCCGCTTATCTGGGTAAACATGATATTGAGGTCATCGTCGAACCACGCGGCGACCGCGCAGAAGAGGTGGTGGCGCGGGAAAAACCCGATCTGGTGCTGCTGGATATTATGCTACCGGGTAAAGATGGCATGACCCTGTGCCGGGATCTGCGCGCCCGCTGGAACGGGCCGATTGTGCTGCTTACTTCCCTCGACAGCGACATGAACCACATATTGTCCCTGGAGATGGGGGCAAACGACTACATCCTCAAAACCACCCCTCCGGCTGTACTCCTGGCACGCGTGCGCCTGCATCTGCGCCAGCACGTTGCTGCATCCAGCGACACCCCGGCCCCGCAGCTCACCCCGCACAAGGCGCTGCGTTTTGGCACACTCTCCATCGATCCGGTCAATCGCCAGGTGCTGCTTTCCGGCGAGCAGGTGGCGCTGTCGACGGCCGATTTCGACCTGCTGTGGGAGCTGGCAACCCATGCCGGGCAGATTATGGATCGGGACGCGCTGCTGAAAAACCTGCGCGGCGTCAGCTACGATGGCCTGGACCGCAGCGTGGACGTGGCCATCTCCCGCCTGCGCAAGAAGCTGCTGGATAACGCTACCGAACCGTTCCGCATTAAAACCGTGCGTAACAAAGGCTACCTTTTCGCGCCCCATGCCTGGGACGTATAACAGGGGCGACAGCCGCCCATTTTTACCCCTGATGATTAACCTTTTGCGCCCGCCCGCATAATATGTATTATGTTATAACATAACACTTATGAGGGTGAGAACGTGTTTAATCAAAACAGGGCGCTGGCTTTTGTCCTAACTTTATTCGTGCAGCCGGTAGTCGCCGCCACGGTTTATCCGCTGACGGTAGAGAACTGCGGCATTAAGGAGACCTTTACTCAGGCCCCGCAGCGGGTAGTGACGGTGGGGCAACACGAGACGGAATTGCTCCTGGCGCTGGGGCTCGAAAAGAAGATCGGCGCGACCTCGGTCTGGTTTGGCCCTCTGCCAGATGCGCTGGCAAAACAGGGTAACGGGCTGAAAAAGCTGGCGGATAACGCCCCCTCCTTTGAAGCGGTCACCGCGGAGCGTCCTGATCTGGTGCTGGCCCAGTATCACTGGCATATCGGGCCGCAGGGGGAAACGGGCACCCGGGAACAGTTCGCCACACTGGGGATCCCGACCTGGATCTCCCCTGCCGACTGCATCGGCAAAAGCGTCACCGACAGCTCGAACGGTGACGGGGCGCGGAGCACACCGTTTTCCATCACCGAAATCGAACGCGAAATCGATGAACTGGCGACCATTTTCGACGTCCAGCCGCAGGGTAATGCGCTTAACGAGGCGCTGAAACAGCGTATTCAGCAGGCGCAGGCCCGTGCTGCCGCGAAACAGACTCGTCCCCTGAAAGTGGTGTTCTGGTTCTCCAGCAGCCGTCTGAAAGGCGATCCCTGGGTGGCTGGCGATTACGGCGCGCCGGGGTGGATAAGCCACACGCTTGGGCTGAAAAACATCATTGATTCCCATGACGAATGGCCTGCCGTGACCTGGGAGCATATCGCCCAGGCGCAGCCTGACGTGATCGTCATCGCTGAGATGTCCCGCCGTCTCTACCCTGCGGATGATGTGGCGGTTAAAAAGGCCTTTTTAAACGACGATCCGGTGACCCGAAACATCCCCGCCGTGAAAAAGGGGCAGATCGTGGTGGTGCCCGCAATGTCACTTAACCCCTCCCTGCGTAATGTCGATGCCGTTGAGGCGATCGGCGAGAAACTGGCAACGTTCCAGGCTGAACAATGAGTATCATGATTCTCCGCGCTCCCTTTACCCTGCCGCGCTGGCGGCAGCATAGCCTGATGGCCGTCGGGATAGTGACGCTGCCGTTGATGCTGGTTTTCGCTGCCACCGTCGGGGATATGCCTGTGTCGTATGCGAACGCAGGTAAAGCCATTCTCAACGGTCTGGGGCTTGGTAGCTATCTGCTGCCCCAGGTTGAGGAGGGCATTGTCTGGCAGTACCGCATGAGCCGGGCCCTGATGGCCGCCTGCAGCGGAGGGGGTCTGGCGCTTTGCGGCCTGGTAATGCAGGCCATCCTGCGAAACCCACTGGCGGAGCCCTATCTGCTGGGGATCTCCTCCGGTGCGTCGCTGGGGGCCGTCTGTGTGATGTTGCTGGGTATTGGCGGCAGCTCGCTGGGCATCAGCGGCGGCGCCTTTATCGGCGCCTGCTGCGCGTTCGGGCTTATCATGCTCATCACCCACGGCATGACCGACAGCCCGCCACGGATATTGCTGGCGGGCATCGCCGGGACGCAGCTCTTTAACGCCCTGACCGCCTACATTGTCAGCACCTCCGCCAATGCCGAGCAGTCGCGCAGCGTGATGTTCTGGCTGCTGGGCAGCCTGAGCGGGGTTCGCTGGCCGGATGCTATCCTGGCTCTGGTGGTCGTGCTGGCCGGATCTATGGTGATCTTCGCCTTTTCACGAGCGCTGGATACCTTCACCTTTGGCGATGAAGTCTCCACTACCCTCGGCGTGCCGGTCACCCTGGTGCGCATTATCCTGCTGCTCACCTGCGCGCTGGTGACGGCGGTAATGGTCAGTATCATTGGCGCGGTGGGGTTTGTCGGGCTGGTGATCCCGCACGTTACCCGGATGCTGTGCGGCCCCGGGCATCGCCGCTCAATTCCCCTGACCTTCCTGATCGGGAGTCATTTCATGATCCTCGCCGATGTGGTTTCCCGCACGCTTATCACCCATCAGGTCCTGCCCATTGGCGTGGTCACCGCGTTAGTCGGCGCGCCTGCCTTTGTGGTTCTGCTCTATCGCAGCCGGGAGAAAAACGTATGACCCTTTCATTAAGCGGATTGCAGGTCACCTTCCAGTCCCGCCAGGTGCTGAACAACATCAATCTGCACCTGGAGGCGGGTGAAATTGTCGGTCTGTTAGGCCCGAACGGCTCGGGAAAATCGACGCTGCTGCGCTGTCTGGCCGGGTTACTCCCCCGTCATGCGCACCATATTCAGTTGAACGGCACCCCGCTCAATAAAATCTCCGTGAGAGATCGGGCCAAACAGCTGGCCTTTGTTCCCCAGCATGCCGGAGTGGATGGCGATCTCTGCGTGGAGCAGATTGTCCGGCTGGGGCGCACGCCGCACCGCAGGGGGCTTTTTGGCTGGAGTGAAAAGGACGACCAGGCGGCTGAGCACGCTATCCGCCTGATGAAACTTGCCGGGCTGCGTCACCGGCTGTGGCGGCAGCTTTCCGGCGGAGAGAGACAGCGCTGCCAGATCGCCCGCGCCCTGGCCCAGCAGCCACGGCTGCTGATCCTCGATGAGCCGACCAACCATCTGGATATTGAGTATCAGCTGGAGCTGATGACGCTGATTACGCAGCTGCCTATTACGGTGGTGGTGGCCCTGCACGATTTGAATCTCGCCGCCAACTACTGCCACCGGCTGGTACTGCTGAAATCCGGCAGCGTGATAGCCAGCGGCCCGCCTGATGCGGTGCTGACCCCGGAACTGATCGAGCGTGCCTGGCATGTGCAAGCGGACGTCATGAAACAAGGCAAAACCTTCAACATTCGCTATGCCATGCGGCAGCCCATTGCGTAAAGTAGGTGATGCCCGCTCTTAGCGAGTCAATCTTACGTTCGGGCAGCCTCTTTAACGCGTTGTAGCTGGGTGATATTTCATGAAAAAACTGTTTGTGCAGTTTTACCTTCTGCTGTTTGTCTGCTTCCTGGTGATGACCATGCTGGTTGGGCTGGTCTATAAGTTCACCGCCGAGCGGGCAGGCAGACAGTCGCTGGATGATTTGATGAAAAGCTCGCTCTATCTGATGCGCAGTGAACTGCGTGAGATCCCCCCTCACGACTGGGCGCGCACCATCAAAGAGCTGGATCTGAACCTGTCATTCAAACTGCGCATCGAGCCACTGAAGAAATACACCCTGGATGCCCCGACCATGCAGCGGCTGCGCGAAGGCGATATCGTGGCGCTGGACGATCAGTACACCTTTATTCAGCGTATTCCGCGCAGCCATTACGTCCTGGCGGTCGGCCCGGTGCCGTATCTCTACTTCCTGCATCAGATGCGCCTGCTGGATATCGCCCTGCTGGCTTTTATCGCCATTTCGCTCGCCTTCCCGGTGTTTATCTGGATGCGCCCCCACTGGCAGGACATGCTGCGCCTCGAGGCCGCCGCCCAGCGTTTCGGCGACGGGCATCTGACCGAGCGGATCCACTTCGACAGCGGCTCCAGCTTTGAGCGGCTGGGGGTGGCCTTTAACCAGATGGCTGACAATATCAACGCCCTCATCGCCAGCAAAAAACAGCTGATCGACGGTATCGCCCACGAGCTGCGCACCCCCCTGGTACGGTTGCGCTACCGGCTGGAGATGAGCGAAAACCTGACCGAAACAGAGTCGCAGGCGCTGAATCGCGATATCAGCCAGCTCGAGGCGCTGATTGAGGAGCTGCTGACCTATGCCCGCCTCGACCGACCGCAGAACGAACTTAAGCTCACCACCCCGGATCTGCCTGCATGGCTGCGCAGCTACGTGGAGGATGTGCAGAGCGTCAACCCGCAGCGCACGTTGCTGATCAGCAGCGTGGACGGCGATTACGGCGCGCTGGATATGCGTTTGATGGAGCGGGTGCTGGATAACCTGGTCAACAACGCCCTGCGCTACAGCGATAACCAGCTGCGGATCGCATTGACCCTAAACGGCAGCCGCGCCAGTTTGTCGGTGGAAGATGATGGCCCGGGCATTGCGCCAGAGGCCCGCCAGCGAGTGTTTGAGCCTTTTGTCCGACTCGACCCGAGCCGGGACCGCGCCACCGGCGGCTGCGGCCTGGGGCTGGCGATCGTCCACTCTATCGCCCAGGCGCTGGGGGGGGACGTCAGCTGCGAAGCCAGCGACCTCGGCGGCGCCCGTTTCTGCTTCAACTGGCCCGTCTGGCATCATATCGCCCTGCCCATCCCTGACTGACCTAAACCGCACGCTGGCCTGACCCGGCGTGCTGTGCTATACATATAGTATGTTGTAACTAATGTGGTGTGCTATGGCAACTTACGATCTTATCGAACGCTTAAACTCAACCTTTCGCCAGATGGAGCACGAGCTGGCGCAGTTAACCCCCGAACTCCAGGCCTGTCGCCTGCTGGCCGGGCGCGTCTTCTCCCTGCCGGACGTCGCCAAAGGCGCCGAACACGATCCGCTCAACGCCATTACGGTGAAGCAGCACCTCGGCCAGGAGGCGCTGACGATGGCGCTGCAACACTATCGTCACCTCTTTATCCAGCAGCAATCCGAGAATCGCAGCAGCAAGGCCGCCGTGCGCCTGCCGGGGGTGATCTGCCTGCAGAGCGACGCCGCGCACCGGGAACAAATCACCGCCCGCATTGCGAATATTAATGCCTTAAAGGCGGAATTTGAAAAAATCGTCACCGAGGAGTCAGGTCTGGCCCCCGCCGCCCGTTTTGAGTGGGTGCATCACCAACTGCCGGGTTTGATCACCCTCAACGCCTATCGCACGTTAACGGTGATTAACCATCCCGCCACCCTGCGCTTCGGCTGGGCCAATAAGCACATCATCAAAAATTTCACCCGCGATGAGGTGCTGGCGATGCTGGAGAAAAGCCTCAAGTCGCCGCGCGCCGTAGCGCCCTGGTCACGGGATCAGTGGGTGGAGCGGCTGGAGGCAGAATATACGGCCATTCACTCTCTGCCTGCAGAGGCGCGGCTGAAGATCAAGCGGCCGGTAAAAGTGCAGCCAATCGCCCGCGTCTGGTATGCCGGGCAGCAAAAGCAGGTGCAATACGCCTGCCCGACGCCGCTGATCGCCCTTTACGATGCCGATCAGGGGGCGGTGATACCCGATATTGGTGAGCTGCTCAATTACGATGCGGATAACGTTCAGCACCGTTATAAGCCGCAGGCACAGCCGCTGCGCTTGATTATCCCGCGGCTGCACCTCTACGTGGCGGAGTAACTATTTCAGGCTGCCGACCATCTCTTCCGGGCGGACCCAGCTGTCGAACTCGGCCTCGGTGAGATACCCCAGCGCCAGGGCGGAGGCTTTCAGGGTCAGCCCCTCCTTGTGCGCTTTTTTGGCGATTTCCGCCGCCTTGTCATAGCCGATATGGGTATTGAGCGCCGTCACCAGCATTAACGACTCGTTGAGCAGCTGGCTGATGCGCTCGCGATTCGGCTCAATGCCTACCGCGCAGTGCTCGTTAAAGCTCTCCATCCCGTCCGCCAGCAGACGCACCGACTGGAGGAAGTTATGGATCACCATCGGACGGTAGACGTTCAGCTCAAAGTTGCCCGAGGCCCCGCCCATGTTCACCGCCACGTCATTGCCCATCACCTGACAGCAGAGCATGGTCATGGCTTCGCACTGGGTCGGGTTGACTTTACCCGGCATGATGGAGCTGCCCGGCTCGTTCTCCGGGATGCTGATTTCGCCGATGCCGCAGCGCGGCCCGGAAGCCAGCCAGCGCACGTCGTTGGCGATTTTCATCAGCGAGGCCGCCAGCCCTTTCAGCGCCCCGTGGGCATGCACCAGCGCATCACAGGTCGCCAGCGCCTCGAACTTGTTCGGCGCGGTGACAAACGGCTGTCCGGTGATGTTTGCCAGCTCTTCCGCCACCCGCACCGCATATTCCGGATGGGTATTGAGGCCGGTACCCACTGCGGTGCCACCCAGCGCCAGCTCCGCCAGGTGCGGCAGGCTGTGTTCGATATGGCGCAGGTTGTGGTCAAGCATCGCCACCCAGCCGGAGATCTCCTGGCCCAGGGTCAGGGGCGTGGCGTCCTGCAGATGGGTACGACCAATTTTGACGATATCGGCAAAGGCCAGGGCTTTGTCATTGAGGGTCTGCTTCAGCACGTTCAGCTGCGGGATGAGCTGTTCGCGCAGGGCGATGAGCGCCGCCACATGCATCGCCGTCGGGAAGACATCGTTGGAGCTCTGGCTTTTGTTGACGTCGTCGTTGGGATGGATCTTGCGCTCCATGCCGAGCACCCCGCCGAGCAGTTCGCTGCCGCGGTTCGCCAGTACCTCGTTCATGTTCATGTTGCTCTGGGTACCGGAGCCGGTCTGCCAGATGGCGAGCGGGAATTCATCGGGATGTTTCCCCGCCAGCACTTCATCGGCGGCGGCGATAATGGCGTTAGCTTTCTCCCCGGAGAGCAGGCCTAAATCCTGGTTGACCTTCGCCGCGGCGCGTTTGGTCAGCGCCAGGGCCTGGATCAACGAGACCGGCATCTTTTCAGTGGAGATACGGAAATGTTCCAGTGAACGCTGGGTTTGTGCGCCCCAGAGTTTGTCCTCAGGAACGTCGATGGCACCCATCGAATCTTTCTCACTGCGTGAGGTGGTCATACTTTCTCCTTGATAACACTGAAGTGGATTGCTCACAGCTCAAAGAAACAAGTATTGATGAGATAAGAAAAAGGGTATGGCGCTTTGTGCGCTCTTTTTGCCGGGCTTGCCGGGTGGCGCTGCGCCACCCGGCAGGGTTTTCAAACTACTTCACACAGGCCGAACACTGGGAGGACTGGATCTGTTTGAAGAAGTCGTTGCCTTTGTCATCCACGAGGATAAACGCCGGGAAGTCTTCCACTTCGATTTTCCAGATCGCTTCCATACCCAGCTCCGGGTACTCCACGCACTCGAGGCTCTTGATGCTGCCCTGCGCCAGTACCGCGGCCGGGCCGCCGATGCTGCCGAGGTAGAAGCCGCCGTGCTTGTGGCAGGCGTCCGTCACCTGCTGGCTGCGGTTGCCCTTCGCCAGCATGATCATGCTGCCGCCGTTGGCCTGGAGCTGATCGACGTAGGAGTCCATACGCCCGGCAGTGGTTGGCCCTAAGGAGCCGGAGGCATAGCCGGTCGGGGTTTTTGCCGGGCCCGCATAGTAGATCGGGTGATCTTTAATGTACTGCGGCAGCCCTTCGCCATTATCCAGACGCTCTTTCAGCTTCGCGTGGGCGATATCGCGGCCCACGATAATGGTGCCGTTCAGCGACAGACGGGTGGAGACCGGGTATTGAGAAAGCTGGGCCAGGATCTCACTCATCGGACGGTTCAGGTCAACGCGTACCGCCTCGCCCTCGCCCGCTTTCCGCAGCGCTTCCGGAATGTACTTACCTGGGTTGTTTTCCAGTTTCTCAATCCAGATGCCGTCGCGGTTAATCTTAGCTTTAATGTTGCGGTCCGCCGAACAGGAGACGCCCATCCCCACCGGGCAGGATGCGCCGTGGCGCGGCAGGCGGATCACGCGGATATCGTGGGCGAAATATTTGCCGCCAAACTGGGCGCCGAGGCCGAGGTTCTGGGCTTCCACCAGCAATTCCTGCTCAAGCTGGACGTCGCGGAATGCCTGGCCGTGCTCGTTACCTTCGGTCGGCAGATTGTCGTAGTATTTGGTCGAGGCCAGCTTGACGGTTTTCAGGGTGCTTTCCGCCGAGGTGCCACCGATCACAAAGGCGATGTGGTACGGCGGACACGCCGCGGTGCCGAGAGTACGCATCTTCTCCACCAGGTAGTTTTTCAGCTTGCCCGGCGTGAGCAGCGCTTTGGTCTCCTGATAGAGATACGTTTTGTTCGCTGAACCGCCGCCTTTGGCGATGCAGAGGAATTTGTATTCGTCGCCATCCACGCTGTAGAGGTCAATTTGCGCTGGCAGGTTGGTGCCGGTATTGACCTCTTTATACATATCCAGCGGGGCGTTTTGTGAATAGCGCAGGTTGTCTTCGATATAGGTGTTATACACGCCGTGCGCCAGGGCCGCTTCGTCGCCGCCACCGGTCCAGACACGCTGGCCTTTTTTACCCATGATGATGGCGGTGCCGGTGTCCTGACAGGTTGGCAGAATGCCTTTTGCCGCGATATCGGAGTTACGCAGGAACTGCAGGGCGACGTACTTGTCGTTTTCGCTGGCCTGCGGGTCGCTGAGGATATCGGCAACCTGCTGCTGATGCGCCGGGCGAAGCATGAACGAGGCATCGTGGAACGCCTGTTGCGCCAGTAAGGTCAGGGCCTGCGGGTCAACTTTCAGGATCTCCTGTCCTTCAAATTCAGAGACAGAAACGTGGTCGCGGGTTAACAGGTAATATTCGGTCTGATCCTTGGCCAGCGGGAAAGGATCCTGGTAATGAAAGGGTTTATTCGACATTGATCTCTCACTTACTGCTTCGGTCTGTTTATTTAGAGCAGATGTTCCGCTGCCCTGCTTAAAAGCGAGTCAGCCTATCCTACACAATTTTTTAACAAAAACTGAGACTAGTACGACTTTTTCCGCGCGCAGGTTACATCCGCCCGGTTTATTGCTTTAATACAGGCAGATAATTCCACATATGAAACAGGGCTTGATAATGCAAAAACTCATCAACTCAGTGCAGCACTATGCCTGGGGAAGTAAAACTGCGTTAACGGATCTCTACGGTATCGCCAACCCGGACAATCTGCCGATGGCAGAGTTGTGGATGGGGGCACACCCGAAGAGCAGCTCAAAAATTACCGATGCCCAGGGCGAACGTTCCCTGCGTGACGTTATCGAGGGTGATAAAGCCACGCTGTTGGGCAGCGCCGTCGCCGAACGCTTTGGCGAACTGCCTTTCCTCTTCAAGGTACTTTGCGCCGATCAGCCGCTCTCCATTCAGGTTCACCCGAACAAGCAGGCCTCCGAAGCGGGTTTTGCGAAAGAGAACGCAGCAGGCATTCCGCTGGATGCCGCCGAGCGTAACTATAAAGATCCGAACCACAAACCGGAACTGGTCTTCGCCCTGACGCCGTTCCTGGCGATGAACGCCTTCCGCGAGTTCTCTGAGATCGTTTCGCTGCTTCAGCCGGTTGCCGGGGCGCACAGCGCCATTGCCCACTTCCTTGAAAAACCGGAAGCCGATCGCCTGAGCCACCTCTTCGCCAGCCTGCTGAATATGCAGGGGGACGAAAAATCCCGTGCGCTGGCGGTACTGAAAGCGGCCCTGAACAGCCAGAAAGGCGAACCCTGGCAGACCATCCGCGTCATTTCAGAATTTTACCCGGACGACAGCGGCCTCTTCTCCCCGCTGCTGCTGAACGTGGTGAAACTGGAGCCGGGCGAAGCGATGTTCCTGTTTGCCGAAACGCCGCATGCTTACCTGCAAGGGGTGGCGCTGGAGGTAATGGCTAACTCCGATAACGTACTTCGTGCGGGGCTGACGCCGAAATACATCGACATCCCTGAACTGGTGGCCAACGTCAAATTCGTCGCGAAACCGGCGGCTGAGCTGCTCACCCAGCCAGTGAAAAACGGCGCAGAGCTGGACTTCCCCATCCCGGTGGAGGATTTTGCGTTTTCCCTGCACGATCTCAGCAGCGAAGAGACCCGTATTGCCCAGCAGAGCGCGGCTATTCTCTTCTGCGTTGAGGGTGAAGCGGTACTGAGCAAGGGCGAGGAGCGCCTGGTGCTGAAGCCTGGTGAGTCGGCCTTTATTGCCGCGAATGATTCCCCGGTTAGCGTCAGCGGCGTCGGGCGTCTGGCGCGGGTATTCAACAAGCTCCAGTGACTTGCTGAATTTTTTAACAATTTTTGCTAAGCTATTGCTAACCTTATGACCTCACCGGGCGGTTTTCACCGCTCGGTTTCATTTTATGGATAATCACGATGAAAAAATCGGTTATAGCTGCAGGCGTTATTGTTGCATTAGGGCTGGTCTGGACTGGCGCGGCCTGGTACACCGGGAAACAGCTGGAGAGCCGTCTGGGCGAGATGGTGGCCCAGGCGAACAGTGAACTTAAGCGTACCGCGCCGGAAGCCGGGCTGGAGCTGAGCTATCAGGATTATCAGCGCGGCGTGTTTAGCAGCCATCTGCAGATGGTCGTTAAGCCGGTAGCAGGAACCACTAATCCGTGGCTGCAACCGGGACAAAGCCTGGTGCTGAACGAAGATGTCGACCACGGTCCGTTCCCGCTGGCCCAGCTGAAATCCTTCAACCTCATCCCCTCTATGGCCTCGGTCAAATCGACCCTGGTCAATAACGAAGCCTCTAAGCCGCTGTTCGATCTGGCGAAGAATGAGTCACCTTTTGAGGTCAATACGCGCATCAGCTATGCCGGTGATACCCGTTCCGATATCGCCCTGAAAGCCCTGAATTACGAGAATGGCGACGAGCAGGTAGCGTTCAGCGGCGGTAACTTCCAGCTTGATGCCGATCGCGACGGCAAAAACGTCTCGCTCAAAGGTGAAGCGGCAAGCGGCCGGGTCAACGCGGTGAACGAGTACGATCAGAAAGTCCAGCTGACCTTCAATAACCTGAACATTGATGGCAACAGCCGTCTGACCAGTTTTGACGAGCGCATCGGCGATCAGAAACTGACCCTCGAAAAAATGGCTATCGCCATTGAAGGCAAAGAGATGGCGGTGCTGGAAGGCACAGATCTGAAAGCCACCGCGGATCTCTCCAAAGATGGCAAGAGCATCAACAGCCAGCTGGATTACAACCTGAAGAGCCTGAAAGTGCAGAATCAGGATCTGGGTACCGGCAAGCTGACCCTGAAGATCGGCAATATTGACGGTCAGGCATGGCACCAGTTCAGCCAGCAGTATCGCGCTCAAAGCCAGGCCCTGCTGGCGGATAAAGAGCTGATGACCAACAATCCGGCGCTCTATCAGCAGAAAGCGGCGGAAGCCTTCTTCGGTAATCTGCCGATCCTGCTCAAAGGCGAGCCGGTGGTCACTATCGCGCCGCTGAGCTGGAAAAACAGCAAAGGCGAAACCAACTTCAACCTGTCGTTGTTCATGAAGGATCCCGCCACCGCCACCGGTGAAGCGCAGACCCTGGCGCAGGAAGTGGATCGCAGCGTGAAATCGCTGGAGAGCAAGCTGACCATCCCGATGGACATGGCGACCGAGTTCATGACCCAGATTGCCAAGCTGGAAGGGTATAACGAAGATGACGCCGGCAAGCTGGCCAGCCAGCAGGTGAAAGGCCTGGCGGCGATGGGACAGATGTTCCGCATCACCACCGTGGAAGATAACGTGATCGGCACCAGCCTGCAGTACAGCAATGGTCAGGTGACCCTGAATGGTCAGAAGATGCCGCTGGAGGAGTTCGTCGGCATGTTTGGCGTACCGGCCCTGAACCTGGCGGTACCGGATGAACCTGCGGCTCCGCCAGCACCGGCTGCTCCGCCAGCGCCTGCGGTTCCTCAGCAGTAAACAGCAAAACCCCTCTGCGGAGGGGTTTTTTATTGCCAGTCATCCTTTCCAGCCGGTCAGGAAATCCATCAGCAGGGCGTTCACTTTCTCCGGTTGCTCTTCCTGGGGCAGATGCCCGCACTCTTCAATACCATACGCCCTGAGATCGTCCGCCATTTCCGCCCAGACGCTCTGCATATCGAACAGCTTACCGACGGCGTGAAAATCATTGCCCCACAGCGACATCACCGGGCAGGCAATTTTGATCGCCGCGTCCGCCAGATCTTGCGCCACATCCTCTGCATTGGCGCGATAATCGGCCATCGCCCCCCGCACGGCACCGGGTGCCTGATAGGCCCGGACGTAGGTATCAAACGCCTCGCCGCTGATGGTAGAAGGATCGTAAGTCCAGTCCGAGAAGAAGTGGCGTAGCCAGATATGCTCCCGTCCGGCAATCAGGGCTTCCGGCAGATCGGGCACCAGGTGGAACAGAAAGAACCAGTACGCCCGGGCAATAGAGGCGTTCAAATCCCGCGCCACGATACGCGTCGGGACATTATCCATCACCACCAGACGATCCACCCGTTCCGGATAATCTTTCGCAAAGCGGGTGGCGACACGCGCGCCGCGGTCGTGCCCCACCAGCACCACTTTCTTCAGGCCCAGGGCATTCATCAGTTCCAGGATATCCCGCGCCATAGTGCGTTTATCGTAGCCGGAGGCCGGCTTATCCGTTTCTCCATACCCGCGCAAGTCCGGAGCAATCACCCGGTAATGCTTCGACAGAACCGGAATTTGATAGCGCCAGGCATAGTTCGTTTCCGGAAAGCCATGGAGCAGGATCAGCGGTGCCCCTTCCCCCTCCTCCACCACAAACTGACGGATACCATTCGCTGTTACGGTGTAACTTTTCATTGCGATCGCCTCGTCTTATTTCAGCAATGGCACGTCGGCCGCACGTTGATACGGGCCGTAAATCGCCGGGTTCCAGTTGTAACCCTGAGCGTTGGCGGTAATGTGCCCGATGCCCGGGAACGCCAGGTGCGCTGCCGCCAGCCATTCGCCCTCTTTTGCCAGGGCATTGAACTCTTGCCCACGCGATGAGGTGGCTTTTTTCGCATCCACGTCAAAGCGAATCGACACTTCCGGGTGGGGGAACTGCACCGCAGGGGCGTGGATCAGGTCGCCGATAAAGTTGATGCCTTTCCCCTCAGAGGCAAAACGATAGACCGTGCTGCCGGGCGTATGGCCGGGAGCGTAGGCCGTCTGGACTTCAGGGATCGGCGAGGCGGGCGGCACGAAGGTTTTCAGGCGTCCCGCCGCTTTATAGGAGGCCAGAGCGTGTTGGGCGATAGCGAAATACTCTTTTGCATTGGCGGGGGCGCTGGCCTCTTTCGCCGGATCCAGCCAGTAGTCAGCTTCCGCCTGCGGCACGTAAACCGTGGCATTAGGGAATAGCGCCTTACCCGCGGCATCGCTCAGGCCGCAGACGTGGTCCAGGTGGAGGTGGGTCAGGAAGAGGGTATCAACCTGCTCAGGACGATACCCGGAGGCTTGCATGTTGGGAATTAATTGCCCTGCGGTTTGCGGCACGCAGTGGCCCGCGCCGCTGTCTATCATCACCAGATGTTTTCCGGTATTCACCAGAAAGGCGTTAAAGGAGGTGGGCATGCGCTCGGCATCAATCTTATGCTGCGCCAGCAGGTCGCGAATTTTGTCGGCCGAGAGCCCTTTTAACAGCGACGGCGAGAGATCGTTGTAGCCATCAAAAAGCGCCGTCACCTCATATTGCCCCACCGCCAGGCGATAGTAACCCGGCACCTGCTGTTTAATCTGCGCGGGTGCGTCAGCCCAAACGGATCCTGCCAAAAACAGGCCGCTGAGCGCTAAAACCGTTGTCCTCTTTTTCATCTTCACTCCGAATTCACTCTTTATCAGGATGTGGAGTGACTATGGCGCTATAACGCTAATTAGTGTAGATATGTAATTTGATAGGCCAGTATAACGAGAATCGAGATAATGAAACTGGAAGATGTGGAAGTATTCGTGGAAGCCATCAAAGCGGGAAGTCTCGCGGGTGCCGCGCGTCGGCTCTCTATGAGCGCCATGGCGGCGTCGCGATGCCTGAATAATCTGGAAGCGGAGCTGGGGGTCCGGCTGGTACACCGCACCACGCGCTCCCTTTCACCCACCAGCGACGGCACCATCTTTTTACCCCATGCCCAGGCGCTGCTGGAAGATAAGACCAACGCCCTGGCCGACCTTTTTCCTGATGGCGCCTCCCTTTCCGGGCGGCTTCGCATCACCGCCTCGGCGGCGTTTGGCCGTAAAATCATCGCCCCGATGCTGCCCGACTTTATGCGCCAGCATCCCGCCCTGCAGGTCGATTTACTCGCCACCGATGAGCAGGTTGATATTGTCGGCAGAGGAATAGACGTGGCGTTACGTATCGCCCCGCTGCGGGACAACCGTCTGGTGGCGCATCGCCTCTGTGATAACCCCCGAGACCTCTGCGCCAGCGCAGCGTATCTGACGGAGCATGGCTATCCAAAAACGCTCAGCGATCTTGCGGCGCACAGCTGCTTAACCACCTCTGATACCACCCACTGGACGTTCGACCAGGGGGGACAGCGAAGCAAACAGAAAGTATCGGGGCGGTTTTCGGCGAATTCTATCGAGGCGATCTTTGAGGCCTGCCTGGGCGGCATGGGCATTGCCAACCTGTCCCGCTGGTACCTTGAGCCCGCCTTTGCACAAGGCCTGGTGGAGCGGATCGCGCTGGAGGATGCCAGGCCGGAAGCGCTGGCTGTCTGGGCCGTTTACCCGACGTCGCGGTTGATTCCGGTTAAGGTGCGCAAGTTTGTCGAGGCTCTGGAGGCGCGGCTGGAACGTAACCCGCTCACGCCGCATGGATAATGTTATTTCACCGTCACCAGGCGGGCCGACACAATCTGATGCCCCGCCTGCACGTCGGCTTTATCGATCCGCTGCATAATTCTCTCGGCCAGGGTATAGCCCATTTCCCGCGCCGGGGTGGTGGCCCAGACAATCGGCAGATCGTCCAGCGCGTTCTCTGACACATCCGCAAAGGCGCCCAGCGCCACCTGATGACCAAAGAAGGTTTCAACCCCACCTTCCCCGCTCTGGCGCCCGGCACGGATTAAGCCGAACCAGGCGCCCATGGCGATAACGTCGTTATAGCAAATCACGGCGCTGATGGTGGGGCTGGCGCGCAGCAAGCTACCGATCGCCTCCGCCGCCTGCTTGTGGCGGGATTCACACTCCACCACCCACTCGCTGTGGAACGGCAGGCCATATTTGATCAGCGTCGCGCAGTAGCCACCCACCCGTTCGGCGCGCGTCAGGGAGGAGCTTTTACCGCCCAGCCAGGCAATTCGCTGATGGCCGCGGCGAATAAGATGTTCGGTCAGCATTTGTGCTGCCTGCATGTTGTCCGGGCGCAGGGTATCCGCTTCGTCGAGATAGCTGGCGCGGGAGGCAAACACCAGCGGAACCCCTTTGGCTGCCGCCCGCTCGCACAGCTCATTGCTTACCCCGGAGGCCCCGGCAACGATCACCCCATCCACCCCCTGCGTCAGCAGCATATCGAGGCGCTGGAGCAGCTGATCCGCTTCCCGGCCGCCATGGAGTAAAAAGACCATCCTCCCCTGGGCTTCCAGCGCCTCCGTCAGGCCCGCCGTCAGTTCGGCATAGAACGGCGACGTCAGGTCGCGGACGATCAGGCCAATCACCCCGCTTTGCCCACCCCTCAGCGCCGATGCCTGGCGGTTGCGAACGAACCCCAGTTGCTCCACCGCCTCGTTGACGCGCTGGCCCGTCGCTGGGGAGATGCGCCCTTTCCCGCTCAGAACCAGTGAAACCGTGCTCACAGAGACACCCGCCGCCAGCGCAACGTCGTTGATAGTAATTTTTTTCGCTACAGCCATGTGTGGGGTGTCTCCCTGATAATGAGATCGGTAAAACGTTTTATCAATACGTTATCTTTATACCCTCTGCCAAAGCCTGAGAATGTGATTTAGCGCGCACTAAACTTTGATAAAACGTTTTATCTTCTCGCAGCACTGAGGCAGGTAAATCTATTTTAACAATAAAGGAGTCGTTTTATGACGGCGAAAGCAGCACAAAAAATCTCGCTGTGGGAGTTTTTCCAGCAACTGGGTAAAACTTTTATGCTGCCCGTGGCACTGCTCTCCTTCTGTGGGATCATGCTGGGCATCGGCAGCTCGCTCAGCAGTAACGATGTCATTACCCTGATCCCTTTTCTGGGCAACCCGGTCTTGCAGGCAATTTTTATCTGGATGAGTAAGGTCGGCTCCTTCGCCTTTAGCTTCCTGCCAGTGATGTTCTGTATCGCCATTCCGCTGGGCCTGGCCCGCGAAAACAAAGGCGTGGCGGCATTTGCCGGGTTTGTGGGGTACGCGGTAATGAACCTGGCGGTCAACTTCTGGCTGACTGCGAAGGGGATCCTGCCCACTACCGACGCGGCGGTGCTCAAAGCCAATAACATCCAGAGCGTACTGGGGATCCAGTCGATCGACACCGGGATCCTCGGCGCGGTGATCGCAGGGGTGATCATCTGGCTGCTGCATGAGCGTTTTCACAATATCCGCCTGCCGGATGCGCTGGCCTTCTTCGGCGGTACGCGCTTTGTGCCGATTATTACCACCGTCGCCATGGGCCTGTTTGGCCTGGTGATCCCGCTGGTGTGGCCGATTTTCGCCCTGGGTATTACCGGTATCGGGCATATCATCAACAGCGCGGGCGATTTTGGCCCGATGATTTTCGGCACCGGTGAGCGTCTGCTGCTGCCTTTCGGCTTACAACATATCCTGGTGGCGCTGATCCGCTTCACCGAAGCCGGTGGCACCATGGAGGTCTGCGGCCACTCGGTAAGCGGCGCACTGACCATCTTCCAGGCGCAGTTAAGCTGCCCGACCACCCACGGCTTCTCGGAGAGTGCCACCCGCTTCCTCTCCCAGGGGAAAATGCCAGCCTTCCTCGGCGGCCTGCCGGGTGCGGCGCTGGCGATGTACCACTGCGCCCGTCCGGAAAACCGTCATAAGATTAAGGGCCTGTTGATCTCCGGCGTTATCGCCTGCGTGGTCGGCGGTACCACTGAACCGATCGAGTTCCTGTTCCTGTTCGTGGCACCGGTACTGTACCTTATTCACGCCGTGCTGACCGGCCTGGGCTTTACCACCATGGCGGTGCTGGGTGTCACCATCGGTAATACCGACGGCAACGTGATTGACTTTGTGGTGTTCGGCATTCTGCACGGCCTGTCGACCAAGTGGTATCTGGTTCCGGTGGTGGCCGCGATCTGGTTTGCGGTTTACTACGGCATCTTCCGCTTCGCCATCACCCGCTTCAACCTGAAAACGCCGGGTCGCGATATTGAGAGCGCGGCGAGCGTGGAGCAGGCAGTGGCGGGCGTAACTGGCAAATCCGGCTACAATACGCCGGCGATCCTCGCGGCGCTGGGCGGTGCGGATAACATCACCTCTCTGGACAACTGCATTACCCGTCTGCGCCTGTCGGTGGCAGATATGTCCAAAGTGGACACCAACGCCCTGAAGGCCAATCGCGCCATCGGCGTGGTTCAGCTCAACCAGCACAATTTGCAGGTGGTCATCGGCCCGCAGGTACAGTCAGTGAAAGATGAGCTGGCGACCCTGATGCGAACAGTAGAAGCCTGATGCCCCAGCCCCCTCCCCAAGAGGGGGTTCTCTTTTAAGGAGACGTTATGTTTGATTTTTCTGCCGTCGTGGATCGTCACGGCACCTGGTGTACCCAATGGGACTATGTTGCCGACCGCTTCGGCGCCGCCGATCTGCTGCCGTTTACTATCTCGGACATGGATTTTGCCACTGCCCCCTGCATCATCGAGGCTCTGCAAGCTCGCATCAGCCACGGAGTGTTTGGCTACAGCCGCTGGAAAAACGACGAGTTCCTTGGGGCGGTAGGGCACTGGTTCCGGCAGCGCTTCAACAGTTCCATCGATCCCAGCGCCATCGTCTATGGCCCCTCGGTGATCTATATGGTGTCGGAGCTGATTCGCCAGTGGTCCAACGCAGGCGACGGGGTGGTGATCCACACCCCGGCCTACGACGCGTTTTACAATGCCATTGCGGGCAATAACCGTCAGGTGGTGCCTGTTGGCCTGCATAAGACGGCGGCGGGCTGGCAGTGCGATATGGCCGAACTGGAAGCGGTATTGGCACAGCCGCAGAACAAGATCCTGCTGCTCTGTAGCCCGCACAACCCGACGGGCAAGGTCTGGACCCGGGACGAGTTAGCGACCATGGCTGAACTCTGTGCGCGGCACGACGTGGCGGTCATCAGCGATGAAATTCATATGGATATGGTCTGGGGCAACCATCAGCACACCCCCTGGTGCGAAGTGGCGCAGGGAAAATGGGCGCTTCTGACCTCCGGCTCCAAGAGCTTTAATATTCCTGCCCTTACCGGCGCATACGGTTTGATCGGTGATGAAGCCAGCCGCACGGACTATTTGCAGGCGCTGAAAGGGCGCGATGGCCTCTCTTCGCCCTCGGTGCTGGCCCTGGTAGCCCACATTGCCGCCTATCAGCAGGGAGAGGCCTGGCTGGATGCGCTGCGCAGTTATCTGGAGGCCAACCTGCACTATGTAGCCGACAGGCTCAATGGTGCCTTTCCGGCGTTGAACTGGCAACCGCCAGAGGCGACCTATCTGGCGTGGATCGATCTACAACCGCTAAATATCGACGACCGGAAGCTGCAAAAGGTGCTGATTGAGCAGGAAAAAGTGGCGATTATGCCGGGATATACCTATGGCGAAGAGGGTAACGGCTTTATCCGCCTCAATGCCGGTTGCCCGTGCAGTAAACTGGAGCAAGGGGTGGAACGACTTATTGCCGGGATTCACGCCCTGCGGTAATAGCGTTGCGCAATGGATATTTACCTTGCGCAAATAGCTTTTTGCCCCGTTTTATTTTTATAATACGTCGCACTTTACCTAATAAAGAGTGCGACCATGATTGATACCACCCTCCCGCTAACTGACGTTCATCGCCACCTTGATGGCAACATCCGTGCCCAGACCATTCTGGATCTTGGTCGCCAGTATAATTTGGCTCTGCCCGCACAAAACCTTGAGTCGCTGATCCCGCATGTGCAGGTAACAGAAAACGAACCGGATCTGGTGAGCTTTTTAAGCAAACTCGACTGGGGGGTAAAAGTCCTCGCCTCGCTGGAAGCCTGCCGTCGCGTTGCCTTCGAGAATATTGAGGACGCCGCGCGCAACGGTCTGCATTACGTTGAGCTGCGTTTCTCGCCGGGCTATATGGCCATGTCCCACAACCTGCCGGTTGACGGTGTGGTAGAGGCGGTGATCGCTGGCGTTCGCGAAGGCTGTAAAGCCTTTGATGTTGAAGCCCGCCTGATTGGGATCATGAGCCGTACCTTTGGCGAAGCCGCCTGCCTTCAGGAACTCGAAGCCCTGCTGGCTCACCGGGAACATATCACTGCGGTCGATCTGGCGGGCGACGAGCTGGGCTTCCCGGGCAGTCTGTTCCTCTCCCACTTCAATCGCGCCCGCGACGCAGGCTGGCACATCACCGTCCATGCCGGTGAAGCGGCAGGCCCGGAGAGCATCTGGCAGGCGATCCGCGAGCTGGGCGCCGAGCGTATTGGTCATGGGGTGAAGGCGGTGGAAGACCGCGTCCTGATGGACTTCCTGGCGGCGCAACGCATCGGAATCGAATCCTGTCTGAGTTCCAACATTCAGACCAGTACCGTGGCGACGCTGGCGCACCACCCGCTGAAAACTTTCCTTGAGCATGGCGTGATAGCCTCGCTGAATACTGACGATCCGGCGGTTCAGGGGGTCGATATTATTCACGAATACACGGTGGCCGCCCCGCAGGCCGGGCTGAGCCGCGAGCAGATTCGCCAGGCGCAGATCAATGGTCTGGAGATGGCATTCTTAACATCTGCCGAGAAGCAGGCGCTGCGCGACAAGGTCGCACGCGGGTAAGAAAAAGCCCGGCATTGCCGGGCTTTGTTTTCAGGCCAGACAGAGGGTCGCGCGATGTTTCGCGGACTCGATACCCAGCTCAATCAGTTCCATAATCTGAATCGCCTGGCTTGCCGGGACCGGGTTTTCACCCTGGCCGTTCAGCGCATCGCGAATACCGGCATAATAGGCCGGGTAGTTGCCCGGCAGCGTCAGCCAGGTCTCCTCCACACGCTCTTCCCCTTCCACGCGGGTCAGCACGCCGTCACGCATGTCATAGCCCCAGTCTTCCTGCGGCAGGCGTTCCCCGTTTTTCAGACGTTCTTCCTGCGGATCGAGACCGAACTTCACATAGCTGCCGCGGGAGCCATGCACGATGTAACGTGCAGATTCCGCCGCCGCCATCATCGTGCCATGCAGTACCACGCGACGCTGCGGATAGCTCAACACCGCATGGAAGTAGTCCGTGGCCTGCGCGCCAGGGCGCAGCTGGGCCAGATCGACGTTCAGGCTCACCGGCAGACCAAACAGGTTAACGGCCTGGTCAAGCAGATGCGGGGCCAGATCGTACCAGATGCCGCTGCCCGGACCCGCCTGCTCACGCCAGCGATTACGCACCTGCGGACGGAAGCGGTCGAAATGTGATTCGAAGAATGCCACTTCCCCCAGAGAGCCGTCGGCAATGAGGGCTTTAACGGTGAGGAAGTCGCTGTCCCAGCGGCGGTTGTGGAAGACGGAGAGCAGTTTACCCAGGCTTTTTGCCAGCGCGTCCAGTTCGCGAGCCTGTGACAGTGTCACGGTAAAGGGTTTATCCACCACCACATGCTTGCCCGCTTCAAGGGCCGCTTTCGCCAGCGGGAAATGGGTGTCGTTTGGTGTCGGGATAACAATCAGGTCGATATTGGGATCGTTAAACAGATGCTTCGGCTCAGAAACCACCGGCACGGTTGGCCAGTCGGCATGAACTTTCGTCGCATCGCTGCTGGAAATGGCTGCCAGCGCCATCCCCGGGGTGCCATCAATCAGCGGGGCATGAAATGTTTTACTCGCATAACCATAACCTATTAATCCAACACGGATTTTGTCGCTCATGAAATCGCCTCTCATCTTTTGACCTGCATATTTCACACTATCTCCTCTCCCGTCACAATAGATTAATCTGGCGTACCTTGCCCTATAGCAACAGAAGCAATCAGTAATTTCTGATTAACATTTATAACTCGCTGAATACAATCGCAAAACATCCTTGTAAAGCGCTTGCCCGAAGGCATATCGCACTGTAAAATTCTGGATCTGTATTTATGGATAAAACATCACCAAGAATCATGACGACAATAATTAATCGAATTATCGAGTTAGCGGGATGGATCGTGCTGGGCGTGTCGGTGATACTGCTCGCCGTTGCCAGTCATATTGATAACTACCAGCCACCCGAGCCGGTGAATACACTCAATCAAGCCAAGCCCCATACGCTCACCAAAAATAGTGACATATGATGTCAGTTGCTTATTGCCAGCCGTCATGAACAGCGTTAACCTTCTTCGCCAGGCGTCGGCCGACGCCTGATTTCATCAATCAAGAAAACTCTTATTTTTGCTGGTGCGCTTTGGCAAACCGTTTACGTCTTATTTGAACCGTTTATTATTCGACCGAATTACTCCTTTGGCATTACTCACTCTTATATGGAAAATTATTAAAATGACAGTTCAGGACTATTTATTAAAATTTCGCAAAATTAATTCCCTTGAAAGTCTGGAAAAGCTCTTTGACCATCTGAACTACACCCTGAGTGACAACCAGGACATTATCAGCATGTACCGCGCCGCTGACCATCGCCGCGCTGAGCTGGTTTCTGGCGGACGCCTGTTCAACATTGGCGAAGTGCCTAAGTCGGTGTGGCGTTACGTGCTCTAAAAGGGTACTCATTGCCCGGAAATGTTATATACTCTCGCCCCTGCTAATTTGCAGTTCGCGCTTTTCGCTGACTATCGGGAGAGAACATGACCACAACGGCTGGAGAAAAAATTGGCGGCTGGTTACTTGCTCCGCTCGCCTGGCTGCTGGTTGCATTATTAAGTGCGTCGCTGGCACTGGTACTTTATTCCACTGCATTAATTACGCCGCACGCGCTTAAAACGCTGGGCGCGCAAAATACCTCTGCTATCGTCATGTGGTTTATTTCTTTCGCCTTTGCGATTGCCATGTGGTACTACACGCTGTGGCTGACCATCGCGTTTTTTAAACGCCGCCGGAGCGTGCCTAAGCACTATATTATCTGGCTGCTGGTCTCTGTCTTGCTGGCCGTGAAAGCCTTCGCCTTTTCGCCGGTTTCCGATGCGCTGGCAGTGCGTCAACTCCTCTTCCCACTGCTGGTGACCGCGCTGTTCGTGCCGTACTTTAAGCGCTCGGCCCGCGTAAAGAACACCTTTGTGAACCCGTAATAACCTTACAGTTAACCTGTTGTCGCCTGCGCCGGTTTATCCGATAATAGGCGGCTTTTTTATGTCAGGCTGAATAATGACCGATTACTTACTGCTCTTTGTCGGCACGGTGCTGGTAAACAACTTCGTTCTCGTGAAGTTCCTTGGCCTGTGCCCATTTATGGGCGTATCCAAAAAGCTCGAAACGGCAATGGGGATGGGGTTGGCCACCACCTTCGTGTTGACCCTCGCCTCGATCTGCGCCTGGTGGGTAGATACCTGGATTTTAATCCCCCTTGGCCTGACCTATCTGCGCACGCTGGCCTTTATTCTGGTTATCGCTGTGGTGGTGCAGTTCACCGAAATGGTGGTGCGTAAAACCAGCCCGGCGTTATACCGCCTGCTCGGCATCTTCCTGCCGCTGATCACCACCAACTGTGCGGTGCTCGGCGTGGCGCTGCTCAACATTAACCTTGGGCACAATTTCCTGCAGTCGGCGCTGTACGGTTTTTCCGCCGCGGTCGGCTTTTCGCTGGTGATGGTGCTGTTTGCAGCGATCCGCGAACGCCTGGTCGCGGCTGATATCCCGGCACCGTTTCGCGGTAACGCCATCGCGCTGGTTACCGCTGGTCTCATGTCTCTGGCCTTTATGGGCTTTAGTGGTCTGGTGAAGTTGTAATGAATGCAATCTGGATTGCCATTGCTGCCCTCAGTGTTCTGGGGCTGCTGTTTGGCATCATTCTCGGTTACGCCTCACGCCGCTTCGCGGTGGAGGATGACCCGATTGTCGAAAAAATTGATGAGCTACTGCCGCAAAGCCAGTGCGGGCAGTGCGGCTACCCTGGCTGTCGCCCCTACGCAGAGGCGGTGGGCAGCGGCGGCGAAAAAATTAACCGCTGTGCGCCTGGCGGCGAAGCGGTGATGCTGAAGATTGCCGAACTGCTGAACGTCGACCCCCAGCCGGTCGATGGTGATGAAAGCGCGCAGGAGCCGGTGCGCATGCTGGCGGTGATCGATGAGCCTAACTGCATCGGCTGCACCAAATGTATTCAGGCCTGCCCGGTAGATGCCATTGTGGGCGCCACGCGCGCCATGCATACCGTGATGGAAGACCTGTGTACCGGCTGTAACCTCTGTGTCGCCCCCTGCCCGACCCAGTGCATTGAGTTACGCCCGGTAGCCACCACGACCGATAGCTGGAAATGGGATCTTCAGACCATTCCGGTGCGCATTATTCCTGTGGAACAACATGCTTAAGTTATTTTCTGCCTTCAGAAAAGAGAAGATCTGGGATTTCGATGGCGGTATTCATCCGCCAGAGATGAAAACCCAGTCCAGCGGTACGCCGCTGCGCCAGATCCCGCTGGCCAACCGTTTTGTTATCCCCCTGAAGCAGCACATCGGTGCTGAGGGTGAGCTGTGCGTTAAACCTGGCGACAGCGTGTTACGCGGCCAGCCGCTGACCTTTGGACGCGGACGTATGCTGCCTGTGCACGCCCCTACCTCCGGCACCGTGGTGGCGATTGCGCCCCATACCGTTGCCCACCCTTCCGCCCTCTCTGAGCTGTGCGTCATCATCGACGCCGATGGCGAAGATCGCTGGATTGAGCGCGACGGCTGGAGCGACTACCGCAACCACAGCCGCGAGGCGCTGATCGAGCGCATTCATCAGTCTGGCGTCGCCGGTCTGGGCGGCGCGGGCTTCCCAACCGGTAACAAACTGCAGGGCGGCGGCGACAAGATCAAAACCCTGATTATCAACGCCGCCGAGTGCGAGCCGTACATCACCGCGGACGATCGTCTGATGCAGGACTGCGCCGCGCAGATCGTCGAGGGCATTCGTATTCTCGCGCACATTCTGCAGCCGCAGGAGGTGCTGATCGGCATTGAAGATAACAAACCGCAGGCCATCTCCATGCTGCGTGCGGTGCTGGCGGGCAGCCATGATATCAGCCTGCGCGTTATCCCCACCAAGTACCCCTCCGGTGGCGCAAAGCAGCTGACCCAGATTTTAACCGGCAAGCAGGTCCCGCACGGCGGTCGTTCTTCTGACATTGGCGTCCTGATGCAGAACGTCGGCACCGCCTATGCCGTTAAACGTGCCGTTGTTGACGGGGAGCCGCTTACCGAGCGCGTCGTTACCCTTACCGGGGAATCGGTTAGCCGTCCCGGTAACGTCTGGGCGCGTCTGGGCACGCCGGTTCGTCATCTGCTGGATCAGGCCGGGTTCTGCCCGAGCGCCGAGCAAATGGTAATTATGGGCGGGCCGCTGATGGGCTTTACCCTGCCCTGGCTGGATGTCCCGGTGGTAAAAATCACCAACTGCCTGCTGGCGCCGTCCGTCAGCGAGATGGGCGAAACGCAGGAAGAGAAAGGCTGCATTCGCTGCAGCGCCTGTGCCGATGCCTGCCCGGCGGATCTGCTGCCTCAGCAGCTCTACTGGTACAGCAAAGGGCAGATCCACGATAAAGCGAAATCCCACAACCTGGCCGACTGCATTGAGTGTGGCGCCTGCGCCTGGGTCTGCCCGAGCAATATTCCGCTGGTGCAATATTTCCGCGTCGAGAAAGCCGAAATTTACGCGATCGCCCAGGAAGAGAAACGCGCAGCCGAAGCCAAAGCACGGTTTGAAGCGCGCCAGCAGCGCCTTGAACGCGAGAAAGCCGCCCGAGAAGCGCGCCATAAGAAAGCGGCAGTTCAGCCTGCGGCAAAAGACCAGGATGCCATTAATGCTGCCCTGGCGCGTGTGCGCGAGAAGAAAGCCACCGCGACAGAAGATGTGGTGATCCCGGCGGGTCAGCGCCCGGATAACAGCGAGATGATTGCCGCCCGCGAAGCGCGCAAAGCAGAGGCCCGCGCCCGTCAGGCGGAAAAAGCGCAGGCTGCCGCCGCATCAACAGAAACCGATCCGCGTAAAGCGGCGGTCGAGGCCGCCATCGCCCGCGCAAAAGCCCGCAAAGCGGCGCCACCGGAAGAGACTCAGGCCGAGCCTGCTCCGGTGGATCCGCGTAAAGCCGCGGTCGAAGCGGCCATCGCCCGGGCGAAAGCCCGCAAAGCGGCGCCACTGGAAGAGAACCAGAGCGAGCCAGCGCCAGTCGATCCGCGTAAAGCGGCGGTCGAAGCGGCCATCGCCCGGGCGAAAGCCCGCAAAGCGGCGCAGCCGGACGATATTCAGGTTGAACAGGCTCAGGTCGACCCGCGTAAAGCGGCCGTCGAAGCGGCGATTGCCCGGGCCAAAGCCCGTAAAGCCGCGCCGCCGGAAGCAAAACAGGAAGAACCCGTACCCGTCGACCCGCGTAAAGCCGCGGTCGAAGCCGCCATTGCCCGGGCAAAAGCGCGCAAGGCGGCGCAACAGGAAGAAGAGCCGGCAGCCAATGACGATCCACGCAAAGCGGCAGTGGCTGCCGCCATCGCGCGGGTACAGGCGAAGAGAGCCGCACAGCAGGCAGTTAACGAGGATTAAATGGTTTTCAGAATCGCAAGCTCCCCTTATACCCATAACCAGCGCCAGACATCGCGCATTATGATGCTGGTCTGCCTGGCCGCACTGCCGGGCATTGCCGTACAGCTCTGGTTCTTCGGCTGGGGTACGTTGCTGCAGATCATCCTTGGCTGTGTGAGCGCGCTGGCGGCCGAAGCGCTGGTACTCAAACTGCGAAAAATCGCGGTGGGCAAAATTCTGGCGGACAATTCCGCCCTGCTCACCGGCCTGCTGCTGGCCATCAGTATTCCGCCCTTCGCCCCCTGGTGGATGGTGGTGCTCGGCACCGTATTTGCGGTAATCATCGCCAAGCAGCTCTATGGCGGCCTCGGGCATAACCCGTTTAACCCGGCGATGATTGGCTATGTGGTGCTGCTGATCTCCTTCCCGGTGCAGATGACCAGCTGGCTGCCGCCGCATGAGATTGCCGCGACGGTGCCAGGCTTTATGGATGCCGTGCAGGTGATCTTCTCCGGCCATACCGCCAGCGGCGCGGATATGAACACCCTGCGTCTGGGGGTGGATGGCATCAGCCAGGCGACGCCGCTCGATACCTTCAAAACCTCTCTGCACGCGGGTCACAGCGTAGAGCAGATCCTCCAGTCGCCCATTTACAGCGGCGTGCTGGCAGGCGCGGGCTGGCAGTGGGTTAACCTGGCGTACCTGGCCGGTGGCCTGTTCCTGCTGTGGCAGAAAGCGATCCGCTGGCATATCCCGGTGAGCTTCCTGGTAACGCTTGCGGTCTGTTCCGGGCTGGGCTGGTTCTTCTCGCCGGCGTCGCTGGCGTCGCCGCAGATCCATCTGCTCTCCGGCGCGACCATGCTGGGTGCTTTCTTTATTCTGACCGACCCGGTAACGGCCTCTACCACCAACCGTGGGCGCCTGATTTTTGGCGCGCTGGCCGGTTTGCTGGTGTGGCTGATCCGCAGCTTTGGCGGTTACCCGGACGGCGTGGCCTTTGCCGTGCTGCTGGCGAACATCACCGTTCCGCTCATCGACTACTACACGCGTCCGCGCGTGTACGGCCATCGCTAAGGATCTGCCATGTTAAGAACGATGCAAAAACACGGCGTGACGCTGGCGCTCTTTGCCGCCGTGCTCACCGGCATGACCGCGCTGGTCAACGGCTTAACCAAATCCACCATTGATGAACAGGCGGCCCGTCAGCAAAAAGCGCTGTTTGACCAGGTGATCCCGGCAGATATCTACGATAACGATCTGCAGAAGAGCTGTTATCTTGTCCAGACGCCAGCGCTTGGCAAAGGCACCCACCGTATTTTTATCGCCCGTAAAGGCGATACGCCGACCGGCGTGGTGATGGAGGCCACCGCCCCGGATGGATACTCCGGCGCTATCAGGCTGCTGGTGGGCACCGATTTTTCCGGCACCGTGCTGGGTACGCGCGTGACCGAGCACCACGAAACGCCAGGCCTTGGAGATAAGATTGAAACCCGCTTAAGCGACTGGATTTTGCATTTCGCTGGTAGAGTGATCCACGGTATTGACGATCCGGCGTTCGCGGTGAAAAAAGATGGTGGTGATATCGATCAGTTTACCGGTGCGACCATCACCCCACGTGCGGTAGTGAACGCCGTTAAACGTGCGGGGGTTTACGCACAATCGCTGCCTGCGCAACTTAACAATCTGCCCGCCTGTGAGGAGCGTTCATGAGCCAGGTAAAAGAGGTTTTTGTTCAGGGGCTGTGGAAAAACAACTCCGCGCTGGTACAGCTGCTGGGGATGTGTCCGCTGCTGGCCGTCACCTCCACCGTTACCAACGCGTTGGGCCTTGGCCTTGCCACCACCTTGGTATTGATCCTGACCAACCTGTCGATCTCTGCCCTGCGCCGCTGGACGCCGTCAGAGATTCGTATTCCGATCTACGTGATGATTATCGCCTCGGTGGTGAGCGTCGTGCAGATGCTGATCAACGCCTGGGCCTTTGGCCTCTATCAGTCGCTGGGGATTTTTATCCCGCTGATCGTCACCAACTGTATCGTGGTGGGCCGCGCCGAAGCCTTTGCGGTGAAAAACGATCCGCTGATTTCGGCCCTTGATGGCTTTGCCATCGGCATGGGGGCGACCGGGGCGATGTTTGTCCTGGGCGCCATGCGTGAAATCCTTGGCAACGGTACCCTGTTCGATGGCGCAGATGCGCTGCTGGGCAGCTGGGCCAAAGTTCTGCGCATTGAGGTGTTCCACACCGATACGCCGTTCCTGCTGGCGATGCTGCCCCCTGGCGCGTTTATTGGCCTGGGGATGATGCTGGCAGTAAAATACCTCATTGACGAGAAACGTAAACGCCGCGCTGCCACGCGCAGCGCAGAGGAAGGGATCCCTGAGAAGGCCTCATGAACAAAGAGAAACGTTTAACCATTTTGCAGCGCCTGCGTGAGAATAACCCGCACCCGACCACCGAGCTGAATTTTACCTCGCCCTTTGAACTGTTGATCGCGGTGTTGCTCTCCGCGCAGGCGACCGACGTGAGCGTCAATAAAGCCACCGCGAAGCTCTACCCCGTCGCCAACACGCCTCAGGCGATGCTGGAGCTGGGCGTTGAGGGGGTAAAGTCGTACATCAAAACCATCGGCCTGTTTAACAGCAAAGCCGAGAATGTGATCAAGACCTGCCGGATGCTGATAGAGCTGCACGGCGGTGAGGTACCGGAAGATCGCGCGGCGCTGGAAGCACTGCCTGGCGTGGGCCGTAAAACCGCCAACGTGGTGCTGAATACCGCCTTCGGCTGGCCGACCATTGCCGTGGATACTCATATCTTTCGTGTCTGCAACCGAACGAACTTCGCTCCGGGCAAAAACGTGGAGCAGGTCGAAGATAAGCTGCTGAAAGTGGTTCCTGCGGAGTTCAAGGTCGACTGCCATCACTGGTTGATCCTCCACGGACGCTATACCTGCATTGCGCGTAAACCGCGCTGTGGCTCCTGTATTATTGAAGATCTCTGTGAATTTAAAGAGAAAACCGACCACTGAAACCGTCATTCGACGGTTTTTTTATCACCTGAAAACCTTATATTAAGCACGAGTATCTTTCAGGCTCGCCTTTTGCAGTTTTTCTGTCTGAGCAAAAGTTTACGGTTCGCGCATTGTGCGGCTATATAACAATCAAACAGGTTAATTGTTTTTTCGTCAGCAAAATTTTCTATATAAATGTGATGGCGATCACTCTGTTCACACGCTGTTAATTTTATGTGTCAAAATGGCTACTAAAGCCCTACAGCATCGAGAAATACCCCCTTCTCAACCGTAGATATGTCCGGTTATTTTTCAGAACATAGGCCATATCACTGCCCAACACCTTTTACAGCAGAACATATCGCCATACGGCGATTTTCTCCCCTACTGAATAGTGAAAAAAACCAGTTTCACCGAAACGGTAAAATTTAACGCTAAATAACATTTAGGTTTCTGGCGCATTATAGGGCTTGAGTTAAATGTAACAGACTATTACAAACGTCTTGCCAGACGGGTCAGGATAGTGAACATTACCCGCCGTTTCCCCTCCCACTATAACTATAAAGCGGATGGACTACGGTCATCACGCTATGAACACCCCCGTTAATATGGGATGTAAAAAAAGAGGTATATGTGTCTACTGCAAACAATAAACCAGCTGAAGAGAGCGTAAGTCTTAACGCTTTCAAACAACCTAAATCGTTCTATCTCATATTCTCTATTGAGCTGTGGGAGCGTTTTGGTTACTACGGTCTGCAAGGGATCATGGCGGTTTACCTGGTGAAACAACTGGGTATGTCCGAAGCCGATTCCATCACCCTGTTCTCTTCTTTCAGTGCTCTGGTCTACGGTCTGGTCGCAATTGGTGGCTGGCTGGGCGATAAAGTACTGGGAACCAAACGTGTCATCCTGCTGGGCGCCATCGTTCTGGCGATCGGTTATGGTCTGGTAGCCTGGTCCGGTCACGATGCCGGCGTGGTTTACCTGGGTATGGCGACCATCGCGGTGGGTAACGGCCTGTTCAAGGCGAACCCGTCTGCCCTGCTTTCTACCTGTTATAAGAAAGATGACCCGCGTCTGGACGGTGCATTCACCATGTACTACATGTCCATCAACATTGGCTCCTTCTTCTCCATGCTGGCAACCCCGTGGCTGGCAGCAAAATTCGGCTGGAGCGTGGCGTTTGCCCTGAGCTTCGTCGGTATGCTGATCACCGTGGTGAACTTCCTGTTCTGCCGCAGCTGGGTGAAAGAGTACGGTTCAAAACCTGACTTTGCGCCGGTACAGATGGGTAAATTGCTGGCGACGCTGGTTGGTGTTGTCGTGCTGGTTGCTATCGCCACCTGGCTGCTGCACAACCAGGGTATTGCCCGTGCGGTGCTGGGCGTGGTTGCGCTGGGTATCATCTGCATCTTTGCAAAAGAAGCCTTCTCCATGCAGGGCGCGGCGCGTCGTAAGATGATTGTTGCCTTTATCCTGATGGTTGAAGCGATTGTCTTCTTCGTGCTGTACAGCCAGATGCCAACGTCTCTGAACTTCTTCGCGATCCGTAACGTTGAGCACTCTATCCTGGGTATCGCGTTCGAGCCTGAGCAGTTCCAGGCCCTGAACCCGTTCTGGATCATGGTAGGTAGCCCGATCCTGGCTGCCATCTACAACAAGATGGGCGACCGCCTGCCAATGCCGCACAAGTTCGCGGTGGGCATGGTGCTCTGCTCGGGTGCCTTCCTGGTACTGCCGCTGGGCGCGGAATTCGCCAGCGACGCGGGTATCGTTTCCGTGAACTGGCTGATCCTGAGCTACGCCCTGCAGTCTATCGGTGAGCTGATGATCTCCGGTCTGGGCCTGGCGATGGTTGCACAGCTGGTTCCACAGCGTCTGATGGGCTTCATCATGGGTAGCTGGTTCCTGACCACTGCCGGTGCTGCCATCATCGCCGGTAAGATCGCCAACCTGATGGCTGTGCCTTCTGATGTGACCGATCCGCTGCAGTCGCTGCATGTCTATGGTGACGTGTTCCTGCAGATTGGTATCGCCACTGCGGTTATCGCTGTGCTGATGATGCTGACTGCACCAAAACTGAACCGCATGACTCAGGACGACGACAATACCGCTAAAGCGAGCAACACCGCCGCCGTGTAATGTCATCGGGAAACGACTGACTACAAGCCGCTAACTGTGCGTTAGCGGCTTTTTTTTTATTATGGGGCGCACTAACATAGGGTAAACCTACGTAAACAGGAGTGACCGATGAAACTGTTCTATAAACCAGGCGCCTGCTCTCTTGCCTCCCATATTACGCTGCGCGAGAGCGGTAAAGACTTCACCCTCAACGGTGTTGATCTGATGCAAAAGCGTCTGGAAAACGGCGATGATTTTTTCGCGGTGAATCCTAAAGGCCAGGTTCCGGCCCTGCTGCTGGAAGATGGCACCCTGCTCACCGAGGGTGTTGCCATTATGCAGTACCTCGCGGACAGCGTCGCGGATCGCCAGCTACTGGCGCCAGCCGGCACTATCGCCCGCTATAAAACCATTGAATGGATGAACTACATCGCCACCGAACTGCATAAAGGTTTTACCCCGCTGTTCCGCCCGGACACCCCGGAAGAGTACAAGCCGATCGTTCGCGCCCTGCTGGAGAAGAAACTGCAGTATGTGAACGCGTCGCTGAAAGAGGATCAGTGGATCTGCGGGCAGCGCTTTACCATTGCCGATGCGTATCTGTTTACCGTCCTGCGCTGGGCACGGGCCGTGAAGCTGAACATGGAAGGATTAAGCCACATTGACGCCTATATGGCGCGTATGGCGGAGCGGCCTGCCGTGGCGGCAGCACTGGAAGCGGAAGGGTTAAAGTAAGAGAGCGGTTTATTGCCGGGTGGCGCTGACGCTTACCCGGCCTACGAGCTCTGTAGGCCCGGCAAGCGCAGCGCCGCCGGGCAATGAGGTCAAAGCTGGGTCGCGCTAAAAACGTGTTCCGGCTTCGCAATCCGGTCCTGTGCGGCCACCACCTGCAACTCGTACTCCTGCAGGGCTTTGGTGGCGATCATAATCTCATACACCGCCGCCGTGACGTGCTCAAGCGCATCACGCACCGTTGCCCCCTGCAGCAGTTTCACCAGCAGCAGACCGCTGGTCACATCGCCCACGCCCACCGGCTGACGGCTGCCAAAATCCACCAGCGGACGGCTGATGTGCCAGGCTTCATCTTTGGTCACCAGCAGCATCTCAAAGCGATCCGGGCTGATTCCGGCGCGGGCCAGATGTTTCACCAGCACGATTTCCGGCCCCATCGCAATCAGTTCACGGGACGCCGCAACGGCCTCCTCCACGCTGTTCACCGGATGTTCACAGAGGATCTCCAGTTCAATGAGGTTTGGGGCGATGATGTCGCTGGCCGGGAGAGCGTGACGCACGTGAAACTCCGCCACGCCTGGCGCCACGATACAGCCTTTTTCCGGATGGCCCATCACCGGATCGCAGAAATATTTCGCCGCCGGGTTCGCCGCCTTCACCTGGCGAACAATACCGAGAATATGCTCGCCCTGCTCGGCTGATCCAAGATAACCGCTCAGCACGGCATCGCAGGTTTTGAGTTTGTCGATATCAGCGATGCCCTGAACAATCTCTGTAAGATGAGCGGGCGGCATCACGCAACCGGTCCATTTGCCGTATTGCGTATGGTTGGAAAACTGAACGGTATTTAACGGCCAGACATTGGCCCCGAGACGGCGCATCGGAAATTCTGCGGCGCTGTTGCCAGCATGCCCAAAAACGACGTGGGACTGGATGGCGAGGATATTCTTCATTTTCTTACCACAACCCTGAAAAAATAAAGGGGCGTGGTTTCCCACGCCCCTGTGCTTTTATGATTATTTCCAGCAAACCAGACAGTAATTCTTTTTACCGCGACGCAGCAAGGTATAACGACCAAACAGGCGATCGCTGTCAGCGAAGACGTACTCCGCGTCAGACTGTTTTTCACCGTTAATGGTGATGGCGTTAGAGGCGATGGTTTTACGCGCCTGGCCACGGGACGGCTGAAGCTCAGAGTCGACCAGGGCCTGCATCAGATCGGCGCCTTTTTCCATCTCCACCATTGGCACGCCATCCTGCGCCAGCTGTTCGAAGTCTGCTTCGCTCAGATCGCTCAGGGTACCGTTAAACAGGCTGGCGGTAATGCGCTTGGCCGCCGCTAAGCCCTCTTCGCCGTGAACCAGCTTAGTGACCTCATCGGCCAGCACGTACTGGGCGCGTGGCGCTTTACCGCTGTTTTTGTCTTCTTCTTCAAGAGCATTGATCTCTTCAATGTCCATAAAGGTGAAGAACTTCAGGAAGCGATAAACGTCAGCATCTGCGGTGTTGATCCAGAACTGGTAGAACTTGTACGGGCTGGTTTTCTTCGGATCGAGCCATACCGCGCCGCCTTCAGTTTTACCGAACTTGGTGCCGTCCGCTTTGGTGATCAGCGGAACGGTCAGACCGAAGACCTGATTCTGGTGCAGACGACGGGTCAGATCGATACCGGAGGTGATGTTACCCCACTGATCGGAGCCGCCAATCTGCAGCGCAACGCCGTGCAGCTTGTTCAGACAGGCAAAGTCATACCCCTGCAGCAGGTTGTAGGAGAACTCGGTAAAGGAGATGCCCTGATCGTCACGGTTCAGACGCTGCTTCACCGCTTCTTTGTTGATCATCTGGTTAACGGAGAAGTGTTTACCGATATCCCGCAGGAAGGTCAGCACGTTCATGCTGCCAAACCAGTCGTAGTTGTTCGCAGCGATCGCGGAGTTTTCACCACAGTCAAAGTCGAGGAATGGCGCGACCTGTTTGCGGATTTTCGCCACCCACTCCTCTACGGTATCCGCCGTATTCAGTTTACGCTCAGCGGCTTTGAAGCTTGGGTCACCAATCAGACCCGTTGCGCCACCGACCAGAGCCACAGGCTTATGGCCAGCCAGCTGGAAGCGTTTCAGGCATAACAAAGGAACCAGATGCCCCAAATGCAAGCTGTCAGCGGTAGGATCGAAGCCGCAATAGAGCGCGATCGGGCCTTGCGCCAGTCGCTCTGCTAACGCTTCCTCGTCCGTCACCTGGGCTACCAGCCCCCGCTCTTGCAATTGTTTAATCAAGTTACTGCTTGCCATCAAATTCTCCATGTATAAAACGACTGCACCTTTGCCGGTACACGACTTTTCGCCAGACGCGAAAGGTACATAGAATAAAGCGCTGACCAACGTAGCGCCAGCGCTTAAGAGAACAAATTTCGGGGATTAGGGTGCCAGCCGATCGATTTTCCACGCGCCGTTATCGCGCTGATAGATAAACCTGTCGTGAAGGCGATGTTCACCGCCCTGCCAGAATTCCATCTGCTGAACGGAGACGCGGAAGCCGCCCCAGAAACTCGGCAGCGGCACTTCGCCCTGCTGGAATTTCTGTTTCAGCTCAAGGAACTTGCTCTCCAGCACGCCGCGGGCAGAGATACGGCTTGACTGTTTAGAGACCCAGGCGCCAATCTGACTGTCCCGCGGACGGCTGTGGAAATACTTCACCACTTCAAGGGTTGAGAGACGTTCAACGGAGCCGGTGACCATCACCTGGCGCTCCAGCATATGCCACGGGAAGAGCAAACTGATACGCGGGTTGTTTTCCAGATGCTGCGCCTTACGGCTGCCAAGGTTGGTGTAGAACACCAGTCCTTTGTCATCGTAATGTTTGAGCAGCACGATGCGCTGCCAGGGTTGGCCATTTTCATCGACGGTGGCAACCACCATCGCGGTGGGATCGGCAAGTTGTGCTTCACAGGCCTGTTTTAGCCAGTGCTCAAACAGCACCAGCGGCTCGGCGGGGAGATCCTGGCGACGCAGGCCGCCTTTGGTGTATTCGCGCCGCAGGTGCGCAATTTTCTGCAATTCGTCGTTATCTGACATGGCGTTAACTGACGTTGACAATGGGTGACGCTATTGTGCGCCGCCCCCTGCAAAATCTCAACGCTTCGGATTTTCGATCTGACAATTGTTCAGCACAATGCGATCGCGCTTGTAGACCGTTGCACTGTCGCCTTTCGACCAGAAGACATACACCCCGTCGCTATATCGGGTCCCGGAAGCGGAGATCCCCTGTTTCAGCGTCAGCAGCTTATTGTCGTACACGAAACTGACTTCCTGACGGGGATTATTGAGCTTAACGGTCAGGGGCTTTTCGTCGCACTGATAGGCCAGCGTGTCGGTTTGCATGCGCTCGACGAACTGGTTGTAAACGCTACAGCTCGCCAGCAGAAAGGGAGTAAAAGCAAGAAGCAGTTTTTTCATGGGTAAATTCCGATGACTTTCCTGGTCCCGGAGGGCGCGTAGGCCCTCCCGTTTTTTCGGCTATTCTTACCCACAGCAGGCTTAAGTGAAATTCGGTTAACTCTGATTTTGCCGCGGATTCGCTGGAAAAACAGCACCTAACACGCTCGCTTCACGGGCTCCGGTTACCGAGGGTAAGTTCCCCGGCAGACCAGCCACCGTGCGCCACGCCAGCCAGGCAAAGGCCAGCGCCTCCATGTCATCGCCGCTGATCCCTGCTTTGTCGGTGGTGGTTACCTCCGTGCCCGGCAGCAGACCGGCGAGACGGGTCATCACCAGTGGGTTACGGCTGCCGCCGCCGCACACCAGCAGACGCTCGCAGCCCCCGCTCAGCAGCACCTGTTCCGAGACCGAAACGGCAGTAAGCTCTGCCAGCGTGGCCTGTACATCCTCAGGCGCCAGGCCCGGGAAGTTCGCCAGCTGACGCTCAAGCCAGCCGTAGTTGAAGTATTCGCGGCCAGTGCTTTTCGGCGCCGGTGCGGCAAAATAGGGATCGCTGAGCATGCTTTGCAGCAGCGGGATAATAACTTTACCGCTGCATGCCCACTGGGCGTCTTTATCGTAGGCTTTACCCGCCTGACGCCAGATCCAGGCGTCCATCAGCATATTTCCCGGCCCGGTGTCGAAGCCGCGTACCGGCTGGCCTGGGATCAATAAAGAAAGATTGGCGATGCCGCCGATGTTGAGCACCATGCGGCGCTCCGTCGGATGCGCCAGCAGGGCGTGGTGGAACGCGGGGACCAGCGGTGCGCCCTGCCCGCCGAGGGCCATGTCGCGGCGGCGGAAATCCCCCACCACCGTCACGCCGGTTTTGGCGACGATCTGGTTGTTATCGCCTATCTGCAACGTATGCGGCGCGTCGCCGCCCGGCTCATGCCAGACCGTTTGCCCGTGACAGCCGATCGCCACCACATCCTGCGGACGAAGATTCTCCTGGTTCATCAGCGCCAGCACCGCATCACCAAACAGGCGTCCGAGCTGCGTATCAAGCTGCCCCAGCTGCGACAGCGTCAGCTGTTGGCCCTGACAGATATTCAGGATCGCCTGTTTCGTCTCCTGGGGAATAGGCCAGCTAAGGCTTGCCTGCTGGGCAACCATATTCTCGTCTATTGCCGCCAGGACGACATCCACACCATCCAGACTGGTTCCTGACATTACGCCAATGTAGCGACCCGATTTCATCCGTTTTCCTTAATCCGTTTGGGCTGATGACTCACTCCACCATAAACCGATTATCAATGCTACGATGGACTCATACTTTTTAACAATAGCTGGCGCTGGGCGTCATTCCAGGAATAATCCGTATCTCCTGCAGGGTGACATCGTCGCTTGTATAGCTATGGTTGAGTGAGAATCGAGTACCATTCTGATTGTGTTTGAGCAAAGATAGGATTTATGGCACCCGATGCCATATAATTTAGCCATAACGGATGCTCAACGAGCGTTTTTGGTGAACAGGAGATTCAAATGATTTTACGTGTACTGGCCGTTTCGCTGGTTGGATTCACTCTGGCTGGCTGTGTTAATGACAACTCCCTGTCCGGGGACGTTTACAGTGCCTCTGAGGCGAAACAGGTTCAGAATGTCACTTACGGCACCATCGTGAACGCGCGCCCGGTACAGATTCAGGGTGGTGATGAGAACAACGTGATCGGCGCACTTGGCGGTGCGGTACTGGGTGGCTTCCTCGGTAACACCGTGGGTGGCGGCACAGGCCGTTCACTGGCAACCGCGGCAGGTGCCGTAGCCGGTGGCGTTGCGGGTCAGGGCGTCCAGGGTGCGATGAACAAATCCCAGGGCGTTGAGTTAGAGATCCGCAAGGATGACGGCAGCACCATTATGGTGGTCCAGAAACAGGGCAATACGCGGTTTGCTGCTGGTCAACGTGTGGTACTGGCCAGCAACGGCAGCCAGGTCACCGTCTCCCCACGTTAATAACGTTATGGGCGTGGTCATCCGATCACGCCCCGCACCATTAAGCATTACTAATATAAATATATTAATTTAATACATTCACATTATTTATATTTAATTCTCGTACCGCTTGTTCCTGCGCAAAGTATTCCCCCTGCGCTTATGAGATGATTCGCAAATCCTTTTTTCTTTATTTGAAATATTTATGCTTGCGATAAATCATTATATTAAGAACAAGTATGCGCAGTTCTTTGTGGGCTGCTTTATTGTCATCGGAATTTTACACTCTCTTTTTTTTGGCCTGGTCGGAAAGACGGCGTCATTTTCCCCGTTTCTCTTTCCTATGCTCACCATTTTTTTACTGGTATTTCACCTGTTTATCGCCTGTTTCATGGTGATGAAATACTGGTGCGACAGAATGCGTTTATATCTGATGTCCTTTGCCTTTGCCTTCGTCGGTTCGGCTTTGTTGATGGTGGGAACGCTATCCAGCTTCCCGGCGTGGCTGGATCTGTATCAGTTCAACGTTGTTAACTATAACGACGCCATGATCTACTTCGCGTTCCGTCATCTGCTGATGGCCGTGCTTTTTATCGTTGCGGCTGTGCTGTACGCTATCCGCAGCCGACCACTGTCGCGAATTTTCCATCTTTCGATAATTTCAGGCATGTTTATATTTACGGCCCTGATTGTGATCCTCGCCTGGCTCTACTCCAGCAACGTGGCTTTATTATCATTAGATTTGGTCGACAACGACACCCGGCAATATCTGTTGCTGTGGAAACGGCCGATTAACATTACGCTCATCGCGTTCTGGATTATTGCATTGGCGATATTGTTGCGTACGACGCGGGTGCGCAATCTGTTCTGGGTGGGCGGGAATTTCTTATGCCTCTGTTATATCGCCACGCTTGCCATGCTGTTGTCAGGCGGACACGCAGAAGATATCTCATGGTATCGCGCACGGTTATTTGAAGCCGTTGCCACGCTGCTGATTATGTTTGTCCTGCTGTATGACGTATTTAATCTTTATCGCGAATCGCATCTGAAGTATCAACAGTCTTACCAGAACTCGATTCGCGATCCGCTGACCCGGCTCTACAACCGTAGCTATTTCTATGATGCCCTGAACCACGCCCTTCATACGGTAAAACCGACGGAGCCGGTCTCGGTTATCGTCAGCGATCTCGATCGTTTTAAGCGCATCAACGACTGCTATGGACACCTGCAAGGAGATAAGGTTTTGCAGTTTGTCGCCCAGTTGCTGATGGATTCCGTCCGGCCAAATGACGTTGCGGCGCGTATCGGGGGAGAAGAATTTGTTCTGCTGTTAACCCATACCCCCCCTGAAGCGGCGCGCCAGGTTGCGGAGCGGATACGCTTAAAACTGAGCAGCTTCGATAAAGCCAGCTCCGACGGACAACTTCCCGAGCCCATCACCATCAGCATGGGCGTGTTTACCGCCATAGAGAACATCAGCGCGGAAGAGTGCGTCGGGCGTGCAGATAAAGCGATGTACGAGGCAAAAGAGAGCGGACGTAACCGGGTGGTCGTGTTCCAGTAAAGAAAAAGCCTTGCGTTCGCAAGGCTTTTTTAAAGGTTAGTCGCGGGACTGTAACTCATTGATATTGTGCTCAAGCCGGGCTACCAGCGAGATCAGCAGTTCCAGTTCGGCAGGCGTGATCCCGGAGAGGATCTCACCGCGCGTTTTGCTGATCACCGCCTCCATCTCTGTGATGATGGGGGTGGCTTTCTCAGTGAGTTTAATCCGCTTGGCACGACGATCGCTGGCGCAGGTCTGGCGTGAAATCAGCCCCTTCTCTTCCAGTTGATCGAGCGTTCGTACCAGTGATGGCTGCTCGATGCCAATCGCTTTTGCCAGTTGGATCTGTGACTGGTCGGGTGGCAGCTGATGGATGTTATGCAGCGTGACCCAATGCGTCTGTGTCAATTCCAGAGGTTTCAGGCGATGGTCAATCAGAGCACGCCAGATGCGTACTAACCTTGCCAGATCAGAACCTAGTGGCGATTCCAATTTCATCTCCTTATAATTAGCTTGCTAAGTTATTATACTGATTTTAGAATAGTGTGCAGCATTTATATTGCCAAAACAAATGCAATACTGCATACATCCTTGATGAGAGTCTGATTTACACTTTGTTGTGACGCCCCAGCGCGTTATGCGGCCGCGCTTTTTGGCCACGACCCATTTGCAAAGGAACCGGCACGTGACGCTCACGCTTAACGCCTCGGGGTTACCGCTTCAGGATCTGATAGTAGGTGCCTCGGTTTACTTTCCCCCTCTGTTCAAAGCGGTGATGCTGGGTTTTATTCTCTGGCTGGTCACCCACCGCTTGCTGCGCGACTGGATCTATTCCGGTGAAATCTGGCACCCCATGCTGATGGATCTTTCGTTATTCGTCCTTGCAGTCTGCCTGGGCCTGGTTCTGCTCATTGTGTGGTGACTATGCTTATGAAAACAATTAAATATTTTTCATCATTACTGGTTCTGGCCGTGGCGCTTATCGCCGGATGGTGGCTATGGAATTATTATATGCAGTCCCCCTGGACCCGGGACGGAAAGGTGCGCGCCGAGCAGGTCAGCGTGACGCCCCAGGTTTCCGGCACGATTACCACCCTGCACATTAAAGATAACCAGTTTGTCCATGCGGGAGAGGTGCTCTTCAGAATTGATCAGACCCCGTTCCATATTGCAGTGCTTAACGCCGAGGCGCAGCTGGCAAAAGCTCAGTCCGATCTCTCAAAAGCCAATAATGAAGCGAACCGGCGCCGCCACCTGTCGCAAAAATATATCTCCGCCGAAGATCTGGATACCGCCAATATTAACGTAAAGGCGATGCAGGCCAACGTAGCGGTGGCTGAAGCGACGCTAAAACAGGCGCAGTGGCAATTGACCCAGACGGTGGTTAAAGCACCGGTGGACGGCTGGGTCACCAATCTTTCAACCCGGGTGGGTGATTACGCCTCCACGGGCCAGCCGGTGTTCGCCCTGGTCGACAGCCACTCCTTTTACGTGGTGGGCTATTTTGAAGAGACCAAGCTCCGGCATATCCGTGAGGGTGCGCCGGTGCAGATCGTACTCTACAGCAGTGCGCAAACGTTACAGGGTCGCGTATCGAGTATTGGTCGGGCTATCTACGATCAGAGCGTGGAGACCGATTCAGGGCTGGTGCCCGACGTGAAACCCAATATTCCCTGGGTGAGGCTGGCGCAGCGCATCCCGGTGCGCATCAGTTTCGACAAGCTACCGCCTGACCTGACGCTGGTCTCCGGCACCACCTGTACCGTCTCTGTGGGAACCGCCCGGTGAACCTCCCCGCTTTTTCATGGCGCAACCTGCCGTGGATAAAGGCGACCCCGGCGCAGTGGCGCTACGCCCTGCGCAACGGGATAGCGATGTGCCTGGCTCTCACTGTCGCCTACTGTCTTAACCTCGACGAACCCTACTGGGCGATGACCTCGGCGGCGGTGGTCAGCTTCCCGACCGTTGGCGGTGTGATCAGTACAAGCCTTGGCCGCGTGGCGGGCAGCCTGCTCGGTGCCACCGCTGCGCTGATTATTGCCGGTCATACGCTCAACGACCCGTGGCTATTTCTGTTCAGCATGGCGGCCTGGCTGGCGCTTTGCACCTGGGCCTGCGCCCATTTCACCAATAACGTCGCCTATGCCTTCCAGCTGGCTGGATACACCGCGGCGATCATCGCGTTCCCGGTCATTGATATTCTCGACACCACCCAGTTGTGGGATATCGCCCAGGCCCGCGTGTGCGAAGTTATTATTGGCATCCTTAGCGGCGGGGTGATGATGATGATCCTGCCCAGCACCTCCGACGGCAAAGCCCTCATCACCGCGCTGAAAACCATGCACACCCGGCTGCTGGAGCACGCCAGCCTGCTGTGGCAGCCCGACAGTAACGATGCTATTCGCCTGGCCCACGAGAAGGTTATCGCCCAAATCCTGACCATGAACCTGCTGCGTATCCAGGCTTTCTGGAGCCACTACCGTTTTCGCCGCCAGAATGCCCTGCTTAATTATCTCCTCCACCAGCAGCTTCGGATGACCAGCGCCATCTCCAGTCTGCGCCGCATGCTGCTGAACTGGCCTAATCCGCCCGCCCACACCCGGGAGGTTATCGATCAACTCCTCGCCGCCCTTGCCCGTCCTGACGCCGATTTTTATACCGTGGCGCGGATCCTTGCTCCACTGAGGCCAGGCACCGACGCGGATTACCGCCATCGTGCCTTCTGGCTGCGACTACGCTATTTCTGCCGTCTGTATCTACAGAGCAGCCGCTGGATAAAAGCCGTTGAAACCGCGACGCCGATAACAGAATTTATCGTTCCCCGCAGCCCGGCGCTGGCCCGGCATACTGATAATCTGGAAGCGCTCTGGAGCGGCTTTCGCACCTTTTGCGCCCTTAGCCTGGTAGGCGCCTGGACCATTGCCGCCCAGTGGGATGCAGGGGGGGCGGCCCTGACCCTGGCCGCGATCAGCAGCGTGCTCTATTCGGTGGCGGCCTCGCCCTTTAATTCGCTCACGCTGCTGCTGCGCACCCTGATCCTGCTCTCGCTCTTCAGCTTTGTGGTCAAGTTTGGTCTGATGGTGCAGATCTCGGACCTCTGGCTGTTCCTGCTGTTTCTCTTCCCGCTGCTGACCACCATGCAACTTATGAAGCAGCAGATGCCCGCCCTCGCCGGTCTGTGGGGGCAGCTTATTGTCTTTATGGGTTCATTTATTTCAGTGACCAACCCGCCGGTGTATGACTTTGCCGATTTTCTCAATGACAACCTGGCAAAAATACTTGGCGTGGGGCTGACGTGGCTGGCCTTTGCGGTGCTGCGTCCGGGCTCCGATGCGCGTAAGAGCCGTCGTCACATTCGCGAATTGCGGCGCGGATTTGTCGATCAGCTGAGCCGCAGGCCGCGGCTCAGCGAGAATGGCTATGAATCGCTGGTCTATCACCATGTTAACCAGCTCAATAACAGTCAGGATGCGCTGGCGCGACGCTGGCTGCTGCGTTGGGGAGTGGTGCTGCTGAACTGCAGCCATGTGGTCTGGCAGTTACGGGACTGGGAGACGCGCTCGGATCCGCTGGCCCGGGTGCGCGACGTCGCCGTCTCACTGCTGCGTGACATCATGAGCGAACGCGGCGTACAGCAGCGTCCCCTGGCCGCCACGCTGGATGAGCTTCAGCGTATCTGTGACACTCTGTCGCATCATCCGCAGCCCGCCGGACAAGAGCTTGCGGCCCTGATCTGGCGACTGCACTGCTCGCTATCCCAGCTGGAACAGGCACCCGCACCGGGCACCCTCAGCGATCAAATCACCCCGCAGGCGTAGCGCTCCCCGCCACCGCCAAGAGGTTTAGGGTGATCCGACATATTATCCCCACCGACATGGATCATCAGCGCTTTGCCTTTTACCTCATCCAGCTTTTTGAGGCGCGGGGCAACGACCGGGTCGGTCGCTTTACCGTCATTGTTGACCACCAGCGCTGGCAGATCGCCTAAGTGGCCCATCCCCTCCGGCCCTTCATGTTTGCCGGTGTTATGGGGATCGAGGTGTCCACCCGCGGCCTCAGCGGCGGACGGTTTGCCATCTTTCATGGCCGGTTCGCAGGAGCCTTTGGCATGGACGTGATAACCGTGTTCGCCCGGAGGGAGGGCTTTGAGATCCGGGGAAAACTCCAGGCCTTTATCGGTTTCAGTGATGGTGACTGTCCCGATGGACTGGCCGATCCCCTGAGAGGTGACGAGGTTCATCTTTACTTCTTCGCTGGCAGCCTGCGCACCTGCACAAACCACCAGCGTTAACGCTGCCAGAGTAAATCGCTTCATATGACCTCCTTGGTTATTTTTTGCCCCTTAAGTTTATACCAGGGGCAACGTTTTAACCGGAAAGTCAGACAAATAGAGAATTACGGCACGTCGTAACCCAGCGCGGCTTTGCGGATGCGGAACCACTGCTGGCGGGTCATGTTCAGCTGCTCTGCTGCCAGCGCTGAACGTACACGTTCAATTTTGCCGGAACCGATGATCGGCAGCGGCTGGGATGGCAGACGTAAAATCCACGCATAGACCACCTGCTCGATAGTTTCGGCATTCAGCTCCTGGGCCACCTTCGCCAGCTCATCGCGCAGCGGCTGGAAGGCATCATCATTAAACAGGCGACCACCGCCGAGGCAGGACCAGGCCATCGGGCGAATACGCAGCTGCTGGAGCTGATCGAGGGTACCGTCCAGCAGCAGCGGCTGATAAACCGGCGAAATTTCAACCTGGTTAGTCGCCAGGGTGAACGGCAGACGCGACTGCAGCAGGGCAAACTGGGCTGGCGTAAAGTTAGAGACGCCAAAATGGCGCACCTTGCCGCTCTGGTGCAGGGCGAGGAGGGCTTCGGCAACCTCATCGGCGTCCATCAGCGGATCGGGACGGTGGATCAGCAGCAGGTCAAGGCGATCGGTCGCCAGATTCGTGAGGGACTGTTCTGCACTACGAATAATATGGTCGCGGTCGGTAATGTAGTGGCCGAGGGCATGCTCCGCTTTCGCCGTGGTGGCGATACCGCATTTGGTGACGATCTCCATACGCTCACGCAGCGCGGGAGAGAGCTTCATCGCCTCACCAAAGGCCGCTTCACACTCGTAGCCGCCATAAATATCGGCGTGATCGACAGTGGTGATCCCCAGATCCAGATGCTCTTCAATAAAACTGGCCAGCTCCTGGGCGGACATGTTCCAGTCCATCAGACGCCAGTAGCCCATCACAAAACGAGAAAACTCCGGGCCCTGCGGGGCAAGGGTAATACGCTGAACCATACCAATTTCCTTTAAAAAAAGTCTGGGGAGAGTATACGCGTTTGTGACGCTAAAAAAGTGAGGGCTGCTGAGGTTCTTCAGCTTCAGGGGGCTTGTTTGCGCGCAATTTACGCAAAAGACGCTGGCGGCACAGGCGCAGGATCTCCTGTTTCTGGGCATCGCTCATCGACTGCCAGTTAAAACGCTCTTCCCGGCTGCGCATACAGCCGCGACAAAACCCTCGCTCATCCGACTGGCAAATACCGCGGCACGGGCTCTGGACAGGAAAGAACTCCAGTTGTTCAGCCACACGCACCTCCCGAAACCCAAGATTCAGTAAAGTGAAGACCTTAAGCCGGGGTTACGCAAGAGGTCAACCACAGAATTGTGGCATTAAGGTTTCACTAATCTTCGCTCCCTATACTCGCCTCATCACTATTCTTGCTGGTTGACGATGATGCAGATGTTAAAAAAGTTACAGTGTAACGATACAAAATTTACGCTGGGCTGCGCGCTCCTGTTTACCCTGTTAAACGCCCTCTTTATTCACCGCAGCTGGCAGGTGATCGCCCCCGCCCGGCTGCATGATTTTGTCTTTGCCCTGACCGTGCCGCTGGTACTCTTCTGCGGCTGGGTCATCGTCTTCAGCATTCTGAATATTCCACTCATCCGCAAACCGCTGCTGGTGTTGCTCACCCTGGGATGCGCGGCGGCGACCTGGTTCATGTTTACCTACGGGGCGGTGATTGACCAGAATATGATGGTTAACGTCTTCGAGACCAACTCTCAGGAGGCCACGGCGCTTATCACTCCGCAGCTGGTGCTGTGGCTGGCGATCGCCGGGCTGGTGCCAGCCGCCGTGCTGGCGCTGATTCGTATTCGTCCGGGTAAGTGGTGGCAGACGCTGTTGATGCGCGTGGCGGCCATCCTCGCGAGCCTGGTGGTGATCCTTCTGGTGGCCGCACTCTTTTATAAGGACTACGCCTCGCTGTTTCGCAACAACAAAGGCATCGTCAAAATGGTGACGCCAGCGAACTACGTCAGCGCCATCGTTAAGTACAGCAAGGCGCGCTGGTTTGCCGGCGACCAGACTCTCATCCATCTCGGGGAAGACGCGCGTAAAGGCCCGGTGCTGCTGGCGCAGCAGAAAAAAACCGTGCTGGTGCTGGTGATTGGCGAGGCGTCCCGGGCTGAAAACTACTCCCTCAACGGTTACGGGCGTGACACTAACCCTGAACTGGAAAAGCAGGAGATGATTAACTTCCCGCAGGCCTCCTCCTGCGGCACTGAAACTGCCGTCTCCGTGCCGTGCATGTTCTCAGGAATGCCGCGCAAAAAATATGATGCCGATCTGGCCCATCATCAGGAAGGGTTGCTCGATGTGCTGGCCCACGCCGGGGTAAACCTGCTGTGGCGTGATAACGATGGCGGCTGCAAAGGGGCCTGTAATCGCATCCCGCATACCGACATGACCCAGTGGAAGCTGGATCAGTTCTGTAAGGATAAATCCTGTATTGATGACGTTAACCTCTATCGTCTGAATGAGACCCTTGATGGGCTTAAACAGGATACGGTGCTGGTGATCCACCTGATGGGCAGTCACGGCCCGGCCTACTATCAGCGCTATCCGGAGCAGTACCGCAAATTTACGCCGACCTGTGACACCAACCAGATCCAGGATTGCGATCACCAGGCGCTGATGAACACTTATGACAATACCATCCTCTATACCGACAGCGTGGTGAGTAAAACCATCGACGCCCTGAAGGCGCGTCAGGCGACGATGCACACGGCGCTGGTTTATCTCTCCGATCATGGCGAATCGCTGGGGGAAAACGGTCTTTACCTGCACGGTACGCCGTACATGCTGGCACCGTCGCAGCAGACGCACATTCCGTTCATGTTCTGGCTCTCGCAGGACTATAAAAAGAATTTTGGCGTGGATGCGCAGTGCCTGCGTAATCAGGCCGCGAAAGAGGCGGTGTCGCAGGATAATCTTTTCTCCACGGTGCTGGGGATGATGAACATTCGCACCTCCGTCTATCAGCCGCAGATGGATCTGCTTACCGCCTGTCGTCGAACGTAAGGCTTGCAATAGACCGATTGGTCTATTACATTGTCGACATGAATAAGCACACTGAACACGATACACGCGAACATCTCCTTGCGACCGGCGAGCGTCTTTGCATGCACCGCGGGTTCACCGGGATGGGTCTGAGCGAGCTGCTGAAAACCGCCGATGTGCCGAAGGGGTCGTTTTATCACTACTTCCGCTCAAAAGAGGCGTTTGGCGTGGCGCTGCTGGAGCGGCATTACGCGGATTACCATCAGCGTCTGGCCAGCCATTTCGCCAGCGGTCAGGGCAATTATCGCGATCGTGTTCTGGCTTATTATCAGGAGACGCTGGCCCAGTTCTGCGCCCAGGGCATTATCAGCGGCTGTCTGACGGTAAAACTCTCTGCTGAAGTGTGCGATCTCTCGGAAGATATGCGCACGGCAATGGATAAAGGGGCCACGGGTGTTATCACCCTGCTGGCGCAGGCGCTGGCGAAGGGGCGGGAGGAGAAATCCCTGGCCTTCGTCGGGGAACCGCTCACCCAGGCGCAGGTGCTCTACTCCCTGTGGCTGGGGGCCAATCTGCAGGCCAAAATGTCCCGCAGCGCGCTGCCGCTTGAGAGCGCGCTGGATCATGTCAAAACCATCATTGCTACGCCTGGCAGTTAACAGGCGTTTTTATTTCGCAAATTACTAGACGACCGGTCTACTCAGGAGCCTTTATGTCAACTGAAAAATTGTTTACCCCGCTTAAGGTGGGCGCAATCGAAGCACCAAACCGTGTCTTTATGGCGCCCCTCACCCGCCTGCGCAGCATTGAGCCGGGCGATATCCCAACGCCGCTGATGGGCGAATACTATCGCCAGCGCGTCAGCGCGGGACTGATCATCTCCGAAGCCACGCAAATTTCTGCTCAGGCAAAAGGTTATGCCGGCGCCCCTGGCCTGCACAGCCCGGAGCAGATCGCGGCGTGGAAGAAAATCACCGACGGCGTGCATGCTGAAGATGGCCGCATCGCGGTTCAGCTGTGGCACACTGGCCGTATCTCCCACAGCAGCATCCAGCCTGGCGGTCAGGCGCCGGTATCTGCCTCTGCGATCAATGCGGGGACCCGCACCTCACTGCGCGATGAGAATGGCAACGCCATTCGCGTTGACACCACCACGCCACGTGCGCTGGAGCTGGACGAGATCCCGGGGATCGTGAACGATTTCCGCCAGGCCGTCGCCAATGCCCGCGAAGCCGGTTTCGATCTGGTTGAACTGCACGGGGCCCACGGCTATCTGCTGCACCAGTTCCTGTCGCCTTCCTCTAACCAGCGTACTGACCAGTATGGCGGCAGCGTTGAGAATCGCGCCCGTCTGGTGCTTGAGGTGATTGATGCGGTTTCTGCAGAGTGGAGCGCCGATCGTATTGGTATTCGCGTCTCGCCAATCGGTTCTTTCCAGAACGTGGATAACGGCCCGAACGAAGAAGCCGACGCGCTGTACCTGATCGAAGAGCTGGCAAAACGCGGCATCGCTTATCTGCACATGTCCGAGCCAGACTGGGCTGGCGGCGAGCCATACACCGATGCCTTCCGTCAGAAAGTGCGCGACCGCTTCCCGGGCGTGATCATCGGCGCCGGGGCTTATACACCGGAGAAAGCCGAAGATCTGATTAACAAAGGGCTGATCGATGCCGTGGCCTTTGGCCGCGCCTATATCGCCAACCCGGACCTGGTGGCTCGCCTGCAGCGCAAAGCCGAGCTGAACCCACAGCGTCCGGAGAGCTTCTACGGCGGCGGCGCGGAAGGTTACACCGATTATCCCTCTTTATAAGCCCCCGCATTGATAGCGGCGACACTTCGCCGCTATACTAAAACATCGTTTCTGTTCAAGATGATAAAAGCTAAGAGGATAATATGCGCCTACTTCACACCATGCTGCGCGTTGGCGATCTGCAACGTTCCATCGAGTTTTACACTAACGTGCTGGGCATGACCCTGCTGCGCACCAGCGAAAACCCGGAATACAAATACTCCCTGGCCTTTGTCGGTTATGGCCCGGAGAGCGACGAAGCGGTTATCGAACTCACCTATAACTGGGGTGTGGATAGCTACGAGCTGGGTACAGCCTATGGTCATATCGCCCTGGAGGTGGATAACGCGGCAGAAGCCTGCGAGCGGATCCGCAGCAACGGCGGCAACGTGACCCGTGAAGCGGGTCCGGTTAAGGGCGGCACCACCGTGATCGCCTTCGTTGAAGATCCGGACGGTTATAAAATCGAACTGATCGAAGCCAAAGACGCCGGTCGCGGTCTGGGCAACTGATCCTGACGGGCGCGCCATGCGCCCGTTGTTTTACTGCATCTCGCCTCAAAATTTGCCATAATACGCACTGCTTTTTTCCCCTTGTAAGAGATCCAGATGTCCGATAACGCTCAACTTACCGGTCTGTGCGACCGTTTTCGTGGTTTTTATCCTGTCGTGATTGATGTCGAAACCGCTGGATTTAACGCCAAAACCGATGCGCTGTTGGAAATTGCCGCCATCACGTTGAAGATGGATGAACAGGGCAATTTGCTGCCGGATACCACGCTGCATTTTCACGTTGAACCCTTTGAAGGGGCGAACCTGCAGCCTGAGGCGCTGGCATTTAATGGCATTGATCCGCATAACCCGCTGCGTGGGGCAGTGAGTGAATATGACGCGCTGCATGCCATCTTTAAAATGGTGCGCAAGGGCATGAAAGAGCAGAACTGTAATCGCGCGATCATGGTGGCGCACAATGCTACCTTCGATCACAGCTTTATGATGGCTGCCGCCGAGCGCGCGTCGCTGAAACGTAATCCGTTCCACCCGTTTGTGACCTTCGATACCGCGGCCTTAAGCGGGCTGGCGCTGGGGCAAACCGTGCTGTCGAAAGCCTGTATTACCGCCGGTATCGATTTTGACGGCACACAGGCGCACTCCGCCCTGTACGATACCGAACGCACGGCGGAACTGTTTTGCGAAATCGTTAACCGCTGGAAGCGTCTCGGCGGCTGGCCGCTGCCAGATGTTGGCAACAACGCATAAAAAAAGCGACCGGAAGGTCGCTTTTTTATTTACCGTGCGCGAGATTACTCGGCGCCTGGCTCTTCAGATTTGTACTTCGCAGCCGTCTCTTTGATCAGCTGCTGCAGTTCGCCGCGCTGATACATCTCAATCAGGATGTCGCAACCGCCAACCAGTTCACCGTCAACCCACAGCTGCGGGAAGGTCGGCCAGTTAGCGTATTTTGGCAGCTCAGCGCGGATATCCGGGTTCTGCAGAATATCAACGTAAGCAAAACGTTCGCCACAGGCAGAGAGCGCCTGCACCGCCTGAGCGGAGAAACCACAGCTAGGCAGTTTCGGAGAACCTTTCATGTATAGCAGGATCGGGTTTTCAGCAATCTGCTGCTGAATTTTTTCAATAGTAGTGCTCATGTCTTGCTTCCTTTTACTTCTGTTACGGCAATAGTCTGACATTGTAGCGTTTCAGGCCGACTACGGAAAATAACATTTTCGTCACGTACAGGATTTTACCGCGCGTGACGTAAAGTTGCATTATAAAACTACCTTATCCCGTTCCCCCCTGCGTCTTTGCTCAGCGAATGTACAAATCAACCGGTTGAAATTCTGTTTTTTTGCACTTGCTAACGAAACGCAGTTTTAGATGCAAAAAGTTTATTAACGCAGGGGCTTTTTATAGATTAGAATCGACAAGTTTTGTAAATCAGACGCAGGATAATTTATATCCAGCTATTACCAGGGGAATGCCCAGTGGCGCGAATAAATAAATTCTCGATCACGCTCTGTGCTTTGCTGTTTTCATCTCTCACCTTCACGCCGGTGGCAAACGCCTCAGAGCAGGCGCGGCCTTCTGCCGCCCACAAAACGCATCTGGCAAAAGCCACCGAACCGAAGAAAAAAAGCAGCAGCGGCAAAACCACGAAGAAAGAGAGCACCAGCAAAAAAAGCACCGCCAGTAAAAAGAGCAGCAGCAAAAAAAGCAGCCTCGCTAAAACACAGCCAGCCACCTCCAGTAAGAAAAGCAAAAATTCCTCCCGCAGCGCGCCCCGTACAACTCAAACCGCTTCGCGCGTTGTGACAGAAAAATGTACTTCCCGTAAAGGCCATAAAGCGCAGTGCGTGAAAACCAGCAAGACCACGACCCTTGCCGAAGCGCATAAAGTCCGGGTGCAAAAAGCGCAGAAAACGGCGCTAAATAAGCTAATGGGCCAGATTGGTAAACCGTATCGCTGGGGCGGCAGCTCACCGCGTACCGGTTTCGACTGCAGCGGCCTGGTCTATTACGCCTATAAAGATCTGGTTAAGTTCCGCATTCCGCGTACCGCCAACGAAATGTACCATCTGCGTGACGCCTCCCCGGTGGATCGCGGTGAGCTCGAAAGCGGCGATCTGGTGTTCTTCCGCACCCAGGGTCGCGGCACCGCCGATCACGTTGGTGTCTACGTTGGCAACGGCAAATTTATTCAGTCGCCGCGTACCGGCCAGGATATTCAGCTCACCTCCCTGAGCGAAGAGTACTGGCAGCGCCATTACGTTGGCGCTCGCCGCGTGATGAAGCCCAGCACGCTGCGTTAACCCCCTGCCCCGCGGGTAAGCCTGCGGGGTAAGTTCCTCTTTTGTAGGGTCTTTCAATTTGCTACTCTATCCTTACATTCAATATGGTTATTGGATGGTTCACTATAATAAGGAGAGAAGCAATGTCGTTTGAATTACCTGCATTACCGTATGCAAAAGACGCTCTGGCCCCGCATATTTCTGCGGAAACCCTGGAGTACCACTACGGCAAACATCACCAGACCTATGTCACCAACCTGAATAACCTGATCGCCGGCACCCCATTTGAAGGGAAAACCCTGGAAGAGATCGTGCGTAGTTCTGAGGGCGGTATCTTCAATAACGCCGCGCAGGTGTGGAACCACACCTTCTACTGGCACTGCCTGGCGCCTCAGGCCGGTGGTGAACCGACGGGTGATCTGGCTGACGCCATCATCGCCACCTTTGGTAGCTTTGCGGAATTTAAAGCGAAGTTTACCGACGCCGCGGTGAAAAACTTTGGCGCGGGCTGGACCTGGCTGGTGAAAGAGGCGGACGGGAAACTGGCCATCGTTTCCACGTCCAATGCGGGCACGCCGTTGACCAGCAACGCTACCCCACTGTTAACGGTGGATGTATGGGAACACGCTTACTACATCGATTACCGTAATGCGCGCCCGAACTACCTCGAGCACTTCTGGGCGCTGGTAAACTGGGAATTTGTTGCGAAGAACTTCGCGGCATAACGAAAAACGCAGAAGGCCGGGCCTTCTGCGTTTTGGTGTTATTCGGCGGCACAAACCGGTTCAGGTTGTTTTCTGTCGGCCATTAGCACCAGCAGAAGCCCCAGCGCGGCAATGATGGCCCCCATCACCGGAACAAAGCTGTACCCCAGCCCGCCGGAGATCACCGCACCACCCGCCGCCGCACCCAGCGCATTCCCCAGGTTAAACGCTCCGATATTGACGGAAGAGGATAACCCTGGCGCATCGCTTGCCACCCGCATCACACGCATTTGCAGCGGCGGTACCACCGCAAAGGTCGCCATCCCCCATACCACCATCGCGAACGCCGCCCCCACTTCATTACGTGCCAGCCACGGGATCGCCACCATAATCGCGATCAGCAGCAGTAGAAAGCCTTTCAGGGTGCCGCTTACGGAGCGGTCCGCCAGCTTGCCGCCCAGGAAGTTGCCGAGGGAGAAACCGACGCCAATCAGCACCAGCATCGCGGTAACAAAAGCAGGCGTCGCCTGGTTAATGTCATGCAGAACGGGCGCAATGTAGGTGTAGAGGGTGAACATTGCCCCAGCACCGAGAACCGTGGTCAGTAAGGCGGAAAGCACCTGCGGGCGCATCAGCACCGCCAGTTCTTTACGCACATCCGGCTTTTCGCCCGCGCCACCCGCAGGGAGGGAGAAGAAGAGCGCGACCATCGAGACCACGCCCAAAAGCGCCGTCGCCAGGAAGGACATCCGCCAGCCGATGGCTTCGCCCATCCACGTTGCGGCGGGTACGCCGCCAATATTGGCGATGGTGAGACCCATAAACATGGTTGCTACGGCGCTGGCCTGTTTATGCTTCGGCACTACGCTTGCGGCGACCACCGACCCGAGGCCAAAGAAGGCGCCGTGATTGAGGCTGGTCAAAATACGCGACAGCATCAGGGTGGTGTAATCCGGGGAGAGCGCCGACAGCACGTTACCGACGGTAAAGATCGCCATCAGGAAGATCAGCGCATTACGACGGCCGCGATGGGAAAGCAGCAAGGTCATCAGCGGTGCCCCTACCATTACGCCGATAGCGTAGGCGCTGATTAACATGCCCGCAGCGGGAATAGAGACATCCACACCCCGGGCGATAACCGGTAGCAGTCCCATTGGAGAAAACTCGGTGGTGCCGATGCCAAATGCGCCAATGGCCAGGGCCAGCAGCGGAAAATTGATTTTCATACTTCAACTCCGGATACCGTGTCGTCAGGCGACACAGAACAATGAAGGCGAAAGCATGACATCAATCACAAAAAATGAGAAGTTAACAATTTGGCAAAAGATTTTTGCCGGACGCGTAACAATAGCAGAAGGGAGACGAGGGAGCGTTAGCTCCCTCGCAAATATCAGTGCAGCGCAGCCGTAAGACCGCTGGCAACGATCAGACCCAGAACAATAACGGTGGTAATCAGCGAAAACTTAAGATCGGTACTCATCAATTTTTCTCCTTTTAATCACCCTACGAAGAGTGAGCTTGCTCATTTTTGCACAGTTCAGGGTAAAAATCTTGCTGGATTTAGATTGATATCGATTTTTACTCTTCCCCTTTTGGTCAAGATCAGCCAAAATTCCACGCTAAATTTATTAGCGTACCGGCCATTGACCCCCTCCTGACGTCCTGTGTCGTTTTCCCGGCGTACCGCAATTCAAATTGCGCAATTAGGGCGAGTGAAGGCAAACGTTTACCTATTGGTTTTTCAGGAGCTTAAGATATGGTCTGGAGTGACATCTGATGGCAACAATTAAAGACGTAGCGAAACGCGCAAACGTTTCCACTACAACCGTATCACATGTTATTAACAAAACCCGCTTTGTGGCGGAAGAGACGCGTAACAACGTCTGGGCAGCGATCAAAGAGCTGCACTATTCTCCGAGCGCCGTCGCCCGTAGTCTGAAGGTGAACCACACCAAATCGATCGGCCTGCTGGCGACCAGCAGCGAAGCCCCCTACTTCGCAGAAATTATTGAAGCGGTAGAGAAAAACTGCTTCCAGAAAGGTTACACCCTGATCCTCGGCAACGCCTGGAACAGCCTGGAGAAGCAGCGGGCCTATCTGTCGATGATGGCGCAAAAGCGCGTCGACGGCCTGCTGGTAATGTGCTCGGAATACCCGGAGCCGCTGCTGAAGATGCTGGAAGAGTATCGCAATATCCCGATGGTGGTGATGGACTGGGGCGAAGCGAAAGCGGACTTCACCGACTCGGTCATTGATAACGCCTTTGAAGGTGGCTACATGGCCGGACGTTATCTGATCGAACGCGGGCATCGCGATATTGGCGTCATCCCGGGCGCGCTGGAGCGCAACACCGGCGCCGGTCGTCTGGCCGGTTTTATGAAAGCGATGGAAGAAGCCTTAATCACGGTGCCGGAAAACTGGATCGTCCAGGGCGACTTTGAGCCGGAGTCCGGCTATCGCGCAATGCAGCAGATCCTCTCCCAGACGCCGCGTCCGACCGCTATTTTCTGCGGCGGCGATGTTATGGCGATGGGTGCCCTGTGTGCCGCTGACGAGATGGGCCTGCGCGTTCCGCAGGACGTTTCGCTGATCGGGTATGATAACGTGCGCAACGCCCGTTTCTTCACCCCGGCGCTGACCACCATCCACCAGCCAAAAGATTCGCTGGGCGAGACCGCCTTTAACATGCTGCTCGACCGTATCGTCAATAAACGTGAAGAGTCGCAGTCCATTGAAGTGCATCCGCGTTTGATCGAACGCCGCTCCGTCGCCGATGGCCCGTTCCGCGACTACCGCCGTTGATCCGCTCAGGGAGCCAGTACCTCTGGCTCCCGCAACCACTCTCTGTTCATCGTTTCACTGTCCCCCAGATAATCCAGCAGCCACGCCAGCGCCGGTGACATGTCGTTTTGTTGCCAGGTGAGGCAGCAGGCCGCATCCGGGAAGGGGTTTTCCAGCGTCAGCTCCACCCATTTGCCACTGTCTATCCAGGGCCGGGCAAAATGGACCGGCACCATCCCCACGCACAACCCGGCCGACAGGCAGGTCGCAGAGGATTCCCAGTCCGGGGTGACGATCCGCCGCTGGTTATCCAGCAGCCAGGTGATCCGTTTCGGCAGCGAGCGGGAGGTATCTTCCCGCACCAGCGACGGCCAGTTGCGCAGGGTATCATCGCTGAGCGGGCCGGGAAGCGCGGCCAGCGGATGGTGGCTCGCCACCACGCAGACCCAGCTCAGCATCCCCATATCGCGAAACGCGTAGCGCCCCCCCACCGGTATCGCCTGGGTCGCGCCGATCGCCATCTCCACCCTGCCATCCGCCAGCGCATCCCAGACACCGTTAAAGACCTCCTGGGAGACACGCAGCTCAACGTCAGCGAAGTGGCGATAAAAGTCGACGATCATCTGGCGGGTGCGCTCGGGACGAACGATGTTATCCACCGCAATGGAGATATGCCCGCGCCAGCCGTTGGCAATCTGCTGACACTGTTCGCGGGTGATCTGCATTTTTTTGATAACAGAACGCCCCTCCTTCAGAAACCACAGCCCGGCAGGCGTCAGCTCCACATCACGGTGTCGCCGTTCAAATAGCGGCACCGCCAGCCACTCCTCAAGCTGACGCACCGTATAGCTGATGGCTGACGGGACACGATGTAGCTCCTGTGCCGCGCCGCTGAAACTGCCGTTACGCGCCACGGCATCCACCACTTCAAGGGAATATTCTGACCACATTTTCTGCCTGCAAAAAATTTGAATGCAACCGCCAAATATTAGCGTTTCACAAGCGGGATTGCACTGCCTACACTCAGCGGCTACCTAAACCTGCATCCATAAGGACAATAAAACCATGCAACCCGGGAAAGGATTTTTAGTCTGGCTCGGCGGCCTGAGCGTGCTGGGCTTCCTCGCCACCGATATGTACCTGCCTGCGTTCGCCATCATGCAGGCGGATCTGCAAACCCCGGCTGCCGCCATCAGCGCCAGCCTGAGCCTCTTCCTGGCCGGTTTTGCCTTCGCGCAGCTGCTCTGGGGACCGATGTCTGACCGCTTCGGACGCAAGCCGGTACTGCTGGCCGGCTTAGCCATCTTTGCATTCGGCTGCCTCGGTATGCTGTGGGTACGCGACGCCACCTGGCTGCTGGTGCTACGCTTTATCCAGGCGGTGGGGGTCTGCGCCGCGGCGGTGACCTGGCAGGCGCTGGTGACCGATTACTACCCGGCATCGCGAACCAACCGCATTTTCGCCACCATCATGCCGCTGGTTGGCTTGTCGCCAGCGCTGGCACCGCTGCTCGGCAGCTGGATCCTCGCCCATTTCAGCTGGCAGGCCATTTTTGCGGTGCTGTTTGCCATTACCCTGGTGCTGATGATCCCGGCCTTTTTCCTGAAGCCAGTGACGGTAAAAGAGGCGCAGCCAACCTCCCGCGTGACCTTCTTCACCCTGCTTCGCTCCCGGATCTACCGCGGTAACGTACTGATCTACGCCGCCTGTTCCGCCAGCTTCTTCGCCTGGCTGACCGGCTCGCCGTTTATCCTCAGCGATATGGGCTACAGCCCGGCGGCGATCGGACTGAGCTATGTGCCGCAGACTATCGCCTTCCTGATTGGGGGTTACGGCTGCCGCGCCGCCCTGCAAAAATGGCCGGGTCACCAGATGCTGCCGTGGCTGCTGGGCCTGTTTGCCGTCAGCGTGATCGGTACCTGGGCGATCGGGTTTATTCCGGGCGTCAGCCTGGCGGCGTTGCTGGCCCCCTTCTGCCTGATGGCAGTGGCGAACGGCGCCATCTACCCTATCGTGGTAGCGCAGGCGCTGCGTCCCTTCCCGCAGGCAACCGGCAGCGCGGCGGCACTGCAGAACACCCTGCAGCTGGGACTCTGTTTCCTCGCGAGCCTGCTGGTCTCCTGGCTGATTGCCACCCCGTTGCTGACCACCACCAGCGTGATGGTGGCGACCGTCGTGCTGGCCGCGCTTGGCTATCGGATGCAGTATCTCCCTGTGGGCCAGCAGGATGAGAGCCCGCACGCAGAATCTTCCCACGCCTGACAGGATAAATAATTAGCGTACTAACAATATGCTGTTGAATCACCAGGATATCAGTCCTATACTGGCTAAAGCTTTCTGATAAATACTAAAATTATTAAGTGTTAACGGGAGCCGGATTGCTCCCGTTTTACCATGGATGGCCTTTCGGCAAGGGTCCTCTCCCTTCCTCTGTTCTACGTCGGATATTAGCCTCACGGGTTGCACCGTGAAATTTCTCACTCTCCATGAAGAGCGTCTACGCTGTTTATGGGTTCTGATCACATCAGGTGATGGAGAAGCTATGAGTTCATCGTGTATAGAAGAAGTCAGCATCCGGAATGATGACTGGTTCCGGATAGTCAATGAATTGCTGAGCCGCGCGGGTATCACCATCAACGGCCCGGCATCCTCCGATCTACAAGTTAAACACCCCGATTTTTTTAAACGCGTCCTGAAGCAGGGCTCACTGGGTCTCGGCGAGAGCTATATGGACGGCTGGTGGGAGTGCGAACGGCTGGACATCTTTTTCCATAAGGTTCTGCGAGCGGGTCTGGAAACACAGCTGCCCAGCCACCTGAAGGATACCCTGCGCATCGCTACTGCCCGCCTGTTCAACCTGCAAAGTAAAAAGCGCGCCTGGATTGTCGGCAAAGAGCACTACGATCTTGGCAATGACCTGTTCAGCCGTATGCTCGACCCGGCTATGCAGTACTCCTGCGGTTACTGGAAAGAGGCCACCACCCTTGAGCAGGCCCAGCAGGATAAACTGCGCCTCATCTGCGAAAAACTGCAACTGCAGCCCGGTATGCGGGTACTGGATATCGGTTGCGGCTGGGGCGGGCTGGCGGAGTTTATGGCGCAGCACTATGGCGTCAGCGTGGTCGGTGTGACCATATCAGCGGAGCAGCAACGCATGGCGCAGGCGCGCTGCGCCGGGCTGGATGTCACCATCCTGTTACAGGACTACCGCGATCTGCACGATCAGTTCGATCGCATTGTCTCGGTAGGGATGTTCGAGCATGTGGGGCCAAAAAACTACAACACCTATTTCAACGTGGTGGATCGTAACCTGAAGCCGGATGGCCTGTTCCTGCTGCATACCATTGGCTCACGAAAAACCGACCATAACGTTGATCCCTGGATAGACAAGTACATCTTTCCGAATGGCTGTTTGCCCTCAGTTCGCCAGATTGCGAATGCCAGCGAAGCCCATTTTGTAATGGAGGACTGGCATAATTTTGGCGCTGATTACGATACTACCCTGATGGCCTGGCATGCGCGCTTCCTTGCCAGCTGGCCGGAGATCGCCGACAACTATTCTGAACGATTTAAACGGATGTTCAGCTACTATCTGAACGCCTGCGCCGGTGCGTTTCGCGCCCGTGATATTCAACTGTGGCAGGTGGTATTCAGCCGCGGCGTGGAGCACGGCCTGCGGGTGCCCCGCTAAAAAAGACCCCGGCTTGCCGGGGTCTTTTTTATCATGCGTCGTTGAGCGTCTGCTGGATAGCGGCGGCCTCTTTCGCCGCCAGTACGCGCTCCACGGTATCGACCACCGCCTGGGTTTGCGGGTCGATTTCGATATTCACTCTGTGCCCCAGCTTTTTGCTGCCGAGAGTCGTGCGCTGCAGCGTCTCCGGGATCAGGTGGACACTGAATCGGGTAGGCGTCACTTCACCAACGGTCAGACTAATGCCATCCACGCCAATAAAGCCTTTATAGAGGATGTACTTCATCAATGAAGGATCCTGCACCTTGAACCAGATTTGACGATTATTTTCTGAGGTGAGGATTTTGGCAATTTCCGCGGTAGTCATAATATGGCCTGACATTAAATGCCCGCCAATTTCGTCGCTGAATTTCGCGGCGCGCTCCACGTTAACAATATCGCCCTCAACCAGGTCGCCCAAATTGGTAATGCGCAGCGTCTCTTTCATTAAATCGAAGCTGATGAGATTACCGTTAATTTCGGTCACCGTCAGGCAACAACCGTTGTGTGCAACCGATGCCCCGGTCTCCAGCCCATCGAGCATCTCGTCCGGCAGGGCGACGACGTGGGTACGGAAATTGGGTTTTTCATCAATGGCCACCAGTTTCGCGGTGCCCTGCACAATACCAGTAAACATGCTTACGACTCCTGTTTGTTCCTTCGGTGTTAACACCGTTTAATCCCACCACAATAACAGTTGAAAATAGAGGTTGCCAGTACCCACCTTTTCTGGCGATTTTTTCACTAGATAATTAGCTTATCCCCGCTACAATAGCTGGACTTCCCCGCATCTTCTTCTTGCTGTTTTTCGCAGCGGCTTTTTTTGCATTCAAATAACAACAATACCAAAGGTGTTCACGTGCAGAAGTACATGATTGAAGCGCGTCAGTTATTAGCTCTGGCAATCCCGGTGATACTCGCGCAAATCGCCCAGACCTCAATGGGGTTCGTCGATACAGTTATGGCGGGTGGCTACAGCGCCACCGATATGGCCGCGGTAGCCATCGGGACCTCTATCTGGCTACCGGCTATTCTCTTCGGCCACGGCCTCCTGCTGGCCTTGACGCCAGTGATTGCTCAGCTTAACGGCTCCGGGCGGCGGGATCGTATCGCCCATCAGATCCGTCAGGGCTTCTGGCTGGCCGGTCTGGTCTCGGTGTTGATCATGCTGGTGCTTTGGAACGCGGGCTATATTATTCACGCCATGCGCAATATTGACCCGGCCCTGGCGGATAAAGCCGTCGGCTATTTACGCGCCCTTCTCTGGGGGACGCCGGGTTATTTATTCTTCCAGGTGATGCGTAATCAGCGTGAAGGTCTGGCGAAGACCAAACCGGGCATGGTGCTGGGCTTTATCGGCCTGCTGGTCAATATCCCGGTGAACTACATCTTTATTTACGGTCATTTCGGCATGCCTGAACTGGGCGGCATCGGCTGCGGCGTTGCCACGGCGGTAGTCTACTGGGTGATGTTCTTCGGCATGCTCTCCTATGTGAAGCGTGCCCGCTCCATGCGTGATATCCGTAGCAAAGCGGGTTTCAGCCAGCCGGACATGGAGGTGGTCAAACGGCTGGTGCAGCTGGGCCTGCCTATCGCGCTGGCGCTCTTCTTCGAAGTGACGCTGTTCGCGGTGGTCGCCCTGCTCGTCTCCCCGCTGGGGATTGTGGATGTGGCCGGGCACCAGATCGCCCTTAACTTCAGCTCGCTGATGTTCGTCCTGCCGCTGTCGCTTGCTGCCGCGGTAACCATTCGCGTCGGTTATCGCCTCGGACAGGGCTCCACGCTGGATGCGCAAATCGCAGCCCGGACCGGCATTGGCGTAGGCATGTGCATGGCCGTCTGCACGGCGCTGTTCACCGTCACGCTGCGCGAGCAGATCGCCCTGCTCTATAACGACAACCCGGAAGTGGTGCTGCTGGCCTCCCATCTGATGCTGCTCGCGGCCGTGTACCAGCTCTCCGATTCAATCCAGGTGATCGGCAGCGGCGTGCTTCGAGGTTATAAAGATACGCGTTCGATCTTCTTTATCACCTTTATCGCCTACTGGGTGCTGGGTCTGCCGAGCGGCTATATTCTGGCGCTCACCGATCTGGTGGTGGATCGTATGGGCCCGGCCGGTTTCTGGATGGGCTTTATCATCGGTCTGACCTCCGCCGCCGTTATGATGATGCTGCGCATGCGTTTTTTACAGCGCCAGCCATCCAGCGTAATTTTGCAACGCGCTGCGCGTTAATCACCCGCCAGCCGCCTGCGGGCGGCTACTTTCTCTTCATTTTGCGCGGGAATAGAGCAATCGTGTGAAATCTGAAAGAAAATTGCGGTTTGCCTCTTGCCTCATGCGACCACTGCCGCTAATATCCGTCCCCGTTGTCACACACAACAATGCGTTCATAGCTCAGTTGGTTAGAGCACCACCTTGACATGGTGGGGGTCGTTGGTTCGAGTCCAATTGAACGCACCATTCTGCGTCCGTAGCTCAGTTGGTTAGAGCACCACCTTGACATGGTGGGGGTCGGTGGTTCGAGTCCACTCGGACGCACCATTTCAGTTCTGAAATGGTGCAATCCCTCTTCTTCTCTGATTTATCACTTTCGCTTCGTTTCTGAGTTGCTCATCACCCGTTTTCTACCACACTTAACCTGCATAGCATTTTCCCCATGGATTCGGTAAAAAAAACAGCAGGTAAACACAATGAAAAAAATTGCCATTGTCGGAGCAGGTCCCACAGGGATCTATACCCTCTTTTCTCTTCTGAAACTGAATACACCGCTTTCCGTCACCGTTTATGAACAGGCTGAAGAGGCCGGCGTCGGGATGCCCTATAGCGATGAAGATAACTCGCGCATGATGCTGGCCAATATCGCCAGCATTGAGATCCCGCCCCTTTTCTCCACCTACCTCGCGTGGCTGCGCACCCAGAGTGAGGCGCATCTTGCGCGCTACGGCGTGCAGAAATCTACCCTGCACGACCGACAGTTCCTGCCGCGTATTCTGCTGGGCCAGTATTTCCGTGACCAGTTCCAGACGCTCATCGCGCAGGCACGAAAACAGGGCTTCGAGATCACTGTCCAGGAGTCCTGCCAGGTGAGCGATCTGCTGGCCAGCGCCGAGGGGGTGAGCATCTGGACCGACGGCAAACTCACTCCTGACCAGTTCGATCTGGCGGTGATCGCCACCGGCCACGTCTGGCCGGACGAAGATACCTCTTCACGCGACTTCTTCCCGAGCCCCTGGTCCGGGCTGATGGAGGCCAGCATCGGCGCGGGCAAGGTGGGCATTTTAGGTACCTCCCTGAGCGGGCTGGACGCGGCAATGGCCGTCGCCGCACAGCATGGCAAATTCATTGAGACCGATGACGAGCAGATCCACTACCGGCTCGATGAGAAGAGCGAGGCGCTGAAGATTGTGCTGATGTCCCGCTCTGGCATCCTGCCCGAAGCCGATTTCTACTGTCCTATCCCTTACGAGCCGTTAACCGTGGTCACGGAAACGGCCATCGAGGCGGCGATCCAGCAGGGCACCACCGGCCTGCTCGACCGGGTATTTATGCTGATGATTGAAGAGCTGACGCAGGCTGACCCGCAGTGGAGCAAGGCGATCGCCCTGGACACCCTCACCGCCGACAGCATCCGCGACGCCTGGTTTGCCGATCGCCAGAAGCATGGCCCGTTCCGCTGGGCGGTCTCTAACCTGGATGAAGTGGAGCGCAACAAGCGGGACCACCGCACGTTGCCGTGGCGCTACACCGTGTTGCGGCTGCATGAGGCCGTAGAAAAGATTGTGCCCTACCTGGATGAGACCGACAGAGAACGCTTTAAAACGGGGCTGGCGCGGGTGTTTATCGACAATTATGCGGCGATCCCTTCACGGTCGGTGCGCCGACTGCTGGCCCTGCGCGAGGCGGGTATCATCAGCATCGAGGCGCTGGGCAACGAGTATGAACTGACCGCAGAAGGGAACCGGACGGTCATTCACGCCGAGGGTAAACGCTGGATCTTTGATACCTTTATCGACGCCCGCGGGCAGAAAGCGCTGAAAAGCAAAGACCTGCCGTTTCCGTCCCTGCGCGAACAGCTTGTCTCTGCAGGAGAAGATATCCCCGACGTCGGCGACGATTACACCCTGCTGGCACCGGAGTACCTGCGCGGGCGCATCGCCTTCGGCGCCCTGCCCTATCTGATGCACGATCGCCCCTTTGTCCAGGGTCTGGTGGCCTGCGCGGAGATCGGCGAAGCGATGGCGAAAGCCGCCGTTCAGCCCGCCTCCCGCGTACGCAGGCGGTTGCCGCTTATGGCGGAGTAAAGGCGGTTTCGCAGGCGGCGGCCAACGCCAGCAGCGGCGATTCATCGGCTGCGGGAGAGAGAATTTCCAGCCCCACAGGAAAGCCGCTGCGCGTTCTGCCGCAAGGAAGCGTGATAGCGGCGAAACTGCTGATGGCCGCCAGCTCAGGTGCACATCCGGGCGGCATCTTCTCCAGGCTGTCGGGTATACGGCACACCGTTGGGTAGAGGTAAGCATCGACCCCCGCCTGCTCTGCTACCTGACCAAGGGTGTGGCGCAACCGACGCCGCAGCTCTCTTCCGGCGCGCCACGCCGGGGTTTTCAGTTTGTCGCAGGCGAGCATCTGGGTCAGGAGCGGTAAAAACTCCGGCAAAAATTGCCCGGATGCCACAATGGTATGCAGATCCGTCGGCGCCCCCGGATGCTGCTTTAACCAGGCATCGAACCCCACGCGAAATTCGAACAGGCTCAGGCAGATTGCTCTCTCCACGTCGTGCAGTATCGGCAGATCGATCTCCGTAAGCGTTGCGCCGTGACGCGCAAGCTGCGCGAGGGCGGCATGCCATACCTCTCCCTGGTGCGAATCGCTCCCTTCCAGGCTGCGAATCACCCCAAAACGCACCCCTTTCAGCGAAACGGATTCAAGGGTCCGTGGCGTCTGGCCGTGGATAATCCAGTGCAGCAGGGCCGCATCCTGCACGCTATGTACCATCGGCCCCACCGTGTCTTTACTGAGGGAGAGCGGCGCGATGCCCTCCATCTGCCCCCTGCGCACCCGCGGTCTTACCCCCACCAGCCCGGTATAGCTGCACGGGATGCGGATCGAGCCGCCGGTATCAGTACCCAGCGCCCCCTCCGCCATTCCTGCCGCCACCGCCGCCGCGCTGCCGCCGCTGGAGCCGCCTGCCGTAATGCCCAAAAACAGCGGGTGATGCACATCGCCGCCAAGCGAGCTGCGGGAGCGGACGTCGAAAGCAAACTCAGACATATTGGCCCGGGCCAGAATAATCGCCCCGGCAGCCCGCAGACGGCGCACCACCAGCGCATCCCCTGTGGACCGAAGCGCGGCCAGGGCCTGACACCCTGCCGTTACCGGCAGTCCGGCGCAGGCGATATTATCTTTGACCACCAGCGGCACGCCGTGCAGCGGCCCCAACGTCTGGCCGCGACGCCGCTGCGACTGGCAGAGGTGCGCCTGGGCCTGCGCCTCCGGGTTGATGCCGAGGATTGCGTTCAGCTGCGGCTGCCCGGCAATGATCGCCAGCCGCCGGGCTATCTCTTCGGGGGCATCCCGGGGAGGAATCAACCGACTCTTTTGCATATCGTCCTCTTCACAGTCATGCCGGAGGCCAGCGCAACGCGCTGGTCTCCCGTTGCAATCAGTCCCGCAGTCCGGAGGTGATGGCATCCAGCGCTTCCGGATGCAGACGGATCTCCGCGGCGCGACGGTGCCCCTGCATCCCCTCGGTACGGCTCTGGCGAATGGCCGGTTCCGCAATCGCCGCGATGCCCTGCTCGTCGATCCACTGATGGGTACAGATTTTAACGTAAGCTCCCACCCACAGCCCGCCGGTGTAACGTGCCGCCGCCATGGTTGGCAGGGTGTGGTTGGTGCCGCAACATTTGTCCGAGAAGACCACGCTGGCGTTCTGACCGATAAACAGCGAGCCGTAATTGCGGATTTTCGCTGCCGTGCTGTGCGGGTCGCGGGTATGGACCTGCAGATGCTCGGTCGCCATATGATCCGCAAAGGCGATCAACTGCTCTTCGCTGTCGCAGACCACGATTTCACCCTGACGACGCCAGGCTTCGCCCGCGGTGGCGGCGGTAGGCAGCGTCATCAGCTGGCGCTCAATTTCTGACAGCACCCCCTCGGCGATCGCCCGGCTGGTGGTCGCCAGCCCGACGCGGGTGTGAACATCATGCTCGGCCTGCGCCAGCAGATCGGCGGCAATAATGCGCGCATCAGCGCTGTCGTCGGCGACGGTGAAGATCTCGCTCGGCCCCGCCAGAGCGTCAATCCCCACTTTGCCAAACACCTGGCGCTTGGCCTCGTTCACAAAGGCGTTGCCCGGTCCGACAATTTTATCCACCGCCGGTACGCTCTCCGTTCCCCAGGCCATGGCCGCCACCGCCTGAGCACCGCCAATTTTAAAGATCCGGTGCGCCCCGGCCAGGTGACAGACCGCAATCATCGACGGGTGCGCCGCGGGCGGCAGACAGGCGATAATCTGCTCGCACCCGGCAACCGTGGCGGGCACGATGGACATCACCGGCGCGGAGAGGATCGGATAGCGGCCCCCCGGCACATAACACCCTACCGTCTGAACCGGAATAATGCGGTGCCCCAGATGCACGCCAGGCAGGGTTTCCACCTCCAGCGGCTGCATGGTGGCAAGCTGGGCCTCGGCAAAGCGCCTGACCTGGGCGATGGCAAACTCGCTGTCGCGGCGGGTCTGCGGGTCCATCTCGCGCAGCGCGGTCTCAATCTCCTGGGCCGTGACTTCAAACTGCGCGGGCACCACCTTATCAAACTGCCGCGAGAAATCTCTCAGGGCCGCGTCGCCCTCGTCTTTTACCCGCGCAATAATGCCACCGACCGTGTCGGTTAACGATTTGTCGGCCTGCGCATCCTGCCCCTGGGGACGTTTGATCCAGCTCACCTGGTCAACAATTGACTGTACAGACATTATGCTTCCTCCATTTGACCCAGTTTGATTTGTGCCAGCAGCGCCAGGTGATCGTAAAGCACCCACTCGTCGACAATTTTGCCGTTGATAATGTGGTAGTGAGACATCCCCATCACGAACAGACGTTTACCGGTCGGTTTACCCAGCTTGCCGTAGCCCAGGTGGTGGCCCTCGATGATCCAGCGTATCGCTACTTTCGTGCCGCCTTCGTCGCACGGGTTGGAGCAGATGTGCTGCGGCAGCCAGGCGCCGTCAGGGATCATGCCGATCAGGGCCAGAGTCTGGTGCGTCACCGATGCCGTGCCGTACAGCTCTTTCATCAGCGGGCCGTGCCACTGAACGTTCGGCGCGTAGACCTCTTTGATCTTGCCGAGCATCCGGCGGTTATAGATTTCGTGCATCCAGCGCAGGCACTGCTCTTCGGTGTCGGTATGGGCGATGGAGACATCGCAGACCATCTCCGGCGGATACTGCCCCAGCATGCGGCCGTTTTCACCGATATCGGTAACGCGAAAGCCCTTGTCGAACTGCTCTTTCGCCATGTTGAAGGCGATTTCATCGGTGTTCAGTCCCAGCTGCTTCATCAGCGACATGTTGTCGCTCACCACCCACTCGCGATAGATCTTGTTCTCGTGGATCATGCAGTCGGCCACGGTGCGGGTGACGAACGTTCGGTTAGTCGGTTTGCCGAGGTGGCTGAACTGGGTATGCCGCCCGCTGCCGGTCACCAGGTGCGAGGTGTAAAAACCGTCCACGTCGTTACCGTTCCAGATCACCTGGGTCGCCATGCCGCGGCGCTCCGGAAAAGCCACCAGGCGTTGCAGCGTATCCTGCACTACCTGCTCGCGGGTATAGAGAGTACCCAGCGCGTTATATAAGACGCAGTTGTGCGTATAGTGGGTGTAAATTAACCCCACGTCGCGTTCATCCCATATTTTATGGGTGCAGCGGACAATATAATCGACAATATCGGTATAACACTCATCGAACCCACGTAATGATTGCGCCCGCGGACGTTTCTCCGGCACTAAATCAATAAAGTCGCGACGCTCAACCTGTAATACCGGTTCATCACGGGTGAGCTTATTATTTTTTTCAGGTACGGCTGGTGCTTTATTTGTTGCTTCAGTTGAAGACATATAAACCCCTGCTTCTGTTTTCAGACAATACGATCCCGCACCCGGAATGGATGGAGAATGGAGCCGCAATATTTATTGCGGCGGATTCAAAATCGTTCAGGTAAGAAATATAGCGGAGGCGGACCTCCGGTTAATTCACGATTTGCGACCAGATAGCTAATTCATCAATACCAAGATATTCGCGAATAATTAAACCATCGCGTAATTCAAGCTGACTGATACCAGTGATCGATACCGGTTTACGGGTCGGCACGCCAAACTTGCCATACCCGTCGTGCCAGGTGAGGAGCGACCAGCGCAGCGAAATGCGCACCGGCTCGCCAGGGTCCCGGCGCACGATAAGGTGGTGCAGCTGCACTTCGCTGTCGGCAAAGGAGGCGCGGTATCCCGACAGTAGCGCGGCAATCTCCTGCTCTCCCGTGCCGCTGCAGTGGCCCGGCGCATAGAGCGTGGCGGCAGGATGATACAGACCCGGCACGGTGCCGCTGTTCCCGCCCGCCCACATGGTGAGATAGCGCTCCACTACCCCGGCAATCGGCCCTTCGACATCATCCCCCTCCGGGCCACCCGACCAGCGGGCGTCCAGCGTTTCGGCGGTTGCCCGGGGAATACCCAGCTGCTCCTGCATGCCCGCCAGATTGCGCGCAAATTCCTGCACGTTAAGTCCGAGCTGAGCGACAATCGCCGCTCTGTCCTGCAAAAGCCACTCCTGGCGCACCGCGCCGTCGGCACAGATACGGTCGGCCCAGGTGCGCACCCAGAGGGTTTTGCCGCTGGGTGCGCCGAAGAAGCCTTCGCCCATATGGCGAATGCAGGCGATGGTACGCTGGGCGGCGTAGTACTCATTACCGGGATTCTCGGTCGCCAGAATGTCCTCGGTCAGCACGGTGCGCTGGGGAAAGCTGTGCATCGCCTCCAGGGTCAGGCGCATAAACTGCGGCAGATCGGTCAGCTGTTTTTCCGGGGTGATAAAGACCACCGGCGTAGCGTAGAAGTCGGCAAGCTGGCCGATATCCTTTTGTTCCCAGACCACATGCGTCAGGGTGAGAATAAACTGTTGGATGGAATCGAACTGAGGGCTGAAGCCCGGCAATCTGCTCATTTGTCCTCCTGCGTCTGGAACATGTAATAACCCTCGGCGTCGATAGCCCCCGCATGCGGTCGGCGTGCGGAGTGGCGTACCACCAGTTTTCCCGGCACGGTAATTTGTTCAGGCTCGATCGTACCGCTGTCGATCTGCTTCATCAGGAGTTCCACCGTGGCGCTGACCATCGCCTCGACGGGCTGTGACGCGGAGGTTAATGCATAGGAAGCCCAGCCGGAGGGGCCGATGTCGTCATATCCCACAATGGAGACATCTTCCGGGATGCGCAGGCCAAACTCGTAGCGCGCCACATCCATGACGATCACCGCCATATGGTCATTGGCGACAAAAATGGCGTCCGGCGCGGGGGATGCGGAGAAGAGCGCATAGGCCGCTCGGGCCGTCTCCTGGGCATCGTAATTGCCGTTCACCACCCGGACATCCTCAATGCCCTGCTCCTGCAAAGCCTGCAAATACCCGCGCTGACGGGCGATGTTGACGGACGAGTCCGCCACCCCTCCTACGTAGGCAAAGCGTTTATGTCCTGCCGCCAGTAAAAATTCGGCAATCTGGCGGGATGCCGCCTCGTTATTGCTGTTGACGCTCGACGCCATTCCGCTCTCTTCGCTGCGGTTAAACAGCACCACCGGGATCCCGGCGGCAAGGCACTCCTGGGAGAGGTCAAGCGACAGGGTGACCGAAGCCAGCACAATGCCGTCTACCCGATACTGCATGATCTGGTCGAAAATCCGGTCAACGTTCCCGTCGCGATCGCCGACAAACAGCAGCAGGTGATAGTTAAGGGTGTCCAGCTTTTGCGCCAGCGCCTCAAGCACCTGGGGATAAAACTGGTTATCAAAATAGGAGATCACCACGCCGATGATCCGTGAGCGGGCCGTGTTAAGCGAGCGGGCGATGGCGTTAGGCCGATAGCCCAGCTCACGCGCCGCCTTGAGCACCTTCTCACGCGTTGCCGGTGAGATGCTCGCCCCCGGCGTGAAGGTGCGGGACACCGCCGATTGTGATACTCCCGCCAGCTGCGCCACCTGTTGAGAGGTCACCGCTGTAAAAGTCTTACGTTTCATTACCGTGAGTTCCTTATCCCTGTGACTCCCCTCATCGGCACTTGTGGCAGGGCTATTCCCTGTCACCGCGCCGCAGGAAGCGGGTACTTTTTATACTTACACCATGTTTGCATGCGTATGCAACAGCCTAAATTATTTTTTTCACAATGGTGATAAACTACCTTTACAAATCTGAAACCTTTTCGTAACTTCAATTTTTGAATACGTATGCAGAGCAATATTCACGCCGTCAATTGTACCGGGCAGCCTGGTCAGTATCCAAAGGGATTGAGCCGGTAAACGTTGTACTTGACTGGTTTTAACCCATTACGTTTTAAGAGGTTCACAACCATGTTTCGAGCACTGTTACGCCGACCCGAAGCCCGGCTCTTTTTTATCATCAGCGTGTTGTTTTTTATCTGTATTCACAGCATTGATGCGTTCCTGGCCCCGATGATGATCAACCAGGGGATGGAGCCGCAGGTGATGGGGATCATCATGGGGGCCAGCGGCCTCGCCACGCTGCTGATCCGCTTTCCACTGGGGATTGTTTCCGATGTGGTGAAGAGTCGAAAAATCTTTATCCAGGGGGCGCTGGTCCTGCCGATTATCGCCTGGCCGCTGGCGTGGCTGGAGCCTAACGCCCTCACCCTCTATCTGGCGAAGGCGGCTGACGGGGTCACCGCTGCCACCTGGGTGCTCTACAACATTCTCTTTATTCGCTATTTTGACCGCAAAGATGCCCCTGCTGCGGTGGCCTTTCTGGCGCTGGCGGGGCCGCTGGGGGTGTTTCTCGGCAACTGCATCGGGGGCCTGTTGATTCACTATTTTGAGAACAACATCGCATTTTTCGTCTCCTGCGTCTCGGCGCTGGTGGCGCTGCTTCTCACCACCCGCATCCAGGATGTACACGATCCGGTCAAAGCCCCGACGCTGAAAGCCTGTATCGCCGGTGCCCGCCTGCAACTGGCCGATCGTTCGGTGTGGCTGATTGGTATTCTGGCGACCCTCGTCATCCTGGTGCCTTTTGCTACCCGCGATACGCTGACGCCGATCTATGCCGAGCAGTTAGGCGGGCGTGCCGGGATCTTAACCCTGCTGAGTAACATCCATCTGATCTTCTACGCTCTCGCCATCGCCCTTTGCAGCAGCCTCTTTTATCAGCGCCTTGGGCTGATGAAGACGGCGGTGCTGGGCATTGTCCTACAGGTGGTGTCGACCTTAGGCATCCCCTTCACCAGCAATATGTATGTCATCTATCTGTTACAGGCGCTGGCGGGCTTCTCCTTCGGGATGGCGTTCGCGGCCTTTATGTCCCTGAGCGTGGTCAATACCACCTCTGATGAGCAGTCCACGCGCATGGGTCTGTTCCAGACCATTTACTCCTGCGGCATGTTTGCCGGGCCGGTGATCATGGGCGTGATGATGCAGCACATTAATCTGTCGTCCGGCTATCTCTTTATTGCTGCCCTGTCGGTTATCGCGGCCATTGCCACCCCGCTCTCCGTGCGCTGGGTGAATAGCCGTAAAACGCCGCCGTCTGCGGAATTATCCCTTAACGCCCCACTCGCGCCCGCGCGCGACCAGTAATATTTATCACCCAAACATTTATCCCGGCCCGCCGGGAGGATAGTTGTCATCTTAATTATGCGAGGAAGAGATTGTGGCTTATATGCTTAAAACCAGTAAACCGGTTCAGGAACGTCAGGATGCGCAGCGTCAAATAAGGGAAACGGTAGAGCTAATCCTGGCGGATATTGAAAAACGCGGTAATAAAGCCATCCGCGAATTATCCATTAAGTTTGATCGCTATGACCGTCAGGATTATCGCCTGAGCGACGCGGAAATTAATGCCTGTATCAATAAATTAAGCCGCCAGGATATTCACGATATCGAATTTGCGCAGGAGCAGGTCTTTAATTTCGCCCGCGCTCAAAAAGAATGTCTGCGGGATCTGGAAATTGAAACCCGTCCGGGGGTGATTCTCGGGCATAAAAACATTCCCATCAATGCGGTGGGGTGTTATGTCCCGGGCGGGAAATATCCCCTGCTGGCCTCAGCGCATATGTCGATTATCACCGCCAACGTGGCGGGCTGTTCCCGCATCGTGAGCTGCGCGCCGCCGTTCGGCGGCGAACCGGCACCCGCAATCGTCGCGGCGCAAAAAATGGCCGGCGCCACGGAAATTTATGCGCTGGGAGGGATTCAGGCCATCGGCGCGATGGCGCTGGGCACCGATTCGCTCTCGCCGGTCGATATGCTGGTCGGGCCTGGTAACGCTTTTGTGGCGGAGGCCAAACGCCAGCTCTTTGGCCGGGTCGGGATTGACCTCTTTGCCGGTCCGACGGAGACGCTGGTCATTGCCGACGACACCGTTGACGCCGAAATGTGTGCTACCGACCTGCTGGGACAGGCCGAGCATGGTGTGACCACGCCTGCCATTCTGCTGACCAACTCGATGGCCCTTGCCAAAGAGACGCTGCGCGAGATCGATCGTCTGCTGGAAAAACTGCCCACCGCTGATATCGCCCGCCAGGCGTGGCGCGATTATGGGGAGATCATCGTCTGCGACAGCTACGAAGAGATGCTCGCGGAAGCCGACCGCATCGCCTCTGAGCATGTTCAGGTCATGACCGCCCGGGACGACTGGTTCCTGGCCAACATGACTAACTTCGGCGCTCTGTTCCTCGGCCCGCGCACCAACGTTGCCTATGGCGATAAGGTGATCGGCACCAACCACACGCTGCCCACGCAAAAAGCGGCGCGTTACACCGGCGGCCTGTGGGTGGGGAAATTCATGAAAACCTGCACCTGGCAGAAAGTCCTCAGCGATGAAGCCACCACCGAGATCGGCAGCTACTGCTCGCGCCTCTCGCTGCTGGAAGGCTTCGCCGGACATGCTGAGCAGGCCAATATCCGCGTCCGCCGCTACGGCCAGGTGGAGGTGCCTTACGCCACCCCGGCGCCGATCAGAGAGAAGGTGTAAGTCATGGCGTTTCCTGAGATGCCCTCCTTCGGCCTGCAGGGAAAGCGAGCCCTGGTGACGGGCGGCTCCCGCGGGCTGGGATTCGCCTGCGCTGTCGCCCTGGCGCAGAGTGGCGCAGAGGTGTGGATTGCCGCCAGGGATCGCCAGGCGCTGGATGCGGCTGCCACCCTCGCCGCCGAACGCGGGCTGCTGCTGCGTCCGGTGGTGCTGGATATCACCGATGTCGCCCAGGTGGAGGCCGTCACCGAAGCCCTGCCCGCCTTCGACATTCTGGTCAACAGCGCCGGGCTGGCTCGCCACGAACCGTTTCTGACGGTCAGCGAGGCGAACTTTGATGCGGTGATGGCGCTCAACCTGCGGGCGACCTTTTTTGTCAGCCAGCGGATCGCCGCCCGGATGCGTGAGGAGCGAATAGCAGGCTCGATCATCCACATCTCCTCCCAGATGGGGCATGTCGGCGGCCCTAAGCGCAGCGTCTACTGCGCGTCGAAATTTGCGCTGGAAGGGTTAACCAAAGCCATGGCGCTGGAGCTTGGCGAGGCGGGGATCCGGGTTAATACCCTCTGCCCGACCTTTATTGAGACGGCGCTGACCGCATCGTCGCTGGCCGACCCGGCCTTTCGCCACTACGTGCTGGAGAATATCAAGCTCGGACGCACCGGTACCGTCGAAGATGTGATGGGTCCGGTGGTGTTCCTGGCCTCCGGCGCCGCAGCGATGATCACCGGCAGCGCGCTGATGGTCGACGGCGGCTGGACCGCAACCTGAGGAGTAAGATTGTGGATAATCACGCCCTGCCGCTGGTGCTGATTAGCGGCACGCTCTGTAACGCGCGTCTCTGGCAGCCGCTGCTTGACAGGCTCAACCTCTCTGACGTGCTCTGCATTACGCTGACCGACGCGACGTCGGCGGCAGACGCCTCGCGAAACCTGCTGCGCGAACTGCCGCCGCGCTTCCTGCTGGCTGGCTTTTCGCTGGGGGCGATTGTGGCCCTGCAGATGGTCGCCGACGCGCCACAGCGTATCGCCGGGCTGGCGCTGCTGTCGGTCAATCCCCTTGCCGATGCGCCAGAAAATGCGGCTTCCCGACGCGAGGCGGTGCGCGTGGCGCGACAGCAGGGTGTAATGAGTTGGCTCTCCGCCAGCCTGTGGCCGAAATACGTTGCCCCAACGCGCACGCAGGATGCCGCCCTGCACGATCTGATTTGCCAGATGGCCGGGGAGTGCGGGCCCGACACCCTGGCGACGCAGACTGAAATCGCTATTACCCGGCGGGACAATCGCGGGGCGCTCCCGGCCCTCGCCTGCCCCATCGTTGTTATCAACGGCCTGCACGATCCCATCTGCACGCCGTCTCACCACCAGCGGGTTATTGAGAGTGCGCCTCAGGCGACGCTTGTCACCCTCGCCTCAGCCGGACATTTCACCCTGCTGGAAGCGCCGGATGAGGTTGCTCACCCGCTACGTCACTGGATCCAGGAGTGTTTAGATGCGTAAAAACAGACTCAAGGCAATGCCCGACGGCAGCGCCATGATTAACGGCTGGCTGGCCATCCCGTCGGGCTACAGCGCGGAGCTCGCCGGCCATCAGGGTTTCGATGCGGTCACCGTCGATCTTCAGCACGGCATGATTGACTTCGGCAGCGCGCTCTCCATGCTGCAGGCCCTCTCCGCTACCCCGGCGGTGCCGCTGGTGCGGGTGCAGGATAACGATCCGGCGCAGATCATGCGCATGCTGGATGCGGGTGCCTACGGCATTATCTGCCCGATGATCTCCACGGCCGAAGAGGCTCGCCGTTTTGTGGCCGCCTGCCGCTATCCGCCGCTGGGCAACCGCTCCTTTGGCCCTGCCCGGGGGCTGCTCTACGGTGGCGCGGATTATCCACAGCACGCCAACGACGAAATATTGACCCTGGCGATGATCGAAACCCGTGACGGGCTGGCGAACCTGGATGCCATCCTTGCCACCGACGGACTGGATGGGGTCTTCATCGGCCCGAACGATCTGTCGTTGACCCTGACCGGCAGCGCCAGCGCCGAATCCCGTCACCCTGAGATGCTGGCCGCCATCGAGCGGGTCGTCAGCCGGTGTCGTCAGTGGAATAAAATCGCCGGGATCTTTTGCACCTCGGGTGAGGCTGCCGCCCGGCGCATTAGCGAAGGTTTCCAGTTTGTCACCCCGGCGAACGATGTCATGCAACTTGGCCGCGCCTCACGCGAAGCCATCGCCCTGGCGCGGGGCAATGCACTCCCCACTACCGGCGCATCAGGTTATTAACAGGAGAAAAGATGAAAGCACGTCACATTAGCCCCGAACTGGCCCGCAGCCGTCTGGTTGCCCCTGAAGATATGGTGTCCTGCAATCTTGCGTTTATCGACTGCAAGCTCCCCGGCTCTCACCTGAAACAGAACTATTCGTTTATTGGCCCGGGCGTGACCCAGTCCTCCGCTCAGGTGGTCAATATCCCGGAGCCGCACGGCTTTAATATCGGCGCCGCGGCGATGCCAAAAGGGGTGACCAATAACCTGCATCTGCATTTCACCGCCAAAGTGTTCTTGATTCACGAGGGCACGTGGCGTTTTCGCTGGGGAGCCAACGGCGAAAATGAAGCCGAGTTCAGCGCCCCGGCCATTCTTTCCATTCCCACCTGGATCTTCCGCGGCTTTACCAATGTCAGTAAAGAAGAGACCTGCGGCATGGTCTACACGGTGCTTGGGGGAAATAACACGGGGGGAATTATCTGGCATCCGTCGATTCTGAACGCGGCCAGCGAGTATGGCCTCTATCTGAGCAAAGACAACATGCTTATCGACGTGAATGCGGGCGATACCCTTCCGGAACCGGCAGGACTGCTGGCGCCATTGCCTGCAGAAGAGATCGCCGCCCTGCACCACTACTCCGTGGAGGAGATGCGCCAGCGGGCGGTGACCGGGGACGATCGGCGCTGGTCGGCGGCGGGGTTACTCGATTCGGTCCTGCCCGGCCACGGCGGCGAGATCGCCCCGGCGATCGGCTTTGGTATCAGCCAGGATAAACACGCCGCGCCAGCTATCGTTAACCCGCACGGTTTTTCCGTTGAGTGGCTGCGCCTGGCCGCGGAGCATGTGGTGGGTCGCCACCTCTGCCCGGACGTGCAGGTGATCATGGTCTTTAAAGGGACGCTGGAGGTGACCTGGAATAAAGAGGGCGAAGAGGTGAGCATTGTCGCCCCTGAGCGTTCGGTCATTTCGGTTCCGGCCAACAGCTGGCGGCGTTATCGCGCGTTGGAGGGCGACATGGAGTGCATTCTGACCACCGAGGGCGATCAGCGTAAGCGCGTCTACTGGGATGAAGAGATCCTGCAACAGGCGAGAGCGGCAAACCGCTGTCTGGATCCGGACGGGTATGTCACGGCGGCGGATCTGCTGCCGGAAACGGCGAAGCGCGCGGGTCTGAAACTTGAGGCGCTACCGTAAACAGAATCAGGGCGGGATCGCCCGCCCTGAATGCGGCGTGTTACTCGAAGTAAACGCCAGGATTTTCGGACAGCGAAACGAAGGTTTTCGTCTCTTTATCCAGGGCGCGAATTTCGCCGCTTTCGATATCGTACACCCAGCCGTGCAGGCGAATGGCGTTGTTACGCAGGCCAACCGCCACAGACGGATGGGTTTTGATATTGCTCAGCTGGGCGAAGACGTTCTCCTGCACCATGGCGTTGACCTTGTCGGTCGGGGTCTCCCAGGTTTTCTTTTCCACCACCGCTTTTGCCGCATCGGAGTAGCGCAGCCAGTGAGAGACGGCAGGCATCGGCTCGAGGTTGGCGTTGTCGGCAATCGCCTTCATCGCGCCACAGTTAGAGTGACCGCAGATCACGATATCGGTCACGCCCAGGGCGACCACCGCATATTCGATGGTGGCGGATACACCGCCCGGCTCCGGCCCGAAAGGCGGAACGATGTTGCCAGCATTGCGAATGACAAAGAGCTGTCCCGGCTCCTGCTGGGTTACTAACTCCGGCACCAGGCGGCTGTCAGAACAGGAGATGAACAGCGCTTTGGGATTCTGGCTGGACGCCAGACTGCGGAAAAGGTCTTTACGTTGCGGAAAAATTTCTTTTTGAAAGCTGAGAAAACCTTCAATGATATGTTGCATAGCAATGTCTCATTTTTTTGTGATTGTTACAGGCATGATCGAGATCACGGTTTTTTGAGTTTACCCACCGGTCACGACTTCAGACAAGCAATATATTTCTGGACCGACCGCATGACAATCTCCCGCGCGTTCGCGGAAATGTTCTGGCCTTCAAAGGCGCCGTAGAGGCGTTCGAAGGAAACCTTTTCCAGCCTGGCGGCGATCTCAGCCACGACGCCTGCCGGGAGCGGCAGCATGTTCGGGTAGCTCCACATAAACGACACCCCATCTTTGCCCGGCGTGACCTGCAGAATATCCCCGGCCAGCAGAATACCGCCGTCGCGGTGCCAGTGCAGCACCGTCCCGCCGGCAAAATGGCCGCCCAGTCGGTGCAGCGTCACGTCAGGGACGATCTCCAGCGAATCGCCCTCCCAGAAGCGCAGCGCCGGGCTGCTCCTCATCACCCACTGCCGATCCCTGGCGTGCAGGTATACCGGGGCGTTAAAGGCCGCTGCCCAGTCCTGCATGGTGGTGTAGTAGTGCGGGTGCGAGATGGCGATGGCGTCGATACCGCCCAGCGCGGTCACCAGCGCCCGGGTGGCGGGATCGAGATTGGCGATACAGTCCCACAGCACATTACCCTGCGCGGTTCTCAGCAGGATCGCGCGCTGGTTGATGGCAAACGCGGGCACGGTTTTGATGCTCAATAAGTCGGGTTCGAGCTGTTGCCACTTGTTGGTGTGCGTGCGGGTCAGGGCGGAAAAATCAAGCCACTCCTGGCCCGTCGCGGGTACATACTGGCGCTCATCTTCGCAAATGGCACAGTGCTGCGGTTCGTGGTCGGCGTCATAAGACGTGCCGCAGGTTTTACATAAGACGATCACAACGCCTCCTGAGTCCGGGTAAGTCATCAGTATGGCAAGGATTATCCTTATGTGCGCTGGGGTGCCTCCTCCCTCTGTTTTGCTCTATAATACGACCTGGAACAAAAACCGAACAAAGCAGGTAAACGATGGAAATTGATCTCAACAATCTGGTGTTTGACGGGCTGGACGAAGCCGAAGAACGTAACGCTGAACGCCTTGAAGATGCGGATAAAAAAGCCCAGGCGATCGTAGCGGATGATGATTGCGGCGACGCCTGCAAGATCTGATGTAAAAAGCCCCGGACTCGCGTCGGGGCTTTTAGTTTTATGCCGGGTGGCGCTACGCTTACCCGGCCTACAACACCCTTCCCTCAGAGCCGCGTAAGCGCAGCGCCGCCGGGCGTTTTTACGACTTCTTCAGGCCATCAATGGCTTGCTGCGCGCAGGCTTCATCCAGATGACCACCCGGCGCGCCGCCAATGCCGATGGCGCCAATCACCTCATCCCCTTCCCTGACCGGTACTCCTCCTGCCAGCAGCAGCAAGCCCGGGATATCGCGCAGGTTCTGCGCGCCCGCGTTGCTCTGGGCAGACTCCATCACCTTCCCCGACGCGTTTTTGGTGCTGAGGGCGGTAAAGGCTTTCATTTCGCTGGCTTTCAGGGTGTGCGGACCGGCGTTATCCGTGCGCTGCACCGCTTTTACCACCCCGGCGCGATCCACCACCGTGACGCTGACCTGATAATTTTTTGCTGTGCAGGCCTGGATCGCCGCGCTGGCTAACGCATTCGCCTGGGCCAGGGAGAGATTTTTTTGCGCCACAGACTGTGCATGCGCCGATACGCTGACCATCCCTGCTACACACGCTGCCGCCATCATTAACTTTTTCATCGCACATCCTCTTGTAAGTGGGAACCCTTGCAGCGTATCCAGTCGTGGGATGAAATGTTATTCGGTTGACTACGCGGTGATCCTGGTAGTTATACGGATTGTAATTTGTCATATTCCCGGATGGCCTGCACCAGACTTGAGACGCCCAGCTTGGCGAACACCGCCGCCCGGTGCGCTTCCACTGTCCTTGGGGAGAGATTCAGCCGGGCGGCGACCGCTTTATTACTGCTGCCTTCCATGAGCGCCTGCAGCACCTCATGCTCCCGGGTGGTGAGCTGTTCAAACCGCGCTCGGACCCGCGTGGCCTCCTGCCAGACGCCCAGGCGCCGCTGGCTCTCGGTGAGGGCGGCGGTAATGGATTCGATCAGCCTGTCGGCATCCAGCGGCTTGGTGAAAAATTCAAACACGCCGTTGTGAAACGCGCGGCGGCAGGCATCAATGGTGCCATGACCGGTCATGAGGATCACTGGCAGCAGCGGCCAGGGCCATGCCCCCTCCTCCAGCCAGGCGAGCCCACCTTTTCCCGGCATGCGCATGTCCAGTAGCAGACAGCCGATCAGGGATTTTTCCGCCCCCTGCGCCGCGGTAAACGCAGCAATACTGTCATAAGGCTCCACATGCCAGTTCATACCGGTGAAAAGAAAAACCAGCGACTCTCTGACTGACGCATCATCATCAATCAACCAGATGACGTTATCCATTTACCTGACCTCCGTGGTGAGCAAACTGCAATCTGATCCTGGCCCCGCCCTCCGGGGCATTATCCAGAGCCAGCGTGCCATTCATCCGGGTGACCAACGACTCCGTTAAGGTCATTCCCAGCCCCGTGCCGCCCTCTCGCCCGCTATAAAAGGGCATAAAGGCGTTGTGGAGCGCTTCCGGGGTAAAGCCCGGGCCACCGTCAGTGATCGCTATATGGATGCGTTCGCCTTCGCGATGGCTGCGGATATGCACCCATCCTGCGGCGCGCTCCTGCTGGGCCTGAATAGCGTTGCTGAGCAGGTTATGCAGCACCTGCTCCAGCCACAGCCGGTCGGCGCAGAGCGTGCGGGCATCGGCGGCGAAATCATGGGTAAGACGAACAGGACTGGCGGTGCGCTCATGCTCCAGCAGGTTACTGACATGCCGCCAGCACTCGGCCAGATCTACTGCTTCTAAGGTGACAGCCTCCTGGGTAACGTGCTCACGAAAGCGGGTCAGCAGCACGCTAATGCGCTGGGTTTGCACCAGCGCCGAGCCCAGCGCCTGAGCAACCGCCGCAGGGTTATCCTGGCGCACCTGGCGCTGCGCCCCCTGGATCCAGGTCTGCACCGCTGTGAGAGGCTGGTTGATCTCATGCACAATGCCCGCGGTGATCTCCCCCAGGGTATTGAGCCGGGCATGTTGATAGTACCAGGCGCGCTGGTCGGCGTTCTGGCGCTGCTTACGCTGCCAGAGGATCACGCCACCCGCCGCGACCACAATAGCCCAGCCCACAAACAGCAGGACAAACGGCAGCAGCGCTACGCTCAGCCACGCCGGTTGGGCCTCGGCCAGCAGAATAAACGGCTGGGTATGCTGAGAAAACTGTCGCTGCCAGTGCCAGAAAGCCTCTGTTGGCGGTGGCTGCACCTCACCGGAGAGATTCAGGGTGAGGCGGGAAAAGCGGGGCCAGGCGTTAAGGACCGGCGAAGGGTCAATCAGCACCCGGATCTGTCGCCAGGGGTTGTAGAGCCAGTACTGCGTGCCCGTCACCGGTTCAACCCGGGCGGCGTCGAGTGCGCGACCAGAGGTGGTTTGCAGGTCGAGTATTTGCGGGAATTTTTTACGCAGCGCCGTCAGATCTTCATCGCCATTCAACAGCGGCAGCACTGACTCATTCTGGGTGAGAACCGCGCCGATCTCCGTAAACGCCGTGGCAAATTCCCGGTCGAGTGCCCAGTACTGACGGCGGATCTGTTCGGCATACAGCAGCACGCTGCTGAGCAGGCAGAGCGTGAGCCAAATCAGGAGCCCTCGTTGTAGATAGTTTTTGCTGTTCATTCATTTAACTGGCGCAGGAAAAGGACGCCAGAGACCTTAGCAGGAAGCTAAGCCGTGGACAAAACTTGCGGCGATTTTTGGATGTTAGCGTCCAGAATGGCAGAGGGTGCGGTGAAGAATGCACACCTCATTCCAGTATGTTTCCCGCACCAGACGGTGTTCAGCGTGGCGTTTGGTCATGGAACCACTCCGGGTCAATATTGGCGATATCCACACCGTAGAGGCTGGCGACAGGCAGAATGGATTCAATAATACGCTGCGCGCTGTTCTCTTCCGATCGTGCGGTAAAAAACCGCCGTAACGTACTCATCAGTTTGTCCATTGCCCTGTTCCTCATGTGCTCAACCTGAAAGCAGTACAACAGCAATCCGTCGGCGATGGAAATGCCGATTCCGGCAGAGGATTTGCGCCAGGCGCAAAAGCAACGCTGCTTTAACCGCTGGGTAACGCGCTGTTCACTAATGATTTTTTTCGTTAAGCAAAGACAATATTGGCATTTGGCTACCTGCGCCGGGTATGGGAGCGTATGAGGACAAAATAAAAACAGAAGCAGAGGAACCTATGGCAATACACACAAAACGGACGCTGGCACTGGCTTTACTGGCCGCTGTCGGGATGGTTTCCACCCAGGCGCAGGCAGACCAGCTGGCGGATATTAAGGCGGCGGGTGTGGTGAAAGTCGCAACGTTTGATGCCAATCCGCCGTTTGGATCGGTGGATGCAAAAAGCCATGAGATCGTCGGCTATGACGTCGACTTCGCCAAAGCGCTGGCAAAATCACTCGGGGTAAAACTGGAGCTGGTCGCCACTAACCCGGCAAACCGCATCCCGCTGCTACAGTCCGGGAAAGCGGATCTGATTGTGGCGGATATCACCATCACCCCGGAACGGGCGCAGGTGATCGACTTTTCGACCCCCTATTTCGTGACCGGGCAGCAGTTCCTGGTTCCGGCCAAGGGCGCGGATAAACTGGAGGCCTACAGCAAGGCGCGTATCGGGGCGGTAAAAGGCACCACCGGGGAGCAGGCGCTGCATCAGCGTTTCCCGCAGTCCCGCGTGCTCTCTTATGACGATATTCCGCTGGCGCTGACGGCGTTGCGCAACGGCAACGTGCAGGCGATCACCCAGGACAGCACCATTCTGGCGGGTCTGCTGGCCCAGGCGCCGGATAAAGCCAACTTTAAGATCCTCCCGGATCTGCTAAGTAAAGAAGAGATTGGCGTCGGGGTGAAAAAAGGCGAAACCGCGCTGTTAAAGGTGGTGAACGATGAGCTGGTGAAGCTGGAGAATACAGGCGACGCGGCAAAAATCTACGATGCCTGGTTTGGTCCACAGACGCCCTCCCCGCAGCCTCGCGCCTTTAAAATAGAAGCCCAGTAATATGCTGTCAGGTTTATTCTCTCGCTCCGCGGCCCGTGCCGCGGATTTTTCACATCTGCAACAGGCCAGCGTCACCTTTTGCGAGGTGGTGAAACGTTACGGCGACCGCCCGGTGCTGAAAGGCATCAACCTCAGCGTGACGCCCGGTGAGGTGGTCGCTATTCTCGGCCCGTCGGGTTCCGGTAAATCGACGCTGATTCGCCTGATCAACCAGCTGGAAGCTCTCACCTCCGGCGACATCCTGATTGACGGGAAATCTACGCGCCAGCTCCCCCGCCAGGCGTTGCGCCAGCTGCGCAGCCGGGTCGGTTTTGTCTTCCAGCAGTTTAATCTCTACAGCCATCTGACGGCCCGACAAAACATCGCCCTGGCGCTGAGGCACGTTCATGGCTGGCATTCGGCAGAGGCCGACACCCGCGCCGATAGATTGCTGGCGCAGGTGGGGATGGCGGATAAAGCCGATTACTATCCGGAAGCCTTATCCGGTGGGCAGCAGCAGCGGGTGGCGATCGCCCGGGCCCTTGCCTCCTCGCCGCAGATCATCCTCTTTGACGAGCCCACCTCAGCCCTCGATCCGGAGATGATTGGCGAAGTCCTGCTGGTGATGAAAGCCCTCGCCCACAGCGGGATCACCATGATTGTCGTCACCCATGAGATGCAGTTTGCCCGGGAAATTGCTGACCGGGTGGTGTTCATCGATGGCGGGCACATTCTGGAGGTGGCTCCGCCGGAACAGTTCTTTCAGCATCCTGCCCATCCGCGCACCCAGCGTTTTCTGCAGAAGGTGCTTAACCCGCTGCATCCGGGAGGGGTGTGATGCCCAACCTCGACTGGGAAGGGGTGCTGACCGGCCAGCCCTTGCAGTGGATCTTGTCCGGTTTTCTCACCACCCTGTGGGTGACGCTGGCAGGGATGGTGGTCGCCAGCCTTATTACTCTCGCCTCTCTGGGATTGCGTCTCGCCGGGGGGCGCATCGGCGCGCATATCGTCGCCCTGTGGGTATCGCTGTTTCGCAATACGCCCCTTCTGGTGCAGCTGCTGTTCTGGTATTTCGCCGCCTGGAACGGGCTGCCGCAGGGGTTTCGCACCTTTGTGATGGACGATCATGCCTGGGCGGTGCTGCCGGGTCCGGTCTGGTGGTTTACGCCAGAGTTTCTCTGCTCCGCCTGGGGACTGGGGGTCTTTACCTCGGCCTTTTTGACAGAGGAGATCACCGCCGGGCTACGCGCCGTTTCCGCCGGGCAGCGGGAAGCCGCCCTGGCGCAGGGCTTTTCCCCCTGGCCGCTGCTGCGGTATATCCTGCTGCCGCAGGGGCTGGCGAACGCCTGGCAGCCGGTGGTGGGTCAGTACCTCAATCTGATGAAACTCTCTTCGCTGGCAAGCGGCATCGGCTTTGCGGAGCTCACCTACCAGGTGCGGCAGACAGAGAGCTATAACGCCCACGCGCTGGAGGCTTACAGCATCGGCACGGTACTGTACCTGCTCACCGGCGTGGCGATGGGGGTGTTGCTGACCAGACTGGGACCTTCAACCGAACGGCGCCGTAAAGCCGCCATCACCCCCCGGAGTGAAGAGAGATGTTAGCCGGACTTACTGTCATTACCGATAACCTGGATTATCTGCTCTGGGGACGGACTGCGACCGGAGAGCCGGGCGGCGTGCTGTTGACGCTACTGATGGCTTTGGGTGCCGCGGCGCTGGCGTTTCCGGCTGGAATAGCGCTGGCGGGGCTGGCGTGGCGTTTCCCGGGTGGCCTGCGCAAAGCCCTGTTCCTGTGGGCTGAGATTATCCGCGGCATCCCGCTGATTTTTGTCATTTTCTGGCTGTGGTATCTGTTACCCCTCATCACCGGAGGCGATCTGCCGGGGGCGCTGACCGTTACTCTCGCGCTGGCGTGGTTTACCGCCGCCGCCGTGATGCACTCCGTGCTGGCCGGGCTGAATGCGTTGCCTGGGGGACAATATGAAGCCGCTCAGGCCCAGGGGTTTGGCGCGCTGCAAACGCTGGGGTTACTCTTGCTGCCGCAGGCGTTGCGCAACACCCTGCCTTCGCTAATGGGGATTTTTATCAGCCTGCTGAAGGACACCTCACTGGCCTTTATTGTCAACGTGCCGGAGCTGACCACCGTGGCAGGCCAGGTGAACAACCGGGTGCAGATCTACCCGGCGGCTATTTTTATTTTTACTGGCGTGGTCTATTACCTGCTGTGCTGTGGCGTTGAACAGCTGGCGAAACGCTGGCGGCTTAACCGGCCAGCGCTTTAACGACGGTTTCCATCGCCTGGGTGGTTAATTCGCTGCGTTTCACCCGCTGGTTTGCCAGTGCGGTGCGTAGTACCCCGGCGATGACGATATGCTTCGGCTCCTGCCCCAAATCGCGCATCTCAAGAACGACTTTGCCTACCACGCGACACATCTCCTGATACAGCGCTTCGTCTTTGGTTACATTGCCCATGACTTTCACTCCGTTGCCTTAAAAGGCCAGCTTAATAGATTCATCGCCGTTATACAAAAAAGCCCGACGAGAGACTCGCCGGGCTTTGAAATCAAACGGATAAATCAGTTGTTAACCGGGATCACCGCGCCTTTATACTTGGTGCGGATCCAGTCCTGGATCTCTTTAGAGTGCAGCACGTCCACCAGCGCCACGATGTCTTTCTTCTTCTCATCGCCACGGTGAACGGTGATGATGTTGGCGTACGGGTTGTTTTCACCGCTCTCCACCGCAATCGGGTCGTGAACCGGGTCCAGACCGGCGTCAATGGCGTAGTTGGCATTGATGACAACCGCCGCGCCCTCGTCATTGTTATACATCTGCGGCAGCAGGGAGGCTTCTACGTTCGGGGTGAACTGCAGCTTTTTCGGGTTCTCAACGATGTCGCTGATGCGCGCGGTCACTTTGTCGATGCCCGGCTTCAGCTTGATCACGCCCTCTTTCTCGAAGATAGAGAGGATACGTCCCTCTTCAGAGACCGCATCACGCATGATGATTTTGCCGCCTTCCGGCAGATCTTTCAGCGACTTGTATTTTTTGGAGTAGATACCGATTGGCTCGATGTGGATCGCCCCGGCGCTGACGAAATCGTACTCTTTATCCCCGGCGTGATCTTTCAGCACGCTGTTGAGGTATGGAATGTGCTGGAAGTAGTTGGCATCGATGTCACGACCCGCCAGCGCGGTGTTCGGCAGGATGTAGTCCTGGAACGGTTTGATCTCCAGATCGATACCCTGTTTCGCCAGAATCGGCTTCGCCTGCTCCAGAATTTCGGCGTGCGGGGTGTTGGAGGCTCCCACGGTCAGGGTATCAGCCCAGGAGGCAAAGCTCAGGGCGCTCAGGGTTGCTGCGGCGATCAACGTCAGTGTCTTTTTCATGATGATGGTTCCTGTGTATTGTTGTGTTTATCTTTTATCAAGAATGGAAGTAATGATGTCGCCGCAGAACTGGATAATGAAAACGATGATCAAAATGGTCACCGTTGCCACCAGCGTGACGTCACCATGGTTGCGCTGGAATCCCTCCAGATAAGCCAGATTTCCCAGACCACCGGCACCAATCACCCCCGCCATGGCGCTGTAGCTCACCAGGGCAATCAGCGTCACCGTGATCCCTGACACCAGGGCAGGCGATGATTCCGGCAGTAAAACGCGAAAGATTAATGTGCTGAGTCGGGCGCCCATTGAGCGCGTCGCCTCGATCACCCCTTTGTCCACTTCACGCAGGGCGATCTCTACCAGACGGGCGTAGAACGGCGCGGCACCGACGATCAACGCAGGCAGTGCGGCGTTGGCCCCGAGGATGGTCCCCACCACGGTTTTGGTGAAGGGGATCAGCAGCACAATCAGAATGATGAACGGGATGGAGCGGAAGACGTTCACCACAATCGAAATGACGCTGTAGACCGTGCGGTTATGGAACATGCCGCCCCGGGCGGTTAAAAAGAGCGCCAGACCGAGGACAAGCCCGAGCACAAAAGTCGCAACGCCGGAGAGCGCGGTCATATACAGCGTCTCCAGGGTGGCGGCCCAGAGCTGGTCCCATTTCAGGTGCGGGAAGAGATTCTCAGCCATGTTTAATTACCTCGCCTTCAATATCACTGTGCTGCAAATCGGCGAGGATATTGTTCAGTTGTTCATCTGTTGCCACCACGTGCAGCCAGAGCTGGCCGAAGACGCCGTGGGCGGTTTGTGTCATTTTGCCGTGCAGGATGTTAAACGGCAGGCCGTAGCGCAACGTCAGTTCCCCGACGACCGGTTTGTGGGTGCTGTGGCCGGTAAAGGTCAGCTTAATAACGGTGCCTTCCAGTTCGTTTGCCAGCTCGCTGTTAAAGGTTTCGTCTTCGGCGTACTGGCTGACCTGACGCACAAACTGTTGCGTAATCGGCTGCTGAGGATGGGTAAAGACCTGCAGCACGTCGCCCTCTTCCACCACTTTGCCGTTTTCCATCACCGCCACACGGTCACAGATTTTGCGCACCACGTGCATCTCATGGGTGATGAGTACAATGGTGAGCTTAAAACGACGGTTGATGTCGAGGAGCAGATCGAGGATCTGATCGGTGGTCTGGGGATCCAGCGCCGACGTGGCCTCGTCGCAGAGCAGCACGTCCGGGTTGTTGGCCAGCGCGCGGGCAATGCCCACGCGCTGCTTTTGCCCACCGCTAAGCTGGGACGGATAAGCCTGTTCGCGGCCTTTCAGCCCCACCAGCTCAACCAGTTCTGCCACGCGGGCTTTGATTTTGGCTTTAGGCACCCCGGCAATCTGCATTGAAAAGGCGATGTTCTCGCTCACGGTGCGCGACCACAGCAGATTGAAGTGCTGAAACACCATACTGATCTTCAGCCGCGCCTGGCGCAGGGTTTCACCTTTCGCCGCGGAGATGTCGTGTCCGTTAATCGTCACGCTGCCGGTGGTCGGCTTTTCCAGGCCATTGAGCAGGCGGATTAAGGTACTTTTACCCGCGCCGCTGTAGCCAATAATTCCATAAATTTGCCCCTGCTCTATCGTCAGGTTCACGTTATCAACGGCTGTCAGCGCCACTTTTCCGTTGTCAAAAATCTTTGAAATATTCCTGAGTACAATCATTCTTCGGGTAATCCGTTCGCCTGTGGCGGTTTAGCAGTATGGATGTCCAAACGATAGTAAACAGCCGTTATTAACTTTTGAATGAATGAAAAGGAATATCTTATAACTTTGAGTGATAAGAGGCGTGACACCTGGGGAGAAGGCCTTTGCTAATTTTCTGCAATCGATAGCTAAAAAGTCGCCATAGCGAAACGCCATAAAAATGGGGCATTTGCCTGAAGGTTTTTCGCGAGTGCAACATCTACGCGGTCAACCTTAACGCATTGATAACAACCCTTTGTAAAACTGCATATATAATTTTTGAAACGCTGTTTTCATTTTCCTTTTGCGCATCTTTCAGCGTATAATGCGCGCCTGTCTTCTGATGAATGGTTTCAGCGCTTGGACTACAAAAAACAACGCATACAACTTAACCTCTCTCCCTGGGCTGAAACACAGGCACACATTCTTCTGCACGCTCAATTGATGTCACCTATCCTTACTGCGTGCCATAAAAAATTTCGCAACACAGGTTTGACTCCAGGGCTCTGCGCCCCCGGAGCGAGATTTCCATATCCTTCCCAACTTAAAGACTAAGACTGTCATGAAAAAGACGAAAATTGTTTGCACCATCGGCCCGAAAACCGAATCTGAAGAGATGCTGACCAAAATGCTGGACGCCGGCATGAACGTGATGCGTCTGAACTTCTCTCACGGTGACTATGCTGAACACGGCCAGCGCATCCAGAACCTGCGCAACGTGATGAGCAAGACCGGTAAAAAAGCAGCAATCCTGCTGGATACCAAAGGTCCAGAAATTCGTACCATTAAACTGGAAGGCGGCAACGACGTTTCGCTGAAAGCGGGACAGACTTTCACCTTCACTACAGACAAGTCTGTTGTCGGCAACAGTGAAATCGTTGCTGTGACCTATGAAGGCTTCACCAGCGACCTGTCCGTCGGTAACACCGTTCTGGTGGACGACGGCCTGATCGGTATGGAAGTCACCGCTATCGAAGGTAACAAAGTTATCTGTAAAGTGCTGAACAACGGCGACCTGGGCGAAAACAAAGGCGTTAACCTGCCAGGCGTTTCCATCGCGCTGCCAGCCCTGGCTGAGAAAGACAAACAGGACCTGATCTTCGGTTGCGAGCAAGGCGTTGACTTCGTTGCAGCTTCCTTTATCCGTAAGCGTTCTGACGTTGTTGAAATCCGTGAGCACCTGAAAGCCCACGGCGGCGAAAACATCCAGATCATCTCCAAAATCGAAAACCAGGAAGGCCTGAACAACTTCGACGAAATCCTCGAAGCCTCTGACGGCATCATGGTTGCGCGTGGTGACCTGGGCGTTGAGATCCCGGTTGAAGAGGTGATCTTCGCGCAGAAGATGATGATCGAGAAGTGTGTTCGCGCGCGTAAAGTGGTTATCACCGCAACGCAGATGCTGGACTCCATGATCAAAAACCCACGCCCTACCCGCGCAGAAGCTGGCGACGTGGCGAACGCCATCCTCGACGGTACCGATGCGGTAATGCTCTCTGGCGAATCGGCTAAAGGTAAGTACCCGCTGGAAGCGGTCTCTATCATGGCGACCATCTGTGAGCGTACCGACCGCGTGATGAAGAGCCGTCTGGATTACAACAACGACAGCCGTAAACTGCGCATCACCGAAGCCGTGTGCCGTGGCGCGGTAGAAACCGCCGAGAAACTGGAAGCACCGCTGATTGTCGTCGCCACCCAGGGCGGTAAATCTGCTCGCGCAGTGCGTAAATACTTCCCGGACGCGACCATTCTGGCGCTGACCACCAACGAAACCACCGCGCGTCAACTGGTGCTGAGCAAAGGCGTGGTCCCACACCTGGTAAAAGAGATCGCCTCTACTGACGATTTCTACCGCCTGGGTAAAGAAGTGGCCCTGCAGCTGGTTGAACGTGGCCTGGCGCAGAAAGGCGACGTTGTGGTGATGGTTTCTGGTGCACTGGTTCCAAGCGGCACCACTAATACCGCATCTGTTCACGTGCTGTAATAATTTCGTTCGAATTAGTTTGTATAAAAAGCGTCCTTCGGGGCGCTTTTTTTATTTCCGCTATCAGCCAAATTTATTAAAAAAGCAAATCGGGTTTTTCTATTTAACGGGGTCGTTTTCTAAGATGAATCCGATGAAAATTGTCTGTTTTAACACAATATTTTCCATGAAATAGTCAAAACAGGTGCTTCTTTGAGCGAACGATCAAAAATAGGCATATTCCCATCAAAAAAATATTCTCAACCTAAAAAACTTTGTGTAATACTTGTAACGCTACATGGAGATTAACTCAATCTAGAGGGTATTAATAATGAATCGTACTAAACTGGTACTGGGCGCGGTAATCCTGGGTTCTACTCTGCTGGCAGGTTGCTCCAGCAACGCTAAAATCGATCAGCTGTCTTCTGACGTTCAGACTCTGAACGCTAAAGTTGACCAGCTGAGCAACGACGTGAACGCAATGCGTTCCGACGTTCAGGCTGCTAAAGACGACGCAGCTCGCGCTAACCAGCGTCTGGACAACCAGGCTACTAAATACCGTAAGTAATAGTACCTGTGTTAATAAAATGGCGCACATTGTGCGCCATTTTTTTTTGCCCCGCATTTCGCTTTACTGAATCGCCTGTTCATGCCCCACCGACGAAAGCGTGTTCTTCGCTGAAAGCCCACTACTGTTCACATTCGCCCCGGCACCTGTCGAGACCTCTACCGGGATACCCGCCCGACGCGACAACGCTTTGTTCACTAACGTCTTATCGCTGCCGCTCTGCGACATAAAGGATGCAAGCGCACTGGAGTGGGCAATCGCCAGCGTTTGCGGATTCTCCCCTTCCATCGTCGCCAGCGGACGATGCACTTCAACGTAGCGCTTACCGTCCGGCTCAACCGAGAACTTCACCGGCTCATTGATGATCTGCACCCGCGTGCCGACAGAGGTCTGGGCGAAGAGCGCTTTGATATCCGGCGCATTCATACGCATACAACCGGAACTGACGCGCAGCCCCACGCTGTCGGGCGCGCTGGTGCCATGGATCAGGTATTCACCGTTACCCACGCCCAGACGCAGCGCAAAGCGTCCTAACGGGTTATTTGGCCCTGCGGGTACTACCGGCGGCAGTTTGATGCCCTGGGCCAGCGAGCGCGCTCTGATGCCCGCAGTTGGCGTCCAGGTCGGATTCGGGATCTTCTGGCTGATGCGGGTGGTGGTCACCGGCGTGTCCAGCCCCAGCTGTCCAATACCCAGCGGATAGACCTGCACGCTATTTTCACCCGGGGGATAGAAGTAGAGCCGCAGCTCCGCCAGATTCACCACAATCCCTTCCCGGGGGGTATCCGGCAGCAACATTTGCGACGGAATGGTGATCACCGTTCCCGGCGCCGGATAGACCGGGGCGATAGTATTATTGGCTTCGAGTATTAAATGCGCAGCGGTATTAAATCGGCGCGCAATGGCCTGCAGGTTATTATCACCTTCCTGAACAACATAGGTCTGATTTTGCCCGATTAACCGGCTACCCGCCGCTGGCAAAGGATAATCCACCGCCCGGGCGCTATTAAGCGCGCTGAGCGAACCTAAAAGAATGAGAGTTAATAAAGACGCGCGCTTCATACTGAGATTCCTTATTCACTGACAGAACGTCAGAAAGCTGAAAAATCCGCGAGGCGGGAGCCGTCTCGCGGAGCAGAATGAGGGCTGTCCTGATAGTTTAGCTAATGTTGGCGGCTTTGGAGCGGATTGCGCGGATCATCGCCTCAAGCCCCTGGGATCGGGAGGGGGTTAAATGCTGGGTGAGGGCCATTTTTTCAAACCACGGGCGGACGTCAAAAGCGACAATATCCTGGGCGGACATCTGCTGATATAAAATAAACACGACGGCAATAAGGCCTTTGACTATTGCCGCATCACTGTCGCCCGCTAATTCAATCACCCCGGCTTCATTCTGGTGCATTATTATCCACACCTGGCTCTGACACCCCTGAATACTATTTTCCGGGACGTGGTCGCTTTCGCTGAGGGCAGGCAGACGCTGCCCCAGCTCAATGATGTAGAGGTACTTCTCTTCCCAGTTTGCGCAACGCGTAAAATTACGCAGCAATTTATCTCTGTCTGGCAATGCAGCCATCTCTTGCCCTCTTTTTAGCCCAGCAGCTGGTGGATACGCTTCAGCCCGGCCACCAGTCTGTCGACCTCTTCCAGTGTGTTGTACATCACCAGCGATGCGCGGCACATCGCCGGTACCTGATAAAACGCCATCAGCGGCATAGCGCAGTGGTGTCCGGTTCGCACCGCCACCCCGTAGTTATCGAGAAAACTGCCCACGTCATAGGCGTGGTGTTTGCCAAGGTTAAAGGCAATAACACCCTGACGGTCCGCCGGGCCATACAGCGTGAGATCCGGCACGCTGGCAAGTTCCGCCAGAGCGTAGCGCATCAGCATCTGTTCATATTCGGCGATAGCATCAAGGCCGATGCCTGACACATACTCCATCGCCGCGCCCAGCCCGATAATGCCGCCGGTGTTAGGCGTGCCCGCCTCAAAGCGCCACGGCGCCCGGGCGTAGGTTGTGCCTCCGCTCAGGCTGACGGTGGCGATCATCGACCCGCCCCCTTCCCACGGCGGCATCGCCTGTAAAATCTCATCTTTGACGTACAGCACGCCGATACCGGTAGGCCCGTAGAGCTTATGGCCGGAAAAGACGTAGAAGTCGCAGTCCAGCGCCTGGACATCCACCGTATGGTGCATCACCGCCTGGGCGCCATCAATCAGCACTTTCGCCCCCACCTGGTGGGCTTTGGCGATAATCTCCGCCACCGGGTTTACGGTACCCAGCACGTTGGAGATCTGAGTAATGGCCACCAGCCGGGTGCGTTCATCCAGCAAGGTATCCAGCTGTTCAAGCTGTAACGTGCCATCTTCGTTAAGCGGGATAACCCGCAGTTCCGCCCCGACGCGCTCGCACAGCATCTGCCAGGGCACGATATTGGCGTGGTGCTCCATCTGACTGATGAGGATGTTATCGCCCGCGTGCACTTCGGCGCTGCCCCAGCTGTTCGCCACCAGGTTGATCCCTTCGGTGGTACCGCGCACAAAGACCAGCTCCTCCGGCGAGCGGGCGTTTAAAAATGTTGCCGCGCGGGTACGGACATTCTCCATCCGCTGCGTCGCCTCGGCGCTGAGGGTGTGGATCCCCCGGTGCACCGCCGCGTAACCATGCCGGTAAAACTCCGCCTCGGCCTCGATCACCTGCGTGGGCTTTTGCGCGCTGGCGGCGCTGTCGAGATAGGCAAGCGGCAGACCGTTTACTTCACGGGTCAGGACAGGAAAATCCGCCCGCACTTTCTCTACAGGGAAAATCATGCCACACCTCCAGGCAGACGCTGGCCGATACGCGCCAGCACCTGCTGTCTTAACGTTTCATCGTCGAGGGCTTCGGTCAGTTCGGCGGCAAAGGCGTAGATAATCATCTTCTCGGCCGCCTGCTTATCGATCCCGCGGGAGCGCAGATAGAACATCTGCTCATCGTCGATCCGCCCCACGGTGGCGCCGTGGCTGCACTTCACATCATCGGCGTAAATTTCCAGCTGCGGTTTGGTGTCCACCTCCGCCAGTCGCCCCATCAGCAGATTGTTGTTGGTCATCTGACCGTCGGTTTTGATGGCGTGCTGCGCCACGTTGATTAGCCCGTTGAAGACGGCCCGCCCCTTATCGCTGACGATGGTTTTATGCAGCTGGCGGCTGTTGCAGTAGCCCTTGTTGTGCTCAAGCCAGGTACGGGTGTCGCACACTTCAGATTTCACCGGCATCGCCAGGCTGTTGATGCGCAGGGTCGTATTTTCGCCGTTATGCTGGGTGCTGGTGTTATGGCGCAGTACTGCGCCCCCCAGCAGGAAGCTGTGGCTGAATGCCGTCGCATCGGCGGCCATCAACAGGTCGTTATGGGCGAAGTGGTGGCTCGCCGCGTTCTCGAACGCCAGCTTGATATGGTGCAGCCGGGCGTTGGCCGCCACGTTCATGGTCAGGCGCGAGCCGGTGAAATGGTGCATCTCATTGAGACTTACGTAATGCTCAATGATGGTTGCTTCTGCACCCTGCGCCAGTTCCAGATGGTGACGATAGTGAGCAGTGTTGATCTCTTCGCCTTCAAGTCCCTGGGTGATGTGCATCAGCAGCAGCGGCTTTTCAGGACGGGCGTTACGTTTCACGCTGATATGCGTCACGCTCTGGGCCAGACTTTCGGTCAGATGCAGGAACAGCTCCGGCTGAACCGGTGCCGCCAGGCTTTGCCGCTCGTCGTTAATGGTCACCTCAAACCCGCTGCCGTCGGTGCTGTCGCTCAGTTCCGGACTAAAGCGTCCGTCAACAAAGACCAGCCGCGTGGCGTCGAGAGTAAGCGCCAGGGCATCCCGATCGCTCGCTGCCACCCTGGCGGGTCGGGAAACAAACTCGCCGTTAAGCAACCCTTCCAGCGGGGTATATTTCCAGTTTTCGTGCTTACGCGTCGGCAACCCGAGGCGCAGCATCTGCTGCAGGTGCTGCTGGGCCTGTTCAGAGCGGGTTCCGCCCTGTGCCTCAAACAGGCGGTGCCACTGCTGCAGCGCGTTACTGCTGTTCGCTAAGCCAGCCATAGCCCTGCTCCTCCAGCTGTTTGACCAGCGTAAAATCACCCGATTTCACAATCCGCCCCTGATAGAGCACATGCACATAATCGGGTTTGATGTAATCAAGGATGCGCTGATAGTGGGTGACGATGATAAACGACCGCTTGCCGTCGCGCAGGGCGTTAACGCCGTCGGCGACGATTTTCAGGGCGTCGATATCGAGCCCGGAGTCGGTTTCATCGAGGATGCACAGCTCCGGCTCCAGCACCGCCATCTGCAGAATGTCGTTGCGCTTCTTCTCCCCGCCGGAAAAACCGACGTTGACCGAGCGGGTGAGCAGATCTTCCGGCATCTTCAGCAGCTGGATCTTCTCTTCCATCAGATCCTGGAAATCAAAGCGATCCAGCTCCTCTTCGCTGCGGTATTTGCGCACGGCATTCAGGGCGGTCTGCAGGAAGAACTGGTTGCTGACGCCTGGGATCTCTACCGGGTACTGGAAGGCCATAAAAATGCCCTCCCCGGCTCTCTCTTCCGGTGACAGCTCCAGCAGATCTTTGCCCTTAAAGTCGACCGAACCGCCGACCACTTCGTAATCTTCGCGCCCGGCAAGGGTGGCTGACAGCGTACTTTTGCCCGACCCGTTAGGGCCCATAATCGCATGCACTTCGCCCGGGCGGACCTCAAGGCTCAGGCCGCGCAGGATCGCTTTATCTTCCACACTGACCTGTAAATCTTTAATGCTTAACATGTGCTTTCCTTAATCCTTAGCCGACGCTGTGTTCGAGGCTGATCGCCAGTAATTTTTGTGCTTCCACGGCAAACTCCAGCGGTAGTTCAGAGAACACATCCTTACAGAAGCCGTTCACAATCATCGAGATGGCATCCTCTTCGCTGATGCCGCGCTGCAGGCAGTAGAAGAGCTGATCTTCGCCGATCCGCGAGGTTGTCGCTTCGTGTTCCAGCTGGGCGCTGTTATTGCGGCACTCAACATACGGGAAGGTATGCGCCCCGCAGTCCGGGCCAATCAGCATGGAGTCGCACTGGGTAAAGTTACGGGCGTTGGTGGCCGTCGGCATGATTTTGACTAAGCCGCGATAGCTGTTCTGGCTCTGCCCAGCGGAGATCCCTTTCGAAATGATGGTCGACCGGGTGTTTTTGCCGATGTGGATCATCTTAGTGCCGGTATCGGCCTGCTGATGCCCGCTGGTCAGCGCCACGGAGTAGAACTCGCCGATGGAGTTATCCCCGCGCAGAATACAGCTCGGATATTTCCAGGTGATGGCGGAGCCGGTCTCAGACTGGGTCCACGACATTTTACTGTTTTCGCCTTCGCACAGGGCGCGCTTGGTGACGAAGTTCAGGATGCCGCCGGTGTTATTATCCCCCGGGAACCAGTTCTGCACCGTCGAGTATTTCACCTCGGCGTCTTTATGGATGATCACCTCCACCACTGCCGCGTGCAGCTGGTAGCTGTCGCGCACCGGGGCGGAACAGCCCTCGATATAGCTGACGTAGCTACCCTCATCGGCAACGAGGATGGTGCGTTCAAACTGGCCGGTTTTCTCGGCGTTGATACGGAAATAGGTGGAGAGCTCCATCGGGCAGCGTACGCCTTTCGGCACGTAGATAAAGGTGCCGTCGGAGGCTACCGCCGCGTTGAGGGCGGCAAAGAAGTTGTCATTGCCCGGCACGACAGTGCCAAGATATTTCTTCACCAGCTCTGGGTGATCGTGGATAGCTTCCCCGAAGGAGCAGAAGATGATCCCTTGCTCGCCCAGTTTTTCGCGATAGGTGGTCGCGACCGAGACGGAGTCAAAGATGGCGTCCACCGCCACCTCGCGCCCTTCACGTACCGGCACGCCGAGCTGTTCGAACGCCTCCTCCACCTCTTTACTTAAAAAGGCGTTGGCCCCGGTCTGCTGTACCGCACCGGGCTCAGAGGCGCAGGTGTCGTCGCAATGACCGCAGGAGGGGGCAGAGTAGTAGCTGTAATTCTGATAGTTAAGCTTATCGTAGTGCGCCTTCAGCCAGTGCGGCTCTTCCATCTCCAGCCAGGCTTTGAACGCATTCAGCCGGAACTCCAGCATCCAGTCGGGTTCGTTACGCTTGGCGGAAATCGCGCGGATGACCTCTTCGTTAATCCCTTTTGCCAGCTCGTCGGTCTGCAATTGGGTGAAGAAGCCCTCTTTGTAATTAATGTGGCCGCCGGACCAGGTGTTGACGTCGTCAGTTGCTTCAGTATGTCGAGACATAATACCGCCTATACCCCAAAACTTTCGCCGCAGCCGCATTCGTTCTGGGCTTTCGGGTTATTGAATTTGAATAACTGGTTTAAGCCTTCGCGCACGTAATCCACTTCCGTACCGTCAATAAACGGCATCGCCTGGAGCGGCACATAGAGCCGGGCGCCGTCATGTTCAAAAACCAGATCGTCTTTTTCCGGCTGGCTGACGGTGGTGAGGACATAGCCGAAACCGGCGCAGCCCGTCTGTTTCACCCCTAACCGCACGCCGAGCATATCTGCCTGTTTGCTCACCAGCTCGCGAATGTGCGCCGCTGCGGCAGGGGTCAGCGATAATCCGCGCCATGCAAAATCTGTCGGATCAAACGTTTCTGAATGCTGTTCCATAAGTCCACCTCATGTATTGCGCCCTCTGGGCATAACACCATGTTAGTGATAATGATTATCACTTCAACCCCTCACTTGCAGGGGCATTCGGCTTAATCGCCCTTTTTGCATACTTTTATTAAGCATAGACCCTGATGACAGGCTTAACAGGCCTGACGAAGATTGTTTAATCTCTTGATAATCTTGATGATTAACAGAACAAATCGACCATAATGGTCAAAAGTTAAAATATGTATAGAAAATGCCTATTTTTGGAATAGCCAGATAGATAAGACGCAAGGACAGAGGATCTCCTGAAGGGCGGTGCCAGGTGAGCCAGGCTCTCCAGGATTGAGGCATGACTTTATTTGGGTACTTTGGGCCAACAGGCAAACCTGCGCCCCAGCAGGGTTTTTCTTTTTGTAAGCGTATTCTGAATCTCAGTCGGAAGGGTGAGGCGAACGCCGCCGGGTGCGCTATGCTTCGGCAAAAGGGCAGCATACGGAGGGGAAAATGCTCATTGCAGTTGTGACCATCGCCATCGTTGCCGTCGTCATAACCGGTCTGGTTATCCTGTCTGCCATGCAGGACATTAACAACGATTACTGAATGCAGTAAAAAGAAAGCCCTTAAGACTACCAGAAGTAATCTTAAGGGCTTCTCGCTCCATCCGGCGCTTATCTCCGGCACTCAATATGGCTTAGCTCTTGAAGGAGCATAGGAATAATCTCATAAACCTTGACGCGCGAATTAACATTTCTTGCGGCCCGCCAGTAAGTTCCCCTTTTTCAAGGTGATAAAAAAGAAAAAAGGCCGCTTTTGCGGCCTTTCGCTTCAGATCACAGCCGTAGTCAGCCGCGACGAGCAGCACAAGCGATTCTGTTCATCCAGGATCTCAATCTCCCAGACCTGATGGCGTGAGCCAGCATGCAGCGCACGGCAGACGCCGCGCACCCGGCCGCTGCGCACGGAACGAATATGGTTGGCATTCACCTCCAGCCCCACCACCTTCTGCTCTCCTTCGGTGCAGAGATAGCCCGCCACCGAGCCCAGGGTTTCGGCCAGCACCACCGACGCACCGCCGTGCAGCAGCCCAAAGGGCTGATGGGTGCGGCTGTCGACCGGCATAGTGGCCTCCAGTTCATCCTCGCCGATACGGGTAAACTGGATATCCAGCAACCCCACCATATTCCCGTCGCCCATGGCGTTTAACGCCTGTAACGTGACAGCCCGTTTCCAGATCATCCCATAATCTCCAGTAAGGCCTGCAGTGGATGGCGCACGCCGTTGCCCTCGACGCGTTTGACCTGGCTGCGGCAGGAGTAGCCGGTCGCCAGGCAGCGGTTGCGCGGCAGGCGCTGCATCGCCTGGTGCCAGGAGAGCTCATAGATCCCCAGCGAGTTCGCATGGTTCACCACCTCGTGCCCGTAGGTTCCGGCCATGCCGCAACAGCCAACGCTGACGCTCTCCAGCTTCGCGCCAAAACGGGCAAAGATGGCCGACCACTGTGCTGGCGCGCCCGGCAATGCGGTTACTTCTGTACAGTGTCCGAACAGATACCACGCCTCGCCGCTGGTCTCCTGGGCGGGTTGCGCATCGAGGATCGTCGGCAGCCACTCATGTACCAGCATGACGTGGAAGTCGCCGCGCTTGTCACCGAGGGTCTGCTTGTACTCATCGCGATAGCAGAGCACCAGCGCCGGATCGACCCCAACCATCGGCATACCCAGCTGCGCCACCCGGTTAAGGAAATCCGAGGTTTTTTGCGCGGTTTTCGCAAAGCGGTTGAGAAAACCTTTGATGTGCTGCGCCTTGCCGTTCGGTGAAAACGGCAGCAGCACCGGCTGGTAGCCTAACCGCTCGGCAAGACGAATAAAGTCCGCTACCACCTGGGCATCGTAATAGCTGGTAAAGGGATCCTGCACCACCAGCACCGTTTTCGCTTTTTGCTCTGCGCTCAGCGCCTCAAGCTGCTCGAGGGTCAGGTTGGCAGAGCGGTGGGCGACCATCTGACGCTGCAGAGAGGGCGTGGAGAGCAGCGGCAGGTCGATCATGCCGATATGCTTCTCGGAAAGTTTGCGTACCAGCGGCTGGTTAATAAAGAAGTTAAAGGTGCGCGGCGCGCGGGCCATCAGCGGGGCATAACTCTCCACCGTCGCGACCAGGTGATCGCGCATCGGGCGCAGATACCGGCTGTGATAGAGCTGCAGGAAGCGGGAGCGGAACTCCGGCACGTCGATCTTAATCGGGCACTGGGTAGAGCAGGCTTTACAGGCCAGGCAGCCCGACATCGCCTCTTTCACCTCGTGGGAGAAGTCGTACTCCCCTTTACGCGCATGCCAGCTGTTGCGGGTGCGATCGATAAGGGTGCGCAGGCTGGCGCGTTTCTCCGGCAACTCTTTCTCCAGCGCAAGCGGATCGACGCCGCGTTCGGCCAGCAGGCGCAGCCACTCGCGCACCAGCGTCGCACGTCCTTTCGGCGAGTGAATGCGGTTGCTGGTGATCTTCATTGACGGGCACATCGGGCTTTTCGCATCGAAGTTAAAGCACAGGCCGTTGCCGTTACACTCCATCGCCCCGCGCCAGGAGGCGCGCACGGCTATCGGGATCTGGCGGTCAAAGGTGCCACGCTTGACCGCATCCACCTGCATCATCGGGGCATCGACACCCTCCGGCGGACAGATTTTACCGGGGTTGAGGCGGTTGTTCGGGTCAAAGGCCGCTTTGATTTTGCGCAGCTCGCCATAGAGCTGTTCGCCAAAGAAGGCCGGACTGTACTCTGCGCGGAAGCCCTTCCCGTGCTCGCCCCACAGCAGGCCGCCATATTTGGCGGTGAGCGCCACCACCTCATCGGAGATCTGCTTCATCAGGATCTCCTGCTGCGGATCGCACATATCCAGCGCCGGGCGCACGTGCAGCACCCCGGCATCGACATGGCCGAACATGCCGTAGCTCAGGCCGTGGCTGTCGAGCAGAGCGCGGAACTCCACGATATAGTCCGCCAGGTTCTCCGGCGGCACGCAGGTGTCTTCAGCAAACGGTATCGGCTTGGCAGCCCCTTTGGCGTTGCCCAGCAGCCCCACCGCTTTTTTACGCATCGCATAGATACGTTCGATGCCAGCGAGATCGTTACACAGCTGCCAGCCAATCACCCCGCCCTCGCCCCGGGCGATAAGTTCGTCCAGCCGCTGGCACAGGGCAGCGACCTGGCTTTCGATAAGCGCTGCGTCATCGCCAGCAAACTCAACAATGTTCAGGCCCAGCATCTCTTTATCGGGCACGTCAGCGATAAGTTCGCTCACCGAGTGCCAGACGATATCTTCCCGCGCCAGGTTGAGCACTTTTGAGTCGACGGTCTCAACAGACAGCGCCCGGGCATCCACCATAAACGGCGCATTACGCAGCGCAGAGTCGAAGGAGTTGTACTTCACATTCACCAGGCGACGCACTTTTGGCAGGCGGGTGATGTCGAGACGCGCTTCAGTGATAAAGGCCAGCGTCCCTTCTGAGCCGGTGAGGATACGGGTCAAATCGAACTGGCTGAGATCGTCATTAAAGACATGACGCAGATCGTAACCGGTCAGGAAGCGGTTCAGTTTCGGGAATTTATCAATAATCAGCTGGCGGTTATCGCGGCAGCGTTCCAGCACGGTGCGGTAGATGCGCCCGGTGGCGGTGTTGTCCTTGCCGAGCGTTTCGGCAAGCTGAACCGGCACAGGCTGGGTATCAAGAATATCGCCGCCCAGCAGAACTGCCCGCACGCCGAGAACGTGATCGGAGGTTTTACCGTAGACCAGCGAGCCCTGTCCCGAGGCGTCGGTATTGATCATCCCGCCGAGAGTAGCCCGGTTACTGGTCGACAGCTCCGGGGCAAAAAAATAGCCGTAAGGCTTCAGAAACTGATTGAGTTGATCCTTAATCACCCCGGCTTCCACCCGCACCCAACCTTCTTCCGGGTTGATCTCAATGATGCGGTTCATGTAGCGGGACATATCGACGACGATCCCCGTGTTAAGCGCCTGGCCGTTGGTGCCAGTACCGCCGCCGCGAGGGGTGAAAATCAGCGAAGCGAAACGCTCCTGGGAGGCCACACGGGCCAGGAGTGCCACATCAGCGGTAGAACGGGGAAAAACGACTGCATCGGGAAGTAGCTGGTAGATACTGTTGTCGGTCGCCATGGTCAGCCGGTCGGCATAACGTGTGGCGGTATCGCCGGTAAAACCCTGTTGCTCCAGTGCCTGCAAAAAATTAAGCACCAGCTGAACGACGCCGGGTGCCTGAGAAATTTGTGGGATCATTACTGTCGACCCTGCCCAATCTTAAGAGTTGTAGATAATCGTTTGCGTTGTGTCTCACATTTTGTATCACATTTTAAACGTATCCGCCCGACAGAATTACAGGCAGAATCTGCCTGTTAAAAATGGCTGAAATCACTAATGATTGTAGTGATGCGGTTTTATGTTCTCGCCGGTTTGCCGGTGTTCTCAAAAGGTAAATTTCATCTATGGTCAATCGACACCAGCCCAGGGACGTTGCACAAGTTTTGCTGTCGGTGCTGTTTCTGGCAATCATGATTATTGCGTGTCTGTGGATTGTTCAACCCTTTATTCTCGGTTTTGCCTGGGCAGGAACGGTGGTTATCGCCACCTGGCCGCTATTTATTCGTCTTGAACGCTTACTGTTTGGTCGCCGGACGCTGGCGGTGCTGGTGATGACGTTGCTCCTGGTCCTGCTCTTTGTCATTCCTGTCGCGTTGCTGGTTAATAGCCTGGTTGACGGCAGCGGCCCGCTTATCAGCAGTGTTACCAGCGGCGATATGACGCTGCCGGAGCTGGCCTGGCTCAACGATATCCCGCTGATTGGCGATAAACTCTATGCCGGCTGGCATAACCTGCTGGATATGGGCGGCAGCGCGATTATGGCGAAAGTACGGCCTTATATTGGCGCCACCACCACCTGGTTTGTGGGTACCGCCGCCCATCTTGGCCGCTTCGTCGTGCACTGCGTACTGATGCTGCTGTTCAGCGCCCTGCTCTACTGGCGCGGCGAGCAGGTAGCGCTGGGCGTTCGCCATTTCGCCACCCGTCTGGCCTCGACACGCGGCGACGCGGCGATGCTGCTGGCGGCGCAGGCCGTGCGGGCCGTGGCTTTAGGTGTGGTGGTGACCGCTCTGGTGCAGTCGGTGCTGGGCGGTGTGGGCCTGGCGATCGCCGGGGTGCCTTACGCCACCCTCTTTACGGTGCTGATGCTGTTAACCTGCCTGATGCAGCTGGGGCCATTGCTGGTTCTGGTCCCGGCGATTGTCTGGCTCTACTGGAGCGGCGATACCACCTGGGGCACCTTCCTGCTGGTGTGGAGCTGCGTGGTGGGCACGATGGATAACGTCATCCGCCCGATTCTGATTCGCATGGGTGCAGACCTGCCATTGATACTGATCCTCTCCGGCGTTATCGGGGGGCTGATTGCTTTTGGGATGATCGGTCTGTTTATCGGACCGGTACTGCTGGCTGTCTCCTGGCGACTCTTCTCTGCGTGGGTGCACGAGGTCCCGCTGCCGCCGACCGATCCTGCTGTCCTGCTCGCCTCCCTTAACGAAACGGACGAGGTCAAAAAGTAACGCTCCCGTTCTGGTGGGTTCGCCCACCAGAATGTTAAGCTCCACTTATCAATTGGATTTCCCTTAAGCGCTGCTAAAGCCTTTCCTGCGCGTAATTCCTTCAATCTACTTCATAAATTCTTCATGCTTTTTAAACTATTGAGACGAATCTGATCGACGCAAAAATTCCCTATGCCTACTATTAGGTCACGGTTATGAATCAACAACACCTTGATTTATAAGCATGGAAATCCCCTGAGTGAAACAACGAATTGCTGTGTGTAGTCTTTGCCCATCTCCCACGATGGGCTTTTTTTTATCCTGCAAACCAGGCGGGAGAAAAGATTCCCGCCTTTACAGCACCTTAGCTCGCGCTCTTCTCAACCGTGCAGTGACTCACCATACGCCATTCGCAAGGTAATACCCGGGTGTCGCCCGTCGCCTCGACAGTGACCACCTCGCGAATATCCGCCGACGATGCCCCGACCTGCAATTCAAACTCGCCCGGCTCAACCACGCGTTTGCCGTCCCGGCGCGTAAAGTTGAAGAGATCCACAGGCAGGGTAAAGGTGAGCGTGGCGCTTTCACCCGGAGACAGGGTGACGCGCTGGAAGGCTTTTAGCTCCTGCAAGGGCCGCACCTGGCTGGCGACTTTATCCCGGACGTAAACCTGGACCACTTCGCTCCCGCTGCGCTCGCCGCTGTTTTTCACGTCGATGCTCAGCCTCACCTCGCCGTCGACGGGCACCCTGCTCTCAGCCAGCCGTGCGGCTCCCCAGCTGAAGGTGGTCCAGCCCAGGCCATAGCCAAAGGGATAGCGAGCCCCAAAGTGGAAGGCGAACGGCGTACCGCCGCTTTTCAGCTTGTGGTTGTAGTAGAAAGGCATTGCCCCCGCGCTTTTCGGTACGCTGACCACCAGCCTGCCCTGTGGCTCTGCCCGCCCGGTCAGTACATCGGCGATGGCCCAGCCGCCTTCCTGACCCGGCGCCCAGGCCATCATCAGGGCCGCTACGCGATCTTCCAGCCCCTGCAGGTTGTATGGCCGCCCTCCCGTCATCACCACGATCACCGGTTTGCCGGTCGCCACCAGCGCCTCCAGCAACTGCTGCTGTACGCCGGGCAGATTCAGGCTGTCCGTATCCGAGCCCTCACCCACGGTGCCGCTCTGGAACAGGCCCGCCAGGTCCCCCACGCATGCCACCACCACATCGCTGTCGTTGGCGACCCGCACAGCGTGCGGGATGAGCTGGGTATCCTGCGAAACCGGCGACTGCTGCATCGGTTTACCGCTGCTGTCCCCCGGGAAAACCGGGGCCCCCGCCATACGTTTTTCGATGATATGACACCCTTGCGCATACTGAACGTGGGCCTCGCCCAGGTAGTGCTTCAGTGCCTGCAGCGGGGTGGTCACCTGAGCGGTCTCTTCCACCATGTCACTGATGATCAAATGGACCGGGAAGCTGTAGCCGCTTAACAGCGCCAGCGGATCGTCCGCCGTGGGCCCGACCACCGCCACGCGAGGTTTACCGGAGAGAGGCAGAACGCCGCGGTTCTCCAGCAGGGTTAGCGAGCGCGTCGCCACCTCGCGGGCCACCCGGCGAGTCTCGTCACTTTGCAGATCGATGGCGTTTTCGTCGGCATAGGGATGTTCAAAGAGCCCAAGGCGGAATTTTTCGGTCAGTACGCGGGCGACGATCTCATCTACTTTCTCCATGGCCATCAGGCCCCGCTCCACCGCCCCGGCCAGATGCCGGGCGCAGTCATCTTTTGGCAGTTCGACGTCCAGCCCGGCGTTAAAGGCCAGCGCGGCCGATTCGGCTGCATCGTGGGCTATCCCATGGTGCTGATGCAACAGACTCACGCCGCCGTAATCCGCCACGATGATGCCGTCAAAGCCCCACTGCTCGCGCAGCACGGTGGTGAGCAGGAAGTGGTCGCTGTGGCCGGGTTGATTATCAATATCGTGATAAGCCGGCATCACTGACCCGGCATTCGCCAGCTTCACCGCCATCTCAAAAGGCAGCAGGAAGGTGTCGTTGAGTTCGCTGAAACCAAGATGGACCGGGGCGTGGTTGCGCGCCCCTTCGCTAAAGGAGTGGCCAACATAGTGCTTGAGGGTCGCCAGCAGATCGCGCTTATCGCCCTGCAAGCCCTTCACATATGCCGTTGCCATCACCCCCACCAGCCACGGGTCCTCGCCAAAGGTCTCTTCTGTTCGTCCCCATCGCACGTCGCGGGAGACGTCCAGCACCGGTGCCAGTCCCTGCTGGCAGCCAACCGAACGAGCCTCGTTACCTATCTGTTCAGCGGCACGATGCACCAGCTCCGGATCCCAGGTTGAACCGTAGTTCAGTGAGGAGGGAAACAGGGTGGCGTCTTTACACAGCAGCCCCACCAGGCACTCTTCGTGAAACAGCGCCGGTATACCGAGCCGCGTCTCCTCCATCATCATGCGTTGCAGACGGTTAGCGGCGCGCACGCCGGTTCTGGCATCAACAATGTGGGTGCCCAGCGGACGGGTGATCTGCCCGACGCCCAGCTTCAGGCGTTCGCTCAGGGCGGCCTGTTCACTTACGCCGGCAAATTCATCGCTCAGATCGCTACGCTCACGGTGGTTGCCGTTCTCATCGAGGATCAGCCAGTAAGCGTGCATCTGGGCAAATTTCTCTTCCGGGGTCATGCGCGCCAGTAAGTCGGCGACGCGCTCCTGCACGGGACGGCCCGCATCCTTGTAAATAGCAGTCATCAGTTACTCCTGAGTTGCGGAATGAATTGCCGGGCTGAGGTGCCCTGCCTCGTTACGGGTTTCACGTTTGCTGGCGAGTTCACGCGCAATGGTATCCACCAGTCGGCTGTTGAGCTTGTAGACAGCCAGCAGCAGCACCATGCAAATAAACAGGCCGCAGGGGATCAGGGTGAACAAGGCGTTGATCGTAGAGAGCACGTGCGGGGCCTGGGTGGCCTCTCCCGGCGCGTAATCCACCATCCCCAGCACCCAGCCCACCACGGCACCGCCCAGCGCAAGACCAAATTTGATGGCGAACAGCGCAGTAGAGAACACCAGCCCGTCGAGTCGGCGACCGCTGCGATGCTCTTCGTAGTCCACCACGTCCGAGAACATGGTCCACTGGAGCGGCGTGGTCAGGTTTTGTATGAAGCTGAAGATGATATTCAAACCAAAGATCAGCCAGACCTGGGAAGGCGGAATGAAGAAAATCAGCGCGCCAAAAATAACGAAGGTAATAATGGTCCACTGATAAGCGCGAACCCGGTCAAATTTTCCCAGCAGGCGTTCGGATAATAAGGCACCGCTCAGCGAAGCCACCATCCCAGAGACAATAAAGGCAAAAATCAGTTCGGGGCGCAGCAGAACATATTTCACGTAATACATCGTTGCTGACCCACGCGTGACCACCGCGGTAAGCAGGAGAATATTGAACAGAAAAACGATTCGCCACTGGCTATTTCCGGCCAGCAGTTTTAAATCCGTCAGCATTGAGCCCGAGGTGTCATTACGGGGAGAATAACGTTCGCGGGTCATAAAGAAACAGCAGAAGAATAAGATAATGCCTAATAACCCCATAAGGCTCATGGCATAAAAATAGCCCTTCTGAACGTTATCATTGCCTAAATAAGAGACCAGCGGTAAGGCGATAACCGTGACGATCAGACCGCCGATAAACGACAAACCAAAACGCCAGGATTGCAGGGAGTGGCGCTCGCGCGGATCCAGCGTCAGAGCGCCGGGCATTGCGCAGTAAGGCACGTTAATGGCGGAGTAGATAAGGCTTAAAATAGCGTAGGTTACGCAGGCATAGATAATTTTTGCCGTGGCGCCTACGTCCGGAACATAGAAGGTAATCAGGCAGCTGACGCCAAACGGAATGGCGAACCAGAGCAGCCAGGGGCGGAAACGACCGTGGCGGGTTTGGGTGCGATCGACCAGCGCCCCAATACAGGGATCGACAAAGGCATCCACCACCCTGACGACTAAAAACATGGTACCCATAATGGCCGCAGGCAGGCCAAAAACATCGGTATAAAAGTAGGCCAAAAATAACGTCGCGGTTTGCCAAACCAGCGCGCTGGCCATATCACCTAATCCATAGCCTATTTTATCCTTCGTACTCAATACAGAGGAAATTGTCATTTTTAATGAGCCTTTTTATCAGGTTAAAATTATTTCAACCAGCTGCGCAAGAATCAGATTCGTGCGCATTCGAGGCTCAATTATTAGCAACGCTTTGCCCGCTAACAATTGTCTAAATTAACAGACAAATTATGATATTTAGTTTTTTGATTTATTTGTGATGGAGAGCAAGTCTCAGGGGAAATAAAAAAGGTGAGGATCAATATCCTCACCTTTTATCGTGCATAAGCTGAATGTTACTTTTTCAGTTCGGCCAGGCTCAGCCAGGTTTGTACCACGGTATCCGGGTTGAGGGAGAGACTGTCGATCCCCTCGTCCATCAGCCATGCGGCAAAGTCTTCATGGTCGGACGGGCCCTGACCACAGATACCCACGTACTTACCCTGCTTCTTCGCGGCGCGGATGGCCATCGACAGCAGCGCTTTAACCGCCTCGTTACGCTCATCAAACAGCGCGGAAACCACGCCGGAGTCGCGATCCAGACCCAGCGCCAGCTGCGTCATATCGTTCGAGCCGATAGAGAAGCCGTCGAAGTGTTCCAGGAACTGCTCTGCCAGCAGGGCGTTGGACGGGATCTCACACATCATAATGATTTTGAGCCCGTTCTCGCCGCGCTTCAGCCCCTGACGCGCCAGTTCGTCAATGACCGCTTTCGCCTGATCCACGGTCCGCACGAACGGCACCATGATCTCAACATTGGTCAGCCCCATATCGTTACGCACGCGTTTTACCGCCTCGCACTCCAGGGCAAAACAGTCGCGGAAGCTGTCAGAGACATAACGACCGGCGCCACGGAAGCCCAGCATCGGGTTCTCTTCTTCTGGTTCATAACGCTCGCCGCCCACCAGGTTGGCATATTCGTTAGATTTGAAGTCGGAGAGACGGACGATGACGCGTTTCGGGAAGAATGCCGCACCCAGCGTCGCAATCCCTTCAGTCAGACGGCCAACGTAGAACTCTTTCGGCGAGTCGTAGCCCTTCATCATCTCGCGGATCTCTTTTTGCAGCTTCTGATCCTGGTCGTCGAACTCCAGCAGCGCACGCGGGTGAACCCCGATCATACGGTTGATGATGAACTCCAGTCGCGCCAGGCCAACGCCTTCGTTTGGCAGGCAGGCGAAGTCAAACGCCCGGTCCGGGTTGCCGACGTTCATCATAATCTTCAGCGGCAGATCCGGCATGGTATCCACGCTGGAGCTCTTCACGCTGAAGTCCAGCAGCTCCGCGTAGACATAACCGGTGTCGCCTTCGGCGCAGGAGACGGTGACGTTCTCATCGTCCTTCATACGTTCCGTGGCGTCACCACAGCCGACGACCGCCGGAATACCCAGCTCACGGGCGATGATCGCCGCGTGACAGGTGCGACCGCCACGGTTGGTGACAATTGCCGAGGCCTTTTTCATGATCGGTTCCCAGTCCGGGTCGGTCATGTCTGTTACCAGCACGTCCCCCGGCTGGATACGGTTCATTTCGCTGATGTCATGGATAACCTTCACCGGGCCTGCGCCGATGCGGTGGCCGATGGCACGGCCTTCAGCGATGATTTTGCCCTGGGCATGCAGGGTGTAACGCTCCATCACCTGGCCGCGGGAACGGACGGTTTCCGGACGCGCCTGGACGATGAACAGTTTGCCGGTGTTACCGTCTTTCGCCCATTCGATATCCATCGGACGGCCATAGTGCTTCTCAATCTGCACCGCCTGCTTCGCCAGCTCCTGCACCTCGGCATCGGTCAGCGAGAAGCGGTCGCACTGTTCCTGCGGCACATCTTCAATGCGAACCTGCTTGCCGTGCTCCTGGGTTGGGGCGTAAACCATGCGGATCTTTTTCGACCCCATGGTACGGCGCACGATAGCCGGGCGATCCGCAGCCAGGGTTGGCTTGTGAACATAGAATTCGTCAGGGTTGACGGCACCCTGCACCACCATCTCGCCCAGACCCCAGGCAGAGGTGATAAAGACCACCTGATCGAAACCCGATTCGGTATCAATAGAGAACATCACCCCTGATGAGGCCAGGTCTGAACGCACCATGCGCTGCACGCCCGCCGAGAGCGCAACGCCACGGTGGTCATAACCCTGATGCACGCGATAGGAGATTGCGCGGTCGTTAAACAGGGAGGCAAACACATGTTTTACCGCCACCAGTACCGCATCGTAGCCCTGCACGTTGAGGAAGGTCTCCTGCTGTCCGGCGAAGGAGGCATCTGGCATATCTTCTGCGGTCGCAGAGGAGCGCACGGCAAAGGAGGCCTGCGCATCGTCAGCGGAAAGCTGGTTGTAGGCGTCGTGAATGGCTTTTTCCAGTTCAGGCTGGAAAGGTGTGTCGATGATCCACTGGCGGATCTGAGCCCCGGCTTTTGCAAGCTCGGAGACATCATCAATGTCCGTATTATCCAGTAGTTCGTAAATGCGCTGGTTTACGCCGCTTTGATCCAGAAAATAGTTAAAAGCATCGGCGGTGGTAGCAAATCCATTCGGTACGGAGACACCCATACTGGACAGATTTGTAATCATTTCACCCAGGGAGGCATTTTTGCCTCCAACTCTGTCTACATCATTCATGCCGAGTTGGTTATACCAAAGCACCAGCGGTGACGAGCCATTGTTGGACATCGAAACAATCCTTTTATGATATATGAACGGGTTTTGAGAAGTTCCTTACTGCGTATTTATACTGTCATATTTATTCGCGCTAAAAAAACGGTGAATCGTGTAAGCACATTTATTTTTTAGCTTTTCAGACTCTTCCCGCTTAAATGCTAACCTAATGATTCTTATGGATTCCCACAAAAATACTCAGACTTTAGGGTGATTTTGAAAAATGAAACACCCCTTTCATTTAAATTAAAAATAGCGTTTCATTTTTATTTTCCGGCCTACATTGCCTGTTGTATTTTACTTTTTTAATTTATGCTTTCAGTCAATTACATCTGATATACCGAGTGTGCAAAATGGATAATGCTGTCGATCGCCACGTTTTTTATATTTCCGATGGTACGGCCATCACCGCCGAAGTACTGGGCCACGCAGTCATGTCGCAGTTCCCGGTTTCCATTAACAGCATCACCCTGCCGTTTGTAGAAAACGAGAGCCGCGCCAGAGCGGTGAAAGATCAAATCGATGCCATTTTTCAGCAGACCGGCGTGCGCCCGCTGGTCTTCTATTCGATTGTCATCCCGGAGATTCGCCAGATCATTTTGCAGAGCGAAGGCTTTTGCCAGGATATCGTCCAGGCGCTGGTGGCCCCTCTACAACAGGAGATGAAACTGGACCCCACCCCGGTGGCGCACCGCACCCACGGCCTGAACCCGGCGAACATCATTAAATATGACGCGCGTATCGCCGCCATCGATTACACTCTCGCCCATGACGACGGCATTTCGCTGCGTAATCTCGATCAGGCCCAGGTCATTCTGCTCGGGGTGTCGCGCTGCGGTAAGACCCCTACCAGCCTCTATCTGGCGATGCAGTTCGGGATCCGCGCCGCCAACTACCCCTTCATCGCCGATGACATGGATAATCTGGTGCTTCCGGCAGCGTTAAAACCCCTGCAACATAAGCTGTTTGGTCTGACCATTAACCCGGAACGCCTGGCGGCCATCCGTGAAGAGCGCCGGGAAAACAGCCGCTACGCCTCGATGCGCCAGTGCCGTATGGAGGTGGCTGAAGTCGAAGCCCTGTACCGAAAAAACAATATTCCGTGTCTGAACAGCACCAACTATTCGGTCGAAGAGATCGCCACCAAAATTCTCGATATTATGGGCCTGAATCGCCGCATGTACTAACAGGCTAGTACATTGGTTCATAATCCTTTATACTCGCTCCCCATTACAGGGCACGTCTGTGCCCTGCACTTGAAATCAGCGGGGATTGGTTTAAGGTGATGCCCATCACTTCCCGGTAAGTTACCGATGAAGCACTACATTCTGAGAAATACCATGAATAAAACCGATGAACTGCGCACAGCGCGTATCGATAGCCTGGTGACGCCAGCAGAGCTGGCCCAGCGGTACCCTGTTTCTGCGACAGTAGCCGAACACGTGACAACGTCACGAAAACGTATTGAAAAAATCCTTAATGGGGACGATCGCCGCCTGCTGGTGATTGTCGGTCCCTGCTCTATTCACGACCTCGACGCAGCGATGGACTACGCCCAGCGCCTGAAAGGACTCCGGGATAAACACCAGTCACGACTGGAGATCGTGATGCGTACCTACTTTGAGAAACCGCGCACGGTGGTAGGCTGGAAGGGGCTGATCTCGGACCCCGATTTAAACGGCAGCTACCGGGTCAATCACGGCATCCAGCTGGCACGTAAACTGCTATTGCAGGTCAACGAACTTGGCGTGCCTACCGCCACTGAATTTCTCGATATGGTGACCGGGCAGTTTATTGCCGATCTCATCAGCTGGGGGGCGATTGGCGCCCGTACCACCGAAAGCCAGATCCACCGTGAAATGGCCTCGGCGCTCTCCTGCCCGGTGGGCTTTAAAAACGGCACCGACGGCAATACCCGCATCGCGGTAGATGCCATCCGCGCCGCCCGCGCCAGCCATATGTTCCTGTCGCCGGACAAGAACGGTCAGATGACCATCTATCAGACCAGCGGCAACCCCTACGGCCATATCATTATGCGCGGCGGCAAACAGCCAAACTATCATCCCCAGGATATCGCGGAAGCCTGCGATACCTTGCGCGAGTTCGACCTGCCGGAACAGCTGGTGGTGGATTTCAGCCACGGTAACTGCCAGAAGCAGCACCGTCGCCAGCTCGACGTCTGCGACGAGGTTTGCCAGCAGATCCGCAACGGCTCCAGCGCCATTGCCGGGGTGATGGCCGAAAGTTTCCTGCGAGAAGGTACGCAAAAAGTGGTGGTCGGCCAGCCTGTTACTTACGGACAGTCAATCACCGATCCTTGCCTGAGCTGGGAAGATACTGAAGTGCTGCTGGATAAACTGGCGGCGGCGGTGGACTCACGCTTTTAGCACCTGCGCCGGGTGGCGGCTACGCCTTACCCGGCCTACAAACCCCTACCGTAGGCCCGGTAAGTTAAGCACCACCGGGCTTTTTTTCAGGTCGCATCTCTCAAGCCTCTCACCTTTTCTCACAAAAAGAGTTGCTGGACCGGTCAGTTTATCGATAATGCTTATCAATGTTACATTGATTGCTATTTTAAAAAAATTATATGTCACCTATGGATAACAGTGCAGCAACGCTTACCCGTCATGAAGACAAAACCGCGCCAGCTCCGGAGGCGACCGATCGCCGTATCGACAGTAAACAGCTGCTGGGCGAAGAGGGACGCGTCATCATTGAGCATCATGGTCAGCACTACCTGTTGCGCCAGACACATGCCGGAAAACTCATCCTCACAAAATAATCCCTTCGCTACCGCAGCCGGTATTCTCACGCGTTAGCTTGAGCAACTCACCTCAAGCCGCTTGCCCCAGTCTGGCGGGCGGCTGATATAGTCATCGTTACGGTCAGCAAACGGCGTCCGCAGGGCCTCATGCAGGCGGTGAAGCTCAGCGTAATCGCCTTTTTCGGCCTGCTCGATCGCCCGCTGCGCCAGCCAGTTACGCAGCACCATCGCCGGGTTGACGGCATTCATTTGGGCCTGACGCACATCGTCGGCAACGTTCTCCTGCTGCAGGCGCGCGCGGTAAGACGCAAACCAGTCATCAAAGGCCTGACGGTCGATAAACTCATCGCGTAGCGGCGAAGCGGGGCTCTGCTGCTCGGTTTGCCCCAGCATGCGGAAGGTGCGGGTGTAGTCGCTGCCTTCCCGGGCCATCAGCGCAAACAGGTTATTCAGGATGGTGTTATCGCCCTTCTCCTCGGTCATCAGCCCCAGCTTGCGGCGCATCAGTTTGCCGTATTGCTGCAGGAGCACCTCCTGATAGCCATCCAGCGCGTCGTTGAGCGCCTCAACGTCAATAAACGGCGACAGAGACTGGGCCAGACGCTGCAGGTTCCACAGCCCGACAGCAGGCTGGTTATCAAAGCTGTAACGCCCCTGATAGTCGGAGTGGTTGCAGATATAACCCGGCTGATAGTCATCGAGGAAACCGTATGGGCCATAATCGATAGTCAGCCCGAGAATCGACATGTTATCGGTATTCATTACCCCGTGAGCAAAGCCCACCGTCTGCCAGCTGGCGATCAGGGATGCGGTACGCGCCACCACGTCGCGGAACCAGAGAATGTACTTATCGGCCTCGTCCTGCCACTGCGGCCAGTAGTGACGAATAACAAAATCTGCCAGCTGGCGGACTTTTTCCGGCTCGCGGCGATAGTAGAAGTGTTCAAAATGGCCGAAACGGGCATGGCTCTGGGCAACACGGATCAGCATGGCCCCCTGCTCCATCGTTTCACGCGCGACGGGGGTATCGCTGGTGACAATCGACAGTGCGCGGGTAGTGGGAATGCCCAGGGCATGCATCGCCTCGGAAGCCAGGCTTTCGCGGATGGTGGAGCGCAGCACGGCGCGACCGTCGCCCATACGCGAGTATGGCGTGAGCCCGGCCCCTTTCAGGTGCCAGTCCATCGTTTGGCCATTGGCAAGCTGCTGTTCGCCAAGCAGGATCCCCCGCCCGTCACCCAGTTGTCCGGCCCAGACGCCGAACTGGTGCCCGCTGTAGACTTGCGCCAGCGGCTGCATGCCCGGCAGCAGCGTTTCGCCGCCAAAGACGCCAGCGCCCTGTTCAGGGCGAAAGAGCGAGGCCGGGATTGCCAGTTCGTCTGCCAGCGCCGTGTTATGCCAGATTAGACGGGCATTGTTCAGGGGCGTGGGTTTCAGGGCCGTGTAAAAACCGGGTAGTTCATCATGCCAGTGCGCGGTAAAAGACAGGGTCATAGGTCCTCCTGCTTTTAGTGTAGTGGGTTTGTCAGATGTTAAACACCGGTTAAGACCAAGGTTATCACTGCACCAGGGACGTGATCCGCTCAAGGGGAACGGCAGGCCAGAGGTTGCCCTGCATGGCACTGAAGCCGTAAACCGACAGCCGTTGCAAGGCGATCTCATCATTAACGCCCGCCACCATCAGCGACTGACAGTACGGCGATACCTGGGCAAAGATAGCCCGTAAAAAAGGATCGAAGGTATTTTCAGTAAGATGATTCTGAATGAAATTTTTATCCAGCGCCACGCGTTTAAACATGCCATCAAAAATGGCTTTGGTTGACGCATCCCCGGTTCCGAAATTACCCAACACCAGCGGAAAGCGCAGCGCAAAATTCATTAGCGTGTTATTTAAATTACCTTTATTAAGGTCAGGGTAGTTCTCATAAATGGTGAACTCCAGCCATGGATATCGTTCACATATTGAAACACCTTCGTCTTCTGTTAACAGGTATTCAACGATAACCGGGGAGATATTTATCCAGGCGATGAGCTGTTGCTGAATAAAAAAGAGCTTGCAGGTTTCAAGCAAGGCGAGCTGCTTCTGAAACAGCATCAACTCCTGTACAGGGGTTAGCATAGGCCGCACCAGCTCGGTAGGTATGCGCACCTGGTTGTTAACGCCAACAAAGTTGACGTTTATTTCAAGTCCTTTAAGCGCTCCTGAGTCATGGCGCGCAGGGACTAATAAAAATTCTGTTTGGTACGCAATATCCAGCATCACAATCATGGCATCCGTCCTGATTTAAAGACGATACATGACATCCTGAAACATGTGCTGAAGCAATTCAACCTTATGGGTTTTAATAGGAATAATTTCATTCGTTCCTTTTAATTTTCGGATTTTCCTTAGCCCTGAAATAATCTTATCCTGGTTGCTGCTTAATAGCCAGTTTAGCTTAACTACCAGAATTGCATCAAATTAATTCAGACCTCTGGCCTCCCGGTAAATTAAGCCTTAAAACGAATTTCATTTAAAAATTATGCTGCGTCGCGCCCGCCTGGCGCGACGGGGTTAAATACGCCGGGCTTGCCAGAAATTTTTGCGCCAGTAAACGTTGTTGAGAGACGAACGCATTACACCGCGGCTGGTCGAGGCATGTATAAATTGATTATCGGTATCGTAGATTCCGACATGCAGGCCGCTCTCTCCGGAGCCGGTTTTGAAGAACACCAGATCGCCCGGTAACAGATCGTCTTTATCAATTTCGGTGCCTATAGTTGCCTGCTGGCGCGTTTCTCGCGGCAACTGCAGAGCAAACTTGTCGCGAAACGTCAGCAGGACAAACCCTGAGCAATCCACCCCACCACGGGTCATGCCGCCGTAACGATAAGGCGTGCCTCCCCAGCTATGGAGTTGATCGTTAAGACCGGCAATTACGGCGATAGAATCAGACAGCCGCGCGTTGGGCGGCGGTGCGCGATGGCTGCTGCATCCTGCAAGGAATAGCGCGGCTACCAGGAGAAAACAGAATCGCATTCCCGACGAATCCTCTGATTTTTTGAATTTTCTGTAATTTAGCCTGTGAATATGTCGCTGTGCAACAAGCGGTTATTCCTGTGACGTCGAAATGATCATTCTGTGACCTTCGATGTCCAGGCGGCGGAAAGACATCTCATACGCTTTCGCCAGATTCGGCGGCGTCAGCACGCTGTCACGCGCCCCGCTGGCAATGAGTTGCCCCCGCTTCAGCAGCCAGACGCGATGCGCGTGGCGTAGCGTATGGTTGAGATCGTGGCTGCTCATGACTACCGCAACCCCCTGCTGTGAAAGTGCGCTCAATGCTCTGTCGAGCGCTACCTGCTGGGCCACATCGAGACTGGTCATGGGTTCATCCAGCAGCAGCAGTTGACCGTGGGGATTGCCCTGGGGATGGATTTGCAGGATCACCGCTGCCAGCCGCACACGCTGCCACTCTCCCCCCGAAAGCTGACTGACGTTTCGGGACAGCTTATCTTCAATACCCAGCATCGCTGCCACGTCACTTAACAGCCCCTTTTGCGGGTTGGTATGCTGATGCAGCGTCAGATAGTGCCAGACCGGCATAGCGAACGGCGCAGTTTGCTGCTGTGCCAGATATGCCCTGCGGCAGGCCAGCGAGGCGGGAGACCAGCGCGAAAGGGGTTCCCCCAGTAAGGTAATGTTCCCTTCACCACCGGTTAAACCCGCCATACGGGAGAGCAGCGTGCTTTTCCCGGCACCGTTCGGCCCGACAAGATGAACGATCTCCCCACCATTGACGGTGCTATCGAGCGGGCCCAGCCGCCCTTTCACCGCTACGGCGCTGAGCTGCATCAGGACGGTCATTAGCTGGCCAGCGCCTTTTCAACCGCAGAGGTGATGGCCGGATCGTCTGGCGTCATATCCGGTGAAAAGCGCTGGATCACCTGCCCGTCGCGACCGATCAGGAACTTCTCAAAGTTCCACAGGATGTCCTCCGGTGAGAGCGGCGCGCGGCCTTTGCTGGCCATACGTTCATAAAAACCGCTGCCCTCTGGCGCCACGGCGGTCGGTGCTGCCGCAATCAGCTTCTGATAAACCGGATGGCGGTTCTCACCGTTAACATCCACTTTACTGAACATCGGGAAGGTCACGCCATAGGTTGTGCTGCAGAATGTTTTGATCTCTTCTTCGCTGCCTGGCTCCTGGCCGAGGAACTGATTGCAAGGGAAGCCCAGCACGCTGAACCCCTCTTTTTCCCGCGCCTTTTGCATCGCTTCCAGTTGCTCATACTGGGACGTCAAACCGCATTTAGAGGCCACGTTAACCACCAGCAGCACTTTGCCTTTGTAGCTTTCCAGAGTGGTCTTTTCTCCATCAATGGTCGTCACTTCGGTGTTCAGAATATCGTTCGGCATAACATACCCTCAGGTTGATGTTCAGAGTGGCAGCCTTAGCGGCCCGCTTTTAATAATAGCCAGATAAATACCGGTGCTCCCAGCGTAGCGGTGACAACACCAATCGGCAACTCTGCCGCGGTCAGAGCCAGACGCGCAATGATGTCGGCAATAAGCAGCGTAGCGCCGCCTGTCACGGCCGCAGCAGGCAGCAGCAAGCGATGGTCGGTAATCCCGCACAGACGCAGCATATGGGGGATAACGAGGCCGATAAAGCCGATGGCCCCAGACAGCGCCACACTCACCCCCACCATCCAGCCGATGGCGATCACCAGGATGTTGCGCCAGAAGGTTAGCGGCAGTCCCAGTTGGCGAGCAGAAACTTCGCCCAGCACCAGGATGTTCAGCGGCGCGGCCTGAAAGCAGCCCCAGACGATGGCAGGCACCAGCAGCAACATTAGCCAGCCCTGTTCCCAATTCACGCCACCGAAGCCGCCCATCATCCAGTACATCAGCTGGCGCAAATCAAATGAGGTAGAAAAATAGACCGCCCAGGTCATCAGGGCGCTACAGATGATGCCCAGCGCCACCCCGGCAAGCAACAGACGGCTCACTGAGAGATGACGACGGGCAAAGCGCAACAGAATAAGGGTAATGATGAGTGCCCCGGCAATAGCGCAGAGGCTCAGTTCCCCTCCTGACAGGGCTCCCCCACCCAGCATCACAGCGGCAATCAACCCGACACCCGCCCCGTTCGAAACGCCCAACAGGCCAGGCTCCGCCAGCGGGTTATCAAACAGCGCCTGCATAATTGTCCCGCTTAGCGCCAGCGCAGCGCCCACCAGCACCACGGCCAGCGTGCGCGGCAGGCGGATTTGCCAGATAAAGAGCTCCCCCTGCGGCGTAAACCACGACTGCGGCCCGATCCATTGCTCGCCCGCACAGAGGCTCAGCCCTAGCGCGGTGATCAGCGCCAGCAGCAGTAAGAGCACTTTACGCAGATCGGAACGGTATTGCAGACGGGCAAATTCAGACATTGGAATCATTTTGCGGGAAAAAGATGTAGTTAATTTTACGGTGGGTTTAAAGCAGCGCAAAGAAAAAAGGCCGCTTTCGCGGCCTTTTTAGTTAGATCATCTCACTCTGCTTTGGGTGAAGCGTTTTCGACACGGCTTTTTAACTTCTGGCCGGGTCTGAAGGTCACCACGCGGCGAGCCGTAATGGGAATATCCTCACCCGTCTTCGGGTTACGACCCGGACGTTGATTCTTGTCGCGCAAATCAAAGTTACCAAAGCCGGAGAGTTTCACCTGCTCACCGTTTTCCAGAGCGCGACGGATCTCTTCGAAAAACAGCTCAACCAGCTCTTTGGCATCCCGTTTGCTAAGCCCAAGCTTATCAAACAGATATTCGGACATTTCAGCTTTTGTAAGCGCCATAGGTTCAATCCCTCAATGATGCCTGGAATCGCTCTTTTAATGCCTCTACACATTTGGCAACGGTAGCGGCAATCTCCTCTTCTTCGAGTGTACGGCTGGTATCCTGAAGGATCAGGCTGATAGCCAGGCTCTTAAAGCCCTCTGCCACGCCCTTGCCGCGGTACACGTCAAATAAGTTTACGCCAACTACCTGATTTACGCCAACTTTCTTACATTCGGCCAAAATATCTGCGGCAGGCACATTTTCAGCCACGACAACGGCGATATCACGACGGTTTGCCGGGAAGCGAGAAATCTCCTGAGCCTGAGGAATGACGCGGTCTGCGACCTTGTTCCACTCCAGCTCAAACGCCAGTGTACGGCCATTGAGATCGAGTTTGCGTTCCAGTTCCGGATGCACAACACCAATGAAACCAACGCGTTCACCTTTCAGATAAATCGCGGCACTTTGCCCCGGATGCAGCGCAGGAATAGCTTCAGCACGGAACTCAATTTCAGACAATTTACCGGTAAGTTCCAGTACAGCTTCCAGATCGCCTTTCAGATCGTAATAATCAACGCTGTTTTTACTGAGATCCCAGTGCTCTTCATAGCGGTTGCCGCAGATAGCGCCCGCCAGCATCAGATCCTGACGGATACCCAGGTTCGCCTGAGTGTCCGGCACAAAGCGCAGACCGGTTTCGAAAATGCGTACGCGGCTCTGCTGACGGTTCTGGTTGTAGACGATGGTAGTCAGCAGGCCGGTCAGCAGCGACAGGCGCATCGCGGACATCTCGCTGGAGATTGGGCTTGGCAGGATCAACGCTTCCTGGCCCAGGTGGATCAGCTGCTGCACTTTAGGGTCAACGAAGCTGTAGGTGATCACTTCCTGGTAGCCTTTATCGATCAGCATGGTCTTCACACGCTTCAGAGAGAGGTCAGCTTCACGGTGGGAGCCCATCACCAGGCCAGCCTGTACCGGCTCATCAGGAATATTGTTGTAGCCGTAAACGCGGGCCACCTCTTCCACCAGATCTTCTTCGATCTCCATATCGAAACGCCAGCTTGGCGCAACGGCTGTCCACTGGTCCTGGCCTTCGGTTACTTCACAGCCCAGACGACGCAGAATGTCGCTCACCTGCGCATCGGCAATGTGGTGGCCAATCAGGCGATCCAGTTTGCTGCGGCGCAGGGTGATGGTCGCAGGCTTCGGCAGATGCGCCTCGCTGGTCACGTCAATAACTGGACCGGCTTCGCCACCGCAGATGTCGATCAGCAGGCGGGTAGCGCGCTCCATCGCTTTGTACTGCAGCGCCGGATCGACGCCGCGCTCATAGCGGTGAGAAGCGTCGGTATGCAGGCCGTGACGACGTGCGCGACCGGTAATGGAGAGCGGGCTGAAGAAGGCGCATTCCAGCAGCACGTTCTGGGTTTCATCGTTCACGCCGGAGTGGTCGCCGCCAAAGATCCCGCCCATCGCCAGCGCCTGGCCATGGTCGGCAATCACCAGCGTGTCGGCATTGAGTTTGGCTTCGCTGCCGTCGAGCAGAACCAGGGTCTCGCCCTCTTTCGCCATACGAACCACAATGCCGCCTTCAATGCGATCTTTATCGAACGCGTGCATTGGCTGACCCAGCTCCAGCAGAACGTAGTTGGTCACATCAACCACGGCATCGATGGAGCGGATGCCGCAGCGGCGCAGCTTCTCTTTCATCCACAGCGGAGTAGGCGCCTTAACGTTAATGCCTTTAACCACACGGCCAAGGTAGCGCGGACAGGCCTCTGGTGCGTCAACCTGAATCGATACCGTATCGTTGATGGTGGCAGCAACCGGTGCAATCTCTGGCACGTTCAGTTCGGTCTGGTTCAGCACAGCGACGTCGCGCGCAACGCCGATAATGCCTAAGCAGTCGGCACGGTTCGGCGTCACGCTGATTTCGATGGTGTTGTCATCGAGCTTCAGGTATTCGCACAGGTCGGTACCGATCGGGGCATCTGCTGGCAGCTCAATGATGCCAGAGTGGTCGTCAGAAATACCCAGCTCAGAGTAAGAGCACAGCATGCCTTCAGACGGCTCGCCGCGCAGTTTCGCCGCTTTAATTTTGAAATCGCCAGGCAGTACCGCCCCAACGGTGGCCACGGCTACCTTCAGGCCCTGACGGCAGTTTGGCGCGCCGCAGACGATATCCAGCAGGCGTTCGCCGCCCACGTTCACTTTGGTGACACGCAGTTTGTCTGCATTCGGGTGCTGGCCGCACTCCACCACTTCACCCACAACCACGCCATTAAACGCACCTGCAACCGGCTCAACGCCGTCCACTTCCAGGCCTGCCATGGTGATCTGGTTAGAGAGCGCCTCGCTGTCGAGCGCGGTGTTTACCCATTCGCGTAACCACAGTTCACTGAATTTCATTGTTCTGTCCTGCCCTTATTTAAACTGTTTGAGGAAACGCAAATCGTTTTCGAAGAAAGCGCGTAAGTCGGTCACGCCATAACGCAGCATGGTCAGACGCTCCATCCCCATACCGAACGCAAAGCCGGAGTAAACTTCCGGATCGATGCCGACGTTACGCAGGACATTCGGGTGCACCATGCCGCAGCCCAGCACTTCCAGCCATTTGCCGTTTTTACCCATCACGTCAACTTCGGCAGAAGGTTCAGTGAACGGGAAGTAGGAAGGACGGAAACGGATCTGCAGATCTTCTTCAAAGAAGTTGCTCAGGAAGTCGTGCAGAGTACCTTTCAGGTTGGTAAAGCTGATGTTTTTATCCACGATCAGCCCTTCCATCTGATGGAACATCGGGGTGTGGGTCTGGTCGTAGTCGTTACGATAAACGCGGCCCGGCGCGATAATGCGGATTGGCGGCTGCTTCTCTTTCATGGTACGGATCTGTACGCCAGAGGTCTGGGTACGCAGCAGACGGGTAGCATCGAACCAGAAAGTGTCGTGGTCAGCACGTGCCGGGTGATGGCCTGGGATATTCAGGGCATCGAAGTTATGGTAATCGTCTTCGATTTCCGGGCCGGTCGCCACGGTAAAGCCGAGCTCACCGAAGAAACTTTCAATGCGGTCGATAGTTCGCGTGACCGGATGCAGACCACCGTTTTCAATACGACGACCCGGCAGGGAGACGTCGATGGTTTCTGCAGCCAGACGCGCATTCAGCGCAGCGCTTTCCAGCGCGTTTTTACGCTCGTTCAGCGCCTGCTGAACCTGCTCTTTGGCTTCGTTAATTACCGCACCTGCAGCCGGGCGCTCTTCTGGCGGCAATTCACGCAGGGTAGTCATTTGAAGGGTCAATTGCCCTTTCTTGCCCAGATATTCCACGCGGACATTGTCTAACGCGGCAACATCTGAGGCCTGGTTAATGGCGGCCGTTGCACTGGCAACCAGCTCTGCGAGATGTGACATGGTTTTCCTCGTTATGTAGCGATATTTACAAGCGGCAGATACGAAAAAAGCCTCCATCAGGAGGCTTTCTGGCGCTGTTTTCCGTTTCGTCTTTCACGCGCTAGCCTCCTGATGTCAGGTGCTAAAGTAAAAGAAGAAGCGGAAAATAGCAGCATTCATGCTTGCGTTACCTTGTGTGGTATGGGACCTGTCGCCCTATTGAAAAGGGTCGCCAGAAAATTGTCAATGTTTTGATGCTGTTGAAACGAAAAGAGGGAGCAGAGCTCCCCCTTTCAACTGGCTTATGCCAGAGCTGCTTTCGCTTTTTCGACCAGAGCGGTGAACGCTACTTTGTCGAATACTGCGATGTCAGCCAGGATCTTACGGTCGATTTCAACAGAGGCTTTTTTCAGGCCGTTGATGAATTTGCTGTAAGAAATACCGTTCTGACGTGCTGCTGCGTTGATACGCGCAATCCACAGTTGACGGAACTGACGCTTACGCTGACGACGGTCACGGTAAGCGTACTGACCTGCTTTGATAACAGCCTGGAAGGCAACGCGGTATACGCGTGAACGCGCACCGTAGTAGCCTTTAGCTTGTTTCAAAATTTTCTTGTGACGTGCACGTGCAATTACACCACGTTTTACGCGAGCCATGTGTGCTCTCCTGTATCTATTCTAAGTTAAAAAAGTTAAACGTTAACGACTTATGCGTACGGCAGGCACGCGATTACCAGGCCCAGATCGCCTTTAGAAACCATGGCTTTTGGACGCAGGTGACGTTTACGCTTGGTAGCTTTCTTAGTCAGAATGTGACGCAGGTTAGCGTGCTTGTGCTTAAAACCACCTTTACCGGTTTTTTTGAAGCGCTTAGCAGCACCGCGTACGGTCTTAATTTTTGGCATTTTAATAACTTCCACTTCGCATTGTTAAATAAACGAAACGCAGGCGAACAAAACCTGCGAAGCCTGTCGGCTCCACAGGAATTGCTACTTGAAGGCCTTACTGTTTCTTCTTAGGAGCGAGCACCATGATCATCTGGCGGCCTTCGATCTTCGTAGGGAAGGATTCGACTACTGCCAGTTCACTCAGATCGTCACGGACGCGGTTAAGCACTTCCATACCGATCTGTTGGTGGGCCATCTCACGACCGCGGAAACGCAGCGTGATCTTGGCCTTATCGCCATCTTCCAGAAAGCGAATCAGGCTGCGGAGTTTTACCTGATAATCGCCATCGTCGGTACCAGGACGGAATTTAATTTCCTTAACCTGGATAACTTTTTGCTTCTTCTTCTGTTCCTTAGAAGACTTACTCTTTTCATAAAGGAACTTGCCGTAGTCCATGATACGACAAACTGGCGGTTCGGCGTTAGGGCTGATTTCAACTAAATCTACTCCAGCTTCTTCAGCCTTTTCGATTGCTTCTCTCAGACTCACAATCCCCAGCTGCTCGCCTTCCAGACCTGTTAAGCGAACTTCCTGGGCGCGAATCTCGCCATTGATACGATTCGGACGTGCCGTTTGAACTCGTTTTCCGCCTTTAATACCTTATTCCTCCAGTTGTTGAAGACTGCGGCTGCGAATCTCTTGTTGCAGCTTCTCAATCACTTCACTTACGTCCAGGCTGCCCAGGTCTTTACCACGGCGGGTGCGAACGGCAACTTTGCCTGCTTCCACCTCTTTATCACCACAGACCAACATATACGGGACACGACGTAAAGTGTGCTCGCGGATTTTAAAGCCAATCTTCTCATTTCTCAAGTCTGCTTTTACGCGAATGCCCGCATTTTGTAGTTTCTGCGTCAATTCTTTAACGTAATCAGCCTGAGAATCGGTAATGTTCATCACCACTACCTGCACCGGCGCAAGCCAGGTTGGGAAGAAGCCAGCGAACTCTTCGGTCAGGATGCCGATGAAGCGCTCCAGAGAACCGAGAATCGCACGGTGAATCATTACCGGAACCTGACGCTCGTTGTCTTCGCCAACGTAAGAGGCGCTTAAACGCTGCGGCAGGGAGAAGTCCAGCTGTACAGTACCGCATTGCCATGCACGATCGAGGCAGTCATACAGGGTAAATTCAATTTTCGGACCGTAAAATGCGCCTTCGCCCAGCTGGTATTCAAACGGGATACCGTTCTCTTCCAGCGCGACGGCCAGGTCCGCCTCAGCACGATCCCAGGTCTCGTCACTGCCGATACGTTTTTCAGGACGAGTTGAGAGTTTGACCACGATCTTCTCGAAGCCAAAGGTGCTGTACATATCGTAGACCATACGAATACAGGCGTTAACTTCATCACGCACCTGATCTTCAGTACAGAAGATATGCGCGTCATCCTGCGTAAAGCCACGAACACGCATCAGGCCATGCAGCGCGCCTGATGGCTCGTTACGGTGGCAGCTACCGAACTCCGCCATACGCAGCGGCAGGTCGCGGTAGGATTTCAGACCCTGGTTGAAGATCTGAACGTGACCCGGACAGTTCATCGGCTTAATGCAGTATTCACGGTTCTCAGAAGAGGTGGTGAACATTGCATCTTTGTAGTTGTCCCAGTGGCCGGTTTTTTCCCACAGCACACGGTCCATCATGAACGGGCCTTTCACTTCCTGATACTGGTACTCTTTCAGCTTGGAGCGTACGAACGTCTCCAGTTCGCGGAAGATAGTCCAGCCATCGTTATGCCAGAACACCATACCCGGCGCCTCTTCCTGCATGTGATACAGGTCGAGCTGTTTACCGATTTTACGGTGGTCACGCTTCGCCGCTTCTTCCAGACGCTGCAGGTACGCGTTCAGGGCTTTTTTGTCGGCCCAGGCGGTACCGTAAATGCGTTGCAGCATCTTATTGTTGCTGTCGCCACGCCAGTAAGCGCCTGCGGTCTTCATCAGCTTGAAGTGATGGCAGAAACGCATGTTCGGCACGTGCGGTCCACGGCACATGTCGACATATTCTTCATGATGATACAAGCCAGGCTTATCATCATGGGCAATGTTTTCATCAAGAATAGTGACTTTGTAGGTTTCACCACGCTTCACGAAGGTTTCACGCGCTTCGTGCCAGCTCACTTTCTTCTTAATGACGTCATAGTTGCTCTCAGCCAGCTCGTGCATACGCTTTTCGAGGGCTTCGATATCTTCCTGGGTCAGGGTGTGGTCAAGGTCAACGTCATAGTAGAAGCCGTTGTCGATAACCGGGCCGATAGCCATTTTGGTGTGAGGCCACAGCTGTTTGATCGCATGACCGAGCAGGTGTGCGCAGGAGTGACGAATGATCTCCAGACCTTCTTCGTCTTTCGCGGTGATGATCGACAGCTTCGCATCGTTTTCAATTAAATCGGAAGCATCAACCAGCTCACCATCTACGCGGCCAGCAATAGTGGCTTTCGCCAGTCCCGGGCCGATATCCAGCGCAACATCCATTGGGCTGACGGCGCGGTCAAAATGGCGTTGGCTGCCATCAGGAAGAGTAATAACAGGCATTTTATATCCTTATTTGCAGTGATGCCCCACACATAAGAGCATATGCAAAGAAAATAATCTTTAATTTACAGTGGATTGCAAAACCATCTGACCAACAATCGTCAAATTGGCCCGCAACCATGCACAGGATCGAAATCAGATAAATGACAATTTACGATCAGCCCGAAGATGGTAACACTAACAAAAGGGTGAAAACACCCTTTACAGGCAGAATGAACGCGTTAGTACTTTTGCATGAGTTTGACGTGGAATTTCAGACAGCTGCTCGCAATAGCGGGCTGCTAAGCTATTCTTGAAAAGGTCCTTCAACATTCCATGGGGCAAATTATGAACGTATCCAGCAAAACAGTCGTTATCCTGAACATTCTTTCTGCCACCGCCTTACTCGTCATTCTGGCAGATAAGTTTCACTGGTTTTGACGCGTGTTGTTGCAGGCGCCTGAGGATGTAGCATCCCGGTGAAGCGCAATTATCTTTGTTCTTTGGTAAACTCCATGAATCAATGAACAAGGATGATCGGATGCCAACGAAACGCTTTACAAAAAAACACTGGAAGATGGTGATTGTGTTAATCGCCATCTGCGTTGCCATGCTGTTATTACGCTGGGCGGCAATGCTTTGGGGTTAATCGTATCGCCTTCCCCTACGCTATAACGGTATTTCGCGTCTTGTAGGTAATAATGGCGCGAATATAAAACCGCGTTCTATATAACTTTACAAAAATGACAAAAATAAAAAACCGGTACATCAAAATCCGGTTTTTTTAGTGGCAATAACAGCCCGTAAATGAATGGAGATAATCTGACAAATCGATCAGGACCATTCCCCGGCGACCAGTTTATGCACGTCGAATGCGTCATCCATGGACTGCCCGGTAGATTGCGAACCCGGGGCGATGTTTGATCCGGCTTCTACATCAGAGGCTTTGGTAATGCCGATTTGTGTAGAGGTGTCACTGGCAGAGTTATATACAGCGTCAGCGGCAAATGCGCCGAATGACAGTGCAGAAAGCACCAATGCTGCAGATGCAGTTACGATTTTATTCATAATGTTTTTCTCTTACTGAATTAATACAGACCAACTTAAGGCAATATCTAGCCTGTGTTCATAGTTTAGATCTGGATCACACTTTTGCATAGTCAAAATATTTATCAATTCGTGTCAAATAAACTGAATAGTTAACGAAGCGAGGAATTATGGAGAGAATATGGAGATATCGGCTGCCGCTATATTCTAAAACAGTGTTTATTATTTATCAGCACAAAAATTAAAAACGGGCCAATATATTCTTGGCCCGCGATAATTACATTTTGTAGCCCAGAGAGACGGTGGTTCTACGATCGGTGTGTTCCGGCGCAGACGCTGGCGGCTCGGAGTTCCAGGTCACATTGTATGCAACTTTCAGCCCGAAATGGGCGTTGATTGCCACGTTAAGCGCGGTTTCGGAGTTGACGGTGGTGTCGTCAGCGCCAAAGACAGAAACGCCCTGGCTGAATTTCGCGTTATCGGTCATCTGCCATGCATAAGTTCCGGACGCGTAGCCCAGCGGCTGAGTTTCCGTGTCGCCGTCAGTGTATTCGTCATAACGTACGCCTGGACCAAATTCAAAGCGGAAGCTGTGTACCGGACCGTTCAGGAACTGCCGACCGTAACCGGCGGTCGCAACGTCACGCTCACGATAGCCGTTATAGCGATCGGTTAACCAGCTTGCCTGGCCAAACAGATAGTCATAGTCGGTCACATTGAAACGGCTACGCCCACCTACCGCATATTTCTCGGAAGAACGCTCATCGTTAGAAGAGGTGTTACTTGCGTTACCCCACAGCGACCAGGCGGTAGTATTGCCGTACCAGGTCAGGGTGGTGTCTGCGGTCAGGGAGGAGCTTTTCGTATTGCCCGATTGCGCCAGATAACCTGCGTTAAGGTTGCCTTCGAAGGGTTTCTGTGCAGTGGAGGGATCATCCATGACAGTAAAAACGGAATCATCGGCTGCTGCATTCATTGACGCAAGCAGACCTCCCGCTAACATCATCGCAGCGGGTACTGTCTTTAAGAGCTTCATTTATAAAGAGTCCGTACAACAAAAAAAGAGACCATTACGGTCCCGGAAACTTTCTTGCGGATCAATGCCATGGGATCCTTGGAAAGGTAACAAATTATAAAAAGGCTCAAATAACATAGCAATGATTTCTTGTTTCATTTTTGGAATAAGAACGATCTCAAAGCCCTCTAATATTTATAAAAAACAGTCACGTTACGTAAAGATATTTATATTAGAAATCATATTGTTATTTCTTTCGCTTCTGTGGGTTCGGTGCCAGGCTTAATGCAAACCTCACTTACAGGAGATAAGCATGGATCGTATTTTTACGTTGACGCTCTCCCCTTCCCTGGACAGCGCTACCCTGACGGCACAAATCTATCCTGAAGGTAAACTCCGCTGCAGCGTGCCGGTCTTTGAGCCCGGCGGCGGCGGCATTAACGTCGCCCGCGCTATTACGCACCTTGGCGGAAAAGCCACAGCCATCTTCCCCGCGGGCGGTGCGACGGGCGAACATCTCGTCTCACTCCTTGCCGACGAGCAGGTTGCCGTCGATACGGTTGAGGCCCGGGACTGGACCCGGCAAAACCTGCATGTTCACGTTGAATCCTCTAACGAGCAATACCGCTTTGTGATGCCTGGTGCGACATTAAGCGAAGATGAGTTTCGCCAGCTTGAAGAGAAAGTGCTGGCCATCGAAAGCGGCGCATTGCTGGTTATCAGCGGCAGTCTGCCACCCGGTGTGAAAACCGAAAAACTGACGCAGCTGATCCGCGCTGCCCAGCAGAACGGCATTCGCTGCATTGTCGATAGCTCCGGGGAGGCGCTCAGCGCCGCGCTGACGCTTGGCAATATTGAGCTGGTAAAACCTAACCAGAAAGAGCTGAGCGCGCTGGTCAATCGTGACCTCAGCCAGCCAGACGATGTGCGTAAGGCCGCCGAGGAGTTAGTGAAAAGCGGCAAAGCGCGGCGGGTCGTCGTCTCCCTGGGACCGCAGGGGGCGCTGGCCGTTGATGAAACCGGCTCGGTACAAGTGGTACCGCCGCCGATGAAAAGCCAGAGCACCGTCGGCGCAGGTGACAGCATGGTCGGCGCCATGACCCTGAAACTGGCGCAGGGCGCATCCTTACGGGAGATGACCCAGTACGGGGTGGCAGCAGGCAGCGCGGCGACCATCAATCACGGCACCCGACTCTGCTCGCTGGAAGACACGCAAAAAATATTCAAGTATCTGGCAAATGCGTAATGACAGCCCTCCCGGTTAGCCGGCGAGGGCGACAAATAGCATGAATCGACTATGCTAAAAAATTTCGGGATAACAACGAGGTGAATGATGAGTAGTGGAGAGATCGCGCGCTACGTGGTAACCATTAAAGTGCATGAAGATACGCTGACCGAGCTCAACGAAATGAACAACAACCTCACCCGCGGAGGTTTTTTACTGACCATGACTGACGATGAGGGCACGCTGCATGAGCTGGGCACCCATACTTATGGTCTGGTTACCCCGCTGGGTGAAGACGAGGTGAAGGCGCTGGCGTCGGGGCTGGTTGAGAGCGCAACCGGGAAAGAGCCGCAGGTTGAAGTCACGCGCTGGGAAAACTGGCAAAAAGAGCAACAATAAATGCCCGAGGGCCAACCAAACGGCCCAACTGTGCGTTAGCTCGTATTTTTTTACCATAGTTTCACGCTAACTTTATGATCTGGCAGACAACATGGGAGAGCGATCATGTGGCAGGCTATCAGTCATCTTTTGAGTGAACAGTTGGGCGAAGGTGAAATTGAACTGCGTAATGAGCTGCCAGGAGGCGAAATCCACGCCGCGTGGCATCTGCGCTATGCAGGCCTCGATCTCTTCGTAAAATGTGACGAACGTGAACTGTTACCGATATTCACAGCAGAAGCCGATCAGCTGGAACTGCTCTCCCGCAGCAAAACCGTATCTGTTCCTACAGTCCGGGCCGTCGGTAGCGATCGTGACTACAGTTTCCTGGTGATGGACTATCTCCCTCCCCGCCCGCTCGACGCGCATAATGCCTTTATTCTGGGGCAGCAAATCGCCCGCCTGCATCAGTGGAGCGAGCAACCACAGTTTGGCCTCGATTTTGACAATGACCTCTCCACCACGCCACAACCCAACGCCTGGCAGCGACGCTGGTCAACCTTCTTTGCCGAACAGCGCATCGGCTGGCAGCTGGAGCTGGCAGCGGAAAAAGGGCTGGCGTTCGGCAATATTGACGCCATTGTCGATCATATTCAGCAGCGCCTGGCCTCGCACCAGCCGCAGCCTTCGCTGCTGCATGGCGATTTATGGTCGGACAACTGCGCGCTGGGGCCGAACGGCCCCTACATCTTCGACCCGGCCTGTTACTGGGGAGACAGAGAGTGCGATCTCGCCATGCTGCCGCTCCATCCTGAACAGCCGCCGCAAATTTACGACGGCTACCAGTCGATATCACCGCTGCCGGCAGATTTTCTGGAAAGGCAACCGGTGTATCAGCTCTATACGCTGATGAACCGCGCCATTCTGTTTGGTGGGGAGCATATGGTGAATGCGCAGCGAGCGCTGGAGCGGGTACTGGCGGCATAACGCGCAGGCTGCCGGGCTTCAGCGCCCGGCAGCGAACGCTTAGATCAGGCCGAGCAGCGAAAACAGGAAATACCCGGCGACGATCATCAGCACGGGCAGCACGTAGAGCGTGAATATTTGCAGGAAAATAGTGTTATTCGGTACCACAATACGTGATTCGATCTGCTCACGGGTCAAGCCCTCCTCCCCTCTCGCTTTCTCCAGAATCAGCTGCGCCTCCAACCCTTCGCGGATCATGCGCGTCTGGCGGCGCATCCGCGCTCCCGAGGCCTGCAGCGCGAGGGCAATAAAGATCAGGGCAAAAATAATCCAGAACGCGATGTTCATCCCCTGCCGAAAATCAGGCGTGGGCGAGTTGTACCAGAAAAAGTTCAGGAATGGGGTATTGAACCGCATCATCTCAATCATGACATGGGCAAAATCAAGCATCACGGCATTAATCCCGGCCTGCTTCTCGCTGTGGTCATAGATAAATTTCAGAACAGAAATAATGGTCGAGATAACTGATGGGATAAAAATCACCCATCCGGCGATCTGTTTCAGTATCGCAACGCGACCAGCTTGTTGATATGTCATTGGTTCCTCATTATGAAATTACATCCTTTGTGGCTAAGTTTACCTGCTGGATCTCATTTTCGCCCGCTCTTTACTGGCGATATGCTAAATTGCCAGGGTGAGGTAGCGCTTACCGCTGCTAAAACCAACGAAAGGAGAGGTTGCATGTCGACGCCACGTCAAATTGTTGCTGCCATTTTTGATATGGATGGATTACTGATTGATTCTGAGCCGCTGTGGGATCGGGCTGAACTGGATGTAATGGCGAGCCTGGGTGTGGATATCAGCCGCCGTCACGAGCTGCCGGATACCCTCGGCCTGCGCATCGATATGGTGGTTGATCTCTGGTACGCCCACCAGCCGTGGGTAGGTCCAGGCCGGGATGAAGTGACCGATCGCATTATCAACCGCGCCATTACGCTGGTGGAAGAGACCCGTCCCTTACTCAAAGGCGCGCGTGAGGCCGTATTACTCTGTAAAGAGCAGGGACTGAAGGTCGGTCTGGCCTCCGCCTCGCCGCTGCATATGCTGGAGAAGGTGCTGATCATGTTCGATCTGCGCGACAGCTTCGACGCGCTGGCCTCGGCAGAAAAGCTCCCGTACAGCAAGCCGCATCCGCAGGTCTATATGGATTGCGCTGCGAAACTGGGCGTCGACCCGACCGCCTGCGTGGCGCTGGAAGACTCGGTAAATGGCATGATTGCCAGTAAAGCGGCCCGGATGCGCTCAATTGTTGTTCCTGCGGAAGAGAACCAGCACGACGCGCGTTACGCACTGGCCGATGTCAAACTGACCTCCCTGCAGGCGCTTACCGTGGCGCATCTGCGCGGGTAATGGTCACTGGCGGGCAGCCCCCTGTTGCCCGCAAACATGACCGCCTTAAAAATTTTTGAAACGCTATTTCATTTTAATTTGATCTTCCTGATAGCTGATTCTATGCTTACCTCAGAACAACTATACCCCCCTACACACTGAGGTCTGTATGATACTGGATGCCTTTAATCTTTCAGGAAAAGTTGCCATCGTTACCGGCTGTGATACCGGCCTCGGCCAGGGCATGGCGCTGGGTCTGGCCCAGGCTGGATGCGATATTGTCAGCGTCAATCGCCGCGTTCCGGAAGAGACCGCCGCAGGCGTGAAAGCGCTGGGGCGCCGGTTTCTGGCTATTCAGGCCGACCTCAGCAAGCAGGATGCCATTGAAAGTCTGGTTGAACAGGCGGTGACCGGCATGGGGCGGGTCGATATCCTGGTGAATAACGCCGGAACCATTCGCCGGGAAGATGCGTTGACCTTCAGTGAGAAAGACTGGGATGAGGTGATGAACCTCAACCTGAAGTCGGTCTTTTTCCTCTCTAAGGCCGTGGCCCGCCAGTTTATTGCCCAGGGGCAAGGGGGCAAAATTATCAATATCGCTTCCATGCTCTCCTTCCAGGGGGGGATCCGCGTTCCCTCTTATACCGCGTCAAAAAGCGGCGTGCTGGGGCTCACCCGGCTGCTAGCCAACGAGTGGGCACAACATGGTATTAACGTAAATGCCATCGCCCCGGGGTACATGGCGACCAACAACACCCAGCAGCTACGCGACGACGAACAGCGCAGCAAAGAGATCCTCGACCGTATTCCGGCGGGTCGCTGGGGCAAGCCGGACGATCTCCAGGGTCCGGCGGTATTTCTGGCCTCTTCCGCCTCGGACTATGTGAACGGTTATACCCTTGCCGTCGATGGTGGCTGGCTGGCGCGTTAACAGCTTTGTGACAAAGAGTTACACCGTCACTACTTCCGTATACTGTATAAAATCCCTATACTGGATGCATCGACAGTTTAGTGGGTTTTATCATGACGGCGGAAGGTCATCTGCTTTTTTCTCTCGCCTGCGCAGTGTTTGCCAAGAACGCTGAGCTTACACCGGTGCTGGCGCAGGGTGACTGGTGGCATATTGTGCCATCGGCGGTTTTGACCTGCCTGTTACCGGATATCGATCATCCTAAGTCGCTGCTCGGGCAGCGGCTGAAGTGGATCTCCAAACCCATTGCCCGCGCCTGCGGCCATCGTGGGTTTACCCACAGCCTGCTGGCGGTGTTCGCCGCCCTGACCCTCTTCTATTTAAAAGTGCCCGACAGCTGGCTTATCCCCGCAGACGCCATTCAGGGAATGGTGCTGGGTTACCTGAGCCATATCCTGGCCGACATGCTCACCCCGGCAGGGGTTCCCCTCCTCTGGCCCTGCCGCTGGCGTTTTCGTTTGCCTATCCTCCGCCCGCAAAAAGGTAACCAGCTGGAGCGTGCGCTGTGCATGGCCCTGTTTGCCTGGGCCGTCTGGATGCCTCAGACGCTGCCTGAAAACGGTGCCGTGCGCTGGTCTTCGCACATGATCAATTCGCTGCAATTTCAGTTCAACCGCTTTATTCATCTGCAAAGTGAGCAGTAACTGGACAAACTTAACCGTTTTGGCATAACCCATTCCATTTGGATATAAGCGACTGGATCACACTTCTGCTAACCTTGCGCCAACAAGGTCGGACTGATACCGATCTGATATTAAATCAGGAGAACGGGGATGAATTTTCCATTAATCGCGAACATTATGGTGTTCGTCGGCCTACTGCTGTTGCTGGCGCAGGCGCGTCATAAACAGTGGAGCCTGGCTAAAAAAGTGCTGGTCGGTCTGGTCATGGGCGTGGTCTTTGGCCTGGCGCTGCAGGCCATTTACGGTTCCAGCAATCCGGTACTGAAAGAGTCTATTCAGTGGTTTAACATTGTCGGCAACGGCTACGTCCAGCTGCTGCAGATGATCGTCATGCCGCTGGTCTTCGCCTCTATTCTGAGCGCGGTTGCCCGTCTGCATAACGCCTCCCAGCTGGGGAAAATCAGCTTTCTGACCATCGGTACGCTGCTGTTTACTACGCTTATCGCGGCGCTGGTCGGTGTGCTGGTCACCAACCTGTTTGGCCTGACGGCAGAAGGCCTGGTGCAGGGCACCGCGGAGACCGCGCGCCTGACCGCCATCGAGACCAACTATGCGGGTAAAGTGGCGGATCTCACCGTTCCGCAGATGCTGCTCTCCTTTATCCCGAAAAACCCGTTTGCCGATCTGACCGGTGCCAACCCGACGTCTATCATCAGCGTGGTAATTTTTGCCGCCTTCCTGGGCGTAGCTGCCCTGAAGCTGCTGAAAGATGATGCGCCGAAAGGCCAGCGCGTACTGACCGCCATCGATACCCTGCAGAGCTGGGTGATGAAGCTGGTGCGTCTGGTGATGCAGCTGACCCCGTATGGCGTTCTGGCGCTGATGACCAAAGTGGTTGCGGGCTCGAACCTCCAGGACATCATTAAGCTGGGTAGTTTCGTGGTGGCCTCGTATCTCGGTCTGGGCATTATGTTTGTGGTTCACGCCATTCTGCTCAGCGTAAACGGCGTCAGCCCGCTGAAATACTTCCGCAAAGTGTGGCCGGTACTGACCTTCGCCTTTACCAGCCGCTCCAGCGCCGCCTCCATTCCACTGAACGTGGAAGCGCAGACCCGTCGTCTGGGCGTGCCGGAATCGATTGCCAGCTTCTCTGCCTCCTTCGGTGCAACGATTGGCCAGAACGGTTGTGCGGGTCTCTACCCTGCCATGCTGGCGGTGATGGTTGCCCCAACGGTTGGGATTAACCCGCTGGATCCGGTATGGATTGCGACCCTGGTGGGGATTGTCACCGTGAGCTCTGCCGGTGTGGCCGGTGTGGGCGGCGGCGCAACCTTCGCGGCACTGATTGTTCTGCCTGCGATGGGTCTCCCGGTAACGCTGGTGGCTCTGCTGATCTCCGTTGAACCATTGATCGACATGGGGCGTACCGCACTGAACGTCAGCGGCTCCATGACCGCCGGGACGCTGACCAGCCAGTGGCTGAAGCAGACCGACAAAACTATCCTGGCAAGTGAAGATGACGCGGAGCTCGCGCACCGTTAATCGCCTTCTGAGTTAAAAAAAACCGCCTTCCGTAATGACGGCGGTTTTTTTATCTCTGTTAATCCTCAACCTCTTCATCCTGACGGACCTGTAGCGCCCAGCGCTGGGCTGATTCCGGTACGGTAAAAGCTGGAGAACGACGAAAACGCTCCCCGATCAGCACAAAGGCCACATATTTGCCGCGTAACAGCCAGACGTCACGAAAGCCATCCATTTTGGTGGCATGTTCTGGCGGCGCAGGTTCAACGCGAGGCTGGTAACTGATCACAGGGCGGTTTTGTTGGCGAAGAGGTTTCATAAGCAGCAGTTTCACTAAACATACATAAAAATCAGCAAATTCTTATCATAGCCGATTGCCCCTCCTGCGTCGCGCCTCACGTGTCTTATGCAACATAAGCTCTGACCTTAGATCGGCCTTTCACCCGGTTTATAACCCGTAATGTTCTATAGTTATTGAGTTTTGACGCAAAAACGGCCGCATTTCAGCAATGAAAAGGAGACGAGTGCAATGTCGCAAAATGATAAGACCCATAAACCTGAACAATCCCCGCTTCACGATGCCAGCGAAGCGAAACCCGGAATGGACTCGCTGGCCCCGGCAGACGGTTCTCACCGCGCAAGTCCAGTCCCTACTCCGCCAGGCCAGGAGCCGACGGCCCCCGGCAGCATGAAGGCACCTGATACCGGCAACCAGAAACTGAATGCGCTGGAGGGGGTTCGCAAAGGGGGGGAAAACTTCCCGTTGACCACCAACCAGGGCGTGCGTATCAGTGACGATCAGAACTCCCTTCGTGCCGGTACGCGCGGCCCCACCCTGCTGGAAGACTTTATCCTGCGGGAGAAGATCACCCACTTTGACCATGAACGTATCCCGGAGCGCATCGTACACGCCCGCGGCTCCGCCGCACATGGCTATTTCCAGCCTTACAAAAGCCTGAAAGAGATTACTAAAGCCGATTTCCTGTCGGATCCGGATAAAATCACGCCGGTTTTTGTACGCTTTTCCACGGTACAGGGCGGGGCAGGTTCCGCCGACACGGTGCGCGATATTCGCGGTTTCGCCACCAAGTTTTACACTGATGAAGGCGTTTTTGATCTGGTGGGCAACAACACACCGATCTTCTTTATTCAGGACGCACACAAGTTCCCCGATTTTGTTCACGCCGTAAAACCGGAACCTCACTGGGCTATTCCCCAGGGCCAGAGCGCACACGATACCTTCTGGGATTACGTGTCGCTGCAGCCGGAAACCCTGCATAACGTGATGTGGGCGATGTCCGACCGCGGCATTCCGCGCAGCTACCGCACCATGGAGGGCTTTGGCATTCATACCTTCCGGCTGATTAACGCCGAAGGCAAAGCCACCTTTGTGCGCTTCCACTGGAAACCGGTCGCCGGTAAAGCCTCTCTGGTATGGGATGAGGCGCAAAAGCTCACCGGGCGCGATCCAGACTTCCATCGCCGCGATCTGTGGGAATCCATTGAAGCGGGCGACTTCCCGGAATTTGAGCTCGGTTTCCAGCTGATCCCGGAAGAGGACGAGTTCAAGTTTGATTTTGATATCCTCGATCCGACCAAGCTCATTCCCGAAGAGCTGGTGCCGGTTCAGCTGGTGGGCAAAATGGTGCTCAATCGTAACCCGGACAACTTCTTTGCCGAAAACGAGCAGGCCGCGTTCCACCCAGGGCATATTGTCCCCGGGATGGACTTCACCAACGACCCATTACTGCAGGGTCGTCTGTTCTCCTATACCGATACGCAAATCAGTCGTCTGGGCGGGCCTAACTTCCACGAGATCCCAATCAACCGACCAACCTGCCCGTACCATAATTTCCAGCGGGACGGGATGCACCGCATGGAGATCGACACCAATCCGGCGAACTACGAGCCAAACTCGATCAACGACAACTGGCCGCGCGAAACGCCGCCGGGGCCAAAACGGGGCGGATTCGAGTCCTATCAGGAGCGCGTGGAGGGATCGAAGATCCGCGAGCGTAGCCCCTCTTTCGGTGAATACTATGCCCATCCGCGCCTGTTCTGGCAGAGCCAGACGCCCGTTGAGCAGGATCATATCGTGGGCGCCTTCAGCTTTGAGCTGAGCAAAGTGGTGCGGGCCTATATCCGCGAGCGGGTGGTCGATCAGCTGGCCCATATTGATATCACGCTGGCCCAGAAGGTGGCGGACAATCTGGGCATCACCCTTACCGACGAGCAGCGTAACCTGGCTCCGCCGCAGGATGTGAACGGCGTACAAAAGGATCCCTCCCTCAGCCTGTATGCAGTTCCTGGCGGCGATATCAAAGGCCGTGTGGTGGCGGTATTGCTGAACGATACTCCACGGGCCAGCGACGTGCTGGCGGTGCTCCAGGCGCTCAAGGCCAAAGGCGTCCATGCCAAACTGCTCTATTCGCGCATGGGTGAAGTCACCGCCGATGACGGCTCGGTACTGCCAGTGGCGGCCACCTTCGCCGGTTCACCGTCGTTGACCGTCGATGCGGTCGTCGTGCCGTGCGGCGATATTCAGAGCCTGCTGAATAACGGCGACGCTGCTTATTATCTTCTGGAAGCGTACAAGCATCTCAAGCCGATTGCGCTGGCTGGCGATGCCCGTCAGTTTAAGCCGCTGCTGAAGGTGGCAGATCAGGGCGAAGAGGGTATCGTCGAAGGCGATACGGCTGCGGGTACATTTATGGATGAACTGACGTTGCTGATGGCGGCGCACCGGGTATGGTCGCGCAGCAGTAAGATTGACCAAATACCTGCGTAAAAAAGCCGGGTGGCGCTTGCGCTTACCCGGTCTACGGTTCCGTGTAATTTGCTAACCGGATAAAACCCGGCGCAAGGTTCCATTGAAGTTGTAGGCCGGGTAAGGCGAAGCCGCCACCCGGCATTTCCTCACAGATCCCCGAACGTTCCCAGACGATACCCGCGTTCGGCAATCACATACTTCAGCGACGTCGAGGTCAGCACCTCCATCTCCGTCAGTCGTGGCCAGCAGTAAGCGCTTTTACGGATCGTATTGTCGATAAAGGCCGGATGCGCCATCACCTCCAGCGACCGCTCTCCCTGCTGTACGGACCTGTCCAGTACGCTTAAAAACAGCGCTTCACTGATTTCATCGCCATAAAATGCGCTACTGAAACCGTCCGTCGTGGGCGGCAGATCGCCCCCCATTTCGCCGGGCATGTCGGCCTGACGATCCACACGCAGCGCCACCCCTTTGCGGCGGGCAAACTCGGCCACCAGCGGGAAGATGGCCGGGATCATATGCACGTGATGATGGCTGTCGATATGGGTCGGTTCGCGCCCGAAGAGATCGACGAAGCGATTGAACTGACAGTCCAGTTCGCGGGCGATCTCCTCCAGGGGTAACGTCCCCTCCTCTGCCCTCTCCCAGATCCATTTGCCCAACACCCCCTCCCGGGTCAGCCCTGGCATAGCGGTCAGCGGCATACCAAGGGTCAGAACAAAGTGCATGCCCACGCCCAGATCGGGCAGATCCCGGCTGAGCGCCGCGGCGTGCTCAATGGCTTCACCGTTCACCATCGCGGTGGTGGAGGTCACCACGCCGTGCCGACAGGCTTCCACGATGCCGTAGTTCTGCCCTTTTGAGAGGCCAAAATCATCGGCATTGACGATCAGCAGATATTCCATAGCGATCCCTCTTAGTGCTGCTCGCTTTTCAGTTTATCGATCGTGGCGGCGAAGTTCGGCAGCCATTTTTCATGGGCCAGGATCAGATCCCGCGCCAGCTTCTCGGCATCACGATCGGAGTGCACCAGCGGGCTCAGGTTCAGCGCCAGCAGCACGTCGTTCAGCTCGCCGCTGATGGCCGCCTGGCTTGCCGCCACTTCAAAGCCCTTGATGGTGTGGATGAGGCCCATCACTTTGTCATCGAAATGGGTCAGTCGCGGATGTGGCTTCGCCCCGTCACGGCCCAGGATGCAGGTCATCTCCACCGCCCAGTCCGCCGGGATGTTATCGATGTGGCCGTGGTGCGGCACGTTGACGTAGTGTTCCGCCTGCTTGTCGTTGTAGATAGCGTTGATCACTTCGCAGGCCGCATCGGAGTAGTATGCTCCGCCGCGCTGCTCCAGCTCTTTCGGCTTCACGTCCAGATCCGGGTTCTTATAGAGCTCGAACAGCTGTTTTTCCACCTTCTGCACCACCTGCGCGCGGGCACCGCCTTTGTAGTATTCGCCCATCTCGATCGCCAGCATCTCTTTCAGCTTGAAGTAGTAGAGCAGATAGGAGCATGGCAGCAGATTCAGGGAGCGGATCAGCCCTTCGCTAAACGGCAGGTCAAAGATGTTCTTCACCGAACTTGCTTTCAGAGTGCCGCTGGCAACGCCATCCAGCAGCTCCGGGAAACGTGATTTGCCGTTGACCAGGACATCCTTGATAAAGACCATGTGGTTCAGGCCAAACAGGTCGATAGAGAGGTCGTCGTTGTCGGTCAGGGCCAGCACGTCGTGAATAAACATCTTCATGCCGATAGGAATATTGCAGACCCCAATGAAGCGTTTGAACCCGGTATGGCGATAGACCGCTTCGGTGACCATCCCGGCCGGGTTGGTGAAGTTAATCACCCATGCCTGGGGGCAGATCTCCTGTACATCTTTAATGATGTCGAACACCACCGGAATGGTGCGCAGCCCTTTGAACAGGCCGCCTGCACCGTTGGTCTCCTGGCCCAGATAGCCGTAGCTCAGCGGGATACGCTCATCCAGCTCGCGCGCTTTCAGCTGGCCGACACGCAGCTGCGTCGTCACGAAATCGGCATCTTTCAGCGCCTGACGACGGTCGAGGGTTTTATGCACGGTCATCGGCACACCCGCTTTTTTCACCATACGCTGGCACAGGTCGAAAATAATATCGAGCTTCTCCTGGCCCTCGGCCACGTCAACCAGCCACAATTCGCTGACCGGCAGTTCATGATAACGCTTAAGGAAGCCTTCCAGTAATTCCGGGGTGTAGCTGCTTCCGCCGCCGATGGTCACTACTTTAAGTTTCTTTTGCATAATATTCTCCCTGGAGATCCGCTTTTTAAGTATAGCGATCCCGTCCCATTTATATTGGGCAAGCCTGTTAATCGATATTCCCGGCGGTAAACCCGCCGGACGTTAATTAATAACTGTGAGGTTTTTCCGGTAGCTGTTAGGGGTAAATGAGGTCAATTTCTTAAAGGTTTTAATAAACAGACTCGGACTGCTATAACCGGATTCGTAAGCAATATCCGTCACCGAATAGTTGGTGATTTCCAGCTGTTTTCTGGCGAAATTGATCCGTATTTCATTAATAATCTGCATCGGCGTTTTCTGGTAATAACGCTGGGTGGCACGGGTCAGGTATTCCTGGGATTTTCCCGACAGCGCCACCATATTTTCCAGCGCGTTTTCACCAAAACGCAGCTTGTCATGCATCATTTCAACGGTCGTGCGCAGCCATTGCGGAATATCGTCGGTTGCCTGCTGCTCTTCGCGATAATGGCGTAGCCGATTGACGACGTAAAAGGTCACCGTTTCAATAAATTCATCGAATTCATTGTCGCGGAAGTTGAGTGAGGCAATAACGGTATCGATCCAGTTCAGGAATTCACTTTTAACGTGATAAACCTGCGATGCAACAAAGCAGAACGGCAGCAGCGGCGAGTAGTGGGTTTCGAAGAAGCGTTTACTGATGCCGACGTTGAGAATGCGCGTGGCACCAAAATCGTAAAAGCTCTGATGGTGAGAACCCATCGGGATAAAAACAAAATCCCCACGCTCCAGCAGCACCCGCTTGCCGTTGATCTCCTGGAAATAGCGGCCGGTCAGCACGATGGTGAACTCATAGTAGTCATGCTGATGCAGACCGCTGATGCTCTCCACCTTGTTGTAGATAAACACATGAAAATTTTTACCATTAAACAGCTGTTGTTCCCGGGCGGTAGTGATTTCCATGGCGCTGACCTCCTGCTATCAGTCTGATCTACTGCATTTTCTCGTGAAGTTCGATGAGTTCCGCCACCAGCTCACGCGCCAGCATGGAGGTCATCAGATGGTCCTGAGCATGTACCAGCACCAGGCTGACCTTCATTTTACCTTCACCCTGATCGCTTTCGATCAGTTTTGTTTGCACCAGGTGCGCTTCATTGAGCGCGGTGCGCGACTGGGCCATCATCTCTTTCGCGGTGTCGAAATCGCCCTGCTTGGCTTTTTTCAGCGCCGCGTACGCCAGGCTGCGCGCCTGACCGGAGTTGATGATAAGCCCCATCACCACTTCTTCAAGATCGTTCTCTGCGACCTCTTCCGCTTCTGCAACTACATTCTCTAAATCAAACATGTTTTCTCTCCTGTAGTGACGCGGGTCGCCCCGCGTCATACGACATCAGAATTTCAGTGCGAGGGCGATATCCTCTTCGCTCTCTTCTTCATCAATGGTGGTCTGGGCTTTATTGGCGATGGCAACGAATGGCATATAGAGCAGGGTTGCCACACCCAGGTTAAATATCGCCAACAGGAAGGCCGCTACGCTGCCGTTGGTGTTGAAGAAGGCGCCCAGACCGGCTGGCATGGTCCACGGTGCAATGTTAGTGACCGGCGGGATGATGCCCAGGTAGTAAGCCGTCAGGGTAATGGCCGCCAGCAGCGGCTGCACCAGGACGAACGGAATAAACATCACCGGGTTCATGATAATCGGCAGACCGAACAGGATGGGCTCGTTAATCTGGAAGATGCCTGACGGCAGGGCCAGCTTCGCCACCTGACGATGATCCGCACGACGGGAGGTGATAAATACCGCGATGATCAGGCCCAGCGTTGCCCCGGTACCGCCCAGGAAGATGTAGGAGTCCAGCATCGGTTTCGCCCACACGTGGAAGGTTTTACCGGCCGCCAGCGCTGCGTCAACGGAGCCGTACTGCTGGTAGAGCGCCACGTTTTCCAGCGCCCATGGGGTCATGATGCCGCTGTCCAGCGCAGCCAGCGCCAGAGAGCCGTGAACACCGAAGAACCAAAGCAGGGAGGTGAAAATCACGTAAGCCCAGCCTACCACGCCTCCCATGGATGCCAGCGGTGTGGAGATGGTGTCCATGATGATCTGGTGGAAGTTGGTGCCCCAGTGTGAGAGCGCCCAGGCGATAGTCCCCATGATGGAGAGAATAATGAAGCCGGGGATCAGCGCCGAGAACGAGCGCGATACCGATGCCGGAACGCTGTCCGGTAAGCGAATCACCCAGTTGCGTCGAATAATAAAGGTGAACATCTCCGCCACCACCAGACCGATCACAATGCCGGAGATGATGTTTGCCCCGCCCAGCCAGTTGGCGCCCACTGCGTAGGCTTCGCCCACGCTGTAAGGGGTGACGGTCATAAACGCAGCGACAGATAATAAACCGGCGGCCAGTGAGTCGACTTTACGCTCTTCTGCCAGCGCCATCCCGATAAAGAAAGGTGCCATCAGCGACATAATACCCAGCGTACCGTTGTACACATTGCCGCCGATGGCCTTGAAACCATTTAATGTTTCAATAGTTGAGGGATCTAAACGCACGCCTAATGAATAGAAAAATGAACCATCACCGAAGCTAAGAAAAACGTTGTTAATTAAAACGAACATGGCCCCGGCCAGTGTTAACGGCATTACTTTAATAAAACCGTTTTTAATGGCGTTGACATGCGGTTGCTTTCCTATTTTAACTGCAAAAGGAAGGAGTACCTTTTCAAGCGCAGCAATAAATCTACTCATAGAAAATACCCTTAAATGCCGCAATAATATTGCGGCGTAAATGTGTGAAATTGCTCTTTGACGGGAAAAATAAAAATTAAATTAATTAGCAGCTTTTTTAATCGCCGCTACTGCAGCTTTAAGAACACCCAAACCATCCACTTTGCCGTACAGGGCAGAGTCGATCACTTCAACCGGTTTATTCGGTAACAGACGCTGAATTTCTGGCAACATATAGGCAATTTGCGGCCCCAGCAGTACCACATCGGCACTGGTGCCTTTTTCGCCTGCCAGCGTTTCCGGGAAGGCTTCAATGATAACCGGAACTTCGTACTTCTCGGCCTGCGCGCGCATCTTTGTCACCAGCAGTGACGTTGACATGCCTGCTGAGCAAAACAGATAGATATGTTTCTTTTCCATAATGACTTCCCTCTTATATAGCCACCGCGTTAGCTGCGACTTCAGCACCGTTACCGGGCGTTCTTCTCGCAGGCTGGTCTGATGGGATGAGTATACGGCAAGCGAAAAGGCTGTGGTAATCCAGGATGTTTTGGAATTGTCTCTCATTGACCTGCGGTTATGACAACCTTCACATTTCAGGCAAATAATTCGCGATAAGAAATAAGATTATAGGGGGGAAAAAGAAAAACCGGCCAGTTGGCCGGTTTGGATCTGCTCAGGCAAAAGGGTTATCAGGCTTTAGGTGCCTGCGGATCGGTGTCATATTCCGCGCAGGTCTGGTAGCCAGAGTTCATAACGTGACCTGTGTCATCTAATGCAACAAAATAGGTTTCGGTTTTACCATCCCGTTGACCCAGGATATAGGTCTGACAGGTACCGCGAGCGTGGATCATCGTCACTTCAGAGGATGGCTTACCGGCCAGCTGCTCGACCTGAGCGCGGCTCATCCCTTTCTTAACATCTTTGACCACAGGCTCTTTAAACTGATCGGTTGTGCGGTCATAAGCGGTACAGCCCGCCAGTAAAGTCAGTACAGCCGCTGCGCCTAACATTCCTGCTACGTTCTTGTTCATATTCCGTCCTCTTGTTTATCAGCGTGTTAAGTAAGCCTGGAATAGAAAACCACATTTTTCAACCTCAAGCGTGACGGCAAAGTTTTTTCGGAAAATTCCGGCAAAACAAAAAAAACCTGCTAAATCGCTCTATTTCGCTCCATTCAAATTTGTGATCCTTGTCGTTTTACCCATCACAGGTTAGCTTTAACAGTACATTCATCAGGCAAATTTGTGTAACGGAGGGGCTAGATGGCTCTGCAACAAGAGATTATCCAGGCACTGGGTGCAAAACCCACTATCAACGCGGAAGAAGAGATTCGCCGTAGCGTCGATTTTTTGAAATCCTACTTAACCCGCTTCCCGTTTCTGAAAACGCTGGTGCTGGGCATCAGCGGCGGTCAGGACTCTACGCTCGCCGGGAAGCTCGCCCAGATGGCGATCAACGAACTGCGTGCCGAAACGGGGAATAACGACCTGCAGTTTATCGCGGTGCGCCTGCCCTACGGTGTGCAGTTCGACGAGCAGGATTGTCAGGATGCCATCGCGTTCATCCAGCCCGATCGCGTGCTGACCGTCAATATTAAAGAAGCGGTGCTGGCCAGCGAAAAAGCGCTGCGCGAGGCGGGCATTGAGCTGAGCGATTTCGTCCGCGGTAACGAAAAAGCCCGCGAGCGCATGAAGGCGCAGTACAGCATCGCCGGGATGACCAGCGGCGTAGTAGTGGGGACAGACCATGCGGCAGAAGCCCTTACCGGCTTCTTCACCAAATATGGCGATGGCGGTACCGACATTAATCCGCTGTTTCGTCTCAACAAGCGCCAGGGCAAACAGCTGCTGGCCGCGCTGGGCTGTCCGGAGCATCTGTATAAAAAAGCCCCTACCGCAGATCTGGAAGACGATCGCCCTTCCCTGCCTGACGAAGCTGCGCTGGGCGTGACCTATGAAAATATTGATGATTATCTGGAAGGTAAGACGCTGGACGAAGGCACCGCCCGCATTATCGAAGGCTGGTACCTGAAGACCGAGCACAAACGTCGCCCGCCGATCACGGTGTTTGACGACTTCTGGAAAGCGTAATCTGACGGGGCGGCTTATGCCGCCTCTTTTTTAACCGCACCACTGCTGCTACACTGTATGCCTGAACAGTATCAGGAGTATGTTGTGAGCAGGCGTCAATCGGCACCGCGGCTTGAATTTGAAGCGGCAGCAATCTATGAATATCCCGAACATCTGCGCCCGTGGCTTGAGGCACTTCCCAGGCAGCCAGGCGTCTACTTCTTTCATGGCGAAAGCGATGCCATGCCGCTTTATATCGGCAAGAGCGTCAATATCCGCAGCCGGGTGCTGTCGCATCTGCGCACGCCGGACGAAGCCGCTATGCTGCGCCAGTCCCGGCGCATCACCTGGACGCAAACCGCGGGCGAGCTGGGCGCCCTGCTGCTGGAAGCGCGTTTAATCAAGGAGCAGCAGCCGCTGTTCAATAAACGATTACGTCGCAACCGCCAGCTCTGCTCGCTGCAGATCACCGAGGGTAAACCGCAGATCGTCTATGCCCGCGAGGTCGATTTTTCGCATACCCCGAACCTGTATGGCCTGTTCGCTAACCGCCGGGCGGCGCTGCAAACCTTACAGACGCTGGCCGACGAGCGACAGCTCTGTTACGGCCTGCTGGGGCTGGAGTCGTTAAGCCGCGGGCGGGCCTGTTTCCGCTCCGCCCTGAAGCGTTGTGCAGGGGCGTGCTGCGGGAAAGAGAGCGTGGAGGAGCATCAGCAGCGGCTGGTTGAAGGGTTGCAGGCGATAGGCGTCACCTGCTGGCCGTGGGACTGCGCCGTGGCGCTGAAAGAGTCGCGCCCGGAGATGACCCACTACCACATTATCCATAACTGGCTCTGGCTGGGCGCGGTCGAAAGCCTGGACGAGGCGGCGGAACTGCTGCGCACGCCCGCCGGTTTTGATCAGGATGGGTATAAAATACTCTGCAAGCCGCTGCTGGCGGGCAAGTATGAGATCATTCCGCTCAGTGGCCCGGAAGCCAGAAAATCTCGCTGAACAGCAGGGTGCCCTCGTCCTTAAGCAATCGCAGGGTATGGTCGCCCTCATGCCAGTACGCCCCCTGATCGGCGGTCAGCAGTTTATCACCCAGCTGCCAGGCGCCGCCCAGCACAAACACCACGCCGCCGCGTGACGCGAATGTCGTGAAGGTGCGATCCGCCACCCGCACCTTAGCCCGGCAGCAATCCCGGCGGGTCATAATGTTAAAGTCCATCGACATCTGCCCTTCCAGCAGCTGCGCCTTGACCGGCAGTTCTCCGGCAAAGCTGAAGGGTTGATGACGCCGCAGCGTGTGATTAAACGCCTTTCCACCATCCAGATGCACTTCTCCCCCTTCCAGCAGGGTGATCACCCGATCAACACCGGGGGAAACAGAAAAATCACCGTTGCTGGCAAGGGAGGCAATACTGGCGCGCCAGTTAAAGTCCCGGGTTGCAGGAGGGAAACAACATATTTCGCGCGTCTCTCCCGCGCCGTTGCGCCAGAGGTTAACCGGCATTTTGCGGATATCGAAGAATTCCATCACCACTCCAAATGGCGCAATACACGCCAAAGCACCCCGCCCAGGGCGGTCGCTTTTTGTTTGTTATCGTTAGGTCGCTGCAGAACAGTATCGGCAGATGTGCGAGTGGGCCTTAGTCTGACGACAAAAAAAGTAACGTCAGAAATTTCAAACACATTCTGCAAATCGATAACAGGAGAATACCGGGATGGCGGCGGCTGGCAAGAGGCTGGAAAAGAAAAAACCGCCGGACCTGCCCACAGCAAATCTGCTTGAGTGGACAAGACTCCGGCGGTCTTGAATAGCTGAACCGATTATTCGGCTGAGGTGGTCATTTTACCTTTCGCCGCGGAACGTTCTGTCAGACGCTTCTCAAAATTGGCATTAAACTGCTTTTTCTGTTCCGGGGTAAGGATGTTGTAAATCTTGTTTTGGGTTTCCATGTGCGCCAGCATGCGGGCTTTATGCTGCTCAGCCATCTTATCAACCTGCGCTTCGGCCTTCGCTTTATCGAAGGCGTCGCTGGCGATGATGTCATGCATTGCGCGGCGCTCTTCTACCGGCGGACGCTTCATCTGGTCACGCTGGCTTTTCATGATGTCGCGGATCTGCTCTTTCTGCGCATCCGTCAGGTTCAGGTCTTTAAACATCATGTCGTGATGCATGCCCGGCTTACCTTTGTGATGCATCATTTTGCCTTCGGTCGGTGCAGCCGTGGTGGTGGTGGCGGTATCAGCGGCGAACGCCGCGCTGGTAGCGCCCAGAGCCAGGGTAGAGGCAACAAACAGTGCAGTTAATTTACGCATAATTTTGTCCTTCCTTTCAGTTATTCTTCGGCGCTATGCCGTGTTGACGAGATTAACTTTACGGGGTTTATCGTCAATTAGTCAGAGCAACGGTAAAACAGTGAAAGTGTAAAAAACAAATTATCGTCAAATATGGAGAAAATAAGGATAAAGCGTGGAGAGTTGAAACAAAAATATGCATGCAGATGATTTTAAAGAGATTGTGGAGAAGTATACCGACAAACAGATTAATAATAAAGCAAACAACCAGGAATAATCCGTAATAAAACGGCAGTCGAGTGAAATGGCTGAGAAAATAAACAACCCCACCGCGTTACGCAGATGGGGTCAGGTAATTTTCAGGCAACTTTTTCCAGCATCAGCCCGGCGCGCAAACCAAAGGCCACGGCGGGGTTCGGGAAAAGAACATACTCGGTTGGCTTTTGTACTTCATAGCGTTCTTCGCCATCCTCTGCCAACAATACCCCCTGGCGGAACGGCGTAAAGTTCAGGGTATGACTCGCCATGTGCAGCACAAAGGCCTCGCTGCGGCGGGTGATCTGTTGCACCACCCGATACTGCGCCACGGGCCCGGCATGGGACGTCGATACCTCACCACACAGCAACGCGCGCAGCGCCTGATGGGTGGTGGCAAAACGCGTTAAATCGTTATGCCCGAACGGCAGCGCTTTTCCCAGCTCCAGGGTGCAGGCCAGCGCCCCAAAGCGTTCGCAGGTGAAATGGGTGAAGGTACCGCCGGGTGCCTGATGAAAGACCAGCGCCTCCAGCCCGGCATCCGCCAGCCACTGAATAAACGCCTCATCCCAGGGCTGATTGCGCTGGGGCAGCACGCCAAAGCGCTCATGATACGAGGCGCGGATGGCGGTATGCAGATCCAGATGCCAGCGATCGGAACCCGCCTGCCGGTAAAAGGCCGCTAACAGATCCTCCAGCAGCGCCGCCCGTTCGGTCTCCTCGCAGGCCGGGAACTGCGTCCCGCGCCCGCTGAACAGGCGATTGATATCGCAGGTCAGGTAGCGCTTGCCGGCTCGCAGCGCCGGAGGATTCCCGTGGATAATCAGCAGACGGCAGCGCAGCGAGAGTTCGCCGCGAAAGAGCGCCCTGACCAGCAGGTCGACAATCTCCACCGGCGCCGTTTCGTTGCCGTGTATCCCGGCAGAGAGCACCAGGGCTCGCTCGCTGTCTGCCTCCGGGATGAGCTCCAGCACGCCGCGTGCCAGCCAGCGCCAGTGAAACGAAGCCCCTTTGCCCTCCCGTCGGGCGGGCGTTTCATTCGCCATGGTCAGCGCCAGAAAATTTTCCATAACGCCTCCTTTATTGCTGGAACGGGTAGACGGAGCCCAGTTGCAGAATGCGGGTCAGGGCATCCAGCGCTTCGCGTCCTTCCCGTAAAAGCTGCGGATCGACCAGGTCGGCCTGGGTCAACCGATCGCGATAGTAGCGATCCACCCAGTCATTAAGGGTGTTGAACAGGGTATCGTTCATCATCACCGCCGGGTTAACCGCCCGCTGCTCCTCAGGGGTGAGCACCACGCGCAGGCGCAGACAGGCCGGACCGCCGCCGTTGGCCATGCTTTCGCGCAGATCGAACACCCGCAGCTCGCTGATGGGGTTATCCTCGGCCACCAGCTGATTCAGATAGCGCCAGACGCCAGGATGGTTCTGCGACTCCTGGGGTAGCACCAGCATCATGCTGCCGTCGTCACGGCTCAGCAGCTGGCTGTTAAAGAGATAGGTTGCCACCGCATCCTGCACCGAAACGGCTTCCGTCGGCACCTCAATCGGCATAAATCCGGGCACGCGATCGCCCAGGGCGTGCAGCAGCGCTGACTGGTGAACAAACGCCTGCTCGTGGCAGAACAGCACCTGGCGGTTCGAGACCGCAATCACGTCGTTATGGAACACCCCCTGGTCGATCACCAGCGGGTTTTGCTGGGCAAACATCAGTTGGCCCGGATTGACCTGATTCAGGCGGGCAACGGCCTGGCTTGCGGCCAGAGTCTGACGGGCCGGGTAACGGGCAGGCGCGGGACCTGTTCCCTCATCACGACCATAGACAAACAGTTGCAAACCCGGCTCGCCATAATCGCCGCCAAGACGGTTATGGTTGGCCGCCCCTTCGTCGCCGAACATCGCCACTTGCGGCAGCGCTGTATGGACACTGAACCGGGACTCATCGCGAAAAATAGCCCGCAGCACCTGTTCCGTGGTACCAGCTTCACTGGCGCGGTGGAACTTGTTGTTCAGGTTCGCCACCGTCAGATGCACTTTTCCGTCGAGGGTATCTGCGGAGGGGGCCACCGTCGCGGCGTTGGCAACCCACATGGAGGAGGCCGAACTGGCGGCAGAGAGCAGCTGCGGCATTTGGGTGCCCGCTTTCTCCACCACCTGCTCGTCGCTGCCGGTAAACCCGAGCTGGCGCAGGACGGCGACGTTAGGCCGCTCCTGCGGCGGGATCACCGCCTGAGGAAAACCCGCATCCGCCAGCGCCTTCATTTTTAACAACCCCTGCTTTGCCGCCAGCCGCGGGTTGGAGATCTGAAAGCGGTGTTTTGTGGAGGCCTCATTGCCGAACGACAGCCCGGCATAGTGGTGGGTTAACCCCACCAGCCCGTCGAAGTTAACTTCACGCGCTTTCATGACGCTTCTCCCGTGTAAAATCGAGGCCCGGATTCAGCTGCTCCGGCAGGACGATGGCCGGCGTCTCCAGGCTCGCCATCGGCCAGGCGCAGTAATCCGCCGCATACCAGGCGCTGGCACGATGGTTACCGGAGGCGCCCACCCCGCCAAACGGGGCGGTACTGGCCGCGCCGGTGAGCGGTTTATTCCAGTTCACAATCCCGGCGCGCGCCTCCAGCAGCAGCTGGTCAAATTTCTCACGATCCGGGGAGATCAGCCCGCACGACAGGCCGTAGCGTGTGGCATTTGCCATCGCGATGGCCTGGTCAAAATCGTCATAGCGCCAGACGCAGAGCAGCGGACCAAAGACCTCTTCGTCCGGCACACCGCTCACGCCAGTCATCTCGACGATTGCCGGGGTTAATAAAGAGGTTCCCGCCTTCACCAGCCGTGGCTCCAGCAGCGACTGGCCGCCGCGGGCGACATGTTCCCGCCAGGCGTGATAGACATTTTTTGCCGCCTGTTCGGAAATCAGCCCGCCGATAAACGGCTGCTCGCTGGCATCCCACTCGCCAGGCAGCAGCCGCCCGCTCACCTCAACCAGACGGGCCAGGAATGCATCCCCTTCAGCGCCGCGTTTCACCAGCAGACGGCGGGCGCAGGTGCAACGCTGCCCGGCGGTAATAAATGCTGACTGGATGGTCAGGTGGACCGCGGCATCGATATCTGCCGGATCGTCAACGATCAGCGCATTATTGCCGCCCATCTCAAGGGCGAGAATTTTCTCCGGTTGCCCGGCCAGCTGGCGGTGCAGCTGATAGCCGGTTCCGGCGCTGCCGGTAAAGAGCAGCCCGTCAATATCGCTCAGCGCACTCAGCGCCTGACCGGTTTCGCGCCCGCCCTGGACCAGGTTGAGCACCCCCGGCGGCAGCCCGGCCTGCTCCCACAGTTTGACCACCGCTTCGCCGCTCCAGGGCGTTAGCTCGCTCGGCTTGAAGATCACCGTGTTACCCGCCAGCAGGGCGGGCACGATGTGGCCATTCGGCAGATGGCCGGGGAAGTTATAGGGGCCAAACACCGCCAGCACGCCGTGCGGACGATGGCGCAGCGTAGCGGCCCCGTCCGCCATCTCGGTACGCTGCTCGCCGGTGCGGGTGTGGTACGCCTTAATTGAAATGGCGACCTTGTTGATCATGGCGGTAATTTCGGTCGCCGCCTCCCAGCGCGGTTTTCCGGTTTCGCTGGCAATAACGCGGGTCAGCTCCTGCTTATTTGCCTCCAGCAGGGTGGCAAATTTCTCCACGATCGCCTGACGAGCGCTGAACGGCAGCTTCGCCCAGCCGGGGAACGCGGCGCGCGCGGCGCGGCACGCCTGCTCAACCTGCCCGGGGCTGGCATCCGCCCCTTGCCATAATCTCTCCTGCCCCACCGGGTTATGTTTGCTGCGAAGTTCACCTTCGCCGGTTACCCAGTCACCGTTAATCCATAAGTTCATACCGTTTTCTCCTCGGGGCACAGACGCACCATGCGAATACGATCGCCAGCGCAACATTTCAGGGCATCCAGTTGCGCTGCGGTCAGCACCAGACGTTCACATTCGGGGTCCACGCGGATCAGCGTGGCGCGATAGCTGTCATATTGTTCGTTCGCCACCAGGCAGGCCGGAAACTCACCCGGCGCGGGCTGCCCCTCGGCCACCTCCACCAGACGGCTTTTGCGGATCGCCCGCACCCGGTCGATATCACACTCCAGCGTCGGGCCGCCGTCGAAGATGTCGACATAGTTACGGTAGCGGAAGCCCTCTTTTTCCAGCACCGCGCGGGCCGGCGCGGTATGCGGATGGACCTCGCCAATTACCGCCTGCGCCTCGGGGCTGAGGAAATGGGTGTAGATGGGATGTTTTGGCATCAACTCGGCGATAAAAGCTTTCTGCCCGGTGCCGCACAGGTAGTCCGCCTTGCTGAACTCCATGGAGAAGAAGCGCTCGCCCAGGCTTTTCCAGAACGGCGAGAAGCCTGTTTCGTCGATGACGCCGCGCATCTCGGCAACCACTTTTTCGTTAAAGCGATCGCGGAAGGCGGCCATAAACAGAAAGCGCGATTTGGAGAGCAGATAGCCGTTGCCCTCTTTGCGCCACTCCGGGTCGAGAAACAGAGAGCAGAGCTCGCTGCTGCCGGTGTGATCGTTACTGAGAAACAGCGTGGGCAGTGCGTTGTAGACGTTCAGCTCTTTCGAGGCATGCACCAGGGTGCCCACTCGGTAGTTATACCAGGGATCGTTCAGGCCTACCGCCACCTCAATGGCGCAGATCCCCGCCACGGTGCCGGTAACGGTATCTTCCAGCACAAACACGTAGCCCTGTTCGCCTTTCGGCAGCGTCCCTTGCCAGGTCTCGATGGAGCGCTCAATGCGCGCCGAGAGCGTGTTTTCGTCAACGGGAAGCGAGGTCAGCCCGCCTCCCGTCTTACCGGCAAGCTGCATGAGGGCGGAGAGATCCCCGCGCTCAATGGGACGGATGACCATCATGATGACACCCCGGACTTCACCTGTTCGCAGGCCAGCGCAAAGCGATCTAACCCGGTCCGCACCTCTTCTTCGCTGACAACCAGCGCAGGCGCGAAGCGCACCACGTTAGCCCCGGCGATCAACACCATCACGCCCGCTTTTGCCGCTTCCTGTGAAATGAGTTTAGCTTTTCCGGCGAATTCATCCGTGAGCACGCAGCCAATCAGCAGCCCCAGGCCGCGAATCTCTTTAAACAGGCCGGTTTTGCTGTTGATGGCCTGAAGACGCTCAACAAACCAGTCGTGACGCTGCTTCACGCCGTTCAGTACTTCCGGCGTGTTGATGATATCCAGCACCTGACCGGCCACCGCCGATGCCAGCGGGTTGCCGCCGTAGGTGGTACCGTGGGTGCCGACGGTCATCACCCGGGCAAATTTATCGGTGGTGAGCATTGCCCCGACCGGGAAGCCGCCGCCCAGCGCTTTGGCGGTGGAGAGCACATCCGGCGTCACGCCGTAGTGCATATAGGCATAGAGCTCACCGGTGCGGCCGACGCCGGTCTGGACTTCATCGAAAATCAGCACCGCGTTGTGGCGATCGCACAGCTCGCGCAGCCCCTGCAGGAACGCTTTGTCGGCAGGCACAACGCCGCCTTCGCCCTGCATCGGCTCGACGATCACCGCGCAGGTGGACTCATCTATCAGCTCGCTGGCGGACTGCAGATCGTTATAGACCGCGTGGCGGATATCCGGCGGCAGCGGCGCGAAATCCTGGGAGTAAGAGGGTTGCCCGCCCGCGCTGACGGTAAACAGGGTGCGGCCGTGGAAGGCATTTTTGAAGGCGACGATGCCGCTTTTGTGGCTGCCAAAATTGTCGTGGGCATATTTACGCGCCAGCTTCAGTGCCGCTTCGTTGGCCTCAGCGCCTGAGTTACAGAAGAACACTTTTTCCGCAAAGGTGGCGTCGATCAGTTTTTTCGCCAGGCGCAGCGCGGGCTCGTTGGTGTAGCCATTCCCGGTATGCCAGAACTTTGCCGCCTGGTCGTTCAGCGCCTGACGCAGCGCCGGATGGGCATGTCCCAGGGCGTTAACCGCAATGCCCCCAGCAAAGTCGATATACTCTTTGCCCTGCTGATCCCACAGGCGCGAGCCCTCTCCCCGTACCGGAATAAAAGCCGCCGGGGCGTAAACCGGCATCATCCATTCATCAAAGTTTTCACGCGTAATTGACAGAGACATAGCGACCTCATCCGGTAAATAAAAGGTTGATAAAATGTTAAATATTTATGTGTTTGCCCTGTGAATGTAGATTGCAGCGTTCGTGCCAGCCAGCGATAAAAATGCATAAACGGGAGGGGGTAACGAAATATCAACAGGTTACAACATGGAGTTATTCACTGTTATTGCATAAAAAGTGAATATTTTTACAACAAGCGCAGCTTTACCGAAGGAAAAACAGAAATATTATGCATAGGCCAAATATAATTCTGGAATTGTGATCGCTCGCGAAATTTGTGTAGCTTTTGTGCGCCATCGGAGGGCGTAACGCGCCAGAACGGTGCAGAAATTGCACTATCGGCAGGATCTGTTGCAGTAATGGGTGGAACATACGCAGCGGCGGCAGTCAGCGGGAGGAAATTCTGCTACCATCCTTGCACTATTCACCTTGCACTGGCAGCGACTATGAAATTTGTCTCTTTTAATATCAACGGCCTGCGCGCCCGCCCTCATCAACTCCAGGCTATCGTTGAAAAACATCAGCCTGACGTCATTGGCCTGCAGGAGACAAAAGTTCACGACGATATGTTCCCCCTCGAAGAGGTGGCAAAACTGGGTTACAACGTCTTTTATCACGGCCAGAAAGGTCACTACGGCGTGGCCCTGCTGACCAAAGCGGCGCCTGTCTCGGTACGTCGCGGTTTCCCGGGGGATAACGAAGAGTCCCAGCGCCGTATCATCATGGCGGAAGTGCCCTCCCCGCTGGGTAATGTCACCGTGATCAACGGTTACTTTCCCCAGGGCGAGAGCCGCGACCATCCGCTGAAATTCCCGGCCAAAGAGAAGTTCTACCAGGATCTGCAGTCATTGCTGGAAACGGAGCTGCAAAAAGATCATCCGGTGCTGATCATGGGCGATATGAACATCAGCCCGACCGATCTGGACATCGGTATCGGGGAAGAGAGCCGTAAGCGCTGGCTGCGCGGCGGGAAATGTTCTTTCCTGCCGGAAGAGCGCGAGTGGATGGGGCGTCTGCTGGGCTGGGGTCTGGTGGATACCTTCCGCAACGCCAACCCGGAAACCCACGATCGCTTCTCGTGGTTTGACTACCGCTCTAAAGGTTTTGATGATAACCGCGGCCTGCGCATTGACCTGCTGCTGGCAAGCAGCCCGCTGGCGGAGCGCTGCATCGAAACCGGGATCGACTATGAGATCCGTAGCATGGAAAAACCGTCCGACCATGCCCCAGTCTGGGCGACCTTCGACGTGAAATAAATGGCTGTACGTCCCGGTAAAGTTCTGCTTATTTGCGCCCTTCTGGGCGCTTTTACCCTTCTTTTTAGGCTACTGCCGCCCGGCACGCTGACGCTGGAAAACCTTCAGGCGCAGCATCAGGCCCTGCAGCTATACTGCCAGCAGGCGCCGCTGAAAAGCGCCATACTCTTTTTCCTTCTCTATGTGCTGGTCACTACCCTGTCGCTGCCGGGCGCCGCGGTGTTAACCCTGCTCGGCGGGGCGCTGTTTGGCCTGTGGCCGGGGATCCTGCTGGTGTCGTTCGCCTCGACGCTGGGGGCCACGCTGGCGATGCTGAGCAGCCGCTACCTGCTGCGGGACTGGGTGCAGCGCCGTTTTGCCGGGCCAATGCGCACGGTTAACGAAGGTGTCTCGCGGGACGGGGCGTTCTACCTCTTTGCCCTGCGCCTGATGCCGCTGTTCCCGTTCTTTATGGTCAACCTGCTGGCCGGGATCGCCCCGATCGGATTGTGGCGCTACTGGTGGGTCAGTCAGCTCGGCATGCTGCCAGGGGCAATCGTCTATCTTAATGCCGGACACCAGCTGGGGCAGATCGCCGCGCTGCGTGATATCCTTTCATCCGGCGTGGTCATTGCCTTTACGCTACTGGGGCTGCTGCCGCTTATCACCCGCTGGCTGTTCGCCCGCTTTTCCCGCACTTCTTCATAACAGAGAGGCACTATGCGCCGTGTGCGTTTTTGCATGTTGTTAACGGGCCTGCTGATGGCAGGACACGCGCTGGCCGATGACGGCTGGCAGAAAATCAAAGAGGAGGCCCAGGGCCAGACCGTCTGGTTTAACGCCTGGGGCGGCGATGAGGCGGTGAACCGCTACCTGGACTGGGTGAGCGGGGAGATGAAAAGCCACTACGCCATAAACCTGAAGATTGTCCGTCTGGCGGATGCCGCCGACGCGGTGAAGCGCATCCAGACCGAGGCCAGCGCCGGGCGCAAAACCAACGGTTCGGTAGATCTACTGTGGGTCAACGGCGAGAACTTCCGCACCCTCAAAACCGCCGGGCTGTTGCAGACCGGCTGGGCGCAAATGCTGCCTGACTGGCGCTATGTGGATACCGCGAAACCAGTGACGGAAGATTTTGCCATCCCGACCGAGGGAGCCGAGTCTCCGTGGGGCAGCGCCCAGCTGACCTTTATCGCCAGCCGCAAGAGCCTGCCGCAGCCGCTGGCTGACCCGCAGGCGCTGTTGGCGTACGCCACGCAACATCCCGGCACCATCACCTATCCGCGCCCGCCCGACTTTACCGGCACCGCGTTTCTGGAACAGCTTCTGCTGACGCAAACCCCCCAGCCGGAGGCGCTGAAACAGCCGCCGGACAGCGCCACCTTTGCCCGGGTGACCGCGCCGCTCTGGACTTATCTCGATAAACTACATCCGTACCTGTGGCGCGAGGGCAAAGACTTCCCGCCTTCACCGGCGCGGATGGATGCCCTGCTGGCCAGCGGCAATTTAAACCTGTCGATCACCTTTAACCCGGCCCACGCCCGGCAGAAAGTGGCCAGCAAAGCGCTGCCCGCAGACAGCTACAGCTTTGGTTTTCAACAGGGGATGATCGGCAACGTACATTTTGTGGCGATCCCGGCCAACGCCTCCGCCAGCGCGGGGGCGAAAGTCGTCGCGAATTTCCTGCTCTCGCCGCAGGCACAGATCCGCAAGGCGGACCCGGCTAACTGGGGCGATCCCACTGTGCTGGATCCTCAAAAACTCCCGGCGGCAGCGGCGGATAAATTGCGCCAGTTTATGCCGGCTGAGCTTCCGCCAACGCTCGCTGAACCACATGCCGCCTGGGTGAACGCGCTGGAGCAGGAATGGCTGCGTCGTTACGGCACCCACTAAGCGGGCTTGCCTGGCTGCTGATGGCGGCGGTGTACCTGCCGCTGCTGCCCGCCTTCGGCCTGCTGCTGCCCCCGATCATCTCCCTTGAGAACTGGCGGGCGCTGGCCGCCGATCCGCAGATCCCGCAGGCGCTGGCCGCCACGCTGGTTTCCACTCTGATTGCCGCCGCCGGGGCGCTAATGCTGGCCCTGGCGGTGGTGGCCGCGCTGTGGCCCGGCAGCCGCTGGCGACGCCTGTGCAACCATCTGCCGTGGCTGCTGGCGATCCCCCACGTGGCGTTTGCCGTCAGCGTGCTGCTGATATTTGCCGAAGGGGGAGAACTCTACCGCCTCTGTTCTCTCTGTTCACCGATAGTGGATCGCTACGGGATCGGGCTGGGGCTGACCCTCGCCGTCAAGGAGAGCGCCTTTGTGGTCTGGGCGATTTACGCCTCGCTGCCGGAAAAAGAGCTGGCGCAAAAGGTGACGATCCTGCGATCGCTGGGTTACGGACGCTGGCAGGCGCTGCGCTGGCTGATCCTGCCCGCCATTGCGCATGCGCTGGGGGCTGTGATGCTGGCGGTGATCGCCTGGTCGCTGTCGGTGGTGGATGTGGCCCTGATCCTCGGGCCGGGTAATCCCCCCACCCTGGCGGTGCTGGCGTGGCAGTGGCTGACGCAGGGGGACAGCGTCCAGCAGGCGAAGGGAATGCTGGTCTGCGTGATCCTGCTTCTGCTGCTGGAGCTGATTGCCATCGCAATATTTATCAGCTGGCGGCGCTGGCGAACCACCATTCCGGCCATCTCCGGGGAGCGCCCGATGCCGCGTCCGCTGCTTCTGGGGCGCGCCTGCGGCCTGCTGCTCCCCCTGGCCGGGATCGCCAGCATCGCGGTGCTGGTTCTGGTGGCGGGCAATGCCAGCGTTTCGCGGGAGACGGCCGGGGTGAGTCTGACGCTGGGGCTGCTCTCAGCGGGGATAGCGCTGGGGATGATCCTGCTCTGGCTCGAATGGGGCCCGCAGAGCGGGGTATTTTGGGTCTGGCTGCCGCTGGCCCTTCCCGCCCTGCCGCTGGTGGCCGGGCAGTACCGGCTGGCGCTGCTGTTGCAGCTGGACGGGCAGTTTGTCGCCGTGCTGTGGGGACATTTACTGTGGGTGCTGCCGTGGATGCTGCTGGTGATGCAACCGGCGTGGCGCAGGCTCGATCCGCGCCTGATCCTGACAGCTCGCACCCTCGGCTGGGGATCGCTTAAAATTTTCTGGCTGATCAAATGCCCGCAGATGATCCGCCCGGCACTGACGGCGTTTGCCGTCGGCTTTTCCGTCAGCGTGGCGCAGTATCTGCCCACCCTGTGGCTGGGTAGCGGACGGTTTGCCACCCTCACCACCGACGCGGTGGCGCTTAGCAGCGGCGGCAGTAGCGCGGTGCTGGCAGCCCAGGCGCTCTGGCAACTGCTGCTGCCGATGCTGATTTTCGCCGCCTGCATTTTGCTTTCCCGGCTGGTTGGCCGTTTTCGACAGGGGTTACGTTAATGCTTGTGGTCAAGGATGTTTCGCTCTCTCTGCGTCAGACGGCGCTGCTGCACAACGTCAGTTTTTCGGTGGTGCCCGGCGAAATTCTCACCCTGATGGGCCCTTCCGGCAGCGGCAAATCGTCGCTGTTTGCCTGGATGGTAGGTGCCCTGCCCGCTGATTTTCGCGCCGAAGGGGAGCTGTGGATCAACGCCCGTCGCTGCGACACGCTGCCCACCGAACAGCGCGGCCTGGGTCTGCTGTTTCAGGATGCACTGCTTTTTGATCATTTCAGCGTCGGACAGAATTTGCTGCTGGCGCTTCCGGCGTCCATCAAAGGGGAGCAGCGTAAACAGCAGGTAATCGCGGCGCTGGATGCCGCCGATTTGCCCGGTTTTTTTCAGCGCGATCCCGCCACGCTGTCCGGCGGGCAGCGCGCCCGGGTCAGCCTGCTGCGCGCCCTGCTGGCCCGGCCCCAGGCGCTGCTGCTTGATGAACCCTTTAGCCGACTGGATAAAACGCTGCGCGACCAGTTTCGCCGCTGGGTATTTGCCGAAGTGCGCGCCCGGCGCATTCCCGTCGTTCAGGTGACCCACGATGAAGAGGATATCCCTGCTGCGGGTCGGGTGCTGGCGATGGAGAAGTGGCAATGAATCCCATGGCAACCTGCGCAAACGCAACGTTTTTTGTCGGGAGGATTGCCACAATCACCGCTCTTTTTTCTTACGACGGGCATTTCGATGAAACGTGTTTCTCAACTGACCGCGCTGACCGCCGCGTTAGGTCTCGCCTCTTTCTTCTCTTTTGCCGCTGATATGGCGCCTTCCCTCACGCTCAAAGAGCTTCAGCAGCAGAAAGGCGCGGTGATCGATACCCGCATCAGCGCCTTTTACAACGGCTGGCCCCAGAGGCTGAACGGCCCATCCGGACATGAGCCTTCGGCTCTTAACCTCTCTGCCAGCTGGCTGGGTGCCATGTCTGAGGCGCAGCTGAAAGCCTGGGCCATGCGGCATCAACTGACGCTGACCACCCCCATCGCATTATATGGCAGCGAGAGCGATAACCAGGCCGTGAAGGCGCGGCTGACTGAGGCAGGCTTCAGCCACATCACCCTGCTCGGTGATGCCCTGCAAACCTCGTCTCGCCTGCAGCGTCTCGCCCATTTCGAACAGCTGGTCTATCCCCAGTGGCTGCATCAGCTCCAGCAGGGAAAAACGGTCCCTGCCGCCCCTGCCGGCGAGTGGAAAGTGATTGAGGCCGCCTGGGGTGCGCCGAAATTTTATCTGTTGAGCCACATTCCCGGCGCGGACTATATCGACACCAACGAAGTGGAAAGCGAGCCGCTGTGGAACAAGGTCTCTGATGCCGATCTGAAGGCGATGCTGGCGAAACACGGCATCCGCCATGACACCACAGTGATCCTCTACGGACGCGATGTCTACGCCGCCGCGCGCGTGGCGCAGATCATGCTGTATGCCGGCGTGAAAGATGTACGCCTGCTGGACGGCGGCTGGAAAGCGTGGGATGACGCGAAGCTGCCGGTCGAGCGCGGCACGCCCGACGATGTCAAACCCGCCGCCGACTTTGGCGCGCCGATCCCCGGTCAGCCGCAGCTGATGCTGAGCACCGAACAGGCCCGCGGCCTGCTGCATCGTCAGGACGCTTCGCTGGTGAGCGTTCGCTCGTGGCCGGAGTTTACCGGTGTCACCAGCGGCTACAGCTACATCAAACCTAAAGGGGAGATCCAGGGCGCCCGCTGGGGCCACGCCGGAAGCGACTCGACCCATATGGAGGATTTCCATAACCCGGACGGCACCATGCGCAGCGCGGATGATATCGCCAGGATGTGGAAGCAGTGGAACATTCTGCCGGATCAGCAGGTGGCCTTCTACTGCGGCACCGGCTGGCGGGCATCAGAAACCTTTATGTATGCCCGGGCGATGGGCTGGAAACATATCGGCGTCTATGACGGCGGCTGGTATGAGTGGAGCAGCAACCCGCAGAACCCGGTAGTGGCTGGGGAACGCGGGCCAGACAGCTCGCGGTGATCACGGCTGGCGCTGAACCTCCTTCAGCGTCAGATACCCGCTCCAGATGCGCGTTGTGGTGGTGAGCCAGCACAACGCGCCAAACACCCACGCCAGCCACCCGAAATGCGCCGGGAACAGGCAAAAGAGCACGAACAGCAGCAGCGTTTCCGTCCCCTCCGTCAGGCCACCCAGATAGTAAAACGACTTGTGGGCATAGCCTGGATTGTCTATCTCATGCTTCGCGGCCAGGGCAGCAAACGCCAGAAAACTGCTCCCGGTGCCGATAAAGGCAAACAGCAGCCAGGCGGCAGGCAGCGCATTGTTAACCGGATCCGCCAGGGCAAAGCCAAAGGGCACCAGGGCATAGAAGAGGAAATCAAGGGAGATATCGAGAAAGCCTCCGGCATCGCTCAGCCCGCGCCGCCGGGCCAGCGCGCCGTCCAGCCCATCGAGCAAGCGGTTCAGCGCAATGGCCACCAGCGCCGCCAGGTACCAGCCCAGCGCCAGAAACGGCAGCGCCAGTACCCCGATGGCAAAGCCCATCAGCGTAATACCGTCCGGGGTGATGCCCGGTTTATCCAGGGTTGCGACCAGCCGGTTGAGCAGCGGCTTGATGCGCGGATGAAGGTGGCGGTCAAGCATCCTGTTTTTCTCCTCTTATCGCGCACAACCCCTGGGAGGGGATATCCAGCGCCGCGTTAAAGCGGGCGGATAAATTCTGAAAACCAATCAGCGCCGTCATCTCGGTAATCGCCTCGTCATTGAAGTACTGGCGCAGCGCCGCTTTGGTGGCCTCATCCACCACCGGCGGCGTGGCGGTAACGGCTTCCGCATAGGCCAGCGCGGCGCGCTCCTTATCGCTGAACAGGCTGCTGTCGCGCCATGTCGCGACGGCCTGCACCTTATCCAGCCCGCCGCTGCGTTCCGCCAGGCGCAGCGCGTTGGCATCGATGCAAAAGGCGCAGTGGCAGATCTGCGAGACGCGGGTCATCAGCAGCGAACGCAGTACCGGCTCAAGGGGCGATTTTTTGCGTTCCAGAAAGCCTACAAACAGCGCTACCAGCCAGAACAGCCGGGGCATTCTTCCCCACCAGCGCAGCGGATTAAGCACTGCGCCATAATGTTTTTTCTGCATTGCCGCGACAGGCGTTAGAATGGTGGGAATGGATTCGATGGGTTTAACCCAGACGGGTGGTCTCTCGTTCACAGGATGCTCCTGGCGTGTTAAGTGCGCAGATCCTAACTCTTTTTCTTTTATTCATTATTGACGACCATGCTAAAAACACTCGATGTTGTCTGCGCTATTCTCGAACGGGATGGCAAAATTTTACTGGCGCAACGCCCGCTGCATGCGGATCAGCCCGGTCTGTGGGAGTTTGCCGGGGGAAAAGTGGAGGCGGGGGAAACCCAGCCCGCGGCATTAGTGCGTGAACTGCGCGAGGAGTTGGGCATTGAGGCCTGCCCCGCAGAGTATATCGCCAGCCATCAACGGGAAGTGTCCCAGCGACTGATTAACCTACACGCCTGGCACGTCGCGGAATTCACCGGCACGCCGGAAGCGCGCTATCACAGCCAGCTGGTATGGTGTTCACCGCACGAGGCGCTGGATTACGACCTCGCCCCGGCAGATATCCCTTTGTTACAGGCGTTTATTCTCTTACGCGACGCCACACCAGCGGATTCGTACTCAGGGCGTTAGGTTCGCGCTGGCACTGCAACAATACCCCCTCGGCTTTTACCACCGCCCCTTCTGAATAGTTCTGATCCTGATAGATACAGCACTGGTTACACGGCGGTGGACGCTGACCGCTGGAGCTGAAGATCTCCGGCGGGATATTCACATCCACCCCGGTTCCAAACCGCTGATCGGCCTGACTGCCAGCCGCGAAAACCCCAAGCAAAACAGCCATCACAATACGCTTCATCGACGCTTCTTCCTGTTATGTCCTGATATTCACTATAACGGTAAAAACAGCGCGAAGCTTTAATCCCCCCTTCGGTCATCGTTTTTTATTATGACCCGGCGCGTTTAATGAATTTAACTTGAGGACGAAATTTAGCTTGCGTCACAAAGCCTGTCGGGTGGTATAGTCGAAAAACACAACATCACGAAGATATTTGTTACAAATTAAATAATCCCAATATATTAGAGGAACTTATAGTTATGGACCAGGCTTGCTCCCTTGACTCCTTTCTGAATCGTGTTCAGCAGCGTGACCCGCACCAGAGCGAATTTGCTCAGGCCGTCCGCGAAGTAATGACCACCCTCTGGCCATTCCTGGAACAAAATCCCCGCTATCGTCAGATGTCCCTGCTTGAGCGCCTGGTTGAACCTGAACGCGTGATCCAGTTCCGCGTGGTCTGGGTTGATGACCGCAACCAGGTACAGGTTAACCGTGCCTGGCGCGTACAGTTCAACTCGGCGATCGGCCCGTTCAAGGGGGGCATGCGTTTCCATCCGTCGGTAAACCTGTCGATTCTGAAGTTCCTCGGCTTTGAACAGACCTTTAAAAATGCCCTGACCACCCTGCCGATGGGCGGCGGCAAAGGCGGCAGCGATTTTGATCCGAAAGGCAAAAGCGAAGGTGAAGTGATGCGTTTCTGCCAGGCGCTGATGACGGAACTCTATCGTCACCTGGGCGCCGACACCGACGTACCGGCTGGCGATATCGGGGTTGGCGGACGCGAAGTGGGCTTTATGGCCGGGATGATGAAAAAACTCTCCAACAACAGCGCCTGCGTCTTTACCGGGAAAGGCCTCTCCTTCGGCGGCAGCCTGATCCGCCCGGAAGCCACCGGTTACGGTCTGGTCTATTTCACTGAAGCGATGCTGAAGCGTCATGGGATGAGCTTTGAGGGCATGCGTGTCGCCGTATCCGGCTCCGGCAACGTGGCTCAGTACGCTATCGAAAAAGCGATGCAGTTCGGCGCACGCGTCATCACCGCCTCCGACTCCAGCGGCACCGTGGTGGATGAAGCGGGCTTTACAACCGAAAAACTGGCGCGCCTGTGCGAAATCAAAGCCAGCCGCGACGGTCGCGTGGCCGACTATGCCCGTGAATTCGGTCTGACCTACCTTGAAGGCAAACAGCCGTGGTCAGTGCCGGTGGATATCGCCCTGCCGTGCGCCACCCAGAACGAACTGGATGTTGATGCCGCGCGCCAGCTTATCGCCAACGGCGTGAAAGCGGTAGCTGAAGGGGCCAACATGCCCACCACCATTGAAGCCACCGACCTGTTCCTGGAAGCGAACGTGCTGTTTGCCCCGGGTAAAGCGGCTAACGCAGGCGGCGTGGCGACCTCTGGCCTCGAGATGGCGCAAAACGCCGCTCGCATGGGCTGGAAGGCGGAGAAAGTGGATGCGCGTCTGCACCATATCATGCTGGATATTCACCACGCCTGCGTCGAGTACGGTGGGGAAGAGAAACAGACCAACTACGTTCGCGGCGCGAACATCGCCGGGTTTGTGAAGGTCGCCGATGCGATGATGGGTCAGGGTGTGATCTGATTTTGTGGCTGTGCCGGGTGGCGGCTACGCCTTACCCGGCCTACAAAAGTACGAACCGTAGGCCGGGTAAGCGCAGCGCCACCCGGCAATTTTTTACGCCGCACTCTTCTTCTTAAACTTTTTCTTCTTGTCGCCGCCCGGTGCCACCATGCCGCGAAAATCCCTCACCGACGTATTTCGCGCCTGGTTGATCAGATCGAACAGCGTACCCACCAGTGGCTGCATAAAGTCCTGGTAGCGACACTGCTTTTCGCTGATCTGAGTCAGCACCGACTCCCAGTGGGCGGTCATGTCTGGCCTCGCGGCCATCTCCGGCAGGGAGTGGATCAGCGCCCTTCCGGCATCCGTCGAGTGGATATAACGCCCTTTCTTGTGCAGAAAACCGCGTTTGAACAGCAGCTCAATGATCCCGGCGCGGGTCGCTTCGGTTCCCAGGCCGTCAGTGGCGCGGAGGATCTTCTTCAGATCTTTATCCTGCACAAAGCGGGCGATACCGGTCATCGCGGAGAGCAGCGTGGCGTCGGTAAAGTGCCGCGGCGGCTGGGTCTGTCGCTCCACCACTTCGCCCTTCTCGCACAGCAATTCATCCTCTTTTTTCACCACCGGCAACGGCGTACCGTCGTTCTCCTCATCCCGCTCTTTATTGCCCAGCAGCGTGCGCCACCCTGCTTCCGCCAGAAAACGCGCCTTGGCAATAAACTTGCCTTTGGCGATCTCCAGCTCAATGACGCACTTGCGGAACACCGCATCGGGGCAGAATTGCATCAGATACTGGCGGGCCACGAGGGTATAGATCTTCGATTCGTTATCCGTCAGGTTGACGGAACTGCTGCGCGCGGTGGGGATGATGGCGTGGTGGGCATCCACCTTTTTATCGTCCCAGCAGCGGTTGCGGGTATCCGGGTTGACCACCGGCTGTGGAACGAGATCGGGGGCGTGTACGGCAATGGCGTTCAGCACCGCGTGGCGCCCGGCGAAATGCTCTTCCGGCAGGTAGCGGCTGTCGGAACGCGGGTAGGTAATGAGTTTGTGCGTCTCGTACAGCTTCTGGCAGATATCGAGTACGTTTTGCGCGCTCAGGCCGTAGCGTTTTGCCGCCTCGATCTGCAAAGCAGAGAGGGAGAACGGCAGCGGCGCGGGTTCTGATTCCCGTTTATCGTTATAGCTGGTGACGACGGCGGGCTGGCCCTGGATGCGGGTCACCACGTGATCGGCCAGCGGACGATGCAGCAGGCGTCCCTCTTCATCCTGGTAGGGTTCACAGGCCTCACTCGGCTGCCAGACTGCGGTAAAGCGTTCATCCTTCGGGGTGACAATATGGGCTTTCACCTCGAAGAAGTCTTTGGCGACAAAGTTCTCGATCTCTTCGTCGCGACGCACCACCAGCCCCAGCACCGGCGTTTGCACCCGGCCAACGGAGAGCACCCCCTGGTAACCCGCGTTGCGCCCGAGGATGGTATAGGCGCGGGTCATGTTGATGCCGTAGAGCCAGTCGGCGCGGGCGCGGGCCAGCGCCGACACGCACAGCGGAACAAACTCGCTGTTGGCGCGCAGACGGGTGATGGCCCGCTCTACCGCCTGCGGGTTGAGGTCGTTAATCAGACAGCGCTGCACCTGCTGGCGTTTTTCCGGCGCCAGACTCAGGTAATCCAGCACCTCGTCCACCAGCAGCTGCCCTTCCCTGTCCGGGTCACCGGCGTGGATCACCTCGGATGCCTCGTTCAGCAACCGCTTAATGACGTTGAGCTGTTTGGTGACCGACGGGCGCGGCTGCAGCTGCCACTTCTCCGGCACGATGGGCAGATCGTTAAGATTCCAGCGCGCATAGCGGCTGTCGTAGGCATCCGGCTGGGCCTGCTCCAGCAGGTGGCCGATACACCAGGTGACCACCTGCCCGTTTCCGCACTCAATGTAGCCGTCACCCTTGCGATGCGGCTTGGGTAATACGTCCGCAATCGCCCGGGCGAGGCTGGGTTTTTCGGCAATAAATAACCGCATTGAATTAACGGATCTCAATCATCGGACGGCCACCGCGGGCGGTCACCAGCTCGCCAATGGCGGTCAGGGTAATACCGAACTCGGCGGCGGTCGCGCGCACTGCCTCTTCGGCGTCTGGCGTCACGGCCAGCAGCAGGCCGCCGGAGGTCTGCGGGTCGCACAGCAGATCGCGCCACTCGGCAGGCATCTCGCCCATCAGATGGCCGTAGCTGGCGAAGTTACGCTGCGTGCCGCCCGGGACCGCGCCTTGCGCAATGTAGGCTTCCACGCCCGGCAGCTTCGGTACCTCGTGATACCAGACCTGCGCCTGAACGCCTGCGCCCTGGCACACTTCGCTCAGGTGGCCCAGCAGGCCAAAACCGGTGACGTCGGTCATCGCCTTCACCCCCTCGATGTCGGCAAAGGCAGCACCGGCAAGGTTCATCTGGCACATCACCTCTGTTGCCAGCCCTTTGTGCTCAGGCAACAGCAGCGATTTTTTCTCGGCGGTGGTGAGCACGCCAATGCCCAGCGGCTTGGTGAGGAACAGCTTGCAGCCGGCTTCCGCGGTGCTGTTACGCTTGACGCGCTCCGTTGGCACCACGCCGGTCACCGCCAGGCCAAAAATCGGCTCCGGGGCATCAATGGAGTGGCCACCCGCCAGGGCGATCCCCGCCTGCTGGCAGGCGAAACGCCCACCCTCGATCACCTCGCGGGCGATCTCCGGGGCCAGGGTGTTAATCGGCCAGCCAAGGATCGCAATCGCCATGATCGGCTTGCCGCCCATTGCAAAAATGTCGCTGATGGCGTTCGTGGCCGCAATGCGCCCGAAATCGTAGGGATTGTCGACGATCGGCATAAAGAAATCGGTGGTGCTGATAATGCTGGTGCCGTTACCCAGATCGTAGACGGCAGCATCATCGCGGGTTTCATTGCCAACAAGCAGGTTCGGGTCGATAAACTTCGCCTGCTCGCTGTGCAGAATGGTTTCCAGCACTTTGGGGGAAATTTTACAACCGCAACCGGCTCCATGGCTGTATTGCGTTAAACGAATAGCTTGCTCGCTCATGACAATCTCCTTTCATTACAATTGCACTATGTTAGCGCTCATTCCATTAAGTGATAAGTATGACTGTCTGAATTCTGCTGCACTTGCTCAGGATCCAGACAGTTTTATGCCATTAATCAGAAACGGGTGATAAAAGGCGCGGTGTCAGGCACGGAAACGGTGGTGGAGGCTTTAAGCTGCGGGGTGCCCAGATAGAGGAAACCGACGATTTTATCATCTGCGCCGCAGTCGAGGCCTTCCCGCACGACCGGGCTGTCGGTCAGTGCGCCGCTACGCCAGATACCGTTATAGCCCTGGGCGACTGCCGCCATCTGCATCGCCATGACCGCGCAGCCCGCGGACATCTCCTGCTCCCACACCGTCACTTTGTGCTGCGGCTGGCATTTAGCGACCACGGCGATGATCATCGGGGCGCGGAACGGTGCGTTACGGGCTTTCTCAATCGCTTTTTCATCCTGCCCGGCGGCAACAGCGCCCTTCTCCAGCAGGGTGCTGAAGCGCTCGCGCCCTTCCCCTTCGATGATAAAGAAGTGCCACGGCTGCAAGGTACCGTGATCCGGGGCGCGCATTCCGGCGCGAAGAATATTCTCCAGCTGTTCGCCTGCTGGCGCGGGCTCCGCCAGACGCGCTGCGCTACGACGGTTAACAAGCAGTTCGAGTGCATCCATTGGGTTAACTCCTGTCTTGAAATTTACTCAAAATTAACACGACGGCAGATTTTGTTACAGCGTAGCAGGCGATTCCTGCTGACAAGTGACGGTCGGGTCATTACGATAGCCCGACAACGCCGTCCAGTAGCGACGGAATAGGTAATTATCTGGACAGGGAGAATACATGCGAACCCTCTGGCGACTGTTTGCCGGCTTTTTTAAATGGACGTGGCGACTGCTCAATTTCGTCCGCAACCTGGTGATGAACCTCTTTTTCATCCTGTTTGTGATAGTTTGCGTCGGTGTCTGGATGCACCTCAGCGCCTCCAGCCAGAGTCAGAGCGCCGGGCGTGGCGCGCTGCTGCTGGATATCGCCGGCGTGGTGGTGGATAAACCGTCCACCAGCAATCGCCTTGGCGTGCTGGGCCGCCAGCTGTTTGGTGCCAGCGGTGACCGTCTGCAGGAAAACTCACTGTTCGATATCGTCGACGCCATCCGTCAGGCGAAGGACGATCGCAACATCACCGGCATCGTGCTGGATCTGAAGAACTTTGCCGGGGCGGATCAGCCTTCGATGCAGTATATCGGTAAAGCGCTGCGGGAATTTCGCGACAGCGGCAAACCGGTGATTGCGGTGGGCGATAACTACAGCCAGGGGCAGTACTATCTGGCGAGCTTTGCCAATAAAGTGTGGCTCTCGCCGCAGGGCGCCGTCGATCTGCATGGTTTTGCCACTAACGGCCTCTATTACAAATCGCTGCTCGATAAGCTGAAGGTCACCACCCACGTCTTCCGCGTCGGGACCTATAAATCTGCCGTTGAGCCGTTTATCCGCGACGATATGTCCCCTGCCGCCCGTGAAGCGGACAGCCGCTGGATTGGCGAACTGTGGCAGAACTACCTCAGTACCGTGGCCGCTAACCGCCAGATCACCGCCGGGCAGGTCTTCCCGGGCGCCCAGGGCGTGCTGGATGGGCTGCGTAAGGTTGATGGCGATACCGCGAAATATGCGCTGGATAACAAGCTTGTGGATGCCCTGGGCTCAAGCGCCGAAATTGAAAAGTCCCTGACCAAACAGTTCGGCTGGAGCAAAGAGGAGAAGAACTACAGCGCCATCAGCTTCTATGATTATCAGGCGAAAAAACGTGCCGATACCGGGGACAGCATCGCCGTGGTCTTCGCGAACGGCGCGATCATGGATGGCGAAGAGACGCCGGGCAACGTCGGGGGTGATACCACTGCCGCACAAATCCGCGACGCGCGCCTCGACCCGAAAGTGAAAGCGATTGTGCTGCGGGTTAACAGCCCGGGCGGCAGCGTCAGCGCATCGGAAGTGATCCGCGCTGAGCTGGCAGCCGCGCGCGCCGCCGGGAAACCGGTGGTGGTCTCCATGGGCGGCATGGCGGCCTCCGGGGGCTACTGGATCTCCACCCCGGCGAACTACATCGTGGCGAACCCGAGCACCCTTACCGGCTCGATTGGCATCTTCGGGGTGATTAACACCGTTGAAAACAGCCTCGACTATCTGGGGGTGCATACCGATGGCGTCGCCACGTCGCCGCTGGCCGACATTGCCGTAACCAAAGCGTTACCGCCGGAAGTGTCGCAGATGATGCAGCTCAGCATTGAGAATGGCTACAAGCGCTTCATCACCCTGGTGGCCGACTCCCGTAAGCGAACCCCGGAACAGATCGACCAGATTGCCCAGGGTCACGTCTGGACAGGTCAGGATGCGAAGAGCAACGGTCTGGTGGATAACCTGGGCGACTTCGATGATGCCGTCGCCAAAGCCGCTGAACTGGCGAAGCTGAAGCAGTGGCACGTCGATTTCTATCAGGATGAGCCGACCTTCATGGATCTCGTGATGGACAGCGTCTCCGGCTCGGTAAAAGCCATGCTGCCAGACGCGCTGCAGGCTTACCTGCCCGCTCCGGTCGCCACGGCGGCGAAAGCGGTCAAAGCCGAGGGCGACAAGCTGGCCGCCTTCAACGATCCGCAAAACCGCTACGCGTTCTGCCTCACCTGCGCTAACGTACGTTAAATCCCATCCCCTCTTCTTCGAAGAGGGGATTTTTCTTTGAAGCAAACGAACCTTACATCATGCAAAAGAAATCAATTTATGTGGCCTATACCGGCGGTACCATCGGTATGCAGCGTTCGGAAAATGGCTACATCCCGGTATCTGGCCATCTGCAGCGCCAGCTGGCATTAATGCCTGAATTCCATCGCCCGGAGATGCCGGACTTCACCATTCACGAATATGATCCGCTGATGGACTCTTCCGACATGACCCCGGAAGACTGGCAGCACATCGCCGACGACATTAAAGCGCATTACGACGACTACGACGGCTTTGTGATCCTGCACGGCACCGACACCATGGCGTTTACCGCCTCGGCGCTCTCTTTTATGCTGGAAAACCTCAGTAAGCCGGTGATCGTCACCGGGTCGCAGATCCCGCTTGCGGAGTTGCGTTCCGACGGGCAGATCAACCTGCTTAACTCCCTCTACGTGGCGGCCAATTTCCCGATCAACGAAGTGAGCCTGTTCTTCAATAACCGGCTCTACCGCGGAAACCGCACCACCAAGGCCCACGCCGACGGCTTTGACGCCTTTGCCTCACCGAACCTCACGCCACTGCTGGAAGCGGGTATTCATATTCGCCGCCTCGGTACGCCTCCGGCGCCGCACACCTCCGGCGAGCTGGTGGTCCATCCGATCACCCCGCAGCCCATTGGCGTGGTGACGATCTACCCCGGTATCTCCGCCGAGGTGGTACGTAACTTCCTCCGTCAGCCGGTGAAAGCGCTGATCCTGCGCTCCTACGGCGTGGGTAACGCCCCGCAGAACGGCGAGTTCCTGAAAGAACTTCAGGAGGCGAGCAGCCGTGGGATTGTGGTGGTGAACCTGACCCAGTGTATGTCCGGTAAAGTAAATATGGGCGGCTACGCCACCGGTAACGCCCTGGCGCAAGCGGGGGTAGTGAGCGGATTCGATATGACGGTCGAGGCCACGCTGACTAAACTTCACTACTTACTCAGTCAGGATCTGGATGTGCAGGCGATCCGCACCGCGATGATGCAAAACCTGCGTGGCGAACTGACGCCAGACGAATAAGGAGTTCCTATGAAGCAACGAGCCCTGTTACTGGTCGATTTACAGAATGATTTTTGCGCGGGCGGCGCGCTGGCGGTGGCCGAAGGCGACAGTACGGTAGACGTCGCCAACGAATTGATTGCGTGGTGTAAGGCGCGCGGTGAAGCGGTGGTTGCCAGCCAGGACTGGCACCCGGCGGATCACGGCAGTTTTGCCAGCCAGCATGACGTTGAGCCCTTTACCGAGGGCGAACTGGACGGCCTGCCGCAGACCTTCTGGCCCGATCACTGCGTGCAGCATACCGAAGGCGCAGAGCTGCATCCCCTGCTTAACAGCAAAGCCATTGACGCGGTGTTCCAGAAGGGTGAAAACCCTGACATCGACAGCTACAGCGCCTTTTTCGACAATGGGCACCGGCAAAAAACGGGGCTGGATCAGTGGCTGCGCCATCACGAAATTGTGGAGCTGATTGTGATGGGGCTGGCGACGGACTACTGCGTGAAATTTACCGTGCTGGATGCTTTGCAGCTGGGTTACCGGGTGAACGTCATTACCGACGGTTGTCGCGGGGTGAATATTCAGCGCCAGGACAGCGCCCAGGCGTTTATGGATATGGCGGCGGAAGGTGCGACGCTGTATACGCTGGCGGACTGGCAGGAGACGCAGGCCTGATAGCCTTGTGCCGGGTGGCGGCTACGCCTTACCCGGCCTACAAAACCCCCAGGCCCGTGCAAGCGCAGCGCCGCCGGGCAAAACCCCGTCACCCGTAGGCCCGTGCAAGCGCAGCGCCGCCGGGCAAAACCCCGCCAACCGTAGGCCCGTGCAAGCGCAGCGCCACCGGGCATAATTCTCATTAAGTCTCATAAAGTGAACTGCCTCGCACTCTCAGCGAGACGGCAATGTTATTCTTTTTTGGCACTTTTTTCGCCACGCCCTTACGTGGCGTGCTTTTTTTACCGTCAAAATTGAAGAGGAATTGCTATGAAACGTTTGCCCTTGCTGGCAGCTTTACCCCTGCTCTGCGCATCCATTGCTTCCGCCAGTTCGCTGATGTCCGTCGGCTATTTTAACGGTGGCGGCGACGTCACTGCCGGGCCGGGCGGGGATATCAATAAACTGGACGTGCGCCAGATCACCCACCTGAACTACTCCTTTGGCCTGATCTATAACGACGAGAAAGACGAAACCAATCCGGCCTTAAAAGACCCGGCCAGACTGCATCAAATCTGGTTATCTCCTAAGGTTGAAGCCGATCTGGCTTTGCTCCCTGTCCTGCGTAAACAGAACCCTGCCCTTAAGGTGCTCCTCTCTGTCGGCGGCTGGGGGGCTCGTGGCTTCTCGGGCGCGGCATCCACCCCGGAGACCCGCGCGGTGTTTATCCGCTCAGCTCAGGCGATCGTAGAGAAATATGGCCTCGACGGGATCGATCTCGACTGGGAGTTCCCGGTTAACGGCGCATGGGGGCTGGTCGCCAGCAAGCCAGAAGACCGGGCTAACTTTACCGCCCTGCTGAAAGAACTGCGTACCGCGTTCGGACATAAAAAACTGGTGACCATCGCGGTGGGCGCCAACGCCGAGAGCCCAAAAAGCTGGGTGGACGTGAAGGCAGTGGCGCCCCTGCTCGATTACATCAACCTGATGACCTACGACATGGCGTATGGCACCCAGTATTTTAACGCCAATCTGTATGACTCCAGCGCCTGGCCGACCGTTGCCGCCGCGGATAAATATAGCGTCGACTTTGTGGTGAACAACTATCTGGCCGCCGGGCTGAAGCCGCAGCAGATGAATCTTGGTATCGGCTTCTATGGTCGCGTGCCGAAACGTGCCGTCGAGCCGGGTATCGACTGGAGCAAACCGGACGCGCAGAAAAATCCCGCGACCCAGCCCTACTTCAGCGCACAGCAGATCGCCCTGTTCAAATCACTGGGCTACGATCTGACCAAAGATACCTACGTGAAATACAACGACATTGTGAAGACGTTTTTAAACGATCCGCAGAAACGGTTTACCGAACAGTGGGACGATGAGGCGAAAGTGCCGTGGCTGTCGGTGAAGTCCGATAACGGCAATCCGCTGTTTGCCCTGTCGTATGAAAATCCGCGCTCGGTGGCGATCAAAGCCGAGTATATCAAAGAGAAAGGTCTGGCCGGGGCCATGTTCTGGGAGTACGGGGCGGATGATAACAACCAGCTGGCAAAGCAGCTGGCCGAGTCGCTGGGGATAAAACACCCGTAGGGTTAAACAGGCCCGGTGAGCCATCACCGGGCTGCAATGGTTCTGATTACTGGACCTTCAGCGTCGCAATCGGCTTCGGTGCAATACCAAAATCTTCCTTCAGCTGCTGTTTGCTTTTCATCACCATCTGGCCCTGGGTGTCGATGGTCATATGCTGCGCTTCGGTGTTATTGCGCGCCTGCCAGAGCATCACCAGTTGCAGGCAATTCTCTTTCTGCTCCGGGGTCAGGGCCACGCCATCGGCCCATTTGCCCAGCTCTACCGCCGTGACCAGACGCTGATACACTTCCGGCGTCATGCCATTGATCATCTCTTCAATATTCATGTTAAATCGGGCTCCGAAGGAATAATTTGCTGAATCGATTTTTCAGCCTTTCGTCTGGTCGCCATTCTCGTCGTCGGTGAAGCTTAAGGAGGCGGAATTGACGCAAAAACGCTCGCCTGTCGGCTGTGGGCCATCCGGGAAGACGTGACCGAGATGGGCGTCACAGTTTCCGCAGCGGATCTCGATGCGCTCCATACCGTGGCTGAGGTCCTTCAGATAGTGAATAGCCTCTTCACTGACCGGTTCATAGAAGCTTGGCCAACCACAGCCAGAATCGTATTTACTCTGGGAGTTAAACAGCGCAGCGTCACAGACCAGGCAGTGGTAAACACCGTCCCTTTTGTTATGCAGCAGACGCCCGGTGAATGGCGGTTCCGTCCCGTGATTTTGCGTCACGTAGAACTGCATTTCGGTGAGGTTTTTTTTCAGTTCATCGGAGTTATGTTGATTCGACATAGGCTTACATCTCGCAGTTGAAACAGACAACTTTTACTGTCGATTCTAACAAAACATTAACACTGAAGTATGTACTTTTGATCTAAACTTACTCGTTGCGCAGAGGCGGTCAGACAAATGTGATCTACTCCACGTTTTTATGTGGGCAGCCCTTTAAAATTCCGTGCGCAGGCCCCATATGGGTGCAAGCTCCAAGGGAATGTGAGGTAGGTCAATCGAGCAAAGCTAATGCTAAGGATTGATTTGTCGCAATGATTGACACGATTCCGCTTGACGCTGCGTAAGGTTTTTGTAATTTTACACGCAACCTTTTATTCACTAACAAATAGCTGGTGGAATATATGACTATCAAAGTAGGTATCAACGGTTTTGGCCGTATCGGCCGTATTGTTTTCCGTGCTGCGCAGGAACGTTCTGACATCGAAATCGTTGGCATCAACGATCTGTTAGACGCTGAGTACATGGCATACATGCTGAAGTACGACTCAACTCACGGTCGTTTCAACGGCACCGTTGAAGTGAAAGACGGCCACCTGGTTGTTAATGGCAAAACCATCCGTGTTACTGCTGAAAAAGACCCAGCTAACCTGAAATGGAACGAAATCGGTGTTGACGTTGTTGCTGAAGCAACCGGTATCTTCCTGACCGACGAAACTGCGCGTAAGCACATCACCGCTGGCGCGAAAAAAGTTGTTCTGACCGGTCCTTCCAAAGACAACACCCCAATGTTCGTTCGTGGTGCTAACTTCGAAACTTACGCTGGCCAGGACATCGTTTCTAACGCATCCTGCACCACCAACTGCCTTGCACCGCTGGCAAAAGTTATCAACGACAACTTCGGCATCGTCGAAGGTCTGATGACTACTGTTCACGCAACCACCGCGACTCAGAAAACCGTTGACGGCCCGTCTCACAAAGACTGGCGCGGCGGCCGCGGCGCAGCTCAGAACATCATCCCATCTTCTACCGGCGCAGCTAAAGCTGTAGGTAAAGTTCTGCCAGAACTGAACGGCAAACTGACTGGTATGGCGTTCCGCGTTCCAACTCCAAACGTATCTGTTGTTGACCTGACCGTTCGTCTGGAAAAAGCAGCAAGCTACGAAGAAATCAAGAAAGCAATCAAAGCGGCTTCTGAAGGCCCAATGAAAGGCGTTCTGGGTTACACCGAAGACGACGTTGTTTCTACCGATTTCAACGGCGAAGTGTGCACTTCCGTGTTCGATGCTAAAGCAGGTATCGCACTGAACGACAACTTCGTGAAACTGGTTTCCTGGTACGACAACGAAACCGGCTACTCTAACAAAGTTCTGGACCTGATCGCTCACATCTCCAAATAAGTGAGATGAGAAATTGATCCAAAAAGGCGACCCCTGGTCGCCTTTTTTTTGCTTTAAAGACAGAGGATTGCGTAATGATTAAAACAATTTTTGCACTTCCGGTAGTCGAACAGCTTACTCCTGTGCTTTCCCGCCGTCAGATTGACGATGTTGAAGTGATCGTAGTTGACCATCCGCAGGTTCAGGCTTCTGTTGCCCTGCACGGCGCGCACCTGCTCTCCTGGCAGCCGGAAGGTGAAATGGAAGCGCTGTGGCTAAGCGATAACACCTCTTTCAAAAAAGGGGCCGCTATTCGCGGCGGTGTACCAATCTGCTGGCCGTGGTTTGGCCCGGCGGCGCAGGAGGGTCTGCCGTCGCACGGTTTTGCCCGCAACCTGCCGTGGACGCTGAAAGCCCACAACGAAGATGAGTCCGGTGTGGTGTTAACCTTTGAACTGCAGAGCGATGACGAAACGCGCAAACTCTGGCCGCACGACTTCACTCTCTATGCCCGCTTTAAGCTGGGTAAAACCTGCGAGATCGAACTGGAAGCGCACGGTGAATTTGAAACCACTTCCGCCCTGCACACTTACTTCAACGTCGGCGATATCGCTGCCGTCACCGTGAACGGCCTTGGCGATACCTTTATCGACAAAGTGGATAATGCGAAAGAAGGCCGACTGACCGACGGCGCGCAAACCTTCCCGGATCGTACCGACCGCGTCTATCTGAACCCGGAAGCGTGCAGCGTTATCGAAGATACCTCCCTGAACCGCGCCATTGAAGTAATTCATCACCACCACAGCAACGTGGTTGGCTGGAACCCTGGCCCGGCGCTGTCAGTCAGCATGGGCGATATGCCGGATGACGGTTATAAAACCTTTGTCTGCGTAGAGACCGCCTGCGTCAGCGAACCGCAAAAAGCGACGGAAGAGAAACCGACCCGTCTGGGACAGACCATTCACATTGTGAAGCGTTAATGCCCTGCCCTTGCCCTCTCCATGCTGAGAGGGCATGACGCACACTTCACACCACGTCTAATGCCGTTTTGTTTTTCGGCGCCGGGAAGGCGGCATCCAGCTTCTGTAACGCCTCTGCTGAGAGGGTAATGCCCAGCGCGCCCGCGTTCTCTTCCACATGCATGATTGATGACGCCTTCGGGATCGCCATCACCCCGGGGTGACCGATCACCCACGCCAGCAGCACCTGGGCCGCCGTGGCGTTGTAATCTCTGGCAATCGCATTGACCACCGGGTGACTCATCAGCCCGGCGCGCAGTCGCCCGGCCTGCGCCAGCGGGCAATAGGCCATCACCGGCATCGACTGCTGCTGGCACCAGGGCAACAGATCATATTCGATCCCGCGTGAGGCCAGATGGTAGAGCACCTGATCGGTGGCACAGGCCTGCCCGCCCGGCACCTGTCCCAGCTCCTGCATATCCGCATAATCAAGGTTCGAGACGCCCCAGCGGCCAATTTTGCCCTGCTGTTGCAGCGTCTCCATCAGTTCGACAGTCTCTGCCAGAGAATAATTTCCCCGCCAGTGCAGCAGATAGAGGTCAATATGATCGGTGCCCAGACGGCGCAGGCTGGCTTCGCAGGCGGCAATCCCTTTTTTGCCACCGGCATTCCACGGGTAGACTTTGGAGACCAGAAAGACCTTATCGCGCTGGCCTTTGATTGCCTCGCCAACCACCTCTTCCGCACCGCCCTCGGCATACATCTCGGCGGTATCGATCAGGGTCAGCCCCCGCTCAATGCCTGCCCGTAAGGCATCGCTCTCCTGGCGGCGCTGGCTTGCCTTTTCACCCATATACCAGGTGCCCTGACCGATGGCCGGAAGCACCCTGTTGTCGCCAAAGTTGACGGTTTTTTCGCTCATAATACGCTCCTGTTTGTCTGCACCACCCTAAAACAAACGGGGCCCGAGGGCCCCGTTATGATGCACAAATTGCGCAGTACAAATGCACAATCAGAAACTGTAGGTCACACCCACCGACATCAGACCGGTCCACGATTTATCAACCATCGGGCTGTCTTTCACCTCATCGCTGAGACGGGTATAGCGGCCGGTACCGTAGACGTTCCAGTCCGTGGCGAATTTATAGCTGGCCGTCAGCTCCAGGTACGGTTGCCAGCTGTCGTCTGCATCGTAGCTGCGCAGGCCGCTGCGTCGTGCTTCGTTACGGGAAACGCCATAATAGTAGTCGTTGTAGTTGTCGCTGTTGTACTCCATACCGATACCCGGTGTCAGGGTCAGACCACCGTTGTTATAGCGATACAACCACGCCAGATCCCAGATATAACCGTTACTGTTGTCGAGCGTGTCGCCTGCCAGCGCGGTACGCAGGAAACCGTACTGCGTGTTATGTACCCAGGAAATCCCCGCCATCATGGTGCTTTTACGCTTGTCCAGCTGGCGCAGCTGACGGTTGTCACTGTCGCCCGGCTTGAAGTGCGTCGGGTCGTAATAAGCCATGATGGAGAGTTTGTCGGTCTGGTCGTTCCACAGATAGTAGCCACCGCCCAGCCCACGGAACCAGAAGTTATCACCTTCATAGGTGATAACCGGAACCGGGTAGAAATCACGATCGTACTGTTTATAAGGGCTATTGATTACGCCGACACCAGCACCAATTGACCACTGATTCTCCGCGTATGCTGTACTTACTGAGGTGGCAACGATAATCCCCAGTGCCAGAAGTTTGAGTTTGGTCACAATCCATTCTTTCCTGTAGTCAAATAATCAGCGAGTGAAGTGTAACCGTCATCTCCCCCATTGCTCAAAATTTTTTGTCTGCTAATCAATTTGATTAACAGAATATTTTGTTTGCGGCAGATGACGAAACGCTGTCACGCGCATTACCGTTCAGTGAAATAAGTGTGTTTGACGTTTAAGATTTGGCTATTTTTTTGGATGAGTTATTGATATGTCATTGAAATTAGTTTTGGCATACATGCAAGTTTTGCAAATGCCATCTACGCTTAATTTTAAGAAGCTGAATACCTGATCACCCCGCAGTTTCAGCCGCCCGACCTGGCACACGGGTTGCTGCTCTGGCAGTGAGGTGCAACGGATCCCGCTTCCGGGAGCCTCTACTATTCATATGAACGGCTCTTTTCCTGTGCTAAAAAACGAAAGGACGGCATGCCATGAATATATTCGATCACTATCGCCAGCGTTATGAAGCTGCCAAGGACGAAGAGTTCACACTGCAGGAGTTTCTTACCATCTGCCGGCAAGATCGCAGTGCTTATGCCAATGCGGCGGAACGACTATTGATGGCTATCGGTGAGCCAAATATGGTTGATACCGCCCAGGAGCCACGGCTTTCCCGTCTGTTTTCGAATCGGGTCGTCGCCCGATATCCTGCGTTTGAAGAATTTTACGGCATGGAAGATGCCATCGAGCAGATTGTCTCTTATCTGAAACATGCTGCTCAGGGTCTGGAAGAGAAGAAGCAGATTTTGTATCTGTTGGGTCCCGTTGGCGGCGGTAAATCCTCGCTGGCCGAGAGGCTGAAATCGTTGATGCAGCGCGTACCGATCTACGTCCTGAGCGCCAACGGTGAACGCAGCCCGGTGAACGACCATCCGCTGTGCCTGTTTAACCCGCAGGAAGATGCGCAGATACTGGATAAAGAGTACGGCATCCCTCGCCGCTATCTCGGGACGATCATGTCGCCGTGGGCAGCGAAACGCCTGCACGAATTTGGCGGTGATATCACTAAATTCCGTGTGGTAAAAGTATGGCCATCCATTCTGGAGCAGATTGCGATTGCCAAAACTGAACCGGGTGATGAGAACAACCAGGATATCTCTGCTCTGGTCGGTAAAGTGGATATCCGTAAACTGGAAAACCACGCGCAAAACGATCCTGACGCATACGGCTATTCCGGTGCGCTGTGCCGCGCCAACCAGGGGATTATGGAGTTCGTCGAGATGTTTAAAGCGCCGATTAAGGTGCTGCATCCACTGTTGACGGCAACCCAGGAAGGTAACTACAACGGGACGGAAGGTATTTCCGCCCTGCCGTTTAACGGCATTATCCTGGCGCACTCCAACGAATCTGAATGGGTTCAGTTCAGAAACAATAAAAACAACGAGGCGTTCCTTGACCGTGTTTACATTGTCAAAGTGCCTTACTGCCTGCGGATCTCCGAAGAGATCAAGATTTACGAAAAACTGCTTAACCACAGTGAGCTGGTTCATGCCCCTTGCGCCCCGGGAACCCTGGAGACGCTGTCGCGCTTCTCAATCCTGTCGCGCCTGAAAGAGCCAGAAAACTCCAGCATTTACTCGAAAATGCGTGTTTACGACGGTGAAAGCCTGAAAGATACCGACCCGAAAGCGAAATCCTATCAGGAGTATCGTGACTACGCCGGTGTCGATGAAGGGATGAACGGTCTCTCCACGCGTTTCGCGTTCAAAATCCTCTCCCGTGTGTTCAACTTTGACCACACCGAAGTGGCCGCTAACCCGGTACACCTCTTCTACGTGCTGGAGCAGCAGATTGAACGTGAACAGTTCCCGCAGGAACAGGCTGAACGTTACCTGGAGTTCCTGAAAGGCTATCTGATCCCGAAATACGCCGAGTTTATTGGCAAAGAGATCCAGACCGCCTATCTGGAATCTTACTCCGAGTATGGACAGAACATTTTTGACCGCTACGTCACCTATGCCGATTTCTGGATCCAGGATCAGGAGTACCGCGACCCGGATACCGGCCAGCTGTTTGACCGCGAGTCACTGAATGCGGAACTGGAAAAAATCGAGAAGCCTGCCGGGATCAGTAACCCGAAAGACTTCCGTAACGAGATCGTCAACTTCGTGCTGCGCGCCAGAGCGAACTTCAGCGGACGGAATCCAAACTGGACCAGCTACGAAAAACTGCGCACCGTTATTGAGAAGAAAATGTTCTCCAATACCGAGGAGCTGTTGCCGGTCATTTCGTTCAATGCCAAAACCTCAACCGACGAGCAGAAAAAGCACGACGATTTTGTCGACCGCATGATGGAGAAAGGTTACACCCGCAAACAGGTTCGCCTGCTCTGCGAATGGTACCTGCGCGTGCGTAAGTCATCTTAACAGCCCAAAAAGCCCGGCGGCGTGTGGTTTGCCGGGCCTACAACAATGTTCCGTAGGCCGGATAAGCGTCAGCGCTGTCCGGCACTTACGGGCACTGAAAGTTGTCAAATGCAGTACGGGGGGCATATGACCTGGTTTATTGACCGGCGTCTTAACGGCAAAAACAAGAGCACGGTGAATCGCCAGCGCTTCTTGCGTCGTTATAAAGCGCAAATCAAACAGTCGATCTCCGAGGCCATTAACAAGCGTTCGGTGACCGACGTAGACAGTGGGGAGTCCGTCTCTATCCCGACGGATGATATTAGCGAACCGATGTTCCATCAGGGGCGCGGTGGTTTGCGCCATCGCGTTCATCCCGGTAATGACCATTTTGTCCAGAATGACCGTATTGAACGTCCACAGGGGGGCGGCGGTGGAGGCGGCAGTGGTCAGGGCCAGGCCAGCCAGGACGGTGAAGGTCAGGACGAATTTGTGTTTCAGATCTCCAAGGATGAGTACCTGGATCTGCTGTTTGAGGATTTGGCCCTGCCGAATCTGAAGAAGAACCAGCATCGTCAGTTGAACGAATACAAAACCCACCGGGCCGGTTTTACCGCCAACGGCGTGCCGGCAAATATCAGCGTGGTGCGTTCGCTGCAGAACTCACTGGCGCGCCGTACCGCCATGACCGCGGGCAAACGGCGTGAACTGCGCGAGCTGGAAGCAAGCCTGGATATTGTGGCGAAAAGCGAGCCAGCGCAGCTGCTGGAAGAGGAGCGTTTACGCAAAGAGATCGCCGAACTGCGCGCCAAAATCGAGCGCGTGCCGTTTATCGACACCTTTGACCTGCGTTACAAGAACTATGAAAAGCGTCCTGAGCCTTCAAGCCAGGCGGTGATGTTCTGCCTGATGGACGTTTCCGGCTCGATGGATCAGGCTACCAAAGATATGGCCAAGCGCTTTTATATTCTGCTCTATCTCTTCCTGAGCCGAACCTATAAGAACGTGGAAGTGGTCTATATTCGCCATCACACCCAGGCCAAGGAGGTGGATGAGCATGAGTTCTTCTACTCACAGGAGACGGGGGGGACTATCGTTTCCAGTGCCCTGAAGCTGATGGATGAGGTGGTGAAAGAGCGTTACGACCCGGCGCAGTGGAACATCTATGCTGCTCAGGCGTCGGACGGTGATAACTGGGCAGACGATTCGCCGCTGTGCCATGAAATTCTGGCGAAAAAACTGCTGCCGGTTGTGCGTTACTACAGCTATATTGAGATCACCCGCCGCGCTCACCAGACGCTGTGGCGTGAGTATGAACATCTGCAAAGCACGTTTGAGAACTTCGCGATGCAGCACATTCGCGACCAGGACGATATCTATCCGGTATTCAGAGAGCTTTTCCATAAGCAATCTGCCACCAGCAACAGTTAACGCCACCGCCGGTCATTGACCGGCGGTTTTACGTTAGCTTTCTGTCAGAACGTAACGTTCATTTTTGCCCACACGGTCCGACCCGGTTCATTGACCGGCGTGTCGGAGGAGTAGCCAAAGCTGCTGTTCCCCGCCAGGTTAAGATGTTCGCTGTAGTTTTTGTCCAGCAGGTTATCGACCCCACTGCTCAGCTTCAGGTAGTTATTCACCTTCCATGCCGCGTTGGCGGAGAGAATGGCAAAGCCAGCGCTCTGATCGAAATCTTTGCCGACCACGTTACCTTCGTTCATCGCCACCCGATGCTGCGGGCTCACCATGCGCAGCAGGCCGGTTGAACTCCAGTCGCCCTGCTCCCACGTGAGGCCAAGACGAGCCTCCAGCGGCGGCATTTGCGGCAGCGGCTGGTGGTCGTCCGTGTTCTCCCCCCAGGAGTAGTTAAGGGTAGCGTCGGTTTTCCACTGATCGCTCAGCTGCCAGGAGGCGCCCATCTCCCCACCCATAATGGTGGCATCCACGTTGTCGGCCTGGCTGACGTGGGAATCGTCCGGATCGTAGCTAAACAGAATAAAGTCGTTGATGCGCCCGACATAGGCGGAGATCCACCCGGTGGTACGCTCGCCTTTATACTGGGCGCCGACGTCAAGCTGGGTGGTTTGCTCTGGTTTGAGATTATCAAAGACATCCGAGGTGCCGTCCGGGCCATAGGTGGGCGAAAAAAGCTCCCAGTAATCGGGGAATCGTTCGGTATAACCGAGCCCGGCGTAGACCATCGCCGGTGCCGCGCCCAGATTATGCTCCACGCGCAGGAAGCCCGCCGGAAGGGTATCCTCGCGGCTGTCGCTGCCGATGCCGGTATAGTTATCCACTTCGACCTTATCCAGACGCGCGCCGCCAATCACTTTACTCAGATCGGTCGCATTCCACGTCAGCTCGCCGAACGCGCCATAATCGTGAAAACGTGCATCTTCCTGCCAGCCTTTGTCCTCATCATCTTCGTTGCTGCGATGGGTGTTGGTCTGCATATCCAGCCCGCTTTGCAGCTGGAAATCTGACCATAGCCAGGTCCCCAACATCCTGCCGCCGACGGTGCGACGATCGACCTGTTTTTCCATCGGCATCGACATATCCATCGATCCCATCGGCATGCCGTTCATGGAGCCGGAGTCCGGGGTGCCGGGGGAGCGCATGGAGTAGTTGTCCATGATGTGGTTGGCGTAGTTGTAATAGGCACTCATCTCCAGGGAATCGAAAATGTCGCCGATATTCTCTTTCTTAAAGCGCAGGCCCAGGCTTTCGCGCTTGAACTGGGATCCGTCCATGCCGCGCCCGGCATAGCTTGGACCGGCGGTGAGTTCCAGTAACGTATCCGCATCCGGTGTCCAGCCGATGGCCAGATCGGTGTTCCACTTGTCCCATTTCGAGGCCACGCGATCGCCGTTACCGTCTTTGTAGTCGCCCGCTTTCGATTTATTGCCGTTGAGGCGTACATAGCCCGTGTCGTTACCGAAGCTGACATCGGCATTTTCATCGAAGCGGTCATTCGAAGCGGCGAGAAAGCTGGCGTCGCCCTTGATGCCGGCGCTGTCAAAACGGGGCGGTTCACGTTCGAAGCGTACCGTCCCGGCGGAGTTCCCCGGCCCCCAGAGTACGGTTTCCGGCCCTTTGGTGACCGTCAGCAGATCGTAGCTTTCCGGCGAGATGTACGAGCTTGGCGCATCCATTCGCGCCGGACAGGCGCCGAGCATTTCGCTGTCGTTGGTCAGCAGGCGCAGACGTGAGCCAAACATGCCGCGAAATACCGGATCGCCATTGCTGCCGCCATTACGGATCTGGCTAAAGCCGGGGATGGTTTTGAGGTAATCCGAGCCGTCGCTGGCCGGCACCGGCTGGCGCGGGGTTTTGGGCGACGTGACCACTTCAAGTGGAGAAAGAACCGGTGCCGTCACGGTGATCACATCCTGATCGTTCACCGGTGCTGTGCTGATAGTCCCCGCGGCAAGCGCTGCGCCGGAAAAGGCGGTGAGCAGTGCCAGAGCCAGAGGATGGGGGGGAAACGTAAATTTTTTCATTGCTGTGCCTGATTGAAGAGTGGCGTGGTGTACCGCTGCGAAACCGAATCCTTTCGATAACGAAAGCGCTTAACGAGCAGGCACATAAACTACATAAAGTTTGCCGAAGGGGGTAAACCGGAACAACGTTGCGTGAGGAGAATAAGAGCGGTAGAAAAAAGTTGAAAATTGTCATGTTGTTGGTTTTGCTGATACTCAACGCCAGCAGCGAATATTCAAAATAACGCCATTTTTTCCCGGCTGAACCGCCTGTCCGTGGCGTTAACCCGCACCGTCTCTCCACTTCAGGCAATCGCCCAAATCACACTCTTTTTTGCACAAAATCCTTTTTACCGGCACGCGAGCACGTAAAGTAAGCAGGCTTACTTTTCTATTTTGGCAAGGAATACCCTATGTTTGACCCTACCCTGCTCATTCTTCTGGGCCTGGCCGCGCTGGGCTTTATCAGCCATAACACCACGGTCGCAATATCAATTCTGGTTCTGATCATCGTTCGCGTGACGCCGCTTAGCGGTTTTTTCCCGTGGATTGAAAAACAGGGGCTGACGGTGGGGATCATCATCCTGACCATCGGGGTGATGGCCCCCATCGCCAGCGGCACTTTACCGGCTTCCACGCTTATCCATGCCTTTATGAACTGGAAATCGTTGATCGCCATTGCCGTGGGGGTATTTGTCTCCTGGCTTGGTGGTCGCGGCGTTACGCTGATGAGCTCCCAGCCCACGCTGGTCGCGGGCCTGCTGGTGGGTACGGTGTTAGGCGTGGCGCTCTTCCGCGGCGTCCCGGTCGGCCCGTTGATCGCCGCCGGGCTGGTGTCGTTGTTTATCGGGAAGTCGTAGCGAGGCTGGCGACATACCGGGCCGGGGTCTGGCCCAGCCCTTTTTTGAACATCGTGATAAATGCCGTGGTGGAGTCATAACCCAGGTTTTGCGCCACCTGCTGCACCGACTGCCCGCTAATGAGCCCTTGCAGGGCGACAATCAGCTGGAGCTGATGCCGCCAGCGGCGAAAGCTGAGCCCGGTTTCGCTGACCACCAGCCGGGCGAGATTGCGCTCACTCATCGCAAAATGGCGCGCCCACTGGTGCAGCGTCTGCCAGGCGGCAGGCGATTCGGCCATGGTGTCACTCATCAGGCGGATTTTGGGGTGCGTGGATACAGGGAGCTGCAGCTGCTCCTGGGGCTGTCGGGGCAGCTCATCAAACAGCACCTGCACCAGCCGCCGGGTGGCAGGCTCCTGCTCAGCGGGGCTGCGCTCCGCCAGGGTCAGGATCAACTCCCGCACCAGAGGTGAAATTTTCAGGGTGCAGCAGCGGTCCGGCATCGATACCGCGCCGGGTTCAATAAACAAAAAGCAGAGGCGGGCGCTGGGCGTGGCCTTATTGCTGTGCGGCAGCAGGCCGGGGATCCAGACGGCGAACTGCGGGGGCACCATCCACATGGCATTTTCCACCTCGCAGGTAATGGCTCCGTGCAGGGCGAGGATCAGCTGACCTTTGCGGTGCTGGTGGAACGGAATGCGCTGCTCGTCTTCCACCACGCGCACATGAAACGCCACCGCAGGATCGTGCTGGCTGTCGGGATCGTATCCCGCAAGGCCGAGTCCAGGCATCATTTTGTCCGATATTAGCGATAATCTGTCATTTTAGCTTGATTTCAACCACGGTGAAAATGCGTATCCTGTAGCCTCATTTCGACGTAAGAGATTCCCATGACCCTTGCCCTTTCTGCTACCGGCAAACAGCGAGCGCTGTTGATTGCCGGGATCCTGATGATTGCCACCTCACTGCGGGTGACCTTTACCGGTGCAGCGCCGCTGCTGGATGCTATTCGTACAGATTATGCCCTGACCACCGCCCAGACCGGACTGCTTACCACCCTTCCCCTGCTGGCCTTTGCGCTGATTTCGCCGCTGGCGGCCGGCCTCGCCCGGCGCATCGGGATGGAGCGCAGCCTGTTTATCGCCCTGCTGCTGATCATCGCCGGGATTGCCCTGCGTTCACTTCCCTCTTCGGCATTGCTGTTTGGCGGCACCGCCATCATTGGCTGCGGTATTGCGCTGGGCAACGTCCTGCTCCCGGGGCTGATCAAACGCGATTTCCCCGGCCAGGTGGCGAAACTTACCGGGGCGTACTCCCTGACCATGGGAGCTGCCGCCGCGCTGGGCTCGGCGCTGGTGGTGCCGGTTGCCCTGAGCGGCGCGGGCTGGCACGGCGCGCTGTTAATGCTGATGGTATTTCCTCTGCTGGCCCTGCTGCTGTGGCTCCCGCAATGGCGTCAGCGCCCTGCCGGCTCCCTGAGCGGCGCCCGCGCCCTGCACAGCCGGGGTATCTGGCGTTCCGCACTGGCCTGGCAGGTGACGCTGTTTCTGGGGATTAACTCGCTGATTTACTATGTGATTATTGGCTGGCTTCCGGCGATCCTGCAGAGTCACGGATACAGCGAAACCGAGGCGGGTTCCCTGCACGGGCTGTTACAGCTGGCGACCGCGGCACCGGGAATTGTCGTGCCGCTGATCCTGCTTCGCCTGAAAGATCAGCGCGGTATCGCCGGACTGGCGGCGATGATGTGTGCGGTAAGTGCTGCCGGGCTGTGGTTTATGCCAGCGATGGCGGTGATGTGGACGCTGATTTTTGGCTTTGGCTCCGGTGCGACGATGATCCTCGGCCTGACGTTTATTGGCCTGCGCGCCAGTTCGGCCCATCAGGCGGCAGCCCTTTCCGGGATGGCGCAATCGGTCGGCTATCTGCTTGCCGCCTGTGGCCCGCCGCTGATGGGTAAAATCCATGATACCAACGGCGACTGGCGGATCCCGCTGCTGGCCTGTGCGCTGGTGTCAGTCATCATGGCCGTGTGCGGGATCCTTGCCGGGCGTGACCGGGAGATCACACCCGGCTAAGCCCTTTATTCAGTAACTCTGTGCCGCGCGAAGCAGCGCCTGCACCAGCGGCGCAGGACGCCCTGCAAGGGCAGCGCGCTCGTGCTGGAACAGCGTCGCCACAAAGAATGGATGGGTGACCAACTCTACGGCACGGATCTCCCCCTGCGCGTCCCAGCCGGTGACGCGCATATCGCCCTTCTCCAGCTCCTGCGCAAATTCAGGCGAAACGCCATAATTGCAGCGATATTCTTCCTCGATCTCCTCCTGACCATAGGCTTTAGCGATCAGGGTGTTAGCGCGTAGTTCAATGGTATCGGCGACCTCCACCAGCGAGCAGGTCAGGGGGGCAATGACCATTCGCCCTGCGGTATCGGTTTCTGCGTGGGCGGCATCCTGCCAGCCAAGAACGTTACGCGCATATTCAATGAGCGCATGCTGGAATCCGCCGCAGGTGCCCAGAAACGGCACGCTGTTCTCCCGGGCATACCGCGCCGCAATGAACGCAGCGTCAGCATTTTTATAGGGACTTGCAGGAACCAGCCAGATCGCGTCGTAGCCGACCAGGTCTTCCGGGCTGGTTAATTCGGTGGTGGCCAGCCAGTCGTAGTCGGCGGTAATATCCAGCACCGCGGCGGCATCATCAATGGCGAGAGGAATCGCCTGGTGAGCCGGCACGTCATGATTGTAGTCGCCGACCAGCGCAATTCGGAGGGTATCTTTTAGGGCAGAGAGTTCCATACAGTGATCCTTATGCCAGATAAATATCAGATAACATAAGGCGCGTCAGACTACCGATCTTTCGTTGATATCACAACACCTTAAAATAAGTGGGCAAAAGCGGAAAGCCAACCTGTGATAGCGTTACGATCGTGACCGCCAGCACCGCGTCACCCGGATTAAGGAGCAAGAGAATGATTCAGTGCAAACGACTGTATGACGAGGCAAGCCAGGACGATGGCTACCGTATCCTGGTGGATCGACTCTGGCCGCGGGGCATGAAAAAGGAGGCGTTAGCGTGCGATGAGTGGTGTAAAACGCTGGCGCCTTCCAATGCACTGCGCAAGGACTTTCACAGTGAGACCATCGATTTCGCCAGCTTCAGCAAACATTATCGTCAGGAGCTGGCCTTGCAGGAAGATGAGGGGCGGCGCATTGCCCGTCTGGCAGACAACCAGCCCGTGACGCTGCTCTACGGCGCGAAAGACCGGGAGCAAAATCACGCGCTGGTGTTAGCCGACTGGCTGCGTAAGCTGTAATTCAGTCCAGCATCAGCGCGTCGAGAGTTTCAGGCGCCTCTTCAGGAGTGAGCGGCATCAGGTGTTCCGGGCGAACAAAGGCAAAACCGTGCTGGTTATCCACCGACCAGACATCACCGGTCACCAGCCACAGGGGACGTTCTGCCCCTCGCGGCAGCTCGGTCACCACGCCGTTGACCGGGTTTAAAAAACGCTGCCCCGGCTGACAGAGGCTAAACAGCTCCACAGATTTACCAATATTGCGACGACCTGCTGGCGTGCGGGCGCCGATAACCATCGCCAGGCTGCCCGGATTTAACTGGAACATACTTCCTCGTGCTGGATACAGAGAGTTTAAGAATTATCTTAGCAAAGTTTATCCCAGCCGGTCTGCCCTGTCACCAGGGGAGGCGGTTAATCTTTCTCCATGATTTCTTCATTCTGCCGACATCTTTCCTCGCTATAGTGCCATCGTTCTCGCAAAGACCAGAGAACATCATTCCGTAATCAAGCTGTTATTTTCCCCGGCCCTGCGCCGGGGCTTTTTCCTGCCAGAATGTGCCCTTCCTCGCCTGAATATATGAAATGTTGTTAATTCATGTTTTACTATCCGCCGTCAATCTTTGAGCAAATCAGACAGGTACAGAGATCATCTGTAAGGGGAGTTGAGCAGCGTCATGTCGGATATTATTCTTGCCCGTGTTTCAGAAACGCTCAGCACTGAGCAATCACTTGAGGGCCTGGTGCGTCAGCTGCTCGAAATGCTTGAGATAGTGACGGACATGGAGTCCACCTACCTTACCAAAATTGATATCAACGCCCGTCTGCAGCATATTCTCTACGCCAGAAACAGCAAACAGATGCAAATCCCGGAAGGGCTCAGCGTTCCCTGGGGCGACACGCTGTGCAAACGGGCGATCGATTCCGACTGCTTCTATAGCGATAACGTCCCCGAACGCTTTGCAGACTGCGACGCGGCAAAAGCGCTGGGTATCACCACCTACGTGAGCATACCGGTTCATCTGACGGATGGTTCGCTCTATGGCACCCTCTGCGCCACCAGCACCCATAAACAACCGTTGAGCGAACGCGGCGAGCAGGTCTTAAAGCTCTTCGCCGGGCTCATCGCCCAGTACATTGAGAAAGAGTCGCTTGTCCGGCAGTTGCGTGAAGCTAACGCCGCCCTGATTACCTGGTCCTATACCGATGCCCTGACCGGGCTGCCTAACCGTCGCGCGATTTTTGAAAATCTCACCACCCTCTTCTCGCTGGCGCGTCATCTGAACCGCAATGCCATTATCGCCTATATCGATCTGGATAATTTCAAACTTATTAACGATCGCTTTGGCCATGAGGCTGGCGATCGGTTCCTGGTGGAAGTGGGTAAACGGTTGAATGAAGGACGCGACGAGGATGATATCGTCGGCAGGCTGGGTGGCGACGAGTTCCTGGTGGCCTGCCTGAGTCATGATAGCGAAAGCGGCGAGCAGACGTCGCTGACGGTGCTGAAGAGACAGCTGAGCGCACAGATCGCCGGGGAGTACTGGCTGGGGGATGTGCATCTGGTCTACCCGGGCGCCAGCCTGGGGGTGATTGAGGTGGATCCTGCCAGACTGGATGCAGATAGCGCACTGCGGGTAGCCGACGCCGCCATGTACAGCGATAAAAAAGGGAAACGGAAAACGCCCTTTCTCAATATCGATTAACCCCGTACACTCGACGGGTTTTGTATTTCAGGACAGGTGATAGCATGCGGCTTGGTATTCTGTTCCCGATCGTGATTTTTATCACGGCGGTGGTGTTTTTAACGTGGTTTTTTATCGGCGGCTACGCTGCGCCTGGGGGATAAATGAGAAAAACGACGATTATTATGCTGATTGTCGCCATTGTGGCCGTGGCCGGAAGCCAGTTAGGCTGGTGGCGAATCGCGGAAAAAGACCGCCTATTGGCGGTCTTTTTTCTGAAGTGTGTCGGGTTAGCTTCTTACCTTACGGTAAATAAACAGCACCACCAGCGCACCAATTACTGCAACCATAAAGCTGCCGAAGTTAAAGCCATCGACTCTGCCGAATCCGAACAGGGTACTGATCCAGCCACCCACTACGGCACCGATGATGCCCAGAATGACCGTAACGATGAACCCACCGCCATCTTTGCCCGGCATGATCCACTTCGCCAGAATACCTGCAATAAGCCCAAAGATAATCCAGGATATGATTCCCATAACTGCTTTCCTCTCTGTATGGTTTTTGTCGTCAAATCAAGTACACAGAAAGCTTAGCACAGGATTCAGAAATGCAAGTTTGTGATAGCCATCACGTGAATATTTTAAGATTAAGTCCACAAACGGCGTCCCACACAAAAGATGGGGTTGTAATCGTTAATGAGAAACATTATCTTTCTCAATACTGAATAGTTGAGCAAATCACTCAGGTATTCAGTACGACATTGCTCACATTGCTTCCAGTATTACTTGCCCACGTTTCGTGGGCTTTTTTTTGCCTGTTATCCTGCGATTTGACGTTCTGGGATTTGCGATTACGCTTATTAGCACAATCCCAGTACAGCCATAATGGTATTGATAACATGAATGTTTCCAGCAGATTCGTGATTTGTATTAACCTTGTTTGTGCCAGTTCCTTGTTGCTTATACTCTCGGACAAATTTAACTGGTTTTAACGTGAGCAGGCCCGGCATCCGTCGGGTTTCATCTTTTAATCATCCCCTTCGATTAAAAATCCTGCCCGACGTATCGCCTCTTTACAGTCGGTGACGCCTGCCGCGTATCCGGCCTCGATATCACACACCGGGCTGGCGCTGACATAAGGGAGCTTCACTTCGGTTGCGAGAAGCTGCTTCAGGCGGGCGTTCTCCTGACGGATAGTCAGAAGTTCGGCGGCAAGCTCTGCTGGTGTTGCCGCCAAGAGTTCACCTGCGGCAATGCGGCGAAGCGCTGTCTCATCAAGCATTATTCCTCCTGCGTAACCATAAAAAACGGGCACCCATCGGCTTCCTACCAGGTACTATTTCCAGAAAATCTCTCAATCATCCAGTCGATGAATATTCTCAATCGGCCATTTAACGGCTTTGTTGGCGGGAAAATAATAGAGACAGGAAATTGTCTGTGCGTAACCTCTTCAAGAACAGGAACAAGTTCACCCGATGCTATAAAGCGACGGCTTACGGAAGCATGTGTTTGCCCTATGCCCATGCCGTGGACAAGCATACTTATCAGCGCGGCACTATCATTCGCGGCGATATCAAATGCTGCCAACTGTTTTTCGCCTCCCCTGCTCATGAAACGCAGAGGCCAGGCCTCACCGGTTGCAGCACTGAAATAGCCGACGATTTTATGTCCATTTTCAAGGTCAGTCAGTTTTTTGGGCACGCCATACTGTTTCAGGTAGCCGGGGCTTGCACAGGTAATTAAGAGATCTTTATACAGCGTTCGCGCAATCAGAGAAGAATCCGTCAGCTCACCTGCGCGAATGACGCAGTCTACACCTTCCTCTATAAGATTAACCGGGCGATCGCCCACCCCAAGCGCCAGCTGTATATGGGGATAGCGTTCACGAAACTCTTCGAGTACCGGCATCAGGACAAAATTCGCCAGCGAGGAGTGAAGATCGATGCGCAGCCTTCCTTTCGCGGCGGCGCCCATATCCCGAATGGCGCCTTCGGTTTCATCGAGTTTAGTGACGAGCTTACTGATCCTTCTGTAATACTCGGCCCCCTCGGTCGTTAAGGTGACAGTACGTGTCGTGCGCTGTATCAGCTTTGTGCCTATATGTTCCTCTAATAATTTGAGATTCTTACTGACAGTGGAGCGCGGCAAATCCAGGTGTGCTGCGGCCTTTGTGAAAGAGCGCGTCTCTACGATGCGCTGGAATATACGTATAGCTAACAGATGATCCATGACTCTATTTTAAAGTATGCCATCTGATTGTGCACACATATGGAAACTGAAGTCGTAAATGGGGGGCTTATCCGTGTGGCAACTCCCGCTATCCTGCGGTCATGAAATTTGCCGAAGGAGAGTAAAACCATGACTGACGTTACTGCAAAACAACAGGCGTTGCTGGAAGCCCGATACGGTGTTGAGCAACCCAAACCAGACAACATTATCTGGACGCCGCAGGTCGAAGCCCTGCTGGGCCATAAATCTGTCAGGACATTTTTGCCTGAACCTCTCCCGGATGGGGCAATAGAGACCATGGTCGCTGCAGCGCAATCAGCCTCAAACTCCTCTGCCCTGAATCAGTGGAGCCTGGTAGCCGTTACGGACCCGGCGCTTAAACAGCGTATTTCAGATACCGTAGCACGTTCAGTGCCCGTGGATCGTATCCCGTGGATTGAGGAAGCACCCGCCCTGCTCCTCTGGGTGGCAGATCTGTCGCGAGGGGCAGGAATAACAAAAGATGCCGGTAAAGAGCCTGTTGTGCTCGACTACCTCGACTCTTTCCTGATGGCATCGATTGATGCCGCCCTTGCCGCCCAGAACGCTGCCGTTGCAGCGGAATCCATAGGCTTAGGAATAGTCTATCTCGGGGTGATGCGTAATATTGCCAAAGAGGTGGCGGAAATCATCAACCTGCCTGAGTACAGCTTTGTCACGTTTGGCATGGCAACCGGGTGGCCCGACAGAGCCAGAACCAGCAGCATTCGCCCGCGACCGGCTCAGCCAATGGTGCTCCATTACAATCGCTACCAACAGGATCGCTATCGCACCTATCTTGAAGGCTATGAAAATGCATATCAGGCATTTCGTCGTCGCCAGAATATGCGCGACAAAACCTGGACCGGCTCCGTCGTTGATTCCGCGACCAGCATGGATTATCTCGGCGGGCGAATCAATTTACGCGAAACGGTCATGCAGCGCGGTTTCAAATTAAAATAACCGGGATTTATCGGCCTCAAGCTCAATTCAGGGCTCATTTATTTGAGCCCTCTGCGGTCTGGCTTAAGATCTGCTGTACGCACAAAGTGAAACTAAACCAACGGGTATGATTTCATGCTTTAGCGAGCGGCTTCATGCGGAAACTGATGCCCATCCGATTGATGGCATTCATGGTGGCAATCACAATGGTCAGTTCAACCAGATTTTTTTCACCAAATAGAGCAAGCGCTGCGGAATAGGCTTCATCAGAAGCGTGTGTTTCACTGATAAGGGTCACTTCTTCTGCCCATGCAAGCGCAGCTTGCTCCACATCCGAGAAAAGGTAGGTCGCTTCTCGCCACACCGGCACCAGGACCAATTTTTCGACGGACATGCCGCTTTTGATAAGGTCGCGCGTATGTATATCAATGCAGTGCGCACAACCGTTAATCTGTGAAACACGTAAAAAAACCAGATGAATCAGATCGGCAGGCAAATCTGTCCCGGTAGTAGCGTAATGATGAAGTGCTCCCATAGCCTTTCCACCCTCAGCAGAAATCTGAAACCAGTTTGGACGCTTCATGCATATCTCCTTTTTTGCGATGTTCGGGTAAGCCTGTGTTTGTTATTAAAATATCAAACATAGCCGCGACGACGGATGTGCATCAGCACGTCTGTCCGGACGTTGCGATATTAGCCATTCATGGCATCAATAAAAGAGACAAAGAGGGAGTAAGAAGGTAGGGCATCCGCAGCAGCGCAAGAATGCTAATAAAAAACGGGAGCCATCAGGCTCCCGTTCACATACAACCCGAAATCCGGATTACATGTTTTCGATGATCGCGTCACCAAACTCTGAACATTTCAGCAGCTTAGCGCCTTCCATCAGACGTTCGAAGTCATAGGTCACGGTCTTGTTGTTGATCGCGCCTTCCATACCTTTAACGATCAGGTCTGCGGCTTCGAACCATTCCATGTGACGCAGCAGTAGTTCCACACAAACCTTGCAACCCATTGATTTAAAATACAATGATATCGTAATATCTTTTTTTATGGCTTCATTGGCCTGCTTTATAACCCTTTGTTTTTACGATATTAGTATAGAGTTTTGATAACCGCTTATCGAGGCTAAATGTGCCTTGCCCACTTACAATTATTGGTCTGTTATGTGCCAGAAGCGGAAGTGTCAGAGACTCCCTAAAAGTTGATGGTTCGTTTTGCAGGGATATTTACAGAATCATTTCAAAGTCCGAATAGGACAAAAATGAACGTTACCACTACATTTAGTAGTAGTTACGTAAAAGTTATTCATCTATTCTACCTTTATCAGCGAGCGGATCGTAGTCACTCTTTGTGGATAATCCCATACTTCAGAAACCCATCATAATTCTTAATCTCGTCCTGAGGGGAATGGATGAATTCAGGACAAAGAAACAAATACACTCTAAACCTGCCTTGAAGAAGGTGGTTCCAGAGAATGCCATGAATAGCGCTTTTCAGCTGAAGGATTCCGGGCAATACAAATCGCAGCGACGTCGTATATCTTTGTTGAACTGATTCAGTTCTTACTAAGATAAATACCACAGACCTGCGCAATAATACCGGTTTGTCTAGGCTGACAGTGGTTGTGCTTCAGTGGTAGCAGTTGAGAATGTTAATGGTATGCTAGATTTAGTCATTCGCACCCTGAGTCACTTCATAATATATTTTCAAATAACTTTCTCGAGGTTCAATATGCCTATACCTTTCATGCCTATATTAATAGGCAGCATCATCAACGCTATCCCTGTATTAGTGCTGTACTTTGTCGTCAGAAAGAATATTATACAATTGGTCCCATTAGTCCTCCTTTCAATTATTTACTCAGTGGGAAATTCCGTGTATTGGATTTCTAACCACGTTGACTTGACGTTGATTATCACGTTCACCATTTTAGTAATCGCAGGTGTGATTTGTCTTGCCTCTATACTCAGACGTGAAGGGAATAGACTGAAGTCATGGTCTCTCGCAAGTGCCGCTCTTATTCTATGTTCGATTATTCCATTCGTAAGGCTGCGATTGTTTTTGGAACAGGTCTCACCTACGTTTTTTTATCCGTTGATAGCAGTATTATTGGCTGTGGCTGTTCTTTCATTAGCTTTCGCCCGAGGTCTTGGTGGGCCATCGACTAAAGGTGCTGCATATCCAAACGGAAATGTATCTAAGGCTTATGCTACCCGGACAGAAATAGATACGGATTTAGCCATCAAAGGCAGATCTGTGTTGTCAGATCCAAATCTGGATGAAGTCGAGCGAGCAAGATACCGTAAAGCCCTAGACGAGAGAGACAACGGGTAGCACAAGCTTTCAGTCGCCACGTTAACAGCGTGGCGATTTTCATATCAGCTAACCTGCCGCCCATTTTTTCATACACAATACTGACAATAATGCCCGCAGACTGCTCAGATCGGACGTTAAAACTCATTAGGGAAGATCATATGATATCTAGCTACGCACCGCTTCTTACACAGGAAGCTCATCAGCGTCTGCGCTATTGATGAAGGACGTAACACGCCCCATCACCTCGACCTCTTCTGCAGCCTCTCCCTCAATCGCTTCACCATCACCCGTGATTAACGCCTTACCCCTGTGCTTAGCGAATTGCGTTCGACAGCCGGACAAATCGATGCAAGCGAACGGCTTATACAGAGATGCCAGTAAAAGCTACCTTGAAAAGCTGAATCGCATTTTAGAAATGATGTTTGAAGAGATCGATATGTGAATGGTTGCGGATTAGGTCTGTAACTGTAGCGCCCACGGTAGGGCGTTTGGTGCCAGAAGTGGGCAAAAAATACACATCAGCAAATAAAAGTTTGTCTCGCTCCATTTTTGTCATGAGGGCGAGCGACCATTCGAGAAATTTTCTTTGTTAAGGCGTCACGATATTTTCTGAAAAGTAGCCGTGGAGGGAGTTCTCCACGGCTGGAACCATTTTTCGCCGGAACAGTGACGACGAAAAACGTGGCGCACGTTTATGCTCAGTAAGTTTTTACTTGTTGTCTTCGAGCAACAAATTTTACTTCAGAAATTTTGCCAGCCTGCAACTCACTACTCAAATCAGAGAAAAATAAAATCGATTTGTGAGGCCGAAGACTTAGTCTTTGCTGAACATGGCTCTTTGTTTACCAAAAAATTTACCGAGCATGATGGATAGCCACCATATAATGAAGGCATAGAATAGTACCATGCCGATATGATTCGGATCGATTGCAATACCAACTACAGCGAAAATAATACCGAGACCTATACCTATCCATTCATATTCTCTTATAGGTTCGTACGTAATCCGGGCTGTGCAGCCGTGGCAAAATTTTGCCTTCCAAACACTTTTTTTCCCGCAGAAAGGACAAGTGATTTTCCTGACACTGTCTTCGATTCTGTGTTTTTCTTGAACCGCTTCAATTTTCTTTAGCGTTTCGAGAGCCCTTTGGTTGCCATTTTCACCAGCCATGCGAAGATAGTCTTTGCCTTTTTCATAGTCATGACGTGCAATGTACATCGCCCCCAATTTCGCCTGGCTATCGCTATCCCCTTGTTGCGCTGACAATGAATAGTATTCGAATGCCTTATTCTCATCTTTGGGCACCCCAAGTCCTTGCTCGTAAAAGTTTCCAAGATTATGTTGGGCAGTGCTATTACCCTGTTCTGCGGCAAGAGCGTAATATTCTGCGGCTTTTGAATTATCTTTAAGGACCCCAAATCCTTTTTCGTGTAGCCACCCTACGTAAACCTGAGTATCCGAGTCGCCCTGATCTAACGGAAATTTGAACCACTCCAGGGCTTTTGAATAGCTCAGAGGGACTCCGTTACCCGAAGCATATATGTCGCCTAAAAGGTAATGGGCATCTGACCTACCCTGTTCTGCAGCTCTTGTCAGCCACTCAACGGCCTTTTTACCGTCCTTTTCAACTCCCTCGCCGTCACGGTACATTTTTCCGAGTTTAATTTGGGCGTCAACATCGCCCGAAGAGGCAGATGCGTAGACGGGATTATAATCGCGACCTGAAACTGAATTTGATTTAAGTTCTTCCATTTCTGTAACAACCCTCAGAGAAGTGCAATGCTATTAATTATCGTTAAAAGTAAATGCGAACGTGTACATTGACACATTTTAATTTAGGTTAAGTCCTACCGATCCGCAGATACCATTGTCGAAAATATCTTAATCACAATATCATCATTCAGTTTAAGCTTTAAAGACATAGGTCTCGAACTATTCTGTGAAAGTCATGTAAAATAAGTAAAATAGTCGCTGCTTCGTATGAGGATCCATCGTTTGGCTCTTGACCGGGCATATATGAGCGGCACCTTACACCGGCCTGCCACCCTCGTCTGTACTGTTGATGAAGAATGTAACCCGCCCCATAATCTCGACCTCCTCCGCAGCTTCGCCCTCGATCGCCTCGCCATCATCACAAATCAGCGCTCTGCCCATGACCCTGGCAAACTGCGTGCGGCCGCCCGACAAAATCAGCAGAACCTGATTCTGTACCAACCTGGTGCACGGCTCGATGACCGCAAAGCCAGAAGAGGTTTCGAGGATGCGGCTGTCCATGCCGATCCCGCAGATACGCTCCGGAGTTAACCGCTGCTCTACGTAGTCGCCTGCCGGTGAAGGGAATCCCATCAGAGAACCCTCCCCATGTTGCGGAGCATCCAGAGCCTGTTCTCGCTGTTGTCCGGCGTCTTGTCGACGAAGCACTCCTGGTATCGCTCTATCCAGTCGTTGGCATCGGCCTGGCTGAAATGCCAGTGTAACTTCGCCAGTTCTTCAATAAAGTCATCTGTGCGTAAACACTGGTAGCCATTAGGGTTTTGCTGTATTGCGGCCACAAATGCGGCGTGAATGTCGTGACGGCGGGGCATGATCTGCACTCCTTTTACTGTTTTTATATACAGTAGTTTTAAAGAGAGTGCAGATCAATGCGGCAGCGCCTATTGATAATTACTGCTGAATATCCAGCTATTCTGCCGAATTGACCAAGCGGGTATACCAGAACTTCCGGTATAAAATTGAGCTCTGTAAGGCCCAGAGGGCTGTAGCGGTGGCCGGAGCCCGCTTCGTGTCAGCAGGGGCTTAAACCACCTGTTTAGGCCAGCGTCTTCTACGTGGCGTTGGACGAATGGAGCGCGTAGTAAGTCGGGTTCCGCATACGGAACATACCGCGCCGTGTGGCAGGTTTAGCACGGGATTGAAGGAAGTGTAAAAGAACCGGTTGCTTCTGCAAATAGGACAGATGAATTTCATAGCAGGTATGATGCCTCCAGGCTGTTAGCTGATCCAATACACCTCATCCTTTTAGCTAAACGATAGTTTAATATTCCTCAATGTTCCGGTAACCATGGTCGGACCAGACATCATTTTAAGCGGTATTTAGACTTGCTCCTGATCGCACCAGATATTTAATAACGTTCTCAAAAGACTGATAAGACCTGACACGTTCAGCACAAACCAAACAGCTAAAAACGCAACACTTGCCATCCGGGACTCCCCATCCAGGCCGTAAAAAAAAGCCTGCTGATTAGGCAGGCAAATGAAATCAGCACACACAAACAGCTTACTCTGATACAGGTGCCGGGTGCCTCCCGGTGACTCGTTACCAGTTATACGGGCCGCAAGCATATCTGCACTTAGCAGTTAACTGGATTGCCCCGCCGCAAAGGGGGATTCACCTTCATTAAAGGTAGATGATTTTAAACGAAGTGTTGATGCTACCTACCTAAAGTAATGGCTGATGCTGCCGATATGTTAACGACCTGCGTCATGAGCGCGGGGTTGATAACAAAACTAAGAGATTTGTGCCCGTTCCCGTACGGGCTTTTTTTCTCTACTTCAGAGTGATCGAGAATGCGGCTAATGATAATTACATCTGAACATCCGGCTGCCGTTATGCTTTCAGCGCCTGAACCTCAGCCTGCAACTGCGCGACCTGCGCGATCAGTGTTTCGATTTTGGCAATCGCGTGATGCAGCGCCAGCGCCGTATCCATCATGACGACGTTGTTATCCAAAGCCAGTGTGTCATCTTTATCACAACGATTTCCCTCTTCGTCAAATTCAGGCGCCGCAGGAACCAGCTTCACATACTCGCTGTCGATATCCCGCAAAGCGTCCTGGGCTATGATCCCCCGGCGCACACGCTCTAAGTAATCGCCGTTATACACGAACGTACAGGGTTTCAGCTTCCTGATGTTTTCGTAAGAGGCCTTTCCGTCGTCATATGCAATATCGTGTTTCAACGTCGCATCTGAGGTTGCGGCCTTCTGATACGTATAGTTGCCCACAAAGCCGCCATCCCCGCTGGTTGAGGTGACCAGGTCGCCGTTGGCGGGTGTGAAGTACCAGTATCGTATCTTGGCTCCACTGTCGCCGAACTGGGTAAGAGACGTGTTGGCCCACGACACTGTCCCGTTACCCACGTTACCCCACATAGACCGGAGGTCGTACCCCCCACTGTGACGGTAGCCCCACGATAACCCGCCGATGGCCCCATTACCTGGGGTGTCAGTCGCCGTCTGGGCATAATAGGCCGAGTAATGCGGCTGGGCAGCGTTCCACCACGAGTTTACGGCGGGGGCACCCACCACCAGCTTACCCCCGAACTGAACGTTGCCGTTAGACATAAAGTCAAAGTAGTTGTTCTGGGCCGTATCCGTACCGCCTGCTGCCTGCATCACCGTTAATCTGGCGATTGCGTAGTCCCATTCAATGCGTTTTACGGCCTGGAGCTGGGCGTACATCTTCTCGACGTTGTTCACAGTGTACTGTGACTTCATGTATCCGCCATAAACCGTACTCCCGACCCCCGGCAGAGACGCGTCATTGATGGTGGATGTCCAGGCAGCAATGGCCCTGCTTAATTCAACCGTATCTATTCTGTTTGCCATTTTTTATCTCCTTATGCCCATACCCGGTATGGGCTGTCAGGGAAGACTGCGAAGGCGTCTAACGATGCCAGCTCCAGCGAATCGTCTGTTACGCGCAAATTGGCGTGATACCCGGGAAGGTTGATGTATTGGATATATTCGTTTTCTTCACCGGCATTATTAATTCCAGACGGGACTGCAATAATTCCGATGATATCAAGACTTATACCCTTGTGATAGAAACTGCCCTGTTCCTCATCAAACACAAACCCCGCCTTGATTAATTGCGTGCGCATTTCGCTAGGGTTAGTAAAGCGCAGATATAAGTCTCTCATTAGCGAAGCCCATTAATTTGATTAGGGGTTAATACACGATGCCAGATACGGAAGTTGCGAATGTGCCCGTTAAGCATTCGAACACCTGGGGCAGCCGACCCTGCCCCCCTTCCGATATAAATCGTGGAGTTAGATGCGCCAACATTCCCTGGCGTCGGTCTGGTTATGATGTCCGATGTGATAACCGCGCCGTCTGTGAATATCTTTTTATTTACGGTGTCAGAGACGAACGCCATATTATGGATCGCCCCATCGTCTATTTCAGTTGCTCCCCCCACCAGCGCGGGGCTTGCATAACAAAACATGGGCCTTCCTGCGGCGCCTTGGGTAGAGTTAAGCGAGGCGAAAACCCACTCGGTGGACGATGGGTAATAGCTGAAAATCCCCCTACGGCTGTTAGCATCTGCACCCGATACCGTTTTCCCGTTGCAGTGGATTTCCATTGCAAAAGTAACAGGCTCAAAGTAGTTATCATTACCTGAGCGTTGCAGGGTGCAATCGTCAGCTGCTCGGGTTACAGCTGATCCATTTGTAGGAATGTAAGATGTCGCCTGAGCGGATCCCTCTATTTGCATACGGTCAATGAAAATCACACTGCTAACGGGTGTTCCGGCATCAACCGTAATTCGCAAGCCCAGGCGTTGGTTTACAGCCCCACCCAGAACAGGCACTGAAACTTTATTAACACCAGGCGCTGCTGTGATGGATGCTGCCGCAATATCGCCCTCGCTGGAGTAGCGCATTAGCATTACTCTAACCTTGGCTGCTGCGGGAAATTCTAAATAACAGGACACGGACGCTGGCTTTGTTGGGTCATAATTAGCCACATTTATATTCTGCTCCCACCAGGTACCTGTATCCGTTAATGTGGTAAGCAGAACGCCACCCTCGGGTTTAAACGTTCGTGTATTGTTTGCGCCACTACGAAAGTAACTGGAATAATCCTGAGTCGGTGATGAATAAACCGCTAAATTAGTGCTCTGCCCTTCAATTAATAAACCCTCCTTCTCAAAACGCGGCTCGTTAATTGCTGCTATTCTAAGCACCCCGGATTTATCAATATAAGTCGCTGTAGTTGCCCGACTAAACGTTAGTGACTTTGTCGGCAGTTCCAGCACTTGGCCGGAAATCGTCAACCGGTCATAAGGCGCGAAACCGGCCAGCAGCCGCAGGTCATCATTGAGCGGTGCCCACACATCAGGGAATGGAGCTTCCTCATAGGGCACAGAAGTCAGCAACTGCGCGGCGGCCAGTGATGCTGCGGCACTGCTGGCGCTGGCGGCTGCGTTGGTCTCCGACGTTTTGGCATTCGTCTCAGACGTTTTCGCGTTCGTTTCGCTGGTTTTGGCAGCGTTCTTCGATGCGAGAGCGTTACCCTCAGTCGTTGCCGCGTTCGTGGCGCTGGTTGCAGCTGCGTTTTTTGAAGCAAGGGCATTCGTTTCGGAAGTTTTGGCTGCGGCAGCGCTGGTTCCAGCTGCGGTCGCTGCAGCGATCAGCTTCGACCAGCTGGGTCCGGTCTTTTTCGAGCCGTCAGCCAGGGTTACGGTGACGTCACCTGTCCCGGATAAAATCAGATCCTGGTTGATGATACTGCTTTGCGCCAGGCGAAACCCTTCCGAGACGGCTTTTGCTAAATCGTCATCAAGTGTGGCCATTCGTGATGTCCTTAAAATGAAAAACCCAGCCGGAGCTGGGTTGGATGGTCTGAGGTTGTAGGGATCAGGAGAAGGAGCCGGTACCGCGGGTCACAGTGATAGTTGGCGCATAAATTGCCACGGTTGCATTACTGGAAGAAACGAAAATGCTTGCGTCGATACGTTGCCCGGTCAACCCAGTCGCAGCATGACGTGCAGTGAACCAAAGCCCACCAACAGGAACGTCAAAAGTGAACGTGCGAACGTTACCCGCGATAGTTATGTTAACTGTACTCCCGACCGCGCCTGTAGTCCCTCTGACATATATCAACGCCTCCACGACGGCGTTTTTATTCAGCCCGTTATTGCTGGAGTCGGTGTATGCCATGGCTACACTGGTAGAAACGGCATTGTTAGACCGGTTGCTGGAGTCGGGATACACCCCTGTGTTGGCGACATCTCCAATGAAAGATGTCGCTTCAACCGTGCCCCTGAAGCTCCCGCTGGTCGCCTCAACCCTGCCTCTGAAACTCCCGTCGGTGGCATAAATCGTCCCGCGAACGGTCACGCCGTTAAACGTGGCATACCCGGATTTATTGATATGCCAGCCGACATTACCAGTCCCGTCCCAGTTGCTGGACTGGATATAATTGCCAATCTTGCCGTTGTCGATGGAACCGTCCTGGATGAACACCGAACGCATGAACATCTGGCCGCCGGTCGAAGCAAACACCAGCTCCTGCCCGTTCGTCGTCGGGTTATAAACCGCGAAGGTATCGGCAGAAATCAGGAAGTTTGAGGCCCCTGTACCGTCAATGCCCAGCTGAATACCCGCGATGCGTTTGACACCGTTCGCTTCCACCTGGACTTTAACGCCCCACTGCGCGGAGAGCTTGCCGTTGATATCAGCAACAGCTTGGCTGGTCGTCTGCACACTGGCATTGGTATCGCCAATTGCAGCCGTGACCTGCTGAATACTGATGGCCGTTGCGCTTGATAAATCAGTAACGGCTTTATCAATGCGCGTGATGGCTGCGGCGTTAGTCTGGCCGTTTTGCTCAACCGTGGCCTTAAGCGTCGTGACCTGCTCAGCAACAGCGCTTGTGGCATCCGCGGCGGTCTTCCGGGTCTCGGTGATCTCGGCCATCGTTTTCGTTTCGGCAACGGCAAACGTGACGCGCTGATCAGAGAACGCCATGAAGTTGGCGAGCGCGTTACTGACACTACCGACAACACCGGCGTCGCGGCTGGCAGTATTACCGTCCACATCCACTTTCAGGCTGTCGATACGACGCCCCAGCGCACTGTCTGCATCCGTACGGGCCGTGGTTTCCGTGCTGATTTCAGCCGTGTTCTGGTCTGTTGTGGCTTTTACAGCAGCCAACGCGGTAGTCTGAGCCTTGTTGTTATCAGCGACGGCTTTATCGATACGCGTGATATCGCCGGTATTTTTCCCGACGGTAGTCTGCAGGCCCGACAGCGTGGTGGCCTGCGCCTCCTGCTCCGTCGTCAGCGTTGCCAGCTCCTGCGTCACGCTGGCTTTGTTGGCGTTAACGGTCGCTTCCAGCGCCGTCCGGGCTGTCACCTCCGCTTCCTGCGCCGTGATGCGCGCCTGGCGTTCGGTGTAGAGCAGGCCCGAGGCCAGCTTCGACGGGTCATCACCGGTATAACCTCCCCGGATCTGCGTCGCCAGCGTCTCGCGCGCGGTGGCTTCAGCCTGGTCACCAGCGACACGGGCTGTCGTTTCCTGCTGCAGCGCCGCCATACCCGCGCCGGGGGTAGGCCGTCCGAGCGCCACCCAGTCAATCAGGAAGTAGTTCGTCGCATCCTGCTTAGTGGACAGATCCAGCCTGAACTGATTCATCGTGGCTTCAGTAAGCCAGGGGATATTGTCGAACTCCAGCGTGGCGATCCCGTTCGCGTCATAAGCAGGCTCGGCGACGGTGACCATATTGGTGTCGTTGAAGCCACCGGTACCCCGCCACCGCAGCTGCCCCGCCCAGCCCGGCGCCCCGAACTTCCTGATGCGCATTTTAACGAAGCGATAGGACGACGAGTTAACACCCAGTGAGCCGGGAGACGCCACCCACGGATCGGTAGCATGGTTCGCCGGGCGTATCCAGCCGTCAACAATCGTCGGTGTCCCGTTCCCGGTCCAGCCCTCTACTGTCGAATCGAAGTACCAGATTTTGGCCGGATCGAACTGCGAGCCGGTACCTGCAGAAATCTGCCCAATCTGCTGCGCCAGTGATTCGGTGGTTGTCTGGATCGTCTGATTGACGTTACTGATATCCGCGACGCGCGCGTTCTTTTCGGTCAGCAACGCCTGGCCACGTGCTGCCGCTTCGTCGGTGATGGCTTTTTTACGGTCCGTGACCTCCTGTGCCAGGCCTGCTTTGGTTGCCGCCGACTCTGTCGTAACTGCGGTGATGTCGTCGCGCGCTGACTGAATATCGTCGCTGAGATCGGCAATATCCGACACGAGGTTTTTATAGCCCTCGGTCTGTTCAAGCGTGTCGCCGATCATGTCGAGATAATCACCGGCGTTCGAGCTGGACTGCCCTGCCGCCCAAGTCGTCCAGTCGCCGGTGTTGCCGATACGATCCACCAGACGGGCGCGGTACCACTGACTGACGCCCGCCCGCATCGGGCCATGCTGGTAATGCGTGGCCGGATACGGCACCAGCGCCAGTAATTGCGGGTTAGCTTTGTCTTCGGTGGTGGTGCGCTGAATCTCGGTGTATGCCGTATCACCTGAGCCATCCGGGAAAGCCCAGGTGATGTCGATAGCCCAGACGACATCGTCGCTCGCCAGCAGGCTCTGCGGCGTGCCAGGTTTGCCGGTTTTGCCCGTGAGGTAAGTCGTATCGGCGTAGCCCCACGGAGAGCCTGAATCCTGAGCGTTAAGCGCACGCACCCGCACGTCATAACTCCCGGTGTAAATCCCCTGCACGGTAAATCCCTGGGCGCTGCTCACCGGCACGTTTATCCAGTCGCCATTATCCTTGCGCCACTGCGCCTGGTACCGGATAGCGCCATCCACCCTGTTCCAGGACACATTCATGGTGGCAACGGTAAGTCCCTGCTCAATGTGGTCGGTTTCAGTGAGGGTAATGTTTTTCGGTGCCGGCAGAACACTTACCGGCGTGACGGTGACCGGTGCCGGGGTGATGCGCACGCCGTCATCGATATAGCGGTATTTATTCGGGTCATGCTGGACCGCGGTGATCGTGAAACCACCGTTGCTGTCGTCGTTAGCCCGGATGGATGTCACGCGAAAATACTGGATAGCCAGGTTATCGCTGTCGATGGCCCACACTGCACCGGACTCAGGCGGCAGCCTGAAGGGGGTGGTGACCGTCACCGTCTGTTTGTCTGCGCTGACGGACGCGATTGTCCGCGTCTGCGCCTTGCCGTCCGGCAGGTTGACCACCAGGCGGTCGCCAGCGGCATAGTCAGCAGGACGATCAAGCGTGACATTACGCCCGCTCACCGCCCGGATACGCCCGCCGTTCTGTTTGCCGGCACGGAACGGATCCGCGATACCGATAATTTCTGCGGGCAGGGGAATATAACCGTCCAGTCCCACGCCAAATGACACCGTTCCGTCGCGCGCATTAGACAGCAGCGCCCAGCGGCCCCGGCGGTGCGCTTCGCTCTGGGATGTGCAGCCAATCGCCGTCATCGACATCTGGTTGACCCTGTACCGCTTCACCAGGTCGGAATCGTAGACACTCTCAACCGTGTCGCTGTAATGGTTCTGAGGATCAGACCACGACACTAGGGCAGACGAGTAGCGGTTTTTGTAGCTGCCGCCGCCGTAGGTAAACAACCCGTCGATCACGTTCGAGGCATGGTAGGTAAAATCCACTTCATCCTGTGGCACATCCGCGCGCACGTAAATCTGGTCGTTGCCCCAGAAGGTAATCCCGCGGAATATCGCCGCCAGATCGCTGAGAACGGTGTAGGCGTCCTGCTGGCTCTGGATGTAGACATTGCAGGTGAAGCGCGGCTCGGTCCCACCCGCCCCGTTCGATACCTTCTGATCGCAGTACTGCGCAATGGCGTACAGCTCCCACTTATCGATCATGCCTGCATCGATGCGGGTGCCCATGCCGTAAATCTCATCCAGCACCAGATCGTAAAATACCCAGGCCGGGTTGTTGGTGTAGGCCATTTTGAAGCCACCGGACCAGGTGCCGCTGTAGGTGCGCGTAACCGGGTCGTAGGAGTCCGGGACATGTACCAGTTTGCCCTTCGGCCTGCAGGTCACCTTCGGCGCGCCACTGGTAAACTGGCTGGCATCGACCTCGATATATAGCAGCGCTGTATTGGGATAGCGTAACTTGCTGTCGATCACCTCAGCGAACGAGAACACCTTGAAGGCGTTTATCAGTTTTGAATTACCCACTGAATCAGGTGTGATGCGACGTACCCGCACCGCCCAGCCGGTGGTTGCTGCTGGCAGGTCAATGCGGATGTCGCGCTGGTATTCCGTGGTTGTCTTTCCGTCGAATTTGCCGTTAACCACCGTCTGCCAGGCAGCACCATCAGTCGAGAGATCAACGGCGTACTCCGTGACCGTGCCGACCATATCGCCGTTGTCTTTATAGGTGTACTGGACGGGCAGGCTCAGCTTAATACGCACGGCATCCAGCATCAGGTTTGAGAACTGGCGTGTCCACGACGCGGTGGTGGTGACGGTCACGTTGGCCGACATTTCGTTGTCGACCTCAGGCAATCCCTGAATGTAGTCCTGATCCTGAGTGCCCGGGCGAAAATCCCACTTCACGCCGGTGAAGTTGTAGCTGCCGTCGGCGTTCGCCAGCGGGGTGTCGTTAAGGAAGATGTTCTGTGCCGTCAGCTCACCCTGAATTTCACCTTCAGCGATCGCCAGCAGCATTTTTAATTTTGCTGTCGACAGCAGGTCATCCGGATCCTCAACAGGAGTGTGCTGTTTAGCGCCACCGCCTTTACGTCCCTGAATAAGGGTTTCATCTTCGGGAAGTCGCATATTTCACCCATAAAAAAAGCCACCCGGAGGTGACCTGTAGCTGACAATAAATTTCACTGCTGGTCGCTGGAGAAGATCCCCGCGCTGATGACGGCCCCGCCGATCTCGCGCTCACCAAAAAACACAGGTACCGGATAACCCACAGCCACGGTATTCACCGGCGCGCCAAAGGCGTAGTTGGGTTTGTTGTCCGTGCTGGACGAGGCACCGACGTTGTATTTCGGCTGTGGGGTAAGCAACTGCACCACTCCGCCCAGCATCATCGACAGGCCGAGACCCGTAAGGGCCGTTGTTGTCGCAGTTGCGGCAGCCGTGCTCAGACCTATCGCCGTCAGCGAGGCACCCGCGGTAAAATACGCGGCCACGAGAGCCACCGCCCCGATAACGATCTGCAGCACACCGCCGCGCTTTGAACCTTCGGTAATGGCCGAAATCCGGTACACCGTGCCACTGCGGGTCATGTCGAATTCATCAAGACCGATGTTGTTTTTACCATTGAAGAAGGCAAAGCGGATCCCCTGCATATGTCCTTCTGACAGGTAGCGTTTAAAGCCCGGGACCTGGCTGGACATGGCGCGCAGCATCTCGCGCAGATCCTCAACGTGAAACTGGTGTTCGCGCCCGAACTTTTTCGCCATACGGCCTTCAAGAATCAGTGTTTTCAGCATTCATCAGCTCCCTGTGTCGGACCACACGAACGGTGCGGTCGCGGTAATATTTGCCGTACGGCACCCGGGCAGACAGGTTGCCGAAATTATGATGCAGCATGATATTGTCCTGGTACTCGTGGCGACCGAGGTAAATGGCCGCGTGGTTGGTTACCGACGCCTGTATGCGCATCATGATCATATCGCCGTGACGCATATCAGTGGGGTCCACCTGGATAAAGCCCTCCGCCTCCCAGTTATCGTCGTAGCGATTTTCGCCCTGCTCCCACCACTCGTACGGTACCGAGTAATCGCCCAGGGTAATGCCGTGCTCGCGCTGGTACCACTCACGGATCAGCGCCCAGCAGTCAGCAAAGCCCAGTACCCAGCGCCGCCCGGCGTAGTCCCGGTCCTCACGGGGTGCCAGCGTGCAGAAATCACCGTCCGGCCAGCTCATGATGCCCCATTCCACCCCGGACCAGTCGCACTGCACCCTGTCCATTTCGGACGGCACAAGCTGGACCACATCCGGGTGGGAGTGGATAACCATAATGATTTCGCCCTGCTCCGACGCTGCCAGCTTATCCTCTGGCGAGATCGTGAAGGCCTCAGTGGGCGTTGCTGAAATATTGCGGCACGTAATGTACTGCTGCGCCCGCCCGGCCTGCACCACCACGCCGCAGGCCTCGTTCGGATATTCCGCGGCGACGTGGGCGCGGATCGCTTCCATCAGTTTTTTTCGCATGGTTATTTACCCTGAAGGTTTGCCGCCGGGAAGCCGCCGAACGGCAGCGGGTTACCCGTCCCGAACCGCGCTTCGCAGTCCTGCATCTGGCCGCCGCACATATCCAGCGCCGGGTTGTCCGTGGGGGTGCCATCCTTAAGAAAATAGCGGTTCCCGTTGTAGTCACATCCGGTGCCGGTGCGGTACCAGCCGCGCGTGCACCAGGTACAGACTGGCGTGATCTGCCGGGTGGGCAACTGCAGGTTCTGTATGTCAAAGGGTGAGCACAGTTCAAAGTCGACCTGCACCCGCGTTTCAGCGGTTTTGGCGTTGACGTAAAAAAGCTGCACGCGCTCGTCCGCCGGGCTGGCGTTCGGGTTGCCGGCTGTCCAGTTGGCCGCGTCGAGATATTTCGCCAGCGTGGTGTGGATCTTCACCTTTGCCCTCGCCAGGTCGTCGTACTCGAGACACAGCGCAGTCACGTAGTTGCCGACGTTCGACACGGAAAGCGTGGGTGTGGGCTGCGCCCCGGTGCTGGACAACTCCAGGCCTTTCAGCTCGTAAGGGTAAGGGTCGTACTGCTGACCCTGCCAGATAATGGCAGGGAGGTTGTCAGCCGCGAATGCAGCCCAGCCTGCAGAAGCAATATTGTGGGCATGGAAGCGCAGGACGGTATCCATGCCAAATTCGGTGCCGTCTATTTCAACCAACTGGACTAGCTGGCCCGGCTCCAGCTGCTGTATATCCTGCGTGAAACTCATATTCACCCCATAAAAAAACCGCCCGGAGGCGGTCAGTCATTCTGGTTTTGAAGATAATCAGGGAGCAAAGGACTGCTCGAACGTGAACGCTACAGTCGCTTTTTTCCCGGAGGGGAACGAAACACTGAAGGAATCAGCCCTCATCCGGTAGAGCTTCTTCTCCCCCCAGGGGTTCGTCCACCAGAACGATTTTGTGATGTGCGACATAAGGAACGCACGCAGCACTGCGGCCTCGTTTCGTGTTCCCGTCCAGTCAAGATCCCAGACTTCGGACCTGTCATTGAGCCCCATTCCGGCGACCTGTTTATACCCGTCGCCAAACTGGGACTGAAGCGTCCGGGCGCTTTCTGTTCCCCGGGCTGATTTACGGGTGCGCCAGCTGAATGTGTCTGTCACTGCTACCTCCTTGGGTAAAGTACACCCCCCGGCCCCATCTCCTTTTTAAGCCGGTCAGTGATGGTCTGCTGAACAATGCCCTGAAGCTGCCGCGCCGTTCCGATGGTGTCTGCCTGGCTGGACTCGCCACCACCCTGCTGACTGACGCTGACCGGTGCATAAACGCTGATCCCTCCCGTGGCCGCAGCGGGCATTCTGCCGCCACCGACCAGCCCGCCGGGCGCGTAACCGCGCATCATGCTGTACAGATTCCCCACCCCGATCCGGCTGGTCGCCTCTTTTGTAAAAACGAACTCCCCGCGATGCACCACCCCGGCAGGTTCATATTTACCGCCCGATCCGGTATAGCCGCCCCCGGCAAATCCGATAGCCGAACTGACAGCGCCCACGATCCCTACTCCCGCCTGTTTAAGGGCGATTTGCGCCAGCATCGAAAGCGTTGAGCGGGTGAAGTCACCCCACTTTGCTTTACCGGTGGTCAGCATGTCCGCAAGATTCTGCGTCATTCCGTCAAAGGTACTGGCCGCGACATTTTTCATCTGGCCGTACGCGTCACCCGCAGAATCGGCGTAATCAGCCCAGGCGGATTTTCCACCAGAGAGCCAGTCACCGCGCACTTTATCCTGTTCCTGATAATATCCCTGTAGCGCCTGCAGCTCTTTCTGGTAGCCCTGATCTTTTTCAGACCCGCCACCGTTTTTCCAGCCCTGTAGTAACTGAGCCTCTTCATTGCGCCGCTGTGCCGCACGACTGCTCATCCCCGCGCTTTCCACCAGCGCCCGGGTTTTCTCACCCATCTGGGTAACGTATTTTTGCGATGTGTCCTGCAGTCGATTGAGACGTTCCTGCGTGACGATCTGGTCACCCAGTTTTGCATTGATTTCAGCCTGCGCGAGCACCTTATCCTTGCTGGCGAGCAGGGACTTTTCATCACCCGTCAGCGCCCGGGTTCTGGCAGCCTGTTCAAGGACCGTGAATCTGGCCTGCGCTTTCCACAACTGCTGGCGCTGCTGGCTAATCGTGTCATTGATATCACTGTGCTGACGCAAAACCTCAAGCTGAGTCTGCAGCTCCAGTGTCTGCGCACTGGTGCTGTCGGTGAGTTTTGCGCCACCGGGCACCCTGCCTTTCGTCGGTTTTTTCAGGGAGTCCTCATACTCCTTTTTGGCCGCCGCCATGTTGATGTTGTAATCCGCCTGCAGGATCCGCCCATCTTTCAGAGCCTTGTTAAGCTCGCCCTGCCTGGCCGTGTATTTCTCCAGTGCAGTCTGCGTTTTGGCATAGTTTGCCTGTGCCTGCGCAGCATACTTCTGGCGATCAGATTCCGCAGCCGCTTCGCGGGAGGCATTCTCCTCGTTCGCTCTGGAAATCCCCGCCTGCTGCTGCGCCATGTCCAGCGCCAGCCTGGCCGTTTCGCGGTCATTCCAGAACCGCGCACGTGCTTCATCATTTACATAACGGTCATCCTTTCGCAGGTTCCAGATTTCATCGGCCTTTTTGAAAGCGGCTTCTGCTTTTGTCACCATTTCCTGCGCGGTATCAGGCCGACCAACATCAAGCGCCGCATCCCACATCGACTTAAACGCGCGTTTCAGCGTATCGGCAGCAGTTTCAATCGACCCCATATTGTCGCGAATGGATTTGGTCTGATCGTTGAATCCGGCGGTGGCCACGTCGTTTGCCGCCTTAAGTGCCCCAGCTTCATCACCGGCACGCTGCAACTGGGCAACATGTGCGATTTGCTCGGCGGTGACGTTGTGAAATTGCTGGGCCATTGCAATGAGCCCGGATGTCGGGTCAGTTGTCAGCTTGCCATACGCAGCGGCAACCTTATCGACTGGTACACCCGATGCTTCGGTGAAGCGGGCCACGGCCTGACTCATGTCATCAAAATGGGCACCGGCACGCACTCCAGCGTTGATCAGCTCCGTCAGTGCCTTGCTCGTCTGATTAAACGTAAGTCCGGCGGACTGGCCGCTTCGCGCCAGCGTGAGCATCCGATCGGCAGTCAGCCCCGCAGTGTTACCGGAGAGGACCAGTGTTTTGTTGAAATCGGATAATGTGGACGAGCCGGCATACCAGGTATATAACAGCGCCCCCGTCGCGGACGAAAGTGCACCAATACCAAGCATAACTGGCGAGATAGAACCCAACAGCGCACGAAACGTTGGAATAACACCGCCAAAGGAATCTTTTACCTGTCCACCCTGCTGGAGCAAAATAAGCCAGGGGTTCTGGCCACCTGCCAGCTGCGTTGCCACATCAGTAAACTGCGCCGGGAGCATGCGCATCGCCGCGGTATACTGACCGACAGAGATGCCTGCCTTGCGGGCAGCGCTCTCCTGGCGGCTGAATGACTGCTGGATCCGCAAAGCTGAATCGTTCGCCGCGTCCCCCGTTTGCCTAAATTCTTTTTTGACGTAGTTGATCTGCTCGTTAAATTTCGTCGAGTTGACGTCAAGATTAACGACCAGATCACCGACTGCCGTCTGGGCCATAGCGTATACCTCCAGAAATACCTTCCGCCTTCGCCATCAGCGCATCGTCGTCCGTCTCTGCTACCTCAATGGATTCAGATGCAGGTGAAACAATGCTGAAGCTGGCAGGCGTCAGCTCCGGATCGGCAAAAAACAGGGTTGAAATGGTGTAGAGCAGGCCGGAGAAGTGGGCGTCCAGCTGCGCATCATGAAAGAAGTTATCCTGGTAGAAGATTTTCCAGTCGCCATACTCCGTAGAGGACATGCCAGCAAGCATGGCGCGCCAGTCAGGGCGACCGAACTCACGCGCCAGTTTCAGGACAAACGTCAGCTCACTGGCGAGGGCTTTTCCGCAGTAACAGGTTCCGCAGGTTCGCTAATCTCTCCCTCCGGGCCCTCTGACTGCGGCTCAATCATGCCGGAGAGGAGCTTCACCTTAAAATCCGCCTCTGCAATAAGCTCCGTCGGCCAGGTCTGCAGGACTTCATCCTGAATTTTGGATACTTCCGCTGGCGCCCCCTCAGGAAGCGTACCTTTCAGCGCATGACCATGCCAGAGCGACAATGCCACCAGGTAAGCACCATTTTTCACGGTGAGAGTGATAGCGGTCTGGAAATCACCTTCTTCAACCGCTTCCAGCTTTTTCAGGTACTCAAGGTGTTCAATGCGCTGCAGCGCCGACAGCTGGTACAGCGTCACGCTGCTGCCGTTATGCTCGAGCAGTTCAGTTTTAAGAAACATATTTACTCCGGAGTACGGGGCTCACGCCCCGGGATTCAGGAAACGGTCACCTTGCAGATTGCCGCAAAGTTACCGCTATTGGTCATGACAATAATTTCAACGGTGCCCGCCGCCACGCCGGTGACGGTCAGCGTTGAACCACTGACCGTCACTGTTGCTTTCGACGGATCAGAAGTCGCCACGCGGAAGGAAGCATCTGAAGCGCTGGCTGGCAGGACCGTCACTGCCAGTTGCGTGGTCGCACCGACAGCAACCGCTGCAGTGGATTTATCCAGGCTGATACCCGTCACGCCAATTACCGCGGTACCGCTGTCTTCTGCCAGTGAGGGTTTGCCGTTATTGGTGATCTTTGCCGTTCGGGTCATAACTTCTTTAGCCGAAACGGTCTTTCCAAGGCTGCTCACCCAGCCTTTAAAGACATCGACGGCGCCATTCGGGTACTTGATTTTGTATCCTTTAACCGTGCCGTCATCGAACCAGTTCACCAGGTCCTGCTGACCGCTTTCACCCGGCAGCCATGCCAGAGTAAAACTCGTGTCGCCTGCTGATTTCTGACCCTGCATGGATGAAGCCCAGTCGGCGTTGTCGTCATCGATATAGGTGTCGTCCTCTGACTCGGCGGTGAGTTCGCCTGGCTGCAGATCCTTGATCTTTGCCAGACGCAGCCAGTTAACATCCGAAAGGGGACTGGCGTAGGGATCGCCGCTTCCGGTGTAAATCCAGAGGGTGGTGCCGGCCCCTTTCGTCGGTGCCAGCGGGTTAGGTGTGGTCATAACGTCCTCACATTTCGTAGGTGATGGAATATTTCAGATCGGCTGAACTCCAGAGTCCGATATCATCATCGCGCTGGTAGTCATAGCCCTGCTGCACCATGTTGGTGATAAGGGATGCAAGCCCCGGGATCTCCGCCAGAACCGGGTAAACACGCGCTTCCATCCATTCATCCAGCTCCGAATCAGGCACCTGGGCAGGAAGAAAGACTTCTACATGAAGAGTGGCCTGCCAGACATCGGCATCCAGTTCTTCCCCGGTGTACTCCGCGTCGGTGAGATAAACGGCGACGGCCGGGAAATCTCCCTCTTCGAGCACTGCTGGCCTGCCGTCAAAATAAATGGCGTCAGTACCCATCGCGCTTTCCAGCGCGTCAAGAATCAACTGTCGGATATCACTGTGTTTCATTTTGTCAGAATCAACCTGAGTTGGTTTGTAAGGGATGCCCGGAGCTCTTTGGGCATATCCGAGTCCATGAGCTTCGGCAGCTCAGCTTTAAATGCCGTGGTTAAAGGGGCTGCCAGAGGAATGCTGACCACTTCGATCGGATAACGGGGCTTTGCTGTTCGCCTCATGACGTGCCAGCGACCGTTTTTAAGCTGCTGAATGAATCCGCCCGGGAAACGGAACGGTCCTATGCGCAGCACGCTGTTGGCCCCTTTCTTATCCCGTTTTCTGCGGGAAAGGCGCACGCTGGCGGTACCCAGTTTTATGGCCGGTAAATTGCCACGGTTTACACGGATAAGCGCGCGGGGTTTATTAACCGTCGCACGTCTCAGCCTGGCGCGTTGCTTTACCAGTTTTCGCGGGACCCGGGTATCTTTCGACACGACTGCCACGCTGCGGCTGACGGCCCGGTTTGCCACGCGGTTAACGGCCTGTGCCGACGCTCGCGGGACGGCCGTTTTGCTGATGCTGTTGAGGTTCTCTATCGCCTGCTCAAGGCCTTTAATGGACATGCAGCCTCCTTAACGACGGCGGGTACCGGCGGGCGGGCTCCCGTTACCCAGCCAGATATGGCAGGATCCACAATCGTCAGGGCCAATTCGCTCAACCCAGAAAGCCCGCCCGTTAATCATCAGGGTGTCCATGCGTTCCAGCTGCTGAACAGTGGCGGTTTCCACAAACAGGGTCGGACTGGTACCTTCAACCCGAATCCCCACACTGGCATAACCAATATTCTCCGGATCATCGAAAACGCCCATCAGGGTGACACCTGACAAAGCGCCTGACATCACCTTTGCCTCTGCGCCCATCACACTGCGGATAGCGCCATCCGCTCGCGACATGGCCTCGTCAAAGAGATTATCGAAAACAGCCATGCGGTCCCCTTCAGACTTCTCTGGCCAGCCCCTTTGCGATCAGCTCGTCTACATCCTGTTCGGATACGCGAATGATCACACCGGGCTCAGCGATGGAGACCGGTTCGTTACGCGTGGCATGCAGCGCGTCAATATGCAGGGTTGCCAGCGTTTCTACTGTTATCCGGTCATCGGTTGTGGTCGCTTTCTTTTTTTCTTTCGCCGCGTCAGCAATATCACCGTCGGTGCTGCCGGTGCTGCCGGAAGCATTCTCCTCTCCATTTTCACCGTCAACCGAACCGGCATCTCCATCCAGCTCCTCTTCAAGCTCAGCAATACGCATCGACAGCTCTTGGATGGTGCCGCTGGTATTTACGTCACGGCCAAGCATTTTGCCCAGCTCTTTCAGCCGGGCGATGAGTGTCTCTTTTTCAGTCATGGAAGCTACTCCGAAAAATTGGCCCCGAAGGGCCACCGGGTGGAAGTTACGCGAGTTTGACGGACACAAACTCGTCCGCGTCTGCCAGCAGCATCAGCGGCGCGGACTGGATCATGGTGAATTCACGGGCCGGGTCACCGGTCTGCACCCAGTTTTTTGGATAGCGAGCAGAGGCGTTAATGCCCTCGCGCTGCGCGTCCACATCCTGGATACAGCCATAGGTCCGCAGACCGCGCGCCTGTGTGTTACCCAGTACCATGGTGTTATCCGGCAGGTAATTCTTCTGCACGCCCCCTTCAACGTACTGACCGGCATACACGACAATTGCCACATCGCCATACATACCCTTGTAGGAAACCGCCTGACCGAGATCCTTGAGTGCGGTTTCCAGCTCAGAGTTAGAGCCGCGGCGGGTATCCAGCTTGTCTTTGACGGCCTTGAAGGAGCGGAACAGTGACCAGCCCTTTGGATCGAACACGATGATGTTGACCACGCCACTGGCATTCACCGCATACGTCTCGATATCATCGGTCGGATCATAGGTTTCTTTGTCCCGGGCGGACCAGGCCGCAGCACCCGCCTGAACAATGTTGTTTCTGGCGCTGCGTTGCATATCCACCTCCACCGGCTCAAACGCCTCCCCGGTCATGGTATATTTACCGCTGAGCACGGCGGATACGGCCTGCATTTCTTCTACCTGTGCAATCGCCAGCTCTTCATCTTTCATGTTCTGCAGAATGATGCGGCGGCGGCGATAGGCAGGATCAGCCAGGTTCTGTGGATCTTCATCCGGCAGGCGACGCAGGGTCATCTGCGGGTTTACTTCATGCTTCGGCTTGACATAGCCAGGCGTAAATTCTGAGGTTGTGCCACCGCGGGAGCGGATGACCTTGCCGGAAATAACAGGCGAGACATAGAGTGCCATGTTCACCAGGCCCGGGATTTGCGACAGGTACACTTTTTCAGTGCTGAAGGGATAGCTTTCGCGGAAGAAGATGCGAAGGAAAAGCGGATCGAACTTAAATTTCTTCTGATTGACCGCCAGCAACTGGGCAGTAGTATAAATCGACATAGATTTTTCCCGTAAAAAAAGCCGCGCAGGCGGCTTTTATGGATGAATGTGAGTGATAAGAAAGGATTCAGATGATGCTGACGGCCGTGCCGGTGAACGCGTTACGTTTGATATGCTCATCGGTCACAGCTGAAGGCCAGAGAACATCTTCAATGCGGAATGAGCCGGATTTATAAAATGCCAGTTCCACGCTGCTCTGGTCTGCCGCTACGGCCAGAATACCGCATGCCGCGCCAGCGTGAGTACCGTCCCAGACCGTTAACTTGCCCGTAGCGGCATCCAGCATGAGTGGGGTCATTGCCGGGGTGGATGCTGTCAGTTCACCAGGTGCATATGCAGTATGTGCCGGATCACTGTTGCCCAGCGGCTGTTGATGGGTAAAAACTTCAGTCGTTGCCATAAGAGCCTCTTAAATGGGGGTGTTTAACAAATCTTCACCTGCTTCAGCAGATGCATTACCTGAGGACAACGCACCAGGTGCTGTTTCCATCAGGCGATCCAGTGCCGTATCGGAACGCGCCTGGGCACTTTGCGGTGCAGCGGCCAGAATGCGCTGTGCGCTTTCGACCGTCATACCCGGCGTTTCGGCCAGTGCACGCGCCTGTGACTCACGTCCTTTCGCCTCTTCGCAGTTCAGGATCCCCATAATTCGGCCATTTTCGGCACTCACCGCTGCGGCGACCCGGGCACTGACCTCTGCCGGTGAAGCAACAACTGCAGCAGCGGTTTCGACGGTATTTGTCTGTTCTGCTGACGCGGTGGCCTGAATTGCATCCGCAGCTGATGCGGTGGTTACTTTTTCCATATTTCCTCCAGGGGAGATTGTTTTTCGTTTGTTAAGTGACTCGCGCATCACGTTCAGCGCGTCAGTGTTATTGACCAGCTCTTCAGCCAGACCGGCATCCACCGATTCCTGACCGGAAAATACAGCCGCTTCGGTATCCAGCACGGACTGAACGGACATGCCGGTATAAGCAGCAACCTTTTCGGCAAACATCCGGCGCGTGGCGTCTATTCGCGTCTGAAAATCATCGCGAACGTCTTTCGGTAGTTTTTCGTAGGGATTGCCATCAACCTTGTGATCGCCGCTGTAAATCAGGGTCACCTCGACGCCCTGCGTTTTCAGGGCAGCGCCGTAGTTGCTGTGCGCCATCATCACGCCGATTGAGCCCGTACGCGCGGTCTGGGTGACCAGACGGCGGGAAGCGGCGCTGGCGATAAGCTGCCCGGCGCTGCAGTTCATATCGTTTGCCAGCGCCCAGATAGGCTTGATATCGCGCATCCGCACAATAATGTCGGCGCAGTCGAATGCACCGGACACCATCCCGCCAGGCGTATCCATATCGAGGAGAATGCCGTCGACGCCGGGATCGCTCATGGCCTGCTGCAGGCGGGCAATGATCCCGTTGTATCCCGTCATGCCGGAGTAAGGCTGCAGCGACCGGGTTTTACTGACCAGCGTCCCGGAAACGGGCAGCACCGCGATGCCGTTCGTTATCTGGTAACTGCGCGCTGTCCGGGGTCCCATTTCCTCATCATCACCAAATAGCGCCAGCGGCTCGGCAATCTGCTCGGCACCGAGCGTTGCGCCCGACACCGTATCCGTCAGTCGGGTGATCCCCAGCTGACCTGCCAGTGCGCAAAAGAAAACCCGCGCATAGGCGGGTTCAAGCATCAGCGGCTCATTAAAGGCCATGCTGGCAATATGCGGGAGATTACGCAGCTCTGGCGTCATCTTTATTCTCCTCGTTTGATTTTTTCAGCCCGGATTCAAAAGCGGCTGCCGCCCAGGCCGGAGGTTTTAGGCCCGCACTCCGGCGCTCCATAGTTTCACGTACCTGCTGAGAAAATATTTCCTGATAGTCATCCCCGCGTTTAGCGCACTCCTTCTCATAGGTACTGAGACCGGCCTCGATCAGCATTACAGCCTCCTGCACCTCCTTCAGGCCATCAATAGCCATACGCCCCGAACCGATCCAGTTTGCGTTACCCCATGAGGTTCTCGCTTCATGGAAGCTGAACCTGGCTTTGGATGGGAGCGTGACAACCCGGCGAGCAATCGCCTCTTCCAGCCAGCAGACAAACATCTGACAGGCCTGCCGGGCTGCGACGAACTTGCGGCGACCCATAAAGAACGCCCAGGATTCATTGGCGCTGGCGCGTGCGGTGGAGTAACTCATCTGGGAATAGTTACGCGAGAGCTGCTCGTATGACACCCCCAGCCCGGCGGCGATATAGCGCAGCAGTGACTGTTCAAAGGTTGAATAACCGTTATCCGTATCCTGTGCTGACTGCAGATTCAGTGAATCACCAGGCATCAGGTGCGGGACTTTGGCACCACCGAGCCGAACCGGCGCCGCGGTGTAATACGATGCCATCTCACCGAGCCACCCTGTCATTTTGCTTTGCTGGTCTTTACTGTCAGAGCCGAGGATAAAGTCCATTGCCGTCTGCGTATCCAGTTCGCTTTCGATGGTGGCTGCATACATCGCTTTCACGATCGCACTCTGCAGCTGCGTGTTTTGCAGGGTGTCGAGCATCTTCATCTGCTCCATCACGCTGTAAAACACGTTAGCGCCGCGGGTTTGCCCGTCTTCGAGCGGCTCGAACACATGGATAAACGATGGTCTGCCCCCGGGCAGTTCCCGGGGAATATACGTCCATTTCTGTGCCATCCAGCCCGGGTAACCGTCCTCACTCACGTAATAGCCCAGCGCTGCACCAGCATCGTTTATGCTGACACCGGCACGGCAGTTCCGGGTGTCCCCCATGTTATTCGGGTTGCTCACGCGCTTCGGGCTGACCATTTTGAATTGCGTGCGGAAAAGCCGCGTTGAATCACTGTCCCAGGTGGGCTGCACGCACAACTCACCGTTGAATGCATGCGTCGCGACCCCCTCACGGATCATCATCGTAAACGTTCGCTTGCGCTCGGCATCAATTCCGCAAAAGTCATCTTCAGCATACTCATACCAGGCGGCTTCCACCTCCCTGGCAAACGCGCGGCTCTCCTCTTCTTTAATGCCAAGATAACGCCAGCTCGGGCAGTAACTCAGTCTGAAAAATGACCCGACTATGTGATCCTGGTGAAGTTGCACGGCGTTTGCTGCGTAGCCGTTATTTCGTACAAGATCGTCAGCACGGGCATTTCCACGTGAGAAATTAGGCAGGAGCGCCGCATCAGCACTTTCGATGGGCGGATTCCAGGATCGCAACTGGCCGCCAAAGCCGCCGCCACCGCCGTGATACCCGGCATATTCGCGCAGGGATGTTCTACCGTCCGGCCCCACTAAAGCTGGTAATTTCATACATAAAACCCTGCCGGTCCCCGGCGCCGTGAAGTGGAGCCAACCTGAGATTCAAGGTCAGCAATGTATTTTCTCAGCTCGCTGACTGAGGTAGCTGTAAATTCCACCCTTCGACCATCTTTCTGTACCGTTGCCACCCGTTTACCCATCATGAGGTCATGTAATGCAGCGCGTGCTGCCTCCAGGTCAGCCTGTGTCGCCATTATTCTTCTCCGGATAATGCCCGGGCGTAATCCGCCAGGGTTTTGTGATTTTTACGCCCGCTGTCTTCCTCCAGCAGACTTGCCAGAAGAGAATCGAGATTAAGCTGCCATCGCGAAATGCTGATCCGCAGGGCTGCAAGTGCGTAGACAAAGCAGTCGAGCGCCTCATTTCGTCGCTTTTTGCTGTCCCAGACGATCTTTTTCTTACCGTCCACCCACTTTTCGACCTGCTCCTCAGCTGTCAGTTGCTGGGCTTCAGCTAAATCATAGATTTCAGGGTTATTCGGGAAATGCACTGCCCCGGCGAGGGGTTCACCGGCCTCTGGCACGAGGGTGAAACGGTTATAGATTTGCTCTTTTGCCGTATCGGTTCCCACTTCCGTGAGATAAACACCGTTTTTGTTGCGTTTGCGCGGCATGCTGGCAACGGGTTTACCGTAGACAGATGCCCCTTTAATGGGTATCAGGCGGAACAGGCCATGCTTTTTCGAGCGGTTGTAAACGATGGTCGGGTCGATACCGCCGATATCCCAGCAGATGCGTGAAACCGACATTTGCACCCCATTTTCCCGGGTGTATGTCCGGTTGATAGCCTCATCAACCCTGAGCAGAGTGGCTTCATCGTCATGACGGCCCATGATGATCTGCCTGTCGATAAGCCAGCTTTCTTCGCCGGGCCCCCAGCCCCAGACCCGCATTTCATAACGGTCAAGCTGGGAGTCGATACCGGCAGTCAGGTAGGCCACCCGGTCCGGTACCGCGGCGCCAAAGTGCTCCTTACGTTCGGCCATTACGTCAGCATCGGGACGGTCGCCAATTTTCGGCTCCCATGTCTCACCAAGCGTGGTGTTCACGAAAGTCTTGCGCTTGCCGGTGTCCCCTTTGGTCTTGATCCAGTCTTTGACGATTTGCACCCACGTCGTGAAGGGACTGTAGGCGGTCCAGATATGAAAAGTGACGCTGTCAGGTGGATCAATTTCGGTACCGGATGATGAAAACCAGCACAGGCCGTCCCGCGTCCAGATCCCCGTCTCCCCGCAAAGGTAACGGGCCTGCGCAAAATCGAGCTCCTGCTGCTTAATCACACAGGCGTTATGCTCGCAAAGGTAAAACACACTGGCAGGCTCACCCGGCGTCCACTTGAAGCCGAACGGCGTCTCTTTATCGCCGAATTTCAGGTACTGCTCCTCACCACAATGCGGGCAAGGAACGTGGAACCGCAAAAAGTGCTGCGACTCTTTCGCGGCACGCTCAATCTGGCAGGTGCCCCTGACTTTTGGCGTGGATCCACGGATAGACTTGGGCCAGACCGAGCCTTCAATTCGCTTATCGCCCAGAAAAGTTGGAGAACCTTCTTTCTCAATGTCTTCATCAAAGGCGGCCAGTTCGTCATAGCCCGCCACATCGACGGATTTCTCACGATAGTTTTTTGCGGCCTTCCCCCCCAGACACCAGAATCCACGCCCGTTTGAAAAACGTTTCATGCTGAGCGTGTTGTCACGGTGTTTCTTGCCATACCAGGGAGCAAGGGACAGGAGCGAGGGAATATCACGGATTGTCGGCTCGACATGCGACTTCATAAAGTTTTCGGCATCGCCGTCAGTCGGCAACCAGATCAGAGAATTTCGCTGCTTATGCTGGATGAAATACGCGTAAACCCCGAGCAGCATTTTTGAGTAGCCAACACGGGCAGATTTCACGACATTTACTTCACGGATATAGTCGTTGCCCATGGCATTCATGATCGCACGCTGGAAGGGTAAGGTTTCCCAGCGCCCTTCCTGATAAGCAGACTCTTTCGGGAGGTAATAGTTATCGTCTGCCCACTCAACAGCTGTCTGCGGCTCGGGCCGGAAAAGCGAACGGAGTCCCGCACTCACAGAGTGCTGCAACCCCTTAGCCTGACTGTTCGATATATTCACTCAGCAACCCCGGTATCATTTCATCCAGCGCAGCTGCTTTGTTCATGGCCTTAATGACGTCCTTCTTGAGGAAATCAATATGTCGGTTTTCCAGTTCCGGGAAGCGCCGCTGAACCGACAGAGGCACTCCATCGATAATACTGGCAATTTCTCCGGCTATCCGCGACAGCACGAACGTGCAGAATGCGGTCTCCACCACCTCAGCGGACTCTTTTGCATTTTTAAGTTCCTGAGCGTCAGCCTGTGCTCGGGTGAGACGGTGCCGCTCATATTCAATCGTTCCTGGCTGAAGGTCAGACTCTGAAGCAATCCGCAGGTCTTCGACCTCCTTCCGTAATTTTTCATTTTCAATCGCAGTGTCACGCGCTGAATACCATTCGATAACGGCGGCGGAATTATACAGCACCTCATTTCCCTTCCCGCCTCCACGCGCTACCGGCATCCCCTGATCCTGCCAGTTCTGAATCGTGCGAACGCTGACGCCGAAAATCTCGGATAAGATTTTTTTGTTAACCTCCATTGCTCACTCCTTGCATAAAACAGAGAAAGGAAACGACAGACGCCAAATCACCATTTCCTGGGCTTCACCATTTCCTTTCTTTTGAAGGGGTGTTTTCAGTAAAAACAGCGAGATAGCCAGAAGAAGAACGGAAACGGCAAATACCTGAAAATTTTCATAAATAGCGAGAATCTGCGCGGACGCCGCCCCGTACCAAGCCGATATGCCAGAAAGGACCCGCAAACGATAATGGATGTCAATTGCATTAATGCGCATGCGATGCGCAATAAAAAAGGCCGCTGTTGCGACCTTGTGTTTGGAAGGTGAGATTAAATTAGTTTAATTTTTATGTCATAACCTTCAAGGCCTGTCATCGTTTCGCGAGCAACAAATTGAATTTCAGAAATTTCTTTTCCGGTTTTTTTTCTTAGTTCTGAAATTTTTTTGGCTATCAGAGCGGCAATGTCTTCCTCAGCCTTTTGCGTCAGAGCTTCAATTTTCATTTTAACCTCTTCTGATTCATTTACAGTTTCCATTCTCCAGCAAGGTGACAGTTTTTGATTAACAGTCCTTAACCATAACTGTATATAAATTATAGACCATCAATATTGCAGACGCTGCATGCACAAGGAAATTTCCTGCATAATCAATTATATAGCGACTTCGCCATGTTAGTTCTGCTCACGTTGAAGTCGATAAAAAGCCCCTGTAACTGTACAAGGGCTTTGGGCATATGGTGCCGGGTGCCTCCCGGTGAGTCCTGGGTTAACCACCCGTGACTCGCTGCTTCAGTCTTTCATGATGAGCGCCCGTGAAGAAGAGCGTTCAGGTTACTTAGCCCCGCCGCTGAGGGGGATACACCATAATTTTTAGAGTGTTGATTCTGATATCATCTCACTCATTCACAGACTGAAATAACTTTTGATGCCGCTTACGTACAGTCAAAGGTATTTATTCACTGCATTTATCACTTCTTCTTTAGTCAGCTCCCGATCGGAAGCAACACAAATCTCGACGTGATCACCTGTTAATGAATGTATTCCGGTAAGCATTATTTTTAACGATACTTCATCACCGTTTGGGTAATTCCGTATAATAGCTGTTACAGGTTTAAGCACATTTACGACTTCTACCTGTTGGGAGTTAAAGAAGACCAAAACCTTTTTCATCGATTTGCCTCAATCCCCGTGCGTCTGTTTTAAGGCAATTTTCGCTTTGTCTTCAAAAAAACGCTGACACTTAGAAAAAAACCATGTTACTGCATGACCTTTATTAGCACTGCTTATCTTCCAGACCATATTACTTTGGTGCCACCAAGCGAACTGTCTTTCATATACAAGCAATACACCTTCCTCATAACCATCTCAGGAGAGGTGATTTGAGTCTATACATAAAAAAAAGTTAAGCATCCATTAAAAAGAAAAAGTGCTGGGATGTGCTGCCTGCTGGCATAATTTAACGCGACAAACCCAGAAAGGTAGCATGATAAACTGGAATCATGCATGAAGATCAGGTGAAGTCTTTATCGTTTTCATCATCAACTGTACTCTGTAATGGCAACCATACTCATGCTTTGGTCGCGCTCATGTCTGGAGATTTCATCGTTCTGTAGTCACCCATAGCCAGTTCGGGATTGGCGCGCTCTATAATTTTATCTCATCAATCCTTACCAGATATACAGCCGGTTCTGTAATCAGAGATTCAGGAGAAGGCCATTGCTTGCATTTGCCGCCATTCAGCTGCTTCGATCTGGCGCGTTAGTGCTTCACGCGGTTACCTTCAGGTGGATAAATCAATGCTATCATCCACTGCCGGGGGATACTTTCAAAGCAAGGCGTAAGCCAGAGGAATGGATAAAAATCACTTAAAGTTGTAAAATAATTGCAATTTCTAACGAAAGTGTTATTGTCCCCGCGCTACGAAAGCTAGAAGCACATAAGAAGAAAAATAGTTTGACTCAAAGTTGCCCCACACCGGGGCTTTTTTTGTTTTTAGAATCACACCTCGTCTCACAATCGCAACCCGTCAACGTTTTATCCTTCCTTCATTTAAACGAACATTTCCAATTGAATTGATGAGTGCAACCACTTACTTGTCAGTGAATAAAGCAGCCTCGCTTCTAAGACTGTTCCCATAATGATATTTCAGTGAAGCAACTATGGTAATAGGGTAACGATATGCATTTGCATACCCTTATAAGCAGGCCGGATTTCCTGCTTATAAGGGTTTTCTTTTGTTAGCTTCACATGGGGTATAGTTTCTAGCAGCTACTTCAGGCACTGCGTATTGATGTATTCCTGCAGCACCCTTAACGCTGACTGGTCTTGCTTAATCCCGGCTCGGATACCGAGAACGTTTCGTCCAGCAGCGTCAGAGAGTTCGATGGTGGCATCATGGCCCACGCCGGAGGTGCTGGCTTCGGTTGAGGCTGACACAGGACACTTGCCTTTGACGAGCACCCGGCCACCATTATCAAGCTTGCGCTGCAGAGCATCATTTTCAGCTTTTGCATCGGCTAATTCCTTTGTGTATTTCGCATCCAGAGCTGCAACGTCGCGCTGACGCTGTTGCATATTGCTTATCACATCTTTCGCAAGCTTCAGGCTGTGTTCGGCAGTGTCGGCGCGCTGACGCTCGTCTTGAGCTATGCCATAGAACCAGAACGCGAGAGCACCGGCTACCGTCATCACGGCAAACAGAATCAGAGGTTTCCATTCAAAAGTCATTGCTGCTCTCCGCCAGGCACATCGATCGTTCCATCTCTCGCCGGTTCTGAAGGCCTTTCCATTTCATGCCACCAGCGTAAACCCAACGCCGCATTTCGTCGCACGCTCCGTCATGATCACCTTTATTCAGCTTGCGCAGTAGCGTGGACTTCGAGAACGCATCAGAACCAACGTTAAAGACAAAGCTGTAAAGGGCGGCGCGCTGATATTCGCCCAGCTGTACCTTGACCAGATTGTCTACCGTACTCTTGGCTGGCTGGAGGTCTTTCCATAGCAGCTGGTCACATTCGCGATCGGTATACTTCTTGCCTCTCACGATATCCCGACCTGTATGGCCGTCGCAGACAGTCCACACCCCGGCGACGTCTTTATAGGCTTCATACTTCCGCCCTTCGACACCATCCTGCCCACCGAGAAACAGCGAGGCGATCAGCATTGCACCGCCACCAGCAGCGGCGATGAGTTTGTTACGCAGGCTACTGGGCATTGGCATTTAATCATCTCCGACTTTGACTGCTGGACCGTACTTCTCAAGCGCCTTTACCTGCGCATTGGCGACTTTACGTTTGAAGTACCAGTTAATGAGCCCTGTAACGATGATCCCGGCAATACCAGCCAGTACGCCGATGGCGCTCCATTCGTCAGGGCTCAGTTTTGTGAGGACGCCGTTCAGGATGGTTCCTCCTGAGGTGCCGAGGGCGACTCCGGTGACAAGTTTGCTCATACGGGACATTTCTCTCACCTCGCTGGGATGCGGGTGTTGTTTGGGTAGGGTTCAGGCTTTCCGGATGAATTAACGACAAGACGAGTGATGGGGGTTCCGGGAGCCTGAGATAAAAAAAGGCCCGCATTTTCAGCGGGCCTAACTGAGTTTAAATCTAAGTAGGTAGGCATGTTCCCCAGCCACCATCCGTATTGCAACTGTGTCGAGCAGCATTACTGACCGGTCAGGAGCTCCGGTTAATGGTTATGGCTTGGTTACGATTAAATAATAGCACTACTAACGAAGCGCATATAAAAAAAGCCTGCTTTTGCAAGCAGGCAATACTAAACCCAGGTATTGATACTAAGACAGGTGCCGGGTGCCTCCCGGTGACTCGTTACCAGTTATACGAGCCGCAAGCATATCTGCACTTAGCAGTTAACTGGATTGCCCCGCCGCACAGGGGGATTCACCTGACTCTTAACAATAGCAAAAGTTTGTCAGAATTCTAAAGTGTCGATGCTCAAACAGAAAACTGGAAGCAAGTTCCATTAAGCCATCGAGCGGCACGCTTCTGCGCAACGAAGGCAAGCTTCAGAGCATTTCTGACAATGTTCTGCTTCGTGCTTCCCACATTCTTCACCGCATTTCTGACAGACTTCTGCGCAGACCCGGCATAGCGATTTGGCAAATTCACTATCAAAGGTCATAAATTGCGCTGCGAGCCGACAAATATTCGCGCACTGCATATCGAGTCTTATGCACTCACGCATCATATCCACTTGTTCTTCTTTCAGACATGAAGCAGCACAATAATCACAGGCAGCCGCGCATTTGTAGCAGGCCTCGATGCATTCAGCATGGTTAATTGGCATAATTCGCTCCTTTCAGTCGTAAGCAGAAAATTAAGCCTGGTTACCTGAATGCGATTATGCCAATAGAAGATATCGTTATTCCAAATTTGCCTAACTGGCATATACAGGTAACGAATTCGAATAATAACAAGATTTAGCGATTAGCTAGCCGGCCGACAATATTACGGGTGAGGCAAAGGACCTTCTAAAACTTCTGCTTCTCCGTTATCGCAAATGTCATCGCCTTGGGTTAGATGCCAGATACCTGTTATGGTTCGGCCCGTTTCAAGGTCTTCAGTTTCGCCGTTGCTGTAATAAGCAACTTGGATCTTCCCTTGGTGCTGTATCCAATAGAAGCCTTCTTTCATACATAACGCCCTCTTCAAACTCTGATAGAACTTATCAAAGCGGCATTATATGACTTTTCAAATAAGGGAAAAGTAGTTGCGAACTGGTTGTGATGCCGGGTGCCTCCCGGTGATCCTGCGCCAGACCACAGAACCGCGTTCTACTCACCTGCCAGTCTAGTCGCCCCGCCGCATAGGGGGATTCATCACAGGCACAGCCTAGTCTTCTTTCTGCCATAAAGCTATTTTTATCTGTTTATATATTCAGTATGAACAAAAAGACCAGCAGTGCTGTGCAGGTTAGGGTCAGGTAAAACAAAAAGGCCGCCAATCGGCAGCCTTAAAAACTGTGGTAATGGAACTGTAGTGCCGGGTGCCTCCCGGTGACTCTATGCTAGACCACAGAATCGCGTCATTCACCTCCCAGTCTAGTCGCCCCACCGCTTAGGGGGATTCACCACAGACGCAGCCTAATCGCTTTCCTGCAATAAAGCTAACTTTATCTGTTTATTTATTCGGTAAGAACGAAAAAGATCGGCGGTACTATGAAGACCAGAATCATGTAAAACAAAAAGGCCGCCAATCGACAGCCCTGGAAATAGATGATACTGAGGTTGTGGTGCCGGGTGCCTCCCGGTGACCCTGTGCTAGACCACAGAATCGCGTTTACAAACCCGACTCGTTTTGCCTAGCCGCCCCACCGCTGAGGGGGATTCACCACACGCGCACTCTACGTGGCTTGCACCTTAAAAGATACATTTTATTTACTATTTATTAATAATAAAAAACCCCGCCGGAGCGAGGCTTAGGTATCGTTTTAAGTCGATTTCGTATAAACCACCCTTAACAGATTAAGATATTTTTTGCGTACGCGTTAGCGTTTTTGTAAGCTACAACAAAACAATCATTTAAGGAATTTTAACGTGACAGATATCACATTAAATTATGTAATTGTCCATGAACTTTTAAAAGAAGCTAAGAAGCCCATCAATCCGGCAAATAAAATCAAATTTAGAGATACGATTCTTGATCCCGCTAATCATATCGTATTGAAATTGATTAATGAAATTAATGGACTGTATGGTAAGAAAGGTAATTCAGCTTATTATGGGGTGTTCAAAGAGGAACTGACTGAACGCGGTCCCGTTCCAGATGCAATAGAAAGTTACACTAGTACTTTAAAACCCACACCTCAGCAGTTCATAGATCTAACTGTTGAAGTTATGAATAAATTAGCTGACGAGGCAGAAAAACAACTATGGGCTTCAGGTGGCGTAATCGTTTTTGCTGATTATCATCGGGATGGAACTCACTTCTTCTTAGTAACAATGATTAAGCAAAAAGACGGGATAAAACTAAGCGCGAAACTGGAACCAGAACTTCTCGAACAACTGGATCTGACAAAGATTAACCAAGCAGCCAGAGTTAATTTTGATAAATTCCATTACTATCAGAATTCCAGTGATATTGATAAACAAGATCTAAGCTATTTAAGCTTTATCAGTACAACCGGACAGCAGGCAGCTTCGGGTTATTTCATCTTATCGCTTGGCTGTGATAAAGGCATTACATCCAATAAAGCCACAAAAAGCCTTCCAAATGAAGTTATGCTGTTCTTTAAGAAACATGACCAACTAAAAAAGCATGCTCGTGACTTCAAAAATGAAGTGCTAAATTATCTGGAAACTCAAGCAAAAAACATCCAACCAGCTAAGTTATCTGATATTTCTGCTATGGCATTTAAGCACATGACCTATGTAGACGACGAAGTTAGAGAAAAATTATCCTCCGACTTAATTAGTCACCTTAATAGTGAAGAGCTTCGCATCCCTGTTGAGTTCAATGTAAGTCGTGCAGAGCTTAACAAAATACTTAACGTCAAATATAAGGGAGATGGTTATAGTTTCAATTTCGAAAAAGCACTTCTTGGCACGACTGCTGATGCTGATATCTGCTATAATATTTCAAATAAATCACTAACATTTACAAATCTTCCGATTAATGCCATAGAAGCTATAGAGTTAGCATTAAAGGAAAAGCAAACAACAGGTGATGTGGATGAAGGATAATACGTCATTAAAAACTCTTGTTGATTTATATCGATTAGCTGGAAAACCAGCTATTGATGGTCTTCATTTGACGTTATCCCTGTCTTATTCTTTAGAAGCCAAGACTATTCTTACTCATTTCATGTCTGCCAATTACTTTCAACAATGTATAGCTGAGGGTGAATTCTTTATTGATGGCATCGAAATACAGGACACAAAACTGCCAGACACTTGGGTAGAAATCGAATTAACTGTAAAATTACCCAGAGATAGTGTTCATCGATTCCATCAATCTGTGACTGAGCTTATAAAATTTTCATCAGTACGAAATGGTGACTTCCCCGATGATTTCTATATATGCGATGAGGACTACCACTCCGCAGATACGAATGTCCCTGCATCTATTCGAAAGGTAGAAAACATATGTAAGCTGATAAAATCCCTTTCAAAATTAGCACATTACCATGATAAAAAAGCCACTGATGGAGAGCCACGCCTGGTTTTCATTCAAGGGTCTGAGGGAAGGTCAAAATCTGCTCTCCTACAACCTGTCATTACAAAGGAAATGCTATCTTACACTGATGTTGACTGTTCGATTGTTGAACAGCTTCAAGATGATTTTTCTGCAGATGATGTAAATCATCATGTTGAAAAACGTGGCATATTCCGTAACACACTGGTGGAATTTGTTAATGATAATGGATATGATTTTGAACAACTAATAAAGCACTGGACCGAATTAAGACTCGCTTATGATAACAATTTATCTGTTTATCTAAGTGGTTTTAGCTTTCATAAATCGAGAAAAGAAGTCGCTGCTGCTGAGCTTGAGTTTGCAGAAAAAACCGCTAAAACCATTAATGAATTAACAACAAAAATTTTTGCGGTACCTATTTCCTTATTGGCCGCAGTAGGATTATGGAAACTTGACAATTTAACAGAGCAATTAGTCGCACTTTCTGGCGTAATCTTTACCTCTGTTATAATAAACTTGATTATTTTAAGTCAAAGCAAACAGTTAAGACGCATCATTCATTCCAGAGATATGGTTTTTTCTCCATTTCTCTTGAAGTTGAAAAATTATCCTAAAGAGCTTCAAAATGACATCTCACGTGCAACTGAAGAGCTCAATAAAAATGAGAGATTTTCAAAAAAAGTATTATGCCTATTTTATTTCTTGTGCTGGATACCGACCGTAGTCGGTATAATAATAATTTTCTTAAAATATAAACCTACGGAATGAGTGAACGCACTCCTTCTATAAAACCTAACGCGGTTTGCATTTCCTTCCTTATAGTTCCATCTGAACACTTACGTTTTCTTGCAATTGCTCGAAGAGAAATCCCGATTACAAAATGAGCAATAATCAGTTCATACTCATCAGGCTTATATTTGCGCAAACGTGCCACGCAACCGTCAATCATGATTCCCTCATCGTCATCACATTGAAGACGTGATTTCTTACCATGAGGCAATAGACCTTTGAAGCCTGCCGCAATGGGTTGCCAGTCAACGCCGCTATTGTCTGAAGATGCCCAAGCTCCCCAGAGATCCATAACTTCATACATATCGCGCATGTTATCTCCACTGTTCATGCTAATACGCCGATTGCCAGCGCACGATCTAAAAACCGAAACAGCAGCGTTAACTGGTCGCCGTATTTCGCTTCAAATGCCACAGGGCCAGCGTGCAACTCGTCGTGATGCTCTCTGCACAGAGGTATCACAAACAGGTCATGCGCCTTTGTACCCATTCCACCCTGCCCGTGGCCTATCAGATGGTGGGGATCGTCTGCCGGGTTGTTACAGCACATGCACTGCTGCGACTTCACCCAACGGGTATACTTCTCATTTTCCCAGCGGCGGCGCTTGGGTTTCAGCATGAAGGATTCAGGGGTATCTGGATCAACCTTCACCGCCACTATCTTTTTTGCTTTCTCCAGCAGCAGTTCTGTCGCTGGTAACGATGGAGTAATGTCACTTTCGCGCATTACCGATTGCATAAGTTCTGGCTGTAGCCTCAGGGCCTTAATGGCCATGCTTTCCGGGATAACATCTGCCAGACCGTTCTTCACTAGCCACCAGCAGAACTCCGGCAGCGTAAGCACGTGGTCCTCACTGAAGCCAAGTTGACCGCTTACGGCCTTCAACAGCCAGGATACCAGGTTTTTATGGGCAATGCCTGCCAGCCTTTCAGTGGATTGATCACGCAGCTGGTTATCACATCCCCAGCAGAGGAGAATGCTGCCGGGTTTGTGCCGCATGATGGTGAAGTCGTCCGCGTGCCAGTCGTTATGAGGCCACTGACATTCGCGTCTTTTCATCAGCCAGGCATCAAGAACAGACAGGCCACCAGCGCGCTGAATCACCCTGGGGTTTTCGAAAACAGTCATCAAACTGGCATCCTCGGCCAGCGGCTGATGGGATTGCGGTAATGCTCCTGATGGCATGTTTGCCAGCTGCTCGCCGGGAGTTTCTATCACAACGCGTCCCTGACGGAACAGCCACATCAGTTCGCTACCGGGGCGAAAGAGCACGACCCCGGCAATGGGGGCAATCTCAGGTGTCAGTAATGCCCTCACGGTCTCAACTCCGTCTTAAGCTCATGACTGGAGATAGATATCTCAACCTTTCCACCCGGCACCTGCGGTCCCCACTCCACCAGCATGCGTTTAACCTGGCTATCGTCTTCCCAAACACCGGCATGAATTAGCGCATCGAACAACGCTTTGTTGTAATTGTCGATGTCACGGCGGCGCGCATCTGGTGGGAAAAGAAGGATCTCAACTGCGGCCGGGGCGGATGAGGGCTTTGGCAGTCGTCGAAGCTGCTCAACAATAGCCACACACGCTGCGCTCTGATACGCCCTGCCCTGTGCACTGATAAGATGGCGACCTTTAAGCGGGCCGCTGTTTGGCGCGCGCCAGTAAGTATTTACGCTCGGCGGGAAAGGCAGGGTTAATTTCATGGTTTCACTCCACGTTCTTCAAGCCAGGTGATTGCATACTCTCTGGCGCCCTCCTCCCCCGTCACAAGCGACTTGATGATCGATACAGCATCCATATCCCACTCGCTCTTTAAGACTGTTATTCCACGAGCTGCGCCTGGCGCAACGGAGATATAGCCCTTCTTCTGTAGTGACTTCACATGACCTGCAGCTGTGTTACCGGATGAGCATCCAATCAGCTCCGCAAGCTCTGATAACGTAGGGGGAAACCCAGTACGCTCCTTGTAGAGGTTGATAGCATCGAGCACCTCGCTCTGTCGTGTTGTTAACTGATTCATACAACATCCCCTTTGGCATAGCCGCTATTCATCACAACTCCTGGAACCAGCTGAACCGCTGATCGTTCGGCCTGATTACCCCAGTGATGCCAGCCAGGTGCGCCGCAACGACTGAACAGTTCAATGCGTGGAACGTCACCGTAAAGCCTCTCCAGACGCAGGCGGGCCTCCTCCGGTTTCGCGCTATGCTCACCCAGTGGGCTGTAGATAACCTGCTTCACGCTGGCGCTCAGCCTTTCCAGCCCCTTACCACGGGTGGCGATGAGAAGATCTTCGGTGTTGGCTCGGGTGTAGTTGCCGCCGTTCATCTTCGTCTGACCGTTCAGCAAATCGAGGAAGTCGTAAAAGTCCTCAACATTGCCGGATGCCAGCGCTTTATTGATGTGCTGTTCTGCAAGAGGGTTGAACTTCACCCAAGTGAATCCCTTCATGGTTCGGACCTTAAATCCCCACGCCTCAGCCAGTTCGATGGCCTCGCGGGTATGGGTGCCGGTGAACCACATAGCCAGAACAGCATCCTCAGCAGCCAGATCCCAGACAGGCAGGCGCTTCATGTCGATAAGCTTCATGGTCCCGTAGTGGTTAGTGGCAGCGCCGTTGCTGATGGTATTCCCGTACTCCCAGGCTGGATCGGCATAAATCAGTGAGTATTTCATCAGTGGCCACCATTGAACTGACCAGCCAGGAACCACTGACCCTCTGGCTTTGCCGTTGACTTGGCCTGACGCAGACAACGCTGGCGTTCTTTCAGGCAACGCTCGCGCTCGGTGAGGAGGTCTGAACACTGGAATGCCTCAAACCAGAGTGATGCTGCCCGGCGGTACAGACCCTTTTCCTGCAGAGCTTTGGCGTTCTTAATCAAATCGGAGGCTCCGGTGTCTATACGCTGAGTCGGCTGACCACATCCAGCTGAAGCATTCACTGCGAAGTAGCGGTAGTGAGAGCCAACCAGTTCGCGGGTGGTGAAGTTGAAATCATGCAGCCGGCAAACGGTGCGCTGAACAGAGTCGATGCTGAAATTGGAGAAAGCATCAGCAATCTCACGGCTGGTTAAGCCAGGGTTATCAGCGATGAACATTTCGAGTGTTTTCATCAGGCTCATGAATTTGCCCCTCTGAAACCTGCAGGAATTTGGCCGTAGTCAGTGTTTTTGTAACTTGACTTGAACAATGGATCTTCACGAGCCCATTCGCCGTTAACGCGCTTCGGTCGGCCAGCCTTATCCCAGCTGTTCGCTGATTTCAGGTAGCCAGGAAACTTTGAAGGCTGGAAAAGTGTCTGTGGCCGGAGATAGTCGGACATTTTCAGATCGTCACCCCACTTGGCGTTGCTGTAATCCACCACCAGCGATAGTTCTTCCACGGTGAACCCTTCGCTAATACGGGCACGGATGTTCTGCAGCGAGGTGGTTGAAACCTGATAACGTGAGTTGGTGACCTGGTTCAGGTGAACCAAAACCTGTTTCGCCTGATCGGTGATCAACACATCACGGTCGGGTTGCGACGCAACCGGACAAGAAAGGGTTTTATTCTCTGTAGTACTCTCTGTTGTATTCTCTGTAAGAACATCAGTGCATTTTGACCTGATGACAGCGGTTCGTTTTGACCCGATGGAGCGTTTCACACTGACCTGTTCCATCGGTTCATTTTGACCTGATGGATGAGCGCATTTTGAACTCATGGATTTAGTCACTTTGACCTCGTCTAAAAGCTCGCTTTCGTAGTTGATCGTGTAGTAGTTCGTCATGTCACGCTGGAACTTGTTCAGTTGCTCAATTTTGAGCACGCCGAGAGTCTTCAGGCGGGTGAAAGTGCGCTTCAGGGTGGACTCTGACCAGAACGGGAACTGCTCCAGCCACTGCTCATTGGTGTTGTAGATCCAGCGCACGCCGTCGCGCTCCAGGCCGGAATTTGTCTCTTTCAGCCAGTAGTTCACCTGCTGCAACGCAATCGCCTCATTGAGGCCAATGCTGTACGCAAGGTCAGGGTTTATCACTATTGGCCGGGATGGCATTAACAGGCTCATGGCAGTCCTTTAACTCTGTAAATTTGCGCTGGAATTGCTCAATTGGGCTGAAGCACTCATGGTCGTAGCCTTCGCGCAGGTATATAACGCGTTGACTCTCTGGCTCCCACCGGATAACCCGCACCGGGACGCCGTAGTGGTCTCTGAACTTGTGGTCAACTTCTGGCATAAGACCTCCGCTTTACGACGCCATACCCCCACGATTGCCATCGCCCGACTGTGGTTACACGGAACCCAGCGGCCTGATACCATGCGCTCATACCGAAACGACGAGGCCCCATGCACTGGAACGCCACGTAGTTGCGGCAGGCGGTGATTTACCGTTAAACTGTTCATGCGTTAGTTTCTCCACTGATACGACACGCCAAGGCGCCCGGAGCTGCACACTCGCGGGCGTCATTCTTTTCTGGCGCACAGAAAACGCGATACAGCAGCGTTAAATGTTCCTGCCATTTCTGCATGACCTGATAACTGTTCTCTTCGATTTGCGCCCGTTCAGCATCGTCGATCACACCATCAGCTGTTGCTTTACGGATGTAGGTTGAATGTTTACCAATCCATTCAATGGACTCCATTAGGCGTTGGTTGATGTCTGCGTTCTCCACGTCATCGACATCCACCAGCGGGACGTTCACGCTGTTCGACTGTCGGGACACTGCTTCAGCGATGTACTTTGTACTGCTGGCTTGCTGTAACACCATTGCCCACCCCATCGGGAAGATCTGATCACCGCCACTTCGCAGGCGGTTAAACAGCGCATCTTCAGTAACTCCCAGCCATTCAGCTGCTTCTGAATAACCACCAGGAAGACTGGAAATAGTTCGCTTAATGGCTGCCACCAGCCAGGCAGGTTGTTTCTCTACTTGCCAGTGTTGATTACCCACGGTTAATTCCTCGAATCTGTGGTTTCTGCTATGCCGCTTTCTCATTACGCTTTTGGTAAAGCGAAGCGTCGAATTTGAGTTTCCCTTTAGTGCGTGCAGCAGCCTCTGCTGCGCGACCTTTAGGGATCAGTTGGCCAGGGCGAGTACGCCATTGATAAAAGGCTTCTGGCGATACACCAAAAAATTCAGCCGCCTTGTTTGGCGAACCGAAGTGCTGTTCAAGTTCAGTCGTAGTCATGATGTCCTCCTAAGAATATTTAGATATTATTATCTAATCTTTTTTAGGTCAATAAAAACTAAGATTACTTAGGTTTTCATTTCTAAGGGTTTGAATCGTGGGAACACTTGGTACTCGGTTAAAGGAATTAAGGAAACAACGAAAGCTAACACAGGGCCAACTTGGTAAAGCGCTTGGGGTTTCTGATGTAACAATTGGATACTGGGAAAGGGATTTGAATGTTCCAGGCGGTAAATCGCTTACAAAACTCGCACAATACCTCGGCGTTACTGAAGGGTTTCTTTTATATGGTCGAGAGGATGAAGCAAACGTAGGACCAGCACCAGTAGCAGCTCAGCAAATCCCAATCATCAGTTATGTGCAGGCTGGTGCCTGGTCACCTGAGTGCGACGCAAGAAATCTCGATGGAACGGTGGAGTATATTTTGACGTCAGAGTTTCACTCTTATTCTACCTTTGCCCTCAAGGTTAAAGGAAAATCAATGGAACCCGATTTTGTCGAAGGCGATGTAATCATCATAGATCCTGAGCTGCGTCCCGGCCCCGGCGATTTCGTGGTCGCAAAGAACGGCGGTGATGAAGCTACATTTAAGAAATACCGGGCACGCGGTATCAGTGAGACTGGCGAAGAAATATTTGAACTCGTGCCATTAAACGAAGACTACGCTATTCGCAACTCTGCAAAAGAAAAGATTCATGTCGTTGGGGTGGTTGTTGAACACCGCCGCATGATGCGCCGCAAGTAATTATCCCAACAGAAAATCTAAACTAATTTAGGTTTTCTGCTTGACCTTTAATCTAAGTTATTTTAGATTTGAGTGAAGGAAGCGAACGGGCAGGATGGATGCCCATGATGTAGGCGCACCATGCGTATGAATAAGGGGATGATTCACTGGCAATAAAAAAGTACCCAGTTGGACGCTTGCTCTTTAATAATCAGGTTAGTCCCAACCATTACTGGATGAGTAATTTATATTTGAGAAATGAATTCGACTTTGTCCATAAACAGAGTTGCAAACATGACATTCAATCTGTGAGAAATGCTGCTCAGTAGCGCCATGGTAAAAGGTATGCGAACTTGGCTGTAAAATTGAAAAAACACGATTGTTATAACACTGAGAGCATAAATAGATTTTGTTTTCTTCTGAGCCAAATTTTACTTTTTTACAGTATACATAAGCACCAGTGTCGAGCTTTTCGAGTTCATAGCCTTCAACCTGAGCTTTGAAATCCTCATATTTCGCAAGTTTTTGTTGGAGTTTTGCGACTTCATCATCTCTTGAACGTATTGCATCTCCCAGAGTGAAGCAGTCCGCCTGGAGTGACAGTAGTTTGTTTTGAAGTTCAAACGTGGCCGCCTTAACTTCAGAATCAGTTTTTGCCTCACCAATCAATTTCGCAAGTCCTGCAGTTTCTTTTAGGGCGGCCATAGCCGCAGATAATTCAGCGATCATCGTAGATACTCTTAGTATTGTTGGGGATAACCAGATTAACCGAATCCTTATTGTTGGGGAATAGCAGGATCCACATAGCCTGATGTACTCATTAGAAAGGCATACAACATGAAAGCGCATTCCTTAATCCATCAGTTATGGGTGACAGGTGCGAAACGTTGGAGTGCGCTTCCAGCTGTGTGGAGAACTAACCGGCGATGGCAGTCGTCCGCTTCATTAAGCGCCCTACCTTGGGTGCTTATTAAAGCGAACCAAAATCATTTTCTCTCGCCGTAAGGCGCGGGATTCATGCAACCAAAATTCAGCGTCGTGCAGGACGCTTATATAACGGAGAAACTAACCATGACGAACGCACATACCGTTACCGAGTTACAACCACGCATGACCAGAGAGCAGTTGATCGACGCTGCCCGTAAAGCGACCCCTCTCCTTCCCCCGGCTTATCGCGGGATCATGACCGAACTGGCTAACCGTCTGGACTATACCAGCATCGCTCTTTGTGAAGCGATGGCACAGCGTAAAGAGCTGGCCACACAGAATTCCACTCTCCGTGAAGACGTAACGAGCTGGGCCAAAGAGTGTGACCGTATCGAAGAACGTCACACCAAAACACCAACCAATATGCATTTACTGGAAGCGCAGCGAGAATTACGTGAACTGCCTGCTGTGGTCATTTTCCTCAATAACGAGGTAGCGCTCTGATGGCTAACTCATTCAAGCAGATGTCCCGCGACGGGACTATCAAGCGTACCGACACTGGCATGTTCATCAGCCTCGACGATATCCACGTTCGTGAGGGTTTCAACAAGCGTTACGACGACGATGAGCGCACCATCCTGGCTGACGACGAACTGTTCACCTACCTGATGAACGGTGGTTCTGTTCCTCCGCTGGAAGTTATCGCACGTGATGAAGGTGGTGTTTGGGTCGTTGAAGGCCACCGCCGTCGCCGCTGCTATGATCGTTGCCGTGCAGCCGGTAAGCCAGTAGGCAGAATTCACATCATGCCGTTTAACGGTAACGATGTGCAGCGCCTGGCGCGGATCATGACCAGCAATAATCAGCTTCCGCTTTCCGATATTGAGCAGGCTGCAGTTATTCAGGAACTGCACAACGCGTTTAACCAAACCACCAGCGAGATTGCGAAGCTGGTCAATAAGTCAGTCGGTACCGTTGAAAAGTTACTGACTCTCAGCACTGCGAATTATGACGTTCAGCAAGAAGTTAAATCCGGGGCCGTCTCAGTTGATGTTGCTGTTGATCGCGTAAAAGAGTACGGCGAAAAAGCTGGAAAGGTGCTGCAGCACGATAAAGCTGTTGCGGCCGCTCAGGGTAAAAAGAAAGTTACCCGCAGCGCTATAGCCCCAGAAATTAGCATTAAGAATGCACGTCGTTTCGTAGAGCTGATGGCCCAGGCTGAAATCAGTGAAGAAGGTGTGTTCACCATCCAGGGTGCAGCGCTGGCTGAAGCTCTGTCCATTATCGACGAACACAAAGCGATTGCTGAAGCCCGTGAAACATATCGTCTGTCTCAGCCAATCCCTTCCGCTGAGGTACGCGGGAAAATCCTTTACGTTTCACTCGATGGCGAAGAGATCGGGTCGGCACCTATCTATCGCGGCAAGAACGTGAACCTCAACGGTGTCGTTACCAGCCAGTCCAAAGCCGTAGCCCACTTTGTTAAGCAGCATAAACTTCAGCAAGAAGCGAATCATGACAACCAGTAAACCCATGACCGGCGAACAGCTGGATGAATTGATGGCCGTTGCGGTTCTTATGCAGCGCGACGCTGAAGCTGATCGTAACTTCCCTTCTGCAAACTTCGCCTATGCAGTTCAGGTTGCTGTTATGGAACTTTGTCGTACTCGTGACATTGTCGAAGCGTTGGTTGCAGAGAATACGGTGCTGAAAAACAACGTATATGGTGATAGTGATGTGGAGCATGCTCGAATGTACTTAATGCCTGCTCTGTTCACGGCACACCATCCTCTCTGATTGAGGGTTCTCAACCAAAAAAGTAAACATGTGTGGTAACTGTTGTGACTGGGCCCGCAATGGTTGCGGGACCTGTATTTTTAAAGAGTGACCGGGTGCAGCCGGTAAAGTGGAGAATAAGCCATGAAGCAAATGCTCACGCTTGAGGAATGGGCAGCAGAGAAATACCGGAGTAGTCCACCAGCTTTGAATACTCTGCGCCGATACGCTAAGCAAAATCTGTTTTCCCCACCAGCAATGAAACAGGGTCGCAAGTGGCGGGTAAGGGAAGATGCAGAACTTGTAGGCGAACTGGCTAAGCCGAATATCCTAAAGACTGACTCGCCAATACTTCAGAGGATTCTTGCTGATGGCAGCCCGACCACGTAAAAACAATGTTTCTGTACCGAACCTTTACCCTCTCTACAGCAGGAAGGTGAATAAGGTTTACTGGCGCTATAAACATCCCGTCACCGGTAAGTTCCATGCGCTCGGCACCGACGAGGCAGAAGCTATCGCGATCGCTACTGAAGCTAACGCGCGCCTAGCGGAACAGAGAACCCGGCAGATTTTGGCGATCAGTGACAGGATCGCCACAAGCAAAGGCAAAGCAATCACGGTTTCAACATGGCTCGACCGATACTGGAAAATTCAGGAAGAGCGTCTGGCATCGGGCGATATCAAGCTGAACACTTTCAAACAGAAAAATAAGCCTGTTTCGTTGCTGCGAGAGCGAGTCGGAATGAAGCTGCTACCTTCAGTGGATGTTCGTGATATTGCCCAGTTGCTTGACGTGTACGTCACAGCTGGCCAACCGCGAATGGCCCAGGTAGTTCGAACAGTCCTGGTTGATATTTTTAAAGAGGCTCAGCACGCAGGGGAAGTTCCCCCTGGGTATGATCCTGCGTCTGCGACGAAAAAGCCCAGACGCAGAATTACCCGGCAACGACTTAGCCTTGAGGAATGGCAGCAGATATTCGAGATTGCAGACGCCAACCACCAATATATGGGTAACGCTATGTTGCTGGCTTTGGTAACCGGTCAGCGCCTGGGTGATATTTCGAGGATGAAATTTAGCGATGTCTGGGATGACCAGCTGCACATTATTCAGGAGAAAACAGGAAGCAAAATCGCGATCCCGTTATCGCTCCGCCTGAACGCCATCAACTGGAGTTTGCGGGATGTTATATCCCGCTGTCGTGATTATGCGGTTAGCCCTTACCTAGTCCATTTTTTCAGGGCAACGTCGCAAGCAGAGCGTGGTGCCCAAGTTAAATCGAACACGCTCACAATGAATTTTAGTAAGGCCCGGGATAAGGCAGGGATCGACTGGAGGGAAGGAACGCCGGCGACATTCCATGAGCAGCGATCGCTATCGGAACGTCTTTATAAGGAACAGGGAATTGACACTAAAAAGTTGCTCGGCCACAAGTCACAGCAGCAGACAGATAGATACAATGACGACCGTGGAAAAGATTGGATTGCAGTAACAGTATAAACCTAAGGCATACATATAGTATGCCCTCTACATTTCACTCTAAACCTTTATTTAAAGCCTGTCGAAATATTGATAATGCGTCTTCGTTTTCTCCCCAAGCTTTTTTATCATAAAACAAAACATGTACATCGCTTACAAGCTTATCGACAGGTAAATTATCAAAAACAGCATACTCATTAAAATATTCTTTGAACTTCAGGCCGTGCCGAGTGTTACCATTATAGCATAACATCAAAAGCTCATAGTTTGAAATTTGAGCTCTGAGGATGTTAGCATATTTTTTCTTTTCTGAGTTATTAAGAGTTGACTCATGTATAAACTTGAACATGTTATATATAAATCTATAATAATGAGAAAGATTACCTGAGCGCCCTCTGAAATAATATCCATAAAATCTGGATAACATTTCCATCTCTTTCTTTAAGGAAAAATCAGCTTTATCCAAAAAAGCAATTATCTCAATTGGTTCTTTTTTGATACATTCATTCTTAAATCTTGAGTAATAGTAAGTAAAAACTGAGCGCCCTTCTTTATTTATTTTTTTGCCATCATCACCAACGCGCATGTCTTTGATGATTGTTTGCAATATATTCAACATATTAAAAAAAGAGTTTTCGAAATCCCTAATCTGTTCCGACTTATCACGCTTTCTTGAGTCCAATTCAATCTGCTTAGTAGCATCTCTTTGTAATTTAATCGTCCATAAAACACCGCAAAAGCCGAGAGCAGAAAAAATAGAAGTAAATGCCCCCCAAGAATCACCGAAAATCCCTGTATCAGCTAACTGCATTCCTTCGAACGGCCAGGTCCCATTTAGGATGGCACTTCCGTACACCGTAGCCATTACCACTGTTGCTAACATCAAAAAAAAGAACATCATAAAAGACATATCCGTTGTGGTTTTGATAACTTGTTTTGATAAATTTTTGATAACCGTTCGAAAGCTAATAATAAAAAACGGGAACCCTCAGGCTCCCGTTCGCATACAACCCAGAATATGGATTACATGTTTTCGATGATCGCGTCACCAAACTCCGAACATTTCAGCAGTTTAGCGCCTTCCATCAAACGTTCAAAGTCATACGTTACGGTTTTGGCGTTAATCGCGCCTTCCATACCTTTAACGATCAGGTCTGCGGCTTCGAACCACTCCATGTGACGCAGCATCATTTCTGCGGAGAGGATGATAGAACCTGGGTTCACTTTATCCTGGCCAGCATACTTCGGTGCGGTACCGTGGGTCGCTTCGAACAGGGCGCACTCGTCACCGATGTTCGCGCCTGGTGCGATACCGATACCGCCAACCTGCGCCGCCAGGGCGTCGGAGATGTAGTCACCGTTCAGGTTCATACAGGCGATAACGTCATATTCAGCCGGACGCAGCAGGATCTGCTGCAGGAACGCATCGGCGATGACATCTTTAATGATGATCTCTTTGCCGGTGTTCGGGTTCTTGATCTTCTGCCATGGGCCGCCGTCGATCAGCTCGCCACCGAACTCTTCCGCCGCCAGCTGGTAACCCCAGTCTTTGAACGAACCTTCTGTGAACTTCATGATGTTGCCTTTGTGAACGATGGTCACAGAGTCACGGTCGTTGGTGATTGCATACTCAATCGCTGCACGAACCAGGCGCTTGGTGCCTTCTTCGGAACACGGCTTGATGCCGATACCGCAATGTTCAGGGAAGCGAATTTTCTTCACGCCCATCTCTTCGCGCAGGAACTTGATTACTTTTTCGGCTTCTGCGGAGTCCGCTTTCCACTCGATGCCCGCATAGATATCTTCGGAGTTCTCACGGAAGATAACCATGTCGGTCAGTTCTGGGTGTTTAACCGGGCTTGGGGTACCCTGGTAGTAACGTACCGGGCGCAGGCAGACGTACAGGTCGAGTTCCTGACGCAGAGCAACGTTCAGGGAGCGAATACCGCCACCAACTGGGGTAGTCAGCGGGCCTTTGATGGCAACGCGGTAGTCACGAATCAGGTCCAGCGTTTCAGCTGGCAGCCAGACGTCCTGGCCGTAAACATGGGTAGATTTTTCACCGGTGTAAATTTCCATCCAGGAAATTTTACGCTCGCCTTTATAGGCTTTCTCAACAGCGGCATCCACCACTTTCAGCATCGCTGGGGTTACATCAACACCGATACCGTCACCTTCGATGAACGGGATAATCGGATTGTTTGGAACGTTCAGCTTACCGTCTTGCAGGGTGATCTTTTTACCTTCCGCCGGAACAACTACTTTGCTTTCCATTAACCTCTCCTTCGAGCGCTTCTGGTTGTTACTGATCTTATGTTAATAATTTGTAATGAGCCCACCGATAGTACCTGAATGTCTGGCGCCATGAAAGGCATTCGTTATTAGGCTATAATGCGGCAATTGATAACGTCTGAAAATACCATGCAGAAAACTTCTTTTAGAAATCACCGGGTTGAACGATTCAGCACCCGACAAGCGTCCAGACCGCGCAAGCAACGCGCGCCAACACGCGTCGTTTTGTTCAATAAACCTTACGATGTCCTGCCGCAGTTTACCGACGAAGCCGGACGCAGCACGTTGAAGGATTACATCCCCGTTCAGGGGGTCTATGCCGCAGGCCGACTCGATCGCGACAGCGAAGGGCTGATGGTGCTCACCAACGACGGCGAGCTCCAGGCCAGGCTCACCCAGCCCGGCAAACGCACCGGCAAAATCTACTATGTGCAGGTTGAAGGCGTCCCGGACGACGCGGCGTTAACGGCGTTGCGTAACGGCGTTACGCTGAACGACGGCCCTACCCTGCCCGCAGGCATTGAGCTGGTGAATGAGCCAGAGTGGCTCTGGCCGCGCAATCCGCCGATCCGCGAGCGCAAATCGATTCCCGTTTCGTGGATCAAAGTCACCCTTTATGAAGGCCGTAACCGCCAGGTACGGCGCATGACGGCGCATGTCGGCCATCCGACGCTGCGCCTGATCCGCTACGCCATGGGCAGTTACACGCTGGATAACCTCGCCAACGGTGAGTGGCGGGACGTTACCGAACAAGGAGAGCCTCATGTTTAAACCGCATGTCACAGTGGCCACAATTGTCCACGCCCAGGGCAAATTTTTGGTGGTGGAAGAGACCATCAACGGCAAAGCGCTCTGGAACCAGCCTGCGGGCCACCTGGAAGCCGACGAGACGCTGGTCCAGGCGGCGCAGCGTGAGCTGTGGGAAGAGACCGGCATTCATGCTAGGCCGCAGCATTTCATCCGCCTCCATCAATGGATCGCGCCGGACAAAACGCCGTTTATCCGTTTTTTGTTCGCCATTGAGCTTAACGAAACGTGCGCCACTGAGCCGCACGACAGCGACATCGATCGTTGCCTGTGGGTGGATGCCGACACCATCCTTAACGCAACACATCTGCGCTCCCCGCTGGTTGCGGAGAGCATTCGCAGCTACCTGACCGGCCAGCGTCTGCCGCTGGAGACCATCGGCGAATTTAACTGGCCGTTTACAGAGGGTGTCAATGCCGGGGGCGCGTGATAGAATACGCCGCCTTGAAGTTCAATGTCGTGAGTATTCCAATGTCTGAAAGCCAAAAAAAAGTGATCGTCGGCATGTCCGGCGGCGTCGATTCTTCCGTCTCTGCCTGGCTGTTGCTGCAACAGGGCTATAAGGTTGAAGGCCTGTTCATGAAGAACTGGGAAGAGGACGATGGCGAGGAATACTGCACCGCCGCCGCGGATCTGGCTGATGCCCAGGCGGTATGCGACAAGCTCGGCATTGAACTGCACACCGTCAATTTTGCCGCAGAATACTGGGATAACGTGTTCGAGCATTTCCTGGCTGAATACAAAGCCGGCCGCACGCCAAACCCGGATATTCTGTGCAACAAAGAGATCAAATTTAAAGCCTTCCTCGAGTTCGCCGCTGAAGATCTGGGTGCTGACTACATCGCCACCGGCCACTACGTGCGCCGCGCGGATGTCGACGGCAAAAGCCAGCTGCTGCGCGGGCTCGACGGTAACAAAGATCAGAGCTACTTCCTCTATACCCTCGGCCACGAACAGATTGCCCAAAGCCTGTTCCCGGTGGGCGAGCTGGAAAAACCAGAAGTGCGTAAAATCGCCGAAGAGCTGGATCTGATTACTGCGAAGAAAAAAGACTCAACCGGGATCTGCTTTATTGGTGAGCGCAAATTCCGTGAGTTCCTGGGCCGCTATCTCCCTGCCCAGCCGGGTAAGATCGTGACCGTGGATGGCGATACCATCGGCGAGCACCAGGGTCTGATGTATCACACCCTGGGCCAGCGTAAGGGCCTCGGTATCGGCGGTATCAAAGAGGGTAGCGAAGATCCGTGGTACGTCGTCGATAAAGATGTTGAAAACAATATTCTGATTGTGGCCCAGGGTCATGACCATCCGCGTCTGATGTCCGTCGGGCTGATTGCCCAACAGCTGCACTGGGTCGACCGCGAGCCGCTGAAAGGCACGCTGCGCTGCACGGTGAAAACCCGCTATCGTCAGACCGATATCCCCTGCACCGTGACTGCGCTTGATGATGAACGCATTGAGGTGCGTTTCGACGAGCCGGTCGCCGCCGTGACCCCGGGTCAGTCTGCTGTCTTCTACAGCGGTGAAATCTGCCTTGGCGGCGGTATCATCGAACAACGCCTGCCGCTGACCGCGGTTTAATGCGATAACACACAGAAAGGAGCAAGTGTGGCGAAGAACTATTATGACATCACCCTGGCGCTGGCAGGAATTTGCCAGTCTGCCCGTCTGGTGCAACAGCTGGCGCATCAGGGTCACTGCGATGCTGACGCGCTGCACGTTTCGCTCAACAGCGTCGTGGATCTGAACCCCAGCTCCACCCTCGGCGTGTTTGGTGGTAGCGAAGCGAATCTTCGTCTCGGTCTGGAAACCTTGCTCGGCGTGTTAAATGCCAGCAACCGTCAGGGGCTCAACGCCGAACTGACGCGTTATACCCTCAGCATGATGGTGCTGGAGCGCAAGCTGAATGCCGCCAAAGGGGCGATGGATACTCTCGGCGAGCGCATTACCGGCCTGCAGCGCCAGCTGGACCATTTCGAGTTGCAGTCCGATACCTTACTCAGCGCCATGGCGGGCATCTATGTGGATGTCATCAGCCCACTGGGGCCGCGTATCCAGGTGACCGGCTCCCCTGCCGTATTGCAAAGCCCGCAGGTGCAGGCCAAAGTACGCGCCTCCCTGCTCGCCGGTATTCGTGCCGCGGTACTGTGGCAACAGGTCGGCGGTGGCCGCCTGCAGCTCATGTTTTCTCGTAATCGCCTGACCACTCAGGCAAAACAAATTCTTGCTCATTGTTAACCTCCCGGAGTTGCGAATTATGGAATTATCCTCACTGACCGCCGTTTCCCCTGTCGATGGACGCTACGGCGATAAAGTCAGCGCGCTGCGCGGGATCTTCAGCGAATATGGTCTGCTGAAATTCCGTGTACAGGTTGAAGTACGCTGGCTGCAAAAGCTGGCCGCGCAGGCAGCAATCAAGGAAGTTCCTGCTTTTGACAGCCAGGCAAACGATTACCTCGATAAAATCGTCGCAGAGTTCAATGAAGAAGATGCCGCACGCATTAAGACCATTGAGCGCACCACCAACCATGACGTGAAAGCGGTTGAGTATTTCCTGAAAGAGAAAGTGGCAAGCGTTCCGGCCCTGCACGCGGTATCAGAATTTATTCACTTCGCCTGCACCTCAGAAGATATCAATAACCTCTCCCACGCGCTGATGCTCTCTACCGCGCGTGAAGAAGTCGTACTTCCTTACTGGCGCAAAATCATCGACGCGGTGAAAGCCCTGGCGGTGGAGTATCGCGATATCCCGCTGCTCTCCCGTACCCACGGCCAGCCTGCAACCCCGTCCACCATCGGCAAAGAGATGGCGAACGTCGCCTACCGTATGGAGCGTCAGTACCGCCAGCTTGAGCAGGTGGAGATCCTCGGTAAAATCAACGGCGCCGTGGGTAACTATAACGCCCACATCGCCGCCTACCCGGAAGTGGACTGGCACCAGTTTAGCGAAGAGTTTGTCACCTCTCTGGGGATCCAGTGGAACCCGTACACCACCCAGATTGAGCCGCACGACTACATTGCCGAGCTGTTTGACTGCATCGCGCGCTTCAACACCATTCTGATCGACTTCGACCGCGACATCTGGGGTTACATCGCCCTGAACCACTTCAAGCAGAAGACCATCGCCGGCGAAATCGGTTCATCCACCATGCCGCACAAGGTCAACCCAATCGACTTCGAAAACTCCGAAGGCAACCTGGGCCTGGCAAACGCGCTGCTGCAGCACATGGCCAGCAAACTGCCGGTTTCCCGCTGGCAGCGCGACCTGACCGACTCCACCGTGCTGCGTAACCTGGGTGTGGGCATTGGCTACGCGCTGATCGCCTATCAATCCACCCTGAAGGGCGTGAGCAAGCTGGAAGTGAACCGCGAGCGTCTGCTCGACGAACTGGATCACAACTGGGAAGTACTGGCGGAGCCAATCCAGACCGTAATGCGTCGCTATGGTATCGAGAAGCCGTACGAAAAACTGAAAGAGCTGACCCGCGGCAAGCGCGTCGATGCCGAAGGCATGAAGCAGTTTATCGACGGTCTGGCCCTGCCAGAAGAGGAGAAAACCCGTCTGAAAGCGATGACCCCGGCAAACTACATCGGTCGCGCTATCGCGATGGTTGATGAGCTGAAATAACGCTTTTACCCTCTTTCCGCCCGGAAAGAGGGTTCCTTTCCCCCGGTTTACGAAATGTTTATCCCCTCCGCAACATAATCAGCGTTAAACTACGAAACTGATTTTATAATTTCAGAAAATTCATTTAATTATCATAAAATCAGTTAGTTGCAAAAGAACAGTAATGGACAATATCGGGCAATGTTGGTCAATTCCTCGCCCCAAAATACGCCCCAAAATGACTTTTGCCCCCAATTTCGCCCCCAAAAACACGCTACTTCTCACACCGGAATGTCATCAGCATCAGTGCTGTTGATGAAGAACGTCACGCGCCCCAGAACCTCCACTTCCTCTGCGGCCTCCCCCTCAATCGCTTCGCCATCATCCGTGATTAATGCCCTTCCCCTGAGTTTCGCAAACTGCGTTCGACCGCCAATGAGGATCAGCAGAGTCTGTCCCTGCACTAACCGGGTAACTGGCTCGATCAGTGCGTACCCGGATGAAGTTTCGAGTATGCGGGTATCGATGCCTACGCCACAGATCAGTTCCGGTGTCATCCGCTGGGAGGTGTAATCCGCCGCCGGTGAAGGAAAGCCCATTAGTGAACCCTCCCCATATTGCGCAGGATCCAGTAGTGATTGTCGGTTCCGTCAGTTGTCTTGTCGGTGAAGTCGGGCTGGTAGCGCTCTATCCACTCGTTGGCGTCGGCCCGGCTGAAATGCCAGTGGACCTTTGCCAGTTCGCGGATAAAGTCTTCTGTGCGTAAGCACCGATAGCCCTTGGGGTTTAGCTGTATTGCGGCCACAAATGCGGCGTGAATGTCGGAACGGCGGGGCATGATCTGCACTCCTTATTACTGTTTTTATATACAGTAGTTTTAAAGGTAGTGCAGATCAATACGGCAACGCCTATTGATAATTACGGCTGAACGTCATGACCCTCATCAGATTGTGCTTCAGCCATAGCAGTCGCGGCCTCCAGCTGGCGCTGATTCCAGATGCTGTCCACCGGCATCTCCACACGGATGGAGACATACTGATCCGCTGGAATGTCGATTGGGTCACCTTCGTTAAAACCTTCCCGTTCGTTACGGGCGAACTCCGGCGCGCCCGGGTGAGTCCTATGATACGTTTTCACAAGCACCGAACCGTCCGGGTTTACCTTGTAATCCAGCCAGATCAGCGGCTGGCGATTGCGGTCTTTGGGGATATCAAACCCTCCATCAATACCACCCCACGCCGCATCCGCATTAAGCCCGAGACAGCCCGTGATGAGATAAACGCCTTCCCCCTGGCGCGTTACGGTCACGCCCTCAGATTCATAGTTCGTTTCCGAAGAGCCGTCGGCATAAACTTTGACGATCGGAGATGCTGACTTTAACGTGCCATCAGCTGCTCTGGTGGTATTGGAATCGGTGTATACCTTACAGATTTTCCCGTCATATGTTGGAGATGAACTGAGCAATCTCAGGTATAACTCAGGCGGCACATCCAGGCGTGCCGGGAAGCAAAACTGAAATGCGGTTGAGGCATCAAAGGGCATGCCCAGTACTGCAGTATTGTTGTCGATGCCGCCCAGCAGCATCTTGGCGTTATAAGCGCCAAACCCTTTGCGATCACCCTGGCTGATGCTCACCAGATTACTGGTGCCCAGTCCAAAAGCGCCAACCTCCATCACGTTTCCTGAGGACGTTCCGACATCCCGCTGCGCACCTGACTTCAGCCCGGCGATGTCCGCAGCGGCCAGGCTAATGCTGTCTGTTCTGTTTGCCATGTTGTGCTCCTTATGCCCATACCCGGTTCGGGTTGTCAGGGAAGACTGCGAAGGCGTCTAATGACGCCAGCTCCAGCGAGTCGTCTGTCACGCGCAAATTGGCGTGATACCCGGGTTCGTTGACGTACTTAATGATTTCGTTTTCTGCCTCCGGATTTTTAATCTCTGTGGGGACAGCTATAATGCCGATCACATCGAGACTGATGTCAGGGTGATATAAACCGCCCTGTTCTTTATCATCCATAAAGCCCGCCGCGATTAATTGCGTGCGCATTTCGTCAGCGTCTGCAAATCGCAGATATAAATCTCTCATCAGCGGAGTCCTTTAATTTGATTGTCTGTAAGTACGCGATGCCAGATGCGGAGATTACGGATGTGTCCGTTAAGCATTCGAACACCTGGGGCAGCCGACCCTGCCCCCCTTCCGATATAAATCGTGGAGTTAGATGCGCCAACATTCCCTGGCGTCGGTCTGGTTATGGTGTCCGATGTGATAACCGCGCCGTCTGTGAATATCTTTTTATTTACGGTGTCAGAGACGAACGCCATATTATGGATCGCCCCATCGTCTATTTCAGTTGCTCCCCCCACCAGCGCGGGGCTTGCATAACAAAACATGGGCCTTCCTGCGGCGCCTTGGGTAGAGTTAAGCGAGGCGAAAACCCACTCGGTGGACGATGGGTAATAGCTGAAAATCCCCCTACGGCTGTTAGCATCTGCACCCGATACCGTTTTCCCGTTGCAGTGGATTTCCATTGCAAAAGTAACAGGCCCAAAGTAGTTATCATTACCTGAGCGTTGCAGGGTGCAATCGTCAGCTGCTCGGGTTACAGCTGATCCATTTGTAGGAATGTAAGATGTCGCCTGAGCGGATCCCTCTATTTGCATACGGTCAATGAAAATCACACTGCTAACGGGTGTTCCGGCATCAACCGTAATTCGCAAGCCCAGGCGTTGGTTTACAGCCCCACCCAGAACAGGCACTGAAACTTTATTAACACCAGGCGCTGCTGTGATGGATGCTGCCGCAATATCGCCCTCGCTGGAGTAGCGCATTAGCATTACTCTAACCTTGGCTGCTGCGGGAAATTCTAAATAACAGGACACGGACGCTGGCTTTGTTGGGTCATAATTAGCCACATTTATATTCTGCTCCCACCAGGTACCTGTATCCGTTAATGTGGTAAGCAGAACGCCACCCTCGGGTTTAAACGTTCGTGTATTGTTTGCGCCACTACGAAAGTAACTGGAATAATCCTGAGTCGGTGATGAATAAACCGCTAAATTAGTGCTCTGCCCTTCAATTAATAAACCCTCCTTCTCAAAACGCGGCTCGTTAATTGCTGCTATTCTAAGCACCCCGGATTTATCAATATAAGTCGCTGTAGTTGCCCGACTAAACGTTAGTGACTTTGTCGGCAGTTCCAGCACTTGGCCGGAAATCGTCAACCGGTCATAAGGCGCGAAACCGGCCAGCAGCCGCAGGTCATCATTGAGCGGTGCCCACACATCAGGGAATGGAGCTTCCTCATAGGGCACAGAAGTCAGCAACTGCGCGGCGGCCAGTGATGCTGCGGCACTGCTGGCGCTGGCGGCTGCGTTGGTCTCCGACGTTTTGGCATTCGTCTCAGACGTTTTCGCGTTCGTTTCGCTGGTTTTGGCAGCGTTCTTCGATGCGAGAGCGTTACCCTCAGACGTTGCCGCGTTCGTGGCGCTGGTTGCAGCTGCGTTTTTTGAAGCAAGGGCATTCGTTTCGGAAGTTTTGGCTGCGGCAGCGCTGGTTCCAGCTGCGGTCGCTGCAGCGATCAGCTTCGACCAGCTGGGTCCGGTCTTTTTCGAGCCGTCAGCCAGGGTTACGGTGACGTCACCTGTCCCGGATAAAATCAGATCCTGGTTGATGATACTGCTTTGCGCCAGGCGAAACCCTTCCGAGACGGCTTTTGCTAAATCGTCATCAAGTGTGGCCATTCATGATGTCCTTAAAATGAAAAACCCAGCCGGAGCTGGGTTAGATGGTCTGAGGTTATGAGGATCAGGAGAAGGAGCCGGTGCCCCGGGTAATGGTCAGTGTCGGAGCGGCAATTCGCTTACTTGCCGTCCCGTTACCAACAACAGAAATGGTCCCTGTAATCACGCTGGCCGTGAGATTGCGAACCGCATGACGCACGGTCACCCAGAGTCCTCCCGTCCCGGCAGGCACGCTGATAGAGCCCATATCACGAACATTCCCGTTAATGTTAAGGGTGATATTTACGGACGTTGTGCCAGAGATAGATGTGACATAAACCATTGCCTCAAGCAGAGCCGATTTATCCAGCGATGAGGAGGATGAGTCGGTAAAGGTAATTGAACTTGATGCTACGCCAGCGCCTGATATGTAGGCATCCGGCGCTATACCTACGTTTGCCACGTCCCCTATGAAAGACGTAGCCTCTACCGTGCCCCTGAAGCTCCCGCTGGTTGCCTCGATGCTTCCTTTGAAGCTCCCGTTGGTGGCATAAACAGTCCCTCTGACTGTCACGCTATTAAAATAAGCCGATCCATCCTTGCGGATACACCAGCCGCGCCCGTTCGGGTCCCATGGGCCGAGATCGTTCCAGTCATTAGAACTTATCTGGTAGCCAATCTTGGCGTTATCAATGGAACCATCCTGGATAAACACCGATCGCAAGAACATTTGGCCGCCGGTCGCCGCGAACACCAACTCCTGTCCTGTGGTCGTCGGATTATAAACCGCGAACGTGTCGGCGCTGACGAGGAAGTTAGAGGAGCCTGTGGCATCAATGCCCAGTTGGATACCCGCGATGCGCTTGATGCCGTTCGCCTCCACCTGGACTTTAACGCCCCACTGCGCGCTCAGCTTACCGTTGATGTCAGCTACAGCCTGGCTGGTCGTCTGGACGTTGGCATTGGTATCGCCGATCGCAGCCGTCACCTGCTCAATACTGGTCGCGGTGGCGCTCTCCAGATCCGTAACGGCTTTATCAATGCGCGTAATGGCTGCAGCGTTGGTCTGGCCGTTTTGTTCAACCGTGGCCTTAAGCGAGGTGACCTGCTCCGCAACGGCGCTTGTGGCATCCGCAGAGGTCTTCCGGACGTCGGTGATCTCGGCCATCGCTTTCATGTCGGCTACAGCAAACGTGACTCGCTGATCAGAGAAAGCGGTGAAGTTGGCAAGCGCGTTGGTGATGTTACCGATGATACCGGCGTCCCGGCTTGCGGTATTGCCATCCACATCAACTTTCAGACTGTCGATACGACGACCCAGCGCGCTGTCACCATCCGTGCGGGCCGTGGTTTCCGTGCTGATGTCCGCCGTGTTCTGGTCGGTCGTGGCCTTCACCGCAGCCAGCGCGGTGGTCTGCGCCTTGTTGTTATCAGCGACGGCTTTATCGATGCGCGTAATATCGCCGGAGTTTTTACCAACAGTAGTCTGCAGGCCCGAGAGCGTAGTGGCCTGCGCCTCCTGCTCCGTCGTCAGCGTTGCCAGCTCCTGCGTCACGCTGGCTTTGTTGGCGTTTACTGTCGATTCCAGCTGAGTTCGCGCTGTCACCTCCGCTTCCTGCGCGGTGATGCGCGCCTGGCGTTCGGTATACAGCAGCCCCGAAGCCAGTTTTGACGGGTCGTCTCCGGTATAGCCGCCCCGGATCTGCGTCGCCAGCGTCTCGCGCGCCGTGGCCTCCGCCTGGTCGCCAGCAACACGAGCTGTCGTTTCCTGCTGCAGCGCGGCCATCCCGGCCCCCGGCGTTGGCCGCCCGAGCGCCACCCAGTCGATCAGGTAGTAGTTCGTCGCATCCTGCTTGATGGACAGGTCCAGTCGAATCTGGTTAATCGTCGTGTCGGCCAGCCAGGGGATATCGTCACACTCAAGAGTGGCGACGCCGTCAGAGTTATAAGCGGGCTCCGCCACGGTGAACCGGTTGGTGTCGTTGAAACCAGCCGTATTGCGCCAGCGAATTTCCCCTACCCAGGCGGGATTACCCACTTTCTTGATACGAAGCTTCAGAAAGCGATACGCCGCAGCTGTTATGCCCAGCGACCCCGGCGACGCGACCCAGGGGTCAGAGGCATGGTTTGCCGGACGCAGCCAGCCATCAACAATGGTCGGCGTCCCGTTCCCGGACCAGCCCTCTGTCGTCGAATCGAAGTACCAGATTTTGGCCGGGTCGAACTGCGAACCGGTGCCGGCTGACACTTGGGCGATCTGCTGCGCCAGCGATTCGGTGCTGGTCTGAATCGTCTGGTTGACGTTGCTGATATCTGCCAGACGCTCGTTCTTCTCGGTCAGTAGCGCCTGCCCGCGCGCCGTTGCCTCGTCGGTGATGGCTTTCTTACGGTCCGTGACCTCCTGCGCCAGCCCCGCTTTGGTCGCCGCCGACTCTGTAGTGACTGTGGTGATGTCATCGCGCGCTGACTGAAGGTCATCACCCAGGTCAGTTATTTCTTTTACGACGTTTTTGTAGGCGTCGGTCTGTTTGATCTGGTTATCGATATCCACCAGGTAATCCGCGGCAACCGAGCTGCTACTACCCTGGATGAAGTCAGTCCAGGCTGACTGGTTGCCGGTGCGGTCGACAAGCCGCGCGCGGTACCAGAACCCTACCCCGGCTTTCAGGCCCAGCTGCTGATACATGTGCTGCGGATAAGGCACATCCGTAAGCAACATCGCATTCGTGCCGGCGGCGTCCGTGGAATACTGAATCTCGGTCTGCAACGTATCCGCTGTATCTGCAGGAAAATCCCAGTCCAGCTGCACGCCCCATAATAATGGCGTCGTCCGAAAGTTGATGGGTACCGGCGGCGCGCCGACCTTCCCTTTTAACGTTACTTCAAGGGAGGTGGCCCACTTCGAAGAAATTTCAGCGGCATTAATGGCGCGGACGCGCACCAGATATCGCCCGGCATAAATCGCCGCAACTTCAAACGAGGTGGTAGAGCTGCGCGGCACATTTACCCAGTTCCCGTCATTGCGGCGCCATTGCGCTTCATAAGCAATGGCGTTTGGCACAGCCGTCCAGCTGGCGCGCATGGTTTCAACGCTGATCCCCTGCTGAACCACTGAATAGCTGTCGATGGTAATGTTTGTGGGTGCCGCCTGGTTGCCCGGCGGTATCACACTGATCGGACGCTCATCGATGATAGCTCCGGTATCGATACGCGCATATTTATCCGGATCATGCGCGGCCGCGCTGATGGTGAATGTCCCATCATTGTTATCAGCAACACTGACCACACGGTACTGTTGAGCGTAAAGTGCATCCGATTCAACAATCCAGACAGCTTCAGGTTCTGGCGTTTCGCTGTAAGCAGTCGTGACTGTTACCTGCTGAGCGTTAATCGACTGGATAGTGCGTGCCTGAGATGCTCCGGAAGGCAGGTTCAGGATTAGGCGGTCGCCAGCAACTGCGCCAGGGACGCGATCAAGCTTTATGACCCTGCCATTTACTGCGCTGACGCGACCGCCAGTCACCTTGCCAGATAGCAATTCATCGGCCACAGCAATGACGTACCCGGGCTGAGGAATATTGCCGTCCAGTCCGACATCAAAGGAAACGACGCGATCCTTGTTATTGGTCAGAATACCCCAGCGCCCTTTCCGGTTCGCCTCGGACTGCCGGGTGCATCCGATAGCTGTCATTTCGAGCTGATTAAACCCATACCGCGCCACCAGCGCCTGCTCAAATACAGGCTCCATCGCATCAGCGTAGGCGTTGTCCGGATCGGACCATGAGACCAGTGCATTGGTATAACGCGTTTTGGATGTACTGCTGGCGTAAGTAAAACGCCCATCAATCACGTTAGCGCGGGTATAGCTGTAATCCACATCCCGGGGCATATCCGCCAGCGCCACAATCTGATCTCCGCCCCAGTATGTCATGCCGCGGAAGATGGCCGCGAAGTCACGTAACACGGTATAGGCTTCATTCCTGTCCTGAACATAGACATTGCAGGTATAGCGTGGCTCGGTTCCGCTTCCCCCCTTTCCATCCGGTACCATCTGATCGCAATACTGGGCCACCTGATACAGCGTCCATTTGTCGATATTCGCCGCCGTGAGTCTGTTTCCCAGACCGAAACGCTCAGTGACCACCAGATCGTAAAAAACCCATGCGGGGTTATCGGTCCAGGCCCACTTAAACGCCCCGGTCCATGTCCCGGTATACGTCCGGTTTTCAGGGTCGTAAGTATCAGGAACGCGAATCACACGCCCGCGGGGTTCACATGATATCTGGGGGATCGAGCCGTTGAACTGGCTCGAGTCGAATTCGATGTACAGCAGAGCGGTGTTCGGATATCGCAGCTTGGCGTCGATCACCTCAGTAAAACTCTGCAGCACCATGGTGTCGCCGCTTTTCGCGCTGTTCGCATCGGCGGTAAGCTTTCGAATACGTATTGTCCAGGTGCTGCCCGACTGCGGTAGGTCAATGCGATGGCTGCGCTCATACCCTGAGGTGGTTTTACCGGTCACGCTCGTATTGAGTACCGTCTGCCATGTACCGCCATTGGTCTGCAGATCGATGGCGTAATTTACTGAGTTACCAACCAGATCGCCGTCCTTCTCCTGTTTGAAGAGAGAGGGCCATTTCAAACGCAGACGAATGGCCGACAGCTTGCCGTTGGTAAAGGTGCGCGTCCAGGCATTGGCACTTGAAACTTCGGTGCCCACACTGATTTCGTTTTCGGTACCGGGAATACCCTGAATGTATTTCTGCGCCTGCGTTCCAGAGCGGAACTCCCATGTAACGCCACCGAAGTTCTGAGAGCCGTCTGCATTTTCCAGCGGTGTACCGTCCAGATAAATATTCTTTCCGGTGAGCTGCCCTGCAAACTCCCCCTCTCCCAGCGCAACAAGGATCTTTGCCTTCGCTACGGACTGCAGATCATCAGGCTGTTCGGTCGGTGTTCTTGAGCTGGAGCTGCCGCCCTTGCGGCCTTTAATCGCGTTTGCTGTAGCCATATTGCGCCCATAAAAAAACCACCCGACGGTGGCCTGAAAGAAGGATTATTTTTATTGCTGGTCTTCTACGTAGATCCCAGCGGAAATAATGGCTCCGCCGATGCGCCGGCGGCCATATAGTAAGGGAACCGGATACCCCTGAGCGGCAGTATTTGTTACGCCGCCAAAAGCATACGATGCGCGGTTATCTGCACTTTGTTTACTGGCTAAACCTGCAGGCTGCGGCGAAAGCATTTGCACTACCCCACCAAGCATCATGGCCGCGCCAATTTTCATAGCAGCAGGCCCCCAGGCAGCTCCGCCCCATGCTTGACCGAATGTTGCACCTAATGCCCCAACGGCTACCAATACAGCGCCCAATACAGTTTGCAGTAGGCCTGCTTTTTTACTTCCAATAACTACTGGAACAATGCGTATTACATCCTCAGTTATTGGAAAGTCGAGATCATTTACACCAATGTTTTTTTTGCCTTCATATATGGCGTAAGTCAAACCTCGAGACTTGCTAGTATTAAGATATTTCTCGAAACCATCAACGGTCTTACAAATTGAATGAATCGCTTCTGATTTAGACTTAACTAATCGCTTATGCGATTTACCAAATATTTTCGCCAATGGCCCGTAAAGCTCAATACTAATCATTCTTTCAGAATAAACATCTGTCATATCACCTCTCAATAAAAAAGGCCCTTTCGGGCCATATTAATGGTGTCATTTATTACCAGACAGTAGACAACCTTTAAAATTTAATCCAGCTTCGAATACTTAATTAGTGAGAATAATCAAATACACGATTTAGCAGCGTTACCCCAAGGGTTTCCAATTCCTTTACTGGCTGCATATACTTTAACGCTGGACCCGCCACGGTCATCGTTATCTATTAGAGCCATAGATAGCACACCAAACAAATCATCAGCCGCCGATATTTTATATCCGGTTTCTGTTTCAATACTATTTGCTTGAGGATGAAGGTTTTGCCACTTCGGAGCCAAACACTTGTTAATTTGGCCTGCATTTTTTGAAGAGTACGCCATATAAACAGGCTCACCTTTTTGTAAGGAGTTCGCACTACACCCCACTAAACCAAATGCAACCAGAAATAAAATCGTCAGTTTCATGTCAATTCTCCTTTTGATTTGGAGAAATATTATCACAGAGATTTATAACGTAATACCTTCATCGTTCTCTCCTGCCAGTAGCCGCCATAAGGAACACGCTGGCTAAGATGGCCGTACAGGTGATGAAGTAGAATGTTTCCTTCGAGCAGAATCCCCGCATGGTTCCACTTATTCGCCTGCACCTGCATGATCACCATGTCTCCCGCGCGCGGAGCACCGCTGAACTCCCGGAAGCCGCATTCATACCAGCAATCCTGATAAAAATTTTCAGGGTACTGATCCTCCCACCACGGATAGTCCACCCGATAATCCATCAGTTCAATTCCGTGGGTTTGCCGGAAATAGCTCATTACCAGCCCCCAGCAATCGAAATGCCCCAGCACGAACGGACGCTCCAGCAGGGGCAGCTCACCGCGGGGCTGGATGGTACGAAGGTCTGCTTCCGGCCAGCTTACAATATGCCAGGGTAAAAGGGTTGCATCGCACTGGGCTTTATCCAGTTCGCTTGGCTGGGTGGTGGCGTCAGGATGGCTGTGAACAACCGCTATTACAGTCCCCCAGTCTTCGGCGGCGGCATAGTCCTCTGGTGACAGGTGAAAATGCTCCTCAGGATTTACGGCCAGATTACGGCAGGGATAATAGCGCTCCACCCGGCTTTTCTGTGCAATCACCCCGCAACATTCGCGAGGATACTCCGCAGCTGCATGAGCCAGGATGGCATCAAGCGTCTTTTGTCGCATGTCAGCTCCTGATAAGAGAGGTTCCCGGGAAACCGCCAAAAGGCAGCTCGTTATCGGCACCATGCCGTAACTGGCAGGCAGTCAGCGTCCCATTGCATTCATCGCGTGAAGGATCGCTTACCGGATTGTTATTTTTATCGAAGTACAGGGTACCGGCATAATCACATCCATCCCCTGAGCGATATTTATTACGGATGCACCACGAACAAAGAGAATGTAGCTGCCGGGTGGGGATCATCAGCCCCTGCAGGTCCATTGGGCTTGTCAGAATGAACTCAACCACCTCGTTGGTCTCACTGCTCTTCGCATCGATATAAAATATCTTCAGCTTTTCCTGGGTTGGGTCGGCTGTTGGGTTGCCTTCTGAATAGTTTCTGGCATCCAGGTAATGCGCCAGCGTGTCATGGATCGTCACTTTCGCCTGCAGCATATCGTCGTAAGCCAGGCACAGGGCTGTGATAGAACTGTCCAGGTTAGCGACCGACAGCTTAGGCTTGGCGTTGCCACTACTGGTGGACGCTTCTATGCCGGAAATCTGGCAGGGCCAGGCTTTATATTCCTGTCCCTGCCACCAGATGGATTTGGCGGGTAGCCTGGTCTCATCCCCGCCCGCTGCCTCAATTTCCGCTGGCGTATGCGCAATATTGTGGGAGTGGAAACGCATAACGTCTGATACCCCAAAGCCGGTACCGTCAACTTCAAAGAGACGGACCTCACTACCCGGCTCCAGTTTCTGATAATCACGATTAAGACTCATGGAGCAAAGGCCTGTTCAAATGTGGCTGAAATGTACATTACGGTTTTTCCCTTCACCACTTTCTGCAGGCTGTCAGCTTCAACACGCCACAGCGCCAGCTCTCCGAACGGAGGCTGAAAAGAAAATGACTTCGTCTTGTGCCGCCTGAGAAAAGCGTAAATCTGCAGCCCTTTATCCGGTCTTCCGGTAAAGGAATATTCATAGGTTAACGTCTCGTCATTGATTCCCGATCCGCTGACCTGCGTGTACCCGTCACCAAACTGGGCTTTCCGGATGGTGTCTTTGCTTTTCGTGGTTGGCTGACTGGCCGACTGAATGGGCCAGGAGAATTTCTCGATAGCCATTAGCGCCTCCCGTTGTTCAGATTCCAGATGATTCCGCCAGGTTCGCTTTCCCGGGCGATCCCCTCCCGGATAGATCGGTCAACCACCTGCTGATAGGCCCTGCCGGCTGCGTCACTACTCGCCTGACTTGACGACGAACTCTGTTGGGAAGGGGTAACCGTGACGGGAGCATAAACACTCACCCCCAGAGGCGTGGCGATGCCCTTACCACCTTCCACAAGGCCACCGCTGGCATATCCCCGCATCAGGCTATACAGGTTTCCGACGCCGATCCGGCTGGTCGCCTCTTTGGTGAAGACAAATTCCCCCCGGTGGACAATACCGGCCGGGTCGTTTTTGCCGCCGTAACCCGTAAATCCGCCAGTGGCAAAACCAAGAGCTGTAGAGGCGGAGTCAACCACCCCGACCATGGCTTGCTTCACGAGGATCTGCGCCATCATCGACAGAATGGATTTTGTGAAATCTGACCATTTTCCTTTACCGGTCGTAAGCATGTCGGCCATGCTCTGTCCGATTCCGTCAAACGTGGCGGCGGCCAGCGATTTCACCTGCCCGTAGGCATCGTCAGCAGAATCAACATAGTCAGCCCAGGCCGTTTTGGCGCCAGCCTGCCAGTTCTGGCGGAGGGCGTCCTGTTCACCATAGTAATTCCTGAGCGCATTCAGTTCGTTCTGGTACTGCTGATCCCCTTCATTACCCCCTGCATTTTTCCAGCCCTGCAGCAGCTGCGCTTCCTCAAGGCGACGCTGGGTCTGGCGGCTGCTCATACCCGCACTTTCTGCCAGCGCCCGTGTTTTCTCGCTCATCTGAGTTACGTACTTCTGCGAGGTATCCTGCAGTCGATTGAGGCGCTCCTGGGTAACAATCTGATCGCCGAGCCTTGCATTGATTTCCGCCTGGGCGAGCACCTTGTCCTTGCTGGCGAGAAGGGATTTTTCATCATCTGTTAAGTTGCGGGTTTTGGCGGCCTGCTCAAGAACCGTAAATCTGGCCTGCTCTTTCCATAGTTGCTGGCGCTGCTGGCTGATTTTGTCGTTGATTACAGAGTGCTGGCGTAATACCTCCAGCTGGGTTTGCAACTCGATGGTCTGAGCGCTGGTATTGTCGGTAAGTTTCGTCCCGCCCGGCGTCCTCGTTTTCGTCGGCTTCTTAAGCGAGTCCTCATATTCTTTTTTCGCCGCGGCCAGATTGATGTTGTAATCAGCCTGGAGAATCCGCCCCTCTTTTAACGCTTTATTCAGTTCGTTCTGGCGATCGGTGTACTTCTCCAGTGCCGTCTGCGTTTTGCTGTAATTCGCCTGGGCCTGTTGTGCGTACTTGAGGCGATCGGCTTCCAGTCCTGCCTCACGACTGGCATTTTCCTGGGCGAGTTGAGAATTGCGGGCCTGTTGCTGAGCCATGTCCAGCGCCTGGCGGGCAGTCTCACGGTCATTCCAGAAGCGGGCGCGCGCGTCATCGTTGACATAACGATCACCCTTACGCAAATTCCAGATTTCATCCGCCCGCTTAAAGGCCGCCTCTGCCTTACTCAGCATTTCCTGAGAGGTATCCGGCCTGCCGATATCCAGTGCCGCATCCCACATGGATTTGAATGCTTTTTTAAGGGAATCTGCGGCGGATTCAATCGTGCCCATGTTGTCGCGGATGCTGGCAGTCTGCTTGTTGAACCCGGTCGTTGCTGCTTCGTTTGCCGCCTGCAGTGCTCCTGCTTCATTCCCTGCGCGCTGCAGAGCGGCAACATATGCAACCTGCTCAGCCGTGACGTTGTGAAACTGCTGCGCCATCGCCAGCAGCCCTGACGCCGGATCATTGGCCATGCGCCCAAATGCTTCAGCCACCTTATCGACCGGCAGACCGGATGCATCCGTAAATTTCGCAACCGAGATCGCAAGCTCTTCGAAGTTTGCACCCGCGTGAACGCCTGCAGTTACAAGCGCGGTCAGCGCCTGACTGGTCTGGTTAAATGTAAGCCCCGCTTTTTCTCCGGCCGCTGCAATGGTCTGCATGCGAACAGCTGTGAGACCAGCAGTATTACCGGTCAATGTCAGCGTTTTATTAAATTCTGAGAGCGTGCTCGATCCCTGATAATACGAATACATCAGCGCTGCGGTGCCAGCGGCGAGTGCCCCGACTCCGATCATGGTTGGTGAGATCGTTCCCAGCAAAGCACTGAACATGGGCCGGAGACCACCAAACTGGTCCTTAATTTGTCCGCCCTGCTGGAGCATGATGAGCCAGGGGCTTTGCCCACCAGCCAGCTGCGTCGCGATGTCAGTAAACTGCGCAGGTAGGGTTCGCATCGCGGCACTGTACTGGCCTACAGAAATCCCGGCTCGTTTTGCGGCCAGCTCCTGCTTCGAAAATGCCTGCTGAACCTGTAGGGCGGCATCGTTGGCCGCTTTACCCGTCCCCTTCAGCTGCTTATTTACGTAATTCACCTGTTCGGTAAATTTAGCCGAATCAACGTCAAGGTTAACGACCAGATCACCCACTGACTGTGCCATAGCGCACTCCTCCCAGGCTTTCCGCCACAGACATCATTACATCATCATCCATCGGTAAATTTTTCGGCTCAGGCGGGTTCAGGAGGCTGAAATTAAGCGGGGTTAGTTCAGTATCCGGGCACATCAGAGACACAACCAGATGACTGAGCCGGCAGAAATGCGCATCCAGCAAATCGTTTTCAAAATACTGCTGCTCATAATAACGCCCCCACTCAGCCAGCTCAGTCGAAGACATGCCGGCAAGCATCGCGCGCCAGTCCGGGCGCCGGAACTCACGCGCCAGTTTCATCACAAAACTCAGCTCACCGGCTAACGCTTTTCCGCGCTCACTTCCTCATCCACAGCAGCGCGGTCTTCGTTTTCCTCACCGCTGGTCAGCTCTGGCTCCTGTAGAGGCAGCATGTCAGAGAGATTTTTAACGAAGTGTTCTCCGGCACCAATCATTGCTGGCGACCACCCGGAGAGAACTTCATGGTGCAGAGAATCAACATTCTTTGAGGTGTCTCCCTGCCACAGTGACATCGCGATCAGCCGGGCACCACGCCGGATATTGCTGGCAACCCGTAACGGTAGATAACCCTCTTCCCCTTCGTCTTTTGGCAGGGATTTCTCATCCAGCGCCAGGTATTGCAAATGCTCGATACGTTGCAGCGCGGACAGCTCAAACAACTCAATGGTGTTGCCGTTAAAAGTAAATGGCTCTGATTTCAGAAAACTCATGGGATGCTCCAGTAAAAATGACGGGGCAAGCGCCCCGCCGGTCAGGAAACGGTGACAGGGCAGATCGCGACTTTCAGACCATCGTTCATCATCACGATAATTTCAGCAGTACCTGCAGCAACACCCGTCACAGTCAGTACGTTACCGCTGGCGGTTACAGTCGCTTTAGCCGGATCAGACGAGGCTACACGGAAGGTTTTATCAGTAGCACCGGAAGGCGTGACCGTAACATTGATTGTGTTTTTAGCGCCGACAGCAACCGCAAGGGTAGACTTGTCGAGCGTTACACCGGTGACGGCCACGGCCGGGGTACGGCTTTCTTCTGCCAGCGATGGCTTGCCGTTGTTGCTGATCTTCACGCTACGGGTGATGACCTCTTTCGCCGGGATCGTTTTACCGAGGCTGCTTACCCAACCCTTAAAGACGTCAATCGTCCCGTTAGGGTATTTAATTTTGTAGGCGCGCACATCGCCGTTATAGAACCAGTCCACCAGAGATTGCTGCCCTGATTCCCCCGGCTTCCACGCCAGGGTGAAACTAGCCTCACCGGCTGACTTTTCCCCCTGCGCTGTATTGGCCCAGTCCGCGTTCGGATCGTCAAGGTAGGTGTCGTCATAAGACTCGGCTGTCAGTTCACCTGGCGTCAGGTCTTTGATTTTGGCAGTGCGGGTCCAGTCAGTGTCGCTGGTCGGGTTGGCATAGGGATCGCCTGTGCCTGTGTAAATCCAGAACGTTGTGCCTGAACCTTTTACGGGTTCAAGCGGGCTTGGAGTTGGCATGATTACCTCACATTACGTATGAAATTGAGTATTTGAGATCAGCCGATCCCCACGTCGCCATTTCGTCATCTCGCTGATAGTCATAGCCCTGAGCAGACATGGTTTCGATTAAGGGGGTAAGGCCGGGGAGTGCATTGAGCTGTGGATAGATTTTGCTTTCCATCCAGGTATCGAGCGCGGTATCCGTTTCGCTCGCTTTCAGGAACACCTCGATATGAAGCGTGGCGCGCCAGATATCTTCGTCGATTGATTCCTCCGTGGACTGCGCGTCAGTGATATAGACGGCGACAGCCGGGAGATCTTCGGACTCAAGTACAGCGGGACGGCCGTCAGACCACGTGACAGGGTCAGTAACGCCCGCTTTCAGGGCATCCAGCACCGCCTGGCGGATCAGGGGATGTTTCATTTGGTCAGAATTATCCTCAGTTGGTTGCGTAAAGCCGCTGAGAGTTCTTTTGGAAGATCGGTGGCAGTCAGGCGGGTGCTTTCCTGTTTAAAGGCCTCAGTCAGTGGCGCTGCCAGAGGAATGCTCACCACCTCGAGCGGGTAGCGGCTTTTGGTGGTTCTCCGCAGGACATGCCAGCGCCCGTTTTTGAGCTGCTGAATGAATCCGCCCGGGAAGCGAAACCGCCCGATGACCAGAACGCTTCGGACACCGGCCTTGTCACGTTTTCGCCGGGAAAGACGCACGCTGGCCACGCCCAGCTTGATCGCCGGGAGGTTGCCCCGGTTGACCCGAATAGTGGCCTGCGGTTTACGTACCGTGGCTTTCTTCAGGCGTGCACGCTGATTGACGAGTTTTCGCTGCACCCGGGTTTCCTTCGCAACCTGACGGGTGCTGCGGGAGATGGCCCGGGTGGCCACACGGTTCACCGCCTGAGAGGATGCACGTGGCACAGCGGTTTTGCTGATGCTTTCCAGGTTAGCGATCGCCTGTTCGAGCCCTTTAATGGACATAGAGCCTCCATTACTCAATCCAGATCTGTGGCTTACCGTTGAACAACTGCTTACGGGTAACGGTGTAGTCCTGGCCTTTCCAGTGAATGGCATCGCCTTTGCGTGGCGACACTGCCGGGGAGAACACCACCAGTGACAGGCCATCCCCCACCAGCGGCCCCATTTCTGCGACAAACTGGCTTTCTACAGCATCAAAACTGGCACCGTTGATCGTGACCTTATCCGCCATCAGATTGACGGTGGCCGCGTCCATACGGGCCACCATCGCGTCGAAGGGGTTAGCCATTGAGCTTAACCAGTACGGCGGCGACGTTCGCACCGGCAGCCTGCCAGGCTTTCCCGGCCGGTGTCGCGCCGGTGGCCTCCAGTTGCACTTTCCCGCTTTTGAAGTACACGGTCTTGCCCTGGGCGATATCATCCGCCGCCAGCTTCGGCAACTGAACGACGCCACTGGTGAGGCCCGTACCAGTTTCGCCGACGGCAATATCAGCGATAGCGATCGCCAGAACATCCCCCACGGCAACCGGCGTGCCACTGGCGATCACCGCCGACCCCGAGTTGGTCAAATCGATAGTGTGACCATCCTGTACGAAATTCTTCATGAGCTCTCCGTATGGCCCCTGCCGGGGCCATGTTGCAGATATAAAAAAAGCCCTTACGGGCCGGTTCAATGTCGGGGTGATTACTTACCGGATGATTTCGCCAGACCGCGATAATCCAGCGGCGCCACACCGGCATCGATGCGGACTTTCGTCGCAACACCATCAGTGGTGAAACCTTCCTGCTGGTCGATGTACGGGGCATCAATGCCATTGAGGTACGCCACTTCGATGGTATCGGTGCCCTGTGCGGCAGCCAGATACCAGGCCGCCGGGTCGGCGTCATCCAGACGCGCTTCTGCGATCACTTCGGCAAAGTTCTGCAGCGGGTTCACCACGCCGGCATTGATATCAGCCCCTTTCACGCTTGCTGACTTAATGGTCTGGCTGGCTAATGTTTCCAGACCCACCGGAACCAGCATGTAGGCCGGACGAATGTTCAGGGCGCGCTCGCCCTCTTTCTGCTTGCGCATGTTCTGGCGGGCCTTATCCAGGCTGTCAACGCTGATGGCGCCAGCTGAAAGGTTGGCATGGTCAGCATGGAAGAGCGCCTTGCCATCTGAAAGTTTCCCGTTACCGGTCAGCACGGCGTAGACCAGGTCACCGATTGTCGCTTTCGCAGCGCGGCCCATCTTCATCGGAACGTCAGTCAGCTGGTTCAGGTCATCGTTGATAATGGCCTGGCGGGTGATGGAGAAGATCTCACCGTAAGTGGCCAGCGCGATGGTTTCACCCTTATCCTGCGTCGTGATGTACTTATACTCCGCGCCCTCTCGCACCTGACGCAGGGACGGGAAGCCGCCCATGCCGACGCGATGCGCCGTTTTGAAGTCAGACAGCTGGCCTTTTTTGGTCCAGAGTTCAAAGGTCTCTGCCGCTTCATCCCAGCCCTGCAACAGCGCTTTGTTGGCGACATCGAGCAGGATATTGCCAAAATCGGAGTTGCTGTGCGTCAGCGCAAAACCAACCATCTGCATCGGGTTGTAACTGGAGACCCCGATGCCGCGCTCGGTCAGGGACATGCGGGCGTATTCGCGCAGCGTCATACCGTTATAGACGTTGTCACGCTCAACATTTTCATAACCGGCACGCGCCATCAGCGCCTGGCGGATCCCGTCGCCAACAAAGTTACCGTTCCCGGCATACACATGGGCCTGCCCCTGCGTAGTGGTGTTGGACGGCGTGGCATTTTTACCGAGCTCTGCCAGAAGAACATCTTTCGCCTGGCTGACCGAGCACTCTGGATCGGCAATACATTTAGCCTGCAGTTCCTGATGCTTTCCGCCGAACATGGCGAAGAGATCCTGAATACCGTTCACGCGTGCCTTTTGCTCCGCAATAACCTGCGCACGGATATCTGTTTCGCTGGCACCTGCCGCCGGAGCCGGCTGGGTGGCAGTTGGCTGCTGTGTTTCGCGCGTAGCGGTATTGCGCGGCGGGGTGACCATGTTGCGAATGCTGTTTGGCATCTTTTCAAATTCCTCAATACGTTTCGAATGGATGCAGGCCATTGCCTGCAAGGATGGTGTGACCTGGTCAGCGAAGCCCAGCTCCAGACATTCAGTGCCGGAGAGCCAGGTCTCATCCTCCAGCATTGCCGCAATTTCTTCGGTGCTTTTGCCCGTCTTCTGCGCGTATGCCGGGATCAACACCGACTCCACTTTGTCGAGCAGGTCGGCATAGTCGCGCATGTCATCAGCATCACCACCCGCAAAACCCCACGGCTTGTGGATCATCATCATGGTGTTTTCCGGCATGATGACCGGGTTTCCTACCATGGCGATAACTGATGCCATTGAGGCAGCCAGACCGTCGATATAAACGGTGATCGCCGCGCCGTGGAATTTCAGGGCATTAAAAATGGCGATACCGTCAAAGACATCGCCACCAGGGGAGTTGATATGCAGTTTGATGTGAGTGACGTCGCCCAGCGCCTTAAGGTTTGCGACGAACTGCTTCGCCGTTACCCCCCAGTAGCCGATCTCGTCGTAGATATAGATCTCAGCTTCGTTTTCCGAACTGGCCTGCATACGGAACCAGCTATTTTTTGCCTGGGCTTTCGGGCGGTTCTTTACCCGGTTTTTCTTCCTGGACACGAGTGTCTCCTTTGTCATTTGCCGGGTCGGTATCAAACACCAGCCCCTGTTTACGGTTCTCGTCAACCTCCGCCTTACGGCGGCGCTTAACATCATCAGGATTTGCGCCGCGGGCGCGCACCCATTCACTCTCTGTCGCAGCACCGCCACGCAGCAGAATTTTCCAGGCGTTCGCCTCTTTGACCGGGTCAATCCAGGGCATAACGGGCCCGGAGAACACGGCGCTAAAGAGCGTGGCTTTATCGACATTTTTCGGGACCGTGATCTCGCCTGAAGCAATCGCCATCCTGAGCCAGGCCCGGTACATAGGTCGTGTGATCGCAGCGATGAATGCGTCCTGAAGAATGAAATAGCCTTCGGTTGACTCCACCAGCTCCTGGCGCTGCGCACTGTATGTCCCGTCATAGTTGCGGGCAATACTGGAGAAGCTACCGCGCGAACCGGCAGCCACAGCACGGAGCTGCCCGTTACGGAAAGTTTCGAGGTTGGGATTTGGTCGGTCTGACTTGATCATGCCGATGTCTTCACCCGGGCGGAGATCGTCAAACAGCATGCCGGGTTCAATGTTCAGCTCCCGGGAGCCCTGCGCACTATCTTCCGGATAGGATTGACCATCGCCTTTCTTGATGAACATGCCCAGTGCCGCTGCAATGCGGGCAGCAGTCAGTTCAGCGTCCTCGTACTCCTTCAGCGCCGAAAGACGCATCAGCACCCCGGCAAGCAGTGAGTTACCCCGGATTTGATGCAGGCGGCGCATGAACTTCAGGTGAAGCATGTTCTCCGCCTGAATATCCTTGGTATCTCCCTGGCGCATGCCTTCCGCCGGCAGGTTTTTGTAGACCATGTATCGGGTCGGGCGGCCCCAGTCATTCAGGTAAATGCCCTGGCACAACTTCTGACCCGGCTCTGTCCGCTCCATCGGCACAAAATCCGGTTCCAGCGCCTCAATCCAGAAAGGAATGTCTGCCACAGGCGACAGACCGTTCCCGGTGCCACTGACCAGCTGCGCGAACACCTCGCCGTCACGTAACCAGGTCCGGCACATCAGGCGCTCAAGCACTGGTCGGGTGAACTGCCCGGTAACATCGGGAGAAACGGACCACTCCGTCCATTTGGCGCGGATCTGTGTAGCAAGGTCAGTAGCGATGCCCCCGTTACTCATCAGGGGCTGCGGCTCCACGATGATGCCTTTTGCCCCCACAATGCGCTCTTCGAGTTTATCAAGGATGCCGATCACCAGATCGTGGTTACAGTCGAGCCACCGGGCTTGTTCGCGCAGCGATCGCCCGCCGAATTGCGTCAACTGATTCGCGGAGCGGTTTTCGCGTTTTGCCCGGTGCGTCCGGGTAGGAATGACAGCCTCATATGCCTGGATCATCAGGCGCGACTTCAGGCGCTCCGCTTTCCAGCCCGGGGAAAACATGCCTATCAGATTATCCAGGGCGCTCATCGCGGGAACCTCGCCAGTTTAAACGAGCCACCCCTGCCCGTTGCGGCAGCCGCGGCAGCAGCCTCTTTTCGCTCCCACTCCTGGCGGCCCTTCCGGATCTCACTCAGGTTCTCCATGGTCATCTGCTGACCATTAAACGTGATGGACTTGCCCTGCAGGACCGCCATTTCCGCTTCGGTATAACGGCGGACCATGTCCTGAATATCATTGAGATTCACACCCAGCCTCCTGATGATGATGACCATGCCGATTCACGGGCTGGCTTCGTAGCCTTTGGCTCTGATACTGGCGGTTTTGCAACCGGCGGCGGTGCCACTGGAGGCGCGTCTGGCGATGGCTCAACCACCAGATAACTCTCCCGGCGCGCCCACACAGGCGCATCAGGCCACTTAATTTTTTCGTAACCATGAAGAATGACCAGGGCATGCGCGTAAACCATAAGGTCAAACGCTTCGTTAGCCCCCTTACCAGGCTTCGTCCATTTCCCATCAGCTGATCGCTCCTCATAGGTCAGTTCGTCGTAAAACCACCCTCCCAGCCAGTCAGGGAAATGCACGTAGTTCGGCCCCGGCACATCGCGCCACAGCGCGTTATTGATCCGGTCTTTCAGTGCGTTGGTCTGGAGAAGGTAGAGAGGGACATCACCGGCCGCCTTCGCGCGCCGGGCAGAACGCCCGGTGTTATCCGGGTAGGTTTTGGTAATCAGCTTCGCCCGGGTCTGGCTGTCACCCTTGAAAAGCCAGACTTTGCGCTGCAGACCGTCACGGCGACAGCGCCGCCAGAACTCATAGGCATTGTCGGTAACGCCATCTTCACCACCGGAGTCGACGGCCATGGCCATGAGGCTCATTCGCTTGCCCGGTTCGCCATCAAGCGCCCAGGTTTTCTCCAGCACATCGGTGCGCAGCAGATCCCAGTCCTCCGGGTAGCTGGCAGGATCGATGTGGTAGCTTTCACCATCGGGCGTGGTGCGCATCGACTGCATGATGTTGTACCGGTCAACCACCCACCGCTCGCCGTGGGCGCCGTAGCCAACAACCTGCACCACAAATCGCCGGTTTTTACCGCCCTGAACATCGACGGTCGCCACCAGGAAGTTGACGCCAGCAGGCACGCGCCGCCGTTCAACCGGTTCGGCGCGCTGCAGCAGTTCGTCACCTTTGCGTTGCTCAATACTTGAGCGCGGGAGATACGGGAGTCCCCAGTCGGTGTTAATGACCGTCTTCAGCGTTTCTTCGCTGCCGGTCGCCTCGTACTCCTGTTCAGCGGTCAGCAGTTTGTAAACCAGTTGGGCCCAGGTCTGATATGCAGCTGCCGGGCCTTCCATCCAGAACGATGCGATACGCGACCGCCGCCCGGTGCCCGTTATTGTTCCGCTGCTGTCGATCTGCTGATCCTCACGCAGCCAGACACCTTTCATATTCAGGGAACGTTTCTGGTCGGCGGTGATCACCCCGGAGCAGGAAGGGCAATGGATGCAGGCCGCTTCGCTGGCCTTTACCGGATCGCTGATTTCCCGGTAACCGGTCATCGCCGTCATCTCAGGCTGGAAAAACTCACCACAATGCGGACATGGCCAGTACCAGCGCCGGCGGTCGCCGCGGTTGTACAGTGACAGAATGCCGGTTGTTGGCGGGGCTTCATGCGCCGAGCTCCGGCGCCACTTCGTATCGCGGATGTCCCGGCCTGGGGAACTCTCCACCAGCGTCATGCCGGACGACATAAACGTGGTGGTACGCTTGGAGGCCAGGGAAAATGCATCACCTTCCCCGTCGATATCCTCCGGGAAGCGGTCATAATCGGTCAGGGCGACGCACTTGTAATCCGACGAGGACATGATATTGACCGACGGCCAGCCTATCTTGAGATAGTTACCCGCCCTGAATGTCCTGTCGTAAACGTTATTATCGTTCCTGCGGGGACTCAGACGGGTTGCCACTTCCGGACTGCAACGGAACGTGCGATCCAGTCGTTTCTTCGAGTGCTCGCGGGCCTTTTCCTCTGTCATCTGAATGATCAGCATGTCAGACGGGTCGCAGACCACGTTATAAACTACCCACCCATCAATCAGGCCAATCGTCTTCCCGGTTCGCGCCGGGCCGACAAACACCACTGCGTCATACTCGCGCGACGCCAGGCAGTTCATTGGCTCGAGTACATACGGAGCCAGGTTCGGATCCCAGGGAACGGAGTTACCGGCACCCATTGGCACGCGCATAAATTTACTGACTGCATCGGCCACCAGCATGCGGCGTGGGGCACGAAGTATTCCAGGGACATCCTTTCGGATCCCCCGGGCAGATGCCCGCTTCGCCATCAGTCCTCCTCTGGCTCATCCTCCTCCGGTTCTGCGTCCAGCACGCGCTGCGCAATCTGGTCGCGAAGATCGTCAATCACACTCTGCACGCGGCTGACAGCTGCGGGGTTAAGCGCGCAGTCACGCTCCAGAATATCCGGCAGCGTTTCCAGCACCTGCACCACAGCTTTTGCCATGACAGAAAATTCACGGGCCACCTCATCAGCCGGGATTAACTGACCGGTATCCTGCTCGAATTTGAGCCGCTCGTTTTCCGCTTTCCAGTGGGCGAGCCTGTCCGAGGGCGTCATATCTTCGGCGCTGGACGCGACGACGGGCGCCATCAGCTCGGTCAGCACATCGGTGATGAGATAGAGTTTGAGTTTGTTGTTGCTGCCCAGTGCAGGCTCGACTTGCTTAAGCCTGGCGGCAACGGTCTGGCGATGAACGCCGGTGATCCCTGCCAGCTGATTGATATTCAGCTTCAGGGTGGAGAGCTCCTGGTCCATGATGGTGAACACTTTTTGAACGATTCGACATCATTGCAAAATGGCATTGATAAAAATCATACAGTTATGCACATGATGATGATGACCCTGGATCACGAAAACTAGCCGTTTTCCGCGTGCCCGCCGCCTCGTGGCAGGCCACCCCTCCGGGAGGACCCAAACGATAATGATTATCACTTAATGACAAAATGGCATTATTTAGACGTCTAAACGTCCATTTACGCCATTTTTTCGTGTCAGAAGCCAAGGCGGACGCGCCCCTCTGGGTCGTTTGGATTGGTGGTGATCCATGCAGTACCAGCCAGGGCATTATCATCCGTCCCGTCCTTCTGGCTGCTGGTTAGCTTGCCATCCTTCGTCAGCCAGAGGCGAGCGCCACGCTGCCATGTCTCACCTGCAACCTTCGGCAATACAAACACACCGGTCATCATCAACTCACCGTCTGAGTCCACTGCAACATCATGCTGGGCTATGCCGATAATCGCACCGACAATGACCGGCTGACCCGACAACACAGCCTTTGTTGTCCCGTTGTGCCAGTCCATCGTATTGCCGTCTTGATAATAGTTCTTTGCCATTTTGATTTACCTATAAGAGTTCATAAAAAAGCCCCGACACGGCGAGGCTTGTTTTTATCCCCGATAGGGTATATTCCCGATTTATCCGCTACAGCCATTACGATGGGGCTTCCCACGGTGATGGCAATAAAAAACCACCAGCTAATGCCAATGGCTTAATGAGGGTGTTGAGCAATACTGATTTCGGGTACACGCGATTGAGATTAGTCTTAAAGCCAGAGGCGGTCGCTTGTTGTTGACAGCTTATTTGCCAGCATTAAAAGGAGTTAGAGGTAGGGCTCCTGTAACAACAGGGGGATCTACAGGAGGAAAGAGCACTGATACCACGTTGTGTAGTTCAATCATAAGAACGAACAGTAAGTAGACTCGTTTGCCCTCAAGAAGAGGGCAATTTTTTATTCTCGTTAAGCCACATCCTTAAGGTTAAATTTCGACGTTATGATGTCACTGCGCATAATAATGGCAAAAAAAAGCCCCTGAATTTTTACAGGGGCTTTTGGCATATGGTGCCGGGTGCCTCCCGGTGAGCCTTTGGGTTAACCACCCGTGACCCGCTGCTTCAGACTTTCACGATGAGCGCCAGTGAAGAAGAGTCATCAGGTTAATTAGCCCCACCGCTTAGGGGGATTCACCATAGTTTGATGTTAGCGGAAATATTCTCACCAACCTGTTTCATTTCCGTAAAAGCTCGCTTGCAACACAAAATTTCTTTTTAAAGCCAGGTTTCAACTACTTTACAGAAATTTATTCACTGCATTTACAACTTCATCACGCGAAAGCTCCCTGTCAGAAGCGACATATATTTCAATCTGATCGCCCGTAATTGAGTGAATGCCTGCAAGTGATATTGGCAAATGCATTTCTTCGCCACCAGGATAATTTCTCGCAATCGTAGTAACACCCTCCAGAGTCTCAACGACCTCTGCAGGGCTTGAATTAAAGAAGACCAGAACCTTTTTCATAGATTTGCCTCAATCCCGTCATACGTCTGTCTTAAGGCAAACGTGTTTTTGACATCGCTAAACGCTAATTTTTAGAAAAGGCCATGCAAATGCATGGCCTTTATAAGTACCGCTCATCGTTCAAGTCTTGATGCTCCGGAGCCACCCGGGAGAGCAAGGACTGAATGCTAACCGATACACCAGTCTGAATGACTATTCAGATAAGGTGGGTTGAGTCTATACGTTAAAAAAAAATAAAAACTCAAAAAAAAGGAATGGTTGTATTTATACCGCAGGATGGAACATATATTGGCATATATGCTTCCGCTATAGCATATTGCTCTGCTTTTTTGCATGAAGATATTTTTTAAGCCAACCCACATATGTATTTTGCTATTGGGAGTCCGGATATTCATTTCACAGCGTTGTACCAGGCCTGCCAGCGGTACTTGTCAAGGCGCAGCTGGCGCAGGCATTGGGCGGTTTCAATATCAGCCTGCAGATCGTCATCGCTGTTGGTGCCAGCGTTACTTCCCCTGCACGGCGCCTGCATCAAATCCGCTGATGGAGTTGGCAGCGTCGATTGCACGCTGGCGCAGCTGCACAGCATCATCGTCAAACTGGCACACAATACGATCCGGAGACTGAACATATTTCACCACGTCGCGGGTAATGGTTCGGTAAATCACTTTGGACTCGGCGGTGGCCACGGCGGCTTTCTCTTCAACCGGCTGGATGGCCTTCTCGGCTTTTTCCTTCTTCTTTGCCGCCAGCGCGTTGATATGGTCAGCGTGCGCACTCCAGCCAGAACGCCAGGCGAGCGCCCCGGTAACCGAGACAATGACCACCAGCGCCAGCAGAACATAACGCAGCTTCATGACAGCGCCGCCAGCGCCCGGCTGTAACGTACTTTGCGGTCAGCCAGCCCATTCTGCCCACCGTTGATGATCTGCGTGACCCGCACGATGTCGCCGGAATACAGCAGGCAGCCGCGTAACGCAAAGAACCAGGCCGCCGACCGGGCAGCGTGTCGTTCCTGCACTAGCAGCTCAGGAGTGCTCACCAGATCCAGCTTCAAGGCAGTGCCGCATTTGGTGTAGTTCTCACGCCCGGTGATCTGCAGCAGACCACGGCCACGATATTTCCAGCCGTCGCCCTCGAAGACGTTCCCCATGCGGCCGCCGTATACCAGGTTAGCAATCTGCGGCTGGTGGGCGTTCTGCTTACCGTCAACCCGGCCCAGCATCTCGCACTGGTAAGGCGTCAGGCGTTTACCGAAGGTTTTCTTCAGGCCGTCGACCGAATAGTTGAAGCTCTCCACCAGCGAGGTAAAGCCTGCCGATTCGTGGCCCAGCTGCGCGATGAACATGGCCCGATCGTTAACTGCGGTGATGCCGAACTCTTTCATTGCCGCATCGATATGCGGATACCAGCGCGAAGCCAGCCCGGCACTTACACCAGCTGCCTTTTCGAATTGCTGTTGATTCACTGTCAGCTCCTTTTGCCTGTGATGTTCCCCCGGGAGAGGAGCATCACAATCAGAAACCCGATGTTGACCACCAGCTCTGAGCGGTCGATGTAGAGGTAATCACCAACCCAGATACGGATGGGGATCGAGAAGAACGCCAGCGCCAGCAGATATGCCAGCGCCGAGAAATGACGTTTATGCTTGCGGTCGCCACGGTTGAAGCCAGCAATTAGCAGGCCCGTAATCAATGCGACCACCGCATGCAGTTGAAGCAGTACGAATGGAGTCAGAATCATTTCCCCTCCTCAGCCGCCTTCTTCTCAGCGCGCTTTTTGAGGGCAAGAACGATGGTGATCGCCGATGCCGCCGAGACCATGGCGCCGAGAGATTCAGGAATTCCCGCACCGTCGATGCCTGGCACAAAATTACCAATGACCTTGTTGATTACCCGTGTGGCGGTCGCCGCCCCGAGGATGCCAGAGATGAAGGCAGCAACACCGTACAGGCAACGTTCAAGAATGCTGAGGTTGTGGGACGTGAGAACGTAGATAAGCGCCCCGGCCAGCGCCCCAAGGATTACGCCAGCCTCAGTGTTTGCCCAGAATCCAGCAAAGGTGACAGTCGTAACCGCAGCATGCGCCGTGGCGCTGCCGGAAAGTGGTTCGGACATATGGTTTCCATATCAGAGGGAGATCAGGCTCTCCGGATGAATTAACGACGAGACGAGTGATGGGGGTTCCGGGAGCCTGAAATAGAAAAGGCCACCAAACGGTGACCTCAGAAAAGGAAAAACCCCGCCGGAGCGAGGTTTCAGGATTTGTTTGTTTAGGCTTTTCGACGCTGCCATCGTGGCGCAGCTCTGCCAAGCATGAATGGATTATTCATTTTTCTGGCCCGTTTTCAACTCTATTTGAAAAATATTTAACATACATCTCACTTTTGACCGGCTTCTATCTGTCGGCGAACAGCCAGAAATACCTTCGCCTGGAAGATTTCAAGGCACCAGCGCACCCGCTTACGCGCTTCTCCGTCAGTAAGCCAGGGGGCTACGTGCTGCAACTCCCGGGTGATGTCAGATATCTTCTTGCGGGTGGTGTAAAACTGCAGGCCGACCACATAAACCGGATCGCGCTGGTCGAAGGTGTTCAGCATGATCTGTTCGATAAAGTCGGCATCATCATGGCGCTCGCTCTCTTCTATCAGTTCAGACAGTGTTACCGGCCACAGAATGGACCGGGCGCGCAATGCTGCCTGTACGCCACGGAACCCCTCTTCCCTTGCCTGCCCCAGCGCCTCAGTGATACGCGATAGCTGACTGTCCGACCACTCCGATTGCTTGACCTCAGACCAGAACTGGCTGCAGTTCTCCAGGCGGTATTGCGCACGGGTTTTCCCGCCGACGCATTCTCCCCAGACCGTCAGCAGAGATTTGATCCAGGCAGACTGGACGCTCTTCAATGGTGTGAACTTCCCAAGGTAACTTTTTCTCGGCGCTGCAGCTGCTTTACCCAGACCTTCGATATGAATGCGGCGTTGACGTGGTGTCATCCTGTACTGCTCCTTAAGCCAGAACGCCGAGCGCAAAGGCCCGGTCCAGCACTCTGATTATCATTTCCGGCTGAGTACCGTGCTTACGCTCGAATTTCACCGGATCGTTATGTAGTTCGGTATGGTGCTGGCGGCACAGGGGGATCACGAGACTGTCGTGCGCCTTCGTTCCCATGCCTCCCTGGCCCCAGCCGATTAGATGGTGTGGATCATCTGACGGCCTGCCGCAGCACTCGCAAGGCTGCGTCTTAACCCATGCCAGATATTTGGGTTTGTCCCAGCGGGTCCGCTTTGGCCGCTTCATCAGGGTCTGCGGGGACTCGGGATCCACCAGTACGCCCACGACTGGCTTAATGGCTGGTGGTGCGCCTGCAGGTGCTGCAGGTAGCGCGCGGGCCTTGTCGGCGATGATGCTGGTGGCCGGTACCGACGGTACTATCTCGCTCTCACGGTACGTTTGTTTCTCCGCCGGCAGGCGCAATGCCTCGCGGGCAACGGATTCAGGCAGCGCGTCGGTGACAGCGGCACGAACAGCCCACCAGCACAATTCAGCCAGTGATAGTTCACGGGCTTTGTCGAGCGCCAGCGCTACACGAGCGATATCCAGCACCCAGTCGATGACGTTCTGACGCGCCAGCTCCGCCAGACGTTCGGTGTACTGCTCGCGCAGCCGGTTGTCGCAGTGGCCACAGAGAAGGATCGCGCCGGGCTCGTGCCGCATGGTGGTCAGTTCGTGATAGTGGTAATCGCTGTGCTGGTACTGGCAGGTGCCGCCGCCGTGGCGCAATAACCAGTATTCCAGGCCAGCCAGCCCACCAGCAGCGGTGATCACCTTTTCGTGGAGGAAGAACGGACGCAGCGCCGGGTTGGCCGCCAGCGGTTGCCGCAGATCGGGAACTCGCCCGGTCTCAAAGCTGGCCATGCTGGCAGGCTGGCTCTCCACCAGCACGCGCCCTGAAATGAACATGGGCATCAGCTCGCTGCCGGGCTTCAGCAGCACAACGCCCAGCTCCCGGGCAATAACCGGTTTCAGCAAGGCGCGCATCAGGCGATCTCCCCGATGATGATCTGCCCTACCTCACCCCAGCGCTTCGTCACGCGGGAATCCCAGATATGGGCGTCATCCGCATAGATGGCATCCATCAGGGCTTTCTCGAGGTTATCTTTGTCTGGCTTCTGCTGATGGGGTTTCCCCGTCATCTCCTGGCGCTTCTTCTTGCTCCAGCTCTGTGGCATCGGGAGGATAAACGTAATGTGTGCGCCTGCTTCCGGTAGCTCGACGCCCAGCAGCCGAACGTGATCGCAGAACGCGCGGTACCGGAGAACCTCCGGGCGTTTCTTCCACTTATCAGCGCGCGTCATCCTGGGTTTGCCCATCGGAGTGATGTTGTAGGTCTTCACGCTTCCCTCCAGAGCTTTTGCTGGAAGGTTTTATCCTGGCGCGGGGCTCTGTTGGCCTGAGGCAGATAAGCGGTGAGCGTCCAGTGGATGAGATCGACATCAAGGCTTCGCACTGTGCGCACGCCATTGGCGCGATAGCGGGCCTCGAGTTCGTCCACTTCTTTCGTTGTGAGCTGTGTGTGAATGAAGCTGGTTTTCTTCATGCCGTCACCTGTTCGAGCGCGGGCAAAAAGAAATCGCTGAATCCGGAAGGAACCAGTTTAAGTGCTTGTTTGGAAGGTTTTTGCGCCATGGTATCTCTCCAGTGGCGCAGCAGGCTGTCAGTTGTTCAGGCTGACGAGGTGACTATATCAGAAAGGGATGAGGGGCGGTAACCTGCCTTGACGAGCATCTGGGTGAACATCGATAAATCGCCGATCAGCTCATCAGGAGCCATAGGCCTACAACTAAATTTATCGCCGTATCGGTAAAACAGTACGCGGTCCTCAGGACCATATTGATATGACGCCATAACCAGTCCATCGTCACGACGCACCAAATCGTACCAACCCTTTTGCTGTGCCTCACTATCACTCACGAAACCCCCTCACTTTGCTATCCACAAATACCCTCTCCCGGCGGGGAGAAATCCTGTTCACAGAGCCAAAATAACAAACGGCGCAAATTTCCTAATAGGTTCGCCGGAAGAAAAATTCATTTTTTCCTGTAGCGTCTAAACAATACAACAAAACACTGTATGAATAAACAGTGAAATGACCTTGTGATTAGTTGATAAATCACACAAAATTTATTCAAACTAAAACACATGCTATTGTTTTTGTTGAAATAAATCTTGCTGTAGCTACTTTACACTTTTTATTGAGGTAATAATGATGGTTAAGGTTTGATTAGAATTCTGAAGAATATGGCGTCGGTGACATATCGTGTCATATCGGTATTTGTTGCTTTTGTATGTCTTTTAACCAATTGATGTCTAGGAAAATTTCACACCACATAAGCTATTAATGTAAACTTCCTAAAGCAACATGATTAAGCCACGTTAATAAGCGTATGTCAGATACCTCTCTGTATAGGCAAGCAAATGGCATAATCCAAACGGTTGAAATTGGATAAAAACCTTTACAAACAATAAGTTGCAGCAAGGCACTCTAAATGCTTGCATTAATATCAAAAAAAACATATGGATGAAAAGTCACATAGATAGTAATGTATTTTATTCTTGCAATGTTATAATTTGTTTATTAAGGGAAATTAATTGAATACCAATCCTGTAAATGCTTCACCAGCAAAAAAATTCTTCGTAGATATGCTAACAAGAGATATCGAACTAACGGATGCAATTTTAGATCTTGTTGACAACTGTCTAGATGGTGCAATGAGATCCATATCTGAAAAAAATCTCAATAATGATAAAAAATACAATGGTTTCTTTGCTAATCTTACTATGGATAAAGATACATTTATAATTGAAGATAACTGCGGTGGTATTTCAGCGAAGCGCGCCGCGGAAGAGGCTTTCAGACTTGGCAACACAAATTTTGGTAAAGAACGCAACATTCCAACCATAGGTGTTTACGGTATCGGTATGAAAAGGGCCATGTTCAAAATGGGAGCCCATTCAATTGTATCAACTAAAACTGATCAGGATGAATATGAGGTAGAAATAACCCCTCAATGGCTAAGCGATGATCACAACTGGCATTTGCCACTAACAAGAAAATCAACCGACTTGAGTCAAAATGGTACAAGAATACACATCACTAAAATAAGGGATGGTATTTCTAAGCTGTTGGACGATAAACATGTATTCCAATCAGATCTTATGAACATTATTTCGAACCATTTTGCGATAGTAATAAACAAAGGTTTTAAAATCAGTCTTAATGGTCAAGAAATAAAACCAAGCTTGACTTCATTGTTATTTAATGAGAGTGCCTTCAAAAATGGTGATGGCATAACTCCCTATATCTATACCAATGAGCAAAATGGCGTAAAAATTGAGCTTTCTGTTGGTTTTTATCGAGATCTAACAACTGATAATGAAGACGAAGAGTATTTGGAATCAAAAACTTCAAGCGAAAAGGCAGGATGGACAGTTATATGTAATGATCGTGTAGTGATTTATGCCGATAAAACACGACTTACAGGCTGGGGTGAAGCCGGCGTTCCTGCTTACCATACCCAGTTCATCGGTATTGCTGGTGTAGTCAAATTTACCTCCAATGATGCTAGTTTATTGCCCGTCACCACTACTAAAAGAGGAATTGATGGTAATTCTGACTTATATTTAGCGGTGAAAGACTATATGCGCGATGGTCTAAAAACTTTTATTCATTTTACCAACAAATGGAAATCTTACGGTAATAGCAATAATACTATTAAATCTATGAGTAACAAATCATTACCTGCTACATCGAGTGAATTAATCGACTTAATACCAAAAAAAGAACTCAAAACCAACCCGAAACCATTTGGTGGCAAGATTTATAAACCTACATTACCGTTGCCAAAAATTTCAACCAAAACGAAAATGATAAAATATAGTGTTGAATTAGATGAATTTAACCAAGTTGCAGAGTATTTATTTGATGATGTAAATATACCGGCAGTGGATGTAGGACGTAAAACATTTGAAAAAATGCTGAAAGAGGCATCAGAAAATGAGTAATGGAAATAGCATACCCTATCATCTTAGGCATAATAAAGCTGTTGATCGAAACCTCTTTATAGATCTACTTACTAAGGTAAATAACTGTAAAAACATATCAGATTATGTCTACGCCGGGTTTGGGGGTCCATTCCTTGAAGATTTTAAAGTGATGCACAGCGTATTAAAAATCAATAAAATGATATCGCTTGAATTGGTTGAAAACACCCATAAGCGGCAAAAATTTAACATGCCTAATTCCTGTATTGATATCGGTTCTAAACCTCAAACCAGTCAAAACTTTTTAACTAACTACAATTTTAAAAAACGTACCCGGCATATTGTGTGGCTAGATTATACTCTCCCTTCAATGCTGAATGACCAACTTGGTGAAATCGAGTTACTTTGCAATAAACTCAACGCTTTTGATATTATAAAAGTAACGGTAAATGCTCATTCTGAAACTCTTGGCCGCGATAGCAATGCCCCTTATTCATCTACACCGCATGAGTATAGGGCTGCGAATTTGAGTTCTATTCTTGACAGATATGCCCCGTATCCAATTGAACCGGATCACACAAAAACAAAGCAATATCCTACAACTTTATTGCATGCTATAAGGAAGGCTATGCATAGAGGTTTGTCCACAAGAAGCGATGTTTTCATCCAGCCGTTGTCATCATTTATTTACGCCGATGGCCAAACCATGTTAACCGCAACTGGAATTATATTAGAATCTGATGAATCAAAGACTAGGCGTTTTTTCAAGAAAAGCCGCTTGGATCATTGGCCTTTTATTGATAAAACATGGGAAAAACCTAGAAACATTAGTATTCCCACCATGTCTTTAAAAGAAAGATTTGAAATCGAATCAAAATTACCTGATAGTTCTCCCGAGGAAATCATAGCAGCTATGGGGTTCTATCTCTCTGAGACAGAACCCAAAACAATAAACCAATTAAAGACGTTTATTGAATATCAAAGAGCTATACCTTGGTTTTCTAAGGTGCAGTTCTGACTATTTACAGTACAAAAATTTGCTAATGGTAACAGCATTGCTTCTGCAACTAATGGGCATACGCTGTTACCTATCTGCCTAAAACTGTGCCATTTGGTATTATGAAATCTGAACCAATCAGGGAAACCTTGTAATCTTGCAGCTTCCCTAGGACTAATGACCCGTGACTGATAGGGATGTATTGGTCTAACAGCCTGAAAACTTCCTTTTTCTTTGCCTGTTCCCGCTCTAAGAGTCGGACAAAAACCGTTAGGATCAAGTCTTTTCGACTTGGATATCCGATCCATCTCCCCAAACTTTAAATTACCATAGCGTTTCTCAATTTCAATGCTATGCTTGGTACCCATAAACCCCGAGACAATATTATCCTTAAGCAATCTCAAGGACTCTTCGTCACCAACACCTAATGGAATATCCCCCCACAATTTTGTGTAAAATGTTCCATTGAAGTCTGTATTTATTTTTCTCCAACCTTCACTTTCAGTTTGCCAATTTGAATCGACATTGAAATCTATACCTGCTAGCGCTTCTCTAACAGTAATAGGGTTGACATTCTGTCTTGGTAAGAAATGCTCAACACTTAATAGTTCTGGTCCTAAGCTTTTTTTATAGCCAATAAAAAAAATACGAGTCCTTGTGGTAGGAGCACCATAATCTGATGCCTTCACTTTTAAAGGTGGCAATATATAATAATCATTTTCAATGAGACTGAATGCTTTGCTCCTTATAGGATCGTATTTATTATTCATAATGCCGGGAACATTTTCAGCCAAAAAACATAATGGTTGAATTTCACTAATAATTCTAAAAAAATGAAAGTATAATTCATTCCTTACGTCTTCAATATCGCCTTTACCGATACTACTGAAACCTTGGCATGGAGGGCCTCCTATCAGACACTCCAAAGAATCAATATTAATACTATTTAGCAACTCTCGCCCATTTATTAAAGATACATCTTCCATAAAATGGCGTGAGTTTGGAAAGTTGACGTGGTGAGTTGCGATTGCATGCTCATCGATCTCAATAGCAGCGGAAACCTCAAATCCAGCCCTCGCCGCACCTAAGCTCAGCCCACCCACTCCAGAAAATAAATCTATAACTTTCATATAGTTAACAACACCAAGAATTTCATTCTCATAAGTATATCATGCTTAAGTTCGTTATAGTTGAACTTAAGCATGACATTGTATCATTACGGGCAGTTAATATATTGGCAACTTAACTTCATCCTCAGGTTGAAATTTTATCAAATTTTTTAGTGCCGTTTTATTTAAATTAATAATCGAAATGAAAATGCCTGTTCGTGAATTCGGTCTCACTACGCACTGAGCTTTTTTCATGATACTTCACTTAGTGATTTTAGCTAAGTAATAGTGAAGTCAATAGTAGTCCTTCATTATCTTTTGGCTTGCCGCAGACACTTTTCCCGGCACTGCGCGAAGCGGGCCACCTCGAGCGAACTGCAGGCGATCGCCATCATGTCGGCGTAGACAGTTGCGGCCCGGCGCCAGAGACCTTTGCTCTCCAGCTCTTTAGCCTTCGTTTCAGCAGCGAGAATTTTTGCCGGATCGCCCTTCTGTTCCATGCATGGCAGCACCTCGTCAGGAATTTCTGCGCCTGGCGCCACGGTGTAACTGTATTGCGTTCCGTTGTGATTGCGGATAAGCACGCCCTCATCCGTCAGCGCACGCAGGTGCTTTCCGGCGGTGGTGCTTGCCATGTCTAGGGCTTCTGCAACGTCCTTGATGTCGCAGTTCGGCTGGTAGCGAACAAAGATCGCCACCTGGTCTTTCATCGTTAATGGTTTGGTCATTGGTCATCACTCGATTTAGTTGGTTAACCCTGCCGCTTTGCGGCGTTTGTACTCTTCCATCAGCAGCTGCGCCGGAGTTGGCCCTGCCGGGTGCTGCGGTGCGGCAAGCTGGCGGCGTATCGGCGGTACCGAAAGGCCGTTACTGATGTGCTTGCTCCATTTTGTTAACAGCTTCTCTGCCAGTTTTTTGAGTTCCCCCTCTGTCATCTGGCGCTCCACGCCCGTTCTGCGCATTTCAACGCAGATGTGATACAGGACTGGTTGCGACCATGGGTATTTATCGCTGCCTGAGTACCGGTAGGACTCGTTACGCCAGCGGCGGTATTCCGACATCACACATTCCGAAGTCAGGTTGAAGTGGTTAGCGCCGCTCTCTGAAACGAGCGATACAAACTCAGCGAGATCTGGCGGCCATGTGTTTCCAGCGGCACAACGCTCCATGCACTGCTGGCAGACCAGCTTGATTTGCTTTTCAGTCATCGAACCTATCTGGGCTATCCAGAGAGCTGAAGGCTCCGCCCCATTCTTCTGCGTCCACCGGTTCGAGAATATTTCCCCCATGACCTGCCACAGGCGCCATGCCGTTTCCGTTGCCATCAAGTCCATGGCGGCGTCTCCACTCTGCGTGGGCTGACTGAATCTGCTGAACAGCCCTGGATGCTGTAGGCTCTCTCCGAACTCCTGCATTCTCGTTACCTCCGGTTTCCGGTTGTTTTTTCGATCTCACCAGCACGATGTGCCGTGCGAATTTTTGCTCCCACTGAACCTGGGTGAAAATCTTTCCCTCTGACTCCCAGTACGACGCGAACTCAGCGAGTTCAGTGACAAGGTAATCAGGGTCAGGCAAAGCTATTCCCCACGTCGCCGCGCGCTGGCGAAAATCTCTGGATGGCAGCCACGCCCTGGTCATGGTGAATTTACCGATCGGCTCATCCAGACCCTCAAGGTATCGGGCTGCAGTTGACTCCGCTGGGGGCTGACCCTCTTCCGATTTTTCTTCCGCGCCCTCGTTAAGAGAGGGGTTTAGATCTTCTCTTCTCTTCTCTTCTCTGGTCCGCTTTTTGTCTGCATCCGATGCGGACAACTTGCGGACATTTCGTTTTCTGTCTGCCTCCTGCGCACGCCGTTTTGCGGACTGCCCGTTATGCTCAGAAAATCTTGGCATACAAAGACTTACATCAGTCGACTCAAGCCAGCCGACAGTGATAAGAGCCTGAGCGAAACCTTCAAATCCGATCATGTCGTTCAGAGTTTTTGGGGAGTAACCTTCTAGCTCTCCATCTACTGAGTGGGCATCAAACAGACACCATGTCGCATGAAGTGCGCCGACAACGCGCAATCTGTCCGCATCCAAAGCGGACGCAATGCGGACGACTTTGGGGTGTGTGTGCAAATCAGCACGCATCTTGATCCAGTCTCCAGCCATTACCGCTCTCCTGCCGTGGATGATTTATTGGTCATTGGTCAAAACTCGATTACGTAAATAGCGGAGCCAGAGCCTGCAGGTGAGCAATCACCACGCCAGCCAGTTCTCCTGGCAGCAGGGCTGCGTTGGCAAGAAGGTTTTCAAAGCCCTCTTTCGCCTGCTTCTTGGTTGGCAGGCCCAGTAACTTCGCCTGGTGATGCTCGCCGCACTCTTTTATTGCGTCGGCCACCAGCTCGAAATCTGTTTTACCCTGACGGAGGCCATGTTTTCTGGCGATCTCAATCGGCATTGCCATGCTGATCGCGTCCGCGAGTTGCATGACATAAGCCGTGTACTTGCTGGAATTGGTTTCGTTTTTCAGGTAGCGATAAAGGTTCTGTTTGTTCACAGTGATCCCACGCCCACCCTCTTTTGCCCACTGCTCGGCCACCAGCTGCGTAACAATGTCCTGCGCCTGGCCGGGCAGAGTAAGCTCCCACTCACGAACGGCTGTCAGGATCGCCTGGCGCCGTAGGTTGTCTCTGCGGCGAGGTTCATACTGATTTTCCGTTTTCAGCGAAGCGGGTTTCAGTCGGTTAAGATGTTCAAACGCTACTGATTGCATGATTATCCTTCCTGTTTGGTGACGGGATCGCTTGGAAACACACTGTCCAGAGTGCACTCCGCTCCTAAAGCGTTAAGTGTTTCAACGATGGTTCTGCATTCAGACAGCCCGGGCTCTCTAAGATCGGCTTCGTAGTTAGATAATCGCGAGCGCCCCCAGCCAAGAGCTTCGGCTAGCTGCGATTGCGACAATCCTAATTTCTGACGCTCAAAGGCAATGTTGTTCACGGTTAACTCCTACACAGATTTTATGCGCCATATTAGACACGTTTTGTGTCTAAGGTCAACCTCAGAATGTGTCACCTCGCTAGCCACAGAGCGTGGTAATATTTCGGAATGAAATCGATGGCTGAAATTATTGGTGAGAGACTCAAGTCTCTTCGGGAACGAAAGAAGTTAAGCCAGGCGCAGCTGTCTAAGCTGTGCGGCTGGTCTACTGCCTCAAGAGTAGGGAACTACGAGGGAGGGCTCAGGAATATTGGTGTGGATGACGCCATTACACTTGCCAGATACCTTGATACCACGCCTAGTTTTATTCTTTTCGGAGATGAGCAGAACAAAGGTCAGGAATTGCCAGAAAAACAACGGCGCCTGCTTTTGCTGTTTGATCAGCTTCCTTCTACCGAACAAGATAAAATGATTGACCTCTTCGAAGTGCGCCTCAGGGAAATTGACGATTACGTCGCTAAGTACCTCCAAGGCAGATACAAACCTGCAGAAGAATAATCCTCTCTGAACCGGCTTCGAGCCGGTTTTTTTATAGCTCTCTTAGCGTCTTTGCTAAGTCTCCTTTTCGCACGCCCATTGCTGTCACTTTTTGTGTTGACATGTAGACACGTAACGTGTCTATAATGATTTCACAAATTCAGTCATCCAGGCAGGACGCCCACGTAGTAGCTGCCGGCGGCATATGAAACACCGGATGAGATGACAAAAACTATCGCGCAGCAGGCTTTACCGTTCCGTCGGCCAGACGCAAAGGGCAACAAGGAGATAACCATGATCGACTACGCACGTAATCCCGTTAAACAGCAGGCTATTCGCCTCAACATCGTTGAAGTCCTGATCCGTAAGTTCTGCTACTTCATGGCGCAGAAAGGTAATCCAGAGCTCAACGCATGACCTCGCTTTTCGCCTTAATCGTTACCGTCTGCGCCCTCACCGGGGAATGTTCAGACATCATGCTCGGCGTTTATAACACCGAGGCGGTTTGTGAAGCAGCTGCCGCAGAGCAGCACGCGAAAGGACAGTGTTACCCGTACAAATCGGCTGACGACCAACAGCCAGCGTTACATTTTTAATCGAGTTTCGACCAATGGCTGTTGCCAGCCTGATGCCAGGTGCACATGGCATCGTGATGGTAATCCCGCCATCTCAACCAGACAGGAGTCGATGACCTGTTCTGGTTAAACTGGAAAAGTTCTCTTTGCCCGTCGCCCGTGGCGGGCCTTTTTTCCGGAGGATTTATGTCAGCGAACGAACTGGCATTGCGATTCAGCAGCGCACCGGCAGAGGAGTTAATTGGCATCCTGCCTGTTCTTGAAGTTAAAGAAGCGCTGCGCGGTGAAGTTGAAGAAGACGTTATGGATGAAGTCTGGCAGGAGCACCAGTTTGAAATGGAGGCTGTTGAGGAACAGACCGAGGAAGCGAACCGCCTGGCGAAGAAGTTTGAACTGGTAGCGGAGACGTTCGGAACGGCGATTAAGCTGGCACTGACCCTTCCATACGGCGAAGCGATTCAGGTTCTGCAGGATGCCATTGAAGATAACCCTGGCTACGGCCGGGATCCGGTGAAGGGATAGACCATGGAATTTGGAATGAAACGAGTGATGGCGTCTGTCCAGGCTGTTGCGGTTCTGGACAGAATTTACTGCGGCACGCCAGTACCCCTCGCCACACTGAGCAAAGAAATGAAGCTCTCGGTTTCCTACCTGGAGCAAATTTTTAAGCGGCTGCGCAGCGGCAAGCTGGTCACCTCACAAAGAGGACCAGGCGGCGGATATAGCCTTCGTGAAGGTGATATCTCAGTTTCAGCAGTCATCCGTGCAGTAAGCAAGATCCCGTCGAACACCACGTTCGACCCGGTGCTTGATGCACTTGATGGAGTGCTTATCTCTCAGCTGGCGAATAAGCCCGGCGCCCAATAAGCACAAAACCCGCGCAAGGCGGGTTAAGTACCCGGTCAGCCGACCAAAGCTTTCCGGAATCGAGTTTTGACCAATGACCACTACCTAAGCAGCGCTCATTAGCTGTTGGGTATCTTACACCCAAACGAGGCTCCAAGATGGAATTTTTTTATCATATTAAGGCGACCCAGAAATCAGGTAAACCCGACGCCGTCTACTGGGGGACATTTAAAACAGAAGCCCGCGCCAATCTTGCACTGGATGTTGCACTCGAAGATGCAGGCATTGAAACTGGCCGCGGGAAAGACTACCTCAAGCCGATCCGTACAGACATGCCGGTTGTGGATGATCTGCCCGAAGAAGGCGTTGTTTGCTTTGAGTTTTGCAAGCGCTACACCCTGGCCGACGACCAGCGCACCTGGAAGGTGATCCCCGGCGCCGCAACTCAGGGTGAAACCACCCCCTCCCCGGTGGTCACCAGCGATGCAGATCTGCCTGCCGCGCCTGTAACTTCTACTGACACAGCAGTCGCCGACAACACCTCCCTGCTTGAAAATCGCACCCCGGCTGTCCGCTTCGCCGTCCATCTGTTGGGTGACAAGTACCTTTCGGAGATCAGCCAGGAGCAGCAGATTGTTGCCAACGAACTGGCGATCGATCTGGGCCATGCTTACTTCCGGAACCTGCTGCAGGCCAAAAATGACGTTGCTGATATTGGCGATCTCAGCCTGCATGCTGAGTGGAAACTGGTGCAGGCCATCAAAGACGTTTTCCCGCAGGACAAAGAACACGAACCCGCGCTGCTGGCCGCCTTCATGTCGGGCTGGATTAACGCCGATGATCGCAATCAGCTGGTTGAGGACTGGAAGAGCGGCAAGCTTCCAGCCAGGGATAAGGCCCCTAAACCCCTGTATGAACATGGCCTGCAGATCAGCGAACACGATACCGGAGGAGCCCACTACCCTGTTTGCAAAATGCCATTCCGCAAACAGCTGCTGGCCCAACTGACGGTGGACGAACTGCGCCACCACATCACCCGCAGCGAGAATGCAGAGCTGCATGCGCTGGAAATGGATACCGACAATGGTTATGTCCAGGACCTGCTGCTCGCCGCTGAAAACTTTGCAGAAGTTAAGGCTTTCGATACCAAAGACCTGTGGCGTTACACGAACGCCATTCGGAAAGTGTTCAGCATGGACAAACGCCATGAGCTTGGCCTGCTTCTGCAGTTCACTAAGGCCTGGGTAGCCACCCCGTATATCGACCGCGGCATCCTGACGCGTGAATGGGCCGCCGGCAACCGCATCAATCACGTGCAGCGCACCGACGCTGGCACTAATGCCGACGGCGGGTACGTAACAGACCGTGGAGAAGGCGCGTATCACACACTGGACACTCTCGATTCCGAGATTGCCTGCGCTCTGCTGCCGATGGATTTCAACTATCGGGAAATCCCCGGCGGCATCGCGCGCCGCGCCAAAGAAATCATCGAGAAAAAAGAAGAGCCATGGAAATCGTGGAGCAAAATTCTGCGCAATCAGCCTGGCATTCTGGCAGTGAACCGCACAGCCATCTTCAACCTGGTGCGCATCGCGCCGGAGAACATCCATTTGACTCCTGCTGCTCACCTTGAGTTCGTGAACCAGACGATGACGGCTGAGTTCAACGCGGCAACTGAGTTGATGCCGCTGCCTGTGCCAACTGTTGAACTTGAGGTGCCAGCGGCCCAGTCGGGCAGCGGTGGAAAAACCGATCGCAACCCTAACTACAAACCCGACTTTGACGGGCTCGATACTGAGATTGCGCTGGCAACGCTGTCAGCGGATTTCAATATTTACGACATTCCAAGTGATGTTTTCCGCCAGGCAAAGGCTATCGTCGCAGCGAATGACAGTCCGTTTAAAGAATGGTCTGAAGCTTTGCGCGCAACGCCCGGTATTCTGGATTATTCCCGCGCTGCAATTTTTGCGCTGATCCGTAGTGCTCACCCTGAGTACTACAAGCAGCCGGGGCGTCTTGTTGGATACATCCATGCAAACCTGACCGAAACAGACCACGAGAATCCTACCGTAGAAGTGCTGGCGGCGGCTCGCCACACCCCAGAGGTTAGCTGGGAAAAAGAAATTAACGAGAAGATTGAAGCGGAAAAAGCAGCGTTAGCCAGCCAGCCGCAGGTCGAGAACCTCGGCGGCGGCATGTTCTCCATCGAAGGTCTGATGAACGAAAACCAACCAGAAAAGGATGACCGTTCACCGGTTACAGAGGAGACCACCAGCGATGTGCAGATGGAAGAGACTAACCCGGCGGAAGGAGAAGCTGGTAACCCGGTTCCACCAGGCGAAAGCGCTGATGCAGTTGATCCGCAAACAGATGCCGTAGCTGAGACTGTTTGCACCGGCTGTGGTGGCTGCCCGGACTGTGGCGCCGTGGCTGGGGACGCAACCTATGCAGCGATGGAATCGGGTCTGAAAGAGGAGCTGGAAGAGCTGGGCCATGATACCTCAAACACGAAAACCATGTTCACGCACCTGATGGTGGATCTCGAAACCATGGGCAAAAAGCCGGGCGCACCGATCGTTTCAATTGGGGCCGTATTCTTTGCCCCGTCCAGCGGGAAAACCGGCGCTGAATTTTACCAGGTGATTAACCTCGAATCATCGATGTCCTTCGGAGCAAGGCCGGACGCCAGCACCATCCTCTGGTGGCTGAAGCAATCGCCGGAAGCACGATCTGCAATCGTGGTGGATGACACGGTCGGTTTGGTAGAAGCGCTGGAGCAGTTCCTCGACTTCATTGCTGAAAACGCGGCTAACGGATCGAGGACTGTTCAGCTCTGGGGGAATGGTAGTTCGTTTGATTGTTCTCTTCTGGAGGCAGCATTCGAGCTGGCCGACACGCCCTTCCCGATCCCTCACTGGAACTACAGGGACGTGCGTACCGTCGTCGAACTGGGCAAAGCTGTTGGGCTGAACTCTCGCTATGAAATCCCTTTTGAGGGTGATCAGCACAACGCTCTGGCGGACGCCCGTCACCAGGTCAAATACGTTTCGGCTATCTGGCAACGTCTGACTCAAAACTGATTATCCGTTTTCACTAACAGCCAGCTGCAGCGGCTAATGTTGTAGCTGGCGGCATCGGAGTTATGTATGTCGCAAATCATTTTCGGCGAAGAGTGGATGGTTGAAGCGCGACTCAGTGAAAAGACCGGCTTGTCCGAAAGGCAAATTAAAAGCTATCGGTTGAACTTATGGATCGAAGGTGTGCACTTCAAGCGCCTTACTGCTCTCGGGGAAACTGATAACTCTAAAGGTCTGCTCTGGTACAACCTTCCAAAGATTAACCAATTAGTACAGGAAGCGTGATGGACTTTCCCACAGGTGTTGAACTTCATAGCGGAAAAATAAGGATCACTTTCACTTATCGCGGCATTCGTTGCCGCGAAGTGTTGCGCGGCTGGTCTGTCACGAACGGGAACATAAAAAAAGCAGGAAACCTTCGCGCGCTTATAACCAGCGAAATACAACTCGGAACGTTTAATTATGCGGAGCGTTTCCCGGAATCCAAAGCGCTGAAGAAATTCATAACGACCAAAAAGGTCACCACTTTTAGGGAATTGAGTGATTTTTTTACAGATACCAAAGCACTGGAGGTATCTGGCGCAACGTTGATTTCAATTATATCGGTTGTTAATACGCTTAAACGAATAGTGGGAGAAGATACCCGCCTGGCTGATATTCAGCATGCCGACATTCTACATTATCGAAAGGAGCTGTTGACCGGAACAATAATCAACCCGGCAACGCCAAATGTGGCAAAGCAAGGCCGTGCGCCCTCAACGGTTAATAAACAGATGGCAGTTTTATCAGAAATGCTTAAGCTCGCGAACCGAAGCCAGTTTATATTGCATGCACCTTATGAAGGCGTGTCGAGGCTCAAATTATCTAAGTCTGATCCCGACCCACTATTGCTTCATGAGTACCAGGCTATGATAGCAGCCCTCCCCCGACAGCTGGCATTGATCATCATTGTGGCAGTGCATACGGGGATGAGACCGGGGGAAATGTGCGCCCTGGCATGGGAAGACATTGATTTGGTAAAAGGTGAAATCCACGTTTCCAGAAGCCTGACGAATAAGCGGGTATTTGTACCACCCAAAACAGACGCCGGGATAAGAACGATAACACTGCTGAGACCAGCTCTTGATGCACTGAAGGAGCAATTCGAAATTAGTGGTTCCAATCCCAGGCAGGAAATACGCTTTCATCATCGTGAGATTGGAAAAACTGAGCAGCAAAATCTTCGCTTCGTTTTTACACCGTCAGCGAGTTCGTCATCGAAGGGTGGCTACATTTCAAAGAACTCGATCGCCTACGGTTGGAAGCGAGGAACTAAACTTGCCAGTATCCGCGAGAGAAATCCGTATCAGTCACGGCATACATATGCCTGCTGGACGTTGATGGCCGGAGCTAACCCGTCGTTCATAGCCAGCCAGATGGGCCATGAAGATGCACGTATGGTGTATGAGGTTTACTCGAAGTGGATTGGGGATATGAACCAGGATCAGGTCAACATGCTAAACAATCAGATGCCGACAGCAATGCCCCCAGGACGCCCCAAAGGGCATGGGAGTATGAAAAAAGTTATTTAATTTCAGGACGCTGGTTTCAAGTTACATAATCAGCGTTAAACTACTCTGACCATTCATATTAGGGAGAAGCGATGATGCGCGTACTGGTTGTTGAGGATAATGCGTTGCTACGTCATCACCTGAAAGTTCAGCTTCAGGAAATGGGGCATCAGGTGGATGATGCTGAAGATGCCAAAGAAGCCGATTACTATCTCAATGAACATCTGCCCGATATCGCCATCGTTGACCTGGGTCTGCCTGATGAAGATGGTCTGTCGCTGATCCGCCGCTGGCGCAGCCACGATGTCTCTTTGCCGGTGCTGGTGTTAACCGCCCGCGAAGGCTGGCAGGATAAGGTTGAAGTGCTCAGCGCCGGTGCCGATGACTACGTCACCAAACCCTTCCATATTGAAGAGGTTGCCGCCCGCATGCAGGCGTTGATGCGCCGCAACAGCGGTCTGGCCTCGCAGGTGATCTCCATTCCGCCGTTTCAGGTCGATCTCTCCCGTCGCGAACTGGCGATAAATGACGAGGTGATTAAGCTGACGGCCTTTGAGTACACCATTATGGAGACGCTGATCCGTAACAGCGGCAAGGTGGTGAGCAAAGATTCCCTGATGCTCCAGCTCTACCCTGATGCAGAGCTGCGCGAAAGCCATACCATCGATGTTCTGATGGGCCGTCTGCGTAAAAAAATTCAGGCGCAGTACCCGGAGGATGTCATCACCACCGTGCGCGGGCAGGGCTATCTTTTCGAATTACGTTAAATGAAAAAACTGTTTCGTCACTTTCTGCCGCTGTCGCTGCGGTTTCGATTCCTGCTGGCGACAGCAGTAGTGGTGCTGGTGCTCTCCCTGGCCTACGGCATGGTCGCGCTGGTGGGCTACAGCGTCAGTTTCGACAAAACCACCTTCCGCCTGCTGCGCGGCGAAAGCAATCTCTTCTATACCCTCGCCAGATGGGAAGACAATAAAATCAGCATCGATATGCCGGAGCATCTGGATCGCCAGAGCCCAACCATGTCGCTGATTTATGATGAAAAAGGCAAGCTGCTGTGGGCCCAGCGCGACGTGCCGTGGCTGATTAAAAGCATCCGCCCGGAGTGGTTAAGAGCCAACGGCTTTCATGAGCTGGAAGCCAATGTTGATGCCACCAGCGTGCTGGTCGGTAACGATCGGAACATGCAGCGGGAGCTGGCCGAGATCCGCGAGGATGACGACGACAGCGAGCTGACCCACTCGGTGGCGGTAAATATCTACCCCGCGACCCTCCAGATGCCCCAGTTGACCATTGTGGTCATCGACACCATTCCGGTTGAGCTTAAACGCTCCTATATGGTGTGGAACTGGTTCGTCTACGTGCTCGCCGCCAACCTGCTGCTGGTGATCCCCCTGCTCTGGCTGGCCGCCTGGTGGAGCCTGCGCCCTATCGAGTCGCTGGCGAAAGAGGTGCGCGAGCTGGAAGAACATCACCGTGAAAAACTCGACCCGAACACCACCCGGGAACTCACCAGTCTGGTGCGCAATCTTAACCGTCTGCTGAAAAGCGAGCGCGAACGTTACGATAAGTACCGCACCACCCTCACCGATCTGACCCACAGCCTGAAAACCCCGCTGGCGGTCATGCAGAGCACGATGCGATCCCTGCGCAGCGCGAAGCTGAGCGCCGAGGAAGCAGAACCCGTGATGCTGGAGCAGATCAGCCGTATCTCGCAGCAGATTGGTTACTACCTGCACCGCGCCAGCATGCGCACCGGCAGCACCCTGCTGAGCAGGGAATTGCACCCCGTCGCCCCGCTGCTCGACAGTCTGACCTCGGCGCTGAACAAAGTTTACCAGCGCAAGGGGGTGAACATTACTCTCGATATCTCCCCGGAAATCAGTTTCGTCGGCGAAAAAAATGACTTTATGGAAGTGATGGGCAACTTGCTGGATAACGCCTGTAAATATTGCCTGGAGTTCGTTGAAGTCTCTGCCCGTCAGGGAGAGGACCAGCTGCATATTATCGTTGAGGATGATGGCCCCGGGATCCCTCAGGGCAAACGTGACCAGGTCTTCGATCGCGGCCAGCGCGCCGACACATTGCGCCCGGGTCAGGGGGTCGGTCTTTCGGTCGCCCGGGACATTGTGGAGCAGTATGGCGGCAGAATCGAAACCAGCGACAGCCTGCTGGGCGGTGCCCGAATGGAGGTAATTTTTGGTCGCCAGCATCTGACAAGCGACGATAGTTAAACGCCAGGGTGAAAAAAGCGTGATTCTCACACGCAGGCTGCCGAGCTTCCGTTATAATCCGAGTCATTAAAAGCCTGCGGAATATAAATATGGATTATCAATTAGCCCTTAACTGGCCCGACTTTATCGAACGTTACTGGCAAAAACGTCCGGTTGTCCTGAAACGCGGCATCACCAATTTCGTCGATCCGATCTCTCCCGATGAGCTGGCTGGCCTGGCCATGGAGAGCGAAGTCGACAGTCGTCTCGTCAGCCATCAGGACGGTAAATGGCAGGTGAGCCACGGCCCGTTTGAAAGCTACGACCACCTGGGTGAGAGCAACTGGTCGTTACTGGTGCAGGCGGTTAACCACTGGCACCAGCCCGCCGCAGCCCTGATGCTGCCATTTCGCGCCCTGCCCGACTGGCGGATGGACGATCTGATGATCTCCTTCTCCGTGCCCGGGGGCGGCGTTGGCCCGCATCTGGATCAGTACGATGTGTTTATTATCCAGGGTACCGGCCGCCGCCGCTGGCGCGTGGGTGAAAAGGTGCCGATGAAACAGCACTGCCCGCACCCCGACCTGCTGCAGGTCGATCCGTTTGTTGGCATCATCGACGAAGAGCTGGAGCCGGGCGATATTCTCTATATTCCACCGGGTTTCCCGCATGAGGGTTACTCCCTTGAGAACTCAATGAACTATTCGGTTGGTTTCCGCGCCCCAAGCGGTCGCGAGATGATCAGCGGGTTTGCCGATTACGTCCTGCAGCGCGAACTGGGCAGCCACCGTTTCAGCGATCCGGCGGTCCCTTCCCGCGAACATCCGGCCGATATTCTGCCGCAGGAGCTGGATCAGCTGCGCGGAATGATGCTGGAGATGATCAACCAGCCGGAACATTTCAACCAGTGGTTCGGGGAGTTTATCAGCCAGTCCCGACACGAGCTGGACGTCTCCTTGCCGGAGCCGCCGTATCAGCCGGATGAAATCTACGATGCCCTTCAGCAGGGCGACAAGCTGGCGCGTCTGGGTGGATTGCGGGTGTTACGTATTGGCGAAGCGGTGTATGTCAATGGCGAGCAGCTGGATTCCCCGCACCGTCCGGCGCTGGAGGCCCTTGCCAGCCATATGGTGCTGACTGCCGATCATTTCGGCGATGCGCTGGACGATCCGTCGTTCCTCGCGATGATGGCCGCCCTGGTGAACAGCGGGTACTGGTTCTTCGAGGACTGAGACGTTAGTGGGTTGCCGGGCGGCACTGCGTTTGCCCGGCCTACAACGTTGTCTGTGACAATGCCCGGTGGCGCTTCGCTTACCGGGTCTACAAAATCGCAACCGTAGGCCGGGTAAGGCGTAGCCGCCACCCGGCTTTTTATCGCCGCTCTCCGGTGTCAAAATCCTCTATCTCCCCAGCCCAATCTTCCGGGTATATCCCTTCCCGTACATCACGATGAAAGGTGGAATAGGGCCACGCTTTCACGCGCGTCACATAGCCATGTTTCAGCGGGTTGATATGGATGTAATCCGTATGTCGCCGCAGGTCGTTGTCGTCCCGGATGGTATGTTCCCAGAAGCGTGGCTGCCAGATGCCTGGCATCCCCAGCACGCGGGTGAAGGTCTTTTTGATGTCTCGCCAGCGGCCGGAGTAGTCCGCGTCATTTTCGGGTAACGTCCAGATACAGTGCATATGTTCCGGCAGGATCACCCAGGCATTAATCAGAAAGGGTTTGCGGCGTTTAACACCTTGCGTTGCCGCACGAAGCGTATCGATATGTCGCGTCAGCAGATCGCTGCGCCGGTTTTGCAGGTTAACGGTGAAAAACCAGGTTCCGCCTGGCACATAATGTCGACGGTAGTTTGACATATGAGGTTCCCTCCTCATGTGTGGAAATGCCGGGCGGCACGTTGTTTGCCCGGCCTACGCGTAGACCGGGTAAGGCGTCAAACGGCGACTATTGTTTTGCGGTGAGCTCCGCAATCCGCACAATCACCTGCACCGCTTTTTCCATTCCTTCCAGGGTCACGAACTCATGCTTGCCGTGGTAGTTATAGCCCCCGGTGAACAGATTCGGGCACGGCAGCCCCATAAAGGAGAGCTGCGCGCCATCGGTGCCGCCGCGGATCGGCTTGAGCTGCGGCTCGACGTCGCAGTCGCGCATCGCCTGCTGTGCCACCTCAAGGATGTAGGGATGCTCGATCACCTTTTCATGCATATTGTAATAGCTGTCTTCGATGACCAGCTCAATGTAGCAGTCCGGGTGAAGTCCTTTGCCCACCTTCTTTGCGATATCCATCATCTTGCGTTTGCGCGCTTCAAACCCTTCGCGGTTGAAATCACGGATGATGTAGTGCATATCCGCGCGGTCCACCGTCCCTTTGATGCTGGTCAGATGGTAGAAGCCCTCATAGCCTTCGGTTTTTTCCGGGCTTTCATCCGCCGGAACTTCAGCATGAATGCGGGCCGCCAGCGACAGCGCGTTCACCATCACCCCTTTCGCGGTGCCTGGGTGGACATTGTTGCCAACGATGCGGATATTCACCGACGCCGCATTGAAGTTCTCGAACTCCAGCTCCCCCACGCCGCCGCCATCGACGGTGTAGGCCCAGCGGGCATCGAACGCCTCAACATCAAAATGCTTCGCCCCTTTGCCCACCTCTTCATCGGGGGTAAAGGCCACGCGGATATCGCCGTGCGGCACGTTTTTGTTCTTCAGCACCGCCAGCGCGGTCATGATCTCGGCAACACCCGCTTTGTCATCAGCCCCCAGCAGCGTTTTGCCGTCGGTGGTGATCAGGGTCTGGCCGAGCAGCTGGTGTAATACCGGGAACATCACCGGCGACAGCACTTCGTCACCGACGCCAAGGGCGATATCACCGCCCCGATAATTCTCAACAATCTGCGGATTGACGTTTTTGCCGCTAAAATCCGGTGAGGTATCGACATGGGAAATAAAACCAATGGCAGGAATATCACCGCTCACATTCGCAGGTAGCGTGCCCATCACCGTCCCTTTTTCACTTAAGGTCACGTTAACGAGCCCCAACTCCTCCAGTTGGCTTTTTAACAGCTGCAACAGCTTCCACTGCCCTTCGGTGCTTGGCACCTGGCGGACACCCGGCTTAGATTGGGTATCCAGCGATACGTACTGTAAAAAACGCTCAAGTAATTTATCCATGCAGTCACCCTCACTTTTCGTGACAACATTATCAGTAAGCAGCAAAACCCAAATATTGCGTCAGGTCACTTTTATCCCGTAAACGAGAATATTTCCGGTTCTCTCATCGTTTGCTAATAAATGTAGCTTATCAATGGGTAACAAGGATTGGCGATTGCAGCGCTTTCCCGTAGAATGTCCGCCCTCATTACGTTTCACCAAGGTGGTTAACCACAAACCCCGCTGCGATAAGCATTTGCAGCGTCGATATGGGACTGAATCAAAAATTGAATACACAACCAGCTTCACTGTCACCGTTGGTGCAACTGGCCGGAATTCGTAAAAGCTTTGACGGAAAAACCGTCATTTCCGACCTGGATTTAACGATCAACAACGGCGAATTTCTTACACTACTTGGCCCTTCAGGCTGTGGTAAAACGACAGTGCTTCGCCTTATCGCCGGGCTGGATAACGTCGATCGCGGTCACATCCATCTGGACAATCAGGACATTACCCTGGTTCCTGCTGAACAGCGCCACGTCAATACCGTCTTTCAAAGTTACGCACTTTTCCCGCACATGACGGTTTTCGAAAACGTCGCCTTTGGCCTGCGGATGCAAAAAACGCCCGCCAGCGAAATCACGCCACGCGTCACCGAGGCCCTGCGCATGGTTCAGCTTGAAGCGTTCGCCCAGCGTAAACCGCACCAGCTTTCGGGTGGACAGCAACAGCGTGTCGCCATCGCCCGTGCCGTGGTTAATAAACCGCGCCTGCTGCTGCTGGATGAGTCTCTTTCCGCACTCGACTACAAGCTGCGCAAGCAGATGCAGAACGAATTAAAGGCGCTGCAGCGTAAGCTCGGGATCACCTTTGTTTTTGTCACCCACGACCAGGAAGAGGCATTGACCATGTCCGATCGCATCGTGGTGATGCGCGAGGGCAAAATCGAGCAGGACGGTACGCCGCGCGAGATCTACGAAGAGCCGAAAAACCTGTTTGTCGCCAGCTTTATTGGTGAAATCAACATCTTCAATGCTACCGTTATTGAACGACTCGACGACCAGCGGGTGCTGGCTAACGTCGAGGGCCGCGCCTGCAACATCTTCGTCAATTTTGCCGTTGAGCCGGGACAGCAGCTGAACGTCCTGCTGCGTCCGGAAGATCTGCGCGTTGAAGAGATCCACGACGAAACCGAAGTCGAAGGGCTAATCGGCTATATCCGCGAGCGAAACTACAAAGGCATGACGCTTGAGTCGGTCGTTGAGCTGGAAAACGGCAAGATGGTGATGGTCAGCGAATTCTTTAACGAAGACGATCCCGATTTCGACCACTCGCTCAATCAAAAAATGGTCATTAACTGGGTAGAAAGCTGGGAGGTTGTGCTGGCTGATGAAGAACACAAGTAAATTCCAGAATGTGGTGATCGCCACTATCGTCGGTTGGCTTGTGTTATTTGTCTTTTTACCCAACCTGATGATCATCGCGACCAGCTTCCTGACCCGTGACGACGCCCATTTTGTCTCGCTGGTCTTTACGCTGGAAAATTACGCGCGCCTGCTGGACCCGCTCTATTTCCAGGTCCTGCTCCATTCGCTCAATATGGCGCTGATAGCCACCGTCGCCTGCCTGGTGCTGGGGTATCCCTTTGCCTGGTTCCTGGCGAAGCTGCCGACGAAAGTGCGACCGCTGCTGCTGTTCCTGCTGATTGTGCCCTTCTGGACCAACTCGCTGATCCGCATCTACGGCCTGAAGATCTTTCTCAGCACCAAAGGCTACCTGAACGAGTTTCTGCTGTGGCTGGGCGTCATTGACACCCCGATCCGCATCATGTTCACTCCCGGCGCGGTGATTGTGGGGCTGGTCTACATCCTGCTGCCGTTTATGGTGATGCCGCTCTACTCCAGCATTGAGAAGCTGGATAAACCCCTGCTGGAGGCGGCAAGGGATCTTGGCGCCAGCAAACTCCAGACCTTTATCCGCATTATTATCCCCCTGACCATGCCAGGGATCATTGCCGGCTGCCTGCTGGTGATGCTGCCGGCGATGGGGCTGTTTTACGTCTCCGACCTGATGGGCGGGGCTAAAAACCTGCTGATCGGTAACGTCATCAAGAGCCAGTTCCTCAATATTCGCGACTGGCCGTTCGGTTCGGCCACCAGTATCACCCTGACCCTGGTGATGGGCCTGATGCTGCTGGTCTACTGGCGCGCGTCGCGGCTGCTTAACAGTAAAGGGGAACTTGAATGATCGGTCGACTACTCCGCGGCGGTTTTATGACCGCGATTTATGCGTACCTCTACATTCCGATCATTATCCTGATCGTGAACTCCTTTAACAGCTCGCGCTTTGGCATTAACTGGCAGGGTTTTACCACCCAGTGGTACAGCCTGCTGGTGAATAACGACAGCCTGCTGCAGGCGGCGCAGCACTCCCTGACGATGGCGATCTTCTCGGCCACCCTCGCCACCCTGATTGGCTCCCTGACGGCGGTGGCGCTCTATCGCTACCGCTTTCGCGGTAAACCCTTCGTCAGCGGCATGCTGTTTGTGGTGATGATGTCTCCGGACATCGTAATGGCTATCTCGCTGCTGGTGCTCTTTATGCTGCTGGGGGTACAGCTGGGCTTCTGGTCCCTGCTCTTCTCACACATCACCTTCTGCCTGCCGTTTGTGGTGGTGACGGTCTACTCCCGTCTGAAAGGCTTTGACGTGCGGATGCTGGAGGCGGCAAAAGATCTGGGTGCCAGCGAGATGACCATCCTGCGCAAAATTATCCTGCCGCTGGCGATGCCCGCCGTGGCCGCGGGATGGCTGCTCAGCTTTACCCTGTCGATGGATGACGTGGTGGTTTCGTCATTCGTCACCGGGCCGAGCTATGAAATTCTGCCGTTGAAGATCTATTCGATGGTGAAAGTTGGCGTCTCACCGGAGGTGAACGCGCTGGCGACCATACTGTTGATGTTATCGCTGGTTCTGGTGATCGCCAGTCAGCTTATTGCTCGTGATAAAACAAAATCTCAGGGGACGTATTAATGAAAAAATGGTCACGCCACCTGCTCGCGGCAGGCGCTCTCGCAATGGGTATTAGCGCTGCGCACGCGGACGACAGTAAAACGCTCTATTTCTATAACTGGACCGAGTATGTGCCGCCAGGCCTGCTGGAGCAGTTCACTAAAGAGACCGGCATCAAGGTTATCTACTCGACCTACGAGTCGAATGAAACCATGTATGCCAAGCTCAAAACCTATAAAGATGGCGCCTACGACCTGGTGGTCCCGTCGACCTATTTCGTCGACAAGATGCGCAAAGAGGGCATGATCCAGAAGATCGACAAATCGAAGCTAACCAATTTTTCAAACCTCGATCCGGAGATGCTCAACAAGCCGTTTGACCCGAATAACGATTACTCTATTCCGTACATCTGGGGCGCAACGGCGATCGGGATCAACAGCGAAGCGATGGATCCTAAATCGGTGACGAGCTGGGCCGACCTGTGGAAACCAGACTATAAAGGCGAATTGCTGCTGACCGACGACGCCCGCGAAGTGTTCCAGATTGCGCTGCGTAAGCTGGGCTACTCTGGCAACACCACCGATCCGAAAGAGATTGAAGCGGCTTACCATGAGCTGCAAAAACTGATGCCTAACGTGGCCGCCTTCAACTCCGATAATCCGGCGAACCCGTATATGGAAGGGGAAGTCAACGTGGGGATGGTGTGGAACGGGTCGGCATACGTCGCGCGTCAGGCCGGTACGCCGCTGGAAGTGGTGTGGCCTGCAGAGGGCGGGATCTTCTGGATGGACAGCCTGGCTATTCCGGCCAATGCTAAAAACGTGGACGGTGCCCTGAAGCTGATTAACTTCCTGCTGCGCCCGGATGTGGCAAAACAGGTAGCAGAGACCATCGGCTACCCGACGCCAAACCTCGCCGCCCGCAAGCTGCTGAGCCCGACCGTTGCAAATGACAAGTCGCTCTACCCGGATGCGCAGACCATCAGTAAAGGCGAGTGGCAGAACGATGTGGGCGACGCCAGCCGCCTGTATGAAGAGTATTACCAGAAGTTGAAGGCAGGTCGTTAATGCAATACTATGCCGGGTTTCGACCCGGCATAACTCAATGGTACAAGGATAAGTACATATGAAGCTGAACAATAACGTTCTTTATTCTCTTTTTTCTGCATCGACATTATTTTTACTACCATTAACAAGACATAGGCATTGATTTTCCTGATTTAAAGGATTACAGGCAACATCATAAAAGGACTCATTATGTCAAAAAAAACGCAGAGAAAAGCGCCGCCCCTATTCGGTGTAGTCGCCGTCAATGATATTTATTGCAATATCATAAGAAACGTCCCCAGAAGCGAATGGCTTGGCGTAACGATGCCGCTTCTGACCATATTCCCATTTCTGTTATCTATTTTATTTATTGGCCCAATTATTGGGTATTCTCCCATATTTATTCTGGTTGAGATTATACTCATCCTGATGTTCTATAGCAGCATCCACGCACTGCGTGTCGTCATTACCCACCCCAAAACGTTAATCGTCAGGCTGAATCGCAAGCGCCAACGGGTGTATGTTCAAACGTATCGTCCCACGCGTAATATCTTTGCGAAATGGCCTGTCGAAACGCTGATTTATGACTGGAAGAACATTGAAGCCCATTTTAGTAACGGTTCCGGAACCGCGGGTTCCCGGACATGGTATAAGTGGCAAGCACCCTCGACTGACGGGAAAAAAAACTGGATAATCATCGGCGATGATAACGCGCCTTTATTTTATCAAGTCTCTCGCTTCTCTACCGATATCGCAGATACTCTTTTGAGTTATGCGGAATCCTGGGCGTGGTGCAGAAACTATATGAATGGCCTGATGACACCCGTTCATTTAATATCGATAGAAAATAACTACTCCTTTAAATATTGCGTGACGAGATTGAGCAGCCGGATGTTGTCGCGAGTCAATGAACAGGATAAATGGACAACCATTTTTCCCGTCAGGAATCCTTTTTTCTGGCTCATTTCTTTTATTATGGTGCCAACCATTTTACTGGACGCTCTGGCAATGAGGAAAATTATGCGCAGGCTGCCGGAGACGCCGTGGTCTGATGAGGCACAGGGCGAATCAACAACAGATAAACAATAGATTAATTATTTATTTTAACTGCGTAAGGTCCTGCGTTGTCGTCAGGGCTTTGCGGGTAATCTGGCGTTGATTCGCCCCGCTCAACTATTTACTCCGATATTTTTTGCAACGCGTCATCAATTTTGCCAATCACATACATTAGCGGTTTCCACAGCACGACCAGCGTAACAATCGTGCCGAACAGCTGCACATCGCCATGCGCAAGTTGTCCGGTAAACAGAAGATATACCAGGTTAAATATACACGAGCCAGCGGAGACAATGCCGAGGTATAAAAAGAGAATGAACAGGATATTTCTGCTGTCAGAAAGGCGAGGCAGGCAACACTGGCTCCACAGACCTATCCCTACCGCCACAATAAAAATAATGGCCGATACAATTAGCGGGTTATCCATAACCTGTTCCTGTCGTTCCCTGGAAATTTGCGCGAAAAGCGTCTGCTCTTCGCGCAGTGAACCACTTACAATCCCTTAAGAAGCTTATCCACAAACTGCGGCACCACTTCGCTCGCCAGTCCGTAGGTTTTCTCTTCAAACTCGCTGCCCACCTGGCTCGGCTCAAGGTTCAGCTCCACCGTATGCGCCCCCTGCAGCTTCGCTTCGTGAACAAATCCCGCCGCCGGATAGACATGCCCCGAGGTGCCAATGGCGATAAACAGATCCGCCATCGCCAGGGCGTTGTAGATCTCGTCCATTCCCAGCGGCATTTCGCCAAACCACACCACGTGCGGGCGCAGCGGCGACGGGAACTGACAGCAGTGGCATTTGTCATCGGAGGTGACATCGCCGGTCCAGCTAAAGACCTGGCCGCTGCTGGAGCAACGCACCTTCAGCAATTCACCGTGCATATGAAGTACGTTGCGGTTGCCCGCGCGCTCATGCAGGTTATCAATATTCTGCGTTACCAGCAGGAAGCGATCCCCCAGCGCCTCTTCGAGTTTAGCCAGCGCCAGATGCGCCGCATTAGGGGCGATCTCCGGCGACTGCAACTGACGGCGGCGGGCATTGTAGAATTCCTGCACCAGCTGCGGGTTACGGGCAAAACCTTCCGGCGTCGCCACATCTTCAACCCGATGCTCTTCCCACAGCCCGTCGGTCGCGCGAAACGTTCGAATGCCCGACTCGGCGGAGATCCCCGCCCCGGTCAGGACCAGTACTCTTGGTTTTTCCATCAATTCCGGCATTGCCACATCCTGGAAGAAAATTCGCTGGCGTAAGCGCTCACGCAAGCGGCGTTTGTTTTTGCGAAAACGGCTGAGTCGAAGTGACCGTCGCGACAGCATAAAAACCTCGTATGGCTAGCGGGTGAGATGGAGGAATGCGGCGCCGCGCATTCCTCCGGCATCGCCATGTCGCGCGCGCTCAATGCGCGGGACACGGGCAACCGGCAACAAATGACGCGGCAACCGACCGGACAACCGTTCGGCGATGGCCGTAAAGTTCGATAATCCTCCGCCGATCACCAGCAGGTCAGGATCGACAATGGTCAGGATATTCCCCAGACAGACCGCCAGCAGATCGAGATAGCGCTCAACGTGCTCTACAGCCTGTTCATCTCCCTGCTCCCACAGGGCAATGATTTCCGGAGCCTGACGTTTTTGATGATAGAAGTGTTCATAAAGCCATGCAAATCCACGGCCGGAGAGGTAGTTCTCAATGCAGCCGTGCTGGCCGCAACCGCAGCGGAGGAGCGGGAAATCACGCCCCACCACCTCCAGCGCATCCACCGGCAGGCGAATATGACCAAACTCGCCGGTGATATAGCTGCGTCCGGTCACCGGTTTGCCATTCACCACAATCCCGCCGCCGACACCGGTGCCGAGGATCAGCCCCATCACCAGGGGGTATTGCTGGAACTCATCGTCCCAGGCTTCGGAGAGGGCAAAACAGTTAGCGTCGTTGTCGAGGCGCACGTCACGCTCAAGGAGGCGGGTCAGGTCGGCGCGCAGCGGCCTACCGCTTGCCGCCGGGACGTTGGCGGCGTACAGCGTACCGTCGTCGGTTTCCGGCATCCCCGGAATGCCTATGCCCACCGTGCCCTTCACGCCGAAGCGTTCATCGGCCTGGGCCACCAGCGCGGCAATGGCGGTTAAAAATTCATCGTAGCTTTCGTGGGGAGTGGGAACCCGGGTTTCCCACTGCAATTTCAGGTTGGTATCAAATACGCCAAGGGCAATTTTGGTGCCGCCAATATCAAATCCGTAATACATAGTGCATTCCTCTTTTGACCCGGCGGCAACGCTCACCGGATCATGACGTAATTACTGGCCACTTAATACCCTCGCCGGATCAATTCGGCTTGCGCGACGCGCCGGATACCAGCTTGCCAGCAGACTCAGTAAAAGTGCTGTAACCAGCACATAAAAAACATCCAGCCAGTGCAATTCAGACGGCAGGAAGTCAATAAAATAGATATCGCCCGACAGGAACTGATGCCCGATCAGGGCCTCAAGACCGTTGATAATCGGCGTCAGCTGCAATGAAACCACCACCCCGATAACCACACCGCACAGGCTGCCCAGCAGCCCCGCCAGCAGACCATACCAGACGAAGATGGCACGAATAAGACCATCTTTTGCGCCGAGGGTGCGCAGCACCGCGATGTCGCCGCTCTTGTCTTTCACCGCCATCACCAGGGTAGAGACGATGTTAAAGCAGGCCACGCCGATCACCAGCACCATCGCCAGGTACATAATGGCGCGGATCATCTGGATATCACGATACATATACCCGTAAGTGCCGATCCAGCTCTTGATGTAGACATAGCTGTCGGTCACTTCCCCGGCGTCGCGCACCAGTTTGTTGGCGTTGAAGACGTCGTTAACCTTGATGGCGATCCCGGTGACGCTGCTGCCCATATCGAGATACTGGCGCGCATCTTCCAGCGGCACCATAGCAAAGCTGTGATCGAGCTGACCGCTTAGCTGCAAAATACCGGTCACGTGCAGACGCACGCGCTTCGGCTGCTGCAGCTTATGATCGGCGCTGGCGTTCGGGATCATGATCGACACCCAGTCGCCCTGCTTCACTTTCAGCGCGTCGGCCACTCCCTTACCGAGGATAATCTGCTGATCGCCAGCTTTAAAGTTGGCCCAGGCCTCTTTCTGGATAAACTGCGGCAGCGCGCTGAGCTTATCTTCCTGGCGCGGGTTCACCCCTTTCACCTGGATAGCGCGCAGGTTTGCGCCGCTCTCCACCAGTCCGGTGAAATTGATATAGGGCGCAGCCGCGGCAATGCCCGGCACCTTTTCCACTTTATTCAGGGCGTCGTTCCAGTTATTCCACGGCTGGTTAACCGGCTCAATTTCGCCGTGCGGCACGACTGCCAGAATGCGGTTGTTCAGCTCACGCTCAAAGCCGTTCATGGCGCTGAGGCCAACAATCAGTACCGCCACGCCCAGCGCGATACCGACGGTGGAGATGACCGAGATGAGCGACACCATGCCACTGCGGCGGCGACCCCGGCTAAAACGCAGGCCGATGAGTAACGATAACGGTGAAGCCATCAATCTGCCCCCATCAGGGTCAGTTCGGTATTCAGGCGACCGTCACGCATCTCCAGCTGGCGGGACATGCGTTTTGCCAGCTGCAAATCGTGCGTCACCACCAGGAAGGCGGTGCCCTGGGAGGCATTCAGTTCGCCGAGAAGCTGGAAGATGCTGTCGGCGTTGCGGGCATCCAGGTTACCGGTCGGTTCATCCGCCAGCACCAGGCGCGGATTATTTACCAGCGCACGGGCAATCGCCACACGCTGGCGCTCGCCGCCGGAGAGCTCGGATGGCCGATGATTACCGCGGTGGCCCAGCCCGACCGCTTTCAGCATATCGCTGGCGCGGGCGTTGATTTCAGCCGGTTTCTTTTTGCCGATCAGCAGCGGCATCGCCACGTTTTCCAGCGCCGTAAAGTCCGGCAGCAGGTGGTGGAACTGATAGATAAAGCCCAGCTCGCGGTTACGCAGATCGGCCTTCGCGCTCGAAGACATCGAACTCAGCGGCGTGCCGGAGAAGACCACATCGCCGGAGGTCGGCGTATCCAGCCCGCCAAGCAGGTGCAGCAGGGTACTTTTCCCGGAGCCGGAGGTGCCGACGATCGCCATCATCTCCCCTTCCCCGACGCTGAAGCTGACATTGTGCAGGACATCCGTCTGCACCGTGCCTTCCTGATAGCGTTTGCACAGGTTGTCGCATTGCAACAGGATCTTATTCATAACGTAAAGCCTCAGCGGGTTGGGTGGCGGCAGCGCGCCATGAAGGATAAAGCGTGGAGAGTAAGGCAACGGCCATCGCAGCCAGCGCAATGCCCACTACCTGCAGCGGCTCAATGGCCACCGGCAGTGCCGCGCCGTCGAGCAGCGCGCCGATAATCGGCATTAAATTATTGAGCTGGCTGGCAAGCAGCGTACCGAGCAGCGCGCCGAGCAGCGCGCCGACAATCCCGGCGCTGGCGCCCTGCACCATAAAGACCGCCATGATCTGTCGCGGCGTCAGCCCCTGGGTTTGCAGGATCGCCACTTCGCCCTGCTTCTCCATCACCATCAGGCCCAGCGAGGTAATGATGTTAAAGGCGGCAACCGCCACAATCAGGCTCAGGAGCAGGCCCATCATGTTTTTTTCCATCCGCACGGCCTGAAACAGCTCGCCCTTACGTTCGCGCCAGTCCTGCCATTGGGTGCCTTCCGGCAGGGTTTGCTGGCTTAACACATCGACCTTCAGCGGCTCGTTGAGCCACAGACGCCAGCCGGTGATATTGCCGAGCGGGTAACGCATCAGGCGCGACGCGTCCTGGATATTGACCAGCATCTGATAGCCGTCCACTTCGCTGTTGGCGGCGAAGGTGCCGATCACATTAAACAGGCGCTGGCTCGGGAGCCGCCCCATCGGGGTAAACTGGCTGGCAGACGGCACCATCACCCGTAGCTGATCGCCGCGATTGACCCCCAGCTGTCCGGCAAGCTGTTCGCCGAGAATGACGTTGTACTGGCCGGGAGCCAGATCGCTCTGTTTGACGTTAACCAGAAACGGCGTCAGGGGATCCTTTTGCGCCGGGTCGATGCCGAGCATCACTCCGACCGCCACGCTGCGGGCGCTCTGTAGCACCACGTCACCGGAGGTGATCGGCGCCACGCGGCTTACGCCCTGGAGCTTGACGGCGCTTTGTGGCAGCTGCTGCGGATTCACCGACCCGCTGCTGGATGAGAGGATCGCCTGCGGCATCAGCCCCAGAATGTTATTTTGCAGCTCACGCTCAAAGCCGTTCATGACGGAGAGAACCGTCACCAGCGCCATCACGCCAAGCGTAATGCCAATGGTTGAAAGCCAGGAGACGAAGCGACCGAAGCGGTCCGCGGCGCGCCCACGCATATAACGTAAGCCTATGAATAGTGCGACAGGTTGGTACATGAAATCCGTCTGTTTGCTGATAGCAGACCCACGAGTATATAAGCGAATCCGCTAAGGGTAAATGACTGGAACCGTAAGCTTTGCTTATCATTTGTCTGAAAAAGCGCGGTAAATCAGCGTAATACCCCCCTTTCGTAAGACGACCTGCCCCGCGCAGGTGTTTGCAGCTTTTCTGAAAAACATCCGGATACAGACTCTTACCCATTACATCCCGCCCGCCGCGCAACACACTTACCCGCTCGATTAAGGTAATAACAGGACCCGGAACGCGATGAAACAAAAAGCACTATGGATTAACCAGATAAAAGGACTCTGCATCTGCCTGGTGGTGATTTACCACTCGGTGATCACCTTTTATCCCCATCTCGAGGTGCTGCATGCTCCCCTTTCGGTGCTGCTCGCCAAATGTTGGGTAACGTTCAATCTCTATCTCGCCCCGTTCCGCATGCCGGTGTTCTTCTTTCTTTCGGGGTATCTGGTCCGGCGCTACATTGACGAGGTCGACTGGAAAACCTGCCTGGACAAACGGCTCTGGAGCATTATCTGGGTGCTGGCGCTGTGGGGAGTATTACAGTGGCAGGCGTTGACCCATCTCAATGCGTGGCTGGCGCCGGAGCGGGATCTCAATACCGCGTCGAACGCCGCCTATGCCGACTCGTTAAGCGGCTTTATCACCGGCATGCTCACTGCCAGCACCAGCCTGTGGTATCTCTACGCTCTGGTGGTCTATTTTACGCTCTGCAAGCTGCTGAGCCGCTGGCGGACGCCGCTGGTCGTGCTGCTGGCGCTCGCCAGCATCGCCATCAATTTTATGCCGCTGCCGTGGTGGGGGATGAACAGCGTGGTGCGCAATATGATCTATTACAGCCTCGGGGCCTGGTACGGCGTGCAGCTGATGGCTTGGATGCAGAGCCGGGTGTGGCGCCGTGACGCGCTGGCGGTAGCGGCGTTCGGGGTGGTCTCCGTCGTGCTGTGGTTCGTCGGGGTTCCCCTGCCGCTGTCGCTGCTGTCGATCCTGCTGATTATGGCCCTGTTCTACCGCCTGGAGCAGCGCTTCGCCGTGGGCCCTGACAATGTGCTGAACGTGGTTGGCTCCAATACCATTGCGATTTACACCACCCACCGCATTCTGATCGAAGGGGTCAGCCTGTTAATGATCCACCAGTTGAATGGCGGTACCTGGCCGGTGTGGGCAGAGCTGACGCTGGTGCTCTTCTACCCGTTTGCCAGCCTGCTGATCTGCACCCTGGTGGGGCTGGGGGCGCGTAACCTCTCCCGCGCGCTGGCCGGTGATATTTTCTTTACCCCACCCGCCCGGCTGACGCTGGTTCAGGCGACACGCTAGCGCGCCTGTGAGAGGGGGGCTTTGCGCTGCGTGCGGTTACGGTTTGCTAATGTAAAACGATCAAGGATAATAAAGACATTGTGTATCAGTGATATGCCCATACGAGATCCTGACAAAGCCATGCCTGAACAAAATCGTTTTTCCCTGCCCGTCAAAGCGGGCGACCAACGCCAGTTAGGTGAACTGACCGGGGCAGCCTGCGCCACGCTGGTGGCGGAAATTGCAGAGCGTCATCAGGGCCCGGTGGTACTGGTCGCGCCGGACATGCAAAACGCCCTGCGTCTGCATGATGAGATCCGCCAGTTCACCGATCAGCTGGTCACCAGCCTTGCCGACTGGGAGACGCTGCCTTACGACAGCTTCTCGCCGCACCAGGAGATCATCTCCTCGCGCCTCTCCACGCTGTATCAGCTGCCCTCCATGCAGCGCGGCGTGCTGATTGTGCCGGTCAATACCCTGATGCAGCGCGTCTGCCCGCACAGCTATCTGCACGGCCACGCGCTGGTGATGAAAAAAGGCCAGCGCCTCTCGAGGGACGGCCTGCGCGTGCAGCTCGACAGCGCGGGCTATCGCCATGTCGATCAGGTCATGGAGCACGGGGAGTACGCCACCCGCGGCGCGCTGCTCGACCTCTACCCTATGGGCAGTGAACAACCTTATCGTCTGGACTTTTTCGACGACGAAATCGACAGCCTGCGCCTGTTTGATGCCGATACCCAGCGCACGCTGGAGGAAGTGGAGGCCATCAACCTGCTGCCGGCCCACGAATTCCCGACCGACAAAACCGCTATTGAGCTCTTCCGCAGCCAGTGGCGCGATAAGTTTGACGTCAAGCGCGACGCCGAACATATCTACCAGCAGGTGAGCAAAGGCACCCTGCCGTCAGGGATCGAATACTGGCAGCCGCTGTTCTTCAGCGAGCCGCTGCCAGCCCTGTTCAGCTATTTCCCGGCCAACACGCTGGTGCTCAACACCGGCGATCTGGAGACCAGCGCCAGCCGTTTCGAGAGTGAAACTCGCGCCCGCTTTGAAAACCGGGGGGTTGATCCGATGCGCCCGCTGCTGGAGCCCGAGCTGCTGTGGCTGCGCACCGATGAGCTGTTCAGCGAGCTGAAACGCTGGCCGCGCATGCAGCTCAAAACCGACAGCCTGCCGGAGAAAGCTGCCAATACCAACCTGGCCTACCAGCCGCTGCCGGATCTTGCGGTGCAGGCGCAGAACAAATCGCCGCTGGATAACCTGCGTAAGTTCCTCGAATCCTTTACCGGCCCGGTGATCTTCTCTGTGGAAAGCGAAGGGCGCCGTGAGGCGCTGGGCGAGCTGCTTGGCCGCATTAAGGTCGCACCGAAGCGGATCCTGCGCCTGGACGACGCCAGCGGCAACGGACGCTACCTGATGATCGGCGCCGCCGAACATGGATTTATTGATACGCTCAATAATCTGGCGCTGATCTGCGAAAGCGATCTGCTGGGTGAGCGCGTGGCGCGCCGCCGTCAGGACAGCCGCCGCACCATCAACCCGGACACGCTGATCCGCAACCTGGCGGAGCTGCATCCCGGCCAGCCGATTGTCCATCTGGAGCATGGCGTAGGCCGTTACGCCGGGATGACCACCCTGGAAGCGGGCGGCATCAAGGGTGAATACCTGATGCTGCTGTACGCCAACGACGCCAAACTCTATGTGCCGGTGTCGTCCCTGCACCTGATCAGTCGCTACGCGGGCGGTGCGGAAGAGAATGCCCCGCTGCACAAGCTCGGCGGCGATGCGTGGGCGCGGGCGCGGCAAAAAGCGGCGGAGAAAGTGCGCGACGTAGCCGCGGAGCTGCTGGATATCTACGCCCAGCGCGCGGCGAAGGCGGGCTACGCCTTCAAGCATGATAAAGAGCAGTATCAGCTCTTCTGCGACAGCTTCCCGTTTGAAACCACCCCGGATCAGGCCCAGGCAATTAACGCCGTGCTGAGCGACATGTGTCAGCCGCTGGCGATGGATCGTCTGGTCTGCGGCGATGTGGGCTTCGGTAAAACCGAAGTGGCGATGCGCGCCACCTTCCTGGCGGTGGAGAATAACAAGCAGGTGGCGGTGCTGGTGCCGACTACCCTGCTGGCGCAGCAGCATTACGATAACTTCCGCGACCGCTTTGCCAACTGGCCGGTGCGCATCGAGATGATGTCGCGTTTTCGCAGCGCCAAAGAGCAGGCGCAGATCCTGGAGCAGGCAAGCGAGGGCAAGATCGACATTCTGATCGGTACCCATAAACTGCTGCAGAGTGACGTGAAGTGGAAAGATCTGGGGCTCTTGATTGTCGACGAAGAGCACCGCTTCGGCGTGCGCCACAAGGAGCGCATCAAAGCGATGCGCGCCGATGTCGATATCCTGACCCTCACCGCCACGCCGATCCCGCGCACGTTAAATATGGCGATGAGCGGCATGCGCGATCTGTCGATTATCGCCACGCCGCCTGCCCGCCGTCTGGCGGTGAAGACCTTTGTCCGTGAGTACGATAACCTGGTGGTGCGCGAGGCGATCCTGCGTGAAGTGCTGCGCGGCGGCCAGGTTTATTATCTCTATAACGATGTCGAGAATATCCAGAAAGCGGCCGACCGTCTGGCGGAGCTGGTGCCGGAAGCGCGTATTGCCATCGGCCACGGGCAGATGCGCGAGCGCGAGCTGGAACGGGTGATGAACGATTTCCATCACCAGCGCTTTAACGTGCTGGTTTGCACCACCATCATCGAAACCGGTATCGATATCCCTACCGCCAATACCATTATTATTGAGCGAGCGGATCACTTTGGCCTGGCCCAGCTCCATCAGCTGCGTGGCCGTGTCGGACGTTCGCACCATCAGGCCTATGCCTGGCTGATGACCCCACACCCGAAAGCGATGACCCCCGATGCGCAGAAGCGTCTCGAAGCCATCGCCTCGCTGGAAGATCTGGGCGCCGGTTTTGCGCTGGCCACTCACGACCTGGAGATCCGCGGCGCGGGCGAACTGCTTGGGGAAGATCAGAGCGGCTCGATGGAAACCATCGGTTTCTCGCTCTACATGGAGCTGCTGGAAAACGCCGTCGATGCCCTGAAGGCGGGGCGCGAGCCGTCGCTGGAAGATCTCACCAGCCAGCAAACGGAAGTGGAACTGCGGATGCCGTCCCTGCTGCCGGATGATTTTATCCCGGACGTTAACACCCGCCTGTCGTTTTACAAACGCATCGCCAGCGCCAAAGACGAAGCCAGTCTGGAAGAGATAAAAGTGGAGCTGATCGACCGCTTTGGCCTGCTGCCGGATGCAGCGCGTAACCTGCTGGATATCGCCCGTTTACGCCAGCAGGCGCAGAAGCTCGGGATCCGCAAGCTGGAGGGGAATGATAAAGGCGGCATGATTGAGTTTGCCGAGAAGAACCATGTCGATCCGATGTGGCTGATCGGCCTGCTGCAAAAACAGCCCCAGCACTTCCGGCTCGATGGACCGACGCGCCTGAAATTCACCCAGGATCTGGCGGAGCGCAAAACCCGCATGGACTGGGTACGTAACTTTATGCGTCAGCTTGAAGAGAATGCCGTAGCCTGACCCTGTGCCGGGCTACCATCGGGTCGCCCGGCATGATTTTCCCTGCGCAATTTACAACTCTTTGCAATCCCCCTGGACTTCCCGACACACTCATTCGCCATAATTATCAATTAACGTTCAGATAATAATAATCTTTATTGCTATGGATTCTGGTGATGATAAAAACGTCGCGTTTTACCCGTTGGATATCGGTGGTTGCGCTCCTCGCGACCGTAGCGCTTGCCCTGCCCGCCCAGGCGAATACCTGGCCCCTGCCCCCGGCGGGTAGTCGGCTGGTGGGCGAAAATCGTTTTCATGTGGTGGAAAACGATGGTGGTTCGCTGGAGGCGATTGCCAAAAAATATAACGTCGGTTTCCTGGCGCTGCTGCAGGCTAACCCTGGCGTCGATCCCTACGTCCCCCGTGCAGGCAGTGTCCTGACCATCCCGCTTCAGACCCTCCTCCCCGATGCCCCGCGGGAAGGGATTGTGATCAACCTGGCTGAACTGCGGCTCTACTATTATCCGCCGGGTAAAAACGAGGTCACGGTTTACCCCATCGGTATTGGCCAGCTGGGGGGCGATACCCTGACGCCAACTATGGTCACCACGGTGTCGGACAAACGCGCCAATCCGACCTGGACCCCAACCGCCAACATCCGCGCCCGCTATAAAGCCCAGGGTATCGATCTGCCAGCGGTGGTCCCCGCCGGACCGGATAACCCGATGGGTCATCACGCCATTCGCCTGGCTGCCTACGGTGGGGTCTATCTGCTGCACGGCACTAACGCCGATTTTGGCATCGGCATGCGCGTCAGCTCCGGCTGTATTCGCCTGCGGGACAATGACATCGAGACGTTGTTCCGTGTGGTCCAGCCCGGTACCAAAGTGAATATCATGAACACGCCGATTAAGGTGTCAGAAGAGCCTGGCGGCGTGCGCCTGGTGGAGGTACATCAGCCGCTGTCGAAAGCGCTGAATGACGATCCCCAGACCCTACCGATTGTCCTGAATGCTGCGCAGCAGGGCTTTAAAGCCAGCGCTGACGAGGTCGTTATGGAGCGCGCCATGGAAGCGCGTTCGGGTATGCCGGTAGATGTGACGCCTCACCCCGCTACCCAGGCGCTGTAGCCTTAACAGATAAAAAAACGCTCTGCACAGGCAGAGCGTTTTTTTTCGCAGTGGCATTAATGAGGGTTAAGCCATGCTTATTTGTAGATCACTGCAGTACCGTGCAGGGTGTTCGGGCCGGTTACAGAAGTAATACGGAAAGATTTCGCCCCCATTTCATCCGCTTTTTGCGCTAACTGGCTTTCAAGAGAGCTCAGGTTAGTCCCGGCGTTCGCAGAGATGGTGCCCACCTTTTGTTGATCGGCAGGGGTAGACTGAACTTCAACCGCAGCGAAGCTGGCAAATGAGAGTGAGCTGAGTACTGCAGCGGCGATGATTGTTTTTACGTTTTTCATGATAAGGACCTTTTGCAAGTGAACGGGATGTCGTAAGCATTAACTTAACGATCGATAACAAAATGATAGATGTGATCTACATCACACGTCAATTTATTTTTATAACGATCATTAAAATAATTTTAAAAGCGTTTAAATTCATATTGATATGATGAATAAATTTTTATTCATGCGGCGCTGGCTGCGGAAAGGGATTATTTTTATAATGGTCGTTCAACAATCCAACAGAGGTACAACGGCTCATGACAACCGATGACACGCGTTGCGAAAAGAAAAGCCGTGGCCGACCAAAAGTGTTCGACAGGGAAGCGGCGCTGGACAAGGCCATGACGCTGTTCTGGCAGCATGGGTATGAAGCCACATCACTGACTGACCTGGTTGCCGCGACGGGGGCGAAAGCGCCTACGCTGTATGCAGAATTTACCAATAAAGAGGGGCTGTTCCGGGCGGTGCTGGATCGCTATATCAGCCGTTTTGCCGCCCGCCATGAAGCGCAGCTGTTTTGCGAGGAGAAGCCCGTTGAACGGGCGCTGGAAGACTATTTCACCGCGGTGGCGACCTGCTTTACCAGCAAAGAGACCCCTGCGGGATGTTTTATGATTAACACGTCGGCCACGCTTGCAGCCTCTTCTGAAGAGATTGCCCATACGGTTAAATCTCGCCATGCCATGCAGGAAGAGACGCTGTGCCAGTTTTTACAGCAGCGTCAGCAGCGCGGTGAGATCCCGGCGCAGTGCGATCCGAAGAAACTTGCCCAATATCTGAGCTGCATTTTGCAGGGTATGTCCATCAGTGCCCGCGAAGGGGCCAGCCTGGAAAAACTGCTGACTGTCACCCAGATAACCCTGCGGTTATGGCCTGAACTGCTGAAAGTCTGATTTTCAGGGCGCTCTGCCGCCCTGCTCCCCCTTTTCTCGCCGCAGCTTCCGCTATACTTCGTAGAAAGATAGTTAAAAACTATCACCACGGCTTCACCGCTTGCTATGCTTAACCAGTGATTATTGATGTGCTAATGATTAGTTGCATTAGTTATGGTGAAGGCGTTCTGGCTATTCACATTCAGAAGGAGAATATAATGGTTTTGCTGTTACCTTTTTTTAAGGTGTTAATAGGCATTACATTGTTATTCGGTCTCTGGGTTTTATGTGGTGGGTCAGTTTTATTTGCTTTTCTTTCCGTCCTGATAACGGGATTTATGTTACTGCGCCAGTATAATGAATTCGACCTTTGACCCCGTCACCCAGCAGCATCTCCAGGAAAGACCTTACTTCTGGCGCAAGTCGCCCCGCTGTTAAGGTCTTTTTTATGCGCAAAAAAAGCTCCCCAGCCTGAGCGAATGGGGAGCTAAATGCAGAGAACAGATTTTTTTATGCTTTGTTATTCAGTACCAGCTGACCGTCGCCATTAAGGGGGATCTGCGTACCGGGATCTTTATCCATACGGATCTTGCCCTGCTGATCGCCAATTTTGTAGGTTACATCGTAGCCGAGCATTTTTTCTGACTTGTCATAGACCGTCTTACAGCGCTGCTCGGTGGTGGTGTAGGTATCACGCTCCTGCAGGGCACCCTGCGCCTGGTTCCCCGCGTAACCGCCACCCAGTGCGCCCACGACCGTCGCGACATCTTTACCCCGTCCGCCGCCAAACTGATGACCAATCACCCCACCGGCCACCGCACCCAGTACAGAACCGGCAATGCGGTTTTCATCCTGTACAGGACGGCGATGCGTTACGGTCACATTGCGGCACTCCTGACGCGGTGTTTTCACCGTCTCTTTAATAGGCGTAGCCGAAACCACCTGCGCATATTGTGGGCCACGATCAAAAACATTAAGACTGGCAACTGCCGCCACACCTAATGCGGCGACCACGCCAATCCCTATACCTGCCACCATGGATTTATTCATGTGACGTTCTCCTTTGTATTGCTATTGGTAACAATTCTGCGACTAAAGGTGTGTGCAGGCAAATCAGAGAAAGGATTAAAAATGTGGGAACAAGCGCAAAATGAGCCGGTTTAGGAGGACTCTTAACCCTGTGAGGGCGATTTACAGAACGATATGCTGAAAAAGCCCCTTCGCGAGAGCGAAGGGGCAAAGGCATTAGTGCAGCTTCAGTCGCGGTCGGATGACGCGGTTGATGCTACCTACCAGCATCATCAGCCCGGTTTTGAAATAGCCGTGCAACGCAATCTGGTGCATACGGTACAGCGAAATGTAGACGAAGCGGGCAATACGTCCTTCTACCATCATCGAACCGCGCATCAGGTTACCCATCAGGCTACCGACGGTGGAGAAGTTCGAGAGCGACACCAGTGAACCATGATCTTTATAGACATAGTTCTTCAGAGGCTTGCCCTTCGCCTGCGCCAGAATATTGTGCAGCGCCAGGCTGGCCATCTGGTGTGCGGCCTGGGCGCGCGGTGGCACGAACCCACCTTCCGGACGGGCACAGGAGGCGCAGTCGCCAATGGCAAAGATATCCGGGTCGCGGGTGGTTTGCAGCGTCGGCTCAACCACCAGCTGGTTAATGCGGTTGGTCTCCAGTCCACCGATCTCTTTCATGAAATCAGGGGCTTTAATGCCTGCCGCCCAGACCATCAGATCGGCTTTGATATGTTCGCCATCTTTGGTGTTCAGACCCTGTTCATCGGCACTGGTGACCATCGTCTGAGTCAGAACACGCACGCCCAGTTTGGTCAGCTCGTTGTGCGCCGCGCCGGAGATACGCGGCGGCAGCGCAGGCAGAATACGTTCGCCCGCTTCCACCAGCGTCACGTTCAGCGCGTCGTTGGTTAAGCCTTTGTAGCCATAGCTGTGCAGCTGTTTCACCGCGTTGTGCAGCTCCGCAGAGAGCTCAACGCCCGTCGCGCCACCGCCGACGATAGCGATATTCACCTTGCCGCTTGCGCCGAGGTTATTGGAATATTTCAGGAACAGGTTCAGCATCTCCTGATGGAAACGACGCGCCTGGTGCGGGTTGTCGAGGAAGATGCAGTTCTCTTTCACGCCCGGCGTGTTAAAGTCGTTGGAGGTACTGCCCAGCGCCATCACCAGCGTGTCATACGCCAGCTTGCGCTCCGGCACCAGCAGCTCGCCCTTCTCATCGCGCAGCTCTGCCAGGGTAATGGTTTTGCTTTCACGGTTGATATCCATCACCGAGCCCAGCTGGAACTGGAAACCGTGGTTGCGTGCATGCGCCAGATAGCTCAGGGCGTCAACGCCCTCATCCAGAGAACCGGTCGCCACTTCATGCAGCAGCGGTTTCCACAGGTGGCTGTGGTTGCGATCGACAAGCGTAACTTTGGCTTTTTTACCGCGTCCGAGCTTCTTACCCAGCTGCGTAGCCAGTTCCAGACCGCCAGCACCACCACCCACAATCACTATCTTTTTCAATGGCGTAGTCAACGTGACCCCCTAAATTATTAACCAATTGTTAACTAAAAGTTATGAAAATAACCTTTAATTAACAACAGGTTACATCGCTGAAACCGTTCAATGGACATGAGAATAACATGTTCGGTGCATTGGTCATACCAAAATTGATATGCATCAAGTTTTGCCGCTTAAAATTCACCCAAGCTTAGCAAAAAGAAAGCCCGGCTCACCTGCGTGGCCGGGCTTAGTTGAAAAAATGAGCCTTATCCTAAAGTCTTGAACGCTTTGATCCGCTGCAGATGAGGGGCGATATTTTTGAACTTGTGGGTCTGCTCTTCATCCCAGACAATTTCGTAGTAGTGGTGCAGCAGCTCCGCGGCTCGCGGGCTGTTCAGCGCCTCATCGTTGCGGGAGAGGATCACCAGACAGCGATCGCGGTTCTTCTCGCGAAAGTTGCTCACGCACTTGGTGGCGATATCAACGTACTCTTCCGGCCGGTCGATCTTGCCTTCCATGTTCTCGTTCGGGAACAGGTTAGGGTTGAACACCACCTGGCGGATATCACACAAGAACCCTATGCGCTCCGCCCAGTAGCCTCCCAGACCGACACCACAGATCAACGGGCGCTCGTCAACGTTCAGCTGCAGCATCTTGTCCACTTCTTTCAGCAGATGCTGCATATCATGTTTCGGATGGCGCGTACTGTAGCTAATCAGCCGCACATCCGGATCGATAAACTGCAGTTGCAGGACCTTCTCGTGATTCCCGGGACTGTTCGAATCAAAACCGTGCAAATAGATGATCATCGTATCCTCGTCACACTACGCTTGTCAGGAGGGATCATTGCCCCGCTTTATGCGCTTCCCAGCGCTCATGAAGCGCTTCAAGTTGAGCATTGACGGCTTTCCAGCGTGCTGAATCCCGCAGTTCCTGACGGCTAAAAGAACCTTTATGATACAATTGTGTAACACGTTCAGCCTTGATCGGCGACAGGTTATCTAACACGCTTACTGCGCCTTTACGATTATTGCAGACCAGGATCATATCGCAACCTGCATCCAGCGATGCCTGACCGCGTTCAGCGTAGCTCCCCATGATCGCCGCCCCTTCCATCGACAGATCGTCGGAAAAAATCACGCCATTAAAACCGAGTTCCTGGCGCAGGACGGTTTTTAGCCAGTGCGGCGAGCCGCTGGCCGGACGCGGATCGACGTCGGCATAGATCACGTGCGCGGGCATGATGGCATCAAGCTTATTGTCGCTGATAAGCGATTTAAAAATCGACATATCCCTGGTGCGGATCTCCGCCTGTGGCCGTGGGTCACGCGGGGTTTCTTTGTGGGAATCTGCCGTAACGGCGCCATGACCCGGAAAGTGTTTCCCCGTGGTTTTCATCCCGGCTTCGTGCATGCCGTCGATAAAGCGGGTCGCCATTTGCAGCGCCTTCTGCGGTTCGTCATGGTATGCACGCTCACCGATGGCGGCGCTGATATGGCCGACGTCCAGCACCGGGGCAAAGCTGATATCAATATCCATGGCAATCATCTCGCTTGCCATCAGCCAGCCCGCCTCCTGCGCCAGCTTGCCCCCCTCTTCCAGCCCAAGCAGCGCGGCAAACGACTGGGCAGCGGGCAGACGGGTAAAGCCGTCGCGGAATCGCTGCACGCGGCCTCCCTCCTGATCCACCGCCACCACCAGCCGGTGACGGGAGGCCTCCCGGATCTGGCGAACCAGCTCGCGCAGCTGCGCCGGATCGTAATAATTACGCGTAAACAGGATCAAGCCGCCTACCAGCGGGTGCGCCAGAATTTCGCGCTCCTCCGCATCCAGCTCATAACCTTCCACATCCAACATGACCGGACCCACACGAACCTCCCTTATTCTGTTGTTTCTAACTGGCGCCAGATCTCATCGGCCAGCGTCATAAATTGTTTATCTTGTGATTGCTGCCAGCGTAGCTCAAACCAGCCTGCCATCAGCATCAGTACCCAGGGACGCCAGCGCTTCACCTGGCGTTGCAACTGCGTCAGGTCAAGCTGAGCAGCATGGGCGTAAGCGGCGAGCAGCTGCTGACGCTCTGCGTCACTGTCCGTCCAGACGCTTGCCAGCTCCAGCGCCACATCTCCGTCACCCGCGTACTCCCAGTCCAGCAGCCGGATACCGGCATCCGTATGCACGATATTACCGGCATGAACGTCCATGTGCAGCGGCGCCAGCCGCAGTGGGCGCGGCTCCCCCCGTTTTTGCAGACGTTTGTGCCATCGCAGCCATAGCGGCGTGCGCCGGGTGGGCGAGGCCTGGAGCCAGTACTGCTCCAGTAGCGGCATCAGGGTGATACGCCAGCCAAACACGGGCTGTTGATGGAGATGATACAGCATCCCGGCCAGTGCGGGTTCAGCGGGCAACCTGGTTTTGACCTCCCCCGCCAGATAGTCCACCGCTATCCAGCCCGGACTGTAAAAGTGCGGCTGAGGAGCAATGTCGGCGGGAAGATGGCGCAGGGCATGGTACTGACGGCGAAAATGAGCAGGCGTTGCCAGGGCATCATGACGCTGGCGTAGCACCAGACGACGCGCAGCATGCTCAATAATGCAGCTCGCGCCGCTCAACCCGGTATGGGACGGCGGCGCGACGATGCGAAACTGCGGAAAATAGCGCGACAGCAGCGTGTCGCGCGTCAGGTTACTGTTGCTGAACTGCACCTTTACCCGACCAGATAATCTCACCTGTCTGAACCAGCATCAGCTGCATTTGCAGCGCCGGGGAATTGACGTTGCCGGTTGCGCTGGAGTAAAGCACATACTGCGCGCCCACGTTACGGGCAATGCCGATGGCTTTACTGCGTGAGCCCAGGCTGTCCTGCGGGGAAAGGCCCAACTGCTGCTTGGCGACAGCAAGCTGCTGCGCAGACACCAGCGTAAATTTGCCGTTATTGGCCAGCGCATTACGCAGCGTTTCGGTCGCCTCACCAGCATTCAGGCTGCCGTTAGTGCGGTTGTTGACGCTGTCCACCAGCAGCACGCTGCCTGCGTTAACGCCCTGCGCCTGGAGCATCTTACCGACCATAGGCTGCATTGCGCCGTTCCAGTCGTAGTGACGTTCACGCGGTGCAGGCTGGGCGGGCTCTTCCTGATGCTCTATCGGACCAGGCTGCGCGGGAACGCTCGGCACGGTAGGAACAACAGGAACCGGCTGGGTTGGCTGAACCGGCTGCTCGACGCCCGGTTTGACCTCTTCCACCGGTGCTGGTGGTTGCTCAGTGCGGCTAATACAGCCCGACAGGAACAGTGCAAAAGCCGTGACAAGCGCGTAACGACCGATCTGTTTAATCAAAATTCACCCCTCAGAGATATAAATAAAGTCTGACCTTATGCGCACCCAGATAATTTGCGCTGCCATATAGCTTAACCGACGATTTTGCCGGAATGGTTACGCTGCGCGGCGCCTCAAGTGGATGCATTTCCAGGCCGCGGGCGTCATACCAGAAAAAACGGTAGTGTACGGTAACTGGCGCATCTCTTTCATTGAACAGCACAGAGGAGGCGGACGGTTGAATTTCGCTGACCGACAGCGAAGGCTGATCGGCGGTAATCCCTGCCGCCAGCACCGATGACTCCATAACCAGCGTTTGATCGTCATTAACGGGAATCGACGGTTGCGAACTGCATCCCGCCAACGCTATCACCAGCGCCGCCATCCATCCTCTTTGCATCTTAAAGACCTTTATGCGCCAGCATCGGGCCCAGCGGACGACCGCCCAGCAGATGCATATGAATGTGATAAACTTCCTGACCACCGTGGCGGTTGCAGTTCATGATCAAACGGTAACCGTCCTCGGCAATGCCTTCCTGCTCAGCAATTTTCGCTGCTACTGTCAGCATACGGCCTAATGCCAGTTCATGCTCAGTTTTCACGTCATTAACCGTCGGAATCAGAATATTAGGAATAATGAGGATGTGCGTAGGCGCCTGGGGGGAGATGTCGCGAAAAGCGGTAACCAGTTCATCCTGATAGATGATATCTGCCGGGATCTCGCGGCGGACAATTTTACTGAAAATGGTTTCTTCAGCCATGAGGTTTTCCTTATTCATTAGTCTGGCGACGAGCCCGGAAACAACCCGCCCGGTGCAGGCGCAATATTTTGTGGCAAGACTAAAGAGTATGAGCGACTTTCTCCTGTCCTTTCAACCTTATCCCATGAATTCTTTGCGTGTGCGGCCCGATCTGCTCGCGAAGTAACCACCTCCCCTCCACCCGCTCTGAAACATTATTTCACTTACCGCCGCAACATCTGTTTACAGTGATAAATCGAATGCGTATATTTCGCATTTGCATTTTCATGCGCAATTTATACCTAGAAAAATGATTTCAGTCCGTCGATACGGGACTGATGCACACCATTCACCGTTCATAAGGGTTTAATGATGTCTTTCACCATTCAATCCAGGGAAGGGCAATCCCGGTCTGTCGCAACACCTTCGTTGCTGGCAGCCTGCATTGCTATGGCATTGATGCCAACCACCGCTTTCGCCGCCTCCACCGAAGATACCGTCATTGTTGATGGTTCTTCTCAGTCGGACGCCTCCGCTGATGACAGCCAGGACTACAGCGTAAAAGCCACGTCCGTGGGCACCAAAATGCAGATGATCCAACGTGACATCCCGCAGTCGGTCACCATCGTCAGCGAACAACGTATGGAAGACCAGCAGCTTCAGACCCTGGGCGAAGTGATGGACAGCACGATGGGGATCAGCAAAAGCACGACTGACTCCGATCGCAGCAACTATTACTCCCGTGGTTTCGAAATCGACAACTACATGGTCGATGGCATCCCAACCTATTTTGAGTCGCGCTGGAATCTGGGTGATTCCCAGTCAGATATGGCGCTGTTTGAACGCGTCGAAGTCGTGCGCGGCGCCACCGGGCTGATGACCGGGACGGGTAACCCGTCGGCGGCCATCAATATGGTGCGCAAGCATGCCACCAGCCGTGAATTTAAAGGCAACCTGTCTGCAGAGTACGGCAGCTGGAACAAGCAACGTTACGTGATGGACATGCAAAGTCCACTGACGGAAGATGGCAACCTACGGGCGCGTATTGTGGCGGGTTATCAGGACAGCGACTCCTGGCTCGACAACTACAATCAGAAGCGCACCTTCTTCTCCGGGATCCTGGACGCGGACCTGGCCACCAGCACTTCACTGTCGGCAGGCTACGAATACCAGCGTATCGACATCAATAACCAGACGTGGGGTGGTTTGCCGCGCTGGAACACCGATGGCAGCGTCAGACATTACGATCGCGCGCACAGCACCTCACCTGACTGGGCTTACAACGACAAAGAGTTCAACAAGGTCTTCTTCACGCTGAAGCAGCGCTTTGCCGACAACTGGCAGGCCACGTTGAATGCGACCCATACCGAGGCGAAATTCGACAGTAAAGCGATGTATCTCGATGCTTACGTCAATAAAAGCACCGGTATGCTGGAAGGCCCTTACGTGAACTACGGTCCGGACTACGGCTACATTGGCGGCACCGGCTGGAACAGCGGCAAGCGTAAAGTAGACGCAGTGGATCTCTTCGCTGACGGCGGCTACGAGCTATTGGGTCGCCAGCACACCATGATGATCGGCGGCAGCTTCAGCCGTCAGACGAACCGCTACACTAACTCGTGGGCCAACGTCTACCCGGAGGAGTTCGGCAGTTTCTACGACTACAACGGTTACTTCCCGGAAACCAACTGGGGATCGCAGTCGCTGGCCCAGGATGACACCACGAATATGAAATCGCTGTACGCCGCGACGCGCATTTCCCTGGCCGATCCTCTGCATTTAATTCTTGGCGCCCGTTATACCAACTGGAGCATTGAAACCCTGACCTACGGCATGGAGAAGAACCATACCACCCCTTATGCCGGTCTGGTCTACGACATCAATGACAACTGGTCAGCCTACGCCAGCTATACCTCTATCTTCCAGCCGCAGAACTACCGCGACAGCTCGGGCAAGTATCTTGATCCGATCACCGGGAATAACTACGAAGCGGGCCTGAAATCTGACTGGATGAACAGCCGTCTGACCACCACGCTCTCTGTCTTCCGCATTGAGCAGGATAATCTGGGCCAAAGCACCGGCCGGACGATTCAGGGAGCAACGGATACAGCTTACGAGAGCGTAGACGGTACCGTGAGTAAAGGCGTGGAGTTTGAAATCAACGGCGCGCTGACCGATAACTGGCAGATGACCTTTGGCGCAACGCGTTACGTGGCGGAAGATAACGATGGCAAGGCGGTAAACCCGCAACTGCCGCGGACCACGGTGAAACTCTTCACCAGCTACCGCCTGCCGGCGATGCCTGAGCTGACCGTTGGCGGCGGCGTTAACTGGCAAAACAGCGTCTACACCTATCAGGACACCCCTTATGGCACCTGGCGTGCATCGCAGGGCAGCTATGCGCTGGTGGATCTCTTTACCCGTTATCAGGTCACAAAGAACTTCTCCCTGCAGGGTAATGTGAATAACCTCTTTGATAAGACATACGACACTAACATTGAGGGCGAAATTGTCTATGGCGAACCGCGTAACGTGAGCCTGACCGCAAGCTATCAGTTCTGATAAAGCATGCAGCGTCTAAGGGAGCCAAATGGCTCCCTTTTTTGTGCGCGCTGTTCGCCGGGTGGCGGCTGCGCCTTACCCGGCCTACGGTTCGTGCGGTTGTTGCCTTTGTAGGCCGGGTAAGTGTAGCGCCACCCGGCATGCCACAAACTACAGATATAAAAAAGGCAGCCATTCGGCTGCCTTAGTCTCCCCAGGTCACAACTTAGTTGCTGCTGATGTACTCATCCATTTCGGTTTTCAGGTTATCGGATTTAGTACCGAAGATAGCCTGTACACCGGAACCTGCAACAACTACGCCAGCTGCGCCCAGTTTTTTCAGACCCGGCTGGTCAACTTTCGCAACATCGGCAACGCTAACACGCAGACGAGTGATACATGCGTCCAGGTTAGTGATGTTCTCTTTACCGCCGAAGGCTGCAACCAGTGCCGGAGCCATTTCGCTGGTCGCACCCGCTTTGCTGTCTTCTGTTGCATCTTCACGACCTGGTGTTTTCAGGTCCAGCGCTTTGATCAGCACACGGAAGATGGTGTAGTACAGCACCGCGTAGCCCGCACCAACGATTGGGAACAGCCACAGTTTGCTGCTGTTACCGGACAGGACGATAAAGTCGATCAGACCGTGCGAGAAGGAAGTACCGTCACGCATACCCAGCAGGATACAGATTGGGAACGCCAGGCCAGCCAGAATCGCGTGGATAATGTACAGGATCGGCGCAACGAACATGAAGGAGAACTCGATCGGCTCGGTGATACCGGTCAGGAACGAGGTCAGCGCTGCGGAGATCATGATACCGCCCACTTTTGCACGGTTCTCTGGTTTAGCAGAGTGCCAGATTGCAATCGCAGCAGCCGGCAGGCCGTACATTTTGAACAGGAAGCCGCCAGACAGTTTGCCTGCGGTTGGGTCGCCTGCCATGTAGCGTGGGATATCGCCGTGGAAGACCTGACCCGCAGCGTTGGTGAATTCGCCGATCTGCATCTGGAAAGGAACGTTCCAGATGTGGTGCAGACCAAACGGCACCAGGCAACGCTCGATGAAGCCGTAGATACCAAACGCCACAACCGGGTTCTGGTAAGCCGCCCACTGAGAGAAGGTCTGGATAGCGGAACCAATCGGTGGCCAGATGAAGGAGAGGATCACACCCGTGAAGATCGCCGCCAGGCCAGAGATGATTGGAACAAAACGCTTACCGGCAAAGAAGCCCAGATACTCAGGGAGCTTGATGCGATAGAAGCGGTTAAACATATACGCCGCAATAGCACCCGAGATGATACCGCCCAGAACCCCGGTGTCAGCCAGGTGTTTAGCAGCGATCTCTTCCGGTGGTAAGTGCAGCACCAGAGGTGCAACCACAGCCATGGTTTTAACCATGATGCCGTAGGCAACGACAGAGGCCAGCGCAGATACGCCGTCGTTATTGGTGAAGCCAAGCGCAACGCCGATGGCGAAGATCAGTGGCATATTAGCAAAAACAGAACCGCCTGCTTCCGCCATCACATGAGAAACTACGGCTGGCAGCCAGCTGAAGTTTGCAGAACCGACGCCCAGCAGAATACCTGCGATAGGCAGTACGGATACCGGCAGCATCAGCGATTTACCGACCTTCTGCAGGTTAGCAAATGCATTCTTAAACATAATTGAGAGTGCTCCTGAGTATTTGTGCTTTTTTTACGTTTTCACGCATTGGCCCGGGGGGAGAACCGTGCCGTGGACAGGACATCTAAGCGCCCTTTATTTATTACGCAGAGTAAAATAAATCTGCGGATCTTTGTTTGACGGCTATCACGTTTCAGCGTTCGTTACCTGAAAAACTTTCAGATTTTTACAAAATAGATGTCTAAATGTTACCAGAAACGCATTCACCGCCCCTGTTTGGGCGGTGAACTTTACTCGCTTTAGCTATTAATTACGAGCCCAAAAAAAACTGACGAATCATACTGATTGCAGGCGGGAGGGGTCAATGTGAAACAGACTGGCGAAGTTATGAGTGGTAATGCGTGCCAGTTCTTCAACATCGACGCCTTTCAAAACGGCCATATACTCGGCCACATCCCGTACCATCGCGGGTTGGTTCTCTTTACCGCGGTGCGGTACCGGTGCCAGATAAGGGGAATCTGTCTCCACTAGCAGGCGATCGAGCGGGACGTATCGCGCAGCGTCGCGAAGCTGCTCTGCGTTACGGAACGTCACGATCCCGGAAAACGAGATATAAAAACCCAAATCCAGCAGTTTGCCCGCTGTTTCTCTGTCTTCAGTGAAACAGTGTAGTACGCCACCACAATCCGTCACCTTTTCTTCTGACAGGATCGCCAGCGTATCGGCACGGGCATCGCGGGTGTGGACAATCACTGGCTTGTTCAGCTCCCGGCCAATACGGATATGATCGCGGAATGATTCCTGCTGACGGGCTTTCGTTTCCGGAGTGTAAAAATAGTCCAGCCCGGTTTCACCCATCGCGACGACGCCCTCTTCCGCCGCCAGACGGCGTAAATCCTCGACATCATAGGCCTCATCCTGGTTCAGCGGATGCACGCCGCAGGAGAAAACGACATTGTCGCGCACGCCCACCAGCTCACGCATGGTGCGGTAGCCCGGTAACGTCGTGGCGACCGCCAGACAAAATTTCACATCGCGGGCTGCGGCTTTTTCCAGCACGTCATCGACGTTTTTATGCAGGGATTGATAATCCAGGCCATCAAGATGGCAGTGTGAGTCGACTAAAAACATAATGTCTCTCTCAGAGATGGGATACAGGCAGCGTTGTGCCCGGTTGCAGGTAATGCTCGATAGTGAGTAACAGGTCGGTCAGCACAAGCTCCCGATTCAGCCCCGTTACGCTGAGTAATTGTTCGCGACACTGGCATACGTCATGAAGGATAGCCCGTAATGCCACTCCTGGCAGGCGCCGGGCGAGGCTGTTTACCAGCTGCCAGGCATCGGCATTGCTGATCAAGGTCGCCCCCTGCTGAATTTTAAGGGCATCCAGCAACAATGCCGCCAGCCAGTGCAGACGATCGGGCGCCTGTTCATGATTGAGCACCGACAGCAGACTCATCCAGTCACCACTGTCAGGTACAGCCCCAAGCGCCTGGCAAAGCTGTTCGCGTTGTCCCCAGACGTTGGGCTGCAACAGCGCCAGCGCGGCTGCAGGCGCGCCGCCGCACAAACGCAGCGCGCTGAGCGCCGCTTCTTGTGACGTTGTCACTTCTCGCGCAAGCCAGCTGATAGCCCACGCCTCCTGCGGCACGTTGAGATGATGCAAGCGACAGCGGCTTCGGAGAGTCGCCAGCAACCGTCCGGGCTCACGGCAGGCCATCAGGAACCAGGTATTTTCCGGCGGCTCTTCCAGGGTTTTTAACAGCGCGTTGGCCGCAGCTTCGGTCAGCTGGGCGGCATCCTTGACCCAGACCACTTTCGCCCCGCCAAGCCGCGCGCGCTCGTAGAGCTTCTCGCTGACCGCGCGAACCGCATCAATACCCAGCGTCGTTTTGCCCTTCTCTGGCTCAAGCGCGTAATAATCCGGGTGCGTCTGCGCCTGCATCAACTGACAGCCGCGGCACTGGCCACAGCTTTTATGCCCCTGGGGTTGCTGGCACATCAGAAAACGGCTGATAGCGTAGATCAGCGCATCATCGCCCATTCCCGGCAGCGACTGGATCAGTAACGCATGATGCCCCCGACCGGACTGATAGCTGTTCACCAGCTGTTCTAAGTGCGGGCGCAACCATGGATACCATTTCATGCCTGTTGTTCCTTCAGCCATTCGGTGACCGTTTTACGAATGGCGTCCATCACCGCTTCCAGTGGCTGGGTGGCGTCGATGGTGCGGATGGTGCTGTCCTGCGCGGCCAGCTCAAGATAGCGGGCGCGGGTACGGTTGAAGAAGTCCAGCGACTCCTGCTCAATACGATCCAGTTCGCCACGGGCGCGGGCGCGCTTCAGGCCCACTTCTGGCGTCACGTCGAGATAGAGCGTCAGGTTCGGGCGGAAATCCCCCAGCACCGCATCGCGCAGCGTGGCGAGCATCGTCTGGTCAATGCCGCGGCCACCGCCCTGGTAAGCCTGGGTGGAGAGATCGTGGCGGTCGCCGATGACCCAGCACCCACGCGCCAGCGCAGGTTTGATGACGGTTTCGACCAGCTGGACACGCGCGGCGTAGAACATCATGACTTCGGCTTTATCCGTAATGACTTCATCGCCGACCGATTTAATGTCCAGCACCAGACTACGCAGTTTTTCCGCCAGCTGTGTGCCGCCCGGTTCGCGGGTGAAGATCATCTCTTCGATGCCGCACTGTTTTAGCGTCTCGACGACCGTATCGCGTGCGGTGGTTTTCCCGGCGCCTTCCAGCCCCTCAATGACGATGTAGTTACTGCGCATTTTTTTCCTTAAGTGCCTTCAGATAGTCCTGGACCGAACGATTATGACCGGCAAGATTGGTGTTAAAAGTATGTCCACCCTTTCCGTCAGCGACGAAATAGAGATACGGCGTTTTGGCCGGATGCGCGGCGGCATTCAGCGATGCCTGACCCGGCGTGGCGATCGGCCCCGGGGGTAATCCGCTAATGACATAGGTATTATAATCCGTTGGGGTTTCGAGATCTTTACGCGAAATGTTGCCCTTGTAGTTCTCACCCATCCCGTAAATCACCGTAGGGTCAGTCTGCAGCCGCATACCGATACGCAGACGATTGATAAACACAGAGGCCACCTGATCGCGTTCGCTGGCGACCGCCGTCTCTTTCTCGACGATAGAGGCCATGGTCACGAACTGGTTCTGATCTTTATACGGCAGGTTTTCCATCCGCCCTTCCCAGGCTTTATCCACGGCTGCAACCATCTTTTTATGCGCACGCTGCAAGAGTGCTACATCGGTGGTGCCCGCGGTGTACATCCAGGTATCGGGCCAGAACCAACCCTCTATCCTGTCAGGATGCTCAAATTTCAGGGCCTCGGCGACGGCGGCATAGCTGTCGTCCGGCAACGTATGCTTGATGTAGGGCGCATCGCGCAGCTGCTTCAGGTAGTCGCTAAGACGCATCCCTTCGACAAAACGCAGCGGGAACTGCGCCTCTTTACCGCTTTCAAGCAGCTCCAGCATCTCCTTCACAGTCATTCCTGGCGTAAAGCGGTACGTACCGGCTTTAAAATGCGACAGCTCCGGCTGCACGCGTAATAACCACTGGAATACCCGCGGGCGGTTAATGATCTTGTCGCCGTACAGCTGCTCACCCAGCGCCAGCCGTCCGGTACCGGGTTTCAGGGTAAATACCGTCTCGTCGGCGATCAGGATTTTGCTCTCCGCCAGCTGGCGAACTTTCCACATCCCCACGCCAGCGGCAATGCCCAGCACGACAACGACGAGGAGAATAAAGCGCAACATTTTCTTCATGACTATCTGGTTTGCTCACACAGAGGGGCTAAAAACGAGTACAACTCACGCGATGTAAAATGGTGAGAACCATACTGGCGCACCGGCACAACAGGCATCAGCGCATTGCATACGACGATCTCGTCAGCATCGGTCAGCGCAGCCTCGCGCGCCTGCACTTCGACCACGCGAAATCCGGAGTGCGCCAGTTGCCGCAGACAAAACTGCCGCATCAGGCCGTTAACGCCAGCCTGATCCAGACAGGGGGTAAACACATCCTTACCCTGCCGCCAGAATAAATTCGCCGCACAGCATTCCGTAATGAACCCTTCGCTGTCAAGAACCAGCGCTTCATCGGCGTCGGTCTGTTCAAGATGGGAGCGAATCAGCACTTGCTCAAGCCGGTTGAGGTGTTTTATCCCCGCAAGCTGCGGATTACGTCCCAGCCTCACCGGGCTTAATGCCAGGGTAATGCCTTCCTTGCGCCAGCGATCGTAATGGGCAGGCCAGGCTGATACCGACAGAATGCGAGCCGGATCCAGGCAGCCAGACGCGCTGTATCCTCTTCCGCCGCTTCCCCGGGTAATAATGACTTTTAATACGCCCCGATCGACACCCTGCGCCTGGCCTGTCATTTCATCTTCTAACGCTGCCCACTGGACAAAGGGAATGAACAGTTTTTCACAGGCCGTCCGCAATCGTTGCAGATGTGCCTCAAGCAAACAGACCCTGCCTTCGACAATGCGGGCCGTCGTGAAGCAGCCGTCACCAAACTGAATCGCCCGGTCACTCGCCGGAAGCTGTGCCTGCTTTATACCATTTATCAAGAACATGGTGGCTCCTTTAAGATGGTCGAATAGTCTGGCAGGAAGGATGGCTCTGGACAAGGGAAGAAAACCGAATAAAAAAGGCCCGACAAGCGGACCTTTTTTTACTGCACTAACGACTGGTTAGCGTCAGACCTTTTTAAAGATCAGAGAGCCGTTGGTGCCGCCAAAGCCGAAGGAGTTACACAGGGTGTACTCCATACCGCTGACCTGACGCGCTTCGTGCGGAACGAAGTCCAGATCGCAACCTTCATCCGGATTATCCAGGTTGATGGTTGGCGGAACAGCCTGGTCGCGCAGCGCAAGGATGGAGTAGATAGACTCTACTGCACCCGCCGCACCCAACAGGTGACCGGTCATGGATTTGGTGGAGCTGACCATGACGCGGCGGGCTGCATCGCCAAACACAGACTTAACGGCCTGCGCTTCAGCGATATCGCCTGCAGGCGTTGAAGTACCGTGCGCGTTCACATAGCCAATCTGACCCGGCTCGATACCCGCATCACGGATAGCGTTAACCATGGCCAGCGCAGCACCTGCGCCATTCTCCGGCGGAGAGGTCATGTGATAGGCATCGCTGCTCATGCCGAAGCCAACGACTTCTGCATAAATTTTCGCGCCGCGTTTCTTCGCATGCTCGTACTCTTCAAGTACGACCATACCGGCACCGTCACCCAGCACAAAACCATCACGGTCTTTATCCCACGGACGGCTCGCCGCCTGAGGATTATCGTTGCGGGTAGACAGCGCACGCGCTGCACCGAAACCGCCTACACCCAATGGGGTGCTGGCTTTTTCTGCCCCACCAGCAACCATCGCGTCAGCATCGCCATAGGCAATCATACGCGCCGCCTGGCCGATGTTGTGCACACCAGACGTACAGGCAGTTGCAATCGAAATGCTTGGACCGCGCAGGCCATACATGATGGTCAGGTGACCTGCCACCATGTTAACAATCGTTGACGGAACGAAGAACGGGCTAATCTTACGTGGACCACCATTGACTAAAGAGCTATGGTTTTCCTCAATTAAGCCAAGGCCGCCAATCCCGGAGCCAATAGCGGCGCCAATACGGGTTGCGTTCTCTTCCGTAATTTCAAGGCCAGAATCCTGCATGGCCTGAACGCCAGCGACAATTCCATATTGAATGAAGGCATCCATCTTGCGCTGTTCTTTGCGCGAGATGATCTCTTCACAGTTAAAATCCTTTACTAAGCCAGCAAATTTCGTTGCATAGGCGCTAGTATCGAAATGGTCGATTAGGCTAATGCCACTCTGACCGGCAAGGAGAGCTTTCCAGGTGGACTCTACGGTATTGCCGACAGGAGATAACATGCCAAGTCCGGTCACAACTACACGACGCTTAGACACGCTTGTCCTCCAGGGAGGGATAAAAAAAGAAAAACGAGGGACTACAAAAGAAAAAACTCAGGCGGTCGAATGACCGCCTGGAGATGTTCACTTACGCCTGGTGACCGTTGATGTAATCAATGGCAGCCTGAACGGTGGTGATTTTCTCAGCTTCTTCGTCCGGAATCTCAGTATCAAACTCTTCTTCCAGAGCCATTACCAGCTCAACGGTGTCAAGAGAATCTGCGCCCAGGTCTTCAACGAAAGAAGCATTGTTGGTCACTTCTTCCTGCTTAACGCCCAGCTGTTCGCCGATAATTTTCTTAACGCGTTCTTCGATAGTGCTCATACTCTTAAATTTCCTATCAAAACTCGCTTTCGCGATGGTTTTCGTAGTGTATAAAATGTTGAAAAATTTGCAACTAAATCCCGGCAGGTCTTACCACGATTTTACGTTATTTTGAGGCCAATGCCCCCAATAACGCAAATATTTTCGATCGTGATTAAACCATGTACATTCCGCCGTTGACGTGGAGAGTCTCACCAGTGATGTAACTCGCTTCGTCAGAGGCTAAAAATGCAACCGCGCTGGCGATTTCTTTAGGGTCGCCTAAACGACCCGCTGGAACTGCCGCCAGCGTACCCGCACGCTGCTCATCGGTCAGCGCACGCGTCATGTCCGTTTCAATAAAGCCCGGAGCAACAACGTTTACAGTAATTCCGCGGGACGCAACTTCGCGCGCCAGCGACTTACTGAAACCGATCAGGCCTGCTTTCGCCGCAGCGTAGTTTGCCTGACCAGCATTTCCCATGGTACCAACCACAGAACCGACAGTGATAATACGCCCATGACGCTTCTTCATCATAGCTCGCATTACCGCTTTTGACAGACGGAACACAGATGACAGGTTGGTTTCGATAATATCGTTCCACTCATCATCTTTCATTCGCATCAGTAAGTTGTCACGAGTGATTCCGGCATTATTGACCAGAATATCCACTTCGCCAAATTCTGCGCGAATATTTCCCAGAACAGATTCGATAGATGCCGGATCGGTCACATTCAACATCAGACCTTTACCGTTCGCTCCCAGATAGTCACTAATAGCCTGCGCGCCATTTTCGCTGGTAGCGGTGCCGATCACTGTCGCGCCACGCGCGACGAGGGTTTCAGCGATAGCACGACCAATACCACGGCTTGCGCCGGTGACCAGTGCGATTTTTCCTTCAAAACTCATGGTATTCCTCTTCTTACTGCGCAAGTGCCGCTGACAGTGCTTCAGGCTCGTTAATCGCCGATGCAGTCAGGGTATCAACAATACGTTTAGTCAGACCGGTGAGGACCTTACCCGGGCCCACTTCATACAGATGCTCTACGCCCTGCGCTGCCATAAATTCAACGGTTTTCGTCCACTGAACCGGGCTGTAGAGCTGGCGAACCAGCGCGTGGCGGATGGCCTCAGGCGCGGTTTCACATTGCACATCAACGTTATTGACCACTGAAATGGTCGGTGCGCTGAAGGTGATTTTTTCCAGCTCAACGGCCAGCTTGTCTGCAGCAGGCTTCATCAGCGCGCAGTGGGACGGTACGCTCACCGGCAGCGGCAGCGCACGTTTGGCGCCCGCGGCTTTACAGGCTGCGCCTGCACGCTCAACCGCCTCTTTATGGCCGGCGATAACCACCTGGCCCGGGGAGTTGAAGTTCACCGGTGAAACGACCTGGCCTTCTGCGGATTCTTCACACGCTTTTGCGATAGAAGCATCATCCAGACCAATAATGGCTGACATGCCGCCCGTGCCTTCCGGCACCGCTTCCTGCATGAATTTGCCGCGCATCTCAACCAGACGCACAGCATCCGCAAACGCAATCACACCCGCACAAACCAGCGCAGAATACTCACCCAGGCTGTGACCGGCCAACAGCGCTGGCGTTTTGCCACCCTGCTGCTGCCATACGCGCCACAGTGCGACCGATGCGGTCAGCAACGCAGGCTGCGTCTGCCAGGTTTTATTCAGCTCTTCGGCTGGCCCTTGCTGGGTCAGCGCCCAAAGGTCGTAGCCCAGCGCATCAGAAGCTTCACGAAAAGTCTCTTCGATTACCGGAAACTGCTCCGCCAATCCAGATAACATTCCCACGGCCTGAGAACCCTGGCCGGGGAATACAAAAGCAAATTGCGTCATTTTTTTTATCCTTTCTAGAAACGAACCAGCGCAGAACCCCAGGTGAAACCGCCACCGAAGGCCTCGAGCAAGACCAGTTGGCCCCGTTGAATTCGTCCATCGCGCACCGCTTCGTCAAACGCGCACGGTACTGATGCTGCAGACGTATTGCCATGACGATCCAGCGTCACCACAACGTTATCCATCGACATGCCGAGTTTCTTGGCTGTGGCGCTGATAATGCGCAGGTTAGCCTGATGCGGCACCAGCCAGTCAAGAGCGGAACGCTCCAGATTATTGGCTTCCAGCGTCTCGTCAACGATGTGTGCCAGTTCGGTCACTGCCACTTTGAAGACTTCGTTACCTGCCATAGTCAGGTAGATGGCGCTGTCCGGGTTGACACGATCCGCATTTGGCAGCGTTAACAGTTCGCCGTAGCGACCGTCAGCATGCAGATGCGTTGAGATGATGCCCGGCTCTTCAGATTGTCCTAACAGGACAGCCCCCGCACCATCACCAAAAATAATGATCGTCCCGCGATCGTTTGGATCGCAGGTGCGAGCCAGAACATCCGCGCCGATGACCAGCGCATATTTCACTGCGCCAGATTTTACATATTGATCGGCAATGCTCAGCGCATAGGTAAAGCCTGCGCAGGCAGCGGCAACGTCAAACGCCGGGCAGCCTTTAATGCCCAGCATGTTTTGCACCTGGCACGCAGCGCTTGGGAAGGCATGCGTGGCGGAAGTGGTCGCAACGATAATCAGACCGATGTCGTCTTTATCGACACCCGCCATTTCCAGCGCGCGCTGGGCGGCTTCATAGCCCATGGTGGAAACTGTTTCATCTGGCGCGGCAATACGACGTTCGCGGATACCTGTACGTGTGACGATCCACTCGTCAGACGTATCTACCATTTTTTCCAGATCGGCGTTGGTTCGCACTTGCTTTGGCAGATAGCTGCCGGTACCTAAAATCTTCGTATACATGTACGCTCAGTCACTTTTTGCTAATACAGATCCCAGGCGAGCGGCAATCCGCTGTGGGACTTGTCGCTGCACCGCCTGCACTGCCTGTTCAATGGCGACGGTAAACGCTCGCTGATTGGCCGCACCGTGACTCTTAATCACAATGCCGCGCAATCCTAACAGACAGGCGCCATTATACTGGTCGGGGTTGAGGTGACTGAATCGCCGCGCCAGGCTCTTTTGTAACCAACGCTTTAATAAAATCAGCCACCATGACCTTTTTTTACCCTCTCCCTGCGATTTAAGCAGAGAAAGAAACATCCTCACCACCCCTTCCATGGTTTTTAATGTAACGTTTCCTGTAAAGCCGTCACACACCAGTACATCCGTCTTCCCGGTCAATAATTCGTTGGCTTCGAGATATCCAATATAGTTGATGGAGTGCTCTTTTTTTAGCCACTCCGCTGCATCACGGATGCTGTCGAGACCCTTGGTCTCTTCTTCGCCAATATTTAATAAGGCAACGCGGGGATGAGAAATCCCCACCACTTCCTCTGCCAGCACCGAGCCCATGACGGCAAACTGCGCCAGCATAACGCTGTCGCAATCGACGTTCGCGCCTAAATCCAGCACTACCGTTTTGCCCTTCTGCTGATGCGGCAGTACCGTCACCAGCGCGGGACGCTCAATACCTTCAATCGGTTTGAGCAGTAATTTTGCTAACCCCATCAACGCGCCGGTATTGCCGGCGCTGACGCAGGCTTGTGCGCGGCCCTCTTTAACCAGTTCAAGCGCGATGCGCATTGAACTTCCGCGGCTGCTGCGGATCGCCTGTGAGGCCCGGACATCACTGGCAATAACTGACTGGGCAGGAATAATCTGCAGACGTGAACGTTGTTCAAAGTCAGCTTTTGCGAGTAATGGCGTGATAGCGTCGGGATTACCGACTAAAAGGAGAGCGAGTTGCGAATTAGAGTTCAGTGCCTGCAATGCTGCAGGCACTGTCACGGAAGGGCCAAAATCGCCCCCCATGACATCTAACGCCAGGGTTAGACGTGTCAAGGTATCGTCGCAGCCTGGTTCGGTATATCCCCGTTTGCACGGGGAAACCCTCACTAAGCCTAATCACGCAAACGCGTGATTACTTAGTGATAACCTTGCGGCCGCGGTAGAAACCGTCAGCAGTGATGTGGTGACGCAGGTGTTTTTCACCAGAAGTCTTGTCTACAGACAGGCTGGTAACTGCGGTCAGCGCGTCATGGGAACGACGCATGCCACGTTTGGAACGGGTTGGTTTATTCTGTTGTACGGCCATGGACCTTACTCCTTAATTACTTACGCTTTAAGCTGGCTAATACGGCAAATGGGTTTGGTTTTTGCGCTTCATCAGGCAGTTCCCCAAAGACCATGTCCGCCTCGGACACTTCACAGTGTTCAGAATCATGCACCGGAACCACTGGCAGAGCGAGGATGATTTCATCTTCAACTAACGCCAGCAGATCGATTTCACCGAATTCGTTAACCTCAATCGGCTCATACGCTTCCGGGAGTGCTTCAGCCTGTTCGTCTGAACGAACCGGACTGAAACAATATGTTGTGTGAACATGAAGTGGGAACGGTTTCCCGCAACGCTGACACTCGAGCGTAACCGAAACCTTTGCATCACCGGTTAATACGGCGAGGCGCTGGTTATCGATAGCGAACGACATGGAGCATTCCACATCACTGTCCACACTGACTACGGATTCGGCAATACGTTCAGCCTGGTCACGGGTATAAATACCTTCGTAATCGAGGCGTTTTTGAGCCGTACGAACCGGATCAAGAGTCAGGGGTAATTTTACCTTTTGCATAGGGCGCGCATATTAACTTTGTAACGTCATAGAGTCAAAGAAAAAGGCAACCTCAGGCTGCCTTTTGCCAATTATTCGCACACATTGCGGCCTGTAGTTTAAAATGGCTGGCATCGATACGCTATATCTGGTGAAAAAAATATGCCAAATCTTATTCTCGCCTCGACTTCACCCTACCGCCGCGTGTTACTGGAAAAGCTTGGCGTACCCTTTGAATGCGCCGCGCCGAACGTGAATGAAAGCCCACAACCCGGTGAATCGCCACGGCATCTGGTGGTACGTCTGGCGCAGGAAAAAGCAAAAAGCCTGGCAGCGCAATTTCCTGACCATCTTATTATAGGTTCCGATCAGGTTTGCGTCCTGGATGGCGCTATCACGGGTAAACCGCATACCGAAGAGAAGGCGCGTCAGCAGCTGTTGAAAGCCCGCGGCAATATCGTCACGTTCTATACCGGCCTTGCTCTCTATAACAGCTCAACAGGCCATTTGCAGACGGAATGTGAGCCCTTCGACGTGCACTTCCGCCATCTCAGCGAACAAGAGATTGATGACTACGTCCGTAAAGAGCGTCCGTTAAACTGCGCGGGCAGCTTTAAGAGCGAAGGGCTGGGGATTGCATTGTTTGAGAGGCTGGACGGGCGCGACCCGAACACGCTGGTGGGATTACCGCTGATTGCGCTGTGCCAGATGCTGCGTCGGGAGCATTACAACCCGTTAATGGCCTAGCCTACTGCTTCGCCCGGCGGCGCTACGCTTGCACGGGCCTACGGTTTCCCAGGCCGGGTAAGCGCAGCGCCACCCGGCAATTAACCGCGCAGAACTTTAAGGCAGCGCTTCAGATGCTCATCCATAGGCGCTTCGATACGCATCACCTCGCCGGTACCCGGATGGGTAAACTTCAGCGCGGCGGCATGCAGAAACAGACGAGACAAGCCCGTACCCGCCAGCTGCTTATCAAACTCACGGTCGCCATAGCGATCGTCGAAGGCGATGGGGTGACCTGCATGCAGGGTGTGAACACGGATCTGATGAGTACGACCGGTCACAGGACTGCAGCGCACCAGGGTAGCGAATTCATAACGCTCTTCGACTTTGAAGCGGGTTTCAGACGGTTTGCCTTCCTGACTCACGCGAACGATACGCTCACCGCTTTGCAGAATGTTTTTCAGTAGCGGCGCCTGGACCACTTTGACATGGGACTGCCACTGGCCGCGCACCAGCGCGAGGTAATCCTTCTGCATCCCCTTCTCACGCAGCTGTTCATGCAGCGAACGCAGCGCCGAACGCTTTTTCGCCACCAGCAGTACGCCGGAGGTGTCGCGGTCAAGGCGATGAACCAGTTCAAGGAAGCGGGCTTCGGGACGCAGCGCGCGTAGGCCTTCGATCACGCCGAAGCTCAATCCGCTGCCGCCGTGAACGGCTATGCCGGAGGGTTTGTTGAGCACCAGGATATGATCGTCTTCATATAAGATCACCTCCGTCAGCGCGGCGACTTTATTCAGATGCGGCGACACCGCCTCCTCTTCCCGCTCAGCTACGCGCACGGGCGGGATGCGCACTTCATCACCCGCTTCCAGTTTGTACTCGGGTTTGATGCGCTTCTTATTCACACGCACCTCACCCTTACGCAAGATGCGATAAATCATACTCTTTGGCACACCCTTCAGTTGGGTGCGCAAAAAGTTGTCGATACGTTGCCCCGCTTCATCATCGGTAATGGCAACCATTTTTACGGCTGGAGTCTCTGTTTTCATGGGGGGCGATTCTAATTATCGGCAGCCATTAGCGCCACTCATTTTTCTATGCTTATATTTAGTTTTACCCGGTTACTGTTTCATTCACGCAATCGATTTGATGGTTATTAAACCAATCGTATGAGAGAAGTGAAAAAACTATGAGTAACCGGGTGATAATTGGCAAAAGTCATCTTGCTATAACCCGGTTAGCAATGGAATAATGCTGCTGTTTTCCGCGTTAAATCCGGGTTTTGTAAGGATCTCGACGGAATGACCAATTTTGTCTGACCGATCATCCACGCAGCAATGGCGTAAGACGTATTGATCTTTCAGACAGTTAGCGGGCTGCGGGTTGCAGTACTTACCGGTAAATGGAATCTTCTCTGGAGAGTTTTACCCAGGCTATTCCCCTGATAATCGCGCTGTATTTCCGTATGAAATACAGGCAACCGACACTTTGCGCCTCTTAAGCGAGCGACAACCGTGAGGTTGGCGACGTGAATAGACACGAGGCCATCGGTTCATACCCCGGAAAGCGTCACCTTGCCCGCAGCTTAGTCGTCAATGTAAGAATAATGAGTAAGTTACGATGAAAAGAATGTTAATCAACGCAACTCAGCAAGAAGAGTTGCGTGTCGCCCTTGTGGATGGGCAGCGTCTGTACGATCTGGATATCGAAAGTCCCGGACACGAACAGAAAAAAGCGAACATTTACAAAGGCAAAATCACCCGCATTGAACCCAGCCTTGAAGCCGCATTTGTCGATTACGGTGCCGAGCGTCATGGTTTCCTCCCGCTGAAAGAGATCGCTCGCGAGTACTTCCCTTCCAACTATAATGCCCATGGCCGTCCTAACATCAAAGATGTTCTGCGCGAAGGTCAGGAAGTTATTGTCCAGATTGATAAAGAAGAGCGCGGCAACAAAGGCGCTGCACTGACAACCTTTATCAGCCTGGCAGGCAGCTACCTCGTGCTGATGCCAAACAACCCGCGTGCGGGAGGTATCTCTCGCCGTATCGAAGGGGACGACCGTACCGAACTGAAAGAGGCGCTGGCAAGCCTGGAGCTGCCAGACGGCATGGGTCTGATTGTCCGTACCGCAGGCGTGGGCAAATCTGCCGAAGCGCTGCAGTGGGACCTGGGCTTCCGTCTGAAGCACTGGGAAGCGATTCAGAAAGCCGCTGAAAGCCGCCCTGCTCCGTTCCTGATCCACCAGGAAAGCAACGTTATCGTGCGTGCCTTCCGCGACTATCTGCGTCAGGACATTGGCGAAATTCTGATTGATAACCCGAAAGTGCTTGAGCTGGCCCGCCAGCATATCGCTGCGCTGGGTCGTCCCGATTTCACCAGCAAAATCAAACTGTACACCGGTGAGATCCCGCTGTTCAGCCACTACCAGATTGAATCGCAGATTGAATCCGCCTTCCAGCGTGAAGTCCGTCTGCCATCCGGTGGTTCTATCGTTATCGACAGCACCGAAGCGCTGACCGCCATCGACATCAACTCCGCCCGTGCAACCCGCGGTGGCGATATCGAAGAGACGGCCTTCAACACCAACCTGGAAGCGGCCGATGAGATTGCCCGCCAGCTGCGTCTGCGTGACCTGGGCGGCCTGATCGTTATCGACTTCATCGACATGACGCCGGTACGTCACCAGCGCGCGGTGGAAAACCGCCTGCGTGAAGCGGTGCGTCAGGATCGTGCACGTATCCAGATCAGCCATATTTCCCGTTTTGGCCTGCTGGAGATGTCCCGCCAGCGTCTGAGCCCGTCACTGGGTGAATCCAGCCACCACGTCTGCCCACGCTGTAGCGGTACCGGCACCGTGCGTGACAACGAATCGCTGTCCCTCTCTATCCTGCGTCTTATCGAAGAAGAGGCGCTGAAAGAGAACACCAAAGAAGTTCACGCCATTGTGCCTGTGCCGATTGCCTCCTACCTGCTGAACGAAAAACGTGCCGCGGTAAGTGCGATCGAAGCCCGTCTGGGCGGTGTACGCTGCGTGATCGTGCCTAACGATCAGATGCAGACCCCGCACTACTCCGTGCTGCGCGTGCGCAAAGGCGAAGAGACCTCCACCCTGAGCTACATGCTGCCTAAGCTGCATGAAGAGGCGATGGCGCTGCCGTCCGAGGAAGAGTACTCAGAGCGTAAACTGCCTGAACAGCCTGCACTGGCAGCGTTTGTGATGCCAGAAGCACCGCCTGCGCCAGCGCAGGAGACCGTGGCGGCTAAACCTGCAGCCAAACCGGCGGCAGAAGTGAGCCAACCGGCTGAACAGCCTGGTCTGCTGAGCCGCTTCCTCAGTGCGCTGAAGAAGATGTTCGCGGGTGAAGAGCCGCAGCCTGCCCCGGCACCGGTTGAGAAGAAAGAAGAGAAACAGGAGCGTTCCCCGGATCGTCGTAAGCGTCAGAACAACCGTCGTGACCGCAATGAGCGCCGCGATAACCGTTCAGAGAGCAACGAAGGCCGTGAAGGCAGCGAAAGCCGTGACAATCGTGATAACCGCGAAGGTCGCGAGCGCCGTGAAGGACGTGACGAAAACCGTCGCAACCGCCGCGAGAAGCCGCAGCAGAACGCGGAAGAGCGTGAAATTCGCCAGCCGGTCAGCGAAGAGTCTGATAAAGGCAGACAACGTGATGAGCAGCAGCCGCGCCGCGAACGTAACCGTCGTCGTAACGATGACAAACGTCAGGCCCAGCAGGAAGTTAAAGCGCTGAATCGCGACGAAGAGACCGCTCAGGATACTGAACAGGAAGAACGCGTTCAGGTGATGCCGCGCCGTAAGCAGCGTCAGATGAACCAGAAAGTGCGTTTCCAGTCTCAGGCTGAAGAAGCTGCGGTTGAAGCGATCGCACCACAGGCCGAGCCTGCACAGCGTACCGAGCTGGCTAAAGTTGATCTGCCTGCGGTGATTGAAAACGCACCTGAGCAGGAAGAAAATGCTGAAGGCCGTGAAAACGCCGGCATGCCGCGCCGTTCACGCCGCTCTCCGCGTCACCTGCGCGTGAGTGGTCAGCGTCGCCGTCGTTATCGTGACGAGCGTTATCCGCTGCAGTCGCCAATGCCGCTGGCTATTGCCTGTGCCTCCCCAGAAATGGCATCAGGTAAAGCCTGGATCCGTTATCCGGTAGCTCGCCCTCAGGAGCCACAGTTTGAAGAGCAGACCGTCGCTCAGGAAACTGCGCTCCCTGTTGCGCCAGTCGAAGTTGAAGCGATCGCTGACGCTGCTGCCGTTGTGATCCCAGAGCCGCAGGTGGCTGAAGTTGAAACTTCACATCCGGAAGTGATTGCTGCGCCAGTGACAGAACAGCCGCAGATCGTCACTCCTGACGATGCGGTCGTCGCGAAGCAGATTGCAGAGGACGCTGCCGTAGCTGAACCTGCTGTCGAACAAGCCGCTGCCGTTGAAACGACTGAAACCACCGAAGCAGCCGTCGAGCCGCAGCCGGTCGTGGAAGTTGAAGTAGAAACGGAAGTTCAACCTGAGATTGAAATCGATGTTGAACCGGTTGAGGCCGCTGAAGTGGAACCTGAAGTCACTGACGTCGCTCACGTCGACGAGCCAGAAGTGAAGCCGGTTCCTGCAGTGAAGCCAGCGCCAGCCGCTCAGGTTCACGCTGAAGCCCATCACGCGACGGCTCCGATGACCCGTGCGCCGGCACCGGAATATGTTCCGGAAGCGCCGCGCCAGAGTGACTGGGTACGTCCGGCATTTGAATTTGACGGTAAAGGCTCTGCGGGGGGGCACAGCGCCACCCATCACGCCACTGCGCCAGCCACGCGCCCACAGCCGGCTGAATAAGCCTGCTTAAGCGCAAAAGCCGACCTTCGGGTCGGCTTTTTTATTGCCTCTGTTCTGGCCTGCGCATCCCTGCGATTTCAGGCATCACCTCTCTCATCATCTCCAGAAAACGACGCAGTCGCGCCGGATAGTAGCGAGACCAGGGATAGACAAGATGAACCGGCAACGCGGCGGGCTGCCAGTCAGGCACCAGATGAATCAGCCTGCCCTCACAGATATCCGCTTCGACAGTCCAGCTTGAGACCACGGCAACACCCAGCCCGGTGAGCGCGCTTTTACGCGCTACGTAGAGGCTGTCGGTACTCAAGCGCGGGGAGATAGCCACCCGCAGCGGTTGTGCGGCTTCCGCACTGAACAGTTCAACATGCTGACGATAAAAAGTATTGAGCGCCACCCAGGGCAGTGCGGAGAGATCTTCCGGTTTTTCTACTGGCGCAAACCGTGCCAGCAGCTCGGGTGACGCCACAATGCTGCGCGGCACCTCGGCCAGCAATACCGACACCGTAGCCGGGTCGATCTCCGCCCCTACCCGGATAGCGCAGTCGATATTGTCACTTAAAAAATCAGCCGAGCGGTCGTTGAGCATCCACTCCACATTGAGTCGTGGATAGCGCAGCAGGAACGCCGTTAATGGCTCCAGCAACTGCTCCTGTCCAAAGGCATGCGGCGCACGCACGCGAAGCACCCCGACCGGCTCATCTTCTGTTTGCCCGACTTCATCCTCCAGCGCGTACCAGCTGTCAATGACCCGCCGGGCATGTTGATAGCAGCGTTCGCCGTCATCCGTCAGCTTCATGGCGTGTGTCGTTCGCAGGATCAGGCGCACGCCCAGCAGCGTCTCCAGTGATTGCAGACGACGGCTGACGGTGGCCTGGCTGGTCGCCATCTGCACCGCTGCGGCAGAAAGAGAGCCCGTCTCCACGATGCGCACAAAAGTACGCATCAGCTCTACCCGGTCTATACGTTCCGAACGTTTCATTTTTAATCCGGTTATACGTTACACGTATAAGTGTTTTAACACCGGGCCCGCTACCACCGCAAGGCGTGGTGATAAAGAATAGCGACACACCCGAAATGAGGAACTGCATATGAACTCCAGTACCCTGAGCCCAGCCGTCAGCCGTTGGGTAATTTTCATCCTTGCCATCGGCGCGGGCTTTAGCGTCGCCGCCATCTATTATGCTCAGCCGCTACTGCCGCTGATGGGCGCAGATTTGCATCTCAGTATTGAAGGGATGGGGATGGTGCCCACCCTGACGCAGGCAGGCTATGCGCTGGGGATCCTCTTCCTGCTGCCGCTTGGCGATCGCTATGACCGCCGCACCCTGATTGTGGTGAAAAGCATCGCGCTGGCATTGCTACTTTTGGCCTGTAGCCTGACGGCTCAGATGCATTCCCTGCTGCTGGTCAGCCTGCTGATTGGGATGACCGCCACCATGGCGCAGGATATCGTTCCGGCTGCGGCGATCCTCGCCCCGGAGGGTAAACAGGGGAAAACCGTCGGTACGGTGATGACCGGCCTGTTACTGGGGATCCTGCTTTCCCGTACGGTGAGCGGCGTGGTAGGTGAAGCTTTTGGCTGGCGCGTGATGTACCAGCTGGCGGCAGGCAGTATTGCGATCCTCGCCGCCGTAATGTGGTTTATTCTGCCCCGCTTCGCGGTGCCGTCGAACCTGCGTTATCCGCAGCTGATGCGCTCCATGGCACACCTGTGGCGTCGCTACCCCGCTCTGCGCCGCGCCGCACTGGCACAGGGTTTTCTCTCCATCGCCTTTAGCGCCTTCTGGTCTACCCTCGCGGTGATGCTGATGGAACACTACGGTCTTGGCAGCGCCGTTGCCGGTGGCTATGGCATTGCCGGTGCCGCAGGCGCTCTGGCCGCGCCACTCGCTGGCGGTCTGGCGGATAAACTGGGCGCTGGTAAAGTCACTCAGCTGGGTGCCGCGCTGGTAACCGTCTCCTTCGCCCTGATGTTTTTCATGCCGGCATTAGGTGTACAGGGCCAGCTGATCCTGATTGCCGTTGCCGCGGTAGGTTTTGATCTCGGTCTGCAGTCGAGCCTGGTGGCTCACCAGAACCTGGTTTATAGCCTTGAGCCCCAGGCCCGTGGCCGTCTGAACGCTCTGCTCTTTACCGGTGTGTTTATCGGGATGGCGTTAGGTTCCGCGCTCGGCAGTCAGCTCTATACCATGGCCGGTTGGCCGGGCGTTATTGCGCTGGCGACCCTTACAGCAGGCGTGGCGCTGATTATCCGTATGACTGAAAACGTCCGCACCCGCTCATCGGCCCTGCAAAATTCCTGAAAAAAAGCCCAATCCGCAAAACGGATTGGGCATACAGAACATAACCAGTTTCAAGCCATGTTCTAAAGGTCAAGTCAGTTATTTATTCAACTGGAACAGAGACATACCCTGCATATCGCTGAATGCTTTATAAGATGCCTGAAGCGCCGCCTGCTGCATCACATAAGATGAGATAGCCGAGTTCCAGTCAACGTCCACCAGGTCGCTCATCTGCTGGGTCTGGCCTAACGCCCGGTCACTGCCCAGCGTATCGAGTGCATCGAGTTCAGTCAGTTTGGTGCCCAGGTCAGCGCGCACTGTCAGCACGTTATCAAGGGAATTACGTAATCCGCGGTTTGCTTTATCAATGTCCAGAGTCAGTTGATCACTCTTGCCCTGATCGCCGCTGACTGGCGTTTTCAAAGCCGCAATCACGTTATCCAGGATTTTGAACAAATTCTTTTCCGGGGCAGAGCCATCAGGTTCTGGCGCGGCATTGCTGGTGAAAGATTCAAACACTTCCAGGCCGGTATGGCTGATCTGCATGTTACGCGCGGAATCGACCTGCTGCCTGATCGGCGTGTCGCCGCCATCATACTTTCCGGTTGCCTGATCGAATGCCGGAGCATCCGTTTTATAACCGGCAAAAATATAGCGTCCGTTGCCATCGGTACTGTTTGCCAGGTTCAACAGCTGATCGCGGATACCCTGCAAATCGGTGGCAATGGAACTGCGGTCGTTATCACTCAGAGAGCCGTTTCCGGCATAAACAATTTTATCCTGTGCTGATTGCAGCGCAGTGGTCACCTGGCCCAGAACGCTCTCTTCCAGCCCGACTCGCTGGGAGGCAAAAGAGCGGGCCAGCGTATACTGGCTGTTTTGCGCCTGCGCCTGGGACAATACTACCGCCTGAGACGCAGCGATAGGATCGTCAGAAGGACGGTTAACACGTTTACCGGTGGACATCTGCTCACCGTAGCTCAGCCACTTGCTCTGGGAGTCGGTGATCCCACGCATGTTCTGCTGGTACATCATCTGGGTGCTAATACGCATCGTTCACCTCGGCCTTAGCGAATATTGATTAACGCGTCAAAGAGCGTGCTGGCAGTTTGCAGCACCTGGGCATTGGCCAGGTAGTACTGCTGGTAGCGCTGGAGGTTGCCATACTCTTCATCGAGGTTAACCCCGGAGATCGACTGCTGCTGGTTGCTCAGCTGCGTCGTCACGTTTGCCTGGGTGGTGCTGCTGGTTTTCAGCGTCGCGGTTTTGCTGCCGACGGTACTGACCAGCGAGGCGTAGGCATCATTAAAGGTTTTATTGCCGCCGACCACTTTGCTACTTTGCAGATCCAGCAGCGCCTGGCCGTTGCGGTTATCGCTTTCACCGCCGGTGGCGTCAGACGCCAGCGCCAGTTTAGACTCATCGCTAATCGCCACATCCATATTGACGATGGCATTGACGACAGGCTTAACGATAAAGCTGTCTTTGTTATTCGCCGTGCCCGATACGTTCACCGTCAGGCCATCAAAGGACAAGTTACCTTTGCCGTCATCAACTGGCTTAACCGTGGTTTTATCCGAGAGGCGGGTGATCTTCCAGCTGCCGCCGTCAAACTCCATCTTGTAGTCGGTAGCCTGTACTTTAGCGCTGTCTGCCACGTTAATGGCGGCAGTGACGGAGGCCGAGCCGGTATTTTTGGTGTTTCCCAGTACCGCGGGAGCACCAATTTTAAAAAACTCACCGCCAGCGTTACCTTCTGGATCAAAGCCCTTTGCGTGTTGGCTGTTCATCTCGTTAGCGAAAGAGAGCGCCAGCTGGTTAAGAGTGTTACGTGCCGCGTCGAGCTCTTGGGTACGGAAAGTCAACATGCCGCCCAGAGAGCCGCTGGTCAGCAGTTTTTCCGGGATCGCTACGGGGCCCGAGGTGCCGTCAACAAACGCCACCGTAGTGCGGGATGGATCGGCGCTCGACTTCACGGCCGCCAGCTGATTAGCGGTGCTGCCCTGAACCAGGTTGTAGCCATTGCCAAAGGAGACGTTATAGGTGCCGCTATCCTGAACGGAGACTTCAACCCCCACGATCTGGTTCAGCTCGCTCACCAGCTGGTCACGCTGGTCGAGCAGATTGTTCGGGGATGCGCCCGCACCCACGCCGGTCAGGCGGGAAATCTGATCGTTCAGGTTGGCAATCTGTTTAGCGTAGTTGTTGATCTGATCAACGCTGGTACCGATGGCGGTGTTGATCTGCTTATCCTGATCCCGCAGATACTGATCGTTCACCTTGAACTGGTTCACCAGACCATCAGCCTTGCCCAGTACCGTCTGGCGCGCCGCCGGATCTTCGGCGTTGCTCACCAGAGTCTGCAGACTGGTAAAGAAACCCTGCAGGGTGGTCGCCAGGCTGTTGGTGCTGCCAGAGAGAATGTCGTCAATTTTGGACATCTGCTGGTAGCGGGTCGTCAGGGCACTGCTCTGGTTCTGCGCGGTGCGCAGCTGGTTGGTAATGAATGCATCATATTCGCGTTGTACCCCAGAGACATACACGCCGTTGCCAACCCAACCGCCGCCCGTCAGCGTGCTGTTTGAGGCACTCAGCACCGTCGTCTGACGGGTATAGCCCGTCACGTTGTAGCTCGAAATGTTATTACTGGCGGTATTCAGCGCAGCCTGTGCTGCACTGAGGCCACTCATGGCGCTGTTGATCAAACTGGACATGGAGGTTCCTTTTATACTTTCAGACACGAGTCCTGCTGGAGATTATCGGCAGGCCCCAGCCGGACTTGAGAACTTTCAGAACAGATTTTCGATATCGTTGCTGTAGGCTTTGCTGACTTTTTCACCCATCGCTTTCAGCTGCTGGATCATGCTGGTCAGCTTGCGGGCATACTGTGGATCGGTGGCATAGCCCGCGTTCTGCAACGCCTGCGCACCCTGCTCTGCCGTCGCGGCCTGGGTCACTGCCGCATAGCGCGGGTTACGACTCAACAGGCCGACATAGTCTGAAAGTGCCTCGAGATAGGAGCTGTAGACGCGGAATTTGGCTTTGATCTTCTTCGCTTCGCCGTTTTCATACTCGGTGGTGGTGATCTCGGTAGTCGGCCCTTTCCAGCTCCCCGAGGCCTTCACCCCAAAGATGTTAAAGCTCGGCTCACCGTTCTCACGACGGATCTGCCGTTGCCCCCAGCCCGACTCCAGCGCCGCCTGGGCGAGGATCAGGTGATGCGGCACCCCGCTCTGCTGGCTGGCGAGACGCGCCGGCAGGGAGAGCTGCGCCAGGAAGTCTTTGCTGTCGCCGGTAAGGGGTTCATCATTGCTCTCAGGCACCTTCGGCACCGCTTTACGCACCATCTGCGTCAGAGCCTGGTTTTGATAGCTGGTGACCCTTTCCAGATCGAACTTCATCGGCACCTGCTGCGGTGCCTCTTCTGGCGGCACGCCCTGCGCGGCCGCCATCTGCTTAACGATCACATCGGCAAGTCCTAACCCTTTACCGGCAGTCATCTGCTGCGAAATCTGCTGGTCATACATGCTGGTGTACAGACGCGTGGAATCGCTGCTGAAGATGCCATCTTTTGGCAGGGCTTCACGCATGCTTTTCAGCATCATCTGGACAAACATCCCCTCCACCTGGCGGGCAACCGGGCGGATATTGCCCGCCGGATCTTTACCCGCTTTAGACTTCAGTTCGTTGAGCGACTGGGTATCCCAGGCCGCGCTGCTCAGCAGTTTGCTATCGGTCAGCATCAGATAATTTCCAGTTTGGCGCGCAGGCAGCCCGCGCTCTGCATGGATTGCAGAATCGACATCAGATCCATCGGGGTGGCGCCCAGCGCGTTCAGGGCACGTACCACGTTGTTCAGGTTGGCGCTGGAGCGCACGCTCTGCAGCGAGCCGCCGCTCTGACGCAAATCGATTTGGGTCTGCGGCGTCACCACCGTTTCACCGCCGCCAAACGGCGTATCTGGCTGGCTGACGTTAGCCGAGCGGTTGACGGTCACCGACAGGTTGCCCTGCGCCACGGCACAGCTATCCAGCGTCACCTCACGGTTCATCACCACCGAGCCGGTGCGGGAGTTGATGATCACTTTGGCATCCTGCGGCGTGACGTTCACTTCCATATTCTGGATATCCGCCAGCAGACGCACCTGGTTACTGCCGCCGCTGGAGACGCGGATCTGCACGGTGCGGGCATCCAGCGCGGTAGCGCTGCCGTAGCCGCGGTTGCGGTTGATGGTGTCCGCAATCTGCTGCGCCATAGTGAAGTCGTCATTATTCAGCTGCAGGTTAATGGTGTTGCCGCTGCCGAACTGGGTCGGCAGTTCACGCTCAATAACCGCCCCGTTGGTAATACGGCCGCCGTTAAGCTGGTTGACCTGCACGCTGCTGCCGCCTGCGGAGGCACCCGCCCCGCCGACAAGGATGTTACCCTGCGCCAGGGCATACACCTGGCTATCTACCCCTTTCAGGGGGGTCATCAGCAGAGTCCCGCCGCGCAGGCTTTTCGCATTCCCCATGGAGGAGACCACCACGTCGATGGTTTGCCCCTGGCGCGCAAAGGCCGGGAAAGAGGCGGTGACCATTACCGCCGCCACGTTTTTCAGCTGCATGTTGGTCCCGGCGGGCACCGTGATGCCGAGCTGGGAGAGCATATTATTCAGACTCTGGGTCGTGAACGGCGTCTGGGTGGTCTGGTCACCCGTCCCGTCAAGCCCCACAACCAGACCGTAACCGATCAGTGAGTTTTCCCGCACACCCTGTACGCTTGTGAGATCGCGAATACGGTCAGCCTGGGCACATGTTGCCACCAGCACCAGCAGGAACCCGAAGAGGGATTTAAACATAGGTCACCTCGATTACATCGGTGATAAGTTAAGGAAGAAACGCTGCAACCAGCCCATATTCTGCGCCTCATTGATGTAGCCGTTGCCGACATACTCAATGCGCGCATCGGCCACCTGAGTGGACGGTACGGTGTTGGAGCCACTGATGGTGCGAGGGTTAACCACACCGGAGAAGCGAATGAATTCCGTGCCCTGGTTGATGGCGATCTGTTTTTCACCCACTACATGTAAATTGCCGTTCGCCAGCACCTGGTCGACGGTTACCGTCAACGTGCCGCTAAAGGTGTTGCTGGCATTGGCGCCGCCTTTACCGTTAAAGGAGTTGCCGCCAGACGCCTCGGCATCGGCGCGCGCGTTACCGAAGAGTCCTTCGAGATAGCGTGGCACAGTGTCGAAGCCAAAATTGGTTTTCCCGTCGCGGCTGGCATTCGCCGACGAGCTCTTACTGGCGCTGACGTTTTCCTGTAGCTGGATGGTCAGCGTATCGCCGATATTACGTGGGCGACGGTCTTCAAACAGCGGCTGATAACCGTAGTTAATCGGCTGCGCGGTCTGGAAAATTGAGCCATTCACTACCGGCGTCGGGCCAGGAATGGGTTGGGCGGAAGTCGCACCCTGCACCAAAGGTTGAGACGGAACCCAGGCGCAACCGCTGAGGGTAACGGCCAGGAGAGTCACTATGGGATAACGAATCGCCGCGTGTTTTTGCATTGCCTTCATCTTCGAAAACAGGGAGCCGGTGCGGCGTGAACCGCACCGGGCTACACCTTAGAGTTGCGTCAGTTTCTGCAGCATCTGGTCGGTCGTCGACACTGCTTTACTGTTAATTTCGTACGCGCGTTGAACCTGGATCATATTCACCAGCTCTTCCGCGACGTTGACGTTTGAGGTTTCCACATACCCCTGATACAGCAGACCTGAACCGTTCAGACCCGGCGTGCTCTCGTTCGGTGCGCCGGAGGACTGGGTTTCGATGTACAGGTTTTCACCGATACTTTCCAGACCGGTGTCGTTCATAAAGGTGGTCAGGTTAAGCTGGCCAACCTGCACCGGCGCAGCCTGGCCCTGCTGGGTCACGCTCACGATCCCGTCACGCCCGATGGTAATGCTCAGGGCGTTCGCCGGAATGGTGATCGCCGGCTGCACCTGGAAACCGCCCGCGGTCACCAGCTGGCCGTTCTGATCCACCTGGAACGAACCGTCACGGGTATAGGCAGAGGTCCCGTCCGGGAGCTGAACCTGGAAGAAGCCCTGGCCCTTGATCGCCACGTCTTTGCTGTTGTTGGTCTGGGAGAGGTTGCCCTGGCTGTGCAGACGTTCAGTCGCTACCGGGCGAACACCGGTACCAATCTGCAGACCGGAAGGCAGCGTAGTCTGTTCAGACGACTGTGCCCCTGGCTGGCGAATGGTTTGATAAAGCAAATCTTCGAAAACCGCACGCTGACGCTTAAACCCATTGGTGCTGACGTTCGCCAGGTTGTTGGCGATGACATCCATATTGGTTTGCTGCGCGTCGAGGCCGGTTTTCGCGATCCATAAAGAACTGATCATAAGTAGTCCTGTTAACTCATTGACAGCAGTTGGTTGGCGCGACTGGCGTTTTCATCAACGCTGGAAATCACCTTCATCTGCATTTCAAAACGGCGGGCGCTGGCGATCATGTCGGTCATCGCGGTTACTGGCTTAACGTTACTGCCTTCCAGCACGCCAGACATGACGCGAATGGTCGGGTCAGCCTGTAACGTTGCGCCACGGGTAGCCTGCGCCGCCTGGGTCAGACGGAACATGCCGTCGTCGCCACGCTGCACTTCAAAACCTTCGGCTTTTACCAGCTTCAGGCGGCCAACCGGCGCGACGGTGTTTGGCGGATCGCCCGGGTTCAGGGCGGAGATGGTGCCGTCGGCCGCGATGGTGATCTCCGAGCCTTCCGGCACGGTGATCGGGCCACCTTCACCAATAACCGGACGTCCCTGGATGGTCAGTTGCCCGACCGCGTCCACCTGGATGTTCCCGTTACGGGTGTAGCCTTCGCCGCCGTCTGCGGTCTGAACCGCCAGCCAGCCGTCCTGCTGCAGCGCCACATCAAGCGGGCGCGAGGTGTAATCCATCTGCCCGGGCGTCATATCGGCTCCCGGGGTGGAGGCGGTCACCAGCGTACGCGTCGGCAGGGAGAGCCCTTCCACCGGGACGGCGCGCATCGCATTGAGCTGCGCGCGAAAGCCCGGCGTCGAAGCGTTCGCCAGGTTGCTGGCGGTGACGGCCTGCTGATTGAGCGTCTGACTGGCGGCGCCCATCGCGGTATATATTGCGTGATCCATTAAGCTATCCCGTCAGCCACTTAGCGGAGGTTAACCAGCGTGTTGAGGATCTGATCCTGGGTTTTGATGGTCTGCGCGTTCGACTGATAGTTACGCTGCGCGACGATCATATTGACCAGCTCTTTACTCAGGTCGACGTTGGAGGCTTCCAGCGCGCCGTTGGTCAGGGTACCGAAGTTACCGGAACCGGCGGTGCCCAGCAGCGCCACGCCTGAAGACTGCGTGGCAGACCAGACGTTGTTCCCCTCAGACTGCAGACCTTCGTTGTTGGCGAAGTTTGCCAGTACGATCTGACCCAGCACCTGGTTCTGTTCGTTGGAGTAGTTACCTACCACGGTACCGTCGTCGTTGATCTGATAGCTCACCAGGTCGCCCGGCTTGTAGCCGTTCTGGTTGGTCGCCACGATGTTGTTCGCCCCGGTGTTCTGCTGCATGGAGTTCAGGAAGCTCAGGGAGAAGGTCACCGGCAGCGCGCCGCTCAGCGGATCGGTGGTCACGTTAATGGCCGGATTGGCGTTTGGCGTCGCACTCAAAACACCGGCTGGGCTGTAGTTATAGATCCCTTCCAGGTTGCCGTTGGGGTCGAAGCTCATCTGGGCAGATTTGGTGATCTGGCCGTTCGCGGCGCTACCGTCCTGGGTGTAGAGATCCCACTTGTTGTCCGCCATTTTCACGTAGTAGACATACATGTTGTGGGCGTTACCCTGGTTGTCATAGACGGTGATGGTGCCTTTCTTGTTGAAGCTGTCTGAATCCGGGTTGGCACTGGTCACGTCAAACGGGATGTTAGGCACGCTGTCCGTGGAGTTCAGGTTGATCTGCTGGGCTGCGGTGCTGGTCGCTTTAGCGGCCATCAGATTGTTAGGAATGGTGATCGGCTGCGGGTTCGCGCCGGTCTGTACCGTTGGCGGGCTACCCGCTGCCGGATAGCCGGTCACCTGCAGACCCTGCATGTTTACCAGGTTGCGGTTTTCGTCCAGGCTGAACTGGCCGTTACGGCTGTAATAGACGGAACCGTTGCTGTCGAGCATACGGAAGAAACCGTTCTGGCTGATCGCCACGTCCAGACCACGACCGGTATTAGTGGTGGTACCGTCGCTGAAGTCCTGAGTGATCCCGGCGACTTTTACGCCCAGACCGACTTTGGAACCGGCGAACATATCTGCGAACGACGCGCTACCAGACTTAAAGCCATAGGTCGCGGAGTTGGCAATGTTGTTACCAATGACGTCGAGGTTAGTGGCTGCAGCATTCAGGCCGCTGACCGCTTGTGAAAAGGCCATTTGTTACTCCTGATAAAGGTTAAGGCTTATATAATCTGCCGAACTTCGTCGAGCGTAGTTGTACCGTAAGTCCCCAGATCCAGCGTGTTACCGTTGCTGCTGCGGATCACACCCTGCACCATCGCGAACTGCAGTGGCTGGGCCACCAGCTGCGTACTGCCGCTGCTGGCGGAGATGGCAACGTTATAGGAACCATTTGGCGCACTGCTGCCGTCGGTCATCGTGCCGTCCCAGGTAAAGGTGTGTACTCCCGCTTTCAGTTCGCCGATATCAATGGTACGAACCACCGCACCGTTCCTGTCGGTGATGGTGGCGGTCACTTTATCGGCGCTCTGCTGCAGCTCAACACCAAACGGCGTGGTGGAGGTGGTGCTGGTGCCGTCGGTGCTGCTACTGCCTGCCAGAATGGTGGAGCCCGGGATCATCACGCCATGCCCAATCAGCGTGCTGGCCTGCATCGACTGGCTGCTGTCGAGCTGCCCGGAAATAGAACCCAACGTGGTGTTCAGTTTCTCGATGCCGCTCACCGTACTGATCTGCGCAAGCTGCGTGGTCAGTTCGTTGTTCTGCATCGGGTTGGTTGGATCCTGGTTTTTCAGCTGTGCGACCAGCAGCGTCAGGAAGCTGCTTTGCAGATCGGACGCGTTGCTGCCGGTAAGCGAACTGTTGCCGGTGGTGCCGCTGACGCCTGTGGCACTCGACCTGTCATTGACATTGACTGCAATGGACATTGATCTCTCCTTTACTGGCCCAGAGTGAGCGTTTTAAGCATCATGCTCTTCACGGTGTTCAGTACTTCAACGTTGGCCTGGTAGCTGCGGGACGCTGACATGGTGTTCACCATCTCGCCCACTACATCCACGTTCGGCATTTTGACGTAGCCGTTGGCGTCGGCCAGCGGGTTGCCCGGCTCGTAGACCAGTTTGTCCGGTGCCTGGCTCTCAATTACGCTGGCGACTTTTACCCCGCCGGTTGCGGCGCCCGGTGCCGCATCGACCTGGAACACCACCTGTTTGGCGCGATAAGGTTGCCCGTCCGGACCCGCCACGCTGTCGGCGTTCGCCAGGTTACTGGCGGCGACGTTCAGTCGTTGCGATTGCGCGGTCAGGGCTGAACCCGCGATATCAAAGATATTGAGTAAGGCCATTAACCATTGCCTCCCTGCAGAACATTCATCATGCCTTTAATCTGCCCGCCGAGAACGGTCAGCCCCATCTGGTACTGCAGGCTGTTATCGGCGAACTGCGTACGCTCCCGGTCCATATCGACGGTGTTACCGTCCAGGGATGGCTGATCGGGAATGCGATAAAGTAAATCGATACTCGGGGTGGTCACGGTCTGTGCGGGAATGTGGCGTGCAGACGTCAGCGCAAGGGCGACACCGCTATTTTCGGCCCGACCGCGCTCCATCACTTTCTTTAATTCACTGGAAAAATCGATATCGCGCGCCTGAAACCCGGGGGTGTCGGCGTTAGCGATATTGGCGGCCAGAATCTCCTGACGCTGGGCGCGTAAGTTGAGCGCTTCCTGCTGAAAACGTAGCGCGGCGTCGAGTTTATCGAGCATGTCTCCTCCGCTGATGGCAAAATTTCAGTGGATAGCTTAAATCTCACCCCGTCTACTTCATCGACGGAATAAGCACAAAATGCGTCGCTATTTATTGCGTTGATGGCAAACCCCTACAGGTAGAATTCTGCTCATCATTAAACCGACGGTAACGGGCGATATGGCACTCAAACGTGGTTTCACCGCAACCCTGCTCCTCTGGAGCGCCCTCACGCAGGCGCAGGATCTTGATGCCCAGCTGACAACATTTTTTGCCCAGCGGCTGGCGGGGTTCAGCGATGAGGTTTCGGTGCAGGTTCGCACGCCAGCCAGCATGCGTCCTTCGTGCGAGACGCCTGCATTCAGCGTTCTCGGCAATACGAAGCTGTGGGGCAACGTCAGCGTTACCGCCCGATGTGGCAATGAAAAACGATTTATACAGGTTGCAGTTCAGGCCACGGGCGATTATGTTGTCGCGTCCCGGAGTATCCCCCGGGGTGCCGCCCTGCAGCCGGACAGCGTTACGGTGAAGCGCGGCAGGCTGGATCAGCTTCCGCCCCGGGCCATCCTGGACATTAACCAGGTGCAGAATGCCGTCAGCCTGCGCGATCTGGTGCCAGGGCAGCCTTTGCAGCTATCGATGCTGCGTCAGTCCTGGCGGATCAAAGCGGGGCAGCGGGTGATGGTTATCGCCAGCGGCGACGGCTTTAGCGTTAACGGTGAAGGTCAGGCGCTAAACAATGCGGCGGTTGCGCAAAACGCCCGGGTGAGAATGTCTTCGGGCCAGGTGGTGAGCGGAACGGTGGATTCTGATGGGAATATTCTGATTAACCTATAATCTTTTTAAAGATTATGCGGCGGCTGCCGATATAGAAGTAACTTAATGATAATGTCAGGCGCCAACGCCGCGAACCCTCGATGAGGACAATATAATGAGCATTGATCGTACATCGCCCCTGAAGCCGGTTAGCCCAGTTCAACCGCGCGAAATGAATGACACTGCCACTGCAAAGACTCGCCCGCAAAAATCGGCGACCGCCAACAGCACCAGCGTCACGCTGAGCGATGCCCAGGCGAAACTGATGCAGCCTGGTAGCAACGATATCAACATGGAGCGTGTTGAAGCGCTGAAAACCGCCATCCGCAATGGCGAGCTGAAAATGGATACCAGTAAAATCGCTGATGCGCTGATCCAGGATGCGCAAAGTTTCTTAGAGTAACCACTGTATGAGTCGTCTGACGGAAATAATGGATCAAATGACGGTCGTGTTGAACGACCTGAAAACGGTCATGGACGCCGAACAGCAGCAGCTCTCTGCCGGAAATGTTCATGGCAGCGCGCTGCAGCGCATTACAGAAGATAAAAGCTCACTGCTGGCCACGCTGGACTACCTTGAACAGCAGCGACGCAGCGAGCAATCCGCGCGCCATAGTGCAAATGATGATGTCGTCGAACGCTGGCAAACTATTACTGAAAAAACGCAGCATCTGCGCGATCTGAATCAGCACAACGGGTGGTTACTGGAAGGGCAGATCCTCCGTAACCAGCAGGCGCTTGCCGTGCTTAAGCCGCATCAGGAGACAGGACTGTATGGCGCCGATGGCCAGACAGCCAGCTCACGCAGCGGCGGAAAGAAAATTTCGATTTAATCAGGCGATAGCCACAGGAATGGGGAGCACCGACAGGCGCTCCCCTTTTTTTGCATTACGCCGTGCGGCGGGCAAACTCTTTCACCTTAAAGCCCAGCACCGCGAGGGTGGCAAAGTAGGCCACTACCCCCACCAGCACGACCGCCATCAGGCGCAGCAGACGATATGGCATGGTGCCCAGCGACCAGTCCGGCATTACGTAGAGCATCCCCACCAGCGCGGCCGCCATTACCAGCACCGCAATCACCAGACGCAGCAGGAAGCGCGACCAGCCCGGCTGTGGGGTAAAGATCTGCTGCTTACGCAGCTGCCAGTAGAGCAGCCCGGCGTTGAGACAGGCCGCCAGACCGATGGATAACGACAGACCGGCATGCTTCAGCGGACCGATAAATGCGAGGTTCATCACCTGGGTCATAATCAGCGTCACAATGGCGATCTTCACCGGGGTTTTGATGTCCTGGCGCGAATAGAAGCCCGGGGCCAGCACTTTCACCACGATAAGGCCCATCAGTCCCACGGAATAGGCGATCAGCGCCCGCTGGGTCATGGCAGCATCAAAGGCGGTAAATTTACCGTACTGGAACAGGGAGACGGTGAGCGGTTTCGCCAGGATCCCCAGCGCTACAGCGCTTGGCAGCGCCAGCAGGAAGCAGAGGCGTAACCCCCAGTCCATCAGGCGGCAATATTCGTCATGGTTGCCACTGGCGAAACTGCGGGAGAGTGAAGGCAGTAAAATGGTGCCCAGCGCCACCCCCAGCACCCCGGAGGGAAACTCCATCAGGCGATCGGCGTAGTACATCCAGGAAACCGACCCGGAGACGAGGAAGGAGGCGAAGATGGTGTTGATGATGAGTGAAATCTGGCTCACCGACACGCCAAGGATCGCCGGCCCCATCTGCTTCACCACGCGCATCGCGCCGGCATCGCGCAGGTTAATGCGCGGCAGGACCAGCATGCCGATTTTCTTCAGGTGCGGCAGCTGATACGCCAGCTGGAGTACCCCCCCTACCGTCACAGCCCAGGCCAGCGCCAGTACTGGCGGATGGAAATGCGGCGCGGCAAACAGCGCAAAGCCGATCATGCTGACGTTAAGGAAGGTGGGCGCAAAGGCCGGTACCGAGAAGCGGTTCCAGGTGTTGAGGATGGCTCCGACCAGCGACGCCAGGGAGATCAGCAGTATATAAGGAAAGGTGATGCGCAGCAGCTGCGTAGTCAGGGCAAACTTGTCGGCGGTATCGGCAAAGCCGGGGGCGGTCACCATGATCACCCAGGGCGCCGCCAGCATCCCAATCACGGTGACGATGGCCAGCGCGAGGGTCAACAGCCCCGACACATACGCGACAAAGACCCTGGTGGCGTCTTCACCCTCCTTACTTTTATATTCCGCGAGGATAGGCACGAACGCCTGGGAAAAGGCGCCTTCGGCAAAAATTCGACGCAGCAGGTTGGGCAGTTTGAACGCGACAAAAAAGGCGTCAGTGGCCATCCCTGCGCCAAAGACCCGCGCCACAATGGCGTCGCGCGCAAAACCCAGCACGCGCGAAAACATGGTCATCGAGCTGACGGCGGCCAGCGATTTTAATAGGTTCATTAACGTGAGCTTCCACTACCTGAAACAAAACGCCTGCAAAGCAGGCGTCATTTCGCCGGGTATCGCTATGCTTACCCGGCCTGGAAAACGCAAAACGCGCCTAGTCTACTCGTAAAAACAGGAATTGCTATGGGCAGATGTTACAGAGGGTTATTCGCTCATGGCATCGCGCCAGAGCTTCTCCACGATGCGCTGGGCACGGATCGCCTGTTCACCCGAGGTTTCAGGAACCGTCTGATTTTGCACGCATTCAATAAAGTGGCGCGCGCAGCCCGCAAAACCACGCTGCTCCAGGGTGCTCTGCCAGCCAGGAATAGCCGGCGTAAACACTCCAGCGCCCCGCTCTTCGCGCCACTCGCGCATATCGGTCACGTCCAGCAGCGCGCCGTCCGTTACCGCCTGGACCCACTCCCGCTGGCTGCCTGCCCGGCGGTGCATGGAGGTGGTGATCTGCATATTGCCCGTGCTGAAATGGTGCTCAGCATAGATCATCGCCCCCTGCTCGTTGGTTTGCAGCGTGCCGCCGGTGAGACGCGCATTATCTCCCGCCAGCCACAGCGCGGTGTCCACCACGTGCAGATAATCATCCAGCAGGGTAAAACGCAGATCGTTGGGGCCGACGCTGTCGGCGCGATGCTTATCCATCCGCAGGGATGCCGCCTCCTGAAGCCCATTTTTCAGCTGCTGATAGAGCGGCGCAAAGCGACGGTTGAAACCGACCATCAGGGTGCGTTTTTTCTGTGCAGCGAGCTCAATCAGGCGCTCGGCGTCGGCCAGATTGTCCGCCAGTGGTTTATCAACACAGACATGCACCCCGGCATGCAGTAGCTCGCTAACCACCTGGTAATGGGTGGCGGTGGAAGTATGGACAAAGACTGCATCACAGGCGCGGGCCAGCTCCTGCAACGACTCATAGTAAGGCATACGCAGCGATTCACAGATCCTGATCGCCTTATCCCGAGAGGGTGACCAGGCCCCCTGCAATGTCCAGTCTGACGCGGCGCTCAGCACCGGCAGCCAGGCTTTCTGGGCGATCCCCCCCAGCCCTACCACGCCCACTCGTAATTTTGTCACCGTTAATCTCCCAGATGTGCCAGCAGCGAATCGAGGCGCTGCTTCAGTTCTTCGACTTCGTTTTCCAACGCTTCAACGCGGGCCAGTAAGGTTTCTTCCGTGGCGGGAGCCACTGTCTCAGCGGCGGCGGCAGTTTCAACCTCTCCGCTGAAGAGATGCATATAGCGGCTTTCACGCTTGCCCGGCTCCCGCGCCAGGCGCAGGACAAACGGGCCATCCTCTCTTGCCGCCAGGCCTTCGAGGGTCTGTTCCACCTCCTGCATATCGGCGAATTCATGCATGCGCGCCGCCCGGGTGCGCAGCTCGCCCGGGGTCTGTGCCCCGCGCAGCAGCAGGGTGGCGATCAGCGCCACTTCGGCGGAGTTTAGCTTCAGGGCGCCAAACTCGGAGTTGCAAAAACGCTGCTCATATTTGGTGACGCGATTGCCAAAGCCGCTGACGGTGCGCAGGTAGTGGCGTTTCACCAGCGCATCCAGCAGATCCTGTACCTCATGTTCGGCAAGGTTCATCACCGGTTCACGGTTGGTTTTTTGGTTGCAGGCCAGGGTGACCGCATTTACCGAGAGCGGATACTGCTCCGGCGTCGTGACCTGCTTCTCCAGCAGGCAGCCAATGACGCGCGCTTCAGTGGCGCTTAACTGATATTTCATCTCTGTTCCTTAGCGCCCCGCGCTCCACTCTTTGGTTGTCAGCGCCGTCAGGACATGATCGCGCCATTCGCCGTCAATCAGCAGGTAATCTTTGGCGTAGCCCTCCTTTTCAAATCCGAGGCGCGCCAGCAGACCGCCGCTGCGCTGATTGTGCGGCATATAGTTGGCCATAATGCGGTGCATGTGCTGGGTACGTTGCATATAGCGGATTGCCGAGGTCAGCGCTTCAAACATCAGCCCCTGCCCCTGCCATTTTTGCCCGATGGAGTACCCCAGATAGCAGGCATGAAACGAGCCCCGCACCACGTTAGAGAAGTTGGCGATGCCAATGATCTCTTTTTCATCGGGGTCCAGCAGGGCAAAGTAGAACGCTGAGCCCTGCTTGTGAAACTCGGCGATCATGCTCAGCCGGGCCTGCCAGCCGGAAGGATAGCAGTGACTCTCATCCCGCACGGGTTCCCAGGGTTTTAAAAACTGACGATTCTCAGCGTAGTAGTCCGCCAGACGCCAGGCATCACGCTCATGCACGAGGCGAACCACCAGCCGGTCGGTCGTCAGGCGTACTTTCGGCACATTACTGCGATAGCCAAACATGGATACTACTCCTTCATGTTACAACTTTGACCCGTTAGCTTTACTATACCTGCGCCGCTGCCTTCTGGGAAAACAGTGACATACCATTTTGAAGACTTTTCACATTTTTCGATTAAAACCCTCAATCAAAACCCCTTTTTGATAAAAAAATATTGTCGCCTGCGTAGTGGGAAAAAACCTGCCGACACCGCAGAATATTAGCGCGCTCATTATCTTGATACCCTAAATAATTCGAGTTGCAGGAAGGCGGCGACGCAGCGAATCCCCTGGAGCTTACTCCGGTAAGTGACAGGGGTGAGCGAGGAGGCCAACGCACCGGCAACCTGAAGTATGACGGGTATATTTCCCTGGAGGGGAAATGTCCCATATCTCACAGGCCCGGAGCCTGGGTAAATATTTCCTGCTTGTTGATAACATGCTGGTTGTACTCGGCTTTTTTGTCGTTTTCCCCCTCATCTCTATTCGCTTTGTCGATCAGATGGGCTGGGCAGCGTTGATGGTCGGCATTGCGCTGGGGCTGCGCCAGTTTGTCCAGCAGGGGCTGGGGGTGTTTGGCGGCGCGATTGCCGACCGCTTTGGCGCGAAACCGATGATTGTCACCGGCATGCTGCTGCGGGCGGCGGGTTTTGCCACGATGGCGATTGCCCATGAACCCTGGCTGCTATGGGTCTCCTGTATTGTTTCCGGGCTTGGCGGCACGCTGTTCGATCCGCCGCGCACGGCGCTCGTCGTGAAGCTGATCCGTCCCCGGCATCGCGGGCGTTTTTTCTCGCTGCTGATGATGCAGGACAGCGCGGGCGCGGTGGTGGGTGCGCTGCTGGGAAGCTGGCTGTTGCAGTACGATTTTCGGCTGGTCTGCGCCACTGGGGCGGTGCTGTTTATTCTGTGTGCGGCCTTTAACGCCTGGCTGCTGCCCGCCTGGAAGCTCTCCACCGTCAAAGCGCCGGTACGGGAGGGACTCGACCGCGTCTGGCGCGATAAACGTTTCATTACCTACGTGCTGACGCTGGCGGGCTATTACATGTTGGGCGTACAGGTGATGCTGATGCTGCCGATCATGGTTAACGATATCGCCGGATCGCCGGCGGCGGTGAAGTGGATGTACGCCATTGAGGCCTGCCTCTCCCTCACCCTCCTCTACCCTATTGCTCGCTGGAGCGAAAAACGCTTCCGCCTCGAGCATCGCTTGATGGCGGGCCTGCTGCTGATGTCCCTGAGTATGCTGCCCATTGGGATGGTGAGCTCCCTGCAACAGCTGTTTATGCTGATTTGTACCTTCTATATCGGCTCCATCATCGCCGAACCCGCCCGTGAAACGCTGAGCGCCGAGCTGGCCGATCCGCGCGCGCGGGGCAGCTATATGGGCTTCAGCCGTCTCGGTCTGGCGATTGGTGGCGCGCTGGGCTATGCCGGGGGCGGCTGGCTGTTCGATGCCGGGAAAGCCTTTAACCAGCCTGAACTGCCGTGGGTGATGCTGACTTTGATTGGGGTAACTACTTTCTTCGCGCTGGGCTGGCAGTTCAGCCACAAGCGCGCTGCACCCGGCGTGCTGGAGCCCGGAGCCTGACCGGGACTCAGGCACTATTCCTGTTCTTCGCCGTTATCAGTTTATTCTGCTGGTCTGAGGGACACTCCCCTGACATACTGGCGCGTCAGGATTGAAGCGCCAGTATGTCGAGGAAAATCATGAAAAAGATTGTTATTGCCACTGCGTTGATCATCAGCGGTCTGCTGGTTGGTTGTAATCAGCTCACCCAGTACACGGTCAGTGAACAGGAGATTAACCAGGCCCTGCAGAAGCGCAATAACTTTGCGAAAGATATCGGTGTGCCCGGCGTCGCCGATGCGCATATCGTCCTGAGCAATCTTGCCAGCCAGATTGGCCGCGAAGAGCCGAACAAAGTGATGCTCTCCGGCGACGCCAGTCTGGACATGAATTCGCTGTTCGGCAGCCAGAAAGCCAATATTAAGCTGAAGTTAAAAGCGTTGCCGGTCTTCAATAAGGATCAGGGCGCCATCTACCTGCAACAGATGGAGATCACCGACGCCGTGGTCTCGCCGGAGAAGATGAAACCGGTTCTGCAGACGCTGATGCCATACCTGAATCAGTCCCTGCAAAACTACTTTAATCACCAGCCGGCTTATATCCTGAGCGAAGACAACAGCAAGGGCGAAGCGCTGGCGAAAAAATATGCAAAAGGTATCGAAGTGAAGCCGGGTGAGATTGTCATCCCCTTCGTCGATTAACCCGTGAGGCGCTTCGGCGCCTTTTTTTACAGAAAAGAGTGCAAACGAAAACGTTTCCCCCTATTCTTTGTGTCCGGCAAAAATCATCTCACTCAGCCGGAGCCTATCCATGACTGCACAATCCCAGGTTTTGAAAATCCGCCGCCCAGACGACTGGCATATCCATCTTCGCGATGGCGATATGCTGAAAACCGTCGTGCCGTATACCAGTGAAATTTATGGCCGCGCGATTGTCATGCCAAACCTGGTGCCGCCGGTCACCACGGTCGATGCGGCGATCGCCTATCGCCAGCGCATTCTTGATGCCGTGCCTGCCGGTCACGATTTTACCCCGCTGATGACCTGTTATCTGACCGACACGCTCGATGCGAATGAGATTGAGCGCGGCTTTAGCGAAGGGGTCTTTACCGCCGCCAAACTCTATCCGGCCAACGCCACCACCAACTCCAGCCACGGTGTCACCAGCATTGACGCGATTATGCCGGTGCTCGAGCGCATGGAAAAACTGGGGATGCCCCTGCTGGTGCACGGCGAAGTGACTCATGCCGACGTCGACATTTTCGACCGTGAAGCGCGTTTCATCGAAACCGTGATGGAGCCGCTGCGCCAGCGCCTGCCGGGTCTGAAAGTGGTGTTTGAACACATCACCACCAAAGATGCCGCGGAGTACGTGCGCGATGGCAACGAGCTCCTGGCGGCCACCATCACCCCGCAGCACCTGATGTTCAACCGCAACCATATGCTGGTAGGTGGCGTGCGTCCGCACCTCTACTGCCTGCCGATCCTCAAACGCAATGTCCACCAGCAAGCGCTGCGCGAGCTGGTTGCCAGCGGCTTTGCGCGCGTCTTCCTCGGCACCGACTCCGCGCCCCATGCCCGTCATCGTAAAGAGGCCAGCTGTGGCTGTGCAGGCTGCTTTAATGCCCCGACCGCCCTTGCCAGCTACGCGCAGGTTTTTGACGAGATGAATGCCCTGCAACATTTCGAGGCGTTCTGCTCCCTGAACGGGCCGCGTTTCTACGGTCTGCCGGTGAATGAGGGCGTTGTTGAGCTGGTGCGCGAAGAGAGCAGCGTCGTGGAATCCATCCCCCTGACTGACGACACCCTGATCCCCTTCCTCGCGGGTGAAACCGTTCAGTGGACAGTGAAGCGTTAAAAATTGTTTGCCCCCTGTTGTAAATTCAACAATATGACTGTATAAATACACAGTATATAACACAGGGGGCAATTATGCGTATTGAAGTGATCATTGCCAGAACAACGCCTTTGCCTGCTGGTGCGCTGGACGCACTGGCGGGTGAATTATCCCGCCGTATAAACAACTCCTTTCCCGAACGCGAAGGTGCCGTCACCGTGCGTTATGCGGGGTCAAACAATCTCTCGGTCATCGGTGGCGCAAAAGATGATAAAGAGCGTATCAGCGAAATTTTACAGGAAACCTGGGAGAGCGCTGACGACTGGTTTATTACCGATTAAATTTTCTCCTTCATTGTGTTTTTTTGCCGGGTCGCCCCGGCTTTTTTTCCTCTTTTTATGTGAAAGCACGAATAATCTGACTGACTTCGTCAAAAATCATCAGCAAGATGACGTTTTAATGTTCAAACAATCCTAAAACGCATAAATATTTGGGACTGCCTGTTTCTTTTTCCCTTCAGAAGCCTTATTTATTGATATACTGAAATTGCTTCAGAAAAACACGCATTGAACCTCACAGTCGTTGTCTTTTTAACACGTATTCAGGGGGTTATGATGGAAAAGAATAATGAAGTCATCCAGACCCATCCGCTTGTAGGCTGGGATATCAGCACTGTAGATAGCTACGACGCACTGATGCTGCGTTTGCACTACCAGACTCCAAATCATCCTGACACTGAAGAAGCGGAAGTTGGGCAGACGTTGTGGTTAACCACAGATGTTGCACGCCAGTTTATTTCTATTTTAGAAGCCGGTATTGCAAAAATAGAATCCAGTGACTACCAGGAAAATGAGTACCGGCGACACTAGCGTCACGACACTTTTTCACCCAACAGGCACCTCACGGTGCCTCGTTTATTTCTCCCTTGTATAACCCTGCCTTCTTAATTACCCTGCTAACCAACGAAACGCGTAAAGAGAGCCTCATGAAATACGATCTTATTATTATTGGCAGCGGATCTGTCGGTGCGGCGGCAGGCTATTACGCAACGCGAGCCGGTCAGAACGTACTGATGATCGATGCCCATATGCCACCCCACACCGAAGGGAGCCACCACGGTGATACCCGTCTGATGCGCCACGCTTACGGCGAAGGTGAACGCTATGTGCCGCTGGTGTTACGGGCGCAGGCGCTGTGGGATGAACTGGTGCAAATCAGCGGTGAGCCGGTCTTTGAACGCACGGGGGTAGTCAATCTTGGGCCCTCCGACTCGCCATTTCTGGCGACCGTTGAACAGAGCGCCCGCCAGTTCAGCCTCAATCTTGAACGACTGGACGCGGCAGCGATCATGAAGCGCTGGCCTGAGATCAACGTCCCGGCGGACTATATCGGCCTGTATGAATCCGGGTCGGGCGTACTGCGCAGCGAACTGGCGATTAAAACCTGGATTGCGCTGGCCAAAGAGGCCGGTTGCGCCCAATTGTTTAACTGCCCGGTGAGCGCCATTACCCATCATGAGGACGGCGTCACCGTTGATACCCCGGAAGGCCCCTACAGCGCAAGCCGCCTGCTGGTAAGCGCCGGCACCTGGGTTTCACGTCTGGTTCCCGGCCTGCCGGTGCAGCCGGTACGCAAAGTTTTCTCCTGGTTCCAGGCTGACGGGCGCTACAGCCATCAGAATCACTTCCCTGCCTTTACCGGCGAACTGCCTGACGGCGACCAGTTTTACGGCTTCCCGTCCGAAAAAGATGCCCTGAAGATCGGCAAACATAACGGCGGGCAGGTGATTAACTCGCCGGAAGAGCGTAAGCCGTTTGGCGCGTATCCTGGGGATGGCTCTGAAGCATTCAAATTCCTGCGCAATGTACTGCCGGGTATCGGCGGCCTGTTACACGGTGCAGCCTGTACCTATGACAACACGCCGGACGAAGATTTCATCATCGATACCCTGCCGGGTCATGATAATACGCTGCTGATCACCGGCCTGAGCGGGCACGGGTTCAAGTTTGCCAGCGTGCTGGGTGAAATTGCCGCGCAATTCTCTCAGAATATCGCGCCGCCGTTTGATCTCACGCCTTTCTCCCTGTCTCGCTTTAGCCGATAATGGTGTCAGGCTTCGGGTTTCCGAAGCCTTTCATGCATCTTTTTACCGGTTTTCTCATGCGTCGTATCGTTAACTATCTGGTCAATAATATTCGCGAGCACCTGATGCTCTATATTTTGCTGTGGTCGCTGTTAGCAGTCCTCGATATTCTTTACATTGTATTTTTCTGATGAGATTCATTGACAAAAACTGACATTTCTTAAAATAACTATAATTTCCCCATAAATTATTTGAACATCATAAAAATGTCACAACCCGCCAAAAATCAGCCGCTCCAGCAAATCATTAACAGCGCCATTGACTATCATTTCTAATATTCATTCAAAATAATCGAACAAATAAAATTAATATTGAATATGTGTAAATATCATTTGCATTAATGTTTTGCTCACGCCATTTTTAGCGCTTGCGAATTAATAATGGTGCTCAAAATGCAGGTGCGAAATTCCCCCACACGCTATGGCGTTATTTCCATGAGTCTGCACTGGCTGATGGCGATTGCGGTTTACGGCATGTTTGGTCTTGGCCTCTGGATGGTGACCCTGAGCTATTACGATGGCTGGTATCACCAGGCACCGGAGCTGCACAAAAGCATCGGCTTTATGCTGATGCTGGCGCTGGTGGTGCGGCTGCTCTGGCGCCATATCTCCCCTGTTCCGCCGGCGCTGAAAAGCCAGACTCGCTTTACACGTATTAGCGCTGCCGCCGCCCATATCGCCCTGTACGCCTTGCTTTTCGCCATCCTGATCAGCGGCTATTTGATCTCCACCGCTGACGGAAAACCTATCAGTGTCTTCGGCCTGTTTGACGTCCCCGCCCTGCTGGCCGATGCCGGCCCCCAGGCCGATCTGGCTGGATCCGTGCATTTATGGCTGGCCTGGGGCGTAGTTATTCTCTCCGTATTACATGGACTTGCCGCCATGAAACATCACTTTATCGACAAAGACGCCACCCTGACACGTATGTTGGGCAAAGCGTCCCCTGACTCTGGAGCATAAAATGAAGAAAAGCCTGCTGGGATTAACCTTAGCGTCTCTGCTGTTCACCACCGGCGCCGCCGTGGCAGCGGACTACAAAATTGATAAACAAGGCCAGCACGCCTTTGTGAACTTCCGTATTCAGCATCTGGGGTACAGCTGGCTGTACGGCACATTCAAGGATTTCGATGGCTCATTTACCTTTGATGAGAGCAATCCGGCGAATGATAAAGTCAATGTCACCCTGAACACCAACAGCCTCGATACTAACCACGCCGAGCGCGACAAGCATCTGCGCAGCGCAGACTTCCTCAACGTGGCGAAATACCCGCAGGCGACCTTTACCTCGACCGAGGTGAAAAAGGATGGTGACGGGCTGGATATTACCGGCAACCTGACGCTGAACGGCGTAACGAAACCGGTTAAGCTGGATGCAAAACTGATTGGTCAGGGTGACGATCCGTGGGGCGGGAAACGCGCCGGGTTTGAGGCATCAGGTAAAATTCACCTGAAAGACTTCAACATCACTACCGATCTGGGCCCGGCGTCGCAGGACGTAGAGCTGATCATTTCGGTAGAAGGGGTTCAGCAGAAATAATACCCTCGCCCGGTCACGCGACCGGGCAAGGTTTCAGGGTCACTCCGGGTCAGGAATGCCCAGGCGGGTATTCAGACGCCCCCGCGACTTATTAAAGATCTTATTGCCATTTTCGCGCCCGGCACGGCGGCGGCGCTGCTCCTCTTCAGGCAACATGCTCTCTTCGCTACACAGCTCGCTGCAGCAGCCGTTAAACTTCTCAGCGCAGGCCGGACACTGAATAAACAGCAGATGACAACCGTCATTTTTGCAGTTGGTATGGGTGTCGCAGGCGGTGCCGCACTGATGACAGTGGGCAATCACATCATCAGAGATGCGCTCACCCATGCGCTCGTCAAAGACGAAGTTCTTGCCGATAAAGCGCACTGGTAGCCCCTGCTCGCGGGCGCGACGGGCATACTCGATGATCCCGCCTTCGATATGCCACACCTTGTTAAAGCCGTTGTGCTTCATCCAGGCGCTGGCTTTTTCGCAGCGGATCCCGCCGGTGCAGTACATGACAATTTTTTTGTCCTTATGCTCCTGCATCATCTCAACGGCTTTTGGCAGCTGCTCACGGAAAGTATCTGCCGGGATTTCCAGTGCGTTTTCGAAATGGCCCACTTCATATTCATAGTGGTTACGCATATCGATAAACACGGCGTCAGGATCGTCCAGCATGGCGTTCACTTCTGACGCTTTCAGGTAATCGCCCACGTCGCTGGCATCAAAGGTCGGGTCATCAATGCCGTCCGCCACAATGCGCTCCCGCACCTTCATGCGCAGCACCCAGAAGGATTTACCATCATCGTCCAGCGCAATATTCAGGCGCAGGCCGTCCAGAGCCGGATCGAAGCCATAGAGGAAGCTGCGCAGCTCATCGAGCTTGCTTTCAGGCACGCTGATCTGAGCATTGATGCCCTCATGGGCCAGATAGATACGGCCAAAGACGTTCAGCGCGGTTAACGCCTTGTACAGCGCGTCGCGGGTAGCCTGCGGGTTAACGATGGTGAAATATTTATAGAACGAGATCGTCCTGCGCGGCTCGGTTTCAGCCAACATGCGCGCTTTCAGCTCTTCGTTCGAAATGAGGTTGTGTAACACTGGCATGGTGTACGGTTCCTGCAATCGTATGAGAATGAAAATCGGTCGGCATCATATAGCAAACATTGGGAATTTACATCCCTTCATTTTGCGCTACATTTCTCACGTTAAAATGCCGAGGGTATAACATTTGCTCTATTCATGACCATTCCATAGCGATGCATTTTGGTTATCAATGGAAAAATGCGACACTACGCCAACAGGACGTATCACAAACAGGAACGACATGACTCAACTCCCTAAATTTTCCATTGCGCTTCTACATCCTCGTTACTGGCTGACCTGGGCTGGCATCGGTTTATTATGGTTACTGGTGCAGCTGCCCTACCCGCTGATCTACCGTCTTGGCTGCGGTCTGGGTCGACTGGCGATGCGCTTTATGTCCCGCCGCGCCCGCATTGCCCGCCGTAATCTGGAACTCTGTTTCCCGGAGATGAGCGAGCACGAGCGCGACACCATGGTAGTGAAAAATTTTGAATCCGTTGGCATGGGGCTGATGGAGACCGGAATGGCCTGGTTCTGGTCCAATAAGCGTATGGCGCGCTGGACGGAAGTGACCGGCACCGGCATGGATCCGGTGCACAATCTGCAGGCCAATAAAACTGGCGTTCTGCTGATCGGCGTCCATTTTCTGACGCTGGAGATCGGCGCGCGGATGTTTGGCATGCAGGCGCCCGGTATTGGCGTCTATCGCCCGAACGACAACCCGGTGATCGACTGGCTGCAGACCTGGGGGCGGATGCGCTCCAACAAGAGCATGATCGACCGTAAAGATCTCAAGGGGATGATCCGCGCCCTGAAATCCGGGGAGGTGATCTGGTACGCGCCAGATCATGACTACGGCCCAACCGCCAGCGTCTTTGTGCCCTTCTTTGCGGTCGACGAGGCAGCTACCACCACCGGCACATGGACGCTGGCCCGTCTGTCGAACGCGGCGATTGTTCCTTTTGTGCCGCGTCGCAAACCTGACGGCAAGGGCTACGAGCTGATGATGCTGGAACCGGAGTGCTCCCCGCCGTTGGATGATGCCAGAACCACTGCCGCGTGGATGAATGAGGTGGTGGAAAAGTGCATTCTGCTGGCGCCCGAACAGTACATGTGGCTACATCGCCGCTTTAAAACCCGTCCGGAAGGTGTCCCTTCCCGCTATTAATCCTCCCCTGCGGCCTCCGGGCCGCACTGCTCTTTAAGCTTATAATGCTCTCCGTCATTGCAGCAACCATCACCCAGGCGCATAATTAGCAGGCTTATTACCTTCTTTTATAAATGATGCCGTCGCGCATCATAACGCGGATAGCTATGTCTCCCTCAGAAACGCCAATAAACTGGAAGCGGAACCTTATGGTTGCCTGGCTGGGCTGCTTTCTCACGGGCGCCGCTTTTAGCCTGGTGATGCCTTTTCTGCCGCTCTACGTAGAACAACTCGGCGTCAGCGGCCACAGCGCGCTCAATATGTGGTCCGGGCTAGTATTCAGCATCACGTTTCTCTTCTCCGCTATCGCCTCCCCTTTCTGGGGCGGGCTGGCCGACCGCAAAGGGCGCAAGATTATGCTGCTGCGTTCGGCGTTGGGAATGGCCATCATCATGCTGCTGATGGGGCTGGCGCAAAACATCTGGCAGTTTCTGGTATTGCGCGCGCTACTGGGTCTGCTGGGCGGCTTTGTGCCTAATGCCAACGCGCTTATCGCCACGCAGATCCCCCGCCATAAAAGCGGCTGGGCGCTGGGAACACTCTCTACTGGTGCGGTAAGCGGCGCCCTGCTTGGCCCACTGGCCGGGGGATTAATGGCGGACAGCTACGGTTTGCGGCCAGTATTTTTTATCACCGCGGGGGTACTGTTTGCCTGCTTCCTGGTGACCTTATTCTGCATCCGGGAAAATTTTACCCCGGTGCCGAAAAAAGAGATGCTGCATGCCCGCGAGGTCTTTGCCTCCCTTAAAAATCCTCGCCTGGTCATCAGCCTGTTTGTCACCACCATGATTATTCAGGTCGCTACCGGCTCCATTGCGCCGATCCTGACGCTCTACGTGCGCGACCTGGCCGGGCATGTGGGCAATATCGCCTTTATCAGCGGCATGATTGCCTCGGTGCCCGGCGTGGCCGCCCTGATCAGCGCCCCGCGACTAGGGAAACTGGGCGATCGGATTGGTCCGGAAAGGATCCTGATCGTCGCGCTGGTGATCTCTGTGCTGCTCCTCATCCCGATGTCATTTGTGCAATCCCCGTGGCAGCTGGGTGTTCTGCGCTTTTTACTCGGGGCGGCCGATGGTGCCCTGCTGCCTGCGGTGCAGACCCTGCTGGTCTATAACTCTACCAATCAGATTGCCGGACGAATCTTCAGCTACAACCAGTCGTTCCGCGATATCGGCAACGTCACCGGCCCTCTTCTGGGGGCCGGTATTGCCGCCAGCTACGGTTTTCGCGCGGTATTTATCGTCACCGCCTGCGTGGTGCTATTCAACGCGATCTATTCGTGGTTCAGTCTGTCCCGTGCCGTGCGCCGACCCAGGGCTATTCCGGAATCAGATAAGGTCTCTGCCGCCGATTAAGACCGCTGCGTGAAGGCTTTTGCCGCTTTCATACTTGCAATTATGGAGAATCAGCTATTCTTTCCCTGAACACCACGTCAATTCACAGGGAGACGCCGATGACTATGTTTGCCACTTTAGAGGAAGCGATTGATGCCGCGCGCGAAGAGTTTCTCGCCGATAATCCCGGCATTGAGGAAGAAGACGCGAATATTGAGCAACTCAATATCCAGAAATATGTCATGCAGGATGGGGACATTATGTGGCAGGCCGAATTTTTTGCCGATGACGGCGAAGACGGCGAGTGCCTGCCCGTACTGAGCGGCGAAGCGGCTCAGGCGGTGTTTGATGGCGATTATGACGAGATTGAGCTGCGTCAGGAGTGGCTGGAAGAGAACACCCTGCATGAATGGGATGAGGGTGAATTCCAGCTTGAGCCGCCGCTGGATACCGAAGAGGGACAAACCGCAGCGGATGAGTGGGACGAACGTTAATTATTCATAGGGCCCGTGCTGAGCGTCGATGGGCAGCAGTAGCGTATCGAAGACCAGGGAGAACGGCAGATCGAGTATCGTCAGGTAGCGCCATGCGGAGTCACGGACATCCCATTGCACGCCCGGGTAATATTGATTGCCGTGTCCTTGACCTGGGATCGTCCGGCTAATGATACTGCCGCAGCCGCTCAGTAATAGCGCCATTGTGATGACGATGAAAAATCTCATCCAGTACCTCAAAAGATAAAAATACCGGCTCCAGGGCCGGTATTTATTTGCCTGGCGGCGCTGCGCTTGCACGGGCCTACAGATTTTGTAGGCCGGGTAAGCGTAGCGCCTTCCGACACATCACTTCGCTTTCAATGCCTGCGGATTCAGCTTCAGCGTCTGGTAATAGTTCACCCACGAAGAGTATTTCTCCGGGGCGGCCCAGACACGATGATGCATCCGCGCCATGGTGACAGGATCGCTTAGCAGCACCAGACGACGGTCGCGGTTCAGCTTCTCTGGCGTCTCGTTCAGCGCCTGCTCAACGTGACGATCGCGGGCGATCTCCAGCACACGGCTGGCACGGTGACGGGCAGTCGCCATAGCGATGGCCAGGGCGTTGAATGACGGGTTAAACACCGCATGCATAAACCCATCTTCCAGCGAACGACTGCGGTTGAGCTCCAGATACTTGTCTGTATCAACCAGCACCTGCGGCGGTGAATACTCTTCCGGGATCAGGAACAGCTTCCAGCGTTTGGTGCGCAGACCCACCGTCGAACGGCTTGAAATCACCGACACAAACGGGGAGAGGATCAGCGAGAAGACAATCGGCGCCAGCCAGAACAGGAAGCGCAAGTCCAGCCACGCCATGCCCACCGCCCAGACCAGACCGAGCAGCATCTGCGAACCGTGACGCATAAACGCTTCGCTCCACGGCGTAGAGTCATCGTCACGCTGCGGCGAGTTCCAGACCACTTCCCAGCCGAGGAAGGCGCTGACCACGAAGACGGTGTGGAACAACATACGCACCGGCGCCAGCAGCACGGAGAATAAGACCTCCAGCAGCAGGGAGAGCGTCACGCGGAAGAAACCACCGTACTCCTTCGAGCCCTTGCACCAGATGAGCACAATACTCAGCAGCTTCGGCAGGAAGAGCAGCACCATTGTCGAGGCAAAGAGCGCTATCGCCAGCTCAGGGCGCCACTGCGGCCAGACCGGGAACAGCTGGCGCGGCTGCAGGAAGTACTGCGGCTCGGTCAGGGCGTGTACCACCTGCAGGGCAGTCGACAGGGCCAGGAACATAAACCACAGCGGCGCGGAGAGGTAGGACATTACGCCGGTCAGGAAGACGGCGCGGTGTACCGGGTGCATCCCTTTCACGAGGAACAGACGGAAGTTCATAAGGTTCCCGTGACACCAGCGGCGGTCACGCTTCAGTTCATCCAGCAGGTTTGGCGGCAACTCTTCATAGGAGCCCGGCAGGTCATAGGCGATCCACACCCCCCAACCGGCACGACGCATCAGCGCGGCTTCCACGAAGTCGTGCGACAGGATCGAGCCCGCGAACGAGCCTTCACCCGGCAGCGGCGCCAGCGCACAGTGCTCAATGAACGGCTTCACGCGGATGATGGCGTTATGCCCCCAGTAGTGCGACTCACCCAACTGCCAGAAGTGCAGACCGGCAGTAAACAGCGGCCCGTAGACGCGGGTCGCAAACTGCTGGCAACGCGCGTACAGCGTATCCATGCCCGACGCTTTCGGCGAAGACTGAATGATCCCGGCATTCGGGTTCGCTTCCATCAGGCGCACAAGGCCCGTCAGACACTCACCGGTCATCACCGAGTCGGCATCCAGCACCACCATATAGCTGTACTGACTGCCCCATCGACGGCAGAAGTCATCGATATTACCGCTTTTACGCTTAACGCGACGACGACGACGGCGGTAGAAGATCTGCCCTTCGCCCTGCACTTCGGCAATAAGCTCCATCCACGCTTTCTGTTCTGCCACGCAGATGTCCGGGTTGTAGCTGTCACTCAGGATGTAAACGTCGAAGTGTTCGGCGTTACCGGTAGCTTTAACCGACTCCCAGGTGGCGCGCAGGCCGGCAAAAACGCGATCCACATCTTCGTTACAGATAGGCATGATAAGCGCGGTACGGTGTTCAGGATTGAGGGGTTCATCCCCCACCGTAGAGTGCGAAATGCTGTACTTATCCCGGCCTATCAGCAGCTGCAGGAAGCCCATCAGCGCGGTCCAGAAACCGGCCGATACCCAGCAGAAGAGGATGGCGAACAGCAGCAGGATGCCGCTTTGCAGAATATAAGGCAGCAGCTGCATAAACGAGACCAGCAGATCCTGGTCGAACATATCGGCCGGATTGATCAGCGCCCAGCCCTGGTAAGGAAGAATCGTCTTCATATACCAGGTGGCGACGACGGTCTGCGCGATGGTCAACAGCAGCAGGATGTAGCGGCGAATACTGCCGACGGTACGCCATTTTTCCTCGCTGGCCTGCTGCTCTTTAGAGAGGCGAGAGAGATAGCGCGGATTGGTGTCGCGGCCGCGCAGGCGATCCCAGAAACGGCCCACCGGGTTGGTGCGCCAGGGATCCGGGAACATGGAGGAGCGCGTCGCTTTCGGCATCGCCTCAAGCTGGGTGCGCCCTTCGTCATCGCGGATCAGCTGGCCTTCAGCCAGTGAATCGGGCCAGGCCTGTTCGAGACGGCTTTTAACCGAGCCCAGCGGGGTATCATCTTCACGCGTAAACGGATGATGATCGGCATCCAGCGCGGTGTGAACCGCGCTGATGTCACCCTTCGGCAGTGCCGCCTTCTCGATATCGGTCAGCGGCATGGCATCGATATACTCAGTTATCTTATTCATTGGCAGGTAGCTGATAGCTCCAGGTTTCACTCAACGGCTGATCGGCGTTGACCAGGGCGGCACGCATCTCAGTCGGCTGTTTCGCGTCTTTCACTTTAATGCGCAGGGTTAAACGCCAGCCTTTGGTGACCGGGTTATACCGCACGCTATTCTCAACGATCTCACCATTGTCACCAATGCTCGCCTGAGCGGTGACCGGGGTTTCCGGTGCCAGGCTCTTCATATCCTGGCCGGTGAAATCAACGACAAACGCGATGGTGCCATCAGGCTGGCGAATCAGATTGGACTGTTTCACATCCCCTGTTGAGCGGCGGGTTTGCAGAACATACGCGTTGTCCGGCGCATGCAGCTTGTCTTCATCGCGGCTCATGGTGATGCTGTAGTTGAAGTTCATCTCTTTACCGGCTTCCGGCAGCTGGTCCGGCGTCCAGTACGCGACGATGTTGTCGTTGGTTTCGTCGTTGGTTGGGATCTCTACCAGCTCCACTTTGCCTTTGCCCCACTCGCCTTTCGGAGTGATCCAGGCGCTTGGGCGCAGATCGTAACGATCGTCCAGATCTTCAAAGCGGGAGAACTGACGGCCACGCTGGAGCAAGCCAAACCCCTGCGGGTTCTCCATGCTGAAGCTGCTTACCGCCAGGTGTTTCGGGTTGTTCAGCGGACGCCAGATCCACTCCCCGTTGCCAGCAAGGATCGACAGACCGTTAGAGTCGTGCAGTTCCGGGCGGAAATTGGTGGCAGGAGAAGGCTGGTTTGGCCCGAACAGGAACATACTGGTCAGCGGAGCAACGCCCAGTTTGCCGACTTTATCGCGCAGATAGACTTTAGACTGCACGTCGACCACCGTATCGCGGCCAGGAATAATGACAAAGCGATAGGCGCCCGTTGCGCGCGGGGAATCCAGCAGCGCATAGATGGTCAGGCGTTTGTCGGTTGGTTTTGGACGTTCGATCCAGAACTCGCGAAAGCGTGGGAACTCTTCCCCGGAAGGCAGCGCGGTATCAATCGCCAGACCGCGTGCAGAGAGGCCATAAACCTGGCCGCCGCCAATCACACGGAAATAGCTTGCCCCCAACATGCTGACAATTTCGTCGTTTTTATCTTTACTGTTGATGGGATAAAGCACTTTGAAGCCCGCGAAGCCTAAATCTTTCACGGTGTCTTTATCGTGTTGCACATTGCCGAAATTAAAGTAGTCCGGGCTGTACTTGATTTTGCGTACCGCGTTAGCGGTCACTTCATTAATGGTGACAGGCGTGTCGAAGTACATCCCCTGATGGTAAAACTCGAGCTTGAACGGGGTTTTAATTTTATTCCAGTAAGCTTTATCGTGATTAAACTGGATCTGCTGATAGTCCGCATATTTCATGTCGCGGAAAACGGAGGGTAAGTTACTTTTTGGCGCTTCGTACCCTTTACTGGCCATCGATTTTGCCTGTTTTGCGACATCGTCGATGGTAAAGGCCAGGGCCGATGAGGTATACAGAGACAACAGGACTGCCGCTCCTAACCAACGCATTTTCATCATTTGTGGTTTATGTTTCATAATAAGTAAGCACTTCCCCCTTTGTGTGCTTATATCGATCCGATCCATTTTAATGGAAAATCAGGCATTCCGACAACATAATCACCGCTTTGTTCAGCGTGCTGGCTCATGGTTTAAGCAAGTGAAAGTAACCCGTTTTCACTTTGCGTGCTTATCCTGGAGACAGTGTGTCAGACTTCGTGTAGGGTTGGCACCGAATGTAAACACTATTGGTCTTAGGGATAAGACGAAAAGTCTGAGAATGCGCAACGTTATATGAGTACCGTACCCGCACAACGCGAATATTTCCTTGATTCCATCCGGGCATGGCTCATGCTGCTGGGGATCCCTTTTCACATTTCCTTGATTTATTCGAGCCACGTCTGGCACGTCAATAGTGCGGAGTCGTCGTGGTGGCTGACGCTGTTTAACGATTTTATCCACTCCTTCCGGATGCAGGTCTTTTTCGTTATTTCGGGCTACTTCTCTTACATGCTTTTTTTGCGCTACCCGCTTAAACGCTGGTGGAAAGTGCGCGTGGAGCGCGTCGGTATTCCGATGCTTACCGCCATCCCCCTGCTGACGCTGCCGCAATTCATCATGCTGCAACATGTCAAAGGCAAAGCGGATTGCTGGCACACCCTGTCGCTGTACGATAAATACAACACCCTCGCCTGGGAACTGGTCTCTCATCTGTGGTTCCTGCTGGTGCTGGTGGTGATGACCACGGTCAGCCTGTGGCTCTTCAGCCGCATGCGCCAGCATCTCAGCGCCCGGTCGGACGCCTTTTTTGGCGATATCACCTGGGGCAAGCTGTCGGTGCTGTTTTTAATCCTGGGTATCATCTATGCCGCGCTGCGCCGCACGCTTTTACTCGTCTGGTCACCGATCCTCAGCGACGGCCTGTTTAATTTTGTGGTAATGCAGACGCTCTTCTACCTGCCCTTCCTCCTGATTGGCGCCCTGGCGTTTGTGCATCCGAAGCTGAAAGCGCTGTTTACCACGCCGTCACGCGGCTGCGCCCTCGGGGCGTTGTTGGCATTTATCGCGTATCTGCTCAACCAGCGTTATGGCAGCGGCGATGCCTGGATGTATGAAACCGAAAGCGTGATCACCATGCTGCTGGGGCTGTGGATGGTGAATGTGGTCTTTGCGCTGGGACACCGCCTGCTGAACTTTAAATCGGCGCGCGTCACCTATTTCGTCAACGCCTCGCTGTTCATTTATCTGGTGCACCATCCGTTAACGCTCTTCTTTGGCGCCTACATTACGCCGCATATCAGCTCAAATCTGCTTGGCTTTATCTGTGGGCTGGTGTTTGTGGTAGGCATTGCCATTGCGCTATACGAAATTCATCTGCGTATTCCGCTGCTGCGCTTTCTCTTTTCCGGCAAACCGGCCGCCAAGGCGGAAAAATCACCGCAGGTTACCAGCTAAGCCGTTGCGCGCCGGTCGCTGAACCGGCGCGTCATTACAGCAGCCACTCTACCGGCAGCCAGTAGGCCAGACGCACCAGCATCCGCTGCCAGAAGCGGGTTTTGGGCTCCTTTTTATGCACGATCTCCTGCCCCTCCTTACGCTCAATCCAGTTCAGACGTCCCATTTTATCCAGCCGGAGTTGCCAGGCTTCATGGCGCTGGCTGCGCACGAACCGGGTATGGATCATCCTTGCCAGCTTCTCGCTTTCAATGACAAAGCCCATCTCGGTATTGAGCATGGTTGAACGGGGATCAAAATTAAGTGAACCGATAAACACTTTCTCGCCGTCGACGCTGAACGTCTTGGCATGCAGGCTGGAGCCGGAGTTCCCGGTGATCCCGCGATCGTGCGCTGGCGGTACGCCATCCTGAATGGGCTTTAGTTCATAAAGCTCGATGCCGTGGCGCAACAGCTTTTTTCGCCAGCGGGCATAACCGGCATGCACAACGGAGACGTCGTTTGCTGCCAGCGAATTGGTGAGGATGGCGACTTTCACCCCTTTGCGCACCATCTGTAGCAGCAGCGCCACCCCCGCACGGGTCGGAACAAAATAAGCGGAGATGATATCGATTTGCTGCACTGGCGAGCCCATCACCCCCATCAGGCGCTGCGGCAGCAGCGAGTGCCGTTTTGCCCGCCCCTGCCCTTTACGCGGATCGTCACTGAGTAGCCGGGTTTTGGCCCAAATCAGCGGCAAATTGCCCGCTTCCAGATTGGTAATAAAGTCGCTGGACTGTAATTTATCCAGATATCGGCGGGTGATGTCGTCGCGATACCACTCTTCGGGGGGATGAATTTTATCTTCAATTTCCGCCTCGGAAAGCTCCAGCACCTGCTGGAGCGTGGAGACCGAGGCGCAGTTCCAGTAGCGCTCAAAATCGTTGGCCACATCCTGCACCACCGGGCCAGTCGCCATCACGTCCAGATCGGAAAAGAGCGGCTCTTCACCTGCGCCAAAATAGGCATCACCGATGTTTCGCCCACCGATAATGGTGACCTCGCCGTCCACGGTAAAACTCTTGTTGTGCATCCGGCGATTGAGACGGGCGAAATCGGTGAGATAGCCCAGCGCGCGCAGGGAGCGGAACGAAAAGGGATTGAACAGCCGGACATCAAAGTTAGGATGCGCGTCCAGCAGGCGCAGGATGCTGTCCAGCCCCTGGGTATTGTTGTCGTCGAGCAACAGGCGCACGCGGACGCCGCGCATGGCGGCGGACAATAAGACGGAAAACAACAGGCGTCCAGACATGTCGTCTTCCCAGATGTAGTACTGCACATCCAGCGTCTTTTCCGCCATCTCCGCCAGCCGGAAGCGGCAGGCGAAGGCGTCAAGACTGTTATCAAGAGGGAGAAGCCCACAAAGGCCAGGATGTGAAGAGCTGACCGGTGCAATCGCGCGTCCCAGTCGCGTGTTATGCGTCGGTTTCCTGTCCTCGTTGGGTAAGCAGTCGCTTGTATAGTCGGGCATTTTCTTCATCATAGCAGACAAAGTATACCCGCTCCGGCAGAGGCTTGAGGGTGAGATAATCCGAAACCGTGTTAACGGCGATTTCAGCCGCCGCCGCGCGGGGATAGCCATAAACGCCAGTACTGATTGCCGGGAAGGCGAGAGTCTGATAACCGTTGGCCGCCGCCAGGTTCAGGCTGTTGCGGTAGGCCTCTTCCAGGAGCCGTGCTTCATGATGTTCGCCCCCATGCCAGACGGGGCCAACGGTGTGGATCACCGCTTTGGCGGGCAGGTTTCCGGCAAGCGTAATCACCGCCTGCCCCGGGGCGCACTCGCCCTGCTGCTGGCGAACCAGCTTACACGCCTCCAGCAGGGCGGGTCCTGCCGCCCGATGAATAGCCCCGTCCACGCCACCACCGCCCATTAATGAAGGATTGGCTGCGTTAACGACCACATCCACATGCAGCGTGGTGATATCACCATGAAAGACTTCAATTCGGGAGTACATAATCAACCTCTGCATACCGTTTTTTCTTAAGTGTATCGCAGAGGTTGGGTTGTGGAAGTCCGGTTGACAGAAAACGGCCCTGCCTCAGCGGTAATCAACCTGCACGATGGCGAGCGATTTTTCCGGATTGATGTACTTCATGCTGACAGTGGCGAGATCTGCGGCATTCACCCTGCCGTCAAGCGCCTCTTTATAGCTGACCTGTTGAACAGACATTCTATTATTTTGCGGACAGGAGACGGTTAAGGCGCGCGCATCAGGGGTGATGTTACAAGGCTCTTCGACAATCCGGCCGATAAAATGGATAACATTGGCCGTGCAGACTGGCGTAAGCGTAACCGCAGCAACAAAGGCTGCGGCCAGGGTGATATGGGACGAAACCATCATTGTAATCCTCATTGATATCGTCCCTGACGCTTAAACAACGCCCCTCATGGAGGGCTGTCGACTGGCATCGGCGACACCAGCAACATGAGAATAACAATGGAATAACATCCGCGCTACTTTAATCAATATATTGATTTCATGAATGTTTTGAACATCAGGCTTTCGACGGAGGCCATTGTTGCGACAGATGCAACGACTTACCATCCGAGACCGTCACAATGACGTTTATCTTGTCATTGGGTCCGGAGTTCAGGGTCATACGGGAAAGGTTGACCGTTTTATTTGCCGGTAATGAGACGGTGTTTTGTTGACGCGAGGTGCTCTGACCGCCTGGGCCACTGCGCGAGGTGAGGATTTGCACCTGGCATAAACACGGTTCTGTGACGGTCACCTGAGGAATAATGGTCACGTTCTCACCTTCGGTGGTGGTTTGAAAGGTAATCTGACTGGTCAGCGCGGCAAGTAATAAAAGTGTATTCATCATCTTCTCCCCAAAAAAAAACAGGGCCTCAGCCCTGTTTTTTCGACGTACAGCGGCAGTATTAGTGCTGACCAGCAGTCACGGTGTTGCCGAAGCCAACCTGAGTGATGTTAGCAGACGCGCCGTTCATAGTTTGACGAAGATCGACTTCGTTACGACCACCAGACTGGCTTACAGTTGCAGAGAGGTTACGGCCACTCCACTGGCTGATGGTTGCGTCGTTACCCTGGCCACGCTGGGTCAGGCTGATTTCGCTGCTGTCAGCACCCTGAGACAGATCGGCATCGTTACCGAAGCCATTCTGACGAACGGTGATTTCAGAGCCACGGGCATCGCTTTGCAAAGCGTCCACATTGTTACGGCCACCATATTGATAAACGGTCAGCGATTCTGGGCTGACGTTGTTATTTCCATTACCACCATGGTTATTACCCCACTGTGGAACAGAACCAGCCATAGCACTGCCAGAAACCACGATTGCTGCAATTACTGCCACTTTTAAAAGTTTCATTGTAAAGCCCCCATCGGATTGATTAATTATCGCTCAATAGCTAGCGTTGGATTACGCGAATTGCCATTTGCGACTGTCTCTGTACTACAACTGCCGTTTTTTGCGTACCGTACTGCGTAATATTCGCTTTATTACCAGAACCTTTCTGAATAATCACTGCGGTATTACCATATGCACCTTGATTAATACTCGCATTGTTCGAGTTCCCTTTTTGATCAATATAGGCAAGGTTATAACTCCCTGATTGATCAATGTTCGCCCGATTATTTCCGCCCTCCTGAGAAACGACAGACAACAATTTCTGGCCGTGTTGTTGAACGTTAGCGTTATTATTTACGCCAGCTTGTCCAATGATTGCAGCCTGGTTATATGAGGATTTACTCAGCTCATTAACCGCGAAATTGTATTCTGCCGAAGCTAAATCAGTCGCTGCGAAAACAAATCCAGGTGCACCCAGTAATGTCAACATCAATAACAACTTGTTCTTCATGTTATCACCCTGGACCTGGTGGTATAATAACTGCGTTAACAAGAGCAAATATTTTGTTAACCCGGCGTTACGATGAAGAGTATGTCTGCCGAAACAATTTTAATATCTCACCCGCCAGTTGTATTTTTATTCTTTCGTTCACCCCAAAGTATTAATTAAAATTAAATACCGTGGCGATACAACGATTTTACAGAGGGTCAGCAAGGACCATTTTCACTTTGCAGAAATGGAAAACCACAAATGCGTGGATTTGCCGTTTCGCTGGTCAAGAAGAGAGAAAACGGAATATATCCATGATTGCGTGACAAAGTCCGTGATTTCTTAAGGCGTTTACACATTGTAAAAATAGGCTTAGCGTTTTGCCCTGGCTCATACCTTATCGCTAATAGCCTAAAATTTATATGACCTATAAAAATCAATAACTTAATCCAATTTGTATGACTTTTAAAATGTGTGCACCAATATCTTAATGTACAACTTTTTGATGATTTCTAATCAATTCATGAACTCATTTTTTACAAAGTAATATTGATTTTTACATCCTGTTACAAGTTTAACACTTGCTTTAAAAAACGTTAAAGCTAGATTGAAAACAGAAGTTCGGCATTGCGAATTAATTTTCCCTTCTCTCTAAGGGATATGGTCTTTCTTCTACACACAGCAGTGCAACATCTGTCAGTACTTCTGGTGCCCCCAATAATATATTGGGGGCAACTGCCAGGTGTTTCATAAAAAGGGGTTTCATCATGTTTAATGAAGTCCATAGCTTGCATGGTCAGAGTTTATTGTTAGTGACCAAACCTTCTTTACAAGCGACAGCTTTACTACAGCATTTAAAGCATAGTTTAACGTTGAGCGGAAAATTGCATAGCATTCAACGCTCTTTCGATGACATTGCGCCTGGCAGCATTATTCTTTTCGATATGATGGAAGCGGATAAAAAACTTATCCAATACTGGCAAGATATTTTAAGCAGGAAAAACAACAATATCCGTGTGTTGTTGTTAAATACGCCCGAAGAATACCCCTTCAGGGATATTGAAAGTTGGCCACATATCAATGGCGTCTTTTACGTCAATGAGGATGAAACCCGCGTGGTTGAAGGCTTGCAGGGGGTTCTGCGTGGTGAATGTTACTTTTCACAGAAACTTGCCAGCTACCTCATAACGCACTCCGGAAATTATCGCTATAACAGTTCAGAGTCCGCTTTGCTGACCCACCGCGAAAAAGAGATTCTGAATAAATTACGTATCGGTGCTTCAAATAATGAAATCGCCCGTTCGTTATTTATCAGCGAAAATACGGTTAAGACTCATCTTTACAATCTTTTCAAGAAGATAGCTGTCAAAAACCGGACTCAGGCGGTTTCATGGGCAAATGATAACCTCAGGCGTTAACCCTATGAAACGCACAGTGAGTTGGATTGCCGCAGCAGGCTTATGGCTTGCTGCCGGGAATCTTCATGCGGTTGAAGTAGAGATCCCGGGATTGTTAACTGACCACACCGTCTCCGCAGTCGGCCATGCTTTTTATCGCGGCTTTAGCGACAAATGGGAAAGTGATTATCCCGGTAACTTAACTATCAGTGAACGGCCCAGCGCACGTTGGGGAAGCTGGATCACCATAACGGTTAATCAGGACGTTATTTTCCAGACCTTTTTATACCCCACGAAAACTGACCTGGATAAAAATGTGGTCTTTGCTCTGGCTCAAACCGAAGAGGCATTAAATCGCCTGCAGATCGATAAAGCTCTGCTGGGTACGGGCGATTTAGCACCAGACGAATTTTAATTCGGAGGCATCCATGCGTGTTGTCCATGCAGTTGTAGCTTTAATGCTTATTCCATCTCTGAGTTGGGCCGGAAATATGACCTTCCAGTTCCGCAACCCGAACTTTGGTGGAAACCCTAATAACGGTTCTTTTCTTTTAAACTCGGCCCAGGCACAAAACTCTTATACGGATCCAAATTCTGACGACTTCGGGTTTGAAACCCCGAGCGCGCTGGATAACTTTACCCAGGCAATCCAGGCCCAGGTTCTGGGCGGGCTGCTGACCAATATTAACACCGGCAAACCCGGCCGTATGGTGACCAGCGACTTTATAGTCGACATCGCTAATGCGGACGGACAAATGCAGCTGAACGTGACAGACCGCAAAACGGGGAAAACGTCCACCATTCAGGTTGCTGGCTTGCAAAGCGGTTCTACCGACTTTTAAATAATGTCGAGATAAGGATAATAATCATGCAGCGCTTTCTCCTCCTTGTTGCAGTGTGCTTATTGAGCGGCTGTTTAACTGCTCCTCCGAAAGAAGCAGCGAAACCGACATTAATGCCTCGCGCCCAGAGCTATCGTGATTTAACCAAATTGCCATTGCCAACGGGTAAGATCTACGTGTCGGTTTATAATATTCAGGATGAAACCGGGCAGTTTAAACCGTATCCGGCAAGTAACTTCTCAACGGCTGTACCGCAGAGCGCCACCGCCATGCTGGTCACTGCGTTAAAAGATTCTCGCTGGTTTATTCCTCTGGAACGTCAGGGGCTGCAAAACCTGCTCAACGAACGTAAGATCATTCGTGCTGCGCAGGATAACGGTACCGTGGCAATGAACAACCGTATTCCGTTGCATTCGCTCACGGCGGCGAACGTGATGGTTGAAGGTTCGATTATCGGCTACGAAAGTAACGTGAAATCGGGCGGTGTGGGGGCCCGGTATTTCGGTATTGGCGGCGATACGCAGTACCAGCTTGACCAGATTGCGGTGAACCTGCGTGTGGTCAACGTCAGTACCGGCGAAATTTTGTCGTCCGTGACCACCAGCAAAACCATTCTCTCGTATGAAGTGCAGGCCGGGGTGTTCCGTTTCATCGACTACCAGCGTCTGCTGGAGGGAGAAATCGGTTATACCTCTAACGAGCCGGTCATGCTCTGCCTGATGTCTGCTATCGAAACCGGGGTGATCTTCCTGATTAACGACGGTATCGATCGCGGATTGTGGGACCTGCAAAACAAAAATGAAGTGAAAAACGATATTCTGGTGAAATACCGCGAGATGTCGACGCCGCCAGAATCCTGACAGAAAGCGCATTAAAAAGGCGAGACCCTGGTCTCGCCTTTTTTATTCGCTCAACGCCGTGACGTTTCGCGTTTTCTCCCTGCGCGCCGCCAGCCACAGGCCGCTGTTTTTCATGGCGTAGCCAAACACCAGTCCCAGCGCCAGCGAAGGCACCACCAGCCGCCACTCCCCCTGCCCTGCAAAAGTGGCGCAGGCGCCCATAAAGGTGCCGGGCACAAACGAGAGCAGCAGATGTTTCGCCTGGATACACATCAAAAACGCCACCACGCCGGTCATAACGTAGCCAACGATTTCCAGATGGGGTGCCAGCGCGCTGCCGTGGATGATAATCATCGCCCACGCCACGCCGCTCATCAGCGTACAGGCCGAGATAAACAGCCCCTTCACGCCCCCCTGCGGGCAGGCGAAATAGGCCGTGCAGCCAAGGAAGCCCGCCCAACTGAGGAGTCCGAGAGAGACGGCAACCCAGCCCCATAAACCGGAGAGGATGCCTGTCGTGATTGCGATAGAAAGTAGAATGTTCATGGCGCGCATCTTAACAGATACGCGGCCATGAAATGAGATCAGGAACACATAATATGCAGATTGATATTTGCTGTTACATACAGATAGTGATCTAAATCACTCTTCATTCTCTTCCTGTAGCTCATCCCACATCGCGGCAATGGCATCGCGAGTCAGTGGGGCCATGGTACGCCAGAAGGACGAGGTGGCGTGCGCTTCAACCTTCCCGAGGAACGTCCCGCACCAGGGCAGGATATACTCCCCGAAGAGGGTTTCCAGCGCCTCGTTTTCATCTTCCGCCGCATGATCTTCAATCCACGAGGCCGCCAGCAGCAGCGTGCCGAGATGGTCGGCTGGGGTATCGGTCAACGGCATCCCGCGTTCAGAGAGAAATGCGCGTACTTCGGCTTCGGTAGCGCCCTCTTCCCAGGCAGAGCGATACGGCGACACGCGGCACTCTTCGCCAACAAACAGCGCATTGTAGTCGGCGGCGACCTGCTGCATGTCGCAGCTGTTTTGCAGACGCAGCAACAATTCATCCTGCTCAAGCGGCCAGTTCTGGGCCAGCTTGCCTTCGCGGATCAAGGTAAACAGCGGCACCAGCAGCGGATCCTGCGGCTGGCGATAATAGAGAGAACCCAGTACGCGACAGAGGATGGAAAACTCATTCATTTATTTAGTCCATTACACAGTTAAAAATCAGCAAATTCATTGATTGGCGCCATGCCACGCGACGCCAGGAAATCGAGTAGCCGGCGCGGGGAGACGTTCAGGATGCGATCTTCCGGGAAGTCCACCGCGTCGAGGATTTTGCGGCATTCGCTAAAATCGCCCAGCGTGAAGGCGGTATGGGAATCGGAGCCCAGCGCCACATAGCCACCCGCCTCCTTCACCGCAGCCGCCACTGCCCGGCAGTTTGCTTCGCTCCCTTTACGGGAGTGAATAAAGGAGGAGTTGTTGATCTCCAGCGCCACGCGATGCTCCGCTGCAGCCTGCGCGACCGCCTGGATATCAATCGGGTATTTCGGGTTCCCCGGATGGCTGATGATATGTACGTTACCGCTGGCGATAGTGGCGATCATCGCCTCGGTATGGGTGGCTTGATCCTGAGGTGCGAAAACCGGCTCATGGAAACCGGCGAGGATCAGATCCAGAGAGGTGAGCATCGGGCCGGTACAGTCAATGTCGCCCTGGGTATTTTTGATGTTGGCCTCAATGCCGCGCAGGATCCCAACGCCATCCACTACCCGCGGCCAGATGCGCATGTTCACAAAGTGCCAGTAGTGCGGCGCATCCGCCATATCCGGACCATGATCGGTGATCGCAAAGAGCTTAATGTTTTTTTGTTTTGCCTGGGCGATGTAGTCATGAAGGTTGCTGTAGGCGTGGGTACTGGCGACGGTGTGCATATGCAGGTCAACGGGGTACATCGTTCTCTCCTCTCGTGTTTCCCAAAGGATAGCAGTTATCACGGGCGTTTATCAGCAAAAACCCGGCAATCGCCGGGTATAACTCAGTAACCGCGCTGTCTGTCGACCTGCCCGGTAACCTGTTCGCCCTTCTCCAGCTGCGAGATGGTGCGGGCGATATAGTCGATGGCTTCTGCCGGACGCGTCACCGCCGCAATGTGCGGCGTCATGGCCACGCGCGGGTGCGCCCACAGGGGATTGTCCGCCGGTAACGGCTCTTTGCTGTAGACATCCAGCATCGCGCCTTTCAGCTTGCCGCTCTCCAGTGCCGCCAGCAGATCGGCTTCCACCACGTGTACGCCACGCGCCAGGTTCATCAGGTAGCTGTTGTCCGCCAGCTGGTTGATGAGCGCCTTATTAATGATCCCAACCGTCTCAGCCGTATTCGGCAGCAGGTTAATCAGCACCCGCGTGCCGTCTAAAAACTGCGGTAACTCTTCCTTCCCGGCAAAGCTGGTGACGCCAGGGTAGTGCTTGCGGGTGCGGCTCCAGCAGCGCAGCGGGAAGCCCCACGGTGCCAGCGCTTCGGCCACTTTCGATCCCAACACCCCGGCCCCGAGGATCCCGATAGTAAAATCTTCGCGCTGATAGTCGGCCAGCGGCTCCCAGCGGGCCTGCTGTTTCAGCGCCTGATAATCGTCAAAGCGGCGGAACCAGTGCAGCACCTGGCTGACCGCATACTCCTGCATCTGCTGGCCCATGCCGGTATCTTCCAGGCGAAACAGGGGGATCGACTCCGCCAGCATTTCCGGGTGCGCCTTGAGCTTGCTGAGGATAGAGTCCACCCCTGCCCCAAGGGCAAACACCGCTTTCAGGTTTCGCCCCTGCAGCATCTCAACCGGTGGGTGCCACACCAGCGCATAATCTGCGGGTTCGTTATCGCCGCGCTTCCACTCCCGAACCCGGGCGCCTGGCAGCGCCGCCGAAAGTGTTTTTATCCAGTAAGCGTTATCAAATGTTGGGTGATAAAAAATAATATCCATTGCGATTGCCTTCTGTTGCGCTGTTTTATGTTCATTATCAACTGGATTGCAGCATAACAAATTTTGCGAGTGCGGTCGTTGCTGATAAAAAAGGCACTTTCAGCGCAATTAAAAATCATGTTGGCTGAAGTTTGTCTGAACGCGCTAATTTACTGAAAAAGTTGATTGACGTAAGTCAGGCTTTTCCTTACATTAGCGCCCGTCCCAGCAACAACGGGATGACAATATGGTGAGGTGTCCGAGTGGCTGAAGGAGCACGCCTGGAAAGTGTGTATACGGCAACGTATCGGGGGTTCGAATCCCCCCCTCACCGCCATCTTTAAAGAAGAGCTCGCATGCAAATGCGGGCTTTTTTTTCGCATGTTGCTCGCCTGTGGGGGGGGGATGAGAATCCCCGACCGGGGTTCGACAACTGGCGCAGCCAGTTGGACAGACTGAGAGCGCAGCGAACAGGCTGCCCGTAGGGCGAGCGCAGCGAGTCAATCCCCCCCTCACCGCCATCTTTAAAGAAGAGCTCGCATGCAAATGCGGGCTTTTTTTTCGCATGTTGCTCGCCTGTGGGGGGATGAGAACCCCCGACCGGGGTTCGACAACTGGCGCAGCCAGTTGGACAGACTGAGAGCGCAGCGAACAGGCTGCCCGAACAAAAACGCAGGGAGCGTTTTTGAACAACGCTTGCGTTGGCCCCGAAGGGGCGAGGCCCATGGATGGGCCGAGTAACGGCGAGCGCAGCGAGTCAATCCCCCCCTCACCGCCATATTTAAAGAAGAGCTCGCATGAAAATGCGGGCTTTTTTTTCGCATGTTGCACGTCTGTGGGGGGATGAGAACCCGCGACCGGGGTTCGACAACTGGCGACAGCCAGTACATGTCGGGTGGCGCTACGCTTACCCGACCTATGAAACCCAAATCCAGCCTCGATTCCGTAGGCCTGATAAGCGCAGCGCCATCAGGCATTTTGCCTTAATGCAATACCGCGCGCTCTGGAAGCGTCGGGTGGCGCCAGGCTTACCCGACCTACGAAACCCAAACCCGGCCTCACTCCTCCACCATCCGCGCATACTCCCCGGTCAAAAAATCCACCAGCGTCCTGACTGACGGCAACAGCCCGCGCCGGGAGGGATAGACCGCATGGATCACTTCCCGGCGTGGCTCCCACTCTTCCAGCACTTTTATTAATGTCCCGGACGCCAGTTGCTCTTTGACCATCAAAATGGGTAACTGCACCAGCCCCACGCCCGCTATCGCCGCCTCCCGCAGCGCCAGCATATCGGTGGTCATCAGGCGCGGCTGAAAATGGATCTCCGCTTTTGCCCCCTCCGGCCCGCTTAGCGCCCACTTATGAACCTGTCTCCCCTCCCCCAGACTCAGGCCCGGCCAGGCGCTGAGCTCCGATGGCGTGGCCGGCACACCCAGACGCTGGATCAACTGCGGACTCGCCACCAGGCAGTGCCCTCTGTCGGCAAGCACCCGCAACACCAGATCGCTGTCATCAAATGGGCGAGGACGCACACGGATGGCGATATCAACACCCTCCGCCACCAGATCCACCCGCCGGTTGGTCGCCTCAAGCTGCAGATTAATACCGGGGTAATGCGCCATAAACTTAGCCAGCATCGGCCCGACGTGGACGTGCAGCAGCGTGACCGGACAGGTGATCCGCACCAGGCCACGCGGTTCCGCCTGCAAGGCCGCGACCGCCTCCTCCGCTGCCTCGGCTTCTATCAGCATCGCCTTGCAGTGTTGATAGAAGGTCTGCCCCACTTCAGTAACCGTAAACTGCCGCGTTGTCCGCTGGATCAGACGTACCCCAAGCCGTGCCTCCAGTTGGGCAATCCGTCGGCTGAGCCGGGATTTTGGCAGATCGAGCGCCCGCCCGGCTGCCGCGAAACCGCCGTACTCGACCACTTTGACAAACCACGCGAAATCATTGAGATCCTGCATAACGTCCTCATCGTTCCATAAATGGAACAGTGCATGTCATTTTCACTATCTACCGGAATATTAACCCTGAATATAAGCTAATTACATCAACAGAACATCAGGAGAAACCGATGAAAAACGTAACAGGCATTTATACCGCACCCCGGCCGCACTGGGTTGGCGACGGTTTTCCGGTGCGTTCGATGTTTTCATACCAGACCCATGGTGAGCCACTGAGCCCATTTTTACTGCTGGATTACGCCGGGCCTTACTCGTTCCCGGCGGATGGCGCGAAACGCGGCGTGGGCCATCACCCGCACCGCGGCTTTGAAACGGTGACCATCGTCTATTCCGGCGAAGTTGAACACCGCGATTCCACCGGTAAAGGCGGCGTGATTGGCCCGGGTGACGTGCAGTGGATGACCGCAGGCTCCGGCATTTTGCATGAGGAGTTCCACTCCAGGGCCTTTGCGCAAAACGGAGGGGAACTAAAAATGTTGCAGCTGTGGGTCAACCTGCCCGCGAAGGACAAGATGACGGCGCCGGGCTATCAGAGCATAACAAAACGTCAGATCCCGGTGGTGACGCTACCTGACGACGGCGGATCGCTACGGGTGATCGCCGGACGCTACGAGGAGACCACCGGTCCGGCGCACAGTTACTCCCCGCTGAACGTCTGGGACATCGCCCTGCATCAGGGTAGCCATCTTACGCTCAGCCAACCTGAGGGCTGGAGCACCGCGCTGGTGGTGCTGGAGGGCAGCGTGACGGTGAACGGCGTCGCACAGGCAGGTGAAGCCCAGCTGGTGGTACTGAGCCAGCAAGGGGAGAAGCTGCATCTGGAAGCCAGCAGCGATGCCAAAGTGCTGCTGATGGCCGGGGAGCCGCTGAATGAACCCATCGTCGGCTACGGCCCGTTTGTGATGAACAGTAAAAGCGAAATCGCCGAAGCCGTTCGCGATTTCAATTCCGGCCGCTTCGGCCAGATCTGAAGGTAATAAAGGAGAAAATCATGTCTACCCCTGCTAACTTTAACGGCGCCCGTCCGGCCATTGATGTCGATGATGCGGTGATGTTGCTTATCGATCACCAGAGCGGCCTGTTCCAGACCGTGGGTGATATGCCGATGCCGGAACTGCGTGCCCGCGCCGCGGCGCTGGCAAAAATCGCTACTCTTGCGAATATCCCGGTGATCACCACTGCCTCCGTACCGCAAGGGCCAAACGGGCCGCTGATCCCGGAGATCCACGCCAATGCACCCCATGCGCAGTACGTGGCGCGTAAGGGTGAGATTAACGCCTGGGATAATCCGGACTTCGTCGCTGCTGTGAAGGCGACCGGGCGCAAGACGCTGATTATCGCCGGTACCATTACCAGCGTCTGCATGGCCTTCCCGTCGATCAGCGCGGTGGCCGACGGCTATAAGGTATTTGCGGTGATCGATGCGTCAGGCACTTACAGCAAAATGGCGCAGGAGATTACCCTGGCACGTATCGTCCAGGCTGGCGTCGTACCGATGGATACCGCCGCCGTCGCCTCGGAGATCCAGCGCACCTGGAATCGTGAAGATGCATCGCAGTGGGCAGAAGTCTATACCCATATCTTCCCGGCTTATCAGCTGCTGATTGAAAGCTACGGTAAAGCGCAAGAGGTCGTAAAGAACGGGGAAGCACTCGATTCACAGCGCTAATCGCCCGCTCCACGGCCTGAAAACCGTGGAGCTGCTTATTGCTTAACCGAACGCGCAGTAAAGCAGAAAATCTGCTTGACCGTTTTAGCCTGACTCCCTATAGTAGCGCCCCGTTGCCCCCGAGAAGAAAGGCAGCAAAACAATATGGTGAGGTGTCCGAGTGGCTGAAGGAGCACGCCTGGAAAGTGTGTATACGGCAACGTATCGGGGGTTCGAATCCCCCCCTCACCGCCATATTTAAAGAAGAGCTCGCATGCAAATGCGGGCTTTTTTTTCGCATGTTGCTCGCCTGTGGGGGGGGATGAGAATCCCCGACCGGGGTTCGACAACTGGCGCAGCCAGTTGGACAGACCGCGAACGCAGTGAGTGGGCTGCCCGTAGGGCGAGCGCAGCGAGTCAATCCCCCCCTCACCGCCATATTTAAAGAAGAGCTCGCATGCAAATGCGGGCTTTTTTTTCGCATGTTGCTCGCCTGTGGGGGGGGATGAGAATCCCCGACCGGGGTTCGACAACTGGCGCAGCCAGTTGGACAGACCGCGAACGCAGTGAGTGGGCTGCCCGTAGGGCGAGCGCAGCGAGTCAATCCCCCCCTCACCGCCATATTTAAAGAAGAGCTCGCATGCAAATGCGGGCTTTTTTTTCGCATGTTGCTCGCCTGTGGGGGGGATGAGAATCCCCGACCGGGGTTCGACAACTGGCGCAGCCAGTTGGACAGACCACGAACGCAGTGAGTGGGCTGCCCGTAGGGCGAGCGCAGCGAGTCAATCCCCCCCTCACCGCCATATTCGAGATAAGAGCTCGTACGAAAGTACGGGCTTTTTTCTTTTATATTCTCCGCTGGGGGGGATGAGAATCCCCGACCGGGGTTCGACAACTGGCGACAGCCAGTTGGACAGACCGCGAACGCAGTGAGTGGGCTGCCCGTAGGGCGAGAGCAGCGAGTCAATCCCCCCTCCCTACGCTATTAAAAAAAAGCCCGTACTTTCGTACGGGCTTTTTTCGCGCCATCAGCTTATTGTACGGCCTCCCGGCAGAGAAGATGTCTGATCCGGGTTCACACCTTTTTCATCTTTACGTTCCTTAACCCAGTGATCGGCATTTTTAATCCCAAGCCGGATCGGGTCAAATTGTGGATCGATACCTTGCGCTTTCTGCGTTTCATAATCTTTAAGGCTGGCAAATGCTTTTTTATGTAAAAGAACAATTGCAATAATGTTAAGCCACGCCATCAATCCGACCCCAATATCGCCCAGACCCCATGCCAGATCCGCAGTACGCACGGTGCCATATACCGTGGAGGTTAACAGGAATATTTTCAGCAAGAACGTCAGCCATGGGCGGTTAATTTTGCGGTTGATAAAGGCAATATTTGTTTCAGCAATATAGTAGTAGGCAATAATAGTGGTGAAGGCAAAGAAGAACAGCGCAATGGCGACAAAGTAGTTACCAAAACCAGGCATCATACTTTCCATCGCGGTCTGCACATAGCCAGGGCCTGCTGCCACGCCTGCGATGCCGGTGTAGATTGCCGCGCCATCAACGCCCTGAACATTATACAAGCCGGTGATCAACAGCATAAAGCCGGTAGCGGAGCAGACGAACAGCGTGTCGATATAGACTGAGAAAGCCTGAACCAGCCCCTGTTTCGCCGGATGACTGACTTCGGCCGCTGATGAAGCATGTGGCCCTGTACCCTGCGCCGCTTCGTTGGAATAAACCCCGCGCTTAACGCCCCACATGATCGCCTGCCCCAGAACGGCGCCAAAGCCCGCTTCGAGGCCAAATGCACTTTTCCAGATCAGCAGAATAACGGAAGGAAGCTGTTCAATATTAATGGCGATAATAACGCAGGCCACAATAATATAACCGAGCGCCATAAAAGGAACGACCATGCTGCTAAAGCTGGCGATCCTTTTTACACCACCGAAAATAATGAAGCTTAACAGTATGGCCAATATTGCGGCGGTAACATTCGGATTAAGTCCGAAGGCAATATCCAGGCTGGCACCAATAGAGTTTGCCTGTACGCCTGGAAGTAATAAGCCGCAGGAGAAAATAGTCACTACAGCAAATAACCATGCATACCATTTTACGCCCAGCCCTTTTTCAATATAAAAGGCAGGACCACCACGATATTCACCGTTAATTTTCTCTTTATAAACCTGACCCAGCGTGGATTCAACAAAAGCAGAGCTGGCACCCAAAAAGGCTACCATCCACATCCAGAACAGCGCGCCAGGACCACCAAAGGTAATGGCGGTCGCTACGCCGGCAATATTCCCGGTCCCCACACGTCCTGCCAGCGTCATCGTCAGTGCCTGAAACGACGACACCCCTGCATCGGTGGCGCGCCCCTGAAACATCAGCGCGACCATATGTTTAACATGGCGTAATTGCAGAAAGCGACTACGCAGTGAGAAATAGAGGCCGACACCCAGGCATAAAAATATTAACGCCGGGCTCCAGATAACACCATTAATTGCACCAACCAGTTCGTTCATGTATGGCCCTCAGCGTGATGGTCCAGAGAAAACGGATTCCCTGGAAGTTTCTTTATAGAATTGTGTTTGGATTACTACGAAACATAGATAATAGCCCGAAAGAGACCAACTTAATATTCGCATGGCAGTAATGAATTGTGACAACATTCACGTTTAATTGATTATTTATAATTAGCCTGCTCATGATTTTCATACATATTTTGTGGGTATTATGATTTAATATCACACTTCTGCATTTTTTTATTAAAAAGCCCATTTGAATTAACGTTAAGACTTATAGATACAGCAAAACGTTGCGTAATACCCGGCATTTTCTATACGAAATAAGTATGACATCATCATAATGTGATCTTTAAATAGACAACCCAACAGAAGTGTTTTGACAGACGCAGCTTCCCGGCATTGCGCCGGGAAGGGATTGCAGAAGAAAGTAAAACGAGAAGGTTATACCATTACCGGGAATAGACCTGCAGCGTCCGCTGGCACAGCGCCGAGCGCACGCAATCGTCTTTATTGAAACGCACAATGCCCACCATCTCATCTTCCTCAAAACGTGCCAGCGCGTCGCTCAGCCCGGACGGAACCCCCGCCGGCAGGTCGCACTGGGTGATATCGCCATTGACGATAACCGTCACGTTCTCCCCGAGGCGCGTTAAGAACATCTTCATTTGCGCAGCAGTTACGTTCTGAGCCTCGTCGAGAATCACAACTGCATTTTCAAATGTACGTCCGCGCATATAGGCGAACGGCGCAATTTCAACCTTACCGATTTCGGGACGCAGGCAGTACTGCATAAAAGAGGCCCCCAGACGCTTCACCAGCACGTCATAAACGGGCCGGAAATACGGCGCAAATTTCTCCGAAATATCACCGGGCAAGAAGCCGAGATCTTCATCGGCCTGCAACACCGGCCGGGTGACAATGATCTTGTCGACATCTTTGTGAATCAGAGCCTCTGCCGCTTTGGCTGCACTTATCCACGTTTTCCCACACCCGGCTTCACCGGTGGCGAAAATAAGCGACTTATTCTCAATAGCATTCAGGTACTGCGCCTGAGCGTCGTTGCGTGCCGCAATTGGAGTTGTATCACGGCAGTCCCGCGCCATGCCAATTGCTTCAACACCACTCATCTGCACAAGCGAGGTGACCGACTCTTCTTCACGCTGTTTATGGCTACGTGAATCCCGTCTCAGCACACGTTTTGCTTCACGACGAGCTTTGATCACTGCTTTTTGTCTTCCCATGGATAGCACCTTGAGTTGTTGGTATTCATCACTCGCACCAGAGTCGGTGCGATTAGGCGAACAAACATCTGAGGGTTGGCTTCCTTCTAAGCCATAGCTTGCTTGGTTAAATGACCCGGCCGAATCGCTATGCTCACCATTCGTTAGGTCGGAAAAATCAGGATTTGCTGTGGAGGGGGAGAATTTTTCGGTGAAGAGATCGCTGCCGGAGTGTGGGCCTCCGCGCCGTGTGCTGCGGTTGTTGCGTTTACCATGTCCAGTTGAGGACCCAACCATTCGCGATCTCCAGAGTGATTCATGTTCACTGTAAGGTTTACCGCTTTCTTAATTTAAGTACATCAGGATTTAGCATGAATGCAACATTATTTTTACCTGAATGCAACTTTTAAGATTCGCCTGACAGCGATACTTAGTCTGCTATGGGGATATTACAGAATTATAACAAAGAGATAGTGGGACGAGAAAAAAACTGTCCCGCTTAAGGGGTAAGCGGGACGGTATTCAGGCCTCAAGCAGCCCCTGAGCAAGCCAGCCGTTTTTGTCCTGTATGCCAGGCAGCGCAAAGAAGTAGCCTCCGCCAATGGGTTTGACGTACTCCTCCAGCGCCTCGCCGTTCAGGCGTTTCTGCACGGTCAAAAAGCCCTTCTCCAGATCGTGCTGGAAACAGACAAACAGCAGCCCCATATCCAGCTGACCGGAATTGGTCACCCCCAGCGAGTAGCTGTAGCCCCGGCGCATCATCAGGTTTTGCTCGGTCTCCTGAGTGCGCGGGTTGGCGAGGCGGATATGACTGTCGAGGGCGATAACATTGCCCTCCGGGTCGCTGGCGTAATCCGGCACGTCGTGCTCGTTCTTCATGCCCAGCGGCGCACCGCTCTGCTTGTCGCGGCCAAAAATGGTCTGCTGTTCTTTCAGCGGCGTCCGGTCCCAGAACTCCACGCGGAACTGAATAATGCGTACAGCCTGATAGCTGCCGCCCACCGCCCAGGCCGGTTCGCCCTGATCGGCGGTCACCCACACCACCCGATCCATTAATGGCCCATCCTGGCTGTTGGGGTTGGCGGTGCCATCCTTAAAGCCGAGCAGGTTCACCGGGGTCTCTTTGCCTTTGCTGCGCGCGGCGTGGTCAGAGATAAACCCTTCCCGCTTCCAGCGTACGCTTAACAGATCCGGGGTGTGCTTGATGAGATCCCGCAGGGCGTGGATCACCGTGTCCTGGGTATTGGCGCAGATCTGGATCAGCAGATCGCCATGGCACAACGCCGCATCCAGGGAGTCATTCGGGAAGCGCACCATCTTCTGCAACGATTTCGGTTTCTGCGCCGCCAGACCAAAGCGGTCATCAAACAGCGACGCCCCCAGCGACACCGTCATGGTGAGGTTATCCGGGGCGATATAGCTCCCCAGAATACCGGAATCCATCGGCGGCAGACGCGGGTTCGGCGTCTCAGGCGCCGGGCCGCCGGTGGTCAGAAAGGTAATGCGCTGGGTCAGCAGACGGAACAGGCGCTCCAGCTCGCTTTTATCGCTGGCGAGCACGTCAAAAGCCACCAGCATCATCGAAGCCTGCTGCGGGGTTAAGATCCCGGCCTGATGCAGGCCGTGAAACGGCTGCGTCTCCATTCGCGCATCCGGGGAGAGCGTGCCCGGCGCACTCTGCGGTTTTGCCGCATGCGCCACCGGACAGCCACCCGCCAGAGCAAGGGCGCCGCCAAGCGCCCCTACCCCTTTTAACAACCGACGTCGTGAAGGTTCAGCCACGTCGTACTCGTCATGCTTGTTCATCAACTTAGTCCAGACCCAGTACGCCACGCAGCTGCGCCAGATCTTCCGCCAGGGTGGTAATCGGCCCTTTCAGGGCATTACGGTCGGCATCGGTCAGCTTGTCGTAAGTCTCAAAGCCCTCTTTGGTGCGGTACTTCGCCAGAATGGTATTCACTTTCTTAAAGTTGGCATCCACTTTTTCCAGCAGGGCGCTGTTATCTTTTTGCAGCTGAGGACGCAGCAGGTCAACGATCTTCTGCGCGCCTTCGACGTTGGCCTGGAAGTCCCACAGGTCGGTATGGCTGTAGCGATCTTCTTCCCCGCTGATCTTGCTGGCGGCCACTTCTTCAATCAGCCCTGCCGCGCCACCCACCACTTTTGAGGGTGGGAAGGCCAGCTCACTGATGCGTTTTTGCAGCTCCAGCACGTCGCTGTTCAGCTGCTCCGCGTACTGCTCCATCCCTTTGGTGGAGTTGTCGCCAAACAGCGCTTTCTCCAGGCGGTGGAAACCGGTGAATTTCGGATCGGCGGCTTTCTGCTCGTAATCGTCTTCACGGGCGTCAATGCTGCCATCGAGATCCGAGAAGAGCTCGGCAATCGGCTCGATACGCTCGTAGTGCTGACGGGTCGGCGCATAGAGGGATTTCGCTTTTTCCATATCGCCCGCTTTCACCGCGTCGGTAAAGGCTTTGGTACCCGCGACCAGATCCGCGGTCTCTTGAGTGACGTACGCTTTATAGGCGGTAATGGCATCGCCGAGGCTCAACAGCGCGTCGCCTTTGGCGGCATCGGCGGTGGCGGCACCTTTCACGATCAGCTTGCCTTTCGGGTTGGTCAGCAGGCCGCAGGTCATGTCGTATTCGCCCGGCTCAAGGTTGGCGGTCATCTTCTGGCTAAAGCCCGGCGCGATGTTTTCCCGCTCTTCCACCACCATCACCCCTTTCAGGATCTCCCACTCAAGCGCTTTCTGGCTGTGGTTCTGGATGATGAACTGCGTTTTACCGCTATTGACCGTGATGGTCATCGGCTCACACTGTTTATCATTGACGGTAACTTTTACCTGTGGAACATCCGCGGCCTGTGCGGCGAATGCAGAAGCGATCAGCGCTGCCACGCCAGCCTGTAATGCACTGCGACGAAAGTGGATTGCCATGACTTTTCCCTTAACCTTTTAGAGTATGTTGTAACTACAATGAGCACTTCAGGGCGCAGTACGCGACGGCTGAGCGCTGGGGCGCGATGGCATAAAGAACAGCGCCAGCGCCGGAATAAGATAGATAAAGTACACCGCCACTTCGCTGACGCTCGGCGTCTCCTGATAGCCAAAGATCCCCTCCAGCAGGGTGCCGGTCAGCGAATGGGTAGAGAGGACGTTACTGAGATCGAACGCCACCTCCTGGAAGTGGTTCCACAGGCCCGCCTCATGGAAGGCGCGGATCGCTCCCGCGGCCAGTCCGGCGGCCACCAGCAGAATAAACAGGCTGGTCCATTTGAAGAAGGCGCCCAGATTGAGACGAATGCCGCCCCAGTAGAGCAGGAAACCGAGCACCACCGCGGTCGCCAGGCCCAGCACCGCGCCCAGTGGCGGCCAGATCCCAACATCCTGCTGGAAGGCGGCCAGCAGGAAGAAGACCGACTCCAGCCCTTCACGCGCCACGGCGAAAAAGACCATCATGATCAGTGCCCAGCCGTGACTCTTGCCCTTCGCCAGCGCGCTGTCCACCGCCTGCTCCAGCTGGACTTTGACGTTACGGGACACTTTACGCATCCAGAAGACCATCCAGGTGAGGATCACCACCGCAATAAGGGCCACGATCCCTTCAAACAGCTCCTGCTCTTTTTGCGGGAATTCACCGGTGGTTTCGTTGATGGCAATGCCCAGGCCCAGGCAGAGGGCGGCAGCAAGGAAGACGCCAATCCACATCACGCCGATCCAGCGGCCCCGCTGGGTACGTTTCAGATAGCTGGCGATAAGACTGACAATTAAGGCTGCTTCGAGCCCTTCACGTAACATAATGAGGAATGGAACAAACATGCGACACCTTAAATGTTTTTCGCCGTCAACTGATGCAAAGAAAGGTAAATTCTTGTGATAGTGATTATCATTACGGCAATAAGAAATACAAGCGAAATATGCTGCATTTTGATGACAGGATGTAAACCCGTACCGGGAAAATAGTCACATAAGTGACTAAAAGGTGAATAAGTTATAACGTAAATGCCCATTTACGCTTACAGCAGGCTGTGGCTAAATATGCGCCTCATTAATCTGCTGAAAATCAACTATGTATCAATTTCTGCACTTCTTGCTGGCGCTGGTGGTTATCCTTGCGCTGGCCTGGCTGGTGAGCTTCGACCGCCGCAACGTCCGTATTCGCTACGTCATTCAACTCATTGTCATTGAGATTGCGCTGGCGTTCTTTTTCCTCCATGCCGAAAGCGGCCTGTTTGTTATTCAGTATGTCTCGGGCTTCTTTGAATCTTTGCTGAAATATGCCGCCGAAGGGACCAACTTTGTCTTTGGCGGGATGGGAGAAAAAGGGCTGGCATTTATTTTCCTTGGAGTGTTGTGCCCGATTATTTTTATTTCCGCACTGATCGGCATTCTGCAACACTGGCGTATTCTGCCGGTGATAATTCGCGTAGTCGGCACCCTGCTGTCGAAAGTGAACGGCATGGGCAAGCTGGAGTCGTTTAACGCCATCAGCTCCCTGACGCTGGGCCAGTCGGAAAACTTTATTGCTTACAAAGGGGTGCTGGGCGATCTCTCCTCGCGTCGTCTGTTCACCATGGCGGCCACCGCCATGTCCACCGTGTCGCTCTCCATCGTCGGCGCCTATATGACGATGCTGGAAGCAAAATATGTGGTCGCGGCGCTAATCCTGAATATGTTCAGCACCTTTATCATCCTCACGGTGATTAACCCGACCCGCCCGGAAGCGGAGCCGGAAATTAAGCTGGAGAAGATGCATGAGTCCCAGAGTTTCTTTGAGATGCTGGGGGAATATATTCTGGCTGGCTTCAAAGTGGCGATGATAATTCTGGCGATGCTGATTGGCTTTATTGCCCTGATCAGCGCCGTCAACGCCCTCTTCTCCAGCCTGTTTGGCTTGAGCTTCCAGCAGATTCTGGGCTATGTCTTCTATCCCCTGGCCTGGCTGGTGGGTATTCCGCTGAGCGATGCCCTGCACGCGGGCGGCATTATGGCGACTAAACTGGTGGCGAACGAGTTCGTGGCGATGATCGAGCTGCAAAAGATTGCCGCAGAGATGACCCCGCGCGGGCTGGGCATTCTGTCGGTGTTCCTGGTCTCCTTCGCTAACTTTGCCTCTATTGGCATTGTCGCCGGGGCGATTAAAGGGCTGAATGAGAAGCAGGGCAACGTGGTGTCGCGCTTCGGTCTGCGTCTGGTGTATGGCGCGACGCTGGTGAGTCTGTTGTCGGCGAGCTTTGCGGGGTTAGTGTTGTAGTTTGTTGCCCGGCGACGCTGCGCTTGCGCGGGCTTACAGGATAAGTAGGCCGGGTAAGCGCTAGCGCCACCCGGCAAACAGGCCGCACCCGGTCTTATCAGAACTGCACGCACACCGGCTGGTCAACGCGCATCACCGACTCCTGGGCGAAGCGCGTTTTATAGATCCCGCGCAGCGCCTCGATATTGCTCTCACTTTGCGCATCTTTACCGTGGATCAGCATCAGCGCCTTACTCGACTCACGCGCCACTTTTCCGTCGTTACCCAGCCACTGCCCGCGGGCATCAAATACCGTTAAGCCATCACGAAAACGCGGCGTCACGTCCTGATCCACAAACTGCTGCCACTCCTGGCCGGTGATCGCCTCCCCTGTCGGACGGTTCAGGCCGAAAAAGAGGGTGGTTTGCTGCATCTGGTTATCGGCTTTGCAGGTGTTGTCCGCGGTGCTGTGTGAGGGGGCATTACAGCCTGCCAGCAGTAAAATCGCGCCTGCCACAAGCCCGTTTTTAAGTCTCATTCTTCGCTATCCTCATTGTAATTTGCCCTGCGATATCAGCGTAAATCACGGAAATTAGCAATAAAAAAAGCCGGGCAAGCCCGGCTTATAGCGTGTCTGTCACTTACTGCGCCTGCAACTTCGTTGGCGCGGTGGTGTGGTACTGGGCGTCGGCTTCCGCAAAGCGTTTCTGCATTGAGGTAGAGGGGGCTTTACCCATCAGGCTGAAGACCACGATCCCGATGCTGCCGAAGATAAAGCCCGGAATGATTTCATACAGGCCCAGCCAGGCGAACTGCTTCCAGACGATAACGGTAACCGCACCGATGATCATCCCCGCCAGGGCGCCATTGCGAGTCATGCGGGACCACATCACGGAGAACAGCACCACCGGACCAAAGGCGGCACCAAAGCCCGCCCAGGCGTAGCTCACCAGACCCAGCACGCGGTTTTCCGGGTTTGACGCCAGCGCGATGGCGACCAGCGCCACCACCAGCACCATAAAGCGACCGACCCACACCAGCTCTTTCTGGCTGGCGCCCTTACGCAGGAAGGCTTTGTAGAGATCTTCCGTGATGGCACTGGAGCAGACCAGCAGCTGGCAGCTCAGGGTGGACATCACCGCCGCCAGAATAGCGGAGAGCAGAATACCGGCGATCCACGGGTTAAACAGCACCTGCGCCAGCTCGATAAACACACGCTCGGCGTTCTGGTTTACTGCACCTGCCAGCGACGGGTTGTTGTTGAAGTAGGCGATACCGAAGAAGCCCACCGCACAGGCGCCGCCCAGGCAGAGGATCATCCACGCCATACTGATACGACGGGCATGGACGATGGTGTGGTGCGAATCCGCCGCCATAAAGCGCGCCAGGATGTGCGGCTGACCGAAGTAACCCAGCCCCCAGCCCATCAGCGACACGATGGCAACAAAGTTCAGCCCTTTCAGCATATCGACGTTTTCGATGCTCTTCTGCTGAATCACCGCCAGGGAGTCACCCAGGCCGCCTACCGACAGGATCACAATCACCGGGGTCAGGATCAGGGCAAAAATCATCAGGCTGGCCTGCACGGTATCGGTCCAGCTGACGGCCAGGAACCCGCCTACGAAGGTGTAGAGGATGGTCGCCGCCGCGCCCGCCCACAGTGCGGTTTCATAGCTCATGCCGAAGGTGCTTTCGAACAGGCGCGCGCCTGCCACGATGCCGGAGGCACAGTAGATGGTGAAGAACAGCAGAATAACTAACGCGGAGATAATACGCAGGATGCGGCTGTTATCTTCGAAACGGCCGGTGAAGTAGTCCGGCAGGGTCAGGGCGTTGTTGTTAGCTTCGGTGTGTACGCGCAGACGCCCGGCCACCAGCTTCCAGTTAATCCATGCCCCCAGCGTCAGACCGATGGCGATCCAGCTTTCTGAAATACCGGAGATAAAGATGGCGCCCGGCAGCCCCATCAGCAGCCAGCCGCTCATATCCGACGCGCCCGCAGAGAGCGCCGTCACGAACGGCCCAAGGCTTCGCCCGCCGAGGATGTAGTCGTCAAAGTTCTTGGTAGAACGCCACGCAAGGAACCCTATCAGGATCATGCCAAAAATATAGATAAGAAATGTCACCAGCATCGGTGTGCTAATTGCCATTTAAATACTCCGCAAAGATGTTCGACAGCCTTTTTGACCGTCTTTATTACACCCCCGGAACGAGAGGGTGATGATGTGTGTTTCTGTTGGCCGCGCGTATCCTGCCGTATGCGCCTCCATGACACAAATGATTTAACACTGCATTTACATGAATTTCATCCCCGGTTTCACACCAGATTCCTGGAGGTTGCACTCGCTCACGTTTTTTGAGGTTGCACCTGCAAAAAGTGTTAAGCGCCGCATGAAACCAGGGTTGATCGCTAAAATCCACAACTTTTTTGCGGTTAACTATCACGTAACATTCCATTCATTTTCCAGCTTGCAAACCGGGTCACATTTAACGTGGTTGCACAAAGTTGCAACATAGTGGATATTTCACGTTAACTACACTAGCGCTACTGAATCACAGGAGTTTTTGGCATGGGCATGACCACCATGGGGGTTAAGCTGGATGATGCGACCCGCGAACGGATTAAATCGGCTGCGACCCGAATTGACCGCACGCCACACTGGTTAATCAAGCAGGCTATCTTTAACTATCTGGAAAAACTGGAGAGCGACGACGTCCTGCCAGAGCTGCCTGCCCTGCTGGCCGGTGCCGCCAACGAGAGCGACGATAGCGCCGAGGCGATCGAAGAGGTCCACCAGCCGTTCCTTGAATTTGCCGAGCAGATCCTGCCCCAGTCGGTGAGCCGCGCGGCCATTACCGCCGCTTACCGTCGCGCCGAGACCGACGCCGTGCCGATGCTGCTGGAACAGGCGCGTCTGCCGGAGCCAGTTGCCTCCCAGGCCCACAGCCTCGCGTATCAGCTTGCCGAAAAACTGCGTAACCAGAAAACGGCCTCCGGGCGCGCCGGCATGGTGCAGAGCCTGCTGCAGGAGTTCTCCCTCTCCTCCCAGGAGGGCGTGGCGTTAATGTGCCTGGCGGAAGCGCTGCTGCGTATCCCGGACAAAGCGACCCGTGACGCGCTGATCCGCGACAAGATCAGCAACGGTAACTGGCATTCACACATTGGCCGCAGCCCGTCGCTGTTCGTTAACGCCGCCACCTGGGGCCTGCTGTTTACTGGCCGTCTGGTCTCCACCCACAACGAAGCGAGCCTCTCCCGCTCTCTGAACCGCATTATCGGCAAGAGCGGTGAACCGCTGATCCGTAAAGGCGTGGACATGGCGATGCGCCTGATGGGCGAGCAGTTCGTCACCGGCGAAACCATCGCCGAAGCGCTGGCTAACGCCCGCAAGCTGGAAGATAAGGGCTTCCGCTACTCCTATGACATGCTGGGCGAAGCGGCGCTGACCGCCGCCGACGCGCAGGCCTATCTGGTTTCTTACCAGCAGGCGATCCACGCCATCGGTAAAGCCTCCAACGGTCGCGGCATTTATGAAGGCCCGGGGATCTCCATCAAGCTCTCCGCCCTGCACCCGCGCTACAGCCGCGCCCAGTACGACCGGGTGATGGAAGAGCTCTATCCACGCCTGAAATCCCTGACCCTGCTGGCGCGCCAGTATGACATCGGGATCAACATCGACGCCGAAGAGGCCGACCGCCTGGAGATCTCCCTCGATCTGCTGGAAAAACTCTGCTTCGAGCCGGAGCTGGCGGGCTGGAACGGGATTGGCTTTGTCATTCAGGCCTACCAGAAACGCTGCCCGTTCGTCATTGATTACCTGATTGATCTCGCCACCCGCAGCCGTCGCCGCCTGATGATCCGTCTGGTGAAGGGCGCCTACTGGGACAGCGAGATCAAACGCGCGCAGATGGAGGGTCTGGAGGGTTATCCGGTCTATACCCGCAAGGTCTACACCGACGTCTCCTACCTCGCCTGTGCCAAAAAGCTGCTCGGCGTGCCGAACCTGATCTATCCGCAGTTCGCCACCCACAACGCCCACACCCTGGCGGCCATCTACCAGCTGGCCGGTCAGAACTATTATCCGGGCCAGTACGAGTTCCAGTGCCTGCACGGCATGGGTGAGCCGCTGTACGAGCAGGTCACCGGTAAAGTGTCCGAGGGTAAACTGAATCGTCCGTGCCGTATCTACGCCCCGGTCGGTACTCACGAAACGCTGCTGGCGTACCTGGTGCGTCGTCTGCTGGAGAACGGGGCCAACACCTCCTTCGTTAACCGCATCGCCGATGCCACCCTGCCGCTGGATGAGCTGGTGGCCGACCCGGTACAGGCGGTGGAAAAGCTGGCCGCCCAGGAGGGTCAGGTTGGTCTGCCCCATCCGAAGATTGCCCTGCCGCGTGAGCTGTACGGCAATGGCCGCATCAACTCCGCGGGCCTCGATCTGGCGAACGAACACCGTCTGGCATCGCTCTCCTCGTCGCTGCTCAACAGCGCCCTGCAAAAATGGCAGGCGAAACCGATCCTGGAGCAGCCGGTCAGCAATGGCGAAATGCAGCCGGTGATCAACCCGGCCGAACCGAAAGACATTGTCGGCTTTGTCCGCGAAGCGACCGAAGAGGAAGTGGATCTGGCTCTCGACAGCGCGGTGAACAATGCGCCGATCTGGTTCGCCACCCCGCCGCAGGAGCGTGCAGCCATTCTGGAGCGCGCTGCGGTGCTGATGGAAGATCAGATGCAGCAGCTGATTGGCATTCTGGTGCGTGAGGCGGGTAAAACCTTCAGCAACGCCATCGCCGAAGTGCGCGAGGCCGTTGACTTCCTGCACTACTATGCCGGTCAGGTGCGTGACGATTTCGACAACGAAACCCATCGCCCACTGGGGCCGGTGGTCTGTATCAGCCCGTGGAACTTCCCGCTGGCGATCTTCACCGGCCAGATTGCCGCCGCCCTTGCCGCGGGTAACAGCGTGCTGGCCAAACCGGCGGAACAGACCCCGCTGATTGCCGCTCAGGGGATCAATATCCTGCTGGAAGCGGGTGTCCCTGCGGGCGTCGTGCAGCTGCTGCCGGGCCGCGGCGAGACCGTGGGTGCCAAACTCACCGCCGACAACCGCGTGCGCGGCGTAATGTTCACCGGCTCCACCGAAGTGGCCTCCCTGTTGCAGCGCAACATCGCAACCCGTCTGGATGCCCAGGGCCGTCCAACGCCGCTGATTGCGGAAACTGGCGGTATGAACGCGATGATCGTCGACTCCTCCGCCCTCACCGAGCAGGTGGTGGTGGATGTGGTGGCTTCGGCCTTCGACAGTGCCGGACAGCGCTGCTCTGCCCTGCGCGTACTCTGCGTGCAGGACGAAGTGGCCGATCACACCCTGAAAATGCTGCGTGGCGCGATGGCGGAGTGCCGGATGGGCAACCCGGGCCGTCTGACCACCGACATTGGCCCGGTGATCGACGCCGAAGCGAAAGCCAACATCGAAAACCACATCCAGGCGATGCGTGCGAAAGGCCGTCCGGTCTACCAGGCGGTGCGTGAGAACAGCGAAGATGCCCGCGAGTGGACCAGCGGCACCTTTGTGGCGCCAACCCTGATTGAACTGGCGAGCTTCGATGAACTGAAGAAAGAGGTGTTTGGCCCGGTGCTGCACGTGGTGCGTTACAACCGTAACAACCTCGACCAGCTGATCGCGCAGATCAACGCCTCCGGCTACGGTCTGACCCTGGGAGTGCATACCCGCATCGATGAAACCATCGCCCAGGTGACCGGCAGCGCCAACGTCGGCAACCTCTACGTGAACCGCAACATGGTCGGCGCCGTGGTCGGCGTGCAGCCGTTCGGCGGCGAAGGGCTGTCGGGCACCGGTCCGAAAGCCGGTGGTCCAATGTACCTCTATCGCCTGCTGGCTAACCGTCCGGCCAATGCGCTGGGCGTCACCCTGGCGCGTCAGGATGCGCAGTACGCGGTAGACACCCAGGTGAAAACGGTGCTGACCCAGCCGCTGGAAGCATTAAAAGCGTGGGCGGAAAAACGTCCTGAACTGCGCGAGCTGTGTCAGGAGTATGGCGAGCTGGCTCAGGCCGGTACCCAGCGCGTATTGCCAGGGCCAACGGGCGAGCGCAACACCTGGACGCTGATGCCGCGCGAGCGTGTGCTGTGCGTGGCGGATAACGAGCAGGATGCGCTGATCCAGCTGGCGGCGGCGATGGCGACCGGGTGTGAAGTGCTGTGGCCGGAAGATAGCCTGCACCGTGACCTGGCGAAGCAGCTGCCGAAGGCGGTGACGGAACGGATTCGTTTCGCCAAAGCTGATGTGCTGACCAGCCAGCCGTTCGACGCGGTGATCTATCACGGTGATTCCGACCAGCTGCGCGAGCTGTGCGAGCAGGTTGCGGCCCGCAGCGGGGCGATTGTCTCCGTGCAGGGCTTCGCCCGGGGTGAAACCAACCTGCAGCTGGAGCGTCTGTACGTGGAGCGTTCGCTCAGCGTGAACACCGCCGCAGCAGGGGGTAACGCCAGCCTGATGACCATCGGTTAAGCGTGCAATCTCTCCCCGGTGGCGCTACGCTTACCGGGGCTACAGAGGTGACATTCTGTTTTTGTAGGCCGGATAAGCACAGCGCATCCGGCTTTTTTATAGGGAGGGAAAGATGAAACGAGCTTTTATCGCCGGTGCCGCGTTACTGCTGAGCACCAGCGCGCTGGCGGATGAGTGCGCCAACGCCAGCACCCAGGCGGAGATGAACAGCTGCACCGCGCAGCAGTATCAGGCCGCGGATAAAACCCTGAACCAGACGTATCAGGCAGCCATCAAGCGCGCCGACGCCCCCCAGCGTGAGCTGCTGAAAAAGGCGCAACAGGCGTGGATCGCCCTGCGCGATGCTGACTGCGCCTTTATCGGCTCCGGCACTCAAGGCGGCTCCATTCAGCCGATGATTGTGAACCAGTGTCTGGCGGATAAAACCAACGAACGGGAAGCCTATCTGGCCACGCTGATGCAGTGTGAAGAGGGCGATTTAAGCTGCCCGCTGCCCCCGGGGAATTAACGCACCCGGATCCCTTCGATAATCATCCGCTCCACGTTCTCCACCGTGCTGTGGAAAAAGTCGTCATCCTTGAGCGTCTTGCCCGTCACCGCCTCCACCTGGGCGGAAAAGTCCGCGTAGTGCTGGGTGGCGGCCCAGATCATAAAGATCAGATGGTGTGGATCGACCGGGGCCAGTCTGCCGGTGGCGACCCACCCGGCAATGATCGCTGACTTCTCATCCACCAGCGATTTCATATCCCCGCTCAGCACCGTTTTCAGCAGCGGTGCCCCCTGCAGCATCTCCAGACAGAACAGTCGCGACGCCTGAGGATAGTCCCGGGAGACCTCCAGCTTGAGGCGGATATACTGCTGGATCGCCACCAGCGGGGTGAGCTCCTCGCGAAACGCCTTCAGCGGGGCCAGCCAGATATCGAGGATCTGTTGCAGAACGGAGACGTACAGCGCCTCTTTCGAGGGAAAGTAGTAGAGCAGATTGGTTTTTGACACCCCCGCCAGCTCCGCCACCTGCTCCAGCCGGGTGCCGTGGATGCCAAACTGCGAAAAGGTCTCCAGCGCCGCCGCAAGGATCGCCTGTTTCTTCGCGCTCACCGCCTGCGAACGTTTACCGCCTGTCTTCACTGCGCCTTGTGCCATTTGCTCACTCCGTGTTGATCAGCTCCCAGCATAACAAAACCCCTGCCTTACCACGACAATCTGCACCGCCACCGCGCACGACTGCCTGCTTTGTGTGCAACTATTTTGACCAGACAGTCCACTTTTATCACCAGCAATTCATCAACCATTTCTTAACACACTAATAACATTACAGATTTCAAAACTGGCACTCCCTTTGCAAAACCGAGACTACGCGGCTGAACAGGAGATGCAGGATGCAGCGCCACGTCTGACTTTCACCCCCAAGCTGAGATGAAGAGAGGTTCGTGATGAAAATTGGCGTATTCGTTCCCATTGGCAATAACGGCTGGTTGATCTCTACCCACGCGCCGCAGTACATGCCGACTTTTGAGCTGAACAAAGCCATCGTGCAGAAGGCAGAGCACTATCACTTCGATTTTGCCCTGTCGATGATTAAGCTGCGCGGCTTCGGCGGGAAAACCGAATTCTGGGATCACAACCTGGAGTCCTTCACCCTGATGGCGGGGCTGGCGGCGGTCACCTCCCGCATCCAGATCTACGCTACCGCCGCCACCCTGACCCTGCCTCCGGCCATCGTGGCGCGGATGGCCTCCACCATCGACACCATCTCCGGCGGACGCTTTGGCGTTAACCTCGTCACCGGCTGGCAGAAGCCGGAGTATGAGCAGATGGGGCTCTGGCCGGGAGATGACTATTTTTCGAAGCGCTATGACTACCTCACCGAGTATGTGCAGGTCCTGCGGGATCTGTGGGGCACCGGCAAGAGCGACTTCAAAGGTGAGTTCTTCACCATGAACGACTGCCGCGTCAGCCCCCAGCCGTCGGTGCCGATGAAGGTGATCTGCGCCGGGCAGAGCGATGCCGGGATGGACTTCTCGGCGAAATATGCCGACTTCAACTTCTGCTTCGGCAAAGGGGTTAACACCCCAACGGCCTTTGCCCCTACCGCTGCGCGCATGAAACAGGCCGCTGAAAAAACCGGGCGCGATGTCGGCTCCTATGTGCTGTTTATGGTCATTGCCGACGAGACCGACGAGGCGGCGCGGGCGAAGTGGGAGCACTACAAAGCCGGGGCCGACGACGAGGCCCTGAGCTGGCTCAGCGAGCAGAGCCAGAAGGACACCCGCTCCGGGGCCGACACCAACGTGCGGCAGATGGCCGACCCGACCTCGGCGGTGAATATCAACATGGGCACCCTGGTCGGCTCTTATGCCAGCGTGGCGCGGATGCTTGATGAGGTAGCCAGCGTGCCGGGTGCCGAAGGGGTGCTGCTGACCTTTGATGACTTTATTGCCGGGATTGAAACGTTTGGCGAGCGCATCCAGCCGCTGATGCAGTGCCGCGCCCATATTCCGGTTATGACAAAGGAGGTCGCGTGATGACCACTCTGCCCGCACGCCCGGAAGCCATCACCTTTGACGCCCAGCAGAGCGCGCTGATCGTGGTGGATATGCAGAACGCCTACGCCAGCCCTGGCGGCTATCTCGACCTCGCCGGGTTTGACGTCTCCGCCACCCGGCCGGTGATCGAGAATATCCGCACCGCGGTGGCCGCCGCCCGCAAGGCCGGGATGCTGATTATCTGGTTCCAGAACGGCTGGGATGAAGCGTATGTGGAGGCGGGGGGCCCTGGCTCGCCCAACTTCCACAAATCGAACGCGCTGAAAACCATGCGCCAGCGCCCGGAGCTGCACGGCAAGCTGCTGGCGAAAGGCGGCTGGGATTACCAGCTGGTGAATGACCTGGTGCCGGAGCCGGGGGACATCGTGCTGCCGAAACCGCGCTACAGCGGCTTTTTCAACACCCCGCTCGACAGCATTTTGCGCAGCCGCGGCATCCGCCACCTGATCTTTACCGGCATCGCCACCAACGTCTGCGTGGAGTCCACCCTGCGCGACGGCTTCTTCCTGGAGTACTTCGGCGTGGTGCTGGAAGACGCCACCCACCAGGCGGGGCCGGCATTTGCCCAGCAGGCTGCGCTGTTCAACATCGAAACCTTTTTTGGCTGGGTTACTGACGTCGCCACCTTCTGCGACGCCCTTTCCCCTGCCGCTTATGCCCGTATCGCCTGAGGAGCTACCCTATGCCGAAATCTGTGATTATCCCCCAGGGGACCAGCACGCCGATTGCCCCCTTCGTCCCCGGCACCCTGGCGGACGGGGTGATTTACGTCTCGGGCACCCTGCCGTTCGACGCGGATAACAACGTGGTGTTTCCCGATGACCCAAAGGCGCAAACCCGCCACGTGCTGCAGATCATCCAGCGCGTTATCGAAACGGCGGGCGGGACCATGGCGGACGTGACCTTCAACAGCATCTTTATTACCGACTGGAAAAACTACGCCGCGATTAACGAGATCTACGCTGAATTTTTCCCCGGCGATAAACCGGCGCGCTTCTGCATTCAGTGCGGGCTGGTGAAACCCGAGGCGCTGGTGGAGATCGCCACTATCGCCCACATTGGCCGGTGAGGTTGCCATGAATCTTTCCATTTCACCGCCGCCCTTTGCGGACGCGCCGGTTGTGGTGCTGATCGCCGGACTGGGGGGCAGCGGCAGCTACTGGCTGCCCCAGCTCGCCGACCTTGAGCAAGGGTATCAGGTGGTCTGCTACGACCAGCGCGGCACCGGCAATAACCCCGGCGAGCTGCCGGAAGATTACACCCTGGCAGCGATGGCCGACGAGCTGTGGCAGGCGCTCTCTCTCGCAGGGATCGCGCGGTTCAGCGTGGTGGGCCATGCCCTGGGGGCGCTAATCGGCCTGCAGCTGGCAGTGGATCACCCGCAGGCGATCGGTGCCCTGATATGCGTTAACGGCTGGCTGACGCTGAATCCGCATACCCGCCGCTGCTTCCAGATCCGCGAGCGGCTGCTGCATGCCGGAGGGGCGCAGGCGTGGGTGGAAGCCCAGCCGCTCTTTCTCTATCCCGCCGACTGGATGGCGGCCCGCCAGCCGCGCATGGAGGCCGAAGAGGCGCTGGCCCTGGCCCACTTCCAGGGCAAAAGCACCCTGCTGCGCAGGCTCAATGCCCTGAAGCGGGCCGATTTCAGCCGCCAGACGGCGCGCATTCACTGCCCGGTGCAGATACTTTGCGCCGCCGACGATCTGCTGGTGCCCTCGGTCTGTTCGGCAGAGCTGCATGCCGCCCTGCCCGGCAGCCTGCTTACCGTGATGCCCCGGGGCGGGCACGCCTGCAACGTGACCGAGCCGGAGGCGTTTAACGCCCTGCTGCAAAACGGGCTCGCCAGCCTGCTGCACCGCCACGAACGTTTACTGAAGGAGTTGCCATGAGTGAAGCCATCACCCCGACGGCGCAGCATGCGCTGTTTACCGAGGCGCGGACCCATAACGGCTGGCTGGATCGTCCGGTCAGCGACGAGACGCTGCGCGAAATCTATGACCTGATGAAGTGGGGGCCCACCTCCGCCAACTGCTCTCCGGCGCGGATGGTCTTTATCCGTACCCCGGAAGGCAAAGAGAAGCTGCGCCCGGCCCTCTCCAGCGGCAACCTGCAAAAGACCCTCACCGCCCCGGTGACGGTTATCGTTGCCTGGGACAGCCAGTTTTACGAGCGTCTGCCGGAGCTGTTCCCCCACGGCGATGCCCGGAGCTGGTTTACCGCCAGCCCACAGCTCGCCGAGGAGACCGCCTTTCGCAACAGCACGATGCAGGCGGCCTATCTGATTGTCGCCTGTCGGGCGCTGGGGCTGGACACCGGGCCGATGTCCGGCTTTGACCGCGAAAAAGTGGACGCGGCCTTCTTCACCGGCAGCAACCTGAAAAGCAATCTGCTGATCAACATTGGCTACGGCGATACCCGCAAACTCTACGGACGACTGCCCCGCCTGAGTTTTGAAGACGCCTGCGGGCTGGCATAAGGAGCCACCATGAATATCGATAAACAAACGTTTCGTGATGCCATGGCCTGTCTGGGCGCAGCGGTCAATATCATCACCACCGACGGCCCGGCCGGACAGGCGGGCTTTACTGCCAGCGCGGTGTGCAGCGTGACCGACTCGCCGCCAACGCTGCTGGTGTGCCTGAATCGTAGCGCCTCGGTGTGGCCAGTGTTTAACAACAACCGCACCCTGTGCGTCAACACCCTGAGCGCCGGGCAGGAGTCCCTCTCGAATCTGTTTGGCGGCAAAACCCCGATGGCCGACCGCTTTGCCGCAGCAGGCTGGCAGACGGGTGCCACAGGCTGTCCACGTCTCGACGAGGCGCTGGCCTCGTTCGACTGCCGCATTAGCCAAGTGGTGAGCGTCGGCACCCACGACATTCTGTTTTGCGAGATCGTTGCAATAACCCGCCACCCGGTGCCCCAGGGCCTGGTGTGGTTTGACCGCGGCTACCACGCGCTGATGCGACCCGCCTGTTAATCCTCCTTAAGGAGCAGCTGATGGCACTATTCGGTTTTCCTCACTGGCAGTTGAAATCGACCTCCTCTGATAGCGGCGTGGTCGCGCCGGATGAACGTCTCCCGCTGGCGCAAACCGCGGTGATGGGGGTGCAGCATGCGGTGGCGATGTTTGGCGCCACGGTGCTGATGCCCATTCTGATGGGGCTGGATCCTAACCTGTCCATTCTGATGTCGGGCATTGGCACCCTGCTCTTCTTTTTCATCACCGGCGGACGGGTGCCAAGCTATCTCGGCTCCAGCGCCGCCTTCGTCGGGGTGGTGATTGCCGCCACCGGCTTTTCCGGCCAGGGGGTAAACCCTCAGCTGAGCGTGGCGCTGGGCGGGATCATCGCCTGCGGGGCACTCTACACCGCGGTGGGTCTGGTGGTGATGAAGCTGGGCACCCGCTGGATCGAACGGCTGATGCCACCGGTGGTCACCGGAGCAGTGGTGATGGCGATTGGCCTCAACCTGGCACCCATCGCCGTCAAAGGGGTTTCCGGCTCCGCCTTTGACAGCTGGATGGCGGTAATGACGGTGCTCTGCATCGGCCTGGTGGCGGTATTTACCCGGGGGATGATCCAGCGGCTGCTGATCCTGGTGGGGCTGATCTTCGCCTGCCTGCTCTACGCCCTGCTGACCAGCGTGTTTGGTCTTGGCAAGCCGGTGGATTTTACCCAGGTCGCCCAGGCGGCGTGGTTTGGTCTTCCGCAGCTCACCTCGCCCACCTTTGACGGCCAGGCGATAATGCTGATTGCCCCGGTGGCGGTGATCCTGGTGGCGGAAAACCTCGGCCATTTGAAAGCGGTGGCCGGCATGACCGGACGCAATATGGACCCCTATATGGGGAGGGCATTTGTGGGAGACGGGCTGGCGACCATGCTGTCAGGTTCGGTGGGCGGCAGCGGCGTGACCACCTATGCCGAGAACATCGGCGTGATGGCGGTCACCAAGGTCTACTCAACGCTGGTGTTCGTGGCGGCAGCGGTGATTGCCGTGCTGCTCGGCTTTTCACCTAAATTCGGTGCCTTGATCCACACCATCCCGGGGCCGGTGATTGGCGGTGCGTCGATTGTGGTGTTTGGCCTGATTGCGGTGGCCGGGGCGCGGATCTGGGTGCAGAACCATGTTGATCTCAGCCAGAATGGCAACCTGATTATGGTCGCCGTAACGCTGGTGCTGGGCGCAGGGGATTTTGCCCTTTCGCTCGGCGGCTTCACCCTGGGCGGGATCGGCACGGCCACCTTTGGCGCGATTGCCCTTAACGCCCTGCTCAGCCGCCGGATGGCGGGGGTGACGCAGGGCACAGTGGCGACTCAGGATTGATCCAGCGTGGCGCTGTCGTCCGGCAGCGCCTTCTTTTTTCTTTTCAGCTTCAGCTCACTCACCAGCACGCCCGCGATGATAAAGGCGCCCCCCAGCAGGGCGAGCAGCGGCAGGCGCTCCCCGGCCAGACGGCCAAAGATCCCCGCCCACACCGGCTCCCCGGTATAAATTACCGTCGCCCGGGTGGGCGAGACGCTGCGCTGGGCCCAGTTCATGGTCACCTGAATAATGGCGCTGAAAATCCCCAGCCCAAGGGCCACCATCCACAGCCCTGCCGACATCGGCGGAACCGGTTCCCCGGCCGGGATCATGGTCAGAAACGCCACCAGCGAGGCGGTCGCCAGCTGCACAACGGTGACGCGCTTGACGTCCACCTTTCCGGCCCAGGCGCTGATGAGGATGATCTCGGCGGCAATCGCCACCGCGCCCACCAGGGTGATCATCTCTCCAGGCCCGAGCGCCAGCAGGTTATCTTCCGGCCCTGCCAGCAGGATCAGCCCGATAAAAGCCAGCACTATGCCGATGCAGGACATCATTCCCGGCATGCGGCGCAGGCAGAGCCACTGCAACAGCGGCACCAGCGGGACATACATGGCGGTAATAAACGCCGATTTACTGCTGGGAATAGTTTGTAATCCCCAGGTTTGCAGGCTGTAGCCCATCGCGATCGCCACCCCGATCGCCAGCCCCGCTTTCAGTTCGGTCAGGGTCAGGCCGCGCAGGGTTTTAAGCGAAATGAGCGCCACCGCCAACGCAGCCGTGGCAAAACGCAGGCCGACAAAGAAGAAAGGGCCGCTCTGCGTGACGGCGTACTGTACGGCAAGAAAGGTCCCACCCCAGAACATGGTGATAAGGATCAGGATCGCTTCCTGCGGTTTGATCGAAAAGGCATAACGGGAGAGAGACATGGGGCACCAGCACAAAAAGTGAATCCGCTAGTGTGAAAGGAATTTGATAACACTTCAATAACAGGCATAAAAAAACCGCCGGGGATCCCGGCGGCGGGGGTGCCAGAGGTCAAAAGCCCCCTACTTCAGACGGCTGCAACTTAACTGCTCTTGTTGCCGCCATGGCTATTTTTGCCCCCTTTTTTGCCAGCTTCGGATGCGCGCTGAGGGTCATTTTTGAAATTACCCCCGCTCTGCTGGCCACCTTTACGTCCTGCTTCTGATGCTCTTTCACGGTCTTCTGCAAAATTACCTGACCCACCACGATGGTTTGCCATGTCGGACCTCCAGAGTTAAAAACATAAGATTTAATTCTGTATTCAGCGAAAGCGAATTCTTCCACCTGACGACGCTAAAAAAGAGTCTTTAACTGCGCCGCGTGAACTTAAGCTTAGTGGAGCAGGCGCATTCAGCCAGCGAATCGTAATATCCTGCAATACGATATCAGCCTTTTGTATGAAGCCTGCCGAAAAGAAACCATAAGCCTTTCTTATCATTCCGAAAATTTGCTCTGCTGAAAATGTTTCATTTTGCTACGAAGAAAGCCCGCCATCCTTTGTTGTTTAAAATCAAATAAATGGTGTCCAGATTTGCAGTCTCGCTGTCACGTCATATCTTTAAATAACGGCAGCATGCCGCTGACCGAAAAAATCATGCGAGGAGTGAAGCGAAATGACGAAAATTCTGGTGCTCTACTATTCCATGTACGGACACATCGAAACCATGGCTCATGCAGTTGCGGAAGGCGCCAGGAAAATCGAGGGGGTTGAGGTGGTGATCAAACGCGTACCGGAAACCATGCAGGCAGAAGCTTTTGCCAAAGCGGGCGGTAAAGCGCAGGAGGCGCCGGTAGCTTCGCCGCAGGAGCTGGGCGATTACGATGCAATCATCTTTGGTACCCCGACGCGCTTCGGCAATATGGCCGGCCAGATGCGTACCTTCCTCGACCAGACCGGGGGACTGTGGGCCAAAAATGCGTTACTCGGCAAAGTCGCCAGCGTGTTCAGCTCCACCGGCACCGGTGGCGGACAAGAGCAGACCATCACCTCAACCTGGACCACCCTTGCGCACCATGGGATGGTGATTGTGCCCATCGGCTACGGCACCCCGGAACTGTTTGATCTCTCGCAGCTCCGTGGCGGTACGCCCTATGGCGCAACAACAATTGCCGGGGGCGACGGTTCACGTCAGCCTTCGGAAGCAGAACTGAACATTGCCCGCTATCAGGGTGAATATGTCGCCGGCCTGGCTGCTAAACTGAAAGGTTAACTCTCAACAGGAGGATTACTATGCCAACTCAAGAAGCTAAAGCACATCGCGTCGGGGAATTTGCGCGTTTACGTAATACGTCACCGGAGATCGCTGAGGCGATTTTTGAAGTCGCAAAATATGACGAAAAACTGGCAGAGAAAATCTGGGAAGAAGGTAATGATGAAGTTCTGATGTTAGCCTTCCAAAAAACCGACAAAGACTCGCTGTTCTGGGGCGAGCAGACCATTGAGCGTAAAAACGTCTGATAATCGTGCGGACAAAAAACGCCTGATGGCGCTACGCTTATCAGGCCTACGGGATTCGGAACCAGAGTTGGATTTTGTAGGTCGGGTAAGCGAAGCGCCACCGGACATTTCAGCCCCTCTCCCCTTCAGGGAGAGGGGCTGAACTTACTGCGCCGCGGTATTCAATACCTTATTAAAGCTCTCCACCGGGCAGAATCCATTCGCATCCACCGGACAGCCGTTCAGCTCCAGGGTAACGCGCTGGGCCGGGGCTTCTAACGTCAGCACCTGGGCATTACGCAGCTGCTCGGTACTCTGATAGACATACTCAATTTTCATCAGATCGCGATTGCCGGTTTTGTCGTGCCAGCGCTGGAAGACGATCTTGCCGCCAATGGGTGTGCGCTCATACTGGCCGTGCAGCTGATAGGGTTTAAAATCCAGCGCCTTCAGCAGGGAGGCAATGTTAGAGTCATGCCCCACCAGCACGGTGATTTTCGGCGCTTTCGTCCGGTCGGTGACCAGCGCGTTATCGATATATTTCACCAGCGGTTTCGCCACGTTACGCGCCACCTCTGCCGAGGTAAAAAGCGAATCCTGATAGCCATTTTTTAGCTGAGAGAGCACCCGCCACTGCTGGTCGGTTTTGATCTCGCCCCACGCCACCTGATCCAGCGGGAAGCCTTCGTAATACTGCAACGTGAAGGCGTCCACCAGCGAGTTACCCACCTTCAGCGGACCGGATACCCCAGGCTCTTTCTGGTACTCGGCGCTGTAGGTGTCTTTCGCGTCCGTCAGGGAGCAGACCTGTTTCTCTTTGCAGGACGGAGACTGTTTGTAGTCGGTCATCTGCTCCAGCAGTTTGTAGCTCTCGTCAAGCTGCATCCCCTGACGTTCTTTGTTCATCGCCTGTAGCGCTTTTTCGCGGAATTCCGGGGAGTTGTCGGTGATCACCGGGTTAAACGTGGGGTCCATGGTGCCCATCTGTTCCTGATGGTGCACCGGCACATCGCACCCCGGGAACGCGCCGGTAATGAAGAACTGCGCGGTCGCCACCGTGCGTTGCAGACTGTTGGCATAGGCATAGACGCTGTTCGCTGCCGGACACTCCCCGGCGGTCACCAGCCCCTGCTCTGCCAGCCATTCACGCATGTAGTGCCCCATGTAGACTTCCAGCACCCCACCTTTGGTGGTGAGCTGCCCGCCAGGCACATCCCACTCTGGCCATTTTTCCGGGGTCGACTGTTCCAGCACGCTGCCGTTATTGGCCAGCGGCGCACGCAGGTTATGACGGCTCATGATTAGAACCTGTTCCAGCTGATACCCTTCCGGCGCGGTTTGCGCCTGAACGCCGCCAGAGAGCCCGATGGTGCCCGCCACGGCGACAGCGATTAGTGCTTTTCTCATCCCTAATTCCTCACCTGTTTATTGTCGTTAACAGTGTGACAGATCTGTGACGAATTACCTGGAGCCTGCCCGCAAAGTGACAGCTTGCTTTGTGCGCCGGGGTAATTGGTTTTATAATTAAACTTACCGCTGATAAGGAGAGACCGTGAAACGTACCCGCCTCGAAGAGAGCCCCTGCCCTGTCGCCCGCTCGCTGGATATTATCGGCGACTGGTGGTCCCTGCTGATTGTGCGTGATGCCCTGAGCGGCATAACGCGTTTTGGTGAGTTTCAGAAAAGCCTCGGCATCGCCAAAAACATGCTGGCGACCCGACTAAAGCTACTGGTGGACGAAGGCATACTGACGCTGCAACCCGCCTCCGACGGCAGCGCCTGGCAGGAGTATGTGCTGACCGCAAAAGGCCGCGAGCTGCAAACCGTGCTGCTGGCGCTCTCCCAGTGGGGAAATGAACACCTGTTTGCCGAGGGGGATACCGGTACGGTGCTGGTGGACGCGCGGGATCGCCAGCCGCTACGCAAGCTCACGATGGTGGCGAGCGATGGGCGGGAGCTGGAGCCAGGTGAGGTGGTGGCGAAGTATCCGCAGACGAAATAACGTGAGAGAAACAACACAAATGCCCGACAGGAGAGTCGCCGGGCATTGCGGAATCAATCGGGACGTTAAAGACCCAGTTCCGATAACCCCGGATGATCGTCAGGACGACGCCCCAGCGGCCAGTGGAATTTACGTTCGCTTTCCTTGATAGGCATATCGTTGATACAGGCGAAACGGCGCTGCATCAGGCCATCTTCGCCAAATTCCCAGTTCTCATTTCCATAAGAGCGGAACCAGTTACCGGAATCATCGCGCCATTCATAAGCGTAACGGACGGCAATGCGGTTGCCGCCAAATGCCCATAATTCTTTAATCAGGCGATACTCAAGTTCTTTTTTCCATTTGCGCTCAAGGAAGCCTTTGGCTTCTTCGCGATTATTCGCAAATTCTGCGCGATTACGCCATTTGGTATCCAGAGAATAGGCCAGCGCGACTTTTTCAGCGTCGCGGCTATTCCAGCCATCTTCAGCAAGCCTGACTTTTTCAATGGCTGATTCAAGCGTAAACGGAGGCAGTGGAGGGCGAATTTGTGCATCAGACATGGTTAAGACTCCTGTAAATTGGCAGAGAGGGTTAAAACGCCTTTTCGATATAGACATATAGACTAATTCCCCTGTTATTTAACGTCCTTTTCATTCATGGCAGTTTTGCAAAATGCCGTCGCGCCAATATCCATTTACCAGAGGGTTCTTGTTGTCCATGCATTCATGGTAGAACGATCGTTCTACCTCGTCAAGCGCGAGTCTGTAAAATGATTAAAAAAATAAAAAATGTCATTATCGATATAATTATTTTACCGTCCCCTTACAAGCAAGCCGACAAAATACTTTTATATACAATAGGATATGATTATAGCATCTTAATTTTATGGCCTTTGAGGTACGAAAATCGCACCCGGTCAGAATAGAAAAAAGGCGGCAGGGAATAGCGTCGGGAATTAATATCCGACAAGGGAGGAGATATTTTATGAAATTTTATATCCTGTTCATAAAAACAGAATATAAGTGTGAAAGGTATGAGGATGAATTATTTCTGTTTCAGTGTCTGTTTCCCTGTGAGTTCAGGTCTCTTTTACGAGACCTGTTTCAGTAATAACTGAGCAATATCTTTTGCATCATCGGCGGCGCTGTATTCGCCCATGACGCGTGATACGGTTATAGCGCCTTCAATCAATAACAGCAATTGCCTTGCCAGGGCTGAAGCGTGCTCAATATTCAGTTGCCCGGTTAGCTCAAGAGCGTAATCCAGTATTTTCTGTTTATGCAGCCTGGCAATCTGCCGGATGGGATCGGCACTGTCCCCCACTTCCCCGGCGGTATTGATGAATGCACACCCGCGGTATCCTTCCGACTCAAACCAGCCTTTAAGCACGGTGAACATATTCAGGATACGTTCCTGCGGCGTGTCCCCTTTGTCGCACTCGCTCCTGAACCACTCCATCCAGCGGACATCCCGCGCGTTCAGCGCGGCAGCCGCCACTTCGTCTTTGTTCGCGAAATAGCGATAGATGCTTTTCCGGGCCACACCTGAGGTCTTCACCAGAAGGTCCATACCGGTGGCATGGATGCCGTTCTGGTAAATGAGTTCTTCAGCGGACGCGAGGATTTTTTCTCGTGTGTCAGTCGTATTTTTGTTCATAGAGTAATGGTAGAACGATCGTTCTCCTCAGTCAATTCTCTTTTCGTCCAGAATCGCTACGAATTTTTCCTGTTCCGGAATGCCGCTACCTTCATGCGATTGCCGCACGTCGCCATACTGCACCAGCGGCGGCGATGGGATTTACTCAAATCATGAAACAGCAAAATACAGTTATGCGCTTCACATTGCCGCACGTATTCAAACTTATCGTCAGCGATGAGTTTCACCAACGCATCCGCAACAGGCCAGAGCAGGCCTGCGGGGCTGAGCACCTCCGGCCGAACAGTAATCCGGTATCGCTGCGTCTCTTTGTCCCACTGCAGAGTCGTCTCAGGACGCCCCGCCTGGAGTACGTGGTTAATCACCGTCAGGTCAGCCGCAACGGACTTCATCGCGGCATGCACGACTGCCCTGGCGGCATCGCGCAGCTGCCGGGCTTCCGCCACGAGCCCATCAGGTGCCTTAGTACCTTTCGGCACAAGCCCCGCTATCACCAGCCAGTCGATGACGCGGGTATCGTCTTCAAAACAGTCGTGCCGTTCATCCCCTGTCCCGTATTCACTGTTAATAAAATCCAGCGCAAGGTTGTCAGCCAGGAAGAGGGGCTGAGAAGAAGGTGGTTTAAATTCCATACCGCTCCGTAACTCATAAAATCATTTTGACAGGTTACCAAATTTACATGTAACCTTCAAATAACCACTTTAAAGGTTACATGAGGCTTATCATGATCTCTTCCACTACGGATTTATCTGCTCCCGCTACGCCGGTGCATTACCGCTATAAACAGGCAGGTGATGTTAACGTTTTCTACCGTGAGGCCGGCGATCCGGCATCGCCTGTATTGTTGTTACTTCACGGCTTCGCGGGCTCATCATTTATGTTTCGGGATCTTTTTGCCCAGCTGGCGGATCGTTATCACTTAATCGCGCCAGATTTGCCGGCCTTCGGTTTTACCGAGGCGCCAGCGCGCGGTGAATACGCTTATACCTTTGACCAGCTCGCGGAAACCATTGACCGGTTTACCGAAGCACTTAATCTCAACCGCTATGCGCTGATGGTTCATGACTACGGTGCCCCTGTCGGATGGCGGCTGGCATTAGCCCATCCGGAGCGTGTGACAGCGCTTATTTCCCAGAATGGCAATGCCTACGAAGAGGGCCTGGGCGAGGCCTGGGAACCCATTCAGAGATACTGGCGCGAGCCCACGCCTGAAAACCGGCATGCGCTGCGTGAGTTTCCGACCCCGGCTTCAATCAAATGGCAATATCTGGAAGGTGTTGCCGATCAAAGCCTGGTTTCACCCGATGGTTATTCCCTTGAAGGAATGCAGGTATTACGGCCTGGTAATGCCGAGATTCAGCTTGACCTGTTACTGGATTACGCCTCAAACGTGAAGATGTATCCTCTGTTTCAGCACTATTTTCGTCAGCATCAGCCCCCCTTATTGGCCGTGTGGGGTAAACACGATCCCTTTTTCATGGCGGCGGGCGCTGAAGCCTGGAAACGCGATCTGCCAGACGCGGAAATCCGCTTCTACGACACGGGCCACTTTGCCCTTGAAACGCACGCCAGAGAGATAGGGTCTGATATTCGGGTCTTCCTTGACCGCCACATCCGCCAGACCTCTTCACCGATGGGTGATGTAAGCGTTGGCTAAAACACTTTCTCTGGAGAACACAACGATGGCTGTTACTGCTGGTGTGCAACATATCGGCTTAGCCGTATCTAAGCTTGAAGAAAGCGCTGCGTTTTTTACCAATATATTGGGCTGGGAGGAAGTGAAACGACGTGAAGATTATCCCGCTATCTTCGTAAGAGATGATGCGCTGACCATCACGCTATGGAAAACACAAACCGATGAGCCCATTACATTTAATCGTAAAACCAATGTCGGACTTCATCACTTAGCTTTACGGGTCGAAAATAAAGTGGATCTGTTCAGGCTTGTTGACCTGTTAAAGGCGAATCAGATTGAAATCGAATTTGAACCCACTTTAATCCGGGAGGGGCCATCAATGCATATGATGTGTTACGAACCGAGCGGCATCAGAATCGAATTCTATTATCCTGGATAGATGGGCATTGTTTGAATGCTTTTGAGGCCGCTCCATCCTGGGCAAATCCCATATGTAACCGGCATTTTGCCCTTCCAGCGTCCAGCGCCTTAGCATCTATTCTTTTATGTCCATCCGAAATAGCGAGCCTTGAAAGGAAAAAAACAGGTGCCCGGTTCGCCGGACACCTTGTATCAAGAGTTAAGCCTGATCAACGGTGGAGGGCTTAACGTATGTCCTCACTCGCCACATACGCAACCCGGTAATTCTCCCTCCCCTCCTGCGGCGTCTCGCCAAAATTTACCTGCAACAGTTGCCAGCGGCTGACATCCCACCCGCAAAGCGGGGCATGCAGTTGCAGTGCCGACAGGTCGCTGTGCGCGGGGATCGTCTCGCGGGCAATCGATAGCCAGGCGGCACTTTTCACCTCAGCCACAGCCGGCAGGCGCAGCGCCAGCCAGGTGTCGATCTGCGGCCAGCCAAAATCCTCCGTCAACCTGCGAAAACCGGGGCTCTGTAAAAACTGCGTCATCCCGGCGGCACTCTTCCAGACGTAGAGCGGCGCATAGCGGTTTTCCACGCTAAAAGCGGCATCGCGTCTGGCAACAAGGAATGCCTTAAACAGCAGGCCGGGAAAGCCGTTCAGCTTCGCGCCATGCTCCGCAATACGCCGATCAATAATGGTCATATCGTAGTCGGCTGGCAGCGTGAAGCGATATTGCATAACGATCATAACCCCTCCTCAGACAGCATCCTTCCCCGACTAAAGCTCCACTCTTAGGCGGTATTGAACTGGATCATCACCATGACGTCATCCGGGTGAATAGCCAGCGTCCTGTGCAGCTCTTCACACAGCCTGCGGCAGAGATTTTGCTTTTGCGCAGCGGTGCGGGGCTTGCCCGCCAGAATGTGAAACTGAATAAATTTGTCGCTGCGCCCGCCGCTTTTATAGTGGCGATCGAACAGGTGCCGCGTGGCCGGGATCTCCTCAAAAATCTGGAAGCGGTCCCCCGGCGGAACCGCGAATTCTGCCTCCAGGCTCTGCTGGAGGAGGTCGGAGATCTGCGCTATCTGCGCGTCGCTGTACCCCGGCCGCAGGGAGACACGTGTAAAGGGCATCGGGTTACTCCTCTTCCAGGCAGCCGAGGGCGGAGACCGCCGCAGGCCAGCCGGCGTAGAACGCCAGGTGGGTGAACACTTCGGTAATTTCCTCCCGGGTCAGGCCGTTTTGCTGGGCAAAGTCGATATGCCAGGGCAGTTGCTGTACACGCCCCAGCGCCGTCAGCGCGCCCAGGGTGATGAGGCTGCGATCCCGCGGGGAGAGCGCGTCGCGTTTCCAGATGTCATTGAACAGCACCTCCTTGCTCAGCTCGGCCAGTTTCGGCGCGACGCGGCTCAGGGTTTCAGAAGTAAGGGATGTGGCCATGATGTTCTCTCCGCATTGACAGTAAGGCGATTCTGGCCCCATAGTTTCATCCTGAAAATCAAATTATATTTGCACCACCATCCCGTATTTCAGGACATTTATGAACAAGCTCCCTCCGACGCTCGACCTCGATGCGCTGCGCAGTTTTGTCACCGGCATTGAGTGCGGCAGCTTTGCCCTGGCCGCCACCCATCTCTGCCGCTCCACCTCGGCGGTGAGCGCCCAGCTCAAAAAGCTGGAGCAGCAGTGCGGTGCAGAGCTGGTGATGAAAAAGGGCCGTGGCCTGACGCTGACCCGCAACGGAGAGATCGTCATGAGCTACGCCCGCCGCATGCTGGCGCTGAATGACGAGGTGCAGTTTGCGCTGAAAGGCGAGCTGCTGCAGGCGGAGATCCGCATCGGCATGCAGGAGGATTTTGGTGAGTCGCTGATGCCGGGCATTCTGGGCGAATTCAGACGCCACCATCCGGGAGTGCGGATCGTTGCCAGAGTGGATCGCAACCGGGCGCTGCTCAACGCCTTTGACGATCACGCCCTGGATATGGTGCTGCTGTGGCAGAACGAGAGCGAGCCACGCAAGGGACGGTCGATCGGCCAGAGCCAGATGGTGTGGATCCAGCCTCCGGAGATGGAGATCCGTTCCCTGCTTGCCCGGGGCGAGCCCCTGCCGCTGGTGATGTTCGACACCCCCTGCCTGATGCGCACCCACGCCATCGACTGCCTGAACCGGGCGGGCATCCCCTGGCGGGTGGTCTTTGTCAGCCACAGCCTGAGCGGGATCTGGGCGGCGGTGCAGGCCGGGCTCGGCGTGACGCTGCGGACCCGGATCGGGATGCCTGCCAGCCTGCGGGCGGCGGGAAGCGTGCTGCCCACGCCGGGCAGGCTGGGGATCACCCTCGAACAGCACGGCAGCGAGGCAGAACCACGGGCGCAGGCCCTGCTGGCGCAACTGATGGAGCAGGCTCTGCTCGGAGTGAAATAAATGGCGGATCCTCGCCACAGGTTGTCAGTTTTGCGCCAGTACCCTGCTCCGTTCTTCGCCAGGATAAAAACAGAACATCACCTGGAGAACCCCTATGTTGCGCAACCCTTCGCAAAAGTACGTGGCCTATGCCCCCATTTCGTTACCCGACCGTCAGTGGCCTGATAAGAGGCTGACCCACGCCCCGCGCTGGCTCTCAACCGACCTGCGCGACGGCAACCAGGCGCTGGCCGAACCGATGGATATCCCCCGCAAGCTGCGCTTCTGGGAGCAGTTGATCAAATGCGGCTTCAAGGAGATTGAGGTGGCGTTCCCCTCCGCCTCCGAAACGGACTTCCAGTTTGTCCGCCAGCTGATTGAGGAGCAGCGCATCCCGGATGATGTCACCATTCAGGTGCTTACCCAGGCCCGCAGCGATCTGATTGAGCGCACCTTCGCTTCCCTCGACGGGGCAAAACGCGCCACGGTGCATCTCTATAACGCCACTGCGCCGCTGTTCCGCCAGCTGGTCTTTCGCCAGAGCCAGGAGGAGATTGTCCAGCTGGCGGTCAGCGCCACGCGGCAGATACGTGCGCTGTGCGAGACCAACCCGCAGACGCGCTGGACCTATGAGTATTCGCCGGAAACCTTCTGCTTTACCGAACCGGAGTTTGCCCTGCACATCTGCGAGGCGGTGGCGGATGTCTGGGAACCCTCTGCCGAACGGCCCATGATCGTCAACCTGCCTGCCACGGTGGAGGTCAACACCCCCAACGTCTATGCCGATCAGATCGAGTATTTCTGCCGCCACTTCTCCCGTCGGAGCGAGGTCTGCATCAGCGTCCATCCCCATAACGATCGCGGCAGCGGCGTTGCCAGCGCCGAGCTCGCCCTGCTGGCGGGTGCCGACCGGGTGGAAGGTTGCCTGTTCGGTAACGGGGAGCGCACCGGGAACGTCTGTCTGGTGACCCTGGCGATGAATCTCTACAGCCAGGGGATTTCGCCGCAGCTCGATTTCAGCGATATGAAGCAGGTGGTGGAACTTGTGGAACAGTGCAACCAGCTGCCGGTGCATCCCCGCCATCCTTACGCCGGTAAGCTGGCCTTTACCGCCTTCTCTGGCTCGCATCAGGATGCCATTAAAAAAGGGTTTCACGCCCGGGAACAGTCCCTCTCCCCGCGCTGGGAGATGCCCTATCTCCCGGTGGATCCGGAAGATATCGGCTGTAGCTATGAGGCGGTGATCCGCGTTAACAGTCAGTCCGGCAAAAGCGGCGCGGCGTGGATGCTGGAGCAAAATCATGGCCTGGCGCTGCCCCGGGCCCTGCAACAGGACTTTAGCCGCCACGTTCAGGCGCACACCGATCGGGAAGGTACCGAGATGACGCTAAGTGCGTTGTGGCAGCTTTATCGCGAGCTGTATGGGCCGCATCAGCACGCCCCACGGCAGCTGCTGGATTACCGAACCGAAAGCCAGGCCGACGGCGGGCTGCTGCTGTGGGCCCGCGTCCAGACCGTCGACGGGATTGTGATCCTGGAGGGGAACGGCAACGGCCTGCTCTCTGCCGCCGCCAGCGCGATAAAAGCCAGTTTTCATCTGGCCTTCGCCATTGAGGATTATCACGAGCATACCCTCGGCAGGTGCAGCGAAAGCCGCTCGGCGGCCTATATCCGCTGCAGCTTTAAGCAGGGAGCCAGCCGCTGGGGAACGGGCATCGACAACGATGTTTCCCGGGCGTCGCTTCAGGCTTTGCTGAATGCGTTGCCGGAGAGCGCCTCGGGCGGGAAGTAGTCGCTCGGCGCCACGCCGAGCGTGCGGCGGAACATGGCGCTAAAGGCGCTGTGACTCTCATAACCGAGGTCCAGCGCCACCCGTAGCACCGATTGCCCCTGCGCGAGGCGGTTCAGCGCCTCCATCAGCCGCGCCCGGCGCAACCATTCGCTGAAGGCCAGCCCGGTCTGCTGGCGAAAGTGCCGCAGCAGGGTGCGTTCACTAATATTGAGCGTTTTTGCTGCCAGCGCCGTCGTCCATTTTGTTCCCGGCTCGGCCTGGATCTGGCGGCACAGGGCCAGCAGCGCGGGGGCCTGGGGTTCCGGCAGGTTAAACGGCAGCACGCCGATCCCCCTGATTTCATCGAGGATCAGCTCGTAAATGCGCTCCGCCCGGCTGCCCGCGGCGTAGCTTTCCGGCAGTTGCAGCGAGGCGACGATCAGCTCGCGCAGCAGGGTGGAGATTTGCACAACCTGGCAGACTGAGGGTAAATCCGCCCGGGCGAAGGGATCGATAAAGAGCGTCCGGGCCGCCACGTCACCGGTGATCAGCAGCCGGTGCTGCGTCCCGGCAGGCAGCCAGACGCCTCGCCCCGGCGGTACAATCCAGATCCCCTGCCCGGTCTCTACCCGCACCACTCCGCTGAGGGTATGCAGAAGCTGGGCGCAGCTATGGCTGTGCCAGGGCTCCGTTTCGCCATGGGTGTAATCATGGGCAAAAGGCACCAGCGGGCGGGTGGCAAAGCTGAACTGCTGTTGGGTTGTCATCGATTATCTATTTTGCGCTATCTGCGCGTTGATAAAGTCAAACACGTCCGCGGCTTCGTTTGCTGAGGCAAATACTCTCTCGGGTATCACCACACAATTATCACTCCGCATATGGATAAAAATAAAACCCCCTTTTCTGTAGCTTTCCTTCACTTTTTCCCAATAGATTTTAACGCTGGCGGTGTTAGTGATAATTTCAATAAAGAAGCGGTTGAGCTTCACTTTCTGTAAAGTCTCCTCGTCTTCCTGCTCAGCCTGCTGCTGCTTTTGCATGACCTTATTCATAACTACATCATAGAGTTTGAACAGCGCCAACCCGACGCCAAACAGCACGAGCAGCGCGATACTGAACATTTTTGCTCTGGCGAGAAAATCACCGTCGGGGGCAGTTTGCAGGCTTAACTGCAACAGGGTGATAAAATTAAATAAGGCCGCCACCGCTAAAACAGAGACCGCAGCCTTATGAATGAGAAAAAGAGAACCGTAAGGTTTGAGGTGTTCTTTTTTATGATCGTTGATGAGCTTGCCCGCTTTAGTACGTTCCAGTGCTGATAATGAATATTCCACAACGATCCTGTTTTTTCTTATCATGCCTCTCCCTCTCTCTTATTCGCGCCTGATTATTTATCCTAACATATTGCCCCATCATTATTAGCGTTTCCCTCAGCTTATTACCCTCTTACACAGGGTTGCATGATGTCATCCAGGGTACGGAGATCTGTTTTTGCCCCGGCTATGAGCGTGATATTGATCTCTTCTGACCCGCGCACATGGTACATATCTACCTGAGCGATCCGCTGCTGCGCTTTGCTGATATCAAAAAAGTTAGGGGTATCCGCCTCAGGATAAATCACCTCAACGCCATAGCCCTCTGCCGACAAGGCATCCCGCATACAGTGGTAGCGCCCCACCAGCCCCGGGTGAGAAGAGACCGAATAGACCTGATACACCGTCGCATCACCAAAGGGATGGATAACACTGCACGCCGTCAGGATACCCGCTAACGCTATCAGTCCAATGATTTTCATACTAGTTCCCACTTTTCAGAGGCTCCCGGGAAGGAAGCCCGCCATCAGTGGCGGTGAATTTACCCCTGCAAAAACCATAAATCAACTTTTTGTTGATAATTAAACATTATGAGTATAATTTAAGACTGCCAGCCCATTCTCCCCTACAGAGGCGAAGGTTCGGGTGGCAAATGGTAAACTCGTGGCCCTGACAATGACCCAGACGAAGGAAAAATGATGAAGTCAGAATATGCAGAACAGATTGAGCTAATTTCCGGGCCACTGGAAGCCGCCATGGAGGCGCTGGCGGGTACGCTCTCCGCCAATCAGGAAGCCGTTTTACACAATCTCACCACGCCCGAATGCTCGATTGTCAAAATCATTAACGGGCATGTCAGCGGCAGACGTAAAGGCGACCACCTGTTATCTGGCCCCGAGAAAGATAAGGGATTTGCCCTGTTGCTCGGTAAAAACGAGGGACGTAAGTCCTTGACGGTTAAAGATTATAAAACCGTGACCGCCTCGGAGAAGATCCTCAACAGCGCCTCCACCATCTACTACAGCGATGACGGCCATCCGCTGATGGCTTTCTGCATTAATGTCGACACCTCGCCGTATGAACACATTCGCAAAAGTCTCGACATCATCATGGCCACCGCGCCTGCCGAAACGGATGCAGCCGATCTCAACCTGGGTGGCCTTGTTGAGCAATCAATTCAGGAAATTATTGAAAAACATACCGTTACCGGAAAGAAAATTCAGAAAACGCAACGCCTTAAAATCGTTGCGGAGATGCGCGATAAAGGCATTTTTAAAATGAGGGGGGGCGTGCAACATGCGGCCCAGGCGCTGGGTGTGACACGTTATACGGTTTATAACGATCTTGAGGTGATGAATGAAAAATAGTTATCCGCAACGCATTCCTTTTTACCAGGTGGATGCTTTCTCTCAGGGGCCGTTTACGGGTAATCCCGCAGCGGTTTGTCTGCTGGAAGCGTGGCCGGAGGATGCGCTGTTACAGCGTATAGCCAGCGAGAATAATCTCTCCGAAACGGCGTTTGTTGTTAAGCAGGGCCACGATTACGCCCTTCGCTGGTTTACCCCTGCCGTTGAAGTCGACCTTTGCGGTCATGCGACGCTTGCCGCAGCCAGTGTGCTTCTGCGCCATGAAGAGTCGGGCAAGACGGTTCGTTTTTCCACCCGCAGCGGTGAGCTGACCGTTACCTCGGATAATGGAAAATTCTCGATGGATTTTCCCCTCGTCACCCCCCGCAGGATTGCGGCCCCGGACGGGCTTTTGTCAGCACTTGGCATCGTTGCCGGGGCGACTGAAATCTGGCAGGCCTCCGATCTGATCGTGGTCATGGATGACGAAGCGCAACTCGACGGCTTAACGCCAGATTTCACCGCCCTGGCGAAATTCAACACCCGCGGCGTGGTCGTGACGGCGCCTTCTCGTCAGTTTGATTTTCGCTCCCGCTGGTTTGGGCCCCAGGTGGGCGTCAATGAAGATCCCGTTACCGGCTCGGCGCATACCTTTCTGGCCCCGCTGTGGAGCGATAAGCTGGCGAAAAAAACGCTCCATGCACAACAGGGCGGCAGCCGTAAAGGAGAGTTGATCTGCCATATTAACGATACGGGCCGCGTGACGCTGACGGGCGAGGCCTGTCTGGTCCTTGAGGGGATATTTATTATTTAAACAGAGCTATTTAAAAGTATTCATTTAATTCACCGAGAATAGAATAAGCGGATTAAATTCTGCCCGGCATCCTGTTACCTGAACCAAACACTATTGGTGACTTATAACCAAGGATAATCCAATGACTTTAACCAGGTGCGTTACTGCGCTTATTGCTGCCGTATCCATTGAAATCGTCGCGACAACATTATTATCGCTTTCTGACAGTTTTAAAATTATCTCCGCTGGCGTACTGGCCATTATCTGTTATGGCGTTAGCTACTATTTTTTATCTCTCGCCCTGAGGCGGATTCATATAGGTGTGGCCTATGCTATCTGGTCTGCGGTCGGGATCATTAGTATTACCTTTATACAAACCCGTTACTTTGATTTCACCCTGACACAGGATTCGTGGATAGGTGTGTGCATGGTTATTATTGGCACATTAATTCTCAACCTTGCTATCAAACAAAAAAGATAACAGTGTGGTTTTAAATGGTTAATATTTTATTTGGCTTTTTCTGGCTTTTTATTTCCGTCTCAATGGAAGTGATTGCCACCTTAATGCTGCCGCAAACCAATACATTCAAAAATACGCTGATAACGGTTCTCTGCCTGATCTGTTACGCGACAGCCTTTTTTGCCCTGTCGATGCTGATGGGCTGGATTTCACCGGTTGTCGCCTAAGCGGCCTGGTCAGGAACCGGCATTGTGATGATTTCACTCCTGAGCAGCATCTTTTATCAACTGCGCAGCAGCGCCCTGGAAAAGGTGGGGATCGGCTGCATCGTCGCCGGACTCATCGTGATTGCGTTTTAAAGGATCGACAGTATGAATAGCAAACCCCTTCCATCGCGTGTGGAACGGCTGCGCGACGCCTTTTTACAGGCGAAGCCCTTTATTTCTGCCCATCGGGCTGTCAGCGTCACCCGGGTTTATCAGGCCAATCCGGGAATGGATAATATTCTGCTCAGGGCGTTAGCGTTTCGTCATGCCTGCGAGAACGCGCCTTTATATGTCGCCGAAAACGAGCTTATCGTCAGCCACCCTGCGGGCGGCGCGCGCGGGGGTGAAGTTTCGCCGGAAATAAACTGGCGCTGGGTGGCCGACGAGCTGGATAACCTCCCTTTCCGGGCCCAGGATCCTTACCAGATTGACGACGAGACGAAACGTCTCCTGCGGGAAGAGGTATTTCCTTACTGGCAAGGCCGCTCTCTGGATGAGATGGCGGAGACGCAGCTAAAAACCGTCGGGCTGTGGGAGTGGTGTCATGACGATGCGATATGCGACGTCACGATTAAAACCCAAAACGGCGGCGGTGACGCTTGCCCGGGCTACGACAATATTCTGCTGACCAAAGGGATAAAGGGAATACGGGATGAGGCAGCCGCGCACCTGGCCGCCCTCGATCCCGCTACCTCCGACGGCATCGAGGCGTTTAATTTTTATACCGCCGTGCAGCACGCCTGTGACGGCGTGATGGCTTACACCCGGCGCTATGCGCGTTATCTGCGCCAGCTGGCCGGAGCCGAGACCCGCCCCCTTCGCCGGGAAGAACTGCTGCAGATTGCCACGATTTGCGAGCGTGTCCCTGAACATCCTCCGCAGCATTTTTACGATGCCCTGCAGGCTATCTGGTTCGTGCATTCGCTGTTTATGCTGGAAGAGAATCAGACCGGGATCTCCCTTGGCCGCGTCGATCAATATCTCTGGCCGTTGCTGGAGCGCGAGCTCAGGGACGGAACCTTAACGCATGCCCAGGCTGAAGAGCTGCTTTGCTGCTGGCTGATCAAGATGGCGGAAACCCTGTGGATTTGCAGCGAATCGACGGCGATGTACTTCGCCGGGTATCAGCCCTTTATCAACCTCGTGGTCGGCGGGCAGAAGCGTGAAGGCGGCGATGCCACCAATCCGCTCACGCTGCTCATTATGGACTGCTCCGCGCGATTAAAAATTTATCAACCGGGCCTGGCCGTGCGAATTCACAATCAGTCGCCGCAGTCCTTTGTGCGCAAGGTGGTGGATGTGGTGCGCGGCGGAATGGGGTTTCCGGCGTGCCATTTCGATGATGCGCATATTCGCATGATGCTGCATAAAGGGTTCAGCTATGAAGATGCCCGGGACTACTGTCTGATGGGCTGCGTCGAGCCACAGAAAGCAGGGAAAATGTACCAGTGGACCTCGGTGGGTTATACCACCTTCACCGCAGCGATCGAGATGGCGCTGCATAACGGCCGCTCGCGCGCCGGGAAGCAGACAGGCCCCCGCACCGGCGAGGTGTCGCAGTTCCACTGCTATGAAGATGTCAAACGTGCGGTTATGGCCCAGTTATCCGCTATGGTCAGAAAGGCCGCGCAGGTCACGCTCATCGTACAAAAACTGCATGCGGATCATGCCAGAAAACCGCTGATGTCGAGCCTCATCGAGGGCTGTATGGCCACCGCGAAGGATGTCACCCAGGGCGGCGCGTTTCTGAATGCGGGGCCGGGTCTTATCTGGACGGGGCTTGCCAACTTCGTGAACTCTCTGATGGTCATCAGGAGGCTGGTATTTGAAACCTCCCGCTTCACGCTGCAAGAGCTTGTTGACGCGCTCGACCATAATTTTGTCGGTTATGAGGCGCTCCTTACTGCATGCCTGCGGGTGCCGAAATACGGTAACGACATTGCCGACGTGGATGAGATGGCCCGTGAAAGCGTGCACTTTCTGGAAAAGGAGCATCGTCAGTATCGGATGCTGTATGCACCTTTTGCATTCGGCACGCTCTCCATCTCGAACAATACGCCGTTTGGGCTAATAACCGGCGCCCTTCCATCCGGTCGCCTTGCGGGCAAGCCGCTGGCGGATGGAATAAGCCCTGCCCAGCAGACAGATTATCTGGGCCCCACCGCGATCATCAACTCGGTCAGCCGAATCAATGTTGAAGAGATGGATATCGGCATGGTCCATAACATCAAGCTTATGTACGGCATGCTGGAAACGCCGGAAGGGCAAAACAGCCTTATCCATCTGCTGCGGACAGCCAGTATCCTGGGAAATGCCCAGTTGCAGTTCAGCTACCTGGATGATGAAACGCTGCTGAAGGCGCAGCAAAACCCGGCGGAGTACCGCAACCTGATGATCCGTGTCGCAGGATACAGCGCCTTTTTCGTTGAATTAAGTAAAGAGGTGCAGGATGAGATCATCAGCCGAACCACTCAACGTCGCTTCTGAGCCGGCATCCGGCTGGATAACACATATTCAGCGGTTTTCGCTGCATGACGGACCGGGTATTCGCAGCGTTGTGTTTCTGAAAGGCTGCCAGATGCGCTGCCGCTGGTGCGCCAACCCGGAAGGGCTCAACCCTGGCTGCGAGATCTTCTGGCATGCTGAGCGCTGCCTTCACTGTGGAAAATGTGCCCTGCACTGCCCAGCCGGCGTACATCGTTGGGTGGACGGTGTGCACACGCTTGATCGCTCGCGTCAGTGTCAGGGTTGCAGGCGATGCGAAGAGAGCTGCCCGGCTGGTGCACTTAATGTGACAGGGGAAAAACTGACCTCAGAGGCCGTTTTTAACCGCGTCATGGCGGATGAAACCTGGTTTCGTCAATCCGGGGGCGGCATCACCCTCAGCGGGGGTGAAGTGTGCACTCAGCCCGAGTTTGCCAGACAACTCATGCAAAAAATTAGCGCAGAGGATATTCACACGGCAATTGAAACCGCCGGGTACGCCCCTTGGCGCGCCGTAAAACAGATCGCATCGGTTTGCGATCTGATTCTCTTTGACCTGAAAAGCGCCGATGACGAGCAGCATAAACGCTATACCGGGGTGAGTAATAAGATCATCCTGCGTAACCTTGAAAGATTATTGCAGGGAGATCGACAGATCGTTATCCGTATCCCCGTTATTCCAGACTTTAACGATAGCCCCGAACAGGCTGAAAAATTGTTCATGCTGATACATTCCCTGACCTGGCACCGTCCTGCGTTCAAATTTATCGAATTACTTCCCTACCATCGTTTTGGCACCGGGAAATATGCCTTACTTAATAAGGCCTACGAATGGAACGACTCTGCTGCACAAGTAGAAAACTTCTTACAACATACCCACAAATATAACCTACCGGTAAGGGTTTCAGGGGTAATGGTGGGCTAACGAAAAGAGGTAATCATGTTAAATAAACCAGAAAAGAGTTCTGAAAAAAATAGTTTGGTTCTCGAACGCCGCGTCGTTATCGGTACGCTCTTTTTCATGTTCGTGATTTATGCTGCACTGCTTCTGACGCAATTTAACTAGGGAAGGTGCGAATAAGCAGGTCATTTCTTCCCAAGCTGACTCGCTGATTAAAATTTCGCGGATCTGGGCCGATTTTTTTCCCGCAAACACATCGAATCAGCCTATTTAGGCTATTTTTTCCACCATTTCTGGCGTTATTTCCGGTTTTTACTGAGATCTCTCCCACTGACGTATCATTTGGTCCACCCGAAACAGGTTGGCCAGGGTGAATAACATCGCCAGTTGGTTATCGTTTTTCAGCAGCCCCTTGTATCTGGCTTTCACGAAGCCGAACTGCCGCTTGATGATGCGAAACGGGTGCTCCACCTTGGCACGGATGCTGGCTTTCATGTATTCGATGTTGATGGCCGTTTTGTTCTTGCGCGGATGCTGCTTCAAGGTTTTTACCTTGCCGGGACGCTCGGCGATCAGCCAGTCCACATCCACCTCGGCCAGCTCCTCGCGCTGTGGCGCTCCTTGGTAGCCGGCATCGGCTGAGACAAATTGCTCCTCTCCATGAAGCAGATTACCCAGCTGATTGAGGTCATGCTCGTTGGCCGCGGTGGTGACTAGGCTGTGGGTCAGGCCACTCTTGGCATCGACACCAATGTGGGCCTTCATGCCAAAGTGCCACTGATTGCCTTTCTTGGTCTGATGCATCTCCGGATCGCGTTGCTGCTCTTTGTTCTTGGTAGAGCTGGGTGCCTCAATGATGGTGGCATCCACCAAAGTGCCTTGGGTCATCATGACGCCTGCTTCGGCCAGCCAGCGATTGATGGTCTTGAACAATTGACGGGCCAGTTGATGCTGCTCGAGCAGGTGGCGGAAATTCATGATGGTGGTGCGATCCGGCAGGGCGCTATCCAGGGATAATCGGGCAAACAGGCGCATGGAGGCGATTTCGTACAGGGCATCTTCCATGGCACCGTCGCTCAGGTTGTACCAATGCTGCATGCAGTGAATACGCAGCATGGTCTCCAGCGGATAGGGCCGTCGGCCATTGCCCGCCTTGGGATAAAACGGCTCGATGACAGCGGTCATATTCTGCCATGGCAGAATCTGCTCCATGCGGGAGAGGAAAATCTCTTTTCGGGTCTGACGGCGCTTAGTGCTGAATTCACTATCGGCGAAGGTGAGTTGATGGCTCATGATGTCCCTCTGGGATGCGCTCCGGATGAATATGATGATCTCATATCAGGAACTTGTTCGCACCTTCCCTAGCGTGCGGCATCATTGTGCCTGTGACAGGCTTGAGTAAATAAGGAGTTGTAATGAAGAAAGTTGTGGCTGTCATTAGCCTGGTGCTATTGAGCCTCACCGTCGCCGGATGTTCAAGCGATTATGTTTTACAGAAGAAAAATGGTGAGATGATTATTACTCACGGCAAACCCGAAGTTGATGATGATAATGGCCTCATTACTTATGAAGATATCGCGGGAAATGAACATGCGATCAACCGGGATCAGATTATCCAGATGATAGAGAAATAAGGTAGCACAGCGGGCAGAGGATCGCCGGAAACTCTGCCCTGCTTGCATGCTCGTTCAGGAGAGAGGCTAAAGACGATGAAGAAGATCTTATTTCCCCTCCTCCTGTCATGCGCGTTGTTTATTCATGGCGATTCAGGCGCCCTCTGGCAATATCGCTCGGGCAGCCAAAAGCCGATCCTCCCGGAAGCGAATAAGGTCGTCGTCGATCCGGCAAAAATCAACGCCACACGCAGGCGCTCACCTAAAAAACATCTCAGACGCTTCATTTCCGGTATTACCCGTAAACGACAGCAGAAATAATCTCATCCGCCCTCATGCTTGCAGCCAAAAAAGGGGGCGCGTGTTTAATAGCCTTACAAAGTGAAGATAAAATCAAAAATATATCCAGAAGAAGAATAATCTGAATTATCCCTTCCAGAAAGGTGCGTTCCGTCACAGTGGCTACGCTTTAAATTCATTGATAAAGGAGGTCGGGATGACATCAGGAAACACCACTTCAAAAAACTACCCACAACCCCCGTTTGTGGAACAGCCGCAGCAAATGCCCGGACTGGCGTCAGAGATGAAGCCAATCCCCGATCATGGCGAGACGAGTTATACCGGCTCGGGCAGACTTTCTGGTAAAAAAGCGCTGATTACCGGCGGCGATTCCGGGATTGGTCGCGCGGTGGCGATTGCCTACGCCCGTGAAGGGGCAGACGTGGCCATAGGCTATCTGCCGGAAGAGGAGTCCGATGCGGCAGCCGTTATTGCCCTGATTCAGGCGGAAGGACGCAAAGCTGTCGCGATCCCGGGTGATATTCGGGTGGAGTCGTTCTGTGAGACACTGGTTGAGCGCGCCGTGACGGAGCTCGGCGGGCTCGATATTCTAGTCAACAATGCGGGTAGACAGCAGTTCTGCGAATCCATTGAAGATCTGACCACCGCCGCTTTCGACGCGACCTTCAAAACCAACGTTTATGCCCCCTTCTGGATCACCCGCGCCGCCCTGCGTCACCTGACGGAAGGCGCGGTGATTATCAATACCTCTTCGGTTCAGGCCTTTAAGCCCAGCGAAATCCTGCTCGATTACGCCCAGACCAAAGCCTGTAACGTGGCGTTTACCAAATCACTGGCAAAACAGCTTGGGCCGAAAGGGATCCGCGTGAATGCCGTGGCGCCGGGCCCTTACTGGACGCCGTTGCAGTCAAGCGGTGGTCAGCCGCAGGAGAAGGTGCAGCAGTTCGGGGCAGATACGCCGCTGGGCAGACCGGGTCAGCCCGTGGAGATTGCACCGCTGTATGTTCTGCTGGCATCTGAAGAGTGTTCCTATGCTTCCGGTCAGGTCTGGTGCTCTGACGGCGGTACCGGCGTAGCCTAATTCTGTTGCCTTTATTTTGACGCGCCTGACGACGACAAGACTTATTATAAAATCCGTTATCCGAAGCGGTAACGGATTTTTAAATCTGAAAAGCCGTCCGGCGCAAAATTATCAACTATTCTTAGATCGTTGATTTTTGTTTTTTATTTCGGTCAGTTTTACAGCCTTCCTCGTTATAAATGACATCATCCGGTCCCTGAAGGGCTTAAACGTTCACGTTGATAATGTTTCCTGTTTTTCAATCAGTTCCTGGTTCCGAACGCAAAGATTAATTAAAGGACAACAGCTATGACTCACATTCATGAACACGCCACGGTTAACACAACCTATCCCGATTCGCGGCTGCCCCTGCCCACGACGAACAGCAGTGCCGTATCATGGGGCGCCATCTTTGCCGGCGCAGCGGCAGCGGCATCCCTGTCGTTAATTTTGCTAATGCTGGGCACCGGGCTGGGCCTGACAACGATTTCACCCTGGGAAAACCGCGGGCTCGACGCCGGCACGGTGGGCATTGCTGCCATCGCCTGGCTGACGTTCACGCAAATCGTGGCGTCTGGCATGGGCGGCTATTTAGCCGGGCGACTGCGTACCAAATGGGTCGATACCCGTACCGATGAAGTCTACTTCCGCGATACTGCCCACGGGTTTTTAACCTGGGCTGTCGCTGCACTGGTTTCTGCGGCGCTGTTTACAAGCACCGTGGGCGCCCTTATTGGTGGCGGCGCTAAAGTCGTGGGTACCGTTGCCGGCGGGGCTGCGACGGCCACAGCAGCTGGCGCGGCGGGTATGGCGAACAGTTCGTCTGAGGCGCCGGGTTCATCCATGGACTATTTTGTGAATTCGATGTTCAGGGCCAGTAACCCTGCCACACCGGCAAACGGTGCTACCGATCCTGCTGATCCAACCGCTGCACCTGCTCCCGCCACGCCAGCCGCACCTGCTGAGCCATTAACGCCTGCGCAGGTAAGTGAAGTGACCGGTATTTTTGCCAACAGCATTTCCACCGGTACCTTACCGCCGGAAGATCGTCAGTATGTCGCCCAACTGATTGCACAAAAGACCGGTATCAGTCAGCAAGAAGCTGAACAGCGTGTACAAACCACCTATGACAAAGCCCAGGCTAAATTAAAAGAAACGAAGGAGAAAGCGCAGCAAGCTGCTGATGCCGCACGTAAAACCACAAGCTATCTGATGCTCTGGACATTTATTGCGCTGCTGGCCGGTGCTTTCGTTGCCAGCCTGTGTGCGACCTTCGGTGGTCGTCAACGTGATTTATAATTCTTAATTAAGCAGGAGGTTTAAAATGCGCTCACTATTACTCTTCTTTTTAGGCGTACCTATTCCAATCATTATCCTGATTGCACTGTTCTTCCATTAATCGCTTTTTAAAACATAAATGCCCTGACGGGCATTTATGTTTTTTTCTTTTTTCACCACGCCTTCATCCGGCCACGCGATTTATCCGTTGCGGATCCTGCCATCGATTCCCGGCTGCGGTTTACCAAACAGATAACCCTGCGCGAGATCGCAACCCAGCGCCTGGAGACTTTCCAGCTGTTCCTGCGTTTCGACCCCTTCGGCAACCGCCTTCATATTAAGGGACTTCGCCATCCCGGTAATCAGTTTGATGATGGTCAGGGCATCATCCTGGTCAGAGATCGAATGGACAAAGGATTTATCGATTTTAATTTTATCGAAGGCGAGCTTGCTCAGCCGCGAAAGGGAAGAATACCCCGTACCAAAATCATCAATGGAGATTTGCACGCCACGGGCTCTGAGCGTGTTGAGGGTATTGAGCGGAGTATCGTTATCGGTAAAGAGAGAGGATTCCGTCACCTCCAGCTCCAGACGATCGGCCGCAAGCCCTGTCTCTTCGAGAATGGAGAGCACGATGCCGGCAAAGGCTTTGCTGCTGAGCTGGATAGGCGAAACATTTACCGAGATTTTTGCCGGAACCGCCCAGGTCGCCGCTTCCCGGCAGGCGAGTTCAAGCACCGACCTTCCCAGCTCATTAATCATGCCTGTCTTTTCCGCAACGGGAATAAAGCTGTCCGGCGACAGAAGCCCCTTTAATGGATGCACCCAGCGAACAAGGGCTTCATAGCTGTAAATTTCCCGGCTGAACGAATCGACAATGGGCTGATAATAAACCACGAATTCTTTATTCGCTAAGGCCATCGCCAGATCGTGCTCAAGGGTTCTGCTCTCCTGCAGCTTTTGTAACATGATCGGCCGGAAGACTTTTATCTGTCCGGGGCCCTCTTTTTTGGCTTCAAACAGGGCCAGATCGGCAAATTTATAGAGAAAGTCGGAGCGGCGCTCCGTGTCCGAGATAACAATGCCGACACAGGTGGCGATATTAATGATGGTGTTATAAATGGTGTACGGCTGGTTGATAGAAGCACATATTTTTTGCGCGCGCGAAACGGCGCTACTCTCTGTCAAACCGCTCGAGAGAAAGGCAAACTCATCCCCGCCTAAGCGATAAAGGGTATCGGTCGTCAGGCTCATGGCAATCAGGCGTTCGGAGATCTGGCGCAGCAGCATATCGCCAACATCATGACCGTAGGTATCATTGATCTCCTTGAAGCGGTCCAGATCAAACAGCATGACGGTCACAGATTCATTATTTTTTTCCGCCACCTGAATGATTTTCTTTATATTTTCCCAGAAAAACTGGCGGTTATTCATGCCTGTCAACGAGTCATGGTAAACGTCATATTCCAGCCGTGTATTCTGGATTTGCAGTTTCTCCTTAGATTTTTGCAGCTCTTCAGCAAGGCTTTTGACCTGAAGATGCGCCGTCAGAATATTTCTGTTCTGGAAGAATATCAGCACGCCAAGAATGGCACTCAAAATGATTAACAGTAGAGAAGCCGCTGAATAAATATAATATAACGTTTGTATTTTGAGATTAGCTTTATTGATCGAGTTAATATCATTGTCTAACGCACTGGATGACAGGCGGCTTAAGGGGGCATCAAGCAGGTGCATTTTAATCAGGTAGGTCTGGAGCGCTGGACGGTCCATTTTCTCAAGGTTAGCGTCCAGATCTTTGAGAATATTTTCTATATTTACCGCCAGTTCATGGTGCGCTTTATTGCTGGCAATATAGCGCCCCAAATCACCTTCTTTCATTAAACCGCTCTGGCTGAGCATAATGTCAAGACGCAGGCGCACGTCGTCAATCGTCAAAGCGTCAATACCGTTGGCGTAAAGACCGAGCGTTGATTCGAATCGATAAAATTCTGATACCAGCTGAGCTGCGGACCATGAGTCCGTATAGTGCGTCAGTTTTTGTAACTCTTGTTGCCTCTCGTGCACAAGGAAAGAGATATATCCCGTAGAGATAAAAAGGAAAAAAATGATGCCCGCCAGTATCCTGTTCATGTTGCGCTTCTGAACTCCTACTCAATATTCATTTTGCTGACCTGCCATGCCGATCGTGAATAATAAATTTGATTATTCAGTTCGTGCAGACTGTCATAGGGATACACAATGAATAACGGGCCTTTGTCACGGATACGCATGTATTCACCGTTGACTTTCAAGGCAAGGATAACGTTGTATTTTTTAAAATCACTGAGCGGGATAACGGTGGTGTAGTCATTGAGCGCAATGACCTTAGCAACGGTGCCTTTTGCCCCAACGTAATCCATAAGCTTTTGCAGCGGCACGCCCGTAAAGGTTGTGCGCCCATTATACCAGGGTGAAGTAGTCTGGAAACTGACCATCCCGAGTTTCTCAAGGCTGGCGACATCGAAAACGGCTTTCCCGTCTTCGTTTGTATTTTGTATATTACCGGACAGGGTTAAAAGGGCTTTACCGGCGGGTTTGGGCAGTTCACCTGCCCAGGCATGGGTGGCAACCACAACGCTTAAGAACATGACAATAAACCGCATACTAACCTCACCTATCTGCCGGATATGAAAGAATTATAATTTAGTTAACGTGCTATTAATATATGCTCCTTGCCTATTATTGCAGCAACAAAACCGTTTATACAATAAATCATTAAAATCAATAAGTTAAATTTTCCTTCTTATAAAAATGATTAACTAAAGTCTGTACATTTATTTCATTTAGAGCAAATTTTATTGAATCTGTACAAAAAATAATCTACCCACTTATATAATGCAATTAAACACACAAGAATATAAAGGTTTTATTTTTTATCCCTGCTCAGTAGAAGCGAGATGACAGCGGGAGAATGATGACCTCCTTCCCGTTCAGAAACCGTTTTTTTCCGGCTGCTGCCGCTTCTTGTTATCAGCGGCGATAACCAGTGCTATTCCGGCCAGCACCGCCAGCGTGCAAAGCAACATCCGCAGATCCGGTACCTCACCAAGAAATAACACGCCGCCTGCCGCCGCGATACACGGAACGCTCAGCTGCAGGGTGCTGGCGGTTGCTGAAGAGAGCGTGGTGACCAGGGCATACCAGAGCACGTAGGCAACGCCAGATGCCAGCCCGCCGGAAAGCAGGGCCAGGATAATGCCGCTGGCGTCAATATGGACTGGCGTCTGTCGTACCAGGCTCAGGAGGAGAATAACCGGCAGGCTGAGGATGAAATTACCGCTCGTTGTTCCCGCCGCAGCCTGGATATTTTTGCCGCGCAGCGAATAGGCGCCCCACGCGAAGCCAGAGGCTACCATCGTAATGGCCGCCGCAAGCGGAGGCGCGGCCGCCCCAGGAAGCAGTAATGTAATAATGCCCCCTACGGCAATGAGTATCCCGCAGGCCTTATAGCCGCTCAGTCTCTCGCCTTTTACCACGCTCCAGCCGATCATACAGACCTGGACTGCGCCAAACAGCAGCAATGCGCCTGTCGCCGTATTGAGCTGAACATACGCCAGCGAGAAAAACAGGACATAGGCGCACAACAGCAGGGCGTCGATAATTTTCCAGCGTATCTCTTGCAGCCTTCCCCGCGCCAGATGCCAGACAAACAGCACTGCCGCTCCCCCCAGTAATCTCAGCATGCTGAAGGTTTCAGGATCGGCATGGCCATTCTTCAGGGCTACGCGGCAAAGAATGGAGTTCGCTGCAAATGCAGTTAAGACAAAGAGAACCAGCAACAGCTTTTTCATACCCTTCCTGAGAGAGACCGTTCCGGACCGACGGTGGGATCGTGAGTTTGTCTATTTACTTTACTGTAAAACCGCACTTTTGCGGACGCGCATCTCCACCGCCCAACGCAGGGATCAAAAAAATTCGCTGACTTGGTTGCATAATAAAACCAAATGGCGCACAGTTTATTTAGTTTCATATTAAAACCACTATCTCCCATTACGAGGTACGACAATGACTACGCAACGTTCAACAGCTTTAATTACAGGCGCATCTTCCGGCATTGGCGCGGTCTACGCCGACCGTCTCGCCGCTCGCGGTTACGATCTGGTGCTGGTGGCCCGCCGGGAGGCGCGTCTGCTGGCGCTGGCGGAACAGCTCAGGCAGCGCTATGGGGTAAAGGTCACCCCCCTGACGGCGGATCTTACCGATGAAAGCGGGATCCGCGCCGTGGAAGAGATGTTGCGCAACAACGCCGCTATCGACACCCTGATCAACAATGCCGGTACTGCGCAGATGGCGCCGTTCCTCGCGGGAGATGTGGCGCAGCATCAGGCGATCAATATGCTCAACACCACGGCGCTGATGCGTCTCACTTATGCCCTGCTGCCGCGTCTGGCGCAAAACAACCGCGGTACCCTGATTAATATCGCCTCGGTACTGTCGATCCATGCCCGGGCGGGCAGCGCGCTCTACAGCGCCACCAAAGCCTGGGTGCTGAATTTTACGCGCGGATTACAGGAGGAGTTTGCCGACAGCCAGGTGCGTATCCAGGCGGTATTGCCCGCAGCCACGGCCACGGAGATTTGGGAGCTGTCCGGCATCAGCGCCGACGATCTGCCCGCCGGGTCGGTGATGACCACCGACAATATGGTGGATGCGGCGCTGGCGGGGCTCGACCAGGGTGAGCTGATCACTATCCCGCCGATGCACGATGAAACCCTGTGGACGCGCTACGAAGAGGCGCGCCTGGCGCTGTTTGCCAGCGCCCGCACCGGCGTACCCGCCCCCCGCTACCTGACGCGCTGAGGATTGCGCGGATCGCCCCTCTGGCTCAGAGGGGCGTTTTAGCAGGCGACGGTCAGCGCGTTAAATCCCGAAATTTGCGGTATATTTTCTCTTTACCTTCTCTCACGTTGATAAAGGGATAAGACAATGCCGGTCGACTGTATTATTACTGCCGCAGGACTCTCCTCCCGCATGGGGACGTGGAAAATGATGTTACCCTGGCGCGAGGGAACCCTTCTGGATGCCAGTATCAACAACGCCCTGCAGTTTTGCTCGCGCATTATTCTCGTCACCGGTTTTCGCGCCCAGGAGCTACAGGCGCGATATCAGCACCGGGAAAATGTCACCCTGGTTCATAATCCCGATTATGAAAACGGACTGGTCAGTTCGGTGATAACCGGTGCCCGGGCGGTGAGCACGGATTACTGTTTTATTACCCCCGGCGATCTGCCCTGCCTGGACGGGGAGATTTACCGCCAACTTTGGGCATTACGCACCGGGGGGGCGATCCTGCCGTACTATCACGGTACGCCCGGCCACCCTGTTTTGATTGATCGCGGCAGCCTGCAACAGGCGATCTCCCGTCCGGCTATCCGCAGCATGCGCCAGGCCCTGATGGAGGGTAAACACCAGTGCGTGGCCCTCGATCGCCCGGAAATTATTGTTGATATCGATACCCCTGACGATTTCAGAAGCGTGCAACAGGGGAGTTAACGCTCCCCGCGTCACGTTACTATTATGCTGTCGCGGCTTTTTTTACTCTCTGGCATAGTAAAAAAAGGCCACTAACCCAACAGGATAAGAACCATGCTTGAACTCCGCCCGAACTGCGAATGGTGCGATCGTGACCTGCCTCCTGATGATCTGGACGCGCGGATCTGCTCCTTTGAGTGCACCTTCTGCGCGACCTGCGCCGACACCCACCTTAATCATCGCTGCCCTAACTGCCAGGGGGAGCTGGTGCGTCGCCCGGTGCGTCCGGCAAATAAGCTGATGAACGCGCCTGCCTCCACCGTGCGGGTTCATGCGCAAAAAAGCGCCTGACCCGCCTTCTGATGACGAGAGAAATCATGATCCAGCTGCAGACCATTCCTGCTCCGCGTACTTTCACCGATGTGGCTCCGGTATTGCTTACCGATGCCACCCTGCTTGAGCGCAAAAACAGGGTGCTGGCCCGCATCAACGAGGCGGGCTATGATGCCCTGGTGATCTATGCCGACAAAGAACACGGCAGCAACTTTGAGTATCTGACCGGGTTTGTGCCGCGCTTTGAGGAGGGTCTGCTGATTCTGGAAAAGAGCGGCGCGGCGACGGCGATCCTCGGCAATGAAAATCTCAAGATGGCCCGCCATTCCCGCATTCCGGTTACCCTCAAACACTGCCCGTATTTCTCGCTGCCCAATCAGCCGATGGATAATGAAACCTCGCTGGAGTCGCTGTTTCGCGAAGCGGGTCTGCATGCATATGACCGAATCGGGGTGGTGGGCTGGAAGATGTTTACCGCAGCCGGAGCGGATAACAGGCAGCTTTTCGATCTCCCTTATTTTATCGTCGAGGCGCTGAAAAACAGCACCGATGCGTCGCTTGAGAACGCCACACACCTGTTTATCGGCGGCGAAAACGGCGCCCGCATCACCAACAACGAGAATGAAATCGCGCATTATGAATATGGCGCGAACCTGGCCTCGACCTGCATCCTGAACGCCATGAACGCAGTGGAGCCGGGGATCCGCGAAACCGAGCTGGGGGCGCGGCTGGCGGCAGAGGGGCAGTATCAGACGGTGGTGACCATTGCCGCCGCCGGGCAGCGCTTTGAGAAGGCAAACTTTTACCCCACCTATAAAAAGCTGGTGCGCGGGCAGCCGCTGTCGCTGACCACCGGGTTTAAGGGTGGGCTGTCCAGCCGGACCGGATTTGTGATTGCTGACGAGAGCGAGCTGCCGGACGGCCAGAAAGATTATCTGGATCGGGTGGCGAAACCCTATTTTGCCGCCATCGCCAGCTGGCTTGAGCAGATTAAAATCGGCATGCCGGGCGGCGAGCTGTATGCCCATATCGAACAGGTGCTCAATAAAGCGCAGTATGGCTGGCATCTTAATCCCGGGCACCTTAGCGCCGACGAGGAGTGGATGTCCTCCCCCATCTACCCGGGCTCTGCCGAGACGCTAAAAAGCGGCATGATCCTGCAACTCGATATCATCCCCTCTGTTTCCGGCTATACCGGCGTGAGCGCTGAGGAGAGCGTCGCTCTGGCGGACCAGGCCTTGCAGGAGAAAATTCAGGCGGCGTACCCGGAACTGTGGGCGCGGATTGCCAGCCGCCGGGCATACATTCGCGAGGTGTTAAATATCAATCTGGCGGATGAGGTGATCCCGCTGTCGAATACCGTGGGTTATCTGCGTCCGTTCCTGCTGGCAAAGGAGATGGCGTTTACCTGTTGAAGTTTGTTTCTGCCACTTTACAGGCCCGGCAGCGCTACGCTTGCCGGGCCTTTCAGGGCATAAACCTTACTGTAATGCTGCAAGAATGCGGTACGCAGCCTTGACCCGCTCGCTGTTGGGGTAACTTTTATTCGCCAGCATCACAATGCCGAGGTTCTTCTCCGGGATAAAGGCGATGTAGCTGCCAAATCCGCCGGTCGAGCCGGTTTTATGTACCCATGAGGCTTGCACCGGCGGCTGTGGAGGCGCGATAGCCGTGGCATCGTGGGCAGCCAGGGCATATTTATTATCCGCCCCCTGCTCCAGCGTCCGGGAGGAGACCGGCCAGTTGAGCATCTCCCAGCCCAGCCCCTGATACATCTCGCCTACCTGCCAGTAGCGTGACTGGGCAATCTCCACCCCTTTTTTCAGCGATGCGTCTTTAATGCTGTCCGGTTGCAGGTTGGCCTGTAGCCAGCCTGCCATATCCACGATGGAGGTTTTTACCCCGTAGGCTTCGGCATCGAGCATCCCTGGCGAGACGTGCACCGCCTTACCGTCCCGGTAACCCCAGGCATAGTTCGCTTGTTCGCTTGCCGGTACGGTTACCCAGGTGTGGCTCAGCTTCAGCGGTTCCAGCACCCGGCGGGTGAGCGCCTGCTCGAAACTCATCTTTGAGGGCTTGACCGCCAGGGCGCCGAACAGGCCGATGCTGGCATTGGCGTAGAGGCGTTTAGTACCCGGCGTCCATGCTGGCTGCCAGGTCTGATAGTACGTTTGCAGCGCTGCGGCATCGGTCACGCTCTCCGGCACCTGGAGCGGGAGTCCCCCTGCGGTGTAGGTCGCCAGATGGAGGAGGCTGATGCCCTGCCACTGCTTGCCTGACAGCGCGGGCCAGTAGTTGCTGGCCGGATCGTTGAGGGCAATCTCCCCGCGCGCCACCGCATCGCCGCCGAGCACCCCGGTAAAGGTTTTGCTCACCGAGCCCAGCTCAAACAAGGTTTGCCGGGTGACGGGCTTTTTCCCGGCGACATCCGCCAGCCCTTGAGTGAAGAAATAGGTCTGGCCCTTATAGATGACCGCAACGGCCATGCCTGGGATCGACTGGTCGTGCATCAACGCGGTCATGGTGGGGTTCACCGCCTCCGCGACCAGCGCCTCCTCCGGGGTGGCGGCGAGAGCGGAACCAGACAGGCAAACGAGGAGCATACAGAGCAGGGATTTTTTCATCGTTATGATCTTTAGCGAAAAGTGAGAGCGCTATTTTGCAGGCCTGACGGGAAGATGTAAAACGGGCACGCGTGAACCGACGCCCGTTCGCAGAAGGCTAGTTATACTCCAGCGCAAAGGTGGCAGTGGTGTTTGCCCACCCCGCCGTCACGGTCGGGTCAGTCTGTACCAGCTGGGCAACAAAGTGGAAAGGCTGGGCGCTGGCGGCATTTGTCGCGGTCACCTGTCCCAGACCCGGCAGGTTTCCGGCCTCGTTGATGTGCAGGGCAGTGCCCGCGACCGGCGCACTGGCGCCATTATTGCCGTAGCTCAGCCTGACCCCCACGCCGCTGGCGCTCGACGGCGACGGGGTAATGGCCAGCGTATCGGTGATGCCGGTGGCGGCTGGCGTGCCAAAAAAGCCAATTTTGATCTGCGCTGGCTGCGAACAATAGACCGGAATGGTCAATCTCTTCGCCGTCCCCGCCGTCTGCCCCACCCCTTTAAAATCGGCGCGGTTAACCTTGCCTAAATCGACAAAAATGGTCGGGGTGGTGACATTACAACTGCCCACCGCGCCGATATCCACGTTCATCGCCGTCAGGTCGGCGCTGATGGGCGTGCCGGTTGTGCCTGAGCCGGGAATATCGACATAGAGTTTACCGACCGCCCCCAACGGCGAAGCGTTGGCGTGGTTGCCGCTGACGAGGCTGACGTCACCGGTTTTAAAGAAGGTGATAAACGCCTTCACCACGATATGTTCCTGGTGCAGCAGCGCGGGGTTTTCGCTGCTGTTACAGACCTGCGTCTCATGCATACCGGAGCCGTCCAGGTAGTGGATCGGCCCGCCGCTACACTGGAAGCCCAGGGCATAGCCGATACCCGGAATGGCCGACTCAAACACCATTCGGCCATTGATAAAGGTCTCATTCCCGGTGCGCTCCTGTTCATATTTCACCGCTATTGCCCCGGCCTGCCGGGCCTCCTGATCGCAGCTAAAACGAAACCCGCTGCCGCTGTCGGCCATGATGCTGGTCATCTGGGTGTTGTTACGCAGCGAAGGGAGATACTTGATGTTCTGAACGTTGATGGTCATCTGGCCGGTATCGCCATTGCAGGCTGCCGCCCATACGCCAGGGCTGAACAGCCCGGCGACCGTCATAAGTAAACAGACTAACCGCATGGTTAATATCCTCATTGTGATAAACAGGCTGCCTCGATACGCTTCACCGCATCCGGCTGGTCGGCGGCGATGTGGAAAGGCAGCGTGCAGCGGTGGGCTTCCCCTTTGTCATTCCAGTTCACCTCCAGGGTGCCGGTATCCGGAATACCGCTCAGGTAGACCATTCCGCCGTCGGCCACCATGCCGGTGGCGGCATTGCGATCGCCTGCCAGCTGGGCGCTGGCGCCAAACGGCACTGGCCCCGAACGGTCATGCAGGGTAAACAGCACGCGATGGCCGATATGGGTCCGGAAGTTTGCCTCGACCACCGCCCCACCGCCGGGGATCACCGTCGCGCCGAACTGTTCTACGTCGGTGTCGCTGGTCATCGATTCGGTATCAAGGGTAATGACGTTTTTGTGCCAGGCCGTCAGCGCAGGCACCACCGCGTAACCCCGCCAGTCGGTATGAACGTTGCTGCCGTTCTGAACAGCCACGTTGATCGCCCCCGGCGCACGCACGATGGCAAAGCTGTCCCCCAGACTCTGCCCCAATGTGATGCCATGCGGGTGCGCAACGATGGAGCCCGACGCTCCCCAGGTGAGCTGGCTGCTGTCGCGATCGTGTCGGTAACCCAGCTGCGCCTGCCCATAGCCGCCGTGGTAGTCGAGGGATGCGCCGCTGTTACTCCCCTGCCCCTGGCTGGCGTAGCCCTGCTGCACGGCGTAGTAAAGATTCGGGCTCTTCGGCACCGAGCCATACATCGACACCTGGTGCGAGGTATAGCCGCGATTATCCGACGAGGTGGTGTAGCTCACTGAACTGCTGGCAAGCGAACCACCCAGCGGAATGGTGATATTGAAGGACCAGGAGCGATCGGGATTATTGTGTCCGCTGGACTGGGTATAGTAGTAGCCCAGCCCCCAGGAGATCCCTTTCCAGGCGCTGTAAAAGCCGGCATGGAGCGTTTTGTCGCTGCTCTGGTTGTGCCAGTAATCCTGAACGTAAGCGGACAACGACAGGTTACCCACCTCGCCGAGGGTCTGGCTGATGGCAACCTCTTCCCGGGTGCGTTTGTTATCCACCAGCCCGTAACGTTGCTCCAGCCTCATCGCCTCACTGAAGTCGTAAAACCCGCTGGAGGAGTAGCGGTAGCTGGCGAGGCTGAACGAGGTGCCCGCCCGGGCAAAACTTTTCTGATACTGCGCCCGCAGGGAGTGGCCGCGGTAGCGCTTGCCGGAGGGGGTTGTGGTGTCTGCCAGCGTCACGTCGGTACCCAGCGAGCCCAGCTTCCCTAAGCTATGCCCCACCCCGAGGGCCAGCGCGTAATAATCATCGGCCAGTTGCGTGCCGCCAGACAGGGTAAAGGCTGCCGGTAAACCGTAAAACAGCGTGCTCTGGATAAACGCCGGGGTGCGGCTCTCATCGTGGCCTGGGTGAAATCGCCCGGCGCTGAGGCTGTATTTTACCCGCTCCTCCCGCAGCATAAACGGCACGGACGAGAACGGCTGGGTAAAGGTGCGCTCCGAACCGTCGCTCTCCTTCACGTTGACCTCCAGGTCGCCGCTCTGCGCGGTCGGATAGAGATCCTTAATGGCAAACGCCCCCGGGGAGACGTAGGTTTCGTAGATCACATAGCCATGCTGGGAGATGGTCACTTTGGCGTTACTGTGGGCGACGCCGCGGATCACCGGAGCAAAACCGCGCAGGCTGTCCGGGAGCATCTCTTCATTTGACATCAGCTGGACGCCGCGAAACTGCACGCTGTCAAACACCTCCCCGCTGGTGTAGGTATCCCCAATCCGCAGCTGGCTTTTCAGCGGGGCGACGTCCCGTTGCAGGTATGTACTGAGCGACTGCCAGCGCCGGGTGGAGTCGTACTGCATGGACGAGGTGTTGCGCAGCCGCCACGGCCCGAGGTTCACCCCGCTGCGCAGGTTGAGGAAGGTGGAGCGCCCGTTATGGGTGGATTGCCCGGTTTGCGCGCCGGAGAGCGTGTAGTCGACAAACACCGCCGGTATCCCCTCATCCCAGCGTGCGGGATCAATATACCCCTCGCGCTGAACGTTCATTGCCGCCTGGGGAATACTCAGGTTCAGCCGCTGGGTCGGGAAGTCGAACCGGCTGCTGGCATCCGGGATGTACTGGCCGATACGGGTGAAGGTTTCCCCGTCGTGCAGGCGTTCAAATGAGGAGAACGCGCTAACGTTGACGCCATATTCCGCCAGCTGGGCCGCCGTCAGCACTGGCACAAGGGTACCATTCTCCTCCACGAAGGTGATATTCCCCTCGCTGACCTGCTGGTCATTGACCCAGATGGTGACCGGCCAGGTGCCGGGCTGCTGCCCGCCTGCGGTGGCAAAATAGTGCAGATCGGCGGTTTTTTGCTGCGCAGAGCTCAGTTCCAGCGCCGCCGGATCGAAGTAATCTTCTGCCCGCACCACCCCGGGCCTCGAGATCATCAACAGCGCAGTGGGGAGCGTTGCCAGCAGTAACGCACCGTCGCGGCGTGAAGTGTTCGTTTTCACCCTCGCCCCCGGTTACTGCTGCGCGGCGTCAGTGATACCGCCAGAGTCGTTAATGGCGCGCCACGTCACCTGCCCGGTGCCGACCCCCGTCCATATCTGGCTGCTCTTAGGCGCGATCATGCCCGGTTCGGGGATCGCTTTTCCGCCGACCGTCAGGCTGTAGAGGGAGACATAAAACGGCGTCGGGTTATGGGCCACCAGCCGGTTACCCTGCCGGGTAAAGGTCAGCTTCTGCCAGGCGTCTTTGGCCTCGCCCAGCCCTTTTGGCCGCCAGAAGAGCTTGAACTTCGATTTCACGTTGATCTGGAGCTTGTTGGACGCCGCTTTTTGCGTCGGGGCGATGTTTTTCACGCACAGCCAGTACACTGACTCCCGGTCTGTAGGCAATGCGCCCCCGGTGAAGCTGATCCGCAGGACGTTCTCCTGCTCAGGATCGAGGCGAAAGAGCGGCGGCGTAACCACAAAAGGCACCGGGCGTTTATCGTCTGCGGCCTGGTTTTCAACCCACGACTGCACCAGGTAGGGAACACGGGTATCCATGTTCGTCACCGTAATGGTGGCTTCGCGTTTCCCTTCCTCATAGATCACGCGGGTTCCGCCCATCACTACCCCGGCCTGAGCGGTGGCGCAGACCAGAAGAAAAGCGGTCATCACAGCGGCAAGAAGCTGTTTCATCGTGCAGATACCATTGGACAAAAAAGAAAATGAACAGGCGCAGGGCCTGCTCATGCGGGGATCAGTTATAAACCATCAGGAAGTTTGCAACGCCATTAGCCGCACCCGGGGTGACGGTCTTCTCCGTGGAGACGTAGTCGGCAAAAAAGGGCACCGTGGCTTTACCGGAGGCTACCGGAACGCTCGCTGAAACCGTCCCCAGGGCAACCTGAGAGCTGGAAGCGCCGTTGTTATACAATTTAATACCCACACCTTTCGCTCCACCGGCCACCGCCAGCAGGGTGGCATCAAGGGCATCTTTTTGACCATCGAACAGCACGGCAACCGTCGTCACCGATGCCGGACAGTTATCTACCTCAATTTTGAAAGGGGTTTTAGTCGTTTCGGTGCCTGCTGCGGTGAAATAGCTTGCGCCCCATTTCCCCAGGTCAACCTGCACGTCTTTGCTTTTGGTAGTGATATTGCAGGAGGCGTCGACGATTTCACCGCTGAACTCCACGATCCCGCCGGTGTTTTGCGTACCCGCGGCAGCACCCGGATTCGTGGTCATATTATTAGAAAATGCGGCACCAGAGGCCAGCGCGCCCGCCAGAATTGCAGCTACGCGAATTTGATCTTTCATTATTACGCTCAACTTTACTTGTTATTCATGATGAGGTGGACCGATGCCCTTCGGTCATGATATTCATCCCTTCTGCGTTTCCCTTTAAACAGAATGCCGCTACTGGTTAACCAGAATGCATTACTCTCCTGATTAATCGCCCTTTATAAAATAATAAAATGCGTTTAATACACCTACGCACAGAAAATAATATTTCCCGTCACCCTAAAAAACAACCGGGGATCTGCTGCGCAAACTAGCCGTCCCGGCAATGTTGACATGTCAACATTGATATCATTGATTAATCTTAATATTTTTGTATTTTATTGCACTATCATGGTGAGAAATGGCCACATAAAAATAACATTCAGCCCTATAAATTGGCTACCTTTGCAATTATACCCATGAGGAAAACTAGCAGTGAAATTAATATTAAGATAAATCTTATAACGAACCAATAAACAAAAATCGAATATTAATGTTTACTTTAAAATACCTATACAGACAACTGAAGTTTTATTTCGAATGCTCTGGACAGGTTTTTAAATAAAGCCCGCACCATGTTTTACTGCCATTATCTGGAGCAACAATAAAGCCGCCCATGTCACGGCGCGCATCGCGCCTCCCGCCACATACTCACGGCACACCCCACCCGCAGGAACAGCAAAAAAGTGAAAGTGATTGTCGATTTTCTGATGGCGCATCTTTCAGCAACGTCGCAAAGTGAATAGCGTAATCATTAAAGCGTTGCGTCTGACGCAGCGGACTTTTGCATAAACGGCAGGTTCAGTTATCGTTATCTCTGCGTTATGTTGATGAATATATAAGGGTAAAAATCGCCCTCCCCTGTTTCTAACGCTGCAATCTGGAGTGACATGTATGTCTCAACCCAAGCTGTTTACACCGTTACGTATCCGCAATCTTGAACTCGACAATCGCATCGTGATCGCCCCCATGTGTCAGTATTCTGCCGAAGAGGGCTGCATGAATGACTGGCATACCCTTCATCTGGGGCAACTGGCCCTTTCCGGTGCGGGTCTGCTTACCATTGAGGCGGCAGCCGTCTCCCCGGAAGGCCGCATTACCTACGCTGACGTCGGGCTCTACGATGACAAAACCGAGGAAGCGATGGGCCGGGTGCTGGATACCCTGCGTAAGTGGTCAGATATTCCTGTTGGCATCCAGCTGGCCCACGCGGGCAGAAAAGCGTCAACGCACAAGCCGTGGGATCATCGGGGGCAGCAAATCCCACCCGACCAGCAAGGGGGCTGGCAGACGTTAGCCCCTTCTGCAGTGCCTTACAACGAGGGCTATGTCCCGCCAACCGCTCTCGACAGCGAGGGCTTAGCCGAAATCCGCAACCAGTTCGCTGAGGCCGCAAAACGTGCTGCCAGACTGAATATCGATCTGATCCAGATCCACGCCGCCCACGGCTATCTGCTCCATCAGTTTTTATCGCCGCTCTCTAATCAGCGCACGGATAATTACGGCGGTTCGCTGGAAAACAGAGCCCGGTTCCCACTGGAAATTGTCGACGCGGTGCGGGAAGCCTTCCCGGCGGAGAGAGCCATCAGCGTGCGTATCTCCGGGACGGACTGGGTGGAAGGCGGATTTAACCTTGAAGAAGCGGTCGAGTTCTCCAGAATGCTGGAAGCGCGTGGCGTTGACGTGATCCATGTCTCCAGCGGCGGTCTGCATCCGGATCAGAAGATTGAGGTCTATCCGGGCTATCAGGTGCCGCTGGCAAGGGCGGTGAAAGCTGCGGTAAATATTCCGGTGGTGGCGGTGGGATTAATTACCGAGCCCGAGCATGCGGAATCCATCGTAGCCAGCGGGGATGCTGATTTTATTGCCATCGCCCGCGGCGCACTCTATAACCCGCGCTGGCCATGGCATGCGGCAGCGGCGCTGGGCGCCCAGGTCCATGCGCCGGAACAGTATCTTCGTTGCCAGCCGCACACCCTGAAGAACCTGTTTAAGTCCTGATGTTTCGGATACCCGTGGCATCACGGGTATCCTTCCCCGTCTGAAAGCATGATCATTTACAACTCGTTAACCTAGTCACAATTTATTAACTTTCCCCGCGCATCTCTTGACTGTTTCTGTATCAGTCGTAAAACTCTTGAAAAAGTAAAACGTTTTACTTTTTCATAAAACTGTCGCGGTATTCATGCATTTTCCGTGATTTTCAGTGGGTTAAACGCTACTGGGATACATCATGAAACACGTAGAAGAGTTCGATAGTACGCTGGCCGGTGTGAGTGTTACGCCTGAGCCAGGCCAAACAGAAATTTCATCGCTGGCAAGGGGGGCGATAAAAAAAGCCAAATTTCGGCTGATGCCCCTGATACTGCTGATGTATCTGCTTGCGTTTATAGATCGCTCAAATATCGGCATGGCCGCGTTAACCATGAATCAATCCCTGGGGTTAACGCCTGAACATTTTGGATTTGCTGTGGGGATATTCTCCTTCGGTTATATTCTGTTTGAAATTCCCAGCAATGTGCTGCTGGAACGATACGGTGCACGCTTCTGGTTAGCCCGAATCATGATCACATGGGGCATTATTTCCATGGCGATGGCGTTTGCACAAGGCGTGGTGACGCTTAGTATCCTGCGCTTTTTACTGGGCGTGGCCGAGGCGGGACTGGCGCCAGGTATTGTTTTCTATCTCACAACCTGGTTTCCCAAAAGGGAGCTGGCTAAGGTCTTCTCCATTTACTATTTGGGTGTTCCGCTGGCTGCTATTATCGCCAATCCGATCTCGGGTTATATTCTCGATAATTTCCATAATGTTGGGGGGCTGGAGAGTTGGCAGTGGCTATTTTTAATTGAAGGCTGCCCGCCTGTCATCTTATCCGTTGTGGTTTTTCTTTATCTTACCGATAAACCGTCCAAAGCGTCCTGGCTTAAACCCGAAGAGCGTCAGGCTTATCAGGACCTGATGGAAAAAGACCAACAGGCGACCTTGTCCGCCGGACACTCCGGTTTCAGGGAAATGATCAAAGACCGACGAGTCTGGCTGCTGGGGATGGCCTATTTCTTTACCGTCATTGGTCTCACAGGCCTCGGTTTCTGGATGCCGCAGTTTATCAAGCGCTTCGATTACTCTGATACTGTTGTCGGCATGCTGGGTACGATTCCCTATATCGCAGGCGCGGTGGTGATGTGTTGGTGGTCGAATCACTCTGATAAAACCAATGAGCGAACCTGGCATTTTATTCTTCCATCGCTGCTCTTTTCTGTCGGATTTGTGGTCGCCGCTATCAGCGACTCACCCGTGATATCCATGGTGGGGTTAACGCTTTCGACGGTGGGTATGCTGTCATGCGTGCCGACGTTTTATACCCTTCCAGCATCCTTTCTTACCAGCCGAGGCTGTGCCGGTGGCATGGCACTGATTAACTCAATTGGCAATATTGGTGGGTTCTTCGGGCCCTTCCTGGTTGGCCTCGTTATCTCGATTTCCGGTAAATCACAGAGCGGTCTCTATCTGTTAGCTGTCCTGGTTTTGTTCTCGCCGTTGCTGATTTATCTCATGAGCAGAAATCGCCGTCAGATTGCTGGCTGGCGTTAATCCATCCCCCTTAAAGGAGAAGAAAATGAACTTAGCAGCATTGTTAGCTGAGCGTGCCTGTGCCGCAAAATCGGGTTCAGCACAGCCTGTTCGTGTGGGCATTATCGGCGCCGGCAAATTTGGTTCGATGGTACTTGCCCAACTGCGACACCTGGAAGGGCTGCATGTGGTGGCCGTTGCAGACCTGGATGTCCCGAAAGCCCGTGATGCCCTGGCGCGTGTGGGATGGCCAGAATCGCAGTATCAGGCGCATAACATCGAAGCAGCTTTACGCGAAGGCACAACCTGCGTCGTTGAGGATGCAGAACAGCTGATCCGGTGTGAGCAAATCCATTGCATAGTTGAAGCGACGGGACATCCTCTGGCCGGCACTCGTCACGCTCTCCATGCGGTCGAAAATGGAAAACACGTGGTGATGGTAAATGTGGAAGCCGACGTGTTGTGCGGGCCTTTGATAGCGGAACGTGCGCGCCAGAACGGGGTGATTTACAGCATGGCTTATGGTGATCAACCGGCGATCATTTGTGAACTGGTTGACTGGGCTAAAGCCTGTGGCTTTGAAATCGTTGCCGCAGGTAAAGGGATGAATTACGAACCGCGATACCGCTACTCCACACCGGATACCGTCTGGGGATTCTTTGGCTGGTCTGACGAAGAAGTTGCTGCCGGGGACTTTAACCCAAAAATGTACAACTCGTTTACCGATGGTACTAAAGCGGCCATTGAGATGGCGGCTGTCGCCAACGCAACCGGATTAGACTGTCCCGATAACGGACTGGAATTTCCCCCTGCCGGGGTGCATGACCTGGCGCGGGTCTTCTCACCGGCATCTGATGGCGGGCGCCTGGGTCGCAGTGGGCTTGTGGATATCGCAGCCAGTCAGGAGCCTGACGGACGTGAGGTGCTTAACAATATCCGCTACGGCGTTTTCGTGACATTTAAAGCCCGGGATGAATACAGCCGGGCCTGTTTCAAACAGTACGGATTACTGACCGACCCAAGCGGCTGGTACGCGTCGATGTGGCGCCCTTTCCATCTGATTGGTCTGGAAACCAGCATCAGTATTCTCTCCGCGGTATTACGAGGAGAAGCTACCGGGACAGCATTAAGTTTCCGGGGCGATGCGGTTGCAACGGCAAAACGCGATCTCAAAGCGGGTGAGATGCTGGATGGTGAAGGCGGGTTTACTGTCTGGGCCAATGCCTTGCCAGCCAGCATCAGTGTGGCACAAGATTTTTTGCCAATGGGGCTGGCCCATCATGTCCGACTGGTGAAGGATGTCGCAAAAGATAAGGCGATTCGTTTCTCCGATGTTCATTTTGACAACAATCTGGATATCGTCGAATTGCGCAAGCAAATGGTCAATCTTGCGGGATTATAAACAGGGTGATACCCGCAACGGCTACTGTTGCGGGTATATCAGGAGGACAAATGAAAAGCGAAATGCGTATTGGCTTGTTGGGTACGGGGTTGATGGGACAACCAGTGGCGCGTCGACTTGTCGCTGCCGGATATTCGGTCACGGTGTGGAACAGGTCGCAAGAAAAAGCGCTGCAACTGGCAAGCGCTGGCGTAAAGATCGAACAATCTGCTTCGCAGTTACTGGCTGACAGTGAGCTCATCATCTGTTTGTTAAGTGATGCAACAGCGTGCGATGAGGTGATATTCAATCACGACTCACTTCAGTACATTGGTCCAGATACAATCATCCTCATGATGAGTACCCTGTCGCCGGACATTGTGGTTGAACAAGCGCGTAAGGCCCATAGTGTTCAGGCCCACTATGTCGATCTCCCTGTTTCCGGCGGAACAACAGGCGCAGAGAAAGGTTCATTATCCTTAATGGCGGGAGGAAACAGGCAGCTCATTGATAGCCTTCGTCCTTTGCTATCACACCTGGGGAAAGTCACGCATGTCGGAGAAGTTGGAGCCGGTCAGCTCACCAAACTTGCAAACCAGATTATTGTCGCCGGAACCTTAAGTTTATTGTCAGAAGCTTTTACTCTCGCGCAACGCGGCGGTGCCGATCCAGAAAAAGTGCGCGAAGCCCTACTAGGCGGGTTTGCAGATTCCACATTGTTGCAACACCAGGGCGAACGCATGGTTAAAGGGGACTTTAAAGCTCGGGGCGCTGCAAAGTGGCAGCTTAAAGACACGCGCAGTGCTGTAGCACTGGCGAAGCAGCTTAATTTGACCCTACCGTTAACAGAAACAGTGAATCAACTCTTCAGCCAGATGATTGATGCCGGAGAGGGTGACCTGGATCATTGCGCCATTATTAAGCAAATTCAGCGTTTAAATAATGTGGCTATTTAATCCTGGAAACACTTTCTCTTTTAACTAATATGCTATCCAGTTCGCAGGGTTTTTGCTGTTCACTGGATAAACTCAACAGTGCTTTACTGGCCAGTTCTTCAAGGGGATGTTTTATAACGCTAATGGACGGGCTCAGTAGACGACTCCAGTGACTGTCATGATAAACGATGACGGAAAGGTCATCGGGCACAGCCAATTTTAGCTCGCGGATCCGCGACATGATGACCGGTGCGATTGACGTATTGCCAATAATGATTGCTGTCGGTGGATCTGCAAGCGACAGCAATTCATCAAGCGACTGGCTGGCGAGTGGATCGCGAAAATTCTTCACTGCGATAAGCTGTTTATTACATTCAATTCCCTGCGCCTGCAGACCTTTCTTGTAACCTTCCAGTCTTTGCAAAGAAGTGGATGTATTGAGGGGCCCACTTATCCACCCAATACGCCGATGGCCTTGCTCGACCAGATAAGAGGTCGCCTGGCGAGCAGAGGTTTCATTGTTAAACCCAATAACACTGGCGCCTGTAAAATCCTCCAGATAGCGATCGATAAACACGATCGCTATCCCCATGTTACTGATCGATTGCCACATATCCTTATTAGCGCTTGTCGGCGTTGCGATGATGGCTTTGACCCGCTTTTGCATCAACATTTCCAGGCTTTCCCGCTCAAGCAAGGGATCTTCCTGCGTCGTGACCAGGATGACGTTCATCGCCATTTCGCGAGCGCGCCGTACAATGAGATCCGAAATTTCAGAGAAAAAGTCGTTACTGATGTCGGCCACAACCAAGCCGATGGTATTGTTCAGGTTTGTCTTGAGTTCACGCGCGGCGCTCTGCGGGGTGTAACTTAGGGTTTGCATGGCAGCGATAATCCGCTGCCGGGTACGTTCGGAAACTGAACCGGTTCCGGGATTCAATACACGGGAGACAACACCGATTGATACTTCGGCTAAAGCAGCGACATCTTTGATGGTGCTTTTCTTTTTATCATTCAATGTAGCACTTCGCCTCACGTCCGCAGAGTAGATAATTTTATGTTAGATCAATCATGTTTCGATGAAAATGATGTTAGTGGCAAAATCACGTATCGATAAAATTTATGACAGCGCTTACCTTCAACCAGGGAAATAAGTTGCGCAGAAGACGTCAACTTTTGCTGAAAAAGCACAAAAGCAAAAAACCCTGCGATATTGCTATCGCAGGGTTTTTAAATTTGGCGGAAGCGTAGAGATTCGAACTCTAGAACCCTTTCGGGTCGCCGGTTTTCAAGACCGGTGCCTTCAACCGCTCGGCCACGCTTCCAGAGTGAGGCGCACTATAAACATCTCTGGTGGTTATGTAAAGCAAAAAATTCAGGAAATTGAATGTGTTCGCCTTTTGTACAACCCCGCACGCATCATCTTCTGCTGACAACCGTCAAATTCCAGACAAGAAAAAATCGCCAGACACATCAGAAGCGGCTATTGTCTTTAATTCATAACTGGTATGACCACTCAACCAAGGTTTACCTATGCATTCAATGATGATACCGCTAAATGAAGGCGACTCTCTCGCTGCCACGCTTTGGGAGAGAGAAGATGCCCGCGCGCTGGTTATCCTTCACCCCGCGACAGCGGTTGTGCAGGAATTTTATCAGCGTTTTGCTGAGTATCTTTACGAGTATGGATTCAGCGTCCTGACCTATGACTTTCGGGGTACAGGTCGTTCAACGTCGGGGATGCTCCGCAGCTGCAATGTCTCCATGTCAGACTGGATCGAACAGGATGTGGGCTGCATTACGGCCTGGGCCAGGTCACGTTTCCCCGATCTTAGCCTGCTGGCTGTTGGGCACAGCGTGGGTGGGCACGCCGTTCTGCTGTCGACGGCTACCCGGCATCTTCAGGCTGCGGTCATTGTGGCATCCCACGCCGGGGTGACCCGCTCCATAAAACAGACGGCGGAAAAAGTGCGCGTCTGGTGCTTGCTGCGCGTTCTCGGTCCACTCCTCTGCCGTATATTTGGTTATATGCCGGCAAAACGCCTCGGGCTGGGAGAAGATTTACCGGCGCCTGTCATGCGGCAGTGGGGGCGCTGGAGCGCCATGCCGGGTTACTTCTACGACGATCCTGACTGGGATGCGCGTCGAAGAGCGGCTGAGGTCAGGCTCCCTCTGATGGTTATGGGGTTTGACGACGATCCGTGGGCTAATCCTGAGGCCATTACGCGCCTGATAGAGCCGGTCAAAAACGCAAAAATCGACCGCCGCGAGATCCGTCATGCGGATTTTGCCTGCCCGGCGTGGGGCATATGGGGTTTTTCCGCACGCGCTGTGCGGAAACATTATGGCCCATTGTCGGACAATGGCTGGCGAGTCAGTGCCCAGATTGAGCGAGCAGTGAATATAAAAAGGGGCCCGCAGGCCCCATTATGATGACATTGCGCGTCGAGGAATTATTCAGGCAGGGCGTAAACGACAACCTGGTCGCCTACCTGATCCTTCAGGATCGTATTCCCGCCCGCGACAAACGCCACATACTGACGCCCTTTGTACTCATAGACCGACGGGTTCGCCACAGCCGGGGCTTCAACCTGATCGGACCATAGCTCTTCACCGCTTTCCACGGAATAAGCGCGTACTTTGGCGTCCATAGAGGCACCGATGAAGATCACGCCACCCGCGGTGATAGCCGGTCCGCCGATGGTTGGGGAGCCCCAGCTTTCCGGCATAAAGAAGCCGTACTGCTGCGAGGCGCCAACCGGACGACGCCACTTCACGTCACCCGTATGCATATCCAGCGCGACGATCTCACCAAACGGTGGTTTCCAGCACGGCATGCCCAGCCAGTTATTGGCCACCAGCAGACGCATGCCGTAAGGCGCGCCTTCCTGCGGTGCAAAGCCGCTCTCGTTACCGGCAGTTTTATCGGCTTTATCGTAATCTTCGCGGCTGTAGAGCTTCACGTACTGCACGATATGCGAGGTGTTGACGATAGCGATCTGCTTATTCGGATCGAACGCCACCCCGCCCCACTGCACGCCACCGGCGCTGTCCGGATAGGTCAGCGCCCCCTCGCCTTTGGCGGTAGGCGGTGTGTACATCCCCTCATAGGTCAGGTTATCCCACAGGCGGGAACATTGACCGGCACCCACCATATCGGCCAGCTTCCAGATCTCCGGCTTTTTCGACTGATCGAGCAGCGGCGCAGGTTTGGTCGGGAACGGCTGGGTTGGCGAAAGTTTTTCCCCCTGCACTGAACCGTCGCCCTGCGGCACCGGACGCTCCTCGATAGGCCAGACGTCCTCCCCCGTCAGGCGGTTAACCACAAACAGGAAGCCCTGCTTGGTGGCCTGAACCAGAGCCGGGATCTGCTTGCCGTCTACGGTGATATCCATCAGCGTTGGCGCGGAGTTGATATCGTAATCCCACACGTCGTGATGCACCCACTGGCGGGACCAGACCACTTTACCGGTATTGATATCCAGCGCGGTTGTCGAGGTGCCAAGCGGGATCGCATCTACACGGTTACCGCCCCAGTAGTTAGGCGACGGAGAGGAGACCGGCAGATAAACCAGGCCGTTGGCCTCGTCGGCAGACATGTGCGTCCAGACGTTGGCCGTCCCGGTGCGCTGGCGAATCTCTTCCGGGATCGCCTCGAAGGACCATTCCCGCTCGCCGGTCTGGGCATTGATAGAAAATACGGTGCCCGGAGGTGCTTCGGCATAAGCCCAGTCTTTGCCGGCCCAGCCCACCAGCAGGTGGTTACCCACCACCGTTGGCGGTTGCAGGATGGAGAGCGGGAATTTGGCGTTAACGGTGTTCCACTGATTCACATCCAGCACGCCGTTGTCCGCAAAACCGGTACAGGGTTTGCCTGAATCGGCATCCAGCGCAAAGAGCTTGCCGTCCACGGTGCCCATATAGACGATCTTCTGACAGGCTTCACCGGCGACCGGCTCTTTGGCCTGCCAGTAGGAGACGCCGCGGTTTTTCAGCACCGGCTGGGTTAGCGCTTTACGCGAAGACTTCGTGTCGTAGTGCCACTTCTCTTTCCCGGTGCCCGGATCCAGCGCAATCAGGCGATCGAAAGGGGTACCGATATAGAGCGTCTCGTTAGCAAAAATGGGCGTTGCTGACCAGACGGTTGCAGGGGTGTCGCCTTTACCATCCGACACGTCGCCGGTATGGAACTCCCAGATTTTGGTCAATTTACCGACGTTCTCCGCCGTGATCTGGGTCAACGGGCTGTATTTCTGCGCGTTAAGCTGTCCGTGGAAGCTGTCCCAGGTGGCGGCAGAGGGCACCAGCGGGGTCGCTGGTTGCTCAGCCGAAGCCACTTTTTGTCCCTCACTCTGCCCGGTAGAGGCTTCATCGGTGGTTTTGGTGGTTCCCGGCGCCTGCTGATCCGCTGCATCCACGTTGAGCTCTTCTTGCGTTCCCTGAGAGGCCTCAGTGGCTTTCTCCTGCGCCTGCACAGAGAGTGGCGCGATCAGCAGCGCCAGCGCCGTCATGCTGACTTTCATAAAGGGGTAGTGTTTATCGTTATACACGGGTGGGACTCCTCAGGCTCTGACGCGGGTATTGTGGTGAACGGGCTTGCTGCTCAGCATAATCAGACCAATCAGGCCGACCACCATCGCTGCAGTAATGATGTACTGGTGCAGCAGCGCGGCGGCGAACCCAATACCAATGAGTACCACGAGGGTGACGATAACCAGAAAGATACGCGCCCCACGACCAGATGCGGCACGTAACATCAAGGTCAGTACCGCCAGTACCGCGCTGGCAATGGCGACGCCCAGCGCACCGATGGTATCGGTAACGCCGGTAAGAGGCGTCAGCCAGGCGTATAACGCCACCGCGACGCCAATGACCGCAGCCAGCAGCAGCAATATCGTGCCAGCGCGGGAGGATTGAGAATGTAACATACCAGGAACTCCCCCTATCAAAACAAAATTAACCAATAATTCAGGCTCGTGGATTTATGCGGCTGCGACTTGCATGGGCAATAGCGAAAAACTCAGGCAGTAAGAAAAACAGCGGCATAGATCACTAAACGTAACTGAGTATAGAAGAAGGATTTTAAAGGGGGCGTGCAAACACGGCATAGCCGCGTAGTTGGGCATAAAAAATGCCGCCTGAGGAGGCGGCATAATGATGTTAACGAACCAGATGCAGGAAGTGCAGATGCTTTTCGTACTGGTCGAGAATATCGTTGATCAGCTGCTCCTGGTTCCAGCTCATCACGTCGTAATTCTGTCCCCCTTCTTTGAGGTAGACTTCCGCACGATAGTATCGGTGTTGCTCCGCCTGCTGTTCGTCGTTGTCTATCGCCGACAGGGCAAAGGTCGGAGAGTTATAGCCCCGCAGCCTCACCTCATAGAGGAAGTTCAGTTCGTTGCCTAAGTCCACCTCAAGACGAATACGATCGTCGGAGGCATCGCTGATTCGGCTCACCGTGCCCTGCTTGCTCAACTCCTCCTGCACGAGGATCATCGCCGGTTTGATGACTTCGTCCATAAAGCGTTTCACCAGCGATCGTTTTGGCAGATAGGCAATGTTGCGTAAACGACGCTGCCACGGAATAGGATTGCGGGCCGCGGTCGGCGCAATGGTCGCCATGCTCAGGCTCTCGCGTTTGGTTAAATCCCGACGCAGCGCTTTGAGCAGCCCGTAGATGGAAATCAGCAGGATGATGGAAAACGGTAACGCGCTGGCGATGGTGACGGTTTGCAGCGCGCTTAACCCACCCGCGAGCAGCAGCGCAATCGCCACCACGCCCATCAGCGCGGCCCAGAAAATGCGCTGCCAGACGGGAGTATTGGCCTCGCCGCCGGATGCCAGCGTATCCACCACCATCGCCCCGGAGTCGGCCGAGGTGACAAAGAAGACGATGACCATCGCCATGGCGATAAACGACAGCACAGACGAGAACGGGAAGTGCTCAAGGAAGTTGAAGAGCGCCAGCGCAACGTCCTGCTGCACCGTATTCGCCAGATCGGTTGCCCCCTCGCGCATGATGAGATTGATCGCGCTGTTGCCGAAGACGGTCATCCACATCAGCGTGAAGCCCGCGGGAACAAATAGCACGCCGGTGACGAATTCACGGATGGTTCTGCCGCGGGAGACGCGGGCGATAAACATCCCGACAAACGGTGACCAGGAGAGCCACCAGCCCCAGTAGAGCAGCGTCCAGCCACCCAGCCAGTTGCTGGATTTTGGCTCGTAGGCGTAAAGGTTGAACGTCTTACTCACCAGCTCGGAGAGATAGCCGCCGGTGTTTTCCACGAAGGATTTCAGCAGCAGCACGGTGGGCCCCAGGCACAGTACCAGCGCCAGCAGCAGTAACGCCAGCCCCAGGTTAAGCTCGGACAGGATACGAATGCCTTTGTCTAGCCCGGAGACCACGGAAATTGTCGCGAGCCCGGTGATGACCACGATCAGGATAACCTGCACCGTTTCGTTGATGGGCACCCCGAAGAGATGATTGAGCCCGGCGTTCACCTGCAGCACGCCATAACCCAGCGAGGTCGCCACCCCAAAAACGGTACCGATAACGGCAAAAATATCAACGGCATGGCCTATCGGACCATGAATTTTGTCGCCAATAATGGGATAAAGCGCCGAGCGCAACGTCAGAGGCAGGCCGTGCCGGTAGCTGAAAAAGGCCAGGATTAGCGCCACAATGGCGTAGATAGCCCATGCATGAAGCCCCCAGTGGAAGAAGGTCAGCCGCATCGCCTCTTTCGCGGCGGTGACGGTCTCGGGCGTACCTACCGGTGGAGAGAGATAGTGCATAACCGGCTCGGCCACGCCGAAGAACATCAGGCCGATCCCCATACCCGCTGAAAAGAGCATGGCAAACCAGGAGTGATAGCTGAAATCGGGCTGGGCATGATCGGGGCCAAGTTTGATATCGCCGTAGCGCGACAACCCCAGGAAGGTCACGCTGAGTAAGATCAGCGCGACCGCCAGGATGTAGAACCAGCTGGCGTTGGTGAATATTTGCTGCTGTAGCAGTTTAAAATTTTTGTCAGCTACGTCAGGAAAAATCGCTGCAAAAGCAACGAGAAGGAAAATTAACAAAGCAGATGTATAGAATACCGCTTTGTTAATCTTGCTTTCAGACTTCTGGGGGATGGTGTTATTTTCACTCATATTTTATCTATTCCATTAATCCGGATGTGAGGAATCACCTCTTTGAGGTTAGCAAATTTACGCTGCTTATGCAGGTGCTGATGACATTGTCATCGGATTATCTCCTTGTGATTACTGGGTTTAATTTATTGAGATCGGGTCTTTAGTTGGCTGACATAATGTCATCGGACAGGTAAAACGACAAAAGAAAAAGCCCCGCGATATTGCTATCGCAGGGCTTATCTAATCTGGCGGAAGCGCAGAGATTCGAACTCTGGAACCCTTTCGGGTCGCCGGTTTTCAAGACCGGTGCCTTCAACCGCTCGGCCACACTTCCAGAATGAGGCGAACTATAAACAGCTCCTTGCGCCCTGTAAAGCGTGCCCGCGATCGTTCGCCTGAAAAATAGTCAAAATGCGGTTAATCGGTTGAATAGCCAACACCCTGACCATTTTATCAGCACAAAATCACGCGCTGACTGCTCAGTGTTTTTTGACATACATATCTTTGGTGAAGTAGTACCCCAGCTTATCCGGCGTAAATCCGCCCACCCACGGCTTCACCAGATGGGTGCGCACGTAGTGATAGACCGGAATAGCCGGGACATCCCGCGCCAGCAGATCTTCGGCCTGCTGGTAAAATGCCCCGCGCTCGGCGGTGGTTTTCGCCTTCGCGGCATTAGCCAGCGCCTCGTCATAGGCCGCATTACTGTACTGGCTGGTGTTCTGACTGTCACCGGTACGGAAGTTATTCAGGAAAGTCGCCGCATCGTCGAAATCGGCGATCCAGGCGTAGCGCACCGCGTCAAAGTTGTGGGTATGCATGGTGTCCAGCATCGTTTTCCACTCCTGGTTTTGCAGCTTCGCCTCCACGCCGAGGTTTTTCTTCCACATCGAGCTGACGGCAATGGCAATCCGCTGGTGTGACTCCGAGGTGTTATACAGGAGATTAAAGCTGAGCGGGTGGCCGTCGTTAAAGCCTGCTTCGTTCAGCAGTTTTTTCGCTTCGGCGATGCGTTTATCCATCGGCCAGCTGGCGTAATCCGGATTTTTCAGTTTCACCCCGCCGATATCCGGCTGGCTAATCACCCAGGCCGGACGTTGCCCCTGCCCCAGCACCTTCCCGGCAATAATCTCTTTATCCAGCGCCAGGTTCAGCGCCTTGCGCACGCGCGGATCGTTAAACGGCGGCCGGGAGGTATTGAACTGGTAGTAGTAGGTTGCCAGCTGCGGGGAAACATCCACCTCTTTGCCCAGCGTTTTTTGCAGCTGCGCGAACTGGTTGATAGGCAGCGTATAAGCGATATCGATTTCACCCGCCCTGTAGCGGTTCACGTCGGCGGCTTCGGAGGTGATGGGCAGATAAGTCACCTTGTTGATCACCGTATGGGCATTGTCCCAGTAGCGCGGGTTGCGCTCGGCGACGATCCGCTCGTTGACCACCCACTGCTTGAGGGTATAGGCCCCGCTGCCAACAAAGTGCTCCGGCCTGGACCATTTATCGCCGTAGCGACCAATCAGGACCTTATCCACCGGCACCAGCGACGGGTGCGCCAGCATGGCAAGAAATGCCGCGTTGGGCTGATCCAGCGTCACTTCCAGAGTGGTGTCGTTCAGCGCCTTCACCCCCAGGGTATCAGGGGCTTTTTTCCCCTCGGCGATATCGGTGGCGTTGACCATATGCATGTTGCCTGGGAAGCTGGCATACGGCGAGACGGTTTTGGGGTCCACCAGCCGCTGCCAGCTCCAGACTACGTCCTGGGCAGTAATCGCTGTACCGTCACTCCAGGTAATCCCCGGACGGAGATGGAAGGTCCAGACGGTGTTGTCTTTGTTCTCCCATTTCTCGGCCAGCCGCGGCTGGATCTCACCTTGCGGCGAGACGCTTACCAGCCCGTCGAATATATCGCTGATAATATTGAATTCGACATCGCTTTCGACTTTATGCGGATCGAGCGATGCCGGCTCATTGCCATTATTCCTGACCAGTTCCTGCTTCTCTGCCAGCTCTGTTCCTGCCGGTACACTGGCGGCGAACGCCGTTGTGCTTGCGCACAGGATGCCTGCCGTCAGTAAAGAGAGGGTAAATGTTGCTTGTGATGAGGGTTTCATGTCCTTCGCCTTATAGTTTAGTTTTGACGATGCAAAATAACTCTTAGCGCTGGGGCTGGAATAAGGCAATATATTTCAGTGACCTATAAGAGCTTGATCTGATTAATCCTGACAAACCGGGGTTCGTGCTGCATTGAGCGCATTGCGAAACATTTCATGCTACCTCAATACCTAAGATGCTGAGTAAAGATGGGTAAAACCATTTTATAACCGGCGCGTCGTTTTCTATTCTTGCCGTCAATTACATCTGTCATAAGAGAGTGACTCATGGATCGTATTATTAGTTCTTCACGCGACCGCACATCGCTGCTCAGCACCCACAAGGTGCTGCGCAATACCTACTTTATGCTCAGCCTGACGCTGGCCTTCTCCGCGCTGACGGCCACCGCCAGCACCGTACTGATGCTGCCATCGCCGGGGCTGATCCTGACCCTGGTCGGTATGTATGGTCTGATGTTCCTGACCTACAAAACGGCTAACAAGCCGGTAGGTATTTTGTCGGCGTTCGCCTTCACCGGTTTCCTGGGCTACATCCTGGGGCCAATGCTTAACACCTACCTGTCTGCCGGTATGGGCGATCTGATCGGCCTGGCGCTGGGGGGGACAGCACTGGTCTTCTTCTGCTGTTCTGCCTATGTGCTGACCACCCGCAAGGACGTGTCTTTCCTTGGCGGTATGCTGATGGCGGGCATCGTGGTGGTGCTGATCGGTATGGTGGCGAACATCTTCCTGCAGCTGCCAGCTCTGCACCTGGCTATCAGCGCCGTGTTCATCCTGATCTCCTCCGGGGCGATCCTGATGGAAACCAGCAACATCATTCATGGCGGTGAGACGAACTACATCCGCGCTACCGTGAGCCTGTATGTATCGCTGTACAACATCTTCGTCAGCCTGTTGAGCATCCTGGGCTTCGCCAGCCGCGATTAACCGACAGTGCTCTATAACCAGCCCCGCTTATGCGGGGCTTTCTTTTTTGGTAAACTGTCGCGGTTTTCGATAATTCCGTGATGATTATGCTGAACTTTGAAGGTAAAGAGATTGAGACCGATAGCGAAGGCTATCTGAAAGAGACCAGCCAGTGGAGCGAAGGGCTGGCGGCGATTATCGCCGAAAAAGAGTCTATTGCCCTGACGCCAGAGCACTGGGAAGTGGTGCGCTTTGTGCGCGAATTCTATCTGGAATTTAACACCTCTCCCGCCATCCGCATGCTGGTGAAAGCGATGGCCAATAAGTATGGCGAGGAGAAAGGCAACAGCCGCTACCTCTATCGTCTGTTCCCGAAAGGCCCGGCAAAACAGGCAACCAAAATCGCCGGTCTGCCTAAGCCCGTGAAGTGCATTTAATAGCGAATACCGAAGTTCACGTATTCCCGGCCGGGTTGATGCGGTTCTGACAGAACCTTTTCAACCCGTGCAATGCGCGGCCCGCCCGCCTTAAGCCAGGCGAGCAGTTTATCGACCTGTTCCGCCTCGCCGCAGGCCACCACTTCGACGCTTCCGTCATCCATATTACGCGCGTAACCGGTCAGCCCCAGCTCCGTGGCTTCTCGCTGCGTGCTGTAACGAAAGCCCACACCCTGAACCGTGCCGTGAATCCACGCGATGATGCAGACATTTGCCATACTCCCTCCCCTTATCCATGCCTGACCTGAACCCAAAGAATAGCAAATTATGGCTCCAGGTTTAGCGTAGCGTTTTGGGCAAACAGCCGTAATGCTGGCGGAAACGGGCCGTGAAACGCGAGCTGGACAGGTACCCGCACTGCATGGCGATCTCGCCGATGGGCAGGCGGGTCGACTGTAGCTGCGAGAGCGCTACCGCCATGCGTACCTCCTCCACAATCTGGCGAAAACTTTGCGACTCTTCCCGTAAGCGTCGGCGCAAGGTGGGTACGCTTACGGCCAGACGGCTGGCGATCTCCTGCGCGGTCCATGCCTTACCGGGCGACACCATGATGAAATGCCGTACCTGCTCGGTAAGATTGATATTTCTCTCGATAAGCAGCGGCCCTGCCACCCCATCATGCAGCAGCGCCAGCAGGAGCCCGAAGGCCTGATGCTTTTGCAGCTCTTCCGGAAAACCGTGCCGCACCGCATGCAGCAGATTGCTCCACATAAAGACCAGCCCTTCGCTGAGCGGAGCACACAACGAGTCCGTTCTGGCGCGCGGCCAGGATTGCAGGTAGCGCGTTTTAAACTCGGCGATAATGTCGGGGGATAACAGCAGCAGATCGGAATGAAACAGCTCCTGCGCGGGCTGATTAATGATCTCCATTGGGGTATTCGCCGGAATAATGATTAGCTCATCCGGCGTCGCCACTAAGCGCCGCTCATCCTGAATAATCACCTTGCTGCCGTGTGTAATATGGCAAATGGCCGGGTAAAAAAGCTTTACGTGGTGCAGGCGATGCATCTTGCTGGCATTGACCTCAGCCGCTGTCAGATGATTATGTTGAAAATGAAAATCCTGCACCGGACCACCTTTTATCGTGCGTATGTTGCGGTTAATTGCGCTTTAACCAGTACATGGCTGTTGAGCATGAAACCGACCAGCGCGCCGCTGGCATTACTGTCGATTGGCAGTTTATCCACATTCAGCGCCCAGACGGTGAACTGATAGGGGTGCGGTTTATCCCCTTCCGGCGGACACGCCCCACCAAAGCCAGCATACCCGAAATCGTTCCGCCCCTGCACCGCCCCTGCGGGTAATTTATCGCTGTCCGTTTTTCCGGCGCCAGCGGGCAGGCTCAGCGTGTGAGCGGGAAGATTGACCAGGGTCCAGTGCCACCAGCCGCTGCCCGTGGGGGCGGCTGGATCGTAGGCCGTGATGGCAAAACTTTTTGTGCCAGCCGGGGGATGCTGCCAGGCCAGCTGTGGCGAGGCATTTCCTCCCTTGCAGCCAAAGCCAGTAAAAACCTGCTGTTGCGTTAAGGGGTGGCCATCGGCGATATCCTGACTGCTGAGACTAAACGGCAACGCCGCAGACGCAGTAAAACTGATTGTCGCCAGCGTAATGACGGCGATGGCAATGTGCTTTTTCATTGTGGTTTCCTTTTGCTGAACCGGAAACCTCACTGTAAAGCTCACGACGAATTCATAATGTGCCTGAGCGATTTTAAAATGTGCCGAAACGCTCAATAGTGTCCGCAGATGATTGCCACTGACCATCTGTGCTACTCTACGCGCCATTTCCCTGGAATCGACAGAACAGAAAATTATGAGTGTACGTTTAGTGTTAGCCAAAGGGCGCGAGAAATCATTGCTGCGCCGCCATCCCTGGGTCTTCTCCGGTGCAGTTGCCTGTATGGAAGGCAAAGCCAGCCTCGGTGAAACCATCGATATCGTTGACCACCAGGGTAAATGGTTAGCGCGCGGCGCATACTCGCCTGCGTCCCAGATCCGGGCGCGCGTCTGGACGTTTGATAAAGATGAATCCATCGATATCGACTTCTTTGTCCGTCGCCTGCAGCAGGCGCAGCAGTGGCGCGACTGGCTGGCAAAACGCGACGGGCTGGACAGCTATCGTCTGATCGCCGGTGAATCCGACGGTCTGCCAGGCGTGACCATCGACCGTTTTGGCAATTTCCTGGTGCTGCAGCTGCTAAGCGCGGGGGCGGAGTATCAACGCGCGGCGTTAATCAGCGCGCTGCTGACGCTGTTCCCTGAGTGTGCCATTTACGATCGCAGCGACGTCGCGGTGCGTAAAAAAGAGGGCATGGAACTGACCCAGGGTCCGGTAACGGGCGAACTGCCACCTGCCCTGCTGCCTATCGAAGAGCACGGCATGAAACTGCTGGTGGATATTCAGGGCGGCCACAAAACCGGTTACTACCTCGATCAGCGCGACAGCCGTCTGGCAACACGCCAGTACGTTGCCGACAAGCGCGTGCTGAACTGCTTCTCCTATACCGGCGGTTTTGCGGTTTCGGCGCTGATGGGCGGATGTCGTCAGGTGGTGAGCGTGGATACGTCCCAGGAAGCGCTGGACGTGGCGAAGCAGAACGTCGAGCTGAACAAGCTGGATCTCAGTAAAGCTGAGTTTGTGCGCGATGACGTCTTTAAGCTGCTGCGCAAATACCGCGACCAGGGCGAGACGTTTGACGTGATCGTCATGGATCCGCCGAAGTTCGTGGAAAATAAAAACCAGCTGATGGGCGCCTGCCGTGGGTATAAAGACATTAATATGCTCGCCATCCAGCTGCTTAACCCGGGCGGAGTGTTGCTGACCTTCTCCTGTTCCGGCCTGATGACCACCGAATTATTCCAGAAAATTATCGCGGATGCCGCTGTAGATGCTGGTCGTGATGTACAATTTATAGAGCAGTTCCGTCAGGCGGCCGATCATCCGGTGATCGCTACCTATCCGGAAGGGCTGTATCTGAAAGGATTTGCCTGTCGCATCATGTAACTTGAAAAGTGGAATGTTGCCCACACCTATAGTGTAAGTAACGTTTCCCGGGAGGTGACTATGAATGCCAGCAAATTCGGTATCGGCCAGCAGGTCCGCCATTCCCTGTTAGGTTATCTGGGTGTGGTCGTGGATATCGACCCGGAATATTCTCTCGACGAGCCGTCAGTGGATGAGCTGGCGGTGAATGCAGAACTCCGCGCCGCGCCCTGGTACCACGTGGTGATGGAAGATGACGATGGCCAGGCCGTGCATACCTATCTTGCCGAAGCCCAGTTAAGTAGCGAACAGCAGGATGAACATCCTGAACAGCCATCGATGGATGAACTGGCGCAAACGATCCGCAAACAGTTGCAGGCGCCGCGCCTGCGTAACTAATGAAAACCCGGTAGCCCACGGCTGACCGGGTTTTTTATTACTTCGCCATCCCGAGACGTGGGATCTCAATGGCCGGGCAGCGATCCATCACCACATTCAGGCCTGCATCCCGTGCCAACACCGCCGCCTGTTCATTGATTACCCCGAGCTGTAGCCACAACGTTTTCGCCCCGACCGCAATGGCTTCCTGCGCCACCCCCCAGGCCGCTTCAGAGTTGCGGAACACATCCACCATATCGATTTTTTCCGGGACTTCCGCCAGGGTGCCGTATCCCTGCTGGCCCAGCAATGTTTTACCTGCCACTTTTGGTGATACCGGGATCACGTGGTAGCCCTGGTCGAGCAGGTATTTCATCACCCGATAACTTGGGCGATCGGGCTTATCACTCGCCCCTACCAACGCAATGGTTCGGGTGGTGGTAAGGATGTCAGCTATGTTGTTCTCTTTCATTTATCTCCTCCTGGCTCGTTCAAACCGGGTATCAACGCCGTTAAGTATCTTCTCATCCCATACGTCTGTATGAGGGCAAATTGCCGGACCCTGTCTATATGTTAGTAAATATGATTAACGAAAAATTTTGATACATTATTCAAGACGCATGTCTTTTAAGAGGGCTCTCTATGAAAACCGGCATTGCCTGGAGTCTGTTTGCGCTGCTCATGCCGGTTTGCGTTTTCGCCACAACGCTGCGGCTCTCTACAGACATCGACCTGCTGGTACTTGATGGCAAAAAAGTCTCCAGTTCCCTGCTGCGCGGCGCCGATAGCATAGAGCTCGACAACGGTCCGCATCAGATTGTCTTCCGGGTAGAAAAAACCATTCGCCTTGGCAATCACGAGGAGCGCATCTATATCTCCCCTCCTCTGGTCGCCAGCTTTAACACCCAGCGGATCAGTCAGGTTAATTTTAGCCTTCCGCGGCTGGAAACAGAAAAAGAGTCACAACTTTTTGATAAATCACCGCAAATCGAATTGCTGGATGGTGACGCGACCCCGATTCCGGTCAAGCTGGATATTCTGGCGATCACCAATACGCCGAACGGCGTCAATTACGAGTACGATACCGAGCGCTATAACAAAGCCGGGCAGAGCGCCTCGATACCGCAGTTTTCTACCACCATGGCGGATGACAGCACGCTCTTGTCCGGCGTGTCTGAACTGGATATGCCGCCACCGCAATCCCAGAGCATGACGGAGCAGCGCCTGAAATACTGGTTTGCCCAGGCCGATCCCGAGACCCGAAGCCGTTTCCTGCAATGGGCGAAGCAACAACCCTCGTCCTGAGCCGCATTTTTTATCCCTTTCTCTTGCAGCGTCAGGTGCTTCCAGTAATCTGTAGCCAGTTAACTAACGGATAGAGACTATGGAACTCACAACCCGCACACTGCCGGAACGCAAACATATCGCCCTTGTCGCGCACGATCACTGCAAACAGATGCTGCTCAACTGGGTTCAGCGCCATAAATCCCTGCTGGGACAACATCAGCTTTCGGCCACCGGAACAACCGGCAACCTGATCCATCGTGAGACCGGGCTGCAGGTGAATGCCATGCTGAGCGGCCCTATGGGGGGCGATCAGCAGGTGGGCGCCCAGATTTCGGAAGGAAAGATTGATGTGCTGATCTTCTTCTGGGACCCGCTCAATGCAGTACCGCACGATCCGGACGTAAAAGCTCTGTTGCGTCTGGCAACGGTGTGGAATATTCCGGTCGCCACTAACCTGTCGACGGCGGACTTTATTATCGAATCCCCACAGTTCAACTCGCCGGTGGAGATCCTGATCCCGGATTATCAGCGCTATCTGGCTGAACGTCTGAAGTAAATGCCCGCCCTGCCGGGTGGCGGCTTCGCCTTACCCGGCCTACGGTTTCCGTGCCACCGGCACATCGATGTTTTTCAACATCTCCACAAAGCGTGACGGCTGCTGTTTATTGAACAGCAACCAGACCCGGTGGCGGGCGCGGGTCATCGCCACATATAACAATCGCCGCTCTTCGGCATCGGGAAAGTCTTCAGTCACAGGCAGCAGAGCCTGCTCCATGACCGATTCGCGCGCAGGCGCCGGGAAACCGTCGCTTCCTTCCTGTAACCCCACGACGATGACATAGTCCGCCTGCTGCCCCTTGCTGGCGTGGATGGTCATAAAATCCAGCTGCAACTTTGGCCAGCGGGTCGCGGCTTTCTCCAGGCTGGCGGGCTTGAGATGGTGATAGCGCGCCAGCACCAGAATGCGCTCCTCCGGTCTGGCGTAACCGCTGAGCTTATCCAACAGGGCATCAAGCTGATCGTCTGCCAGCAGCGTGACCGCTTTTTTGTCCCCTGCCGAGAGGCTGTTCAGCGGTTTTGCCAGCTGATGCGGGTTCTGTTGGATAAAGCGGTTGGCAATCTCACCGATCCGGTTATTGAACCGGTAAGTCGTGTCGAGATCGCAGCGATCGCCTTCGCCAAAGTAGTGATGAAACGCGGTAGTCAGCGACAGCTGCGCGCCGCTGAAGCGATAGATCGCCTGCCAGTCGTCCCCCACGGCGAACAGAGTGGTGTGCTTGTTCTGTGCCCGCAGCGCCGCCAGCAGCGCCGCACGCTGAGGGGAGATATCCTGAAACTCATCCACCAGTATGTGTTTCCAGGGGCTGATAAAACGACCTTTTTCCAGAATAACGATCGCCTGATGAATCAGGCCGGAAAAATCAACGGCGTTTTCTGCTTTCAGGGCAGCTTTCCACGCCTTAAGCAGCGGTGCCATCAACTTCACCCGCTTTGAAAACAGCGCCTGCACCTCTTCAGGGGCGCCGGCAATCATCTCTGCCTGAGCGCCACCGTGCATGCGCATCAGGCTTACCCAGCGATCGAGCCGGGGTGCCAGTCGGCGCGCCAGCTTCTCGTTTTGCCAGAAACTGCCCTCCGGCACGTCCCAGTTCAGCTCCTCTTCCAGCCACTGGCGCCAGCCTTTGGCCTGCGCTTTTTTCTCGCTACACTGCTGCTGCCAGGCATCGATAAATAGCTTCTGCCGCGCCGCGGTGTCATTTTCAAGCTCGCTGACCACGGGCACCTTTTTACTCCCCTGCTGAATGATGTGCAGGGCAAGGGAGTGGAAGGTTCGGGCGGTAATGTCGCGGGTATGCAGCCGCGCCTCGATCCGCTCATCCATCTCCTGGGCCGCCTTACGGCCAAAGGCCAGGAGTAAAATCTGATCGGCAGAGGCTTCATTGCGGGTCAGCAGCCAGCCTGCCCTGGCCACCAGCACCGAGGTTTTGCCACTACCGGCACCGGCCAGCACCAGCAGCGACGACTCGCCATTGACCACCGCCCGGGCCTGGGCCGGATTGAGGGGGGAAGACTCAATACCGGCAAAAAAGTCGGCATACTGGCTGAGCATGGCGTCGGTCCACGCCTGATTGTGCGCCAGCCTGCTCTGGTCAATGTCTTCCAGCCAGGCCTGACACTGACGCCAGGCTTCCCGGCAGTTATCAAACTCGTCGAGCCGTGAGACGGACAATGGCAAGGCCTGTAACGCCTGGCGAATTTTTTGCTGCAAACCGAGCGTTTTTTCCCGCGTCAGCCAGCTGTTTTGCTCATTTGTTGCGGCAATGTCATTCAGCGCGTTTTGCAGGACCTGCGCCGCCACCTCACTCATTTCAGCACTCCACTGCTGCCAGAGCGTGTTCAGATGGTGGTGAAAACGCTGGGTTTCCGCCCACTCGGTGCCATGCAGACGGACCACTTTTTCATCGGGCAGAACAAACTCCAGCTCCCCCCAGACCAGGCCGCGTTTGCAGTGAATGGCCAATAGCTGGTTGAAAGGGATGAGATATTCATGACGTTCGCCTGAGACCTTGACCCCGGCGTTGAGCAGAACGACTTTGTCGTACGGATGTTGTGCCAGGCGCTTGCCTAACGATGTTGCTTTCAGTTCCATGTCCAGCCTGATCCACGACGTGAATAATTGCATAACAGTTTAACTGCCAGTTTTCAGGTGCTCCAGCGCAAAAAAACGTTACAATCAGCAGGGCTTCAACATTACGGCAAGAATTGAGGTTTTATGCGTACCGTTCTGAATATTTTGAATTTTGTGCTGGGTGGTTTTGTCACTACCCTCTCCTGGCTGCTGGCGACGCTGGTCAGCGTGGTGCTGATCTTCACCCTGCCGCTGACGCGCTCCTGCTGGGAAATCACCAAACTCTCGCTGGTGCCTTACGGTAACGAAGCGGTTCACGTGGATGAACTGGAGCCTGACAGTAAAAGTACGCTGATGAACACCGGCGGAACGCTGCTCAATATTCTGTGGCTGATCTTTTTCGGCTGGTGGCTGTGTGTGATGCATATTGCGGCGGGGATCGCCCAGTGCCTGACCCTGATTGGCATCCCCGTCGGGATCGCCAATTTCAAAATTGCCGCCATCGCTCTATGGCCGGTCGGACGCCGGGTTGTGCCGGTGGAAGTGGCCCGCGCCGCGCGGGAAGCCAACGCCCGCCGTCGTTTTCCGTAACAAGGACTCCGCGCGCCCATGCTAAGCCCCCTGCTTCGCCGCTACACCCTGAACAGCGCCTGGCTCTACAATGCCCGGATCTTTATTGCCCTGTGTGGCAGCACCGCCCTGCCCTGGTGGCTGGGCGAAGTAAAGCTGACCATCCCGCTGACGCTGGGGGTGGTTGCCGGTGCGCTGGCCGACCTGGACGATCGCCTTACCGGTCGGCTGCGCAATCTGGTTATCACCCTGATCTGCTTTTTTATCGCCTCTGCATCGGTTGAGCTGCTCTTCCCGTGGCCATGGTTTTTCGCGATTGGGCTGACGCTCTCCACCAGCGTCTTTATTCTGCTGGGTGGGCTGGGCCAGCGCTACGCCACCATCGCCTTTGGCGCGCTGCTTATTGCCATCTATACCATGCTGGGGGTGTCGCTGTATGACCAGTGGTATCAACAGCCGGTGCTGCTGTTGCTGGGCGCGGTCTGGTATAACCTGCTGACGCTCGCCGGGCATCTTATTTTTCCCATTCGCCCGTTGCAGGATAATCTGGCCCGCAGCTATGAGCAGCTGGCCCACTATCTGGAATTAAAGTCCCGGCTCTTCGATCCGGATATTGAAGATGATGGCCAGGCACCGCTGTACGATCTGGCCCTGGCGAACGGGCAACTGGTGACCACACTAAACCAGACCAAAGCATCGTTACTCACCCGTTTACGCGGCGATCGCGGTCAGCGCGGCACCCGCCGAACCTTACATTATTACTTTGTGGCGCAGGATATCCACGAGCGCGCCAGCTCATCGCATATTCAGTACGCCGATCTGCGCGAAAAGTTTCGCTACAGCGACGTGATGTTCCGCTTCCAGCGTCTGTTGTCCATGCAGTCGCAAGCCTGCCAGCAGCTGTCGCGCTCCATTCTGCTGCGCACCCCTTATCAGCACGATCCGCGATTTGAACGGGCGTTTACCCACCTGGATGCAGCGCTCGACCGCGTTCAGGCCAGCGGCACCTCTGCTGAGCAGATGAAAGCGCTGGGTTTTCTGTTAAATAACTTACGCGCCATAGATGCCCAGCTCGCCACCATCGAATCTGAGCAGGCGCTGGCAACACCCGGTAATGATGTGAATAACCAGCTTGCGGATGACAGTCTGCATGGGTTTAGCGATATCTGGCTGCGTTTAAGTCGTCATTTTTCTCCGGAATCGGCGCTGTTTCGCCATGCGGTGAGGATGTCGCTGGTGCTCTGTATTGGTTATGCTTTTATACAGATAACCGGGCTTAATCACGGCTACTGGATTTTGCTTACCAGCCTCTTTGTCTGTCAGCCCAACTACAACGCCACCCGCCATCGGCTGGCGCTGCGTATTCTCGGCACCCTGGTAGGGGTCGCTGTCGGGTTACCCATCCTTTACTTTGTCCCTTCGCTGGAAGGCCAGCTGATCTTAATTGTGATCACCGGCGTGCTGTTTTTTGCGTTTCGCAATGTGCAATATGCCCACGCCACCATGTTTATCACCCTGCTGGTGCTGCTCTGCTTTAACCTGCTTGGGGAAGGCTTTGAGGTAGCTTTGCCGCGCGTCATTGATACGTTAATTGGCTGCGCCATTGCCTGGGCTGCAGTGAGTTTCATCTGGCCAGACTGGCGGTTCCGTAATCTGCCTCGGGTGCTGGATCAGGCGATGAATGCTAACTGCCGTTATCTCGATGCCATCCTTGAGCAGTATCACCAGGGGCGCGATAACCGTCTGGCGTACCGTATAGCCCGGCGTGACGCCTATAACCGCGACGCGGAGCTGGCTTCTGTGGTGTCGAATATGTCCACGGAGCCGCGGGCAACCGCAGAAACTCGTGAAATCGCATTCCGTTTGCTGTGCCTGAACCATACTTTTACCAGCTACATCGCCGCGTTGGGCGCACACCGCGAGCGGCTCAACAACCCCGCAATCCTGGGGTTGCTCGACGATGCGGTCTGCTATGTTGATGATGCGCTTCATCAACGTCCGGCGGATGAGCCTCGTGTTCAACAGGCGCTAAGCGAACTGGCGCAACGCATTTCACATATTGAGCCAGGCGCAGAGAGCAAGGCGCCTCTGGTGCTGCAGCAGATTGGTCTGCTCATCGCGTTGCTGCCAGAAATTTGCCATCTACAACAGCACGTTAATCAACTGCCGGAGTGACGGGCGTCTCAACCGGCAGCTTTTTGTACCACTCCACCAGCTCCTGGCGTCTGACTTCCGGGAGCGCAGCGACGTGGAGCCCGGTGATCGCCCCTTCCAGCGCAAACAGCACCTTGTAACTGAGGTGCTTGTTCAGCGCTCTGATCTTCAGCCAGCACTGTTCTGCTCCCAGCTCACGTAATGCCTCTTCATTGGTGATGCCCGCTTCATAGAGCAGGATCTCCAGCTGAAAGGTGAGATTGGGTAAATCTTTCAGCCTCTCGCGCTTGTAGCGTTCGCAGCGCTCCCGCCGCGCCGCCTCCAGCGCAAACGACGAGAGCTGCAGAAGCGTTTCGCGATCCTGCCAGAGTCCTTCATCGACGCGAAAATAGTTTAACAACACCGGCCGCCCCCGCTTCACCAGCGTCAGGAAAGACGAGGCATGCTTTACGCAGTAGGGTGCACTCTCTTCATAGGCCCGCAGGTATAACTCCCCTTCCGACACCATGGCAAATACCGTGTCATCTACCGCCAGAGTGTAACCGCCAAACAGGGCACGATACTGAACCTCGCCCAGAGGAGACAGGTATTCTGCTGATTGATAGATCCGTTCATACGATAACTTTTTCATGATATTTCCCTTTTAAATCATGGAGTAATGATGAAGTCGCTTGTTAACGGATCCGTTAGCCAAAAAATAGGTAACTTATGATTGAACGGCAAGCTGATTTTTCAATACGACTGAATTACAAACCAAATTTGCGAGGAGCTTTCCGAAAATGAGGTTGATCTTTAGTCGCACAGGGGTTACTGTATATCCATACAGTAACTACAGGGCTGGATTGATTATGTACTCTTCAGGCTATGCAAACCGTTCAACTACTTTCTCTTCTACCGCAGGTAAAAGCGCGCTGAATTCCACTGCGCCTGTTTCCACCGGGCTGATTAGTGAAGTGCTCTACCGTGAAGACCAGCCCATGATGACGCAGCTGTTATTGCTGCCACTGTTACAGCAGCTTGGTCAGCAGTCGCGCTGGCAGCTGTGGCTTACGCCGCAGCAGAAATTGAGCCGGGAATGGGTGCAGTCCGCCGGCTTGCCGCTCACAAAAGTGATGCAGATAAGCCAGATGGATCCATGCCATACTGTAGATTCAATGGTGAGGGCGTTACGTACCGGAAATTACAGCGTCGTGATCGGTTGGTTTACGCACGAGTTGACGGAAACGGAGCAACATCGTCTGGCTGAAGCCGCCGAAGAAGGTAATGCGCTCGGCTTCATAATGCGTCCCATTCGAATGAATGCTCTGGGCAACGGACACCTTTCTGGGCTAAAAATTCACTCCAATTTGTATCATTAAGTAAAAATAAGAGTATTCCTGGAATTTTTTTTGCGCCCTCTGTACGCCGTTGGTTCTCTATAAAAAAGCCGCGAAAAGTCTTGTCTGCCGCGGCTTTCTTCATTTTAGCACGCCTTAAATTGCGCAATAAATGTTAAATATTGTGTATACAAAACTTTTTTTTTCATATGCCTGACAGAGTTCACACTTGTAAGTTTTCAGGTACGTTGTAGACTTTACATCGCCAGGGGTGCTCGGCCTAAGCCGAAGATATCGGTAGGTTTACTCTTTGTCCCCGCCCCCCGGTGAAGGATTTAACCGTGACTCTCATTGAGATTCTCATGGCGATTTTTGGATGATAACGAGGCGCAAAAAATGAAAAAGACAGCTATCGCGATTGCAGTGGCACTGGCTGGTTTCGCTACCGTAGCGCAGGCCGCTCCGAAAGATAATACCTGGTACGCTGGTGGTAAACTGGGCTGGTCTCAGTTCCATGACACTGGTTGGTATAACGACGCTCTGAACAACGACGGTCCAACTCATGAAAGCCAGCTGGGCGCAGGCGCGTTCGGTGGTTATCAGGTTAACCCGTACGTTGGCTTCGAAATGGGTTACGACTGGCTGGGCCGTATGCCTTACAAAGGCGACAACGTTAACGGCGCATTCAAAGCTCAGGGCGTTCAGCTGACTGCTAAACTGGGCTACCCAGTAAATGACGCTGTAGACATCTACACCCGTCTGGGCGGCATGGTATGGCGTGCAGACTCCAGCAACAGCATCGCTGGCGACGACCATGACACCGGCGTCTCCCCAGTATTCGCTGGTGGCGTTGAGTGGGCTATGACCCGTGACGTTGCTACCCGTCTGGAATACCAGTGGGTTAACAACATCGGCGACGGCAACACCGTTGGTGTTCGTCCAGACAACGGCATGCTGAGTGTGGGTGTTTCCTACCGTTTCGGCCAGCAGGAAGAAGCAGCGCCAATCGTTGCTCCAGCTCCAGCACCGGCTCCAGAAGTACAGACCAAGCACTTCACTCTGAAGTCTGACGTTCTGTTCAACTTCAACAAAGCAACCCTGAAACCAGAAGGTCAGCAGGCACTGGATCAGCTGTACACCCAGCTGAGCAACCTGGATCCTAAAGATGGTTCCGTAGTGGTTCTGGGCTTCACCGACCGTATCGGTTCTGACGCTTACAACCAGGGTCTGTCTGAGAAACGTGCTCAGTCCGTTGTTGACTACCTGATCTCTAAAGGTATCCCGGCTAACAAGATCTCCCCACGTGGTATGGGCGAATCTAACCCAGTTACCGGTTCTACCTGTGACAACGTGAAAGCTCGCGCTGCACTGATCGACTGCCTGGCTCCAGATCGTCGCGTAGAGATCGAAGTTAAAGGCATCAAAGACGTTGTAACTCAGCCAGCGGCATAAGTTATCGTCTGACAAAAAACCCCGCCATGTTGCGGGGTTTTTTATTGCCTGAATAAAGTAAAACGCTACTTTTTACCGGCCAGCAGCGCCTGGAGATCGGTTTTCAGGGTCGACATCTGACTGGCGTACTTCTCTTTATGTTCCGCATCTTCAATCAGCTGTACGATGGTTTCTGACAAGGTTTTCCCCCGTCGCTGGGCGAGCCCGGCCAGACGCTGCCAGACCATGAACTCCAGATCAATCGACTTTTTACGGGTATGTTGATGCTCAGCATTAAAGTGCCGTTTGCGCCGCGCACGGATAGTCTGCTTCATTCGGTTCAGTAAGGCAGGATTAATATGCTTTTCAATCCAGCCATTGACCAGAATGGGTTCATTTTCGAGGGTCAGCAATAAATCTACAGCTTCTTTTGCAGCACTGGCTTCGAGGTAGCAGGTGATCAACTCCCCTTCACGGTGTTTTTTGACCAGATACTTCCATTTCCAGCCGCTTTCGAGATTTTCCAGTTGTTGATATTTCATTGCGATCTCAGTGTGACCGTGTAACTGTGTTCAGAATATCAGTTTTTTAGCAATCTGCTGAAAAGAAATCATATCCTGTGACACGCGGTGACGCATTCCTGCCCGGAAACCCCGATTCCCTCATGTGCAGAGCCTGCGCCTTACGGTATACTCCATCGTTTTACTTCTGACTAAAAAACATCAACTTTGACCATTACGAAACTTGCATGGCGTGACCTTGTTCCGGATACCGACAGTTATCAGGAACTGTTTGCACAGCCAGATCTCGCGAAAGAAGACGAATACATCCTCAGCGACACTCAGCCCCGTTTGCATTACGCGCTGGAGCAGGTGTTAAGCCCATGGGCTACCTCACCATTCATGTTGTTGAAAGCGCCAGACGAAGTGGAGTATCTGAATCTTCTGGCAGATGCCATGCGGCAGCTGCAGCCAGAAGCCGGAACGGTCTTTGGTGGTGAGTACCGCATCGATGGGCATACCGTTACCTTTGAACCCGCCACCGTACCCGATAGCCGTTTTGCTGTCACCGGCAACATCGTCCAGGCGGGCTGGACAGAAGCAGAGCAGCTGTTCGGCTGTCTGCGCCAGTTTAACGGTGAACTTACCCTGCACCCCGGTCTGGTTCATCAGGCAAACGGCGGCGTGCTGGTTATCTCCCTGCGCACGCTGCTTGCTCAGCCGCTTCTGTGGATGCGCCTGAAAAACAGCGTTAGCCAGCAGCGCTTCGATTGGGTGGCCTACGACGAGTCGCGCCCTCTTCCGGTCGCTGTGCCCTCTATGCCGCTCACCCTGAAAGTGGTGCTCATCGGCGATCGCGAAGCGCTGGCGGATTTCCAGGAGATGGAACCCGAACTGGCCGACCAGGTGGTCTACAGCGAGTTTGAAGAGAGTACCCAGATTGCGGATGCTGAAGATATGCAGCAATGGCTGCAGTGGGTTTACGCCGTCTGCCAGCGTGCGCAGCTGCCAACGCCTGCTGCCGATGCCTGGCCGGTGCTGATCCGCGAAGCGGTCCGCTATACCGGCGATCAGGAGACTCTGCCGCTTTGTCCTCTCTGGCTTGGCAAACAGCTGCGTGAAGCCGCAGCCATGACCGAAGACGATACGGTCACCGGCGAACAGCTCTCCCAGATGCTGGTGCAGCGCGAATGGCGTGAAGGCTATCTTGCCGATCGCATGCAGGATGAGATCCTGCTTGAGCAGATCCTGGTTGAAACCGAAGGCGAACGCGTCGGGCAGATCAACGCTCTGTCGGTAATTGAATTCCCTGGCCACCCGCGCGCCTTTGGCGAGCCGTCGCGTATCAGCTGCGTCGTGCATATCGGCGACGGTGAGTTTATCGATGTCGAACGCAAAGCCGAGCTGGGCGGGAATATTCACGCCAAGGGCATGATGATCATGCAGGCCTTCCTGATGTCGGAACTGCAGCTCGAGCAGCAGATCCCCTTCACCGCCTCGCTGACCTTCGAGCAGTCCTACAGCGAAGTGGATGGCGACAGTGCGTCGATGGCAGAGCTGTGTGCCCTCATCAGCGCCCTGGCCGATGTGCCGGTGAATCAGAGCATTGCGATCACCGGTTCCGTGGACCAGTTTGGTCGCGCGCAGCCGGTCGGCGGTCTGAATGAGAAGATCGAGGGCTTCTTTACCGTTTGCCAGCAGCGTGGGCTGAGCGGTAAACAGGGTGTGATCATTCCTCTTCCGAACGTGCGTCATCTCAGCCTCAGTCAGGAACTGCTGAAGGCGGTAGAAGAGGAACAATTCAGCCTCTGGGCCATCGAAGACATTACAGATGCGCTACCCTTACTGACAAACCTGGAGTGGGACGCCGAGGGGCAAACCACACTGATGCAGACTATCCAGGAACGAATTGCGCAGGCAACGCAACAGGAAGCGCGCCACCGTTATCCTTGGCCGTTACGCTGGTTGAACTGGTTCACGCCAAACTGATCGGACTTGTTCAGCGTACACGTGTTAGCTATCCTGCGTCCTTCACTAAAATAAGGCATACTGAGAACATGGTAGATAAACGCGAATCCTATACAAAAGAAGATCTTCTTGCCTCTGGTCGCGGTGAACTGTTTGGCGCGAAAGGCCCGCAGTTACCGGCCCCGAACATGCTGATGATGGACCGTGTCGTGAAGATGACGGAAACCGGCGGCAACTTCGATAAGGGTTACGTAGAAGCAGAGCTCGATATCAACCCGGACCTGTGGTTCTTTGGTTGCCACTTTATTGGCGATCCGGTGATGCCAGGCTGCCTGGGTCTGGACGCGATGTGGCAGCTGGTTGGCTTCTACCTCGGCTGGCTGGGTGGCGAAGGCAAAGGCCGCGCGCTGGGCGTGGGTGAAGTGAAATTCACCGGTCAGGTTCTGCCGACCGCGAAAAAAGTTACCTACCGTATTCACTTCAAACGCATTGTTAACCGTCGCCTGATTATGGGCCTGGCGGATGGCGAAGTGCTGGTCGACGGGCGTCTGATCTACACCGCGAACGACCTGAAAGTGGGTCTGTTCCAGGACACCTCCGCATTCTGATTGTTGCTTTTACCAGAGCATATAAAGGCGAAACCTCCGCAGTGCGGAGGTTTCTTTTTTTAAAGAGACGCTATCAAGCAAGTACTGCCCTGTCTCCGATGGCTTCTCGCCAGCCCCCTAACCATTGTGACCTCTGATTCAAGGTCTGATAGGGACACATTTCTTTTGAACGTCCGGCGATGCCAGCCTGATAACCACGTTGATGAGCCCTTTCAAGGCGATCTCGTTTCTGTCTCTTCATGCCTCGTTTCCCTCATTATTTGATCTGGTGGAAAAGAAAACAGTGATTACAAAATGTGCAATCACAGATAACGAATACCCTGATTACCGCCGAGCGTCAATGCGCAAAATTCACGCCAGTGTCATAAATGTGAGCTACACAAAAGTTCATTTGTACAAAAATTGTGACACGGCACAAGTAACCGCCTGAGGGGCAAACGAAAAAAAAGCCGCAATTAGCATCAAGCTAAGTGCGGCTCCGTGCGATGAATTTTACTTATGGCAGTCGGGAGATCTCTCTCGCAATGCTGGCAGACTCCTGCGCCCAGCCCTGGGCCAGCACTTTTACCATCTCATCGTAACCATCTTTCTGCTGGATCAGCTCCAGATGGAAAGGTCGTTTGATCAGCTGACCCTGATGGTTCAGCAGCCACTCCCCGCTGACGATCACCCTGCCATCATAGCGCCCGTGGAAGCCAGTGACATTGACGTTAAGCGTATCCTGGTCGCTTCCCAGCGGCTGCGAGGCTACCACCCATCCCGGCAGTTGGCTGCCAAGGTTGGCGACCAGCGTGTTACGCAGCTGCTGATCCAGCGGGCTGGCCCATAGATTGTTGCTGGCGATGACGTACTGTACATCGCTGGTCTGATAGACCACGCCATTACCGGCGAGATAATCAGGGACCGCTACCTGTTCGACCCACAGCAGGCGGTTCCCCTGGCTGGCCGTCGTTTGCCCGCCCGCCTGCGCTGCCAGCGGCAGCTGATAATAGCTCTTGTTCTCTGATGCGCTACAGGCGGTCAGAAGCGCCACTGCGGTGATGATTAGCCATTTTTTCATTACTTAGCCCCCTTCGGCTCAGGGTCCTTTTTCTCTTTTGCTTCGAATACCAGCGCATTGCTCTTGGTATTCAGCGTTTTCAGTACCGGCTGGAGCTCACGCAGAACCTGATCGAGGCGCTGCATATCCGCCACCATCTTGTTATATGCCGCGGAGCCCGGCTGGAAGCCCTGCATACTGCGGTTCAGTTCACGCAGCGTCTTCTGCATGTCCTGCGGCAGCTGCTGCATCGACTGGCTGGCGGTGAGCTTGTTGAGATTATCCAGCGTGGCCTGCAGTCGGCGCATCGTCGCCTGGCTTTCACTAAGCGTGTTGGTGGCCTGCTGAATCATCGGATTGAGCGGCAGGTTGTTGATCTTATCCAGCGTTTCCATCAGACGCTGTTGGATCTGCGCCAGGCCACCACTAACGGTCGGGATAATTTTATACCCGCCAAACTCGCGGATCGCTTTTAGCGGCGGCTCTTTCGGGAAGAAGTCCATATCCACATACAGCGCCCCGGTCACCAGATTACCGGTTTTGAGCGAGCCGCGCAGGCCGCGCTTCATCAGCCCGTCGATATGCTGAGCAATGTCCGGCGTATCGCCAACCTGATTAATCAGACGCTCCGGCTCAATGCGGATCAGCACCGGAATACGGTAGTCATCATCCAGCACCTGGCGCATACCCGGCGCAAAGAACGGCACCTTAGCGACGGTTCCGAGACGGATACCGCGGAATTCAACCGGCGCGCCCGGCTGCAGACCGCGGACAGAATCTTTGAAGAACATCAGGTAGTCGATATGGTCGGTATAGAGCGAATCCTGAATGCTTCTCTGATCGTCATAGAGCTTGAATGCCGTGTGCTGCGCCACCGGCTGGCCCTGATCCAGCCCTTCCGGCACGTCAAAACTGACGCCACCGCCGAAGAGCGTAGAGAGTGAGCCCATTTCGACGCGCATACCGGCTGAGGTTAAGTCCACGGCGATACCGCTGTCTTTCCAGAAACGCACGTTGCTGGTCACCAGGCGATCGTTAGGCGCATTGATAAACAGCTGGTAACTGATGGTGCGTTTTTGGGTGTCAAACGTGCTGGTTTCAACGGAACCCACGCGATAACCGCGGAACAATACCGGATCGCCCGGACTCAGCTGGCCCGCTTTTTTACTGTCGAGGATGACGCGGATCCCCTTCGCATCGGGTGGCGCCAGCGGCGGTGAGTCCAGAAGTTGATATTCCGCTGGCTGGACGCCCTTTTTGCCCGGTTGCAGTTCAATATATGCCCCGGATAACAACGTACCCAGACCGCTGATGCCTTCACGGCCCACCTGCGGTTTCACCACCCAGAACACCGAGTCGCCGTGTAGCAGCTTCTCCATGCCAGCGTGGAGACGGGCTTTGATCTCTACGTGTGTCAGGTCGTCAGTCAGGGTCGCGCTTTCGACGACCCCCACATCCACGCTGCGGCTTTTGATGGTGGTTTTACCGCCCTCAATGCCCTCGGCGTTGGTGGTGATTAACGTCACTTCCGGACCCTGATGGCTGTAATGATAAAACAAGATCCAGGCACCGATCAGGGCAGTCACGATGGGGAAAATCCACACCGGCGACCAGTTTCTGACCTTCTGCACTTTCGCCTCTCCGCTTCTCTTTTCCATGCTTTTATTCATCCTCATGGCTCGACGCTGACTCACGATCCCAGGATAACCGAGGGTCGAAAGTCATGGCCGCAAACATGGTCATAATCACGACCAATGCAAACATCACCGCTCCGATGGCGGGATAGATACTCATTAATCCGCCTATACGCACCAGCGCAGAGAGGACGGCAATCACAAAGACGTCAATCATTGACCAGCGCCCGACAAACTCTACGACTTCATAGATCAGATGCATCCGCTCGCTGTCACGCTTGCCGTGTCCTTTGGCATCCCAGCAGAGCCAGGCAATCGCAATCATTTTGAGCGTGGGAACCATAATACTGGCGATAAAGATCACCAGCGCAACCGGATAGGAGCCTTCACTCCATAGCAGTACAACCCCGGCCATGATAGTCGATGGCATTCTATCGCCCAGCAGGTCGGTAATCATAATCGGCAGAATGTTGGCCGGGAGATAGAGGATCATGGAGGTAATAAGCAGTGCCATGGTCCACTGAAGACTGTTTTTACGCCGCACATGCCCTTTTGTTGCGCAACGTGGGCAGACATACTGGTCGGCAGGAAGGATCGCTGTGCAGCAGGCGCATAAGCGCAAATTTTGGTTGATTCCCGGCACACCGGGTTGCAGCGTTTGCGGCAATACGGGCGCAGGAGCGATATCGTCCCATGCCCAACGGCGATCCACGCACTGAAACGCGCGTAGTTGCAGGATACAGAACAGGCACCAGGGAATAAAACTGCTGCCAATGCCGATATCGCCGTAGGCCATCAGCTTAACAAAGCTCACCAGAATACCGGCTAAGAAAATCTCCGCCATCCCCCAGCTTTTCAACTGGAACAGGATCCGCGCCAGCCTGATTTTCAGTGCTCCGGGCATATGCGCCCGGTTCACGAGCAGTAAGATAACCACCAGGCAAAACGCCGGAACGATCTGGACGAAAAGTAAAAAGAATGTTCCCAGACTGGCGTAATTCTCTGAGAACATCACGCGGGGTATCTCCAGCAAATGGACTTCGCTGGTGATCCCCCCCACCTTCATATTAATAAAGGGGAAAAGATTGGAGAGAAAGAGCATAAACAACGCAGCAATGGCATAAGCAGTAGGACGCTGCCGCGGCGCATCCCACTCTGTTGTCAGCGTTGTCCCGCAGCGCGGGCATGCCGCTTTGTGGCCATGCTCGAGCACCGGAAGCGCCACGAGCATATCGCACTGTGAGCATAAAATATGCCGGTCGGCATGGTGATGTTCACACATACTGGCTCCATGTTTAACTTATGCGCCGTTTTTCAGAGCCTCAAGATATTCCCAGCGTTCAAATGCCTCTTCCAGCGCCTGCTCAGCCTGGGCCATATCGGCCAGAACTTTTTGAGTATAGTCATGCGGCTGGCTGAAGAATGACGCGTCTGCCACCTGAGCCTGCAAACTTTCCAGACTGGCTTCGAGCTCTTCCAGACGCTGCGGCAAGCCTTCCAGTTCGCGCTGAAGGTTATAGCTTAATTTGGCCGTGGTGCGTTTGCTATTTTCTGCTTTTGGAACAGCAACTTCCGCTTCCACCTTCGCTTTTGACTGTTTTGTCGCCTGCGATTGTGCCTGCTGCCCACGGGCATCGTGATAACCGCCCACATACTGACCAATTCGCCCCTGGCCTTCGAAGATCCAGCATTCGGTGACGGTGTTATCCACGAACTGACGATCGTGGCTGACCAGCATCACAGTTCCCTGATAACTATCAATCAGTTCTTCCAGAAGTTCCAGCGTTTCAACGTCAAGATCGTTGGTCGGTTCGTCAAGAATAAGCAGGTTGCTGGGTTTCAGGAACAAACGCGCCAGTAACAGGCGGTTACGCTCCCCACCAGAGAGGGCGCGCACCGGGGTCATCGCCCGTTTTGGATGGAACAGGAAGTCCTGCAGATAGCCCAGCACGTGGCGCGGCTTACCGTTCACCATCACTTCCTGCTTGCCTTCGGCGAGGTTGTCCATCACCGTTTTATCCGGATCCAGCTCAGCGCGGTGCTGGTCGAAGTACGCCACTTCGAGCTTGGTACCGCAGTGGATGCGGCCGCTATCTGCCTTAAGTTGATCCAGCATCAGCTTCAGCAGCGTGGTCTTACCGCAGCCGTTCGGGCCGATAAGGGCGATTTTGTCGCCGCGCTGCACCTGGGCGGAGAAGTCCTTCACCAGCACCTTGCCGTCGACCTGGTAGTTGACGTTCTCCATCTCAAAGACGATTTTGCCTGAACGGCTCGCCTCTTCGACCTGCATCTTCGCGCTGCCCATCACCTCGCGGCGTTCGCTGCGCTCGCGGCGCATCGCTTTCAGGGCACGGACGCGGCCTTCATTACGGGTACGACGCGCTTTAATGCCCTGACGGATCCACACCTCTTCCTGCGCCAGCTTGCGGTCGAACTCTGCATTTTGCAGCTCCTCTACCCGCAGGTTTTCCTCTTTTTCCAGCAGATAGGTGTCGTAATCCCCCGGATAGGTCACCAGCTTGCCGCGATCGAGATCGACAATACGGGTCGCCATATTGCGGATAAACGAACGGTCATGAGAGATGAAGATGATGGTGCCGTTGAAGGTTTTCAGGAACCCTTCCAGCCAGTCAATGGTTTCGATATCCAGGTGGTTGGTCGGCTCATCAAGCAGCAGCACTTTCGGCCCGCTGACCAGCGCCCGGCCCAGCGCCGCCTTACGCAGCCAGCCGCCAGAAAGAGAGGCCAGCGGCATGTCCGCTTCCAGACCTAACTGCGCCAGCACTTCGTTGATGCGGTTTTCCAGCTGCCACAGGCCATGATGATCCAGCAGCTCCTGCAGGCGCGCCATCTCATTCAGGTTTTTGGTGCTGGGATCGGTCATCACCAGATGTGAGATCTCGTGGTAGCGCTTCAGGTATTCGGCCTGCTCTTCGATGCCTTCGGCGACAAAATCGTAGACGCTGCCCTGAACGTTGCGCGGCGGATCCTGCTGCAGACGCGCCACAACCAGATCCTGTTCGTAAATAATGCGCCCGTCATCCAGCCCCTGCTCGCGGTTGAGGATCTTCATCAGCGTCGATTTTCCGGCGCCATTACGCCCCACCAGACAGACACGTTCGTTATCTTCGATATGCAGCTCAGCATTATCGAGAAGCGGCGCGTCGCTGAACGACAGCCACGCCCCATGCATACTAATTAATGACATTTACTTTTCCTTTCAGACCGCGGTAATCAGCCAGCAGTTATGGATCTGACGGTTACGGGCAAAATCCTGGGACAGGGTTTTTTGACTGATCTCTTGTGCTTTCAGCCCCAGCTTTTCCAGCCCTTCATGATCCATGCGGAAACCGCGTTTGTTGTTCGAGAACATGATCGTGCCGCCTTTACGCAGCATACGTTTGAGATCTTTCATCAGCGCAATATGGTCGCGCTGGACATCGAAAGACTCTTCCATGCGTTTGGAGTTAGAGAAGGTCGGCGGATCGATAAAGATCAGATCGAACTGCTCTTCGGTTTCACGCAGCCAGCCCAGCACGTCAGCCTGCAACAGGCGGTGCGCGCGGCCGGTCAGGCCGTTAAGGCGCAGGTTGCGCTCCGCCCACTCCAGATAGGTGCGGGACATATCCACGGTGGTAGTGGTACGCGCACCGCCCAGGCCGGCATGTACGCTGGCGCTGCCGGTATAGGAGAAGAGGTTCAGGAAGTCTTTACCTTTACTCATCTGGCCCAGCATGCGGCGGGCAATGCGGTGGTCGAGGAACAGCCCGGTATCGAGATAGTCGGTGAGGTTCACCCACAGGCGCGCGTTGTATTCGCCTACTTCGATAAACTCGCCCTTGCTGTTCATCTTCTCATACTGGTTTTTACCCTTCTGACGCTCACGGGTTTTAAGGATCAGTTTGTTTGGCGCAATATTCAGCACGCTGATGGTCGCGGCAATAATATCAAGCATACGCTGACGGGCTTTCTGCGGATCGACGGTTTTAGGCGGGGCATACTCCTGCACAACCACCCAGTCGGCGTAGCGATCGACCGCCACGTTGTATTCCGGCAGATCGGCGTCATACAGGCGATAACATTCAATGCCTTCCTGCTTCGCCCATTTTTCAAATTTCTTCAGGTTCTTGCGCAGGCGGTTGGCGTAATCTTCCGCGATGGTGGCAGGTTTGCTGTCCGCCTCTTTCTCGGCCAGATGGTAATTTTTCTGCACACAGTCCAGCGGACCGTTTTTGGCCTTGAACTGGCGCTCGGCGCGCAGTTGCAGGCAGCTCAACAGCTCAGGGGAGGCGCTGAACAAAGAGAGGTTCCAGCCGCCAAACAGATCCTTCATGGTGCGCCCCAGCAGGCTATGCAGGGCAATCAGCGCAGGCTCGCTGTCCAGACGTTCGCCGTAAGGCGGGTTGCTGATTACCGTGCCGTACGGGCCTTTTGGCAGCGGATTGGTGAGCTGGGAAACGTCTTTAACCTCAAAGGCGATCAGCTCGCCGATCCCGGCGCGGCGGGCGTTGCTGCGCGCGCGTTCAATGACGCGGGCGTCGCTGTCAGAACCATAGAAGCGGGATTCATAGGCTGCCAGCCCGGCACGTGCGCGCGTCTGGGCTTCGGCTTTTACCTCCTGCCAGATGGCCTCGTCGTGCTGAGCCCAGCCCTTAAAGCCCCACGCGCCGCGATGCAGGCCAGGCGCGCGGTCGGTTGCCAGCATCGCCGCTTCGATAAGCAGGGTACCGGAACCACACATCGGATCGAGCAACGGCGTACCCGGCAGCCAGCCGGAACGCATCACGATGGCGGCCGCCAGGTTCTCTTTGATCGGCGCAATACCGGCACGATCGCGGTAGCCGCGCTGGTGCAGGCCTTCGCCACACAGATCCAGCGCAATGCTGGCAACTTCTTTATTCAGGCGAACGTTGATGCGCAGGTCCGGATTTTCACGATCGACGTTCGGACGCTCCAGATTTTTGCGCGTGAAACAGTCGACGATGGCATCTTTGACCTTCAGCGCCCCGTACTGGCTGTTACGGATCTCATCGTTCAGGCCGCTGAAGTGCACGGCAAAAGTGGCGCCTGGGGCAAAAATCTCTGTCCAGTCGATAGTCTGCACGCCAATATAAAGATCGAGATCGCTATAAACCTTGCACTCTCTCATCGGCAACATGATGCGTGAGGCCAGGCGGCTCCACATCAGGCTCTGGTAAATAAGCCGCGTGTCGCCCTGAAAATGGACACCACCCTGAACCACCTGGCACTCTTGCGCGCCCAGATTTTCCAGTTCAGTTTTTAACAGCTCTTCCAGCCCACGGGCCGTACTGGCAAACAGAGAATTCATATCGTCACTTTTACTCTAAGAAAATTGCTGCGCATTATAGCCAATCTGGGCTCTATGTCATAAAGTTGAGGGCTTATTTTCATTTGAGGGCTGCGCCGTGGCGACGTTATCCAGGCTTTTCATTCATCCGGTTAAATCCATGCGCGGTATTGGGCTCACGCATGCCCTTGCCGATGTCAGCGGTTTTGCCTTTGATCGCATTTTTATGGTCACAGAGCTGGATGGCACATTTATTACCGCACGCCAGTTCCCGCAAATGGTTCGCTTCATCCCGGCGCCGGTTCAGGATGGTCTCCATCTGACTGCGCCGGATGGTTCCAGTAGTATCGTCCGTTTCAGCGATTTTGCGCCAGCGGATGCGCCCACCGAAGTCTGGGGCAACCACTTTACCGCCCGTATCGCCCCGGACGCGATCAACCGCTGGCTGAGCGAATTCTTTTCCCGCCCGGTTCAGCTCCGCTGGGTTGGGCCGGAGCTGACGCGACGCGTGGCTAAGTTTGCCGCGGTGCCGCTCTCTTTTGCCGACGGATTCCCGTATCTGCTCACAAACGAAGCCTCGCTGCGCGACCTGCAACAGCGCTGCCCGGCCAGCGTGCAGATGGAGCAGTTCCGCCCGAACCTGGTGGTGACAGGCGCTGCCGCCTGGGAAGAGGACACCTGGAAAGTGATCCGCATCGGCGAGGTCATTTTTGACGTGGTGAAACCCTGCAGCCGCTGCATCTTTACCACCGTCAGCCCGGAGAAAGGGCAGAAACACCCGGCTGGCGAACCGCTAAAAACCCTGCAATCTTTCCGCACCGCGCAGGATAATGGTGATGTCGATTTCGGCCAGAACCTGATCCCGCGCTCCAGCGGAGTGATCCGCGTGGGCGACGAGGTGGAGATCCTCTCGACCGCCCCGGGCCGTCTCTACGGTGCAGGCGCCGAAGAAGAGGCCAGCGACGTGGAAGTGCAGCCTGCAACGGCGGTGACCATCCAGTGGCAGGGGCAGACCATTCGCGGTAACAATCAGCAGGTGTTGCTGGAGCAGCTTGAACAGGCCGGGATTCGCGTGCCCTACTCCTGCCGTGCGGGGATTTGCGGATGCTGTCGCATTACGCTGGTTGAGGGGGAAGTGAGCGCGCTGAAGAAATCGGCCATTGGCAGCGACGGCACAATCCTGTGCTGTAGCTGCGTACCGAAAACGTCGTTACAACTCGAGGCTTAAACGGCCTGTTCCAGGCTGAAGCTGACCGGTTGCGGTTTCAGCCTGTCATTCATCACTTTAATCGGGTCGCCCAACTGCATGGTGCGCCCGGCAATGGTCACCGCGGGCTGCGCCAGTAAACAGAGCGCAGCGTTGTCGCCCGGCTCCACCACCAGCAAATTCACCTGCTCACCATTTTCGCTCAGGCTGACACAGGCGGCATCACCGATAACCGGCGTCCAGCGTTCACCGTGGGCGAGAAAGTGCCAGCTTTTTGGCATCTGGGGTTTGAGGAAGCGGATCGCCACCAGCGCATTGAGCACCAGTTCAGCACGCTGCTCTTTCGACAGTTCCAGGTCACGGCACTTCTCTTCAAAAGAGAAATAGAGTGCGGCATCATCGACGCAAAAACCGGTATCGGCAAAGGCGTCCGGGGTTAACATCCGGCGGGCAAAACGCGAACGAAACAGCATACCATTGGCCAGATCGAGCATCATACGATCGTGCTCTTCGCAGAAATACCAGCGCCAGTTATCGTCAGGTTTAATTCGCATCTGTCTCTCCCGTGCCCGAAACGTCCTGTCGTAAGAAAGTCCTTATTGCCGCTTCGTTTTTTTAACCTCAGTAATCAAAGACTACTATGTCTAATAAAGCAACAGTCCGGGAATATAAAACAACCAGAGCTGGAAATAAAGCCCTGGTTGTCAGTCATGCTAAAAGGTTAGAGGTGATTAACGATTTCTTTAATCAGCGGCGGACCTTTAAAAATAAAGCCGGAATATATCTGAACAAGCGAAGCGCCAGCAGCCATTTTTTCACGGGCGGCGATGACTGAATCAATCCCGCCAACCCCAATAATCGGTAAGCGGCCATTTAATTCCTGCGACAGACGACGAATTATTTCGGTGCTTTTTAACTGCACCGGGCGTCCGCTCAAGCCACCCATTTCATCGCAGTGCTTCATCCCCTGAACTAAAGTGCGGTCGAGCGTGGTATTGGTAGCGATAACACCATCAATATTATGACGAACTAAACTGTCGGCCACCTGAATCAGCTCTTCTTCACTCAGATCCGGCGCAATTTTAACGGCGACCGGCACATATTTATGGTGCGTCGCCTGGAGTTCATTTTGCTTATTTTTGATGGCGGTTAATAAGTCGTCCAGCGCTTCGCCGTATTGCAGGGTACGCAGACCTGGCGTGTTAGGCGAGGAGATATTCACCGCAATATATCCGGCATAAGCGTAGACTTTCTCCATGCAGATCAGGTAGTCATCTTTGCCCTGCTCGACCGGCGTGTCTTTATTTTTGCCGATATTAATGCCTAATACACCGTCGAAATGGGCCTTTTTCACATTTTCAACGAGATGATCGACACCGAGATTATTAAACCCCATGCGGTTAATCAGCCCCTCGGCTTCTACCAGGCGGAACAGGCGTGGCTTGTCGTTACCCGGTTGCGGACGCGGTGTGACGGTACCAATTTCGATGGAGCCGAAGCCCATCGCACCCAGTGCATCAATGCACTCGCCATTTTTATCCAGCCCTGCCGCCAGACCCAATGGGTTTTTAAAGGTTAACCCCATACAGGTGACCGGCTTATCCATCACTTTCTGGCGCACCAGCGCTTCGAGCGGGGTTCCCGTAATACGGCGTAACTGCTGGAATGTTAATTCATGAGCGCGCTCAGGATCGAGCTGGAAAAGGGCTTTACGAACGAAGGGGTAGTACATGAACTCTCCTGGATTCCCGGTGTGCAAACCGGGGGCGTATTATCTGCGATCGCAGCGGGAAAGGGAATTGACCTGAGGCAAAAAAAGCCCCGTGCCGCGCAATCGTTTACTTTTCACTCCTCCTTTATTCAATTTTCGGCATTTATCTTGCGGATAAATCATTTAGCGGAATAAGCCAGCGGTGCCACACTGCCAACAAATGTTATCAATGTTAGATAAAAGCGAATAATTGGTTATAAGGAGCATCTATGCGCGTCATTACGTTGGCCGGCAGTCCGCGATTCCCTTCCCGCTCCAGCGCACTGCTGGAGTACGCCCGGGAGCAGCTTACCTCTCTGGATGTGGAGGTGTTCCACTGGAATCTACAAAATTTTGCCCCGGAAGATCTGCTCTATGCCCGCTTCGACAGCCCTGCGCTGAAGGCGCTGAATGAACAGTTAAAAGAGGCCGATGGGCTGATCGTCGCCACGCCGATCTATAAAGCCTCGTTCTCCGGTGCCCTGAAAACCCTGCTGGATCTGCTGCCGGAGCGCGCGTTAGAGGGCAAAGTCGTCCTGCCGCTGGCGACGGGCGGCACTGTGGCCCACCTGCTGGCGGTGGATTACGCCCTGAAACCGGTGCTCAACGCCCTGAAAGCCCAGGAGATCCTGCACGGCGTCTTTGCCGATGATTCTCAGGTCATCGATTACCAGCACAAGCCGCACTTTACCCCAAACCTGCAAACCCGCCTCGACAGCGCGCTGGAGACCTTCTGGCAGGCGCTGCATCGCCGCGACGTGCAGGTTCCAGCCTTTGGTCTTCAGAAAGGAGTCGCCCATGTTTAAATCCCTCGCACGCCTGAGTCTGGCAGGTCTGGTGGCTCTCTCCGCCCTGGCGCATGGCGCTGAGCCCGCACCCGACAATCTGCGTATTGGCTATCAGAAAGGCAGCGTCAGTATGGTGCTGGCGAAAAGCCATCAGCTGCTGGAAAAACGCTACCCGGACACCAAATTCTCCTGGGTCGAGTTCCCGGCCGGCCCGCAGATGCTGGAGGCGCTGAACGTAGGCAGTATCGATCTCGGCAGCACGGGCGATATCCCGCCAATTTTCGCCCAGGCCGCCGGCGCGGATCTGCTTTACGTCGGCGTTGAGCCGCCAAAACCGAAAGCCGAAGTGATCCTGGTGCCTGAAAATAGCCCGATTAAGAGCGTGGCGGATCTGAAAGGCCACAAAGTGGCTTTCCAGAAAGGCTCCAGCTCCCACAACCTTTTACTGCGCGCGCTCCAGCAGGCTGGCCTGACCTTTCAGGATATTCAGCCGGTCTACCTCTCCCCGTCGGATGCCCGCGCCGCTTTCCAGCAACAGAATGTCGATGCCTGGGCTATCTGGGACCCTTACTACTCTGCGGTGCTGCTGCAGGGGGGTGTGAGAGTACTGAAAGATGGCGAAACCCTGAAACAGACCGGCTCTTTCTACCTTGCCGCACGCCCCTATGCCGAGAAGAACGGTGCCTTTATTCAGGGCGTGCTGGATACCTTTAGCGAAGCGGACGCCCTCACCCAGAGCCAGCGTCAGGCCAGTATCGCCCTGCTGGCAAAATCGATGGGTCTGCCGGAGCCGGTCATTGCTACCTACCTTGACCATCGCCCGCCAACCGTCATCAAACCGGTGGATGCGAAAATCGCCGTGTTACAGCAGCAAACCGCCGACCTGTTTTACGACAACCATCTGGTACCGAAAAAAATCGTTATTCGCGACCGCATCTGGCAGCCCACTGCCTCGAAAGGAGATAAATCATGAGTCTGAATCTGTTCTGGTTTTTACCTACCCACGGCGACGGTCATTACCTTGGCACCGACGAGGGTGCTCGTCCGGTGGATCATGCTTATCTCCAGCAGATCGCCCAGGCCGCCGATCGGATTGGTTTTACCGGGGTGCTGATCCCGACAGGTCGTTCCTGCGAGGATGCGTGGCTGGTGGCGGCGTCGATGATCCCGGTGACCCAACGCCTGAAGTTTCTGGTGGCCCTGCGTCCCAGTGTGACCTCCCCGACGGTGGCCGCACGCCAGGCCGCGACCCTCGACCGTCTGTCGAATGGCCGCGCCCTGTTTAACCTGGTGACCGGCAGCGATCCGCAGGAGCTGGCGGGAGATGGCGTCTTTTTGGATCACACCGCGCGGTACGAAGCCTCCGCGGAATTCACTCAGGTCTGGCGTCGTCTGCTGGAGGGGGAGAACGTCACCTTCGAGGGCAAGCATATCCATGTGCGTGACGCGAAACTCTACTTCCCGCCGATCCAGCAGCCGCGTCCACCGCTCTATTTTGGCGGTTCATCGGACGTTGCCCAGGATCTGGCCGCCGAGCAGGTGGATCTCTACCTCACCTGGGGCGAGCCGCCGGCGCTGGTAAAAGAGAAAATCGAACAGGTGCGCGCCAAAGCCGCGGCGTTGGGTCGTAAAGTCCGCTTCGGTATTCGTCTGCATGTGATTGTGCGCGAAACCACTGAAGAGGCGTGGCAGGCCGCCGACCGCCTGATTTCGCATCTGGACGATGACACCATTGCCAAAGCGCAGGCCGCCTTTGCCCGCACCGACTCCGTGGGGCAACACCGAATGGCCTCCCTGCACAACGGTAAAAGAGAGAATCTGGAGATCAGCCCGAACCTGTGGGCGGGCGTCGGCCTGGTGCGCGGCGGCGCAGGTACCGCCCTGGTGGGGGATGGCCCGACCGTGGCGGCGCGCATTAATGAGTACGCTGACCTCGGTATCGACAGCTTTATTCTCTCCGGTTATCCGCATCTGGAGGAGGCGTACAAGGTGGGTGAACTGCTGTTCCCGCATCTGGATGTCGCCATTCCGGAGATCTCGCAGCCGCAGCAGCTGTTGCAGCAGGGCGAAGCGGTCGCCAACGAATTTATTCCGCGTAAAGTCGCCCAGAGCTAAGGAGAACGCATGGCTCATTCTTCCCGAAAATGGCTGCTGCGCATTGCACCCTGGCTGCTTCCCGCAGGCATTGTGCTTATCTGGCAACTGGCCTCCTCCGTGGGCTGGCTCTCCAGCCGCATCCTGCCGTCGCCGGAGGGCGTTGTGGAGGCGTTCTGGTCGCTGAGCGCCAGCGGCGAGCTGTGGCAGCATCTGGCGATCAGCGCCTGGCGCGCGGTGATTGGTTTTTCCATTGGCGGGTCGATTGGCCTGACGCTGGGGCTGATCAGCGGCCTCTCCCGCTGGGGTGAGCGTCTGCTGGACACCTCGATTCAGATGCTGCGCAACGTGCCACATCTGGCGCTGATCCCGCTGGTGATCCTCTGGTTTGGTATCGATGAGACGGCGAAGATTTTTCTCGTCGCCCTCGGCACGCTCTTCCCGGTCTATATCAACACCTGGCACGGCATCCGTAATATCGATCGCGGGCTGGTGGAGATGGCGCGCAGCTACGGTTTGTCCGGCTTCGCCCTGTTTATCCAGGTTATCCTGCCGGGCGCCCTCCCCTCCATTATGGTCGGCGTGCGCTTCGCCCTCGGTCTGATGTGGCTGACGTTAATTGTGGCGGAAACCATCTCCGCCAACTCGGGTATCGGCTACCTGGCGATGAACGCCCGCGAATTCCTGCAGACCGACGTGGTCGTGGTGGCCATCGTTCTCTACGCCCTGCTCGGCAAACTGGCGGATGTCAGCGCCCAGTGGCTGGAACGCCGCTGGCTGCGCTGGAATCCGGCCTACGCGATAAAGGAGGCACATGCATGAATACAGCTCGCTTAAACCAGGGGACGCCGCTGTTGCTCAATGGCGTGACCAAACGCTACGGCGAAAACACCATTCTGAACGAACTGGAGCTGCATATTCCCGCCGGGCAATTCGTGGCGGTGGTGGGCCGCAGCGGCGGTGGCAAAAGCACCCTGCTGCGCCTGTTGGCCGGGCTGGAAGCGCCAAACAGCGGCGAACTGCTGGCCGGGAACACCCCGCTGGCGGAGATCCAGGACGATACCCGGATGATGTTCCAGGATGCCCGACTGCTGCCGTGGAAACCGGTAATCGATAACGTGGGGTTGGGGCTGAAAGGCGACTGGAAAGCGCAGGCATTACAGGCGCTGGTCGCCGTCGGGCTGGACAATCGCGCCGGGGAGTGGCCTGCCGCCCTGTCAGGGGGACAGAAACAGCGCGTGGCGCTGGCCAGAGCGCTGATCCATCGCCCGGGGCTGTTGCTGCTGGATGAGCCGCTGGGGGCGCTGGACGCCCTGACGCGGATTGAGATGCAGGAGCTTATCGTCTCGTTATGGCAGGAGCACGGCTTTACGGTGCTGTTGGTGACCCACGATGTGAGCGAAGCCGTGGCCATGGCGGACCGGGTACTGCTCATTGAGGAGGGCAAGATTGGGCTGGATCTGACGATTGACCTTCCTCGCCCTCGCCGGGTGGGTTCGGCACGGCTGGCGGAGCTGGAAGCGGAGGTCCTGGATCGGGTGATGAAGCGTGGGGTAACGGAGCGGCAGTTGATTACGGCTAATGCCTGATGCCCTCACCCTGACCCTCTCCCACAGGGAGAGGGAGGGTAACCGTAGGCCCGGTAAGCGTAGCGCCACCGGGCATCAGGCCGCACAGCACTGCCGGGTGGCGGCTTCGCCTTACCCGGCCTACAAAACAGAACCCAGGCCGGACCCGGCTTTCTGTCAGGCCAGCGCCTTGCTGATCTTCTCGTAGAGATCGCCGGAGAGGTTCTCCAGCCCTTTCAGCTGCTCCAGCGCGGCACGCATCTTCGCCTGACGCTTCTCATCGTAGCGTTTCAGACGGATCAGCGGCTCAATCAGACGCGACGCTACCTGCGGGTTACGGCTGTTGAGCTCGGTCAGCATCTCCACCATAAACTGGTAGCCGCTGCCATCTTCCGCATGGAAGGCGGCCGGGTTGCTGCTGGCAAAGGCGCCAATCAGGGAACGGACGCGGTTCGGGTTGCTGAGAGTGAACGAACGGTGATTGAGCAGGCTGCGCACCTTGTTCACCACATCCGCCGCCGGGCTGGTGGACTGCAGAATGAACCACTTGTCCATTACCAGACCATCCTGATGCCATTTGTCGTCATATTCCTGCATCAGGGCATCACGGCACGGCAGCTCTGCGGCAACGCTGGCAGCCAGCGCAGCCAGCGCATCGGTCATGTTGTCGGCCGTGTGATACTGCTTGCTGACCAGTTCATCGGCGAGCGCCGTCTCCCCAAATGCCAGGTAGCGCAGGCAGGTGTTACGCAGTGAGCGTTTGCCAATATCGGCATGCTCAACCCGATAGGCGTCCAGTTTGTGGTGGTTGTAGACCGCCAGGAACTCATCCGCCAGCTCGGTTGCCAGGGTACGGGTCAGGGCCTCACGCACCGTCGCGATAGCGATCGGATCGATAATCTCAAACAGCTCGGCGATTTCGTTTACCGACGGCAGGGTAAGGATTTCAGCCGCCAGCGCCGGATCGATCTTCTCATCTAACAGAATGGCGCGGAAGGCGTCGGCAACATGCGCCGGTACCGACAGCGGCTGCCCCTGCTGATGACGATTGACGTTCAGCTTGATATAGGTCGCCAGCAGGCTCTGCGCCGCATCCCAGCGGGAGAAGTCATTGCGTGCATGACGCATCAGGAAGGTCAGCTGCTGATCGCTCCACTTGTACTCCAGCTTAACCGGCGCGGAGAATTCGCACAGCAGCGCAGGTACCGGCTGGAAATAGACGTTATCAAAGATGAAGGTCTGCTCGGCCTGAGTCACGTTCAATACGTTATGCACCGGATGGCCGCCTTTTTGCAGCGGGATCACCTTGCCTTCGTTATCGTACAGCTCAATGGCGAACGGAATATGCAGCGGATGCTTCTCTTCCTGTTCAGCCGTTGGCGGCGTGCGCTGGCTGATGGTCAGGGTGTACTGCTCGGTTTCCGGGTTGTAGTCGTCTTTAACGGTCACGATCGGCGTACCGGCCTGGCTGTACCAGCGGCGGAAGTGAGAGAGATCGATGTTAGAGGCATCTTCCATCGCCTGAACGAAATCGTCGCAGGTGGCGGCGCTGCCGTCATGGCGTTCGAAATAGAGCTGCATCCCTTTCTGGAAATTCTCTTCGCCCAGAAGGGTGTGGATCATACGAATAATTTCAGAACCCTTTTCATACACCGTCAGGGTGTAGAAGTTGTTCATCTCAATCACTTTATCCGGGCGGATCGGGTGCGCCATTGGGCTGGCGTCTTCGGCAAACTGCAGGCCGCGCATGGTGCGCACGTTATTGATGCGGTTCACCGCCCGCGAGCCGAGATCGGAGCTGAACTCCTGATCGCGGAAGACGGTTAAGCCCTCTTTCAGGCTCAGCTGGAACCAGTCACGGCAGGTGACACGGTTGCCGGTCCAGTTATGGAAATACTCGTGGCCGATGACGCGCTCGATATCGAGGTAGTCTTTATCGGTGGCGGTATCGGTACGCGCCAGCACATATTTGGAGTTAAAGACGTTGAGGCCCTTGTTCTCCATCGCACCCATATTGAAGAAGTCGACGGCGACGATCATATAGATGTTGAGGTCATACTCGAGACCGAAACGCTCTTCATCCCACTTCATGGAGTTGATAAGCGAGGTCATCGCCCACGGGGCGCGGTCGAGGTTGCCGCGATCGACAAACAGCTCCAGCGCCACTTCACGGCCTGAACGGGTGGTGAAGGTGTCGCGCAGAACGTCAAAATCACCCGCCACCAGCGCAAACAGGTAGCACGGTTTCGGGAACGGATCCTGCCACTGCACCCAGTGACGGCCATTTTCCAGCTCGCCCTCGCCCACGCGGTTGCCGTTGGAGAGCAGGAACGGATAGGTGGCTTTATCGGCGATGATTTTGGTGGTAAAGCGGGCCAGTACATCCGGGCGGTCAAGATACCAGGTGATGTGACGGAAACCTTCAGCTTCACACTGGGTGCAGAGCGCCACGCCCGACTGGTATAACCCCTCCAGTGCGGTGTTAGACGCCGGGCTAATCTCGTTAACGATGCGTAACGTAAAACGTTCCGGCAGGTTATCCAGCACCAGCTGGTTATCTTCTTCTTTATAGTCGGTCCATGGGGTGTCATTTACCTGCACCGACACTAAGGTCAGGTCTTCGCCGTCAAGACGCAGCGGCACCGCCGTGGCGTTGTGACGCGTCACCTGGCTTACCGCCGTCACAACGGTTTTTGTGGCATCCAGGTCAAAAGTCAGATCGATATCGCTAATCAGGTAATCCGGCGCACGGTAGTCGTGGCGGTATTTGGCTTGAGGCTGTTGTGTCATAGAAAACCTTTTGCATCGTTTGTCGAATAACGAACCAGTCTATTCCTGTTGTCTAAATCGCGCTATGCAGAATGTTCATCTTTTCAGTCACAAACACTCTATTTGCTACATTTTTATAACACGCGGCACGAAATGCTCTCGACCCTGAACCAGGCTTATGGTGTGATCGGGGTTCAATAAATCGCTAAACAAGGTATACTCCAGCGGTTTCATTAGTCGTTTATTGTACTAAACGCTCCCGTGAGAGGATGCTACTGCGCACCTATGACTCAATTCGCTTCTCCTGTTCTGCATACGCTGCTGGATACCGACGCGTACAAACTGCATATGCAGCAAGCCGTTTTCCACCAATACCACGACGTACAGGTCGCGGCTGAATTCCGCTGCCGTGGTGACGATTTGCTGGGGATCTATGCTGACGCCATCCGTGAGCAAGTCGACGCAATGCAGCATCTTCGTCTGCAGGATGATGAATTCCAGTGGCTTTCCAGCCTGCCCTTCTTTAAAGAAGATTACCTTCAGTGGCTGCGCAATTTCCGCTACGACCCGAAACAGGTCAACATCAGCAACGATAATGGCAAGCTACATATTCGCCTTGAAGGTCCGTGGCGGGAAGTGATCATGTGGGAAGTGCCCCTGCTGGCGGTAATCAGCGAGCTGGTGCACCGCTTCCGTTCACCGGAGGCGAGCGTTGAGCTGGCTCTGACGACGCTGGAACAGAAGCTGGTTGATTTTGCCCGGCTGACCGACTCGCTGGATATGTCGCGTTTCCGTCTGATGGATTTTGGCACCCGTCGCCGTTTCTCCCGCGAGGTGCAACAGGCCATTGTCGAGCGTTTGCAGCAGGAGCCGTGGTTTGTCGGCACCAGCAATTACGATCTGGCCCGCCGTCTGAACCTGACCCCAATGGGCACCCAGGCGCACGAGTGGTTCCAGGCGCATCAGCAGATCAGTCCGGAGCTGGCGACCAGCCAGCGTGCGGCGCTGGCCGCCTGGCTTACAGAGTATCCGGCGCAGCTCGGCATCGCCTTAACCGACTGTATTACCATGGACGCCTTCCTGCGCGATTTCGGGCCTGAGTTCGCCAACGCCTATCAGGGGCTACGCCATGACTCCGGGGATCCGCTGGAGTGGGGTGAGAAAGCGATTGCCCATTATCAAAAGCTGGGCATCGACCCGATGAGCAAAGTGCTGGTCTTCTCAGATAATCTCGACCTGCCAAAAGCGGTAGGCCTGTACCGACACTTCTCCTCGCGCGTAAATCTGGCCTTTGGGATCGGCACCCGTCTGACCTGCGATATTCCGCAGGTAAAACCGCTGAATATCGTGATTAAGCTGGTGGAATGTAACGGCAAGCCGGTGGCGAAGCTCTCCGACAGCCCGGGCAAAACCATTTGTCATGACAAAGCCTTCGTGCGGGCACTGCGCAAAGCGTTCGACCTGCCTCAGGTAAAAATCGCCAGCTAATCTCTTCGGGGAGCCTGCCGCGCTCCCTTCTCTTATTTATTTCCTATTTCTTCTCTTATGATTGCGAAATCTGCTTGTCTGATGGCGGATGCCAGGTAACATAGATATCCCCCTGTTTAGGGGGATACAGATTTTATTTTTGGACAACATAGAGAGACTATTATGAGCGTTGTGCCTGTAGCCGACGTACTCCAGGGCCGCGTAGCCGTTGACAGCGAAGTCACCGTGCGCGGATGGGTGCGTACCCGCCGAGATTCAAAAGCTGGCTTTTCATTCCTCGCCGTCTATGACGGTTCCTGCTTTGATCCTGTACAGGCCGTAATTAATAATTCTCTGCCCAATTACAATCAGGAAGTGCTGCGTCTGACCACGGGTTGCTCCGTTGTCGTCACCGGTAAAATCGTGGCTTCTCAGGGCCAGGGTCAGAGCTATGAACTGCAGGCCACCTCCATTGAAGTGACCGGCTGGGTTGAAGATCCAGATACCTACCCGATGGCGGCAAAACGCCACAGCATCGAGTATCTGCGCGAAGTGGCTCACCTGCGCCCGCGTACCAACATGATTGGTGCCGTGGCCCGCGTTCGTCATACGCTTGCACAGGCGCTGCACCGCTTCTTCGACGAGCAGGGTTTCTTCTGGGTCTCCACGCCGCTTATCACCGCCTCTGATACCGAAGGCGCAGGCGAGATGTTCCGCGTCTCCACGCTGGATATGGAAAACCTGCCGCGCACGCCAGAAGGCAAAGTGGATTACGACAAAGATTTCTTTGGTAAAGAGGCCTTCCTGACCGTGTCTGGCCAGCTGAACGGCGAAACCTACGCCTGTGCGCTGTCTAAGATCTACACTTTCGGCCCGACCTTCCGTGCTGAAAACTCCAACACCAGCCGCCACCTGGCAGAATTCTGGATGCTGGAGCCAGAAGTGGCCTTCGCCGATCTCAATGATGTTGCGGGCCTGGCAGAAGCGATGCTGAAGTATGTCTTCAAGGCCGTGCTCACCGAGCGTGCAGACGACATGAAATTCTTCGCCGAGCGCGTCGACAGCGATGCGATTGCCCGTCTGGAGCGTTTCGTCTCTGCTGACTTTGCGCAGGTGGATTACACCGATGCCGTCGCGATCCTCGAGAAATGCGGTGAGAAGTTCGAGAACCCGGTTTACTGGGGCGTTGATCTGGCTTCCGAGCATGAACGTTACCTGGCCGAGAAACACTTCAAGGCGCCAGTAGTAGTTAAAAACTATCCGAAAGACATTAAGGCGTTCTATATGCGCCTTAACGAAGATGGCAAAACCGTTGCCGCGATGGACGTGCTGGCGCCGGGCATCGGTGAAATCATCGGGGGTTCTCAGCGTGAAGAGCGTCTGGATGTGCTGGATGCGCGTATGGCTGAAATGGGCCTCAACAAAGAGGACTACTGGTGGTATCGCGATTTACGTCGCTATGGCACCGTGCCGCACTCCGGTTTCGGGCTCGGCTTTGAGCGTCTGATTGCCTATGTCACCGGTGTTCAGAACGTGCGTGATGTTATTCCTTTCCCGCGTACTCCGCGCAGCGCAACGTTCTAATCCCGTAATACTCAATGGCCAGCTATGCTGGCCATTATTTTATCCTGCCGTGTCAACTTGTGTCAGTTGAAAGTCAGCATCTTTAAAGCGCAACCCCGCCAGATCCTCTACAGTGTTACGCTTTATTTCCATGAAACATCTTTGAATAAAAAATAAACCCTATTCTTATTGCGCCTAATATCTTTCTTAAGCATTAGCACATTTTTCGCACAAACTCCCGGCTATCCAGACGTCCATCTCCAGAAATAAGAAAAATTGTTCGCTAATGCTTCGGATCATAAAAAAAGTCATTATCTGAAATTAAGATAAGCAATTCATATAGATAGAATATGTGAAGCTTTAAATTTAGCCATTCAACTCTGAACTTTGAGGTGCCTCACAAAGTTCCTTAAAATTCACATTTAGTTACACATATTTTCTTATTGTAACCGATTTTTTATGTTTGTAGCACTTTCAGGCTAGCGAAACCGCTATTTGAATGGAAAGTTGCCTGTCAGACACATAAAGACACCAAACTCTCATCAATAGTTCCGGAAATATTTATTGACAGAATTTATTGACGGCAGTGGCGAGTGTCATAAAAAAACCAATGAGGGTAATAAATAATGATGAAGCGCAATATCCTGGCAGTGGTTATCCCTGCCCTGCTGGCAGCCGGTGCAGCTAACGCAGCAGAAATCTATAACAAAAACGCTAACAAGCTGGACTTCTACGGTAAAGCTGTAGGTGAGCACATCTGGACCACCAACGGTGACACCAACAACGGTGATACCACCTATGCGCGTATCGGCTTCAAAGGTGAAACTCAGATTAATGACCAGCTGGCCGGTTACGGTCAGTGGGAATACAACATGGACGCTTCTTCCCAGGAAGGCGCTCAGGGCACCAAGACCCGTCTGGCATTCGCAGGCCTGAAAGCTGGTGACTACGGTTCATTCGACTACGGTCGTAACTACGGCGTGTTCTACGATGCGCTGGCTTCTACCGATATGTTCGTTATCTGGGGCGGTGACTCCCTGGCGGCAACCGACAACTTCATGACCGCACGTAGCACCGGTCTGGCTACCTACCGTAACTCTGACTTCTTCGGTCTGGTTGACGGCCTGGCAGTAGGTCTGCAGTATCAGGGTAAAAACGAGTCTGGCCACACCATCAGCCGTCAGAACGGCGACGGCGGCAGCTACTCTCTGGGCTATGACTTCGCTGAAGGCTTCAACGTAACCGCAGCCTACTCTAACTCTGACCGCTCTACTGCGCAGAGTGCAGACAATAAAGGCGAACGTGCTGAAGGCTGGGCAACCTCCCTGAAATATGATGCAAACAACCTGTACGCAGCAGTAATGTACGGCGAATCTCAGAACATGACCCGTGAAAACGACGGCGAGTTCGCGAACAAGACTCAGAACGTTGAAGCTGTGGTTCAGTACCAGTTCGACTTCGGTCTGCGTCCATCCGTGGGTTACGTACAGTCCAAAGGTAAAGATCTGACTGGTCGTAACGGTTTCTCCGGCGGCGATGCTGACCTGGTGAAATACGTAGAAGTGGGTACCTGGTACTACTTCAACAAGAACATGAACGTGTACGCTGCGTACCGCTTCAACCTGCTGGACGACAACAACTACACCGAAGCAACTGGCCTGTCTACCGACGACCAGGCGGGTGTAGGTATCGTTTACCAGTTCTAATCAGTACACCACTTTGTTATATGTCTAAAAAACAGGGCTTCGGCCCTGTTTTTTTATGCCTGAAAGCAAAAAATGGCGACTTTTGAAAAGCCGCACGCTTTTTGTAGCAAACGGTTGGCATTTTGTAGAACTATCGTTAACCTGATAGCGGATTTCACTTCCGTAACCACAATGGAACTTCGTCATGTTTGAGAACATTACCGCCGCCCCTGCCGACCCTATTCTGGGCCTGGCCGATCTGTTTCGTGCCGATGACCGCCCCGGGAAAATTAACCTGGGTATTGGTGTCTATAAAGATGAGACCGGCAAGACCCCGGTACTGACCAGCGTAAAAAAAGCTGAGCAGTATCTGCTGGAAAATGAAAATACCAAAAACTACCTCGGCATCGACGGTATTCCGGAATTTGGTCGTTGCACCCAGGAACTGCTCTTCGGCAAAGGCAGCGCGATTGTCAGCGATAAACGTGCCCGCACGGCACAGACCCCTGGCGGTACTGGCGCACTGCGCGTGGCAGCGGATTTCCTTGCCAAAAACACCAGCGTAAAAACCGTCTGGGTGAGCAATCCGAGCTGGCCGAACCACAAGAGCGTCTTTAACTCTGCGGGTCTGGAAGTGCGTGAATATGCTTACTACGACGCGGCCAACCACTCTCTGGACTTCGACGGCCTGCTGGCCAGCCTGAGCGAAGCGCAGGCGGGCGATGTGGTGCTGTTCCACGGCTGCTGCCATAACCCAACCGGCATTGATCCGACGCTGGAGCAGTGGGAACAGCTGGCGAAACTCTCCGTAGAAAAAGGCTGGCTGCCGCTGTTCGACTTCGCGTATCAGGGCTTTGCCCGTGGTCTGGAAGAAGATGCAGAAGGCCTGCGCGCTTTCGCAGCAGTCCATAAAGAGCTGATTGTTGCCAGCTCTTACTCCAAGAACTTCGGCCTCTACAATGAGCGCGTTGGTGCCTGTACGCTGGTGGCGTCTGATGAGCAGACCGTTGACCGTGCGTTCAGCCAGATGAAATCCGTTATTCGTGCTAACTACTCTAACCCGCCGGCTCACGGTGCGTCTGTAGTGGCGACTATCCTCAGTAATGACGCCCTGCGCGCTATCTGGGAGCAGGAACTGAACGACATGCGTCAGCGTATTCAGCGCATGCGTCAGCTGTTTGTGAACACCCTGGCAGAAAAAGGGGCTGATCGCGACTTCAGCTTTATCATCAAACAGAATGGCATGTTCTCATTCAGCGGCCTGACCAAAGAGCAGGTTCTGCGTCTGCGCGAAGAGTTTGGCGTCTATGCGGTGGCATCAGGTCGTGTTAACGTGGCGGGGATGACGCCGGATAACATGGCGCCACTGTGCGAAGCGATTGTCGCAGTGCTGTAAAAACGCTAAGCCGGGCGCACTGCGTTTGCCCGGCCTACGTGTAGGCCCGGTAAGCGTAGCGCCACCGGGCAATTAAAAAAGCCTGCTTAAAGCAGGCTTTTTTAATTGTGATTACCAGACCGGCAGTTCATCCTGCAGGAATGGGTTGTGCAGCCGTTCGTATCCCAGGGTAGACATCGGGCCATGACCTGAAATAAAGGTCACATCGTCGCCCAGCGGTAATAACTTCTCTTTGATCGAGCGGATCAGCTGGCCGTGATCGCCCCGGGGGAAATCACTGCGCCCTACGCCGCCTTTAAAGATCACATCACCGGAAATCAGCAGGCGCGACTGGTCATCAAAGAAAACAATATGGCCTGGAGTATGCCCTGGACAATGCAAGACCTGTAATGTCACATTGCCCACGTTGACGCTCTCGCCCTCATTCAGCCAGCGATCCGGCGTCAGAGGAAGACATTCATCAAGGCCAAACATGCGGCTTTGCGCCGGCAATCCCTGCAGCCAGAACTCATCTTCTTTTTCCGGGCCAATCACCGGCACGCCATAATGCTGTGCCAGTTCAGCCGCCGCCCCCACGTGATCGAGATGGCCGTGGGTCAACAGGATCTGCATTAAGGTCACGCCAGCGGCAGCGACTTCCTGTTTGATCTTCTCTGCATCGCCACCGGGATCGACCAGGGCTGCCAGTTTGGTTTGTTCACACCAGATAAGCGAACAGTTCTGGGAGAAGGCGGTGACCGGAATAATACGATAGTTCATACTGCTCCTGATTTGTTATTACCAGTGCCGCAATGGCCCGGTATCAATATGCACAAAGTTGCTACGTGGGTAATATCCTACACCACCTGCGCGCATAGATAACGCAGCTTTGCGAACATTGGCTAACGAAATGCCTTCAATATGAAAATCCATCGCCTGCCCTTTGGTGTGATAGCTCTTTTTGGCTACACCGCGGCTGTGGGCACGCAATTCATTATTGGTATCAAGGGAGCGATAGCCGGAAATGAGCTGTACCGGTTTGCGGGTGCCAAGCAAACCCTGCAGGCGGTAAAGCTGGTCAAATAATCCCGGATCGATGGTTTTTACTTTATTGGCGCGGAAATCACGGAAAAAGTGATTCAGCCTGGCTAATTCATCCTGAATATAGCCCCGACCGTCAAAAAACTCAGCTTTGATTGACTCACCTGTGTGCAGGTTATTAAGCGTCAAAATACGTGGTCGAGGGGTAGAGAGCGTGGCAAATGATGGCGTAGGTAAGATGGCCGCGCCCAGCGCAATGCCACCTAACGCCAACAACTTACGGCGATTAGCGTCGAATTTGTCCATGGTAATCAGGTCTACAGGTCAATGTTATCGTATAGATGCTTTACAGCGCACGAAGGGCACATTACCGGGCAAACCTGTCATCGTCAAGGCACCACAACCCAGGAAAGACGGGGCTTGCAACCGCAAGACCCCGTTTATTTTCCCACTTAGACTACCGGAATTTTCCGAACTTCTTCATTTATCTGATCAATTGCTCTGCTTTGGGCAGAATTTGTGTGTTGGACCGGGCAGTCTCATCATAATTGTAAATATCTGTACGGTACTGCGTTCGACCGTCTTTGCCGACGAAGGCGGTAAGATAGTACAGATTAACCGGAATATTCTGGCGGATATTCACATATCGCGTGTCACCCTGCTTCAGCGCATCCGAGATACGTGTGTCGTTCCAGCCTGCATCCTGTAACAACATATTTGCCAGTTCTGACGCTTTATTGACGCGCACACAACCGGAGCTGAGCGCACGCGCATCTTTCTGGAACAGGTTGTGGTTCGGCGTATCGTGCAGATAGATGGCATCCGAGCTTGGCATATTGAATTTATACCGACCCAGCGAGTTGTGTGCACCCGGTGCCTGCTGGAAACGGAAGGGTAAATTCGCCGGCGTGATGGTCGCCCAGTCGACTTGCCACGGATCTATCGGCTCTTTACTGTTCCAGCCGCGCAGCACGGTATAGTTATGGCGTTCAAGATAACCCGGGTCATTCCACACCTTCGGCAAAATATCTTTGCGCGCCAGCGTCGGCGGCACATTCCACGGCGGGTTAACCACCACATTATTCAGCGCGCTACTCATCATCGGCGTTTTACGATCCGGGCGGCCCACAATCACGCGGGAGGCCAGCACTTCGCTGCCATTCTGGTAATAGACCAGCGAAAAGGCCGGGATATTCACCATGATGCCCGTCGAGAGTGTTCCGGGCAACAAACGCAGGCGCTGGATATTCAACGCCAGCACCCCGGCACGCTGCGCAGGAGTCATGTTTAGCGCCTCACGCGTCGCCTGGCCGATAACGCCATCAGCGCCCAGCCCCTGGCTGGTCTGGAAGGCTTTTACCGCTTCAACCAGGCTGCGGTCATAGGAGGCCGGCTTGCTGGAAACAGACTTCTTCTTTTCGACAGACGGAGCCGATGGACTGACGACCACGCTTTGCGGATCGTCACCCGGCAGGGCAATTTTCGGCCCGCCGTCAATCACGCCGGAACGTTTGAGGATTTCTCGCAACGCGGGTACGTCGCTGCTCCACTGCCCCGGGCTCAGCTTAGCGGTACTCTGGATCTGGGGCCAGGGCTGCGTGTCAGCCACCAGCTCCAGCAGCGACTGGTGCATCACAGCATATTGCGGATGCGTCGGGGCCAGCCCGGCAATGAAGTGCGGCACCGTGCCGTTATCCAGCGCCAGCTGCCACTGGTTAATCACCGACAGCGGCGGTGTCGCCAGCTTGTAAGGCTTATTGCTGTAGAGCCAGCGGTTGCCGTTGACCGGGATCCCCGCCACAAACTGCAGATAGCCCATCATCGCATCCGATAGCACCACGTCACGCGCCATTCCGGTGACGGCAGGCTGGGTCAGCAACTCGACCCAGGCAGTAAACTGCGGCTGAAATCCGGCGATGGCGACTTCAGCCAGCTGCTGCTGGAACGCGCGCACGGCTTCACGATCGTCCCACATCGGCTTCATGTCACGCGCGGCATACAGCAGCGTAAGTTGATTGAGATAGGCCGGGGTGTAGCCGGCAGGCAGCGCCGCAAGCAATTCCTGACGGCGTTGCTCTGCATTGATATCCGCAGGCAGCGGCCGGATACCGGCCATTATGGCGGTGGCAGGCGATTGTTCAAGCGGCTGGGACAGCGCAGTCGGTTGCGCGCCCACCGTGGCGGAGCTATCGACAGGAACCAGCTCGGGCTCATCCGCCCGCGCACTAAACAGCGGAGCAACTAACACCGTCAAACACAAACTGAGTGCCGACAGCTGACGACCATACATATTATTCAGCAACATCCCTTGCCCCCTGTTTGCTATACGTCACGCCCTCATCACCGGGGCTTCACTTCATTATAGAAAGGCAGACCGGCACCAGCCTTACCTTATGTAAAGAAGTTTAAAGTTAACGCAGCCGCCAGTACAAGCTCAAGGAATAAAAAAAGGCGGCCCGGGGGCCGCCATCGCTAATTTTCAGATTCCTCAGGAGGCGTCAGCCGTTCCGGGCAAGGACTCAGGCGGCTGCGGGGCAAAGCCGCGCAGACCCACAACGTGGACATGCTCGCTGTTCTGATAGACCTTACGCACCAGTTTATAGGTGGTGCCTTTCTCCGGACTGATATTTTCCGGCGCCGCGATAATCAGCTGCATATCCAGACGATCGCACAGCTCAAACAGCGTGGCGATCGAACGGGCATCCAGACGCGCCGCCTCATCAAGGAACAGCAGGCGGCATGGAGAGATATCCTTGCCGCGCAGACGGCGGGATTCATCTTCCCAGCTCTGGACCACCATCACCAGAATCGACATCCCGGTACCGATCGCTTCCCCGGTCGACAGGGCGCCCGATTCCGCGCGCAGCCAGCCGTCAGAACCACGGTTAACTTCCACTTCCATCTCGAGATAGTTACGGTAGTCCAGCAGCTCCTCACCGATGGTCTGCGGCGTGCGCTGGCCCATGTCGATCTGCGGGTTCAGACGCTGATACAGCTTCGCCAGCGCTTCGGAGAAGGTCAGGCGGTTGCTGTTGAACAGATCCTGATGCTGCTCGTGCTGCTCGGCCAGCACGTCAAGCAGCGTGGCGTGGGCTTCACGCACGTTGACGTTCAGCCGCACGCTGTTAACCTGACCGAAGGAGACGCTCTGCAGCCCCTGGTTCAACTGACGAATACGGTTCTGCTCGCGCTGGATCGTCTTACGGATGATATTGGCCACGCTGCGGGAGCTGATCGCCAGCTTCTGCTCACGTGAGGTCAGCTCTTCCGTCAGACGGCCCAGTTCAATCTCCATCTGTTCAATGGCTTCAACCGGGTCATCGGTGCGAATAATATCCTGGCGAATACGCTCGCGCAGGTGCTGATAGACCGCCACGAAGAACTGAATTTTGCGCTCAGGGCGCTTCGGATCTTCCGACATGCGCAGCACATCGCGCAGGTGTTCGTTATCCGCCACCGCCAGACGCAGCGCACCCAGCGCCTTATCCGACATAGAACGCAGCTCATCGCCGGAGAGATAGGCCAGCTCGCGGCGGTGCAGACGGCGTTCAACACCATTGTCTTTCACCATTCGCATCACGGCGCACCAGCCCGCTTTGGCGGTCACCACCTGCTCGCGCTTCTCGTGGTAGTCACGTTCCAGCTTGCGCAGACGGCGGGTCAGGTTGTCCATCTCCGCTTCACAGAAGGTGAGCGCTTTTTCCAGCTGGTTGCGGCGGGCACGGTTATTGCTGAGCTGGGCATGGAGTTCGTCGCGACGAATGCGCGCCCGCTCCTCCGCCCCGCTGTCGGCCCGCACGCCGATATCCTGCAGCTCTTTATGCAGGTCGGTCAGCAGCTCTTTCTTGGTATCAAACGAGCTTTTCAGCGACGCCAGCACCTGATTGTACTGGTTCAGCTGCGCGGCATGGCTACGCATCGCCTCACGGGCGCGGGTACGCTCCATTTCCGCCTGCTCCAGACGCTGGCGCAGCTTCTCGTTCAGGTCGCTGTTGCCGTTCAGCATCTCCGCCGAGTCGGAGTAGCTGAAGTGCGCCCGGCGCTGGGAAACTTCGGTCAGGGCAAACGCCTGCTGACGCGCTTCGCGCTGGACCTGCTGGGACCAGGCATAATCTTCTTTCAGCTGTTCGAACTGTTCCGGGTCGCTCTGCAGCACTGAGACCATCGGCTCCAGCTTCGCCAGCTGATTGCCGTACTGCTGGACAAAGCGCGCGGCTTCCTGCGCTTCGTCGAGACGCTCCTGGATCTCATCCACCCGATCGGCGAGGGTGTCATCTGCCAGCAGGTTCAGGCGCGGCAGAATGCGGTTAAGGGCAGCGACGCCCTCTTTAGCCTGCTCGAACTGGAGGCGGCTCTGCTGGTTATCATTTTCGTGGGCTGAAATCGCGCGTTCAAGCTCGGTACGACGGGTGGTGAACTTGCGGATCTCGGCTTCCGGATCGGCCTCAAAGGCCACGGCCAGATGGCTGCCGATAAAGCGGCTGAACGCCTGGTGCAGACGCTGGGTTTTTTGCACGTCGAACGAGAGCGTCGCAAAACGTTCTGACAGCGCTTCACGCTCGGTATGCAGGCTCTCAATACGGCTTTCACGGGCCGCGCGGCCAAACAGCGGCAGCGCCGGGAAGCGCGAATAGCGCCACTGGCGATCGGCGATTTTCACCACCACCGCTTTTTCCAGCTCGTCGACGCCAAAGACGCTGTCATCGAACGACTGCGGATCCCCTTCGATCAGATAGAGATCTTCCGGGCAATCTTCCAGCCCTTCGAGCTGGTCCGCGATCAGCGACAGATCCGGCACCACAATCGCGTGGCGGGATGGACCATACAGCGCCGAGTAGTACGGGGCATCTTCCAGGCTGACGTCGTCATAAATCTCTGACAGCAGCACGCCGCCAAAACGCTCTGCAAGGGTGTTCAGACGGGCATCTTCCGCACCACCCGGCTGGCTTAAACGTTCGATTTCGTCGTCGACGGCGCGCTTACGCGCACCCACTTCGTCACGTTCAACAATTGCTTCGCGTTCACGCTCCAGCAGCTGCTGCAGATACTCCGTGACCTCCTGGCTGGATTCGAAGGTTTCGCCACACTGCTCGCTGAGCTGGCTGAGGCTGCTCTGGGCGGCCAGCCAGACTGGGGCGCGCTGCATCAGCGTCTGAATACGCGACTGTAGCTGCTCCATCTCCTGACGCAGCGCCATACGCTGTTCACTGGCACTGGATACGCTGTCGGACAGCGACGCGATACGGGCTTCCAGCTCCTGATGCAGGCTTTCCAGATCGTCAATATCGACCCGTTTACCCTGACGCTTGCAGAACTCAGCCAGCAGGCGTTCCGCCTCCTGCTGTTCACGCAGGCGCTGCTCCAGCTCGTTCAGGCGCATACGCAGCGGCTGAACCTGTTCCGCCAGGTGGCGCTGGTTAACGCCATCACGCAGCAGCTCGCGGGCCACTTCCCACGCTTCGGCGCGCGCCAGCGGGCCGTTAATCGCGGCCACCAGCTGGTATGCCTGTTCAAACTGGCTGTGCGCAGTTTGCGCCACGCTCATTTTCTGCTCGAGATTCAGCAGTTTTTCTGTAGCTTCCTGCTCTTTGGCCTGGAAAGTCTCCAGCCACTGATCCGCGCTCTCTGGCGTCAGGTCCGGCAGGTGGCAAAGCGCTTTTGCACGTTCCAGCGCCTGCAACGCCTGATTGTACTGAATGGCGCGGGTTTGCTGGACGTCGAGCGCCTGCTGATAGTCAGCAAGCTGGCTTTTCAGCTCATCCACTTCCAGCTCGGCGGCTTCGGCCCGGGCTTCGTTCTCTTCCTGCTTGTCGGCAGCTTCCGCCACCACTTCGTTCTGCTCTTCCAGACGAATTTGCAGTTCATCGAGATCCGCTTCGTAGCGCTCGATTTTTTCCTGCTGACGCAGCGCGGTCTGCACCAGGTTCAGGTGATCGCTGGCGGCCTGATAGTCGGCCTCCAGATCCCCTTCTGCCCCGTTATGCTCGGACAGCTCGCGGGCCATCTCGACGTGCTTGTACTGCTCAGAGGCCAGCTGCTGGCGGGAGGTGAAGAGCTCACGGCGATACTCGAGAGCCTGATCGAGATGAATGCGGCGCTCGTTGGCGTGGCGCATGTAGTCCGCCGCCACATAGTTGGTGGCTTCGCTGATCAGGTGCTTGAACAGGTCACGGTCAGACTGCGTGACGCGAATGGCTTCCAGCGTCATACGGTTTTCACGCAGCGCCGCTTCCATGTCCTGGAACGCCTTACGCACACCGCTGTTTTCCGGTAACAGGTAATCACGCAGGGAGCGGGTAATGGCGCTGGAGATCCCGCCGTAGAGCGAGGCTTCGATCAGACGATAATATTTACTGCGGTCCGAGGCAGAGCGCAGACGACGGGCGACGATGCCCAGATCGAACATCAGCGAGTGGTATTCGGTGATGGAGTTGAACTGCTTAAACTGCACGCCTTCGATGGCTTCCAGCTTGTCTTTCAGCTCCTGCAGCGTCAGTACGCGCGCCTGGCGTTCGTTCAGGGTTTCCGTCAATAGCGCGGTGGGCTGAACGGAGGTTGGCAGCCCCTGAATGGCGAACGGTTTGATATCCACTTTACGGTCGCGACCGGCGACCTGCTGCAAGCGGACGCCAACCACCACGCGCTGATGGCGGGAGTTGATCACGTCCAGCACGGAGTAACAGACACCCGCCTTCAGCTTACCGTGCAGACCCTTATCGCGGGAACCGCTGGTCGCGCCAGCTTCGGTGGTGTTACGGAAGTGCAGCAGGGTTAAGTCCGGGATCAGCGCCGTGACGAAGGCCGCCATGGTGGTGGATTTCCCTGCCCCGTTACCGCCCGAGAGCGTGGTCACCAGCTCATCGAGATCAAAGGTGCGGGCAAAGAAACCGTTCCAGTTAACCAGCGTCAGTGAGCGAAATTTACCGCGTTCAATCATTATTCTTCCTCCCCGCTATCCGGCTGATTGTCTTCATGCTCGTCATTGAGCTGCAGATGGTTTTCCACCGGCATCGCTTCGCCATCACGGATCATGCGCAGCTGCGCTTCGCGGGCGTCATCGCCCACGCGCACGTCGGCACCGAAGCGGAACACAGATTCAGTGATGCGGAATTTGCTGCTGTCATGGCCCATAAACCACACCATCCCCAGACGGCGCAGACGGTTCAGGGAGGAGCGCACTTTTTCCTGTAACTTCTGACGGTCCACGTCCGAGCCGGTGGAGCGGTTGTTTACCAGCTTCAGCAGCTTGCCTTCGTCCGCCAGGGTCATCAGCTCGTCATAGAGCTCCTGCTGGGTGAAGATGCCTTCGTTCGCCAGACGCTCCGGGCTGAGGTAGAGATAGCAGAGAATTTTGCCGACCATCATGTCCAGCTCGGAGAGCACCGAGCGCGGGATAAGCGTGGTGGAGCGCGGGCGCAGATAGAAGAACCCCTCCGGCGCGCGGATCAGCTCCACGTTATAGCGGGCGTAAAACTCTTCCAGGTACTCCTGAAAATCCATTAAAAAAGCGTGATTATCCAGCTCGTCGAGACCAATGTGACGACCGGCACGCAGCTGGCTGTCCAGCGCCGGAAAGATCGGATTTGCCAGCGCCTGGGCCAGCTTAACTGGCATCACGTGTTCAATATTTGTCAATGACATGCGCCTGTACCTTGGCTCCGTAATCGTTGATCGGCTGCCACTTCGGCGGCAGGCCGGTGAAATCTGCTTGCGCGACGCCCAGGCGTACCGCCTGATCGACCACGATGCGGGCGATATCGAAATGGCGGGCACGCGGGTATTGTGCGAGGTAGTCGCGCACCACCAGACCGAGATCGAGTGGTTTGTTTTTGGTTTTGAAGATCGCCAGTTGCTCCTCGATCATCGCGGCAAGCTGTTCCCGTATTTCGTTAAACTCTTCATATTCCAGATCGGCTGGCAGCTCGCCGGTGACCTCTTCGTCGCGCAGGCTCATCTCTTCGTCACGCATATCGAGCAGGCGGTCAGCGCTTGCGTAGGTCAGCGCCCACGGGGCATCGAAATAGGTCTGTACCGACTGGCGCAGACGCTGGGCAAACACGCGGTTTTTATCCATATCGATAGCGGTTCGGATAAATTTATGCACGTGGCGGTCATAGCCGATCCACAGGTCAATCGCCTGCTGGCCCCAGCTGATAATACGGTCCAGCTTGCTCTGCAGATCGAAGACCAGGCGATCGACAAAATGCAGATTGTCCTGGGCCAGGGTGGCATCCTGAATGCGCAGCAGGTTGGCCTGCAGCTTGTCGCCCGCAGCCTCCAGCGTATCCTGCAGTTCACGCAGGGTGCCGGAGGTTTCTGACAGCAGCATTTCACAGCTGGAGATTGCCGCCCGCCAGTCTTTGTTCAGAAGCTGGGCGATGTCGTCCTTCACCAGCTGCTGCTGCTCATCCATGATGCGCTGCGTCAAATCGATGCTGTCGAAAATCTCGGCTACTGAATATTTCAGCGGCGCATAGACGTTACGGTGCCAGTGGAACTCGTCACCGCCCTCATCTGCGGCATCGGCTGCACGCTTCAGTTCGCCCGCCACAATGGAGAGCTGCATCGAGAGGCGCAGGGTCGAGAATTCGCGCTGGCGAATGTAGTAGTCGGTAATGCCGATGCCCAGTGGCGTCAGACGATAGATGGCATTCCCTTCTGCCAGCTCGCTGGTAAAGCGGTTCAGCAGACGTTGACGCACCATATCGTTAATCGCGTTATTGGCACGCACATTAATGGTTTCGCTGGTTTGCTCAAACGCATCACTGACATGGCGGAACGCATCCACCAGTTCGCCCTCGCTCATTTCTCCATCCAGCCGTTCGCTGTTCAGCGTGGCGACCGCCAGCAGAAAAGAGAGTCTGTCTACCGGCAGCGAGAGGGAGAAATCGTTTTTTCGGGCCCAGGCAACCAGTTCGGGGACTGTCTGGGAAAATTCACTCATAAGTTATCCTTGCTCTGCGGCTTGCGCGCGGTGACGTGAATGTAGCGGCCAAGGCTAATATAAGGCTCCTGGCGACAGTACCGCGTCTCTAATTCTGTCAGGGCGTCAAAGCACTCATGCTGCTTCTGTTTATCACGCAGATAATCATGAAACACCCTGATGCCGGTTTTCCCGGTAATCTGCCAGCCGGAAGTTTCCAGCCAGCCATAAACCTGCTGCGGGTCGCGCGGAAAGTCCGGTGACAGCGTACGGCGTTTCTTCTTGTACATACCCTGCTGTACATAACCGAAATTACCCACCAGCACATTACGCATTAACAGGCCGTTAGCGTTGTAAAACATCAGCGACAGCGCGCCGCCGGGGCGCAGTATCGACCAGAGCGTCTTCAGCAGCGCCTGGGGTTCGGCTACCCATTCCAGCACCGCATGAGACAATATCAGATCAACCGGGCTTTCCAAATGTTGAGCAATCTCCTGAGCGGCACAATGTATAAATTGCATGTTATCGCTCACACCTTTCTCCACCGCGGCCTGTTCAGCGCGGGCGATCATTTCAGCGGAGAGATCGCAGAGGATAACGTGGTGCCCACGCTCAGCCATTTTTATCGCCGTCTGGCCTTCACCGCCGCCAGCGTCGAGGACACGCAGTTTCTTGTCGCCAAACCCATCCAGCAGGATGTCCAGATCCTGCCAGAGGATCGTCTGCCGCAGACGGCCTTTAGTCGTGCCGTAAATATTGCGGGCAAACTTTTCCGCGATGTCATCAAAATTGCGATCCCGCATTGGGAGAGCTCCACCCACTCACAACAAAACCGCTATTTTGTCACAGCCGGGCGGAGAATGAACCTCTCTGGTGTAATATCGCTGACAATCATCAGCTATATGGTTAAAAAAGGAGCCAGAAAGGATGCTTTTCACCCTAAAAAAATATATTGGCGGCATGATGCTTCCCCTCCCTCTTCTTCTGCTGTGTATCGCACTGGGGCTGGGGTTGCTATGGTTCAGCCGCCATCAGAAAAGCGGCAAAATTTTGGTTACGGCAGGCTGGCTGGCGCTGACGCTGCTGAGCCTGCAGCCGGTCGCGGATGGGCTGTTACGCCCGGTCGAAGACAAATACCCCACCTGGCAGGGAAATGAGAAGGTTAAGTACATCGTGGTGCTCGGCGGGGGCTACACCTGGGATCCACAATGGGCTCCCAGCTCCAATCTGATCAATAACAGCCTGCCGCGCCTCAATGAAGGCATGCGGCTGTGGCTGGCAAATCCCGGGTCGAAGATGATCTTCACCGGGGCGGCAGCACAAAGCAATCCGGTGAGTACCGCCGAAGCGGGCGCGCGCGTGGCGCAGTCGCTGGGCGTGCCGCGCGAGGCGATCATCACTCTCGACAGTCCAAAGGATACCGAAGAGGAAGCCGCCGCGGTGAAGCAGGCGATAGGCGATGCGCCGTTCCTGCTGGTGACCTCAGCCTCTCATTTACCGCGGGCGATGATCTTCTTTGAACGCCAGGGTCTCCATCCTCTACCCGCGCCCGCGAACCAGCTGGCGATTAGCGCCCCGCTTAACCCCTGGGAACGGATCATTCCGTCCCCGGTATGGCTGATGCACAGCGATCGCGTGGGCTATGAAACGCTTGGGCGCGTCTGGCAGTGGCTGAAGGGCCTGTCAGGCGAGCCAGGGAAGCAGTGATTTCGAGGCCAGATCGAAGTTGGCGCGGCTAAAATGCCCGGTATTCACCAGCTGCGCCACTTCGTCCCACAGCGTATAGAGCCAGCGCCGCCAGAGGAACGACTCTGAGACCGGCGCGCGCCGCAGGTAGTGCCAGAGTAAATCCTCCGCCTGCCCGCTCTCGCTCAGGCGAAACAGTTCATACTCCCGGGGGGCCCACAGCATCACGCCGGGCCCGACCATCGCCAGCAGCTGATCGCTGCGGGGATCTTTGAGCATACTGCGCAGCGTAAAATTACCGTGGATCAGCACGCTGTTGTCATTGAATCCTTCAAACAGGGTGGGCAGGCACTCGCGGGTACGAAACAGGATCCGTTTATCCTGCATGGTCAGGCCGGTGTTGTGATACTGGTTTAGCGTCCCCCACAGCACCTCGACCCGCTGGCGGTACCAGAGGGGCCAGAGATTTTCCTGGGTGCTGTCCACCGAGCCGACCAGCCCTCCGCTGTCCAGCCGGTGCCAGGCCAGCAGCGCTTCAACTATCTGATCTTTTAGCTGCTCCCAGCGTTCAGGCGTGCGGGCTGGCGCTTCCACCGGGACACCGCGCAGACGCTCAATCAGCAGGACATCCGGGCCCGGATGTTCTTCGTGGGTCATCACGCCATAAACGGTCGGCATTCTTACCGTGCCGCTGCGGGCCAGCATGGAGATTTTCCACGCCAGCTGTCGGGCCACATCCGGTGAAGAGAAGCTTCGCGCCAGTAACGGCATGGGGTTTCCCTGGCTGTCGTACAGCGACCATAGCGTGGTATCCGCCTTTTCATGCACACATTCCAGACGGCTCAGTTTTTCACCCAGCAGATGGCTGAGTTCGGCTCGCAGCTGTTCCATTTGAGATTACCCCCATTAAGACTACTGCTTTTATAATGAGCGTCTGGCAGGCGGATGTCACCCTCATGAGAAGATTCTGTAGCAGAAATTCAGAAAATTGAGACAAAAAAATCCCCTCAAAAGAGGGGATGGCGGGGATTAGCGAAGTTCAGCGCGAACGCGGGCCAGATCTTCTGGCGTATCGACGCCTGTGCCCGGGACCTTATGCGCGACAGCGACGTGGATCTTTTCGCCGTACCACAGCACGCGCAGCTGCTCGAGCATTTCGATGTTCTCCAGCGGGCTCGGCTGCCAGTTGACATAACGGCGGATAAAGCCTGCACGATAGCCATAAATACCCAGATGACGCAGGATGCCGTCACCAATGTTATCCCGGGATTCGGCAAAGCGATCGCGATCCCAGGGGATGGTGGCGCGGGAGAAATAGAGCGCATAGCCTTCAGCGTCCAGTACCACCTTCACCGCATTAGGGTTGAATGCCTCTTCTGCGCTATGAACCGGCACGGCCAGCGTCGCCATACCCACCTGACGCTGGGCCAGGTTTTCCGCCACCTGACGAATAATGACCGCCGGGATCATCGGCTCATCGCCCTGGACGTTAACAATCACCGTGTCGTCGCTGAAACCGCATTTTTCCACCACTTCGGCCAGGCGCTCAGTGCCGGACTGGTGATCGGCGCGGGTCATGCAGACTTCGCCGCCCGCCGCTTCGACCGCACGCGCCACCTCTTCATGATCGGTGGCGACAATGATCCGCTCCGCGCCGGACTCACGGGCACGTTCAAGCACATGCACGATCATCGGCTTGCCGTTGATATCGACCAGCGGTTTACCCGGCAGACGCGTGGAGGCAAAGCGCGCCGGAATAATGACAACAAAACTCATGGTTTGCTCTCTTCTGGCGCCAGGGCGCGGGCTTCGGTTTCCAGCAGGACGGGAATGCCGTCGCGCAGAGGGAAGGCAAGGCTATCCACTTTGCAAATCAGCTCCTGCTTATCCTGGCTGTAGTAGAGTTTGCCGTTGCACACCGGGCAGGCAATAATTTCCAGTAAACGGTGATCCATAGTTCCTCCGTATCAATAATCGGTAAAGTTTACCATATTCCTTTTTCAGACCGCGTCTATTTCCCAGCCCGTTCGACAGGCGTGAAAAAGTCCGTCAGGAAGATGGCCCAGCGCGATGCGTGTCGCCCCCTGCCAGCCCGCAAAATCACTGATTGCCGTGGCGAGCCCTTTCTCCAGCGCGACGCTTATCCGAACACCCTCTTCAAGATAAAGGGCGATAACCTGTAGCTCGCCGGTTTTGCGGTCCATCCTGGCATCCATCCGCCCTACCAGTTGCCCTCTATGCAACAGCGGCAGAACGAAATAGCCGTACTGGCGTTTCGGCGCCGGGGTATAACACTCCAGCCGGTAGCTGAAGTTAAAGAGCTGTTCCGCACGCTTGCGATCCCAGACCACCGGATCGAAGGGTGAGAGAACGGCGCTATGGGTTGCGGTGAGCTTCCCTTCCTGCGCTTCGTTAAGCAAAGGCAGCAGATCGGCATGCAGCCACATCTCCCCCAGCGTCTCCACCTCGACGCGGACCACCTGCTGCTGCGCCTGCCAGCGCTCAAGCAAGGGAGCCAACGCGGGCTGACGCAGGCGGTAATAGTCGGCCAACCACTGGGGGCGGAAAATGCCTAAGCTGCGGGCGCTGTTTTCCAGCATTATGGCCTCTGCCGCCGCCTGGGTCAGCATATCCCGGCTGTCATCCCACTGGGGCATCACCCGATGCGTGAGATCGTAAACGCGCTGAAAGTTACGCCTTTCGACCACCATCACCTTGCCAGCGGTGAATAATCCCTCAAGATGGCGTTTATGCGGCTTCCACTCCCACCATCCGCTCGTTCCTTTGTGGGGATGTTCAAAATCGGCGGAACGGACAGGGCCTTTCTCCTGAATATGGGCGATAAGCTTTTCTATTTCATCCGCATGTTCCTGCATCCAGGCCTGACTATATTTCCAGCCCATTTTATCGGGCGCGAGCATTCTGTGACGCACCAGCGCAAAGTCGCTGCGCGGCAGGAAACACGCCTCGTGCGCCCAGTACTCCATCAACTCTCCCTGACGCAGGGCGTTATCCAGCCAGTCGGGTGAATAGGGGCCGAGACGGCTGAAGAGCACCAGGTAAGGACTGCGGGCGACGATATTGATGGTGTCGATCTGGAGCAGCGACATGCGCTTGATGGTGGTAAGAATATCGGCGGGTCGGGCGCGACGACGGGGCTTTTTCAAAAGCCCCTGGGCGGCAAGATGCAGATGACGTGCGGCTGAAAGCGTGAGTTGCGGTAAAGCCATGCCTTTTCCTGTCAGTTAGTGCGCGGGCGAAACCTCTTTTACCTGCCCAGCAAGGGCGATAAGCGCCTGGAGCAGTTGTTCAGGCTGTTCACCCTGCAGTTGGGCATCAACCGGTAAATACCACCAGTTATCCCGGGCAAAGGCGCGGCATTTCACCGCATCTTTTTCGGTCATGATCAACGTCTGACCAGGCCCAGTAAACGCCGCAACCTGCTCCAGGCTCAGCGCCTGGTGGTCGGCCAGCGGCACGCTACGCTGAAGTTTTGCGCCGCAGGCTTCGAGGGTAGAGAAAAAGCGCGGAGGATGACCGATACCGGCCATCGCCACCAGATAGTTAAGCTCAGCAACGTCGCGCCGTTCGCCGGTCAGAAGATTCACGGCAAGTCCTGGGTGCAGCTGCATCGGTATCTCCCCCGCCTGCGCCGTACCACCATTGACGATAACCGCATCCACGGACCGCAAACGCGACGCGCGCTCGCGCATCGGTCCGGCAGGTAACCACCAGCCGTTACCAAAGCGGCGGACGCCATCAATCACCACGATCTCTTTATCCCGGGCCAGCGCGTAGTGCTGTAGTCCGTCGTCAGTAATCACGATCTGGACATCCGTCTGGTTCAGCAGAGCCTGCACCGCCTCGCTGCGCACCGGCGAAACCGCTACCGGCACTCCGGTACGCTGAAAGATTAGCACCGGTTCATCCCCCGCTTGCGCCGTGGTGGTTTGCGCGGTCAGCAGCAACGGATAGCGCTCCGCCTTGCCGCCATATCCCCGGGAGACGACCCCCACGCGAATCCCGCGTTTTGTCAGTTGTTCCACCAGCCAGATCACCACCGGCGTTTTACCGTTACCGCCAGCGGTGAGATTGCCTACCACCACCACCGGCACCGGCGCGCGCCAGGCCCGTTTGAGCCCCACTTTATAACTCAGGCGGATCAGGCCGCTGACCAGGCCATACAGCCAGGAGAGCGGCAACAGCAACCGCCAGAGCGGAGACTCACCGGACCAGATACGAGCGATCATTCGCCAAACTGCATTTTATGAAGCTGAGCATATACGCCCTGGTGCGCCAGCAGGTCGGCGTGGCTGCCCCGTTCGACGATGTAGCCATCTTCCACCACCACGATTTCGTCGGCTTTTTCAATCGTCGACAGGCGGTGGGCAATCACCAGTGAGGTACGGTTCTTCTGCAGCTCATCCAGCGCAGACTGGATAGCGCGTTCGGACTCGGTATCCAGCGCCGAGGTGGCTTCATCGAGGATCAGGATTGGGCTGTCACGCAGCAGCGCGCGCGCAATAGCGATACGCTGGCGCTGACCGCCGGAGAGCAGGACACCGTTTTCACCGATAATGGTATCCAGGCCGTTATCCATCTTATTGATGAAGTCCATGGCGTAGGCCATCCGCGCCGCCGCTTCGATCTGCTCACGGCTGTACTCTTCATTCCGGGCATAGGCGATGTTATTAGCCACGGTGTCGTTGAACAGGTGCACATTCTGGGAGACCAGCGCGACCTGATTACGCAGCGACCGCAGGGTGTACTCGCGCAGATCGTGGCCATCAATCAGGATCTCACCCTCATCAATATCGTAGAAGCGGGTGATCAGGCTGGCGATGGTCGATTTACCCGAGCCAGAACGGCCCACCAGGGCCACGGTCTTGCCTGCCGGAATTTTCAGATTGATATTGCGCAGAGCAGGCGTATCACGACCCGGATAGGTAAAGGTCACATTGCGGAACTCCACGTCGCCGGTTGAGCGCTCAATCACGCGTTTGCCTTCGTCTTTTTCCTGTTCGGAATCAAGGATCGCAAACAGCGTCTGGCAGGCTGCCATCCCGCGCTGGAACTGGGCGTTAACGTTGGTTAACGATTTCAGCGGGCGCATCAGGGCAATCATCGACGAGAAGACCACGGTAATGGTACCGGCGGTGAGGGTTTCCATCACGCTCGGGAAGCTGGCGGCATAGAGCACAAACGCCAGCGCCAGGGAGGCGATAAGCTGAATGATCGGATCGGAGATGGAAGAAGCAGACACCATCTTCATCCCCTGCAGACGCATCTTATTGCTGACCTTATCGAAGCGCTTGGTTTCGAGCTCCTGGCCGCCAAAAATCAGCACCTCTTTGTGGCCTTTCAGCATCTGCTCGGCGCTGGTGGTCACCTGCCCCATCGTGTTCTGCATGTTCTTACTGATGCTGCGGAAACGCTTCGAGACGACGCGGATCGCAATCGACACAATCGGCGCCAGCACAATCAGGATCAGCGACAGCTGCCAGCTGTACCAGAACATCAGGGCGAACAGACCAATAATCGACGCCCCTTCACGCACAACGGTGATCAGCGCGCTGGAGGAGGAGGAAGCCACCTGCTCGGAGTCGTAAGTAATGCGCGACAGCAGAGTGCCGGTCGACTGCTTGTCAAAAAACGCGACCGGCATGCCCATCATATGGCTGAACAGGCGGCGGCGCATGGTCATCACCACTTTGCCCGAAACCCAGGAGAGGCAGTAGCTGGAGATATAGCTGGTGATGCCGCGTAAAATCATCAGGCCGATAACCACCAGCGGCATCCATAGCAACACTGAGCGATCCGTTTTACCAAAACCGTCGTCCAGTAACGGTTTGAGGAGCGATAACATGAAGGTATCGCTGGCTGCGTTGAGGATTAACGCTACGCCCGCCACGATTAGGCCCGTTCTGAAGGGTGCAATCACCGGCCAGAGTCGGCGGAAGGTCTGCCACGTGGAGAGATCTTTGTCGTTATGCATTCAAAAAACCAGCATTTGTTGAAATAGCCGCATATTCTACCCGTTATCTCCGGGCGCGCCAAACCACTGATGATACCAACGGGGCAAAATTTGATCCCGTAAGCTATGGATTTGCCAGCCATGTTGCGAAAAAGAAACGGTAAGTTGTCCCAGTCGGGGTGTTGTTAGCCAGCGATACCCCTCCTTTTGGTAGCGGCGAGCCACTTTAAACGAAGGCAGTCGCCACGCGTTATAGCGGGAGGCAGACACCAGAGCGATCTGCCCACCCACGCGCTGCACCAGAGGGAGTGACGAGGAGGTATTACTGCCATGGTGCGGCACCTGGATAAGTGTAGACGCAAGATATTGCCAGTGACGACTGAGCATCGCTTTTTCTCCCTTCGCTTCAATATCGCAGGTTAACAACACGCTATGGGTACCGTCCTCAACTTTAACCACGCAGGAACCGTTATTGCCGCGCTGCGGTTTGTTGGCGAGGGGCCAGTGTGCGCTGAAGGTCAGCCCTCGCCACTGCCAGCGCTCTCCGCGCACACACGGGCCATGCCCGGCCCAGCGCAGCGGGCTTCTTATCCACATAGACGGCCACGCCTTACGTAGCGATACCAGCCCGCCGATATGGTCGAGGTGTTCGTGGCTGATAATCACCCCCTCCGGGCGTAAATGGTGCCACCGTAACCAGGGAATGATCAGCTGTTGCGCACTGTCCCCGCCCGTCCAGGCGGGGCCGGTGTCATAAAGGATCGCTCTCCCCTGCCGCTCGATCACCATTGCCAGCCCCTGTCCGACATCCAGCATATGCACCGCCCAGCCCTCGGTTTTATCAGCCCGCCATAGCGGACTACTTGCCAGCACCAGTGCCGAGACACAGACCACCGGACAGGTACGCGCCCCGCGCAGACGCCAGGCGACAATGGCGGCCCAGGGCAGCAGGGTCAGCCACAGCCAGCGTTTATCGACCGGGATCCAACCGTCAGGCAGCGCGGTTAAAAATCTGAACAGCAGCGACAGTGAGCCATCCGCCAGCGTCCAGACCATATTTTCCGCCCCCGGCCACCTCCAGAGATGCAGCCCCATTCCCAATAAGATCAACGGCACCGAAATAAAGGTTACCAGCGGCACCGCCACCAGATTCGCGACCAGTGAAGAGAGGCTGAAACCATGGAAGACGACAATCTGTACCGGCAGCAACAGCAACAGCATGCCAAGCTGCAGGTGCAGCAAGCTAACCACGGCCCTGACGACCCACGGGCCAGAAAAGCGCGGAGCAGGCACCCACTGATACCAGAAAATCAGCACCGCCACGGCAAAAGCGGACAGTAAAAGACTGTGCGACAGCACGGCCAGCGGATCGGCCAGTAAAATGGCAGCAATGCAGACGCGCCATACCTGCCAGGGCGACCAGAGACGACCGCTCAATTGCAACGCCAGGCAAGCGCCCAGTGAGACGACGGTACGCAACGCAGGAGGCTGCATTCCGGTAAGCCAGGCGTAAAAGGCGGCAAAGCAGAACCCTGCCACCAGCGGGGCTCGCCAGCTTACCCAACGCCCCGGAATGAAAAACTGTATGCCCCGCACCAGCAGCCAGACAACCGACGCCGCCAGGGCTATGTGCAAACCCGAGATCGCCATCAGATGCCCGGTGCCGGTTTCCCGCATCAGATTTTTTATCTCTGGCGTTACCGCCAGCCGCTCTCCCATCCCCAGCCCCAGCAGAACCGGCCCCTGGGTATAGGGAGAAAGTGTGGCCATCAGCGAGGTGAGATAGCGGGCGCGTAAGCTACAGCGAGCATCTGTTACATCGGCATGGGTAAAACGCCCGGTCAGGGGCTGATGCTGTGCCAGGGCATAGCGCTGGGAATCGAACCCGCCATCGTTGAGTTGCCCATGAACGGCGCGTAACGATAAGGTCATCGACCACCGCTGCCCGGCGCAGCCCGGTTGCGGCAGCGTGTTGCCATACAGCGTGACGCCTACTACTGGCACCATCGCTTTGCCGTTGAGCTGGGTAATACGGGCCCGATAGGCCGCGTCGTTTTCAACCGCTACGATCTCTATCTCCGCTTTCTGCGGACCCCGGGTCAGATGCTGCATTGGCCAGACCGCACTTTGCGCGGCCAGCGCTCCCCAGGCGAAGAAGAGCAGCCAGAAACCACTGTAGCGGGCCACGTTATGACGAATTAAGGCGAGCAGAAATCCGGCAACCGCTATGGCCTGGATAAACGGCAGCGCTGGCAGAGCGGGCAGCCACAGAAGCGGCAGGATAGCCAGGATCAGACATGTCGCTAACGACGTTAAACGCATTTACACCTCCCTGTGTCAGGGCAGTGTGCGTTCAGACGTTACGTCTGTCAGGTGTGAAATCAGGCGGTTGCGACGCAGGCTGGCATAAATCGACGGCATGCAGCAAAAAGCCGTGCAATTTGCGGCGTAGCTTCCGGATAAAAAGGAGAAAAACAAAAAAAGCACCCGCAGGTGCTTTTCTTGTGGTCACTCAGTTTTGCCCGCAGGCGAAACTCAGTTGCCGTAAATATTGGCGCGATCGCGCAGCTCTTTACCCGGCTTAAAGTGCGGAACGTATTTACCTTCCAGCTCTACTTTGTCACCAGTCTTCGGGTTACGCCCGGTACGTGGAGCACGATAGTGCAGAGAAAAACTACCGAAACCGCGGATTTCAATGCGCTCGCCCTGTGCAAGAGTGGTAGCCATATGCTCCAGCATCTCTTTTACGGCATCTTCCACTGCTTTCGCAGGTATATGCGATTGCTGGCTGGCAAGTCTTTCAATCAATTCTGACTTGGTCATGATTCCTCCGGTTCCTTCAAACCAATTAGCTAAACAGCTTAAACAAGGGCGGCCGTAGCCGCCCTTTGTTATTGATTACAGGACGAATTCTGCAATCTGTCAAGTCACTCTACGAGTAACTTATTCGCCTTTAGCTGCTTTGAAAGCTTCAGCCATTGCGTTGTTAGAGAAGTTTGCATCTTCCTGTTTGTTAACAGTTGCGATTGCATCTTTCTCATCAGCTTCGTCTTTAGCACGAACAGACAGGCTGATTGCACGGTTCTTACGATCAACGCCGGTGAATTTAGCTTCAACGTCGTCGCCTACGCTCAGAACCAGAGTTGCATCTTCAACGCGGTCACGTGAAGCTTCAGAAGCGCGCAGGTAACCTTCAACGCCGTCAGCCAGCTCTACGGTTGCGCCTTTCGCGTCAACTGCAGTCACTTTACCGTTTACGATTGCGCCTTTCTTGTTCAGTGCAACCCAGTTGTTGAACGGATCTTCTGCGAGCTGTTTAACGCCCAGGGAGATACGCTCACGCTCTGCGTCAACCTGCAGAACAACTGCTGCGATTTCGTCGCCTTTTTTGTATTCACGTACTGCTTCTTCGCCTGCAACGTTCCAGGAGATGTCAGACAGGTGAACCAGGCCGTCGATGCCGCCGTCCAGGCCGATGAAGATACCGAAGTCAGTGATAGACTTGATTTTACCTTCAACACGGTCGCCCTTGTTGTGGGTTTCCGCGAACTGCTGCCATGGGTTGTTTTTGCACTGCTTCAGGCCCAGGGAGATACGACGACGTTCTTCGTCGATATCCAGAACCATAACTTCCACTACATCACCAACGTTAACAACTTTGGATGGGTGGATGTTTTTGTTGGTCCAGTCCATTTCGGAAACGTGAACCAGGCCTTCAACGCCTTCTTCGATTTCAACGAAGCAGCCGTAGTCGGTCAGGTTGGTAACGCGACCAGTCAGTTTAGTACCTTCTGGGTAACGTTTAGCGATAGCTACCCATGGATCTTCGCCCAGCTGTTTCAGGCCGAGGGATACACGAGTACGCTCGCGGTCGAACTTCAGCACTTTAACAGTGATTTCGTCGCCCACGTTCACGATTTCGCTTGGGTGCTTAACGCGTTTCCACGCCATGTCGGTGATGTGCAGCAGGCCATCAACGCCGCCCAGGTCAACGAATGCGCCGTAGTCAGTGAGGTTCTTAACGATACCTTTGACTTCCATGCCTTCCTGCAGGTTTTCCAGCAGCTGATCGCGTTCTGCGCTGTTTTCGGATTCGATAACGGCACGACGGGAAACAACAACGTTGTTACGCTTCTGGTCCAGCTTGATTACTTTGAACTCAAGCTCTTTGCCTTCCAGGTGCAGGGTGTCACGAACTGGACGAACGTCTACCAGTGAACCTGGCAGGAACGCACGAATACCATTCAGCTCAACAGTGAAGCCGCCTTTAACTTTGCCGTTGATAACACCGACCACAGTTTCAGCTTCTTCGTAAGCTTTTTCCAGCGTGATCCAAGCTTCGTGACGTTTAGCTTTCTCACGGGACAGCAGGGTTTCACCGAAGCCGTCTTCTACTGCATCCAGAGCAACGTCAACTTCGTCACCAACCTGGATTTCCAGCTCGCCCTGGGCGTTTTTGAACTGCTCTGCCGGGATGGCAGACTCAGATTTCAGACCGGCGTCAACCAGTACGATATCTTTGTCGATAGCAACAACAACGCCACGAACGATGGAACCCGGACGGGTTTCGATTTCTTTTAAGGATTCTTCAAACAGTTGAGCAAAAGATTCAGTCATGTTTAATCTTCAGGTTAATATTAACGTCCACCTGGCTCCGTGCCGGATGGGGTTGTTTCACATACCCGCCGTCAATCCATTGCAGCGGGGGTACTGCTAAATCGGTCGCGATTACGCGAGAGCCAATTTCTGGCGCGCATATTGTAGCGCTTTTTCAATCACTTGCTCAATAGTTAAACTGGTAGAATCCAGAACTAATGCATCATCTGCGGGAACAAGCGGTGCAACGGCGCGATTACGGTCGCGATCGTCACGCTCTTTTATCTCAGACAAAAGACGTTCAAAGTTAACACTAAAGCCCTTTTCCTGCAACTGCAGCATACGGCGCTGCGCGCGCTCCTCCGAGGAAGCGTCAAGGAAAATTTTCACCGGCGCATCAGGGAAAACCACGGTTCCCATGTCGCGTCCGTCAGCGATCAGGCCCGGGGCGTCGCGGAACGCGCGCTGGCGACGTAAAAGCGCCTCGCGTACGCGTGGGAAAGCCGCGACCTGAGAGGCAGCGTTCGCCACTTCCTGGGTGCGGATCTCAGCGCTGACATCTTCCCCTTCAAGGATCACTTCCAGGTTGCCGTTGGTGGAGATGAAACGTACATCCAGATGGGCGGCCAGCGGCACCAGCGCCTCTTCAGAGGCGACATCGACATGATGATGCAAGGCAGCCAGCGCCAGCACACGATAGATTGCGCCCGAATCTAAAAGATGCCATTGCAGTGCTTCCGCCATGGCTTTGCATAGCGTGCCTTTACCTGCGCCACTCGGCCCGTCAATGGTGATTACCGGGGCAATTGCCGTCATCTTTTTCTCCTTAATTTAGGCATACCGATGTGTAAACGCCGCGCATTATACGCGTCAACGTGCACAACTGTTACCTTTGCGTGCAAATTACGAAATGTTTGAAGCTGAGTGTAGAAGAAATGGACGATGATGATGTCAGGAAGCGTAAGGAAACGCCGCATCAGGTGATGCGGCGTCGCGATATCATGCAGAAGTGCTAATACGCGCCAGCTGTTCGAAGTAGTCGGGGAACGTTTTCGCGGTACATTTCGGGTCAAGGATGGTGACCGGCGTATCGGAGAGCGCCACCAGCGAGAAGCACATCGCCATACGGTGATCGTTATAGGTGCCAATTTCCGCCGCCTGTAGCCTGGCCGGAGGCGTTACGCGGATATAGTCCTCGCCCTCTTCCACTTCCGCACCCACTTTACGCAGCTCGGTTGCCATGGCAAACAGGCGATCAGTCTCTTTCACACGCCAGTTGTAGATGTTGCGCAGCGTGGTGGTGCCTTTGGCAAACAGCGCCGCTGTGGCAATGGTCATCGCCGCGTCAGGAATGTGGTTCATGTCCATATCAATGGCGTTCAGCTCCCCGCGGGTGCAGGAGATGTAGTCATCGCCCCAGGTCACCACGGCGCCCATCTTCTCCAGCACATCAGCAAAGCGAATGTCGCCCTGCACGCTGTTGCGACCAATACCGGTCACTTTAACGGTACCGCCTTTAATGGCACCCGCCGCCAGGAAGTAAGAGGCCGACGAGGCATCGCCTTCTACCAGGTAATTGCCCGGTGTCTGGTACTGCTGCCCGCCGCGCACCACGAAACGCTGGTAACTGTGGTTTTCCACCTCAACGCCAAAGGTCTTCATCAGGTGCAGCGTGATATCGATATAGGGTTTGGAAACCAGCTCGCCTTTAATGGTGATAGTGGTGTTTTGTGGCGCCAGCGGTGCGGTCATCAACAACGCGGTCAGGAACTGGCTGGAAACGCTGCCGTCCACCGCCACTTCACCGCCGGTAAAACCTCCACGCAGACGCAGCGGCGGATAGTTTTCCTGCTCCAGATAGTCAATCTGCGCGCCGCCCTGACGCAGCGCATCAACCAGATGACCAATCGGGCGCTCTTTCATGCGCGGCTCGCCCGTCAGCACGATGTCATTACTGCCCAGACACAGGGCTGCCGCCAGCGGGCGCATAGCCGTGCCGGCGTTGCCGAGGAAGAGCTCCAGCGCGTCGGCGGAGTGCAGCGCACCGGCATTGCCCGTCACTTCACAACGGGTACGATCCGCAGACAGGGTATAGTGGACTCCCAACGCTTTCAGCGCATTAAGCATATGGCGAACGTCATCGCTGTCCAGCAGGTTAGTGAGAACAGTGGTGCCGTTTGCCAGCGCAGCCAGCAGCAAGGCGCGGTTCGAGACACTTTTTGAACCAGGCAGATTAATGGTGCCATCTACCCGCGCGATAGGGTGTAACGTCAGGGATTCCATGAAATTTAAGTCTCAATTCAACATAATAAAAACCCCGCAGCGAGGCTACGGGGGTGAACAGGGGCGTGATTAACCGTGGCGACGTTCGAAGTCAGTCATGAAGTCGGTCAACGCCTTAACGCCTTCGAGCGGCATGGCGTTATAGATGGAGGCGCGCATGCCGCCAACCACGCGGTGACCTTTCAGCGCATGCAGACCAGCAGCGAAGGACTCTTCGAGGAACAGCTTATCGAGATTGCTGTCGGCCAGCTGGAACGGCACGTTCATGCGGGAACGGTTCGCTTTGGCGACGTCGTTGCGATAGAAGTCGCTGCCGTCGATGACGCTGTAGAGCAGCTCAGATTTCTGCTGATTGATCTTATCCATCTGCGCCACGCCGCCGTTGTTTTTCAGCCATTTAAAGACCAGGCCAGAGAGATACCAGGCAAAGGTCGGCGGGGTGTTGAACATGGAGTCGTTATCGTTCAGCACGCTGTAGTCCAGAATCGACGGGCAGGATTTGTGCGCTTTACCCAGCAGATCTTCGCGCACGATCACCAGGGTCAGGCCGGCCGGGCCGATGTTTTTCTGCGCGCCAGCGTAGATCACGCCGTAGCGGCTGACATCCAGCGGCGAAGAGAGAATGGTGGAGGAGAAGTCCGCCGTGACGACCACATCCTCGCCAAAGTTTGGCTCTTCGTGGATGGCGATGCCGTCGATGGTTTCATTTGGGCAGTAGTGCAGATAGGCCGCATCGCGGGAGAGCTGCCATTCGCTCATCGGTTTTACCGCGCGTAAGCCGTCAACGGTGACTTTGGCATCAATCACGTTCGGAGAGCAGTATTTGTGCGCTTCTTTTACCGCGCTGGCAGCCCAGTAACCGGCATCAACATAGTCGGCGGTGGTTTTGTCGCCCAGCAGGTTCAGCGGAATACCGGCGAACTGACCGCGACCGCCGCCGTGACAGAATAATACTTTGTAATTTGAGGGGATATTCAGCAGGAAACGAAAATCTGCTTCTGCCTCTTCCGCCACCTGAATAAACTCTTTACCACGGTGACTGACTTCCATTACCGACGTGCCAAGACCGTTCCAGTCGCACAGCTCCTGTTGAGCCTGTTTGAGCACATCCGCCGGTAACATTGCCGGACCTGAACTAAAATTAAAGACCTGAGCCATTTCCCCTCACCACGCTATAAAGCCATAAGTAATAACTGTGGATATCGGTTTTATCATTCAGTGACACGCGCCGCAATGTCTAAAACTCATGCCCCGGAAAATGTGCCCGCCATCACACAATACATTCTGCCAGCGGGCTGTCACAAAACCGACAAAATTGCTGTCAGGTGATGCGTTTGGCCCAGCTAACCTTCGTCCATTCCGGATTCGTACAAAGTGGACATAATTGATGCGCCCCGGCCTGTAGAGTCTGAACATGACCGCAACGCCGACAGGCATATTCGCCGACTTCCGGTATCGTCATAAAACGTTCCACAAATTCATCCGGCAATATGCACAGCCCGGGCTTGACCTGCTCATCGTCATAAAAGTAAACGCTTATCTGCCCGTTGGTCTCCATAATGGCAAGCTTAACCTGCCCAAGCTGTTCGACGCCGCTCACCCGCAGTTCCATAAAGAACTCAAACTCGGTCATGTTGGCGCGCTTTACTTTTTCCCAGGCCAGCTTGCCCTCTTCGACAATGGCGACCGGTTTGCCCTCAAGCAGGTCTTCCAGCTTTTCACTTTTCGACATCAGCCACATCACCAGCCGGTAGAGCAACGCCAGGGTGATGAAAACAACAAAGACGGGAATCATCGGCACATCGTCATAAAATGCCACGTCCCCCGCCGCCGACCCCAGGGTCAGAATGATTAACACTTCGAAGAGCGACATCTGGCGCACGCCGCGTCGTCCGGTAAGTTTGAGGAACAGGAAAACCAGTACAAAGGTGTAGAGACTTCGCAGCGCGACCTCGCCTAAAAACTCAACGGGTACTTTATCAAAGGCCATTCGTTGAAGATCGAATGCTTTCATTTTTTATATTCCTTTACAGTAGGTTACTGAATATAAGCATAGCCCAGCCTTTTATTTTCGCCGAAACCGCCGGGGAGATAGCGCCTGTCATGCAAAACCCGTATCATTGCGCGCTTTCCGTACGATATAAGTGATCCCCATGACTCAAACGTTTATCCCCGGCAAAGACGCCGCCCTGGAAGATTCCATCGCTCGCTTCCAGCAAAAACTGACCGACCTGGGCTTTAACATCGAAGAGGCCTCCTGGCTCAACCCGGTTCCCCACGTCTGGTCTGTGCATATTCGCGATAAAGAGTGCGCGCTGTGCTTTACCAATGGCAAAGGTGCAACCAAAAAAGCGGCGCTGGCCTCTGCGCTGGGTGAGTATTTTGAACGTCTGTCCACTAACTATTTCTTTGCCGATTTCTGGCTGGGCGAGACCGTGGCGAATGGCCCGTTTGTTCACTATCCAAATGAAAAATGGTTCCCGCTGACCGAAGATGACGAACTGCCGGAAGGGATCCTCGACGATCGCCTGCGTGCGTTTTACGATCTGGAGAATCAACTGACCGCCAGCATGCTGGTTGATTTGCAGTCAGGTAATGAAGATCGCGGTATCTGCGCCCTGCCGTTTACCCGCCAGTCTGATGAGCAAACCGTCTATATTCCGATGAACATCGTCGGCAACCTGTATGTCTCCAACGGCATGTCAGCCGGTAACACCCGCAACGAAGCGCGTGTTCAGGGTCTGTCCGAAGTCTTTGAGCGCCATATTAAAAACCGCATTATCGCGGAATCTATCAGCCTGCCGGAGATCCCGGCTGATGTGCTGGCCCGCTACCCGGGCGTGGTGGAGTCCATTGCCAAACTGGAAGCAGAAGGTTTCCCAATCTTCGCCTATGACGGCTCGCTGGGCGGGAAGTATCCGGTTATCTGCGTGGTGCTGTTCAACCCGGCGAACGGCACCTGCTTCGCCTCCTTCGGGGCGCACCCGGACTTTGGCGTAGCGCTGGAGCGTACCGTCACGGAACTGCTGCAGGGCCGTAGCCTGAAAGATCTCGATGTCTTCACTCCGCCGACGTTTGATGACGAAGAAGTGGCGGAACATGCCAACCTGGAAACGCACTTCATCGACTCCAGCGGCTCTATCTCCTGGGATCTGTTTAAGCAGGACGCGGATTATCCGTTTGTTGACTGGAGCTTCTCCGGCACCACAGAAGAAGAGTTCGCCACGCTGATGGCTATCTTCACTGCCGAAGGGCAGGAAGTGTACATCGCCGATTATGAACATCTGGGCGTCTACGCCTGCCGTATTCTGGTGCCGGGCATGTCCGACATCTATCCGGTAGAAGATCTGTGGCTGGCCAATAACAGCATGGGCAGCCATCTGCGCGAAACCCTGCTGGCGCTGCCGGAGAGCGCATGGGAGAAAGAGGACTACCTGAACCTTATTACCCAGCTGGACGACGAAGGTCATGACGACTTCACCCGCGTACGCGAGCTGCTGGGGCTGGCGACGGGCAAAGACAACGGCTGGTATACCCTGCGTATTGGCGAGCTGAAGGCGATGCTGGCGCTGGCAGGCGGCGATCTGGAACAGGCGCTGATCTGGACCGAATGGACCATCGAGTTCAACGCCTCGGTATTCAGCGCGGAGCGTGCAAACTACTACCGTTGCCTGCAGACCCTGCTGTTGCTGGCGCAGGAAGAAGAGCGTCAGCCGCTGCAGTACCTCAATGCCTTTACCCGTATGTACGGCGCCGAAGCGGTAGAGAATGCCAGCGCGGCCCTGAGCGGCGAAGCGCCGTTCTATGGCTTGCAGGCGGTGGACAGCGATCTGAAAGCCTTCCCTGCGCACCAGTCCTTGCTGAAAGCCTATGAGAAATTGCAGAAAGCAAAAAGCGCGTACTGGGCTAAATAACGTTACATACCATTACAAACAGTAGGCGAATACAATCACCTACGTTATATTACGGGGCAATTTTATTGCCCCGTTTTATTTTTACGGTAATAAATCTTTGGTTGTAATAATTAAGTTAAATATTGGTAGCTATAATAATAGCGGCCTGACAGTTATTGTTACTTTTTATATGAAATACTCCATTTTAATTAACTGTCGGAGTAAGCGTCAGGAGAAAAAAATCAACTCATTTTGTAACTTTTAAAATTTATTTTTATCAGGATAATCAAAAACTTACTCCGTATTTGCTGTAAAACCACGCACTTTGCGGGCCTATAAGCCAGGCGAGATATGATCTACATCAATTTCTCTTCTATAATGCTTTGTTAGTATCTCGTCGCCGACTTAATAAAGAGAGAGTTAGTGTGAAAGCTGACAACCCTTTTGATCTTTTACTCCCAGCTGCAATGGCAAAAGTTGCCGAAGAAGCGGGTGTCTATAAAGCAACGAAACAACCGATGACGACGTTCTTCTTGGCGATTACCGCCGGCGTGTTCATCTCCATCGCCTTCGTTTTCTATATCACTGCGACCACCGGTACCGCCGCGATGCCTTACGGTATTGCCAAGCTGATTGGTGGCATCTGTTTCTCGCTGGGCCTGATTCTCTGCGTCATTTGCGGCGCCGATCTCTTTACCTCGACGGTGCTTATCGTCGTGGCGAAAGCCAGCGGCAGAATCACCTGGGGTCAACTGGCCAAAAACTGGATCAACGTTTATATCGGTAACCTGATTGGTGCCCTACTCTTTGTTCTGTTGATGTGGTTGTCCGGGGAGTATATGACAGCCAACGGCGGCTGGGGCCTGAATGTCCTGCAAACCGCCGACCATAAAATGCACCATACATTTATTGAAGCCGTTGCCCTTGGCATCCTGGCGAACCTGATGGTCTGCCTGGCGGTCTGGATGAGTTACTCCGGTCGCAGCCTGATGGATAAAGCGATGATCATGGTTCTGCCTGTCGCCATGTTCGTTGCCAGCGGCTTTGAACACAGCATTGCAAACATGTTTATGATCCCTTTCGGTATCGTAATCCGTGACTTTGCCAGCCCGGAGTTCTGGACCGCAGTTGGTTCAAGCCCGGAGAATTTCTCTCACCTGACCGTTATGAACTTCATTACTGATAACCTGATCCCGGTCACAATCGGGAACATTATCGGCGGTGGTCTGCTGGTTGGGTTGACATACTGGGTCATTTACCTGCGTGGCGATAACCATCATTAACGGTTGTCTCAGGCAGTAAATAAAAAATCCACTTAAGAAGGTAGGTGTTACATGTCCGAACTTAATGAAAAGTTAGCCACAGCATGGGAAGGTTTTGCCAAAGGTGATTGGCAGAATGAAGTCAACGTTCGTGACTTCATCCAGAAAAACTACACCCCATATGAAGGTGACGAATCCTTCCTGGCCGGTGCCACCGACGCAACCACTGCCCTGTGGGATAGCGTTATGGAAGGCGTTAAGCAGGAAAACCGCACTCACGCGCCTGTTGATTTCGACACCTCCATCGCGTCCACCATCACTTCTCACGACGCGGGTTATATCAACAAGTCCCTCGAGAAGATTGTTGGTCTGCAAACTGAAGCGCCACTGAAACGTGCGATTATCCCGTTCGGTGGTATTAAAATGGTTGAAGGTTCCTGCAAAGCGTACAATCGCGAGCTGGACCCAATGCTGAAAAAAATCTTCACCGAATACCGCAAAACCCACAACCAGGGCGTGTTTGACGTTTATACCAAAGACATCCTGAACTGCCGTAAATCTGGCGTCCTGACCGGCCTGCCAGATGCCTATGGCCGTGGCCGTATCATCGGTGACTACCGTCGCGTTGCGCTGTACGGTATCGACTTCCTGATGAAAGACAAATACGCCCAGTTCCAGTCTCTGCAGTCCGACCTGGAAAATGGCGTAAACCTGGAAGCCACTATCCGTCTGCGTGAAGAGATTGCTGAACAGCACCGCGCGCTGGGTCAGATCAAAGAGATGGCAGCGAAATACGGTTGCGATATCTCCGGCCCTGCAACCAACGCTCAGGAAGCGATCCAGTGGACCTACTTCGGTTACCTGGCTGCGGTTAAGTCTCAGAACGGTGCAGCAATGTCCTTCGGTCGTGTATCCACCTTCCTGGATGCATACATCGAACGTGACCTGAAAGCAGGCAAAATCAACGAACAAGACGCTCAGGAAATGATTGACCACCTGGTCATGAAACTGCGTATGGTTCGCTTTCTGCGTACCCCAGAATATGATGAGCTGTTCTCTGGTGACCCAATCTGGGCAACGGAATCCATCGGTGGTATGGGCGTAGATGGCCGTACTCTGGTAACCAAAAACAGCTTCCGCTTCCTGAACACCCTGTACACCATGGGGCCGTCTCCGGAGCCGAACATCACCGTTCTGTGGTCTGAAAAACTGCCGCTGAATTTCAAGAAATTCGCCGCTAAAGTCTCCATCGACACCTCTTCTCTGCAGTATGAGAACGATGATCTGATGCGTCCTGACTTCAACAACGATGACTACGCTATCGCTTGCTGCGTAAGCCCAATGGTTGTTGGTAAACAAATGCAGTTCTTCGGTGCGCGTGCAAACCTGGCGAAAACCATGCTGTACGCAATCAACGGCGGCGTTGATGAAAAACTAAAAATGCAGGTTGGTCCTAAGTCTGAGCCGATCAAAGGCGACGTGCTGAACTATGACGAAGTCATGGATCGCATGGATCACTTCATGGACTGGCTGGCTAAACAGTATGTCACCGCGCTGAACGTCATTCACTACATGCACGACAAGTACAGCTACGAAGCCTCTCTGATGGCGCTGCATGACCGTGACGTCGTGCGCACCATGGCATGTGGTATCGCAGGCCTGTCCGTTGCGGCTGACTCCCTGTCTGCTATCAAATATGCGAAAGTTAAACCAATTCGTGACGAAGACGGTCTGGCTATCGACTTCGAAATCGAAGGCGAATATCCGCAGTTTGGTAACAACGACGCTCGCGTTGATGACATGGCGGTTGACCTGGTAGAACGTTTCATGAAGAAAATTCAGAAACTCACTACTTACCGTAACGCTATCCCGACTCAGTCTGTTCTGACCATCACCTCTAACGTTGTGTATGGTAAGAAAACCGGTAACACCCCAGACGGTCGTCGTGCTGGCGCGCCATTCGGACCAGGTGCTAACCCAATGCACGGCCGTGACCAGAAAGGTGCTGTTGCCTCTCTGACCTCCGTTGCAAAACTGCCGTTTGCTTACGCTAAAGATGGTATCTCTTACACCTTCTCTATCGTTCCAAATGCGCTGGGTAAAGATGACGAAGTGCGTAAAACCAACCTCGCGGGTCTGATGGACGGTTACTTCCATCATGAAGCGTCCATCGAAGGTGGTCAGCACCTGAACGTGAACGTTATGAACCGTGAAATGCTGCTCGATGCGATGGAACACCCGGAAAAATATCCGCAGCTGACCATCCGTGTATCTGGCTACGCAGTACGTTTTAACTCGCTGACTAAAGAGCAGCAGAAAGACGTTATTACCCGTACTTTCACTCAGTCCATGTAAGTGGATTTGACTGAAATCGCGCAGTAATAGGCGTACAATAAAGGCTCCACGCAAGTGGGGCCTTTTTAACACCCCCCGCTCCGCAGTCTCTTTTGCCCGCTATCTATAATAAATGGATAACAGCCAAAACAGACTCGACACAGCCAACGAGTTGTGCACATACACAGGCCCCGGAAGGGCCGAACCTGGAGATATCACCGCAATGTCAACTATTGGTCGCATCCACTCCTTTGAGTCCTGTGGTACCGTCGATGGCCCGGGCATCCGTTTTATTACCTTCTTCCAGGGCTGCCTGATGCGCTGCATGTATTGCCATAACCGCGATACATGGGATACCCACGGCGGCAAAGAGGTCACCGTTGAAGAATTAATGAAAGAAGTGGTGACCTATCGCCACTTTATGAACGCCTCTGGCGGCGGCGTAACCGCATCTGGCGGGGAAGCGATCCTGCAGGCCGAGTTTGTGCGCGACTGGTTCCGCGCCTGCCGTAAAGAGGGTATTCATACCTGTCTGGATACCAATGGCTTTGTCCGTCGCTACGATCCGGTGATCGACGAACTGCTGGAAGTGACCGATCTGGTGATGCTCGATCTCAAGCAGATGAACGATGAAATTCACCAGAACCTGGTGGGGGTCTCGAACCATCGCACTCTGGAGTTCGCAAAATACATCTCCGCCAAAGGCATTAAAACCTGGATCCGTTATGTCGTCGTTCCAGGCTGGTCAGATGATGATGACTCTGCCCACCGTCTGGGTGGGTTCACGCGTGATATGGGCAATGTCGAGAAAATTGAATTGCTGCCGTATCACGAGCTGGGCAAGCATAAATGGGTGGCGATGGGCGAAGAATACAAACTTGATGGCGTGAAGCCGCCGAAGAAAGAGACCATGGAACGCGTAAAAGGCATTCTGGAGCAGTACGGTCACAAGGTCATGTATTAGCAAAACGCCCGGTTTTTACCGGGCGTTCTATTTATTAGTCAAAGACACCATTAATAATGGTCGTCACAATTGCCGTACTCAGCGCAATTAACACCAGATCCTTGCCGACTACCCGCCATTCATAACCAGGGTAAGAAGGCAATTGACCTAACATTGAAGCCGGTACACTCTTTTTCGCAATTCCCGGCGGCAGAGGTTTACCGCGGGCGAGGTTTTTCGCAATCCCCGGCGGCAGTGAGTCATAACCTGTTAAGCCATAGTTCAGTGCCAGATGACGGGCATGATCGTAACTGACACGTGCATCCACATCCTCTCTTACGCTTTTATTGGATTTGCCGGAAGTGTGGTTACCGTTATTTTGTTTATTACCATGATTATCGGAATTCCCCTTCCCGGAATTTCCGTTACCATGATTACCGCTATTACCTTGCCCGCCGCCATTGCCGTGGCCATTTCCATTCCCATTGCCTGGATTAGCCATAACAGGTGCAGTTGCAAATGATAAAGACAACACTACTGCCAGCGCGGTAGTGGTAAAACGACGAGTAGACATAATCGCTGCCTTTTAGTGGAAGAACGCCTCTGAATTATCGCCTGGCATGATAAACAAACAATGCGTAAAACTCTTAGATGTGACAAAGACAAAAAAGCCTGTCATCGACAGGCTTTTATTTGTTCAGGCATGCGCCACTGGCGTCGGGTGTTCGCCCGCCTTGCGCAGCAACATTAAGAGATAAATAAACGACACGCTGGCGATCATTATAAACAGCAGATTGTCAGAATAGTTCTGCATCAGCATGGCAGTAAAGGTCGGGCCCAGCAAACTGCCGATGGTGTAACTCAGCAGCAGCGCCTGGTTCATCGCCACCAGCTGATGATGCTCCACTTTTTCACAGGCCCAGGCCATCGCCACCGGATAGAGGGTAAAGCCAGCCGCGCCCAGAATAAACAGTGCAGGCGCCATGGCGGCATTACTGAGCATGGCAAAGCACCCCATGATCACCACGAAGACCTGTACGCGCAGCACCAGCAGACGCCCGAAGCGGTCGGCAAGACGCCCCACCGGCCATTGCCCGACAATCCCGGCGCTGACCATCACCGCCATCCAGAAACCGATCCCGGAATCACTGACCCCCTGATGGTTGAGATAGAGCGGCATCAGACCATACAGCGAACCCAGCACAATCCCGGAGATGATGCAGCCATTAACGCCCAGACGCGCCTGGCGCAGTCTCAGCATCGGCCAGACGTGGGTCGCTTCCTGATGCTCGCTGCTCTGGTTCACAATGCGCGTAAAGAGCAGCGGCAGAATCGCGGCCAGCACCATGCCCGTCACCCACGGCAGGACGCTCATCAGGTCGGTCGGAAGCTTGCTGACCATCAACTGGCCCAGCACGGTCCCGACATAATAGACCATCATATAGGCCGCCAGCAGGCGACCGCGGTTGCGGGAGGTACCGCTGCACATCAGGGCGCTTTCCACGACCACCCAGATCATGGCGCAGCCTACGCCGGCAATAAAGCGCCAGACCATCCAGCTCCAGAAGCCCACCATCAGCCCCAGCCCGGCACAGCCGGCAGCAAAAATAAGCGACGCCAGATAGTAGCTGCGGTTAAAGCCAAAGCGTTTGATCAGGCTTCCCGTCATTAATGTTCCCAGCAGGTTGCCGGTAAAAAAGGACGAGCTGACCATGCCAACCTGCCAGGTCGGTAGATTTTCATGGGCGAGCCACAGCGGGACGAGCGTGTTTAACACCGCGATCGCGAGGGTCAGCAAAAGCAGGCCACAGAGCAACAGGAGCACTGGCCGGGTATAGGTCGACATGGATTAAAAACCGTGAGGAAGTTCAGATTTCGTGCGCATCATGCCACTGGCAAAAACAAAGTCAATCCACCCTCTTGAGCCGCAAGCACGATAAGGTCCCTGTCGATTGAAAAAACTCATCCTGCTAATGGAATGGTGGCTATCAATAATAGTTATGTGTTTGTTTTTATTTATGTACCGACAAACTTAAAGCCAAACGACAGAAGAAAAATTTCATGATCGAAAATAAAAAAACCGGGCACTATGTCCCGGCTTTATATAACAAAAATCAGCGTTAACTGGCGACAGCCATCCCAACAGTCATATGCAGACCGTAAAAGACGCCGCGCCCCAGTAATTCGCCCGCCAGCACCAGCACAAATGCCAGCGACAATATCGGTAACGCAGGTTGATAGCCTTTAAGCTGCGGTACAATCCAGCAGGCCAGCGCGACCGCTAACAGCACCACGCGCCAGGCCATCAGCGAGCCGTAATCCGGCACGAGGGCTGACGCCTGCTGAATGGAGCTGCTGATGGTTGCGAGTTCCGCCCCCTGCATCAGGGCAACGATGGCGCTCACCACCAGCGCCAGCAGGGAGACGACGGGCAGCAAACGCATGGCCCAGCCATCCACACCCGCCACGCGCAGCAGCAGGAAACCCAGCAGAGGCCCGCCGATAAACATCGTCAGGAAGAAGCTCATTGGGGTCCAGACGCTGTACCAGGTCGGCACGGTGTCGATCGTGTTATAGACCCGAACCATCATCCAGACGAACACCACGCCCAGCACCATAGTAACAATCAGCCACAGGCTGCGCAGCCCGGCAGGCAGCTTCTTCATCGCGGCCAGCAGCCAGCCCAGACCACCAACAGCAAAGAAGATCGCCCCGCTGGCAATCTCATTGCTGAGGGATGAGGCCCCCACACGGTTGAGGGAGTTGAACGCGCGCATCGGCGAGCCCAGGTGCAGCGTGGAGGCGATAAAGCCGATGCCCATCAGCACCCACAGGCCAAACATACTCAGCACCAGACGCTGCTGTTGTTCAGCCTTCAGATCACCTTTTAACAGCGCCAGCGCGAGCACAATAAAACCGCCCGCCACGCACTGTCCTAAGACGGTAAAAATCATTAACGGCCATTCATGCCATCCGCTTCCCATCTCACACCTCCTTTGGATTGGCCAGATAGCCGGTGGTATCACCCGTTGGTCGGCTGTTGGCATTGGGTTTAATGACGATACTCGGCTTCGTAAAGTGCGCAGACGGCAGCGGCGCGACCGCAGCCAGCTTGCCGTACTTCTGGCGCAGCTCGGCAATCGGACCGAAATCCAGCGCCCGTAGCGGGCAGGACTCCACGCAAATTGGCTTTTTGCCTTCCGCCACGCGGTCATGGCAGCCGTCGCACTTGGTCATATGGCCTTTGGCGGCGTTGTACTGCGGTGCGCCGTATGGGCAGGCCATATGGCAGTAACGACAGCCGATGCAGACATCTTCATTCACCACGACAAAACCGTCGTCGCGCTTGTGCATCGCGCCGCTCGGGCACACCTTGGTACAGGCGGGATCTTCGCAGTGGTTGCAGGCAATAGAGAGATAGTAGGCAAAGACGTTCTGATGCCAGACGCCGTTGTCCTCCTGCCAGTCACCGCCTGCGTACTCGTAGATGCGGCGGAAGCTGACATCCGGCGTCAGATCCTTATAGTCTTTACAGGCCAGCTCGCAGGTTTTACACCCGGTGCAGCGGCTGGAATCAATAAAAAAATCCATACTGAGTGGTCATCGGCTACTCCTTACGCCTTTTCAACCTGAACAAGGTTACTGTGAGACGGATTGCCTTTCGCCAGCGGCGACGGGCGTTGCGTGGTGAGCACGTTAATGCAGCCAGCCTGATCGACGCGGTTGGCGTCCGGGTTGTACCAGGCGCCTTCACCTAGCGCGACGACGCCCGGCAGAATACGCGGCGTCACTTTGGCTTCAATGTGCACTTCGCCACGACTGTTAAAGATCCGTACCCGGTCGCCGTTGGCGATCCCGCGGGCCTTAGCATCCAGCGGATTGATCCACATCTCCTGACGGCAGGCCGCCTTAAGGACATCAACGTTACCGTAGGTAGAGTGCGTACGCGCCTTGTAGTGGAAGCCGGTCAACTGCAGCGGGAAGGATTTGACCTGCGGATCGTCGTAGTTTTCGAAGCCCGGGCTGTAAACCGGGAGTGGATCGATCACATCGTCTTTCTCAAGCTCCCACGTCGCGGCAATCTGCGCCAGTTCAGCGGAATAGATCTCAATTTTGCCTGACGGGGTGGTCAGCGGATTGGCAACAGGATCGGCACGGAAGGCTTTATACGCCACGTGGTGCCCTTCCGGGTCACGCTTTTTGAACATGCCTTGCTGGCGGAATTCATCAAATGACGGCAACTCCGGGATGGCCTCACGGGACTGCTCGTACAGGTGGCGCATCCACCCTTCCTGGGTGCGTCCCTCGGTGAACTGTTGCTCAACGCCCATACGTTTCGCCAGCTCTGTGGTCATCTCATAGATGGTTTTGCAGCCGAAGCGCGGTTTGATCGCCTGGTCCGCAAAAATCACATACGACATATTGCCGCAGGAGGCATCAAGGGCGAAATCCATCTGTTCAGAGGCGGTGCAGTCTGGCAGCAAAATGTCGGCATACTTCGCCGAGGAAGTCATATGGCAGTCCACCACCACAATCAGCTCGCATTTTTTATCATCCTGCAGGATCTCATGGGTACGGTTGATCTGCGAATGCTGGTTGATCAGGCAGTTCCCGGCGTAGTTCCAGACCATTTTAATTGGCACGTCGAGTTTATCTTTGCCGCGTACCCCATCACGGGTGGCGGTCATTTCCGGGCCGCGCTCGATGGCATCGGTCCACATAAACATTGAGATGCTGGTCTTAACCGGGTTTTCCAGGGTCGGCATGCGTACAAAGGGCAGTGAATATGAGCCTTCACGCGCGCCGCTGTTGCCACCGTTAATCCCCACATTGCCGGTCAAAATGGCCAGCATGGCGATAGCGCGGGAGACCAGTTCGCCATTCGCATGACGCTGCGGCCCCCAGCCCTGAGAGATAAAGGCAGGCTTCGCCCCGGCAATTTCACGTGCCAGTTTAATGATGCGCGCCTCGGGAATGCCGGTGATGGCCGCGGCCCAGGCCGGGGTTTTGGCGATGCCGTCATTGCCCTGGCCGAGAATATAGGCTTTATAGTGGCCGTTCGCCGGTGCCCCTTCCGGCAGCGTTTTTTCGTCGTAGCCGACGCAATATTTGTCGAGGAAAGGCTGGTCGACGAGGTTTTCAGTGATCATCACCCACGCCAGGGCAGAGATCAGCGCTGCATCGGTGCCAGGACGGATGGGGATCCACTCATCTTCGCGCCCTGCCCCGGTGTCGGTATAGCGCGGGTCAATGACGATCATCCGGGCTTGCGATTTTTCCCGCGCCTGTTCGACGTAGTACGTTACCCCGCCGCCGCTCATGCGCGTTTCGCCAGGGTTATTGCCGAACAGGACCACCAGCTTGCTGTTTTCGATATCCGACGGGCTGTTGCCATCTGCCCACCCGCCATAGGTGTAGTTCAGGCCAGCGGCAATTTGTGCGGTTGAGTAGTCACCGTAATGGTTAAGGTATCCCCCGCAGCAGTTCATCAGACGGGCGATCAGGGTTTTTCCCGGCGGCCAGGAGCGGGTCATGGTGCCGCCGAGGGTGCCGGTGCCGTAGTTCAGATAGATAGATTCGTTACCGTAATCTTTAATCAGACGCTGCATCGTACCGGCGATGGTGTTAAAGGCCTCTTCCCAGCTGATGGGTTCGAACTTGCCTTCGCCGCGTTTACCCACGCGCTTCATCGGCTGCTTCAGGCGATCCGGGTTATAGACACGACGGCGCATTGAGCGGCCGCGCAGGCAGGCGCGAACCTGATGTAATCCTTCGTAGTTATCGTCCCCGGTATTGTCGGTCTCAACATATTTAATTTCACCGTCAACGACATGCATGCGCAGTGGACAGCGGCTGCCGCAGTTTACCGTGCAGGCGCTCCAGACCACTTTCTCATCAGGTTTAACGGTCTCAGTGGCTTGTGCAGCCGATGCCAGACGTGAAAAAGGCAATGTGAATGCGCTACTGGCAACAGCCAGGCCGCCAATCGCCGTGGTTTTCATCAATCCACGTCGACTCACCTCAGCAGCCAGCAGAGCTTCAGGCGTTTTCATTTTCATAGACTCTCACTTTGATTGCTCACAAAGTTCAAAGGTGCGGTAACAACCGCTATATAGTTTTTTATATAAAGATACCGTGCGTTAGCAGACGTTTACGCTAACCAACTGTTTGGAAAGTATTACTACTTTAGAGGGAGGGGATATTGCCTGACATCAAAACCGGGGCATAAAAAAAGCGCCCGCAGGCGCTTTTTACTTAAAAACAATTTAACCGATGTACTGCTGGCCTTTCATATACGGACGCAGCACTTCAGGAATTTCGATACGGCCGTCCGCCTGCTGGTAGTTTTCCAGCACCGCGACCAGCGTACGTCCCACTGCCAGACCGGAGCCGTTCAGGGTGTGCACCAGACGGGTTTTCTTGTCGGATTTGCTGCGGCAGCGAGCCTGCATGCGGCGCGCCTGGAAATCGCCTACGTTAGAGCAGGAGGAGATTTCACGGTAGGTTCCCTGCGCCGGTACCCACACTTCGAGGTCGAAGGTTTTGCAGGCGCCAAAGCCCATGTCACCGGTACACAGCGCCACGCGGCGGTACGGCAGACCCAGCAGCTCCAGCACTTTTTCCGCGTGACCGGTCATCTCTTCCAGCGCCGCCATGGACTCTTCCGGACGCACGATCTGCACCATTTCGACTTTGTCGAACTGGTGCATACGGATCAGACCGCGGGTATCACGGCCATAAGAGCCCGCTTCAGAACGGAAGCATGGAGAGTGCGCCGTCAGTTTGATCGGCAGATCGTCTTCGTCGATGATCTCATCGCGCACAAGGTTGGTCAGCGGCACTTCTGCCGTTGGGATCAGCGCGTAGTTGCTGCTGTCGGCTTCTTCATCCAGTGGACGGGTGTGGAACAGATCGCCGGCAAATTTCGGCAGCTGGCCGGTACCATACAGCGTATCGTGGTTCACCAGATACGGTACGTAGGTTTCGCTGTAGCCGTGCTGCTCGGTGTGCAGATCCAGCATGAACTGGGCCAGCGCGCGGTGCAGATGGGCTATCTGACCTTTCATCACCACAAAGCGGGAACCGGTCAGCTTAACGGCAGCGGCAAAATCGAGCCCCGCGTGCATTTCGCCCAGCGTAACGTGATCGCGAACCTCGAAGTCGAACTCGCGAGGCGTGCCCCAGCGTTTCACTTCGACGTTGTCGTTTTCGTCTTTACCGACAGGAACACTGTCGTCAGGGGTATTCGGGATCGCCAGCGCGATTTCACGAATTTCGGCCTGAAGAACGTCCAGCTCGGCTTTCGCCTGATCCAGTTCTTCACCCAGCTTGTTCACTTCCAGGCGTAATGGCTCAATGTCTTCCCCGCGCGCTTTCGCCTGGCCGATGGATTTCGATCGAGAGTTACGCTCTGCCTGCAAGTTTTCTGTTTGTACCTGCAGAACTTTACGACGCTCTTCAAGAGCGCGCAGCTTATCTACATCCAGTTTATAGCCCCGGCGTGCCAGTTTTTCAGCGACTGCGTCTGGCTCATTACGCAGCAGATTGGGATCGAGCATGCTTATCCTGTGCTTATCGAATTAAAATAGGAAATGTGACCACAGCCTGCGGTCACAAGGATACAATTGCCAACATTACCGCAACGATAGCCCTAACGGTAGCGTTTTATAGGGCTATTTTGATCCTGTCCGGCAAGCCAGGCGAGCTTTTCGCCAATCTTACCCTCAAGGCCTCTGTTTGTCGGGTGATAGTAGCGTGTTTGTGCCATTTCCTGCGGGAAATACTCCTCCCCGGCGGCGTAGGCGTTGGGCTCGTCGTGGGCATAGCGATACGCCTCACCGTAACCCATCTCTTTCATCAGTTTGGTCGGCGCGTTGCGCAGATGGACTGGAACATCGTAATCAGGACGTTCGCGGGCATCGGACATCGCCGCTTTGAAGGCGGTATAGACAGCATTACTTTTGGGTGCGCAGGCCAGATAGACAATGGCCTGGGCAATGGCGCGTTCGCCTTCGGCAGGTCCGACACGGGTAAAGCAGTCCCAGGCGGAAAGTGCCACCTGCATGGCGCGCGGATCGGCGTTACCGACATCTTCGGAGGCAATCGCCAGACAGCGGCGGGCGACATACAGCGGATCGCCTCCGGCAGTGATAATGCGCGCATACCAGTAAAGCGCGGCATCGGGCGCACTGCCGCGCACTGATTTGTGTAGCGCCGAGATCAGATCGTAAAAACGATCGCCTTTATTATCAAAACGCGCGCTACGTTCACCGGCGATTTCGGTCAGCAGCGCCGGGAGCAATACCCGCTTGCCGCTGTCGTCGGTTTCGGCCATATCGGCCATCATCTCCAGGGTATTCAGCGCCCGGCGCGCATCACCGTTAACCAGCTCGGCAATGGCGCGACGCGTCTCGTCAGGCAGCACGATATCCTGGCCGCCGTAGCCCCGGGCCTTGTCGGTCATCGCCTGCGTCAGCACCTGCTCGATATCATCGGTGGTTAACGATTTCAGCAGATAGACACGGGCGCGGGACAGCAGCGCCGAGTTCAGTTCAAACGAGGGGTTTTCCGTGGTGGCGCCGATAAAGGTGATGGTGCCGTCTTCAATATGCGGCAGGAAGGCATCCTGCTGGCTTTTATTGAAGCGGTGGACTTCGTCAACAAACAGGATCGTGCGGCGTCCGGCATTGCGGTTCTGCCGCGCCCGTTCGATGGCTTCGCGGATCTCTTTCACGCCGGAGGTGACGGCGGAGATGCGCTCGACATCTGCATCAGCATAGCGGGCGATCACTTCCGCCAGGGTCGTTTTACCGGTGCCCGGTGGCCCCCAGAGGATCATCGAGTGCAGATGCCCGGCCTCAATCGCGCGTGGCAAGGGCTTGCCCGCGGCCAGCAGATGCTGCTGACCGATATACTGCGCTAAATTTTCTGGCCGCATACGGGCGGCCAGAGGTTGAAACGCATTATCTGAAAAATCGAGCGACAGGTTGCTCACTCACGCCTCTTACTTATTACGTTGATCGTCCACCGTTACGCCCTTCGGCGGGGTAAAGGTGAATTTCGATGCATCGACGGCACCGTTCTGCTGGGATTTCAGCTGATAGCTGCTGCGCTGATCGTCCTGCTCCACGGCGCTGAATTGATTGATGGTGCCGTTGCTGCTCACGTTGATGGTGAACTGTTTCAGGTTGCCCGTGCTGCCTTTCGGGGTCAGCACAAACTCATCGCCGCTCTGTTTGATGTTGTACTGCTGCCAGTCGCTGGACTGGTTACGGGCGATCAGCATAAACGGCGTGTTGCTGGTGGCATCATTCAGCCAGGTGGCGGTGGCCTGCTCAACAAACGGGTTAAAGAACCACAGGGTTTTACCGTCGGAGACAAGGATACTTTCGTCCGGCTGGGTCATATGCCAGTTAAAGAGATTCGGACGTTTAACCCACAAGTCACCCTGGCCTTCCTGCACCGCGTTGCCGCTGCCGTCAGTCACTTTCTGCGTGAAGCTGGCATGGAAGCTGCTCACTTTATCCAGGCGGCTTTTCAGGTCGCTGGCGGCATCAGCCCAGACGCTACTTGCCACAAAGCCAGTGAGTAATGCACAGGTGATTGCGATTTTTTTCATTGTTTATCCTTACAAAGCGTCTTCCCGAAATGGGGGTTTCTGTCACTATTCTGGACCTGCCCGCAGGCAGGCGACAGAAGAAAATGCTTAATTTTTGCAGCTTTACCCATCTTTGCAATCGAGGCCGTTATTCAAACGGTGGCGGGGCCAGCACTTCACGGTTGCCGTTATGTCCCTGCTCGCTGACGATGCCCTGCGCTTCCATCTGCTCAATAATGCGCGCCGCCCGGTTATAGCCGATGCGGAACTGGCGTTGTACGCCGGAGATAGAGGCTTTACGTTTCTCGGTAACGAAGTTAACAGCCTGATCGAATAGCGGATCCAGCTCTTCGCCGCCGTCAAAGCCGCCACCGCCGCCGCCTTCGCTTTCGCTGTCAGAGGTAATGCCTTCGACATATTGCGGGCGACCGCGCGCTTTCCAGTCCTGCACCACGGCATGCACTTCCTGGTCACGAACAAACGCCCCGTGAACACGCACCGGCGAAGTCGAGTTCGGCCCGGAATAGAGCATATCCCCCATACCGAGCAGCGATTCCGCGCCCCCCTGGTCAAGGATGGTACGGGAGTCGATTTTACTCGACACGGTAAAGGCGATACGGGTCGGGATGTTAGCTTTAATCAGGCCGGTGATCACATCCACCGACGGACGCTGGGTCGCCAGCACCAGATGGATCCCTGCCGCACGGGCTTTTTGCGCCAGGCGGGCGATGAGCTCTTCCACTTTCTTGCCGACGGTCATCATCAGGTCAGCAAATTCATCCACCAGCACCACGATATACGGCAGTTTTTCCAGCACCGGATGTTCGGCGTCCATACTGTCGCCCGGTTTCCAGTACGGATCCGGAATTGGACGGCCCATTTTCGCCGCTTCGGCGATGATCTCGTTATACCCGGCGAGGTTACGCACGCCCAGCGCAGACATCAGCTTGTAACGACGCTCCATCTCGTTGACGCTCCAGCGCAGGGCATTGGCAGCATCTTTCATGTCGGTCACGACTTCGGTCAGCAGATGCGGGATGCCTTCGTAGACCGACAGCTCCAGCATTTTCGGGTCGATCATGATGAAACGCACATCTTCCGGCTGCGCTTTATAGAGCATGCTGAGGATCATGGCGTTAACGCCGACAGATTTACCGGAACCGGTGGTACCCGCCACCAGCAGGTGCGGCATTTTAGCCAGATCGGCCACCACCGGCTCACCCGCGATGTCTTTACCCAGCACCACGCTCAGTGGCGACGGGTTATCGCGGAACTTGGCGTTATCAAGCACTTCACGCAGGTAAACGGTCTGGCGTTTTTTGTTCGGCAGCTCCAGACCGACATAGGGTTTGCCTGGGATCACCTCAACCACGCGCACAGCCACGGTCGACAGCGAACGCGCCAGGTCACGGGAGAGATTGGAAATACGCGCGGCTTTAACACCCGGCGCCAGGTTCAGCTCGAAGCGGGTGATCACCGGCCCAGGAGAATAGTTCACCACATCCGCTTTAATACGGAAGTCGGCCAGACGCGCCTCAACCAGACGAGCCATCTGCTCCAGGGCAAAGGTATCGACCGGCTCGACTTCCGTTGGCGGCGGCGTTAACAGATCCAGCGACGGCAGCGGCGTGGTTGGCTTTTGCAGTGGGCGGCTGTCGCCATTGCGCATCAACAGCGGATGGATCAGGCTCTGCTGAGGCTGAGCGGCTGGCTGCTGTGGCTGCACCGGCTGTTGCGGCTGCGCATACTGCTGAGGCTGTACAGGCTGCTGCGGCTGCACGGACTGTTGAGGCTGTGCATACTGCTGCGGCTGAACAGGCTGCTGCGGTTGTGCATACTGCTGCGGCTGAACAGGCTGCTGCGGTTGTGCATACTGCTGCGGCTGAACTGGCTGCTGCGGTTGTGCAACATGTTGTGGCTGAACGGGCTGCTGCGGCTGTGGCGGCGTAACCGCCTGACGCGGCGGCTCGGCTTCCGGCATCACGCCCGGCGTGAACAGCGGCTCACTCGGCGTATCATCCACCAGATCTTTCATTGGCGAGAATTCAAAGTCCGCCAGCGAGAACGGATTAGCCCCTGTCGGTTGCTCACCGGAATAACGCTGCTGCTGCGTGGCGGCGAACTGGCGAGCCAGCTCCGCTTCGGCGGCACTATCTTCGTCATCCTGCGTTTCAAAGGACTGTGGCTGGACCTGATGCTCATCACCACCATACCGCTGCTGTTGCTGCTGAGCGAACTGGCGGGCCAGCTCCTCCTGCTGCTGCATTTCATCGGCCTCGTCGTCGTAGTGTTCATCATACGGCTGACGTCCGGCTTCACGCGCTTTCTCTTCGGCCATTCGTTGGGAAGGCAGCTTGATGCCATACGAGGCCAGTTCACGGCGGGTCGGAACACGTACGCGATTAGGGCGCGGTAACTGCGGACCAATCCCCTCTTTTACCTGCGGACGCGGTGCGCCGCCGGTTGCCAGGCTGAATAACGGCGCGGCAGCGCTGGCCGCCGCGGCGCCTGCGCTTGTTGCCTGCTGCACGCTTGCGGCAACAGGTGCAACGGCGGAGGCGGGTTCCACAGCGGGAACCGGAATCGTCGGGGTTTCAGCGGCCTTAATCGGGGCTGGCTCTTGTGCCGCCTCGGGCACCGGCTGATACCAGGCCGCAAGCTGCTCGCGTTCCCGGGCACGTTTTTCTTCCACCTCTTCGAAATAGTAAAGCGGCGGACGGGACGGTTTCACCTCTTCAACCGGCGGCTCTTCGACAACCGGCGGGGTGATAACAGGCTCCGGCTGATAGACCGGCTCTGGCTGATAAACAGTTTCAGGCTGATAAACAGGTTCAGGCTGATAGGCAGGCTGCTGCGGCGGCTCATACTGCGGCTGCGCATAGACAGGTTCAGGCTGATAAGGCGGTTGCCACTCCTGCGGTGCCGCGGCGACATACGGTTCCGGCTCCGGCGCAGGGATCGGCGATGCAGGTTCCGCTTGCCATTCAACCGCATGTTGCTGCAGCGGCATCTCTGGCACAGAAGGCGTCGGAGTGACCGGTTCAACCGGCGCAGCAAAGGCCTGGGTTGCCGTGGTTGCGGCGGCAGCGGCAGCAAGGGGCTCAGCTACTGAGTGACCGTTGAGCAGCGGATCGAACTCATCATAATCGGACGGCAGCGCACGATTACCGGAGAACAACACATCATCCGGATCGGCGGCAACACCACGGGCACTATAAGCCACCTCTTCTTCGTCATCCATCCGTTTGCCGGAGAACAATGCCGCATCGGTTTTGCGGCCTAATGGATTGGCGAATTTCTCTGCCACACGCTTACGGCGCGCCAGCGCCCCGCGCATAATGCGGGCGCGGCGAGATTCACGACGCTCAGCGCTCGGCTCCGCGTCTTCGTAATCATCTTCGTACTCTTCGTCGTTAACCCAGGTATCGTCGCGACGGGTACGGTTGCTGGCAAAGGTCAGGATATTGAGGATCACGCTGCCGATTTTCTCGGCGATGGTGACCCAGGACCAGCCGGTAAACAGCGTCAGCCCCGCCCCCCAGACGCAGAGCAGCGCCAGAGTACCACCGCTGCTGTGCAGCATCGGCTGTAGCGCGGTGCTCAGCAGGCTGCCAATCACGCCGCCGGAGGCAAAATACCAGATGTCGTCGGCATTAATCGCCGCCAGGCCGCAGGAGGTGAGGATTAAAGCCAGCGCACCAATCAGGCGCAGCGAGACAGCAAAATAGTCGATGTAGTCATCGTTCTGGCGATGGCGCCAGGCAAACCAGCAGCCGCCAATAATAATGACGGGAAGGGTGTACGCCATTATGCCAAAGATAAAGAACAGCGTGTCCGCCAGCCATGCCCCCGGTACGCCGCCTAAATTATGGATAGGCTCATGCCATGCGGTTTGTGACCAGCTGGGATCGGAGGGGTTGAAACTGAGTAAGGCTGCCATCAACCAGACGGCAAAAAGGGCAACAAGGATCAGTAACGCCTCAAGGAGTCGGCGCCCACTGCTAAGCTTGGTTAAATTGACTTCTTTGTCTTCAGTATATTCCTGGCTCAAGAAAGGCTCTCCAGGTATCAGGCAATTCCTGCCTGAGTGCTAAACGGACAACAGTGCCGGGGAGCCCGACACTGTTGCTGTATGGATTACCAGGAGTGTAATCAAAGTACGCTGATATTGCACCTGTTCCGTATTAGCGCGTCTTAATAACCAGACGATTGCTCTGTTTGACTTCTTCCATTACCACATAGGTACGGGTGTCGTTCACACCAGGCAGTCGCAGCAGGGTTTCGCCCAGCAGCTTACGGTAGGCGGACATATCAGGCACGCGGGTTTTCAACAGGTAGTCGAAATCCCCGGAAACCAGATGACACTCTTGAATTTCTTCAAGTTTTTGTACGGCGGCATTAAATTGCTCAAACACATCCGGCGCACCACGATTCAGAGTAATCTCAACAAATACCAGAAGTGAGGCATCCAGATAATGCGGGTTCAGCAGCGCTGTATAGCCCTGAATAAAACCCTGTCTTTCCAGTCGGCGCACACGCTCAAGGCATGGCGTCGGGGAAAGTCCCACACGTTTTGAAAGCTCGACGTTGGAAATACGCCCATCCTTTTGCAGTTCATTAAGAATGTTACGATCGATGCGGTCGAGATCTTTGCCAGGGCGCTTCTTGCTATCTACCATTATTATTGTCTCTCTGTATTCCTTCCCTAACTCCTGCCAGGACCCTGTGCACTTCACTGTTCAGAGTCTTTCCCCGCGGTTAATCGCATCGCCTGTTTTATAGTTTGCGCGATCCGATTGGGGTTATGTGGTATGAAGACCGTTGCCCAGAGGCGGCCATCAACATCACGTATGGCATCTGTCCACACCATGCGTAGATTTCGCTGACCCGGTAAAAATGGTGATTTTGTGCATGACTATGCGTTACACAAAGACCATTTTTTTTCTTCCTTGAATGTTTTCGCAAAAGCGCAGGGGATTGTCAAAGCAAAACATCGATTTTTAGTACAACATGCCGGATATTCATTACGTCCGGCGATTAATCCTCATTTTATCGCCGTCGTTTCGACCGATTACCTATGATTATTGTTATAAAATCACCTTTTCTTACCTCTCGTTGATTGGCCCTTTCTATCACACACATCGTTAACAAAATCGCTGCGCCCTTTTTTTACGCCAACAAATTCCCTACAATCCAGGAAAATGTCTGCCAACAACAATGAGGATCTCATGGGCACGGCCAAACACAGTAAGCTGCTAATTCTTGGTTCTGGACCTGCGGGATACACCGCAGCGGTCTACGCTGCACGCGCTAACCTGCAACCGGTACTGATTACGGGCATGGAAAAAGGCGGTCAGCTGACCACCACCACCGAAGTAGAAAACTGGCCAGGCGATCCTGAAGGCCTGACCGGGCCGCTGCTGATGGAGCGCATGCACGAGCATGCCGCCAAATTTGATACCGAAATCATTTTTGACCACATCAACAAGGTCGATCTGCAAAACCGTCCGTTCCGCCTGACCGGTGACAACGCGGAGTACACCTGCGACGCGCTGATCATCGCTACCGGCGCCTCTGCCCGCTATCTGGGTCTGCCTTCTGAAGAGGAGTTCAAAGGTCGCGGCGTATCTGCCTGTGCAACCTGCGACGGTTTCTTCTATCGCAACCAGAAGGTGGCGGTCATCGGCGGCGGCAATACCGCGGTTGAAGAGGCACTCTATCTGGCGAATATCGCCTCTGAAGTGCACCTCATTCACCGCCGTGATACTTTCCGCGCGGAAAAGATCCTGATCAAACGTCTGATGGACAAAGTGGCCAGCGGCAACATCGTGCTGCACACCCACCGCACGCTGGAAGAAGTGACCGGCGATCAGATGGGCGTGGCGGGCCTGCGTATCCGTGACACCCAGAACACCGACAACGTTGAAACGCTGGAAGTGGCAGGTCTGTTTGTTGCCATCGGCCACAGCCCGAACACCGCTATCTTCGACGGCCAGCTTGAGCTGGAGAACGGCTACATCAAAGTGCAGTCAGGTATTCACGGCAACGCTACCCAGACCAGCATCCCGGGCGTGTTCGCTGCGGGCGACGTGATGGACCACATTTATCGTCAGGCGATCACCTCTGCGGGCACCGGTTGTATGGCCGCGCTGGATGCAGAACGATATCTCGACGGACTGGCCGATCAGAGTAAATAATTTTTACAAATCAGCAACAAACGTAAAAAAGGCGGCGATAAGTCGCCTTTATCGTCTCTGCGTTGTAACATTGCCGTGCCCAATACCTAATAACATCACCTGCAAAGCACGCAATGGAAAAAACCCGTCAACAAGAGTTAACTCGCTGGCTGAAAAAGCAAAGCGTTATTTCCCGCCGCTGGCTGAATATTTCCCGTCTTTTAGGGTTTATCAGCGGACTGTTGATTGTCGGCCAGGCATGGCTTCTGGCCCGCATTCTTAACCATATGATTATGGAAAATATCCCGCGCGAGGCGCTGTTACTGCCTTTCATTGTGTTGATTCTGGTCTTTATTCTGCGTGCCTGGGTGGTCTGGTTGCGCGAGCGCGTGGGCTTCCACGCCGGGCAGAACATTCGCTATGAAATTCGCCGCCAGGTGCTGGACAGGCTACAGGAGGCCGGACCTGCCTGGATCCAGGGCAAGCCCGCCGGAAGCTGGGCGACGCTGATCCTCGAACAGATCGATGACATGCACGACTACTACGCCCGCTATCTGCCCCAGATGGCGCTGGCGGCTTTCGTTCCCCTGCTGATCGTGCTCGCGATTTTTCCTTATAACTGGGTCGCCGCGCTGATCCTGCTGGGTACCGCCCCGCTGATCCCGCTCTTTATGGCGATGGTCGGTATGGGGGCTGCCGACGCCAACCGCCGCAATTTCCTGGCGCTCGGACGTCTCAGCGGCCACTTCCTTGACCGTCTGCGCGGCATGGAAACGCTGCGTATTTTTGGTCGCGGTGAAGCCGAAACCGACAACATCCGCCACGCCTCCCAGGATTTCCGTCAGCGCACCATGGAAGTGTTACGCCTGGCATTTTTATCCTCCGGGGTGCTGGAGTTCTTCACCTCACTGTCGATTGCGCTGGTTGCCGTCTACTTCGGTTTCTCCTACCTGGGCGCCCTTGATTTCGGTCATTACGGTACCGCCGTGACCCTTTTTGCAGGCTTTCTGGCGTTAATTCTGGCGCCGGAATTTTTCCAGCCGCTGCGCGATCTGGGCACTTTCTATCATGCGAAAGCGCAGGCCGTGGGCGCCGCCGACAGCCTGAAAACCTTCCTTGAAACGCCGCTGGCTCATCCGCAGCGTGGCGACGTGACCCTGAACACCACCCGACCAGTCAGTATTGAAGCAGAGAATTTCTGCGTACTGTCGCCGGAAGGTAAGGTGCTGGTGGGGCCATTAACCTTCACCCTCGCGGCAGGCCAGCGCGTGGTGCTGGTTGGCACCAGCGGCTCCGGTAAAAGCTCCCTGCTGAATGCATTATCTGGCTTTATGGCCTACAGCGGCTCGCTGCGGATCAACCAGGCCGAGCTCTCAGCGCTCGATCCTGACGAGTGGCGCACCCACTTAAGCTGGGTAGGACAGAACCCGCAGCTCCCTGCGGCCACGCTGCGGGAAAACGTGCTGCTGGCGCGCCCGGATGCCAGCGAAGAGGAGCTGCAGTCGGTGCTCGACCGTGCCTGGGTTAGCGAATTCCTGCCCCTGCTGCCGAACGGCGTGGACACGGTGGTGGGCGATCAGTCGGCGGGGCTTTCCGTCGGCCAGGCGCAGCGCATTGCCGTGGCCCGCGCCCTGCTTAACCCGTGTCAGCTTTTACTTCTGGATGAGCCTGCCGCCAGCCTGGATGCGCACAGTGAACAGCGCGTGATGCTGGCGCTGGATGCCGCCTCGCAGCAGCAAACCACGCTGATGGTGACGCACCAGCTGGAGGGCATCTCCCGGTGGGATCAGATCTGGGTCATGGACAATGGTCAGCTTGTTGAGCAGGGCGATTACGCCACGCTCGCGGCGGCACAGGGGCCGTTTGCGGCCCTGCTGGCAAACCGTCAGGAGGAGATTTGATGCGCGCTTTACTGCCTTATCTGGCGCTTTATATGCGCCACAAATGGATGTTGACGCTGGGCGTGGTGCTGGCGATCGTCACCCTGCTGGCGAGTATCGGCCTGTTGACGCTCTCCGGCTGGTTCCTCTCTGCCTCGGCGGTCGCCGGTTTTGCCGGGCTCTACAGCTTCAACTATATGTTGCCCGCCGCCGGGGTGCGCGGTACGGCCATCACCCGTACCGCCGGGCGCTACTTTGAACGTCTGGTCAGCCATGACGCGACCTTCCGCGTGCTGCAACACCTGCGCGTTACCACCTTCAGCAAGCTGCTCCCCCTCTCCCCTGCCGGACTGGCACGCTATCGCCAGGGGGAACTGCTTAACCGCGTCGTCGCCGACGTGGATACCCTCGATCACCTCTATTTGCGCGTGATCTCTCCGCTGGTGGGCGCCCTGGTGGTCATTGTGGTGGTAACCCTGGGGCTGTGCCTGCTGGACGTTCACATTGCGCTGGTGCTCGGCGGGATCATGCTCGCAACGCTCTTTATCTTACCCCCGCTGTTTTACCGCGCCGGAAAACCGACCGGTGAAAAGCTGACGCGTCTGCGGGGCGAGTATCGCCAGCAGCTGACGGGCTGGCTACAGGGTCAAGCGGAGCTGACGATCTTTGGTGCCAGCCGCCGCTACCGCGTGCAGATGGAAAATACCGAGCTGAACTGGCACGAAGCCCAGCGCAAGCAGTCGGAACTCACGGCCCTCTCCCAGGCGCTGATGCTGTTAATTGGCGGAGGCGCAGTCATGGCGATGCTGTGGATGGCTTCCGGCGGCGTGGGCGATAACGCGCAGCCAGGCCCGTTAATCGCCCTGTTTGTCTTCTGTGCGCTGGCGGCGTTTGAAGCCCTGGCGCCGGTGACCGGTGCCTTTCAGCACCTGGGCCAGGTGGTGGCCTCCGCGCTGCGTATCACCCAAATTACCGGCCAGCAGCCGGAAGTGCAGTTCAGTACGACCGCATCAGCGGTCCCTGAGCAGCTGGCCCTGTGCCTTTCGGATGTCAGTTTTGCCTATGAAGGTCAGGCGCAGCCCGCGCTGGACCACATTAACCTGACGATCCCCGCGGGCGCCCATGTGGCGGTGCTGGGTCGCACAGGCTGCGGTAAATCGACACTGCTGCAGCTGCTGACCAGAGCATGGGACCCGGCGCAGGGTCAGATCCTGTTTAACGACACGCCTCTGGTGCAGATGAGCGAGACTGCGCTGCGCAAAACGGTAAGCGTGGTGCCCCAGCGGGTTCATCTTTTCAGCGCCACCCTGCGCGATAACCTGCTGTTAGCCGCGCCCGGCGCTGCCGATGAAGCATTACGCGGGATGCTGGAAAAAGTAGGTCTGCACAAGCTACTGGAAGATGAAGGGCTCAACAGCTGGCTTGGCGAAGGCGGCCGTCAGTTATCCGGCGGCGAGCTGCGCCGCCTGGCCATTGCGCGTGCGCTGCTTCACAATGCGCCGCTGATGCTGCTGGATGAACCAACCGAAGGGCTGGACGCCACTACCGAGCGGCAAATCCTTGATTTACTGAAAAAAGAGATGCAGGACAAAACCGTGCTGATGGTGACGCACCGTCTGCGCGGCCTGGCGGATTTCGATCAAATTATTGTGATGGACAACGGACAAATTATTGAGCAAGGTAATCACGCTGAACTGTTGGCAAAACAGGGCCGCTACTACCAGTTCAAACAACGTCTGTAGTCTATATTTGAACCGATCCCCACTTTGCGTACTGGAGTTTTGTTGTCATGCGCCTGGTCCAGCTCTCTCGTCACTCTCTTGCGTTCCCTTCTCCGGAAGGGGCGCTGCGTGAACCTAATGGTTTGCTGGCCCTGGGCGGCGATCTGAGTCCGTCGCGTTTACTGATGGCCTACCAGCGGGGGATTTTTCCGTGGTTCTCTCCCGGCGATCCCATCTTATGGTGGTCGCCCGACCCCCGCGCCGTTCTCTGGCCTGCGGAGTTTCATATCAGCCGCAGCATGAAGCGTTTTCACGCTCGCTCCCCTTATCGCGTCACCCTCAACCATGCGTTTGGTCAGGTGATCGAGGGCTGCGCCAGCGATCGCTTTGAAGGAACCTGGATCACGCCCGAGGTGATCGTCGCCTACCATCGCCTGCACGAGCTGGGCTACGCCCATTCGATTGAGGTATGGGATGATAAGGATGAACTGGTGGGCGGCATGTACGGCGTGGCGCAGGGCACGCTGTTTTGCGGCGAGTCGATGTTCAGCCGCGCGGTTAACGCCTCGAAAACCGCGTTGCTGGTCTTCTGCGAACGCTTTGCCCGCAGCGGCGGCAAGTTAGTTGACTGCCAGGTGCTGAACGAACATACCGCCTCTCTGGGTGTCGTGGAGATCTCGCGTCATGAATATCTGGCGCAGCTGGCGACCCTGCGCATGCAAAAATTACCGCAAAATTTCTGGGTGCCGACGACGTTATTTACGCCTCAGGGATAAATGTTTTCCGCATATTTTTCCTCAAGGTGCTATAATTCTGCCGCAGAGTAGGTTCTGCCTGTTGCCCCGCCGCCGTTTGGGAATAGTTCGCATCCGATAACGCCCTATCGTTTATCCTGCCACCTCCCCTTTACGTATGCGCTTTTCGTACGGTTGAACCGTGACGTCCGGGCAATACGCTGAAACTGCTTTGTTGCGTTTTAAACGCACAAATCTTTACTTAATTGAGGAATTTCGGCATTATCTTGCCGGTTCAAAACTTGGTAGTGATACCCCAGAGGATTAGATGGCCAAAGAAGACAATATTGAAATGCAGGGTACCGTTCTGGAAACGTTGCCTAACACCATGTTTCGCGTAGAACTGGAAAACGGTCACGTCGTTACCGCGCATATCTCCGGTAAAATGCGTAAGAACTATATCCGTATTCTGACGGGCGACAAAGTGACTGTTGAGCTGACCCCGTACGACCTGAGCAAAGGCCGCATTGTCTTCCGTAGTCGCTAAGAGTATTTCGCCTGCAATGGCGTACAAAGAATAATAAAGGCCGGGTTATCCCGGCCTTTTTTTATGCCCCGCCCGTATCAGTGGATACGCACTACGGTCAGATCCGCCAGCATGGTATGCGCAATATCATGCAGCAGCCCGGTAAGGTGCGGGAGCATCTCGCGGTCGAAATGCGACACCAGCAGCACATGGTTTAAGGCCCGGCAGTAATCGCACTGGGCTTCGGTGCTGTCCAGCAGCCACTCCTGTTTGTGCACGGGCGGGATATCGTTCTCATCCAGCACGCGAAAGTCGGTCATGGATTTTGCCAGCTCAGCGCTGAATGCATCAAGGTAGGCCGCCAGGCAGCGGCAGACAGGCTGCGTTTGCGGCAGCGAGTCGCAATCGACCAGGATTTCGGTGAGCAGGTTGCAGCGCGCGGCAAGGGTGGAGAGATCGGGGGTAGACAGTTCGAGTTCGCTGTAAAGCTGGGTGATGGTGTTATTATCCATAATCATAATCTCCGAAAGTAATTTTTTGCTGACCACCCGAACGCCAACTCAGGCGGTGGACTGAACCAGGTTGGCGTACCGACTACCCTCGGAAAATCGGCGCTTCAAAGAAGCCCTGGCCCAGCCCACCATAATCTGAGCATGCGGATTATATCCGCAGCTTTCAAAAGAGTGAACGAAACCGCTAATGTTGCGCATGCAACACCATTTCCGAAGTTTGTTCAGGACGCCAATCCTGGCACCTGATTTTGCAGGTGCATCGCCATTCTATTACTGTGGTTTTATCCAGCAATACCCATAATTAAATTATGGATAACGCCTCGCAAAATTTTCATCCCCCCTACAGCAACACAAAAGCCAGAGACAGACCCTCTACTCACAGCGGCACCCTGGTCCGGCTGAAAATCGCTGAGGCGTTGACCGCAGGCCGGGGCGAGGCGCATGGACGCGCCGAGAGGGGGCGACCTACATGGATGTAGGATCGCCCCCGACCCGAAAGCCGAAGGGAAAAAGCCGAGGGGACCGCGAAGCGGCGATTTTCCTGGCCGGGAGCCGGGGTGGTCAGGGGGCGGCGGCGAGCCCCCCTGACACGTTCACCGGTGACGTGGTTTACAGAGAAGCAGCGAACGCAAGGTGAACGGAACCATCACAGCCGCCACATGTTCTCACCCACCGTGCATCGCCCGGCGGCGCTGCGCTTGCACGGGCCTACAACGACTAAAAAACCATAAAAAAACCGGGCATTTGCCCGGTTTTTATCATCACATAACAGCGTTAGTGAGCCGCCTCCGGCTTATGTTTCGCCGCACTCTGGAAATCATACGTCAGCTCATTCTTCGCCTGATCCAGTGCCACTGTCACCTGGCCGCCGTCCACAAGCGAACCAAACAGCAGCTCGTTAGCCAACGGTTTCTTCAGGTTGTCCTGAATCACACGCGCCATCGGACGGGCACCCATCGCACGATCGTAGCCTTTCTCTGCCAGCCAGTTGCGGGCTTCCTGGCTCACTTCCAGAGAGACCCCTTTCTGATCCAGCTGAACCTGCAGCTCGACGATGAACTTATCCACCACCTGATGAATCACCTCGGTAGAGAGATGATCGAACCAGATAATGTTGTCCAGACGGTTACGGAACTCCGGCGTAAAGACCTTCTTGATCTCTTCCATCGCATCGGTGCTGTTATCCTGGTGGATCAGGCCGATGGATTTACGCTCGGTTTCACGCACCCCGGCGTTGGTGGTCATCACCAGCACCACGTTGCGGAAGTCCGCCTTGCGCCCGTTGTTATCGGTCAGCGTCCCGTTATCCATCACCTGCAGCAGGATGTTGAACACGTCCGGGTGCGCTTTCTCGATCTCATCGAGCAGCAGTACCGCGTGCGGATGCTTGATCACCGCGTCGGTGAGCAGGCCGCCCTGGTCAAAGCCCACATAGCCTGGAGGCGCACCGATCAGACGGCTGACGGTGTGGCGCTCCATATACTCGGACATATCGAAGCGCAGTAGCTCTATGCCCAGCGCTTTGGAGAGCTGAACCGTCACCTCGGTTTTCCCCACCCCGGTCGGGCCGGCGAACAGGAAAGAACCGACAGGTTTGTGCTCATGCCCCAGCCCGGCGCGGGCCATCTTAATGGCTTCGGTTAAGGCCTCAATGGCTTTATCCTGCCCAAAGACCAGCATTTTCAGGCGATCGCCAAGGTTTTTCAGCGTATCGCGGTCGCTCTGAGAAACACTCTTCTCAGGGATACGCGCGATGCGGGCCACCACGGATTCGATATCCGCCACGTTGACCGTTTTCTTACGCTTGCTGACCGGCATCAGACGCGCACGCGCGCCCGCTTCGTCGATCACATCAATCGCTTTATCCGGCAGGTGGCGATCGTTAATGTATTTCACCGCCAGCTCCACCGCCGCACGCACCGCTTTCGCGGTATAACGCACATCATGGTGCGCCTCGTACTTCGGCTTCAGGCCGTTGATGATCTGCACCGTTTCTTCTACCGACGGTTCAGTAATATCGATTTTCTGGAAGCGACGCGCCAGGGCACGATCTTTTTCGAAAATATTGCTGAACTCCTGATAGGTGGTTGAACCTATTACCCGGATCTTACCGCTGGAGAGCAGCGGTTTAATCAGGTTAGCGGCATCCACCTGACCACCCGATGCCGCACCGGCGCCGATGATGGTATGGATCTCGTCGATAAACAGGATGCTGTTGGTATCCTGCTCCAGCTGTTTCAGCAGCGCTTTGAAACGTTTTTCAAAATCACCGCGGTATTTGGTGCCGGCCAACAGGGAACCGATATCCAGCGAATAGATGGTGCAGTCGGCGATCACTTCCGGGACGTCGCCCTGCACGATGCGCCAGGCCAGCCCTTCGGCAATGGCGGTTTTACCGACGCCAGACTCCCCCACCAGCAGTGGGTTATTCTTGCGGCGGCGGCACAGCACCTGAATCGCCCGTTCCAGCTCTTTATCGCGGCCTATCAGCGGGTCGATACCGCCAACACGGGCAAGCTGGTTAAGATTGGTGGTGAAGTTTTCCATACGTTCCTCCCCGCCTGCCTGCTCTTCGCTGTTGACCTGATGGCTGGAATCCGAAGACGGATTCGATTCGTCTTTTCGCGTTCCGTGAGAGATAAAGTTCACCACATCGAGGCGGCTGACTTCGTGTTTGCGCAGCAGGTAGGCGGCTTGCGACTCCTGCTCGCTGAAGATGGCAACCAGCACGTTTGCACCGGTGACTTCGCTACGTCCGGAGGACTGGACGTGAAATACCGCACGCTGGAGTACACGCTGGAAGCTGAGCGTCGGCTGCGTGTCGCGCTCCTCTTCACTGACGGGCAGTACAGGTGTGGTCTGTTCGATGAAGGCTTCAAGTTCCTGACGCAGCGCCACCAGATCCACGGAGCAGGCTTCAAGCGCTTCGCGGGCGGATGGGTTACTGAGCAGTGCAAGCAGCAGGTGCTCGACCGTCATGAACTCATGTCGGTGCTCACGCGCTCTGGCGAAAGCCATGTTTAAACTGAGTTCCAGTTCTTGATTGAGCATAGGCACCTCCCCCAATTTTCATTGCCTTATTCAGGCTTTTTCCAGCGTACACAGCAACGGATGCTCGTTCTCCCTTGCATACTGGTTCACCATTGCCACCTTGGTTTCGGCGACTTCAGCGGTATAGACACCGCAGATGGCTTTGCCATGATAGTGAACCGTAAGCATCAGTTGCGTTGCACGTTCAACATCATAAGAAAAGAACTTTTGTAGCACGTCAATAACAAATTCCATCGGCGTGTAATCATCGTTCATTAACATAACTTTATACATAGATGGCGGTTTTAGCGCGTCGCGCACTTCATCTTCCGCCAACTTATCGAAATCGAGCCAGTCGTTCGTCTTACCCATTGTCAGTCGTCATCTTCGTTTACGGTCTCCGGTCGCGTGTCTCAGTGATGCTGACGGGGGGCTATACATAACCTGAATCTACCTTAGATGTCAGATAACCTATATCTATTATTGCCATCCGCGATGTCTGTCACAATACCGTTCAATAGCGTTAACTGCTTCAAATTTTGACGCATTTTTCACCTTCCTTACCCGGCAAAGGCTTGACGATCCCTTTGGTTTATCTAAATTGAACAGGCGTGAGTTGGCGAGGTTTTGAACAGCCCCCACTTCACCACCGGTTCATTACATCTAACTCAATAAGATTTACGAAGGATGTCGAAGCATGGAAACGGGTACAGTTAAGTGGTTCAACAACGCCAAAGGGTTTGGTTTTATCTGCCCTGAAGGCGGCGGCGAAGACATTTTCGCACATTACTCCACCATTCAGATGGATGGATACAGAACGCTGAAAGCCGGGCAGGCCGTCCGGTTCGATGTACACCTTGGGCCAAAAGGCAATCATGCCAGCGTTATTGTGCCCATCGAAGCAGAAGTGGTGGCATAGCCCTCTGTTTCATTGTGTACACCCCGCACTCAAAATGCCAGCCCGACGCGCTGGCATTTTTATTTGTGGGCTGCCGTGCGGTCTGCTGCCCGGCGGCGCTGCGCTTGCGCGGGCCTACGGATTTCGTAGGCCGGGTAAGGCGTAGCCGCCACCCGGCAACAGATTCACTCCCGGGCTAACGCATCCACCGGATCTAATCGCGCGGCGTTTCTGGCCGGCAACCAGCCAAACAGTACCCCGGTAAAGGTAGAACAGAGGAAGGCAGTTAGCAGCGCCATCGGTGAAAAACCAATTTCCCAGCCGGGTAAAAACAGCTGCAGCGTAAAGGCGATGAGCAGCGAGAGCGTAATCCCCAGCGCGCCGCCCACCAGACAGACCAGCACCGCTTCAATCAAAAACTGTTGCAGCACATCGCTGGCCCGGGCGCCCACCGCCATCCTGATGCCGATTTCACGCGTCCGCTCCGTCACCGACACCAGCATGATATTCATTACCCCGATCCCCCCGACCAGCAGGGAGATGATCGCCACCAGCGTGAGGAAGAGCTGAAGAGTACGTGTGGTCTTTTCTGCCGTTTTCAAGAGCCCGTCCATGTTCCAGGTGAAGAAATCTTTCTTCCCGTGGCGCAGGGTCAACAGGCGCTCAAGCTGTTGCTCTGCCTGGGCGCTGTCGTAACCCTCTTTCACCCGGACGGTGATGGAGTTAAGCCACGACTGCCCCATAATGCGCCCGGAGATGGTGGTGTAAGGCAGCCAGACGCGCAAAATCTTGCTGCTGCCAAACATCGACTGCTTCTCCTCCGCCACGCCAATCACCGTTGCGGGCATATTCCCCACCAGCACGATCTCGCCCACCACCTTCGCTTTATTGGGGAACAGCTGTCGCCGGGCGTTGCTGTCGAGCACCACCACCTGCGCCCGCCCTGCCAGCTGCTCTGCATTGAAGGTGCCCCCTTCGCTGAAGGTCATACCGTAGACGTTGAAATAGTCGCCGCTGACGCCGTTGGCGCTGGCCGCCACATCGATATTGGCATAGCGCAGACGCAGGCTCTGGGACACCGCCGGGGTAGCGGAGTTAACCCACGGCTGCTTCTGAATGGCCGTGAGATCGTCATACTTCAGCGCCTGCTGGTACTGCGGCTCGTCATCGCCAAAATCTTTGCCGGGATAGACGTCAATGGTATTGGTGCCGATGGAGCGGATATCCGACAGCACCAGCTGTTTGGCCGCGTCGCCCACCACCACAATCGACACCACCGAGGCGATGCCGATGATAATGCCGAGCATGGTCAGCAGGGTGCGCATTTTGTTGGCGGCCATCGCCAGCCAGGCCATGGTCAGCGCTTCGCGAAAGCTGCTGGCAAACTGCCGCCAGCCCGACGGCGGCGGTAACGCCACCTCCTGACGCCGGGTAGCATTGAGGGCGGGCGGCGGATTACTGACCAGCTCGCCGTTGCGGATCTCGACAATGCGTCCGGCCTGGGAGGCCACCTCCGGATCGTGGGTGACAATAATCACCGTGTGCCCCTGATCCCGCAGCTGGTGCAGGATTGCCATCACCTCTTCCCCGGAGTGGCTGTCCAGCGCCCCGGTCGGTTCATCCGCCAGGATCACCTGCCCGCCGTTCATCAGCGCCCGGGCGATACTCACCCGCTGCTGCTGGCCGCCGGAAAGCTGCGACGGCTGATAATCCACCCGCTCCCCCAGCCCCAGCCGGGTAAGCAGCGCCTGCGCCCGCTCAAGGCGTTTTTTGCGCTCTACGCCAGCATAGACCGCGGGCACCTCGACGTTTTGCGCCGCGCTCAGATGCGAAAGCAGATGGTAACGCTGGAAGATAAAGCCGAAATGTTCCCGACGCAGTTTGGCCAGCGCGTCGCTGTCCAGCGTGGCGACGTCGGTGCCCGCCACGCGATAGGTGCCGCTGGTAGGTTTATCCAGACAGCCAAGAATATTCATCAGCGTCGATTTACCGGAGCCTGACGCCCCGACAATCGCCACCATCTCCCCCGCCTCTACCTGCAGGGTGATGCCCTTCAGCACCTCCACCGGCCCGTCGCCAGAGGGGTAGCTGCGGCGGATATCATTCAGCTCCAGCAGGGCGGTCATTTCGCCGCCCCCGGCTGGCTCTCGCTGATGACCACCTCTTCACCCTCTTCCAGCCCTTTCACCACCACCACATCGGTGTCGTTGCGCGAGCCGAGGCTCACCTCACGCTCGCGGATTTCACCGTTACGCAGCACCTTCACGTTATAGCGGTTATCTCCTACCGGTTGGCCCAGCGCCGCCAGCGGAATGGTCAGCACGTTTTTCACCCCGGAGAGCTGAATATGCACCTGGGCGGTCATGTCCAGGCGCAACACCCCCTGCGGGTTGGGGACTTCAAACCGGGCGTGATAGAAAATGGCGTCGTTGACCTTCTCCGGCGTCGGGAGAATATCCTTCAGCACCCCTTCATAGCGGGTTTGCGGGTCCCCCAGCACGGTAAACCAGGCTTTTTGCCCCGGCTTCAGGTGGATCACATCCGCTTCCGAAACCTGCGCCTTCACCAGCATGGTACCCATATCCGCCAGGGTCAGGATGTTCGGCGCCTGCTGGGCGGCGATAACCGTCTGTCCCTGCAGGGTCGTAATCTGCGTCACTTCCCCGGCCATCGGCGCAACGATGCGGGTGTACTCGAGGTTAGTTTTGGCACTGTCCAGCGAGGCCTGGTTGCGTTTGATCTGCGCATCGATGGTGCCAATCTGCGCCTGCTTCACCGCCAGCTCGGTGGTCGAGGTATCCAGATCCTGCTGCGAGATCGCCTGGGTGGTCGCCAGCTGCCGCTGACGGTTCAGGGTCACCTGGGCGAGCTTACGCTCCGCTTCCGCCTGGCTGCGCTGGGCGCGCAGCTCCATCAGCGTCGCTTCCACCTCTTTGATCTGGTTTTCGGCCTGCTCCGGGTCGATAACCCCCAGCAGTTGCCCTTTTTTCACCTTGTCGCCAATCTCCACCGATAGGGTCTTCAACTGGCCGCTGACCTGGGCACCCACGTCAACCTTGCGTAGCGCGTCCAGTTTGCCGGTCGCCAGCACGCTCTGCTGCAACTCGCCCGGACGGACAATCAATGTCTGATATTGCGGCACCGGTGCGTTTAGCACCCGCCACAGCCAGAATCCACCCACCAGTACAATCAGCACCAGCAGCAGAAACAGCTTCCTGCGCTTTCCCTTTAAGTTCATAAATATTCCAAATAGCAATTCCGGCTTACATAACTGTTGATTCTAACTAAACCGCGCCTCAACGAAACCCCTGCTTTTCGTGGCGCGTGAAAGTTGTTGAGGAGAGGTTGATAAAACCCCTGCTGAAATAAAGGCCTGGCAACAAGACCGGGATCTATTATGTCCTCCATCGCAGAGTCATCTTATTCACATCAGCAGCAACCTAAATCAGCCTGGCAGCTATTTCAGCATCTGGCCTCCGGGACATTAACCCCCGGCCTTGCCTGGCGTAATCCGGCCTATCGCCGCAAGTTTATGCTGCGCTCGCTGATGACGCCGTTCAGCACTGCACGTCTGCTGGCAAGCCTGACAAAACAGCCGCAACTGCTGCAACTGTTACAGGCCCAGCCGGGACTGCCCTGCCGCCTGCATCGCCCGTGGCTCTCGGTGGCGATGAATCGCCAGCAAACGCTCCAGGCGCTGAACTGGCACTATCAGACCCTGCAGAGCCGGCTCCCGGCCGCGCTGATGAACGGCTATCTCTCCCGGGAGGGGGTCACGTTACTGACCCTGACCGGGAAAGACGATCGCGCCTTTACCCTGCGTCTGTGCGCTGATGCCTTCCTCGATAAAGAGGGCGAAGCGACGCTGGCGTTTTGCGACGAACAGCAGACGGTGCTGGCGGAGATGACCTTTACGCTGTGTCAGGTTAATGGCACCCCGACGCTGTTTATCGGCGGGATGCAGGGGGCAAAAGCCTTTGTGCCGCACGAGGCGATTCAGAGCGCCACCAAAGCCTGTCACGGCCTGTTCCCGAAACGTTTGCTGGTGGAAGCCGCCATGACGCTCGGCAGCGCCCTGGCCGTGGAGCAGATTATCGCCGTCAGCAACAGCACCCATATTTATCGCAGCTGGCGCTATCGCAAGAAAAAAGAGGGGAAACTGCTGGCCGACTACGACAGTTTCTGGCTGTCGCTGGGCGGGGAGCGCGACAGCGAGGGCAACTTCAGGCTGCCGCTCGCCATGCCGCGCAAACCGATGGAGGAGATCGCCAGCAAAAAACGCGCCGAGTACCGCCGCCGGTTTACCCTGCTGGACAGCCTGATCGATCAGGTCAACCAGGCGACCCGCCGCTAGTCCGCCCTCCCGCGTGCCAGCCACAGCACGCGGGAGAACATCTTCCGTAACAGCGTGGGCACCGCCTCCACGCCGCGACGACCAGCCTCCATCGCCACCTCAATCGCCAGATCGGGTTTCGAGGAACGGTGAATGGCCTTCATGATCACCCGTCGCATGTTCATCGGGACGTCGTCCGGGATCATCGCCACCCGGTGAAAGACATCGGCAAAGCCCTGCCGGTACATGAAGTGTTCCATGTCCATGGCGGGCAGCGCCGTCAGGTGCTCGCGCTCCTCCTCCCGATCGTTATTGATCAGCCCGCGCACGGTCGCGGCATATTTCTTACCCGCTTCGTCACCATCCACCAGCACATGCCATTCGATGCCCATCCGCCGGGCAAATTTAATCAGCGGTTTCAGGCCCGACTGGGCAAACTCGATTACTTTGATGCCCTCGGCATCAAAGTGGTGCCCACACTGACGGGCCAGCTCGTTAATCACCCAGGTTTCGGTCTCCCCTTCCACCAGCAGCCAGCAGCGGGCAAACAGCGAGGAGGCGCGGTTGAAGCGAATATGGAAGGCGATACGGCGACTGTCTTCCGCATTCATGCCCCCCGGACCCAGGCGGTAAGCCGAGACGCGCGACGACTCACGCACCAGACGGCAGACGTGCTCGACCGGGGTTAGCGACAGCAGTTCGCCGGAGTTGGTGGTGGTGATGCGCTGCAACGGCAGCAGATTCAGCAGGTGCCAGGCCACCGAGAGCATGATTGGGTGCAGGCGCGTCTCGGGATCTTCCACCAGCAGCAGCGGACGGGCATCCCGGTCCAGCCGGACGGTGCCTTTGGCCTGCAACAACGTGGAGAAGAGCCCCAGCAGGATCACCCGGTGCGAGCGGCCGCCGGGACGGTCGATCATCCGGTTGATGATATCGAGATAACGCCAGCTGCGTTGCTCGTCATGGGAGCGCCGCCGCATCAGCCGGTTGCGCACCGGGGAGGTGCCCTGTTCGGAGAAGTAGTGCTCCAGCAGCTGTACCATTGCCGACAGCCCCTGGCGGATCTGGCCGTCGGTCAGGTTTTGCGGGCGGGCGACCAGTTCCCGGGCCAGATAGTCCAGCTCCCGGGCGGTGACCTCCACATCAGGCATGTCGGGGACGGTACCGTTGCGAATGCGGCGCATAAAGCGGGCATCACGCAGGCGCAGCACCGGCATCAGACGGACCAGATGGCGCGCCCGCTCGTCGATATCCTCCAGCGGCAGGACCTGGCCGTCAGTATCGAGAAAACCGCGCAGGGTCAGCATACTGTCATCAGTGGCAAGCTCACCCTCCAGACGATAAAAAATGCGCCGATAGCCATCATCACAGGGCACCCAGCAATCGGCAAGAGGACGATAGCGGCGAACGCGATGGCGCCCCGGCTCGCTTTCACGAAAGGTAAGGATAATATGCAGATGGTGTTCACGCCCCTGCAGATCCCCGGGGGGGAACCAGAAATCTTCCCGGACAAAATGGTACAGACTGGATTCCGGCGATAGCAGCAACGTCAGGGCGTCCAGCAGGCTCGATTTACCCCAGGCGTTTTCTCCGATCAGCACGTTGTTGTGCTCAAGCATCAGCGACAGACGGTTAATGCCGCGAAACCCCACGATTTCCACACGCTCTAGCAACATGTACCCTCCGGGAGAAATGAACTTTTTCCTTTAAGTTATCAGGAGTATAACGCCAGCGGGCCCGGACGGACACTCCATCGTCGGCGGAATAATGATTGCCAGAAGGGAAAATTAAGAATTTAACCAGACAGTTTCATTTGTAATAACGATTTCCGCCGCATACTCTTGCTGCCGAAAATGTAACTCTGCTTTACTCGCCATAATTTAGCAAGGAAGCGCAACACATTGCCCTACATCAAACTTACCGTATTTATTTAACTGGTGAGAGGGAATATTCATTTTTAGAATAGTGGCGTTTTAAAAATCGTCGCTTGTTTTGGCGATAAATAACAATGGCGCAGGATTGCGCTCATTTTTTCTTTGAGGTGGTTATGTTCAGAAAATTAGCAGCGGAATGTTTTGGGACATTCTGGTTGGTATTTGGTGGCTGCGGTAGCGCCGTCCGGGCAGCAGGGTTCCCGGAACTGGGAATTGGTTTTGTCGGCGTTTCGCTGGCCTTTGGTTTAACGGTTTTAACGATGGCGTATGCCGTGGGGCATATTTCCGGCGGTCACTTTAACCCGGCGGTAACATTAGGATTGTGGGCCGGCGGCCGTTTTCCGGCAAAAGAGGTTGCTGGCTATATTATTGCCCAGGTCATTGGTGGAATTATTGCTGCCGCTATTTTGTATGTTATTGCCAGCGGTAAAGCGGGCTTTGATGCTGCGGCCAGCGGCTTTGCCTCAAACGGCTTTGGCGAACACTCCCCGGGCGGTTTCTCCATGCTCTCTGCCATCGTGATTGAAATTGTGCTGACTGCGGGCTTCCTGCTGGTGATCCACGGCGCAACGGACAAGCACGCCCCGGCCGGTTTCGCGCCGATTGCGATTGGCCTGGCGCTGACCCTGATCCACCTGATCAGCATTCCGGTGACCAACACCTCTGTTAACCCGGCGCGCAGCACAGCGGTAGCCATCTTCCAGGGCGGCTGGGCGCTGCAACAGCTGTGGCTGTTCTGGGTGATGCCGATTATCGGCGGTATTATTGGCGGCGTGCTGTACCGCACCCTGCTGGAAAAACGCGATTAAGCGTGCGCGCGTTGTGGCGCCGGGTGATGGCTTCGCCTTACCCGGCCTACGGGACAGCATTTCGTAGGCCGGGCAAGCGAAGCGCCGCCCGGCACTGTTTTCACCTTTACTGAACCGTCTGAATTGGGTAGTGTCACAGCGCCACTCATATACAGGACCGGTTGTTCATGTTTTCAGGACTCTTAATCATTCTGCTCCCACTGATCGTGGGCTATCTCATTCCTCTTCATCAGCTGTCAGCGTTAAAACTGATCAACCGACTTTTGAGCGGAATTGTCTACGTCATTCTCTTTTTTATGGGGATCAGCCTCGCCTTCCTCGATAATCTTGCCACCAATCTGCTCTCTATCCTGCACTACTCCATTATTACGATGGCCGTTATTTTGCTCTGTAATATCGCGGCCCTGTTCTGGCTGGAGCGCGCTATTCCGTGGAAAAATCATCACCATCAGGAAAAATTGCCTTCACGCATTGCCATGGCGCTGGAGTCATTAAAATTATGCGGCGTGGTGGTGCTCGGTTTTCTGCTGGGGCTGACAGGATTCTCTTTTTTACAACACGCCACCGAGGCCAGTGAATATACCCTGATCTTCCTGCTGTTCCTTATTGGTATTCAGCTGCGAAATAATGGCATGACCCTAAAACAGATCGTTCTCAACCGTCGCGGCATGATAGTGGCGGTGGTGGTGGTGGGCAGTTCGCTGATTGGCGGGGTGATTAACGCCTTTATTCTCGACCTGCCGCTGAATACCGCCCTGGCGATGGCCTCCGGTTTTGGCTGGTACTCGCTTTCCGGCATTCTGTTAACCGAGTCTTTCGGTCCGGTCATTGGCAGCGCCGCCTTCTTTAACGATCTGGGGCGCGAGCTGATCGCCATCATGCTGATCCCCGGTCTGGTGCGCCGCAGTCGTTCCACGGCGCTGGGGCTGTGCGGTGCCACCTCGATGGATTTCACCCTGCCGGTGCTGCAACGCTCGGGCGGGCTGGAGATGGTACCTGCCGCCATCGTTCACGGCTTTATTTTAAGCCTGCTGGTGCCCGTCATGATGGCGTTCTTCTCAGCCTGATACTTCTTTGGCGGTAGCCTGCTGCCGCCAAAATTGCGCTAAATCAATATCCCTCTACTTTGTGGCAGAAAGCGCTTCCCACCGTATCGCCACAGGCATAATCTTAAACATGTATATCAAATATAACTTTAACAGGTGTGATTATGTTTTGTGTGCAATGTGAACAAACCATCCGTACCCCAGCTGGCAACGGCTGCTCTTACGCACAGGGCATGTGCGGTAAAACCGCAGAAACCTCCGATCTGCAGGATTTACTGATCGCCTCCCTGCAGGGTTTATCCGCCTGGGCAGTTAAAGCCCGGGAATATGGCATTATCGACCACTACGTTGATCACTTCGCCCCGCGCGCGTTTTTCTCTACCCTGACTAACGTGAACTTCGACTCCCCGCGCATTGTGGGCTACGCCCGCGAAGCCATCGCCCTGCGTGAAGCCCTCAAAGCGCAGTGCCTGAATGTGGATGCCAGCGCTCAGGTCGATAACCCGATGGGTGACCTGCAACTGGTCAGCGACGACCTCGGCGATCTGCAGCGCCAGGCGGCTGAATTTACCCCGAACAAAGACAAAGCGGCGATTGGCGAGAACATTCTCGGCCTGCGTCTGCTCTGCCTGTATGGCCTGAAAGGTGCCGCGGCCTATATGGAGCACGCCCACGTTCTGGATCAGTACGACAACGACATCTACGCCCAGTACCACAAAATTATGGCGTGGCTCGGTACCTGGCCTTCAGACATGAACGCCCTGCTGGAGTGTTCCATGGAGATCGGCCAGATGAACTTCAAAGTGATGAGCATCCTGGATGCCGGTGAAACCACCAAATATGGCCACCCAACCCCGACGCAGGTCAACGTCAAAGCGACCGAAGGCAAATGCATCCTGATCTCCGGTCATGACCTGAAAGATCTCTACAACCTGCTGGAGCAGACCGACGGCACCGGCGTTAACGTCTACACCCACGGTGAGATGCTGCCCGCCCACGGCTACCCGGAACTGCGTAAATTCAAACATCTGATCGGGAACTACGGCAGCGGCTGGCAGAATCAGCAGGTGGAGTTTGCCCGCTTCCCGGGCCCTATCGTGATGACCTCGAACTGCATCATCGACCCGACGGTGGGTGCCTACGATGACCGCATCTGGACCCGCAGCATCGTCGGCTGGCCGGGCGTGAGCCACCTCGAAGGCGACGATTTTGGTCCGATGATTGCCCAGGCCCAGCAGATGGCGGGCTTCCCCTACAGCGAAATTCCGCACCTGATCACCGTCGGTTTCGGTCGCCAGACCCTGCTGGGTGCGGCGGATTCCCTGATTGACCTGGTGAGCCGCGAAAAACTGCGTCACATCTTCCTGGTGGGCGGCTGCGACGGCGCGCGCGGGGAACGTAACTACTTCACCGACTTCGCCACCAGCGTGCCGGACGACTGCCTCATCCTGACCCTGGCCTGCGGTAAGTACCGCTTCAACAAGCTGGAGTTCGGCGATATCGAAGGGCTGCCGCGCCTGATCGATGCCGGTCAGTGTAACGATGCCTACTCAGCCATCATCCTCGCGGTCACCCTGGCGGAAAAACTGGGCTGCGGCGTAAACGATCTGCCGCTGTCGCTGGTGCTCTCCTGGTTCGAGCAGAAAGCGATTGTGATCCTGCTGACCCTGCTCTCGCTGGGCGTGAAAAATATCGTCACCGGCCCGACGGCGCCTGGCTTCTTTACCCCGGATCTGCTGGCGGTTCTCAACGAGAAGTTCGGTCTGCGTTCCGTGACCACCGTTGAAGAAGATATGAAGCAACTGCTGAGCGCGTAAGGAGTAAAAGTATGACGATGCCAACCCATCAGTGCCCATGGCGGATGCAGGTTCACCACATCCATCAGGAAACGCCGGATGTCTGGACGATTTCGCTGCTGTGTCACGACTATTATCCTTACCGTGCCGGGCAGTATGCGCTGGTCAGCGTGCGTCACTCCGCAGAGACGCTGCGGGCGTACACGATCTCCTCGACGCCGGGCATCAGCGAGTACATTACGCTGACGGTTCGTCGCATTGATGAGGGGGCGGGCTCACAGTGGCTGACAGGTGAGGTGAAGCGTGGGGATTATATCTGGCTCTCTGACGCGCAGGGAGATTTTACCTGCGACGATAAGCCGGACGACAAATTCCTGCTGCTGGCCGCCGGCTGCGGCGTCACGCCGGTGATGTCGATGCGGCGCTGGCTGGCGAAGAATCGCCCGCAGGCTGACGTGGCGGTGATCTTCAGCGTGCGCTCGCCGCAGGATGTCATTTTTGCAGACGAATGGCGTCACTACCCGGTTACCCTGGTGGCGGAAAACAACGCCACAGAGGGGTTTGTCGCCGGTCGCCTGAGTCGCGAACTGCTGCAAAGCGTACCGGATATCGCCTCCCGCACGGTGATGACCTGTGGTCCGGCGCCCTATATGGCAATCGTTGAAGAAGAGGTGAAGGCCCTGGGCGTGACCCGCTTCTTTAAAGAGCAGTTCTTTACCCCGGTCGCGGAAGCCGCCACCCACGGGTTGAAGATCACCAAACTGCAGCCTGCGCAAACCTTCTTTGGCCGCGTGGGCAGCACGCTGCTGGAGGCGCTGGAGAGCAATAACGTGCCGGTGGTGGCTGCCTGTCGTGCAGGCGTGTGCGGCTGCTGTAAAACAAAAGTGGTGGACGGGAACTATACCGTTACCAGCACCATGACGCTGACGGATGCCGAAGTGGCGGAAGGCTATGTGCTGGCCTGCTCCTGCCATCCGCAGGGGGATCTGGTGCTGGCCTGAAAAAACGCCCGGTGGCGCTACGCTTGCCGGGCCTACAAAAGAGCGCGAACCGTAGGCCGGGCAAACGCAGTGCCGCCCGGCATTACCGCCGCAGAGGAATTACTTCCACGCCGGATCGCTGACCACCGCAAACCGCCCTGCCCCCAAAAATGCCACCGCCAGCGCCCCCACAAAGAAATAGACCAGACTCTCAATCGCCCATGCCCCTACCGCATCCAGCGCGAAGGTTTTCCCGGTGCCTACCATCAGCCACGCCACCACCATGGTGAACGCTAATATCAGCGCCGCCGGACGGGTGAGAATGCCGAGAATAATCAGGATCGGCGCCACCACTTCACCCATCAGCACGCCCCAGGCGATAAAGCCCGGCAGCCCTTTTGCCACCAGCATGCCTGCAATCCCCCCGACCCCGTCGATAGCCTTATGCAGGCCATGAAACAGCATCAATCCCCCCACCGCCAGCCGCAGCAACAATCTGCCGAAATCTTCGTGCGTTAGCGTTTCATTAACAGCAAGTAACAATGATTTAACCATCTGAATTAACTCCATTTTTAACTAAACTCCTACCACAATATGACGAAATGTTGCACAGTGAAAGCAACTATTAATAAGGGGGATTCCGCGGGCATGCCGGTCAGTTTCATCTAAGCTTGAAAGCGTTATCACATTCAGGAGATGGACTACCATGAAACAAACCGTGGCGAACTATATTGCGAAAATGCTGGAACAGGCCGGGGTAAAACGGATCTGGGGTGTTACCGGGGATTCCCTCAACGGTCTGAGCGACAGCCTGAACCGAATGGGCACCATCGAATGGATGCCGACCCGCCATGAGGAGGTCGCCGCGTTCGCCGCCGGGGCCGAAGCCCAACTGACCGGAGAGCTGGCGGTCTGTGCGGGCTCGTGCGGGCCTGGCAACCTGCACCTGATCAACGGTCTGTTTGATTGTCACCGTAATCATGTCCCGGTGCTGGCTATCGCCGCGCACATTCCGTCGAGCGAGATCGGCAGCGGCTATTTTCAGGAGACGCATCCGCAGGAGCTGTTCCGTGAATGCAGCCACTACTGTGAACTGGTCTCCTCCCCTGAGCAGATCCCCCAGGTGCTGGCCCTGGCGATGCGCAACGCCATTCTGAAGCGCGGCGTTTCGGTGATTGTGCTGCCAGGCGACGTGGCGCTGCAGGCTGCGCCGGAAAGTGCCAGCACCCACTGGTATCCTGCGCCCCAGCCGGTGGTGACGCCCGCCCACGCGGAGCTGAAAAAACTGGCCCAGCTGCTGCGCTACTCCAGCAACATCGCCCTGATGTGCGGCAGCGGCTGCGCCGGAGCCCACGAGGAACTGCTGGAATTTGCCGGCACCCTGAAGGCGCCGATTGTTCACGCCCTGCGCGGGAAAGAGCATGTAGAATACGATAGCCCCTACGACGTGGGGATGACCGGGCTAATTGGCTTCTCCTCCGGGTTCCACACCATGATGAATGCCGACACCCTGGTGCTGCTCGGGACCCAGTTCCCCTATCGCGCGTTTTACCCCACCGACGCCAAAATTATCCAGATCGACATTAACCCCGCCAGCATCGGGGCGCACAGCAAAGTGGATATGGCGCTGGTGGGCGACATCAAGGCGACCCTGAGCGCACTCATGCCGCTGCTGGAGGAGAAGACCGATCGCACCTTCCTGGATAAAGCCCTGAGCGATTATCGCGATGCCCGCAAAGGGCTGGATGACAAGGCGAAACCCAGCGATAAAGCGCTGCACCCGCAGTATCTGGCCCAGCAGATCAGTCGTTACGCCGACGAGGATGCCATCTTTACCTGCGACGTAGGTACCCCCACCGTCTGGGCGGCGCGTTACCTGAAAATGAACGGCAAGCGCCGCCTGCTGGGGTCGTTTAACCACGGCTCAATGGCCAACGCCATGCCGCAGGCGCTGGGGGCGAAAGCCACCGCGCCGGACCGTCAGGTGGTGGCGATGTGCGGCGACGGCGGCTTCAGCATGCTGATGGGCGACTTCCTTTCAGTGGCGCAGATGAAACTGCCGATCAAAATCATCGTCTTTAACAACAGCGTGCTGGGCTTTGTGGCGATGGAGATGAAAGCGGGCGGCTATCTGACCGACGGTACGGATCTGCACGACACCAACTTCGCCGCCATCGCCGAAGCCTGCGGTATCACCGGTATTCGCGTGGAGAAAGCCTCAGAGGTGGATGAGGCCTTGCAGCGCGCCTTTGCCACCGACGGCCCGGTGCTGGTGGATGTGGTGGTGGCCAAAGAGGAGCTGGCTATTCCGCCGCAGATCAAACTGGAACAGGCGAAGGGCTTTAGTCTCTATATGCTGCGCGCCATTATCAGTGGCCGCGGTGACGAAGTTTTGGAGCTGGCAAAAACCAACTGGCTCAGGTAAAACATTTCACATCACCTTTTAAACTATAGGGATGTGAAATGATTGATTTACGTAGCGATACCGTAACCCGCCCGACGCAGGCCATGCTCAAGGAGATGCTGGCCGCGCCGGTCGGGGACGACGTCTATGGCGATGACCCCACCGTTAACGAACTTCAGCGCTATGCCGCCGAACTGAGCGGCCACGAGGCCGCCCTGTTCCTGCCCACCGGCACCCAGGCGAACCTGGTGGCCCTGCTCAGCCACTGCGAGCGCGGCGAAGAGTATATCGTCGGCCAGGGAGCGCATAACTACCTGTACGAAGCGGGCGGCGCAGCGGTGCTCGGCAGCATTCAGCCCCAGCCGATCGATGCCGCCGCAGACGGCACCCTGCCGCTGGACAAGGTGGCGGCTAAAATCAAAGCCGACGACATTCACTTCGCCCGCACCAGACTGCTCAGCCTCGAAAACACCCATAACGGCAAAGTGCTGCCGCGCGACTACCTGAAAGCGGCGTGGGAGTTTACCCGCGAGCGTAAACTGGGGCTGCACGTCGACGGCGCGCGCATCTTCAACGCTGTGGTGGAGTATGGCTGTGAGCTGAAAGCGATTACGCAATATTGCGACTCGTTCACCATTTGTCTCTCCAAAGGGCTGGGCACGCCGGTGGGCTCCCTGCTGGTGGGCAACGCCGACTACATCAAGCGCGCCAACCGCTGGCGCAAAATGACCGGCGGCGGCATGCGCCAGGCCGGGATCCTCGCCGCGGCGGGTCTGTACGCCCTGAAAAATAACGTAGCCCGCCTGAAGGACGATCACGACAACGCCGCGTGGATGGCTGCGCAGCTGCGCGAGATCGGCGCCGACGTGATGCGTCACGACACCAACATGCTCTTTGTCCGCGTCGGAGAGGAACATGCCGCAGCATTAGGCGAGTTTATGAAGGCGCGCGGCGTGCTGATTAACGCCTCGCCGGTGCTGCGTCTGGTGATGCATCTCGACGTTAACCGCGAGCAGCTGACAGAAGTGGTTGCCCACTGGCAGGCATTTTTGCAGCGCTAAGGAGTCCACGTGCCGCAACGTATTCTGGTGCTGGGTGCCAGCGGGTATATCGGTCAACATCTGGTGGCCGCCCTGAGCGCACACGGGCATCAGGTACGGGCTGCGGCACGCAGCATTGAGCGTCTGCAAAAGCAGGCCCTGCCCCACGTCACCTGCCATGCTATCGACCTCAACTGGCCGCAGACGCTGGCGGCGCTGCTGGAGGGGGTGGATACCCTTTACTATCTGGTACACAGCATGGGCGAAGGGGGTGACTTTATCGCCCACGAGCGCCAGGTGGCGATGAACGTGCGCGACGTGCTGCTGGAACACCCGGTTAAGCAGATTATCTTTCTCAGTTCGTTACAGGCACCGGCGCATGAGCAGTCCGACCATCTGCGCGCCCGGCAACTTACCGCCGATATTCTGTGCAGCGCCGGGATCCCGCTTACCGAACTGCGGGCCGGGATCATCGTTGGCGCCGGTTCTGCCGCCTTCGAAGTGATGCGCGATATGGTCTATAACCTGCCGGTGCTGACCCCGCCGCGCTGGGTCCGCTCCCGCACCACGCCGATTGCGCTGGAGAACCTGCTGCACTATATGGTGGAGCTCCTCAACCACCCGGCCACGCAGCACCGGGTGCTGGAGGCCGCCGGACCCGAGGTGTTGAGCTATCAGCAGCAGTTTGAACATTTTATGCGGGTAAGTGGCCGTCGTCGCCCGCTGATCCCCATTCCTTTCCCGACCCGCTGGATCTCAGTGTGGTTTTTAAATGTGATTACCTCCGTGCCGCCGACCATTGCCAAAGCGTTAATCCAGGGTCTGAAACACGATCTGCTGGCGGACGATCGCGCGCTGCGCAACCTGATCCCGCAAACGCTGATCCCCTTCGATGACGCGGTTCGTAACACGCTGAAAGAAGAGGAGAAGCTGGTGAACTCCAGCGACTGGGGCTACGACGCCCAGGCGTTCGCCCGCTGGCGTCCGGAATATGGTTACTACCCGAAACAGGCCGGATGCACGGTGAAAACCACCGCCAGCCTCAGCGCCCTGTGGGAAGTGGTGAACCAGATCGGCGGTAAAGAGCGCTACTTCTTTGGCAACGCGCTGTGGCAAACCCGGGCGATGATGGATCGGCTCGTCGGGCATAAGCTGGCGAAAGGCCGTCCGGCCGCGCCATATTTGCAAACCGGCGATACCGTTGACAGCTGGAAGGTAATTATCGTTGAACCTGAAAAGCAGCTGGCGCTGCTGTTTGGCATGAAAGCCCCCGGCCTCGGGCGGTTGTGCTTTACGCTCAAGGACAAAGGCGACCACCGGGAGCTGGACGTGCGCGCCTGGTGGCATCCGCACGGCATGCCAGGTCTGTTCTACTGGCTGCTGATGATCCCGGCGCACCTGTTTATCTTCCGGGGAATGGCCCGGCGTATTGTTTTTCTGGCAGAACAAAACAGAGAAAAAGAGTAATTAAAACTCTGAATCTTTCACGTTTCCCATTGCATACAGTCGTAATTCACGGAAGAATGCGCACGAAATTCTTTCAATACAGTGGATCGATATGAAGGTACTGGTTACCGGCGCCACCAGCGGCTTAGGCCGCAATGCGGTGGAGTTTTTGCGCAATAAAGGCGTCAGCGTCCGGGCCACCGGTCGTAATGAAGCGATGGGTAAATTGCTGCAAAAAATGGGCGCAGAGTTTGTCCATGCCGACCTGACGGAACTGGTCTCTTCCCAGGCAAAAGTGATGCTGGCCGGAATCGATACGCTGTGGCACTGCTCCAGCTTTACCTCACCCTGGGGAACCCAGGAAGCGTTCGACCTGGCAAACGTGCGCGCCACCCGCCGTCTGGGTGAGTGGGCTGTGGCCTGGGGCGTGCGCAACTTCGTGCATATCTCCTCGCCGTCGCTCTATTTCGACTATCACCACCATCGCGATATCCAGGAAGATTTCCGTCCGGCGCGCTTCGCCTGCGAATTTGCCCGCAGTAAAGCCGCCAGCGAAGAGGTAATCGATCTGCTGGCGCAGTCTAACCCGCATACCCGTTTTACCATTTTGCGTCCGCAGAGCCTGTTTGGCCCGCACGACAAAGTGTTTATTCCGCGCCTGGCGCAGATGATGCACCACTACGGCAGCGTGTTGTTGCCGCGCGGCGGGGATGCGCTGGTGGACATGACCTATTACGACAATGCCATTCATGCCATGTGGCTGGCCAGCCAGCGTGAGTGCGACGGGCTGCCATCCGGCCGGGCATACAACATCACCAACGGCGAGCCACGCTCGCTGCGCAGCATTGTGCAAAAGCTGATCGACGAGCTGAACATTCACTGCCGGATCCGCTCCGTGCCCTACCCGATGCTGGATATTATTGCCCGCAGCATGGAGCGGCTGGGCAATAAGGCTGCCAAAGAGCCGATGCTGACGCACTACGGGGTGTCGAAACTGAACTTTGATTTTACCCTCGATACGCAACGCGCTGAGAGCGAGCTGGGCTATAAGCCGCTGGTGACGCTGGATGAGGGGATTGTGCGCACCGCGGCCTGGCTGCGGGATCACGGGAAGTTACATCGCTAACAGCCCGGCGCGCGGCAGAGAAAAAAACGGCATCCCTGAGGTTGCCGTTTTGCTATTAAAGCGCGGTCCAGGCGTCTGCCCATGCCAGGCCTACGCCTGGTTCATAGTAAGCCGGGGTGCTGTTACACCAGCCGCTGTACGGGAACGGCTTGCACTGGAAGAGTTTACCGTGGTTGTTCACGATATCCCCTGCGTTGTACTTGTTGTTGGCGCTCCACGCCGCGTAAGTGTCTGAGCCTTCGTCACCTGACGGGGTCTGCGCTTTCGCTTTCACGTTCAGCAGGTAAGTCGTGGTGTCGCTCAGCTCGCCATCGCTGACGGTCAGGCTCACTTCAATCTGCTGAGCCGTTGCCGCCTCAGGCGCAGTAAAGGTCACTACCGCCTTGTCTTCACCGGAGACGGTCTGGCCGTCCTGGGAACGCCAGGTGTAGGTCAGTTTGTTGCCATCTTCGTCAGTGGAGCCTTCCGCGCTCAGGGAGACCTGGGCACCCGCGTCAACCGCCCCAACCGGGCCGGAAATGACCGCAACCGGCGCATGGTTAGTCACAGCTGGCGTCTCATCTGCTGGCGTATTGTCAGCCGGGGTGTTATCAGCCGGAGTATTATCCGCTGGCGTATTGTCTGCCGGGGTATTGTCCGCAGGCGTATTATCGCTCGGGTTAACCGCAGAGCCATCGTCATTGACGATATTCACGTTAAAGAACTTCTGCACGCACTTGGTGTAATCGCCCTCTTTAAAGGCGCTGAATGGCGTCTGATAACCCACCAGCTGACAGGCGTAGGTTTTGCCGTCCGGCGTATCTGCGCTCCATCCCCAGTCCTGTTCCCAGTAAATTTTCAGGGCACCGGCGCCGCCTTCATCAAACTGCTTCATGTTGGCACAGCCCAGGACTTCATTTTCCGGAACCGGCACTTTCAGGTAGTTGGCGAACTCTTTGTAGTATTTGATCCGGTTTTCCGACTGGGCAATTTCCGTCGGGCCGCCACATTCCACGCCGCCGTTAATGATCTGGGTGGTCACGCCGAAGCCCGGTACCAGGCCGTTAGCTTTGTCGTGATCGTTTGGCTGCCAGGTGCCGTCGATGACCTGCAGCATGCTCGGCTTCGGCGGTTGCGGGTAGGCGAAGAAGAAGATGGCGCTCGCCAGGTTCAGCCAGGTGTCGGCAACCAGCTCCGGTTTGTCCAGCAGCGTGCGGACGTCGCCAAACATCGCTTCCGAGAACGGACCGTAGTTATAGTTGTAGGAGAGCTGCTTGGCGCCGCGGCCAAAGTAGCTCAGGAAATCGCCGTCTTTGTCTTTGCCGCACGGCCAGGTCTGTCCCTGCCAGACATCCGGGTTGCATTCGCCGTTATAGCCGCCCTTCTGGCCTTCGCTCCAGCCCATTTCGCGAACGTATACCAGCGCCTGACGCCATTCGGCTTCCGGACGCCAGGATTCATGCCCGCCGGTCTCCTGCGCGAAGTGTGCAAACATGGTCGCCAGCTCTTTACGGCAAATCGCCAGGCTGTCGCGGCCATCGGTGTAGGTATCGCACAGCGCCGGGAATTTACTCACCGCTTTCAGGAAGTTGCTGTAGCTGTACTCTTTGGCGCGCAGCGGGAACAGATACTCCCAGTCGCTCTCCTTCAGAATGCTTTCAACACGCTTCACGTTATCTGGATTGGTCGCCTTACCCGGCTCAATCTGCTCCACCAGGGCGTTATCCAGGGTGCGGATTGTCGCCTTGACCGACTTCATCAGCGGAAAATCCGTTAACGCCTGCTCTTTTTTTGCCAGATCGCTGGCTTTTATCGTGTAGGGTTCACTGCTTTCCGCCTTGAGCATGTTTGCCTGTGCCATTACTGGCGCAACACACGCCCCCGCGACCAGAATGCTCAGCAATGTCCTTTTATTCATCTACGTTGTTCCTTTTCAAAACGATAATAAGCAATACGAACTCGATTTATGTATTAACCCTTTAATAAATAAATCCGGGACAGCAACCTTTTCTTTCTGAAGAACACTCGTAAGATATTCTTCAAAAAAAACTGACTATCGGTACTGCGACATCCGTTTTATTCTTTGATATTTCGCCCAGACTTTTCTGGCGTAAATCCTGCGCTGGGGATAATTCTCCGGTTTCAGTTCCGCGTTATAGGCGCCGACCGCCTCCCAGTTATAGCCGTAAACGTTAATCATGCCGGAGAGAATAGAAGCGCCAACCATAATAGAGGTGCAGGGCTCCGTTATTAACCGGTATTCATCAATGCCCTTTTTTTCCAGCTCAGCAAAATGCGTACTATTTATTTGCATCAGACCGACATCCCGGGAGCCGTCGTGGTTATAACCGACCGCGTTCGGATTGAGGCCGGACTCCACGTCCGCAATGGCAAATAATAACCAGGGATCGACATGGTAATATTTCCCGGCAGAATTCCAGCAGTTGGCTAATGCCCCCTGACTGATTAACAACAACAGAAAAATAACGCGTTTCATCTCTTCACCTGGCCGACGCTGATGGACTGACCGCGCGGTGAAGCGCGGTCATTGATGGCGGGCAAAGATCGCGCCCGCCATCTCAGAGAAGGACGATTATTTGCAGTCTGCTGCTGCGCCTTCTTTCACCCATACATCGCTGTTGGCTGGGTTATCACCACGGGTCCACCACTTCGCACGGTAAACGAAACCTTCATAAGTGGTCGTGTCGCCGCCGTTATAAACCATTTCGGGTTGCCAGCTGAACTTCACTTTGCTGACCAGTTCCCATGCTCCCTCGCCAAAGCCAGGCTGGTTGCCCTGAGTCCAGTACTTAGCTTTCCAGACCAGATGGTCGAAGCTAACGGTATCGCCAGTGTTGTAGACCTTGCTGCTGCTCCACGCAGCATATTTGCTGGCGTTGGCATCGACAGGCTTATCACAGCTACCGGTTGCTCCTTCGTCGGACGGAGGAGTATCTTCATCAGCTGGTGGCGTGACGTCATCCGCAGGCGGCGTGACATCATCGGCTGGCTCAGACGCTTTTGGCGTGACGTTAACCTGCACGGTTGAGTGCACGCTCTCTTTGCCATCGCCGACCACTACGCTCAGGGAGTAGCTGGACTCGGAGGTCACCTCCGGCGCAGTGATGCGCACGCTTGAGGTATTGATACCGGTAGCATTCATCTCTGCCGGTACGCTCCAGCTATAGGTCAGCGCATCGCCATCTGGATCGGATGCCTGGACATGCAGGGACTGCGTCTGACCCGCTTCCAGGGTGACGGCCTGCATTGGGTTAACCACCGGAGCCTGGTTCGCTTTAGGCGCTTTGTTGACGACCTGGACGTTCACGGTGCTGGAGAGCCCTTTCGTATCGGTCACGGTCAGACGGAAGGCCAGGGTATGGTCGCTGGTCACAGCCGGAACGCTAAAGGTGGCTTTCGCGGAGGTGCTGTTCGCGATATTCACCGCGGTTCCGGAAATCTGCGTCCACTTGTAGGTCAGCGCATCGCCATCCTGGTCGGAAGAAGCAGAACCATCCAGCGTGACGGTCACCGGACCGGTCACGGTCTGGTCAGCAGCGGTCGCCACAGGCGCGTGGTTGGTGTTCGCTGGCTCGTCAGAAGAGGAACCGTTGCCCAACAGGCTTTCGTTCATGGCGTTCAGGATATCGCCGTTATCGGATTCAATAGACCATGCGAACAGACCGCCGAGGTTTTTGTCCAGTACGTACTTGCCTTTCGCCGCAACCGAACGGGCGTCGTCATAGCTCACCAGCTCGCCGGTGGCTTTGTTGAACAGGTAAGGCGCTTCTGCCGCGCTGTCATATTTGTACTCCCAGCCTGGCTTGCCTTTCATCTGATTGGCAATCACGCGGTAGTCAATGATACCCGCTTCCCAGGTACCCGGAATTGCGCCAGTCGCGGTGCCGGTGAATGGATTGTCGCCGGTGTAGCCGTGTACGCCGGTCCAGCCGCGACCGTACATTGCCGCACCCACTACGATTTTGCCCGGCTGTACTTTCTGGTCCAGCATCGCTTTCACGGCGTTATCGGTGGTGTAGTTGGTATCTGGTTTCCAGGAAGCACCGTACAGCGCCGCCTGGTGACCCAGTTCGGTGTTACTCCATGCGCCGTAGTAGTCGTAGCTCATCAGGAAGATATGGTCGATGTACTGCTGTGCAGTGGTGTAATCGACATCTTCAATCTTATCTCTACCGGCGCCGATAGCGGTGGTCAGCTCGTAAGTACGGCCAGTCTCAGCAGACAGCTCGTTCAGCATGGCGCGCAGATCGTGCATCAGTGCGGTATAGGTGGCTTTGTCGGTCTGCGGGTTGCCCAGTTTGGCATTCTCGCCGCCGCCGCCCGGGAATTCCCAGTCGATATCCACGCCATCAAACACTTTCCAGGTTTTCAGGAACTCTTTAACTGAGCCGACGAAACGGTCGCGCAGCACTTTGTTGTCCATCTGGAAGAAGGGATCGGACAGGGTCCAGCCGCCCACAGAAGGCAGGATCTTCAGGTTTGGATTGGCTTTTTTCATCGCCATCAGCTGGCCGTAGTTACCTTTGTACGGTTCGTCCCAGCCGGTCACACCTTGCTGTGGTTTTTGCAGCGCAGCCCACGGGTCATGAATGGCGACGGTGTAGTCCTGACGGCCAGCACAGGCGCGTTTCAGGGATTCCAGCGCGCCGGAAGATTTAGCGCTATCGTTAATGCCATCGCCACCGCAAATTGGAATGAAGCCGTAAAGAATGTGGTTCAGGTTGGCAACCGGGATTTTATCCACGGTGAAGTTACGGTCGTATACGCCCCACTCAGGGAAATAGGCCGCAACCACTTTATCGGTATGTTTGGCGAACGCTTTGTTGTTCTCATGAAGCGTGGTGTTTAATGGCAGCAGGTGGCTACCGTCGGTATCCGCCACAATGATCAGTTTGCTGGCGCTGGTGCTACAGCCGCTGTCATTACATACCTGAACCTGCTCCTGGTAACGGCCCCCTTTTTTCACCTTAAAGGTGGCGGAGCCTGTCGCGCCGCTCGCGCCAGACCAGACTTCCTTACCATCCAGCAGCACTTTTGCCGAGGTTGGAGCATCACCACTCCAGACATTCCACTCAACTTTAACGTCTGCGCCATCGTGAACTTTTACCAGAGAGTTATAGTCCTGCGCGGCCTGGTCAACTTCAACAATAGCAAACTTGTCGTTGCCGCTGGTCAATGATGGCACACCTGGAACGGCTGCAAATACAGGGCTGGTTGCCGCTGCAACAAAAAGCGCCAGGTATTTAGGCTTAAAGAAATTCATTTTCATATCCTAATAACTCTACGTGAACTTTAAAAAACATGTCTTCCTTAAACATGAAATAAAACCAACATGGATTTAAAAAAAATTAAATACATAATGAATTAAAATGTTTTTAATATTTTCAGTTAATCTTAATTATAAAATTAACGTCACATGCGGTTTATAACGAAGATAGTATTAGCAAAAAAATGATTACTCACCTCTTTCCCTTGTCGAAAAAATCTCAAAATATAATTGACAGATTTAATTAGGGGATGAGTGAATAATTTTGCAAAATAAAGGTAATAACGCCTCCGGCCGCCAGTGCCGGGCCAAAAGGAATGTGCGCGGCTTTTTGATCCGCTTTAATAAAGAGGAGATGTCCGGCAATGCCGGTTAACGACGCCAGTAACAGTACATCAGGCAGCGCCTGCCAGCCGCACCAGGCGCCCAGCGCGGCCAGCAGCTTGAAATCACCGTAACCCAGACCTTCGCGACCGGTTATCAGGCGAAACGTCCAGTAGACAAGCCAGAGAGAGAGGTAGCCCGCCACGGCGCCGATAATGGCATCGCGCAGGGGCAGCGTCGGGCTGATAAGGTGGACCAGCAGCCCGGCCCACAGCAGCGGTTGTGTCAGGCAGTCCGGCAGCAGCAGATGCCGCCCATCGATGAGGGCGAGCGGCAGCAAAAAGGCGCTCAACAGCCAGAGGGAAAAGAGCCCGGCAAGGTCTGGCATAGACCAGGCGGTGGTGCCAAAAAAGAGGAAGGTAAAGGCTTCAAGTAACCATAAACGCAACGGGATAGCGCTGCCGCAGTAGTGGCAGCGCCCGCGTAGCGCCAACCAGCTTACCAGTGGGATATTTTGCCACCAGGCTAAATCATGCTGGCATGCCGGGCAGTGCGAGCCCGGAACGAGTAAGTTAATCCCGGCCTCATCTTCAAGCAGCATCGGCGGGATCCGCTCTGCTACCACGCCGAGAAAGCTGCCGATAATTGCGCCAAAAACGGCGCTCATCAGGCTGAACAGGCCCGGGCTGCTCTCTCTGAACAGGACGAAAGCCGTCATGCCGTTTTTTTCCAGCTAAGCTGGATCTCTGCCCTGACGTCACGCTGGTGGTCGACAGGAGTCAGCTTTATTTTCTCCAGTTTGATCCCTGAGGTGGCGTTAATTTCGCGCAACCAGTTCTTCAGCTCATTGATCTCCATCCGGGGCACAATAAACGATAACGTCTGCCCCTCCTGACGCACATCATTTAGCGGCAGCTTTATTTGCTTTGCGCTGTTTTCCACCATGCTACGCGGATTGTCGGTTGTTAATTGCTGCACCTGGAGATGGTTTTTATCGATTTCGCTACGCATCCAGTTAAGGGTATCTCTCTGGCGCTTCAGCGTTGACTGGCTATTTTTAATCATATTATCCAGCGGAACCATGCCGCCGTAATAGACGACGGCGCAGCCCAGCGCCGCGGCACAGAATTTCATCAGCACCTTTTCACGGGCAGAGTAATTCTGATACCGCGCTTTAAGCTGTGCGACACGCTCTTTCATTTGTGTTTCCCCGTGATCATGGCGGTAAAGGGCGCGGCCGTTGAAACCGGCTGCAGCGAAAAGTTGAAATCCGCACTGCTCTGCTGAATGAACGCCTGCAGCGATGCGCTGTTCTGGCTGCTGGCGCTGAGCGTCCAGCGGTTTTGCGCACCGTCATAATCCAGCAGGTTAATTTCTATACCCGGAACCGCCTGCTTCGCTTTGTTCAGATCTGCCATTTGCAGAAAGACGCCTTTGTTAACCTTCTTCAGGTTCTGACCAAAGTGATACTTAATATTGCTTTGCTGGCGAAGGCTGGGGAAATGATACTGATAGACCGTGGCGATCTCCTGTTGCAGCTGGTTTTCCTGGTGCACCAGCAGCAGGGCCATCGCCAGTCTCGGCCCCAGCAGCAATCCGACGCTGAGCAGCGCCAGGGCAACCATTGCCCCTTTCATGCCTTTGGAGGCACCGCCCTGGGCGCCGCGGGGATGAAACTCACCGTGCAGCACATTGGCCCGGCAGTTCTGCCACTGCGGCTGGATCAGCACTAACGGGTGCTGCCAGGGTAAGGATTCATCCACCGCAATTCCGGCAGGCGCCTCGCCATAGCAGCGCACCATCCCCGGCTGAGATTTCGCCATCAGCAGCGGCAGCAGCGAGGCGTCGGCTTCACAGGCGCTGGCCGGTGAAAAGCGCAGCCAGTAGCTCTCATCCAGCGCAACCAGCGTGCTTCCGCCTTCCACGACCGGCAGCAGCCAGGCGTCAGGCAGGGCCTGAACGACCTTCAGCCCGGCCTGCTCAAAGCGGGTGAGCCAGTTGCGCAAGCGCCGACCCTCAATGGCGACAGCATCCACTTCCTCTCCTTTTTTGCTCAACACCGTCCAGTGCAGGTCATCGACGTCACCGATCAGCGTCTCCTCGGCCATCCACGAGAATGGCGTCGCCTGGGCGCTGAGCCCTTTCTTTGGCAGGGAGAAGTGGCGGAAGATCGTCTCACCGGCGGGTAACAGCAGACAGACGCGCGACGCCAGCGGATGGTCCGCAAGCGTCGACAGGGCCGCCATGCCGTGGAGCGTATTGACCTGCTGGCTCCCGGATTCGCACCATGCAATGGTCCCGTCCTCGCGGCTGTCGGGACGTACAAAAAGTATCTTTTTCATCGGTATCGGCTTTTATTATTCAATCATTCGGTAACGGCGCTGCCAGGTTACGATCTCGCCCGCTTCACTGTTAACCTGAAGCTGACTGACCACGCGCAGCGTTAAATCATCGGTGTTGCCGGTGTAGTTCACCCGGAAGTAGCGACTGTTGACGGCTACCTGTTCAGCCACCTGAGTTAACTCGTCTTTCAGCTGGGGGAAGTTTTGCTCCAGCGCCTTGCTGAAGGCCTCCACGTTTTCCCATCCCGCTTCCGGGCGCGACGCGAGCAGCCGGGCGGCGTCATCCTCCCTCAGTTTTCCCGCAAACAGCGCCGCCAGCAGTTTTGCCTGTTCAGGCTTGAGGGTATTGACGTTGATCTTGCTGCTGGCATCCGGCAGGGCGCACAGTAGCGCGCTGACTTTGGCATAGGCCGATGCCGGAAACGCGGGCAGCAGCCTGATTTCGCTGATGTTGCGCATCATCTGGTTGGCCGGAAGCCGCGCGGGCTGCACACCTGCCCAGGCATCACTCTCCGCGGCCCCTTTCGCCGTGGTGCTGTCGCCGTCCAGGTAATCCACCAGCTGTTGATAGACCTGCTCAGCGGTGATCTGATCCAGACCCGCGTCGGCCAGCAGTTGTTCAACCGTCTGCTGCTTACGGGACTTCTCCGGTATGGCTGACGTGGCCTGATCCTTTGCCGCCTGCTCCACGGTCAGCAGATTATTGACGTTAAAGCAGTCCTGCGCGTCCTCAACCTGGCTCACCACCGTGTAAAACTCCCCCTGTGTCTCAAGGGGTTGATGCCACTCACCGTCCGGCTCCAGCGGATTCTCGCCGCTGGCGGCGGTCTGCAACAGCTGCTTCACCGCCTGCTCCTGGCGCTGTATCGCCCAGCGCAGCTGCTGCTGGCTCACCTGGTAGTGGGTTTTCTGTAAATTACGGCTGAACTGTTGGCTGATTCTGGCCGCCAGGGCCGACATCATCACCAGCAGGATTAGCACCACCAGCAGCGCAACGCCCCGCTGCTGGCTTTGATTCATTTTGTTCATGGCTGACTTTCCGGTACCGTTGCTGGCGCTTGTTCAGGAGCGGACGCAGGCTTCGCCTCTTCGGGCTTTTCAGCCGTTTTCACGGCGATCTGCGGCTGCGGCATGTCGCCTGGGGTGGTAAAGACCCAGCGCCAGGTGTCGCCGCTCTCCATGGTCAGGGTCAACTCGACCCCGTCTGGCTGATGCCCGCTCTCTCGCCAGGGCTTCTGCCATGAACCGCTGAAAAATCGCCACTGGGCGGATTTCACCTCAGAGACAATCGGCACCACTTCGGGTTTTACGCCTGCCGGGCTGTCGATGGTCGGCCAGACATCGCGCCACAGCCGGTGATCCTCAAACCGCCAGCGCACCCGCTCCAGCTGAACATGCCCGCTCACCCCGTTGAGGGTGGTCAGTTCGATGGCGTTATCATCCTGGCGAAAAACGTCGGGTTCATTGCGCGGTGCCCGGGCCTGCTGCTGAAAAAAATCACGCTCCAGCAGGCTCCAGGCGCGCTGGATCTGATTGAGCCTGGACGCGTTGCGATCGGTGGCATTGCTGGTACGCATCGCGCCGTCGAGGATCTGCCAGGCGAGGGTGCTGATCACCGCAAAGATGGTCAGCGCAATCATGATCTCCAGCAGCGTAAAGCCGCGTTGGCTTTGCCGTTTCTTCATTTTTTCTCTCCCGGAGGCAGTACCCGCATCGCTACCACCGGCTGGCTCTCATCCCCTTCGGCATAGACCAGGATCTCATCCGCCCAGCGCTTATCGGCAACCTTCACCCGCTGCATCCGCCAGTTCCAGTTGCGCCCGCCCATCAGTTCCGTCCCCTTCTGCCCTGCATCCGGGAAGTCGCTCTTGGTCAGCTGCGCTTCGGCGAGCAGATTCTCAGCGACCCAGCTGGCCTGGAGGGTATCCGCCAGACCGTGGGTAAAGCGCACGTTCAGGGAGACAGAGTTCATTAACGCCAGCGCGGCGGTGGAGAAGATCACCAGGGCGACCATCACCTCCAGCAGCGTCATCCCGCGCTGCGAGGCATTTCGTTTAGCCATCGTTCTCTACCGTAACCGGTGCCGCGCCCTGCGACACCACGCGGAAATGGTGTTGTTTATCGTCACTCTGTAATGTCAGGGTGAAACGGCTCATCTCGCCGTCCGGCAAAAAGACGATCTGCGGCTCGGCGTCAGGCGTGGCGGCCAGACGCTGCGGGGTGAGCGAGACGTGCATCCCTTCAGGGAAGTCGCCCCCGGTAGTGATACGGCGTTGCGCTAACGGCACCCAGCGGCGTTCACCCTTTTTTTCATTGAACGTCATCAGCTGATATTTATCCGGCGTCACCACCAGGCCCACAATATTTCCGTCCATCACCGCCCGGTCGGAACCATATTCAACAACGGCTTTTAATTGCTGACCAAATATATCCGCGCCGTTGCGCGACGGTATTGTTGAGACCACCATCATGGCGCAGCTGGCGAATATCACCAGCGCGAGAATAATTTCCAGCAGCGTAAAGCCGCGTTGCCTGTTCATTATTTTTTATCGAGCGACCAGTTGGTAATATCGTCTGCGGTATTGGCTTCGCCGTCCGGACCGGCGGAGAATACGTCAACGGCGCCATGTTCGCCCGGGCTGACCAGAATGTAATCACTGCCCCACGGATCCTGCGGCAGGCGGCGAATATAGCCGTCGGCGCGGTAGCCGTTCGGGATTGGCGCGATTTCAGGTTTGGTGACCAGCGCCTGCAGGCCCTGTTCAGTGGTGGGATAACGGTGGTTATCCAGCTTATACATATCCAGCGAGCCTTCCAGCGCCACAATATCGCTGGTGGCTTTCTGGATATCCGCTTTCTCTTTATTTCCCATTAAATTCGGCACCACCATACTGGCCAGTACGCCGAGAATAACAATGACCACCATTAATTCGAGCAAAGTAAAGCCCGCCTGGCCCGCCAGGTTTTTTCGTTTCATCGCCATAATTAACCTACCATATTATTAAGTTGCAGAAGCGGTTGTAATATTGACATCACAATAAACAGAACAATGGTCGCCATAGAGACCACCAGCGCCGGTTCAAATACCGACAGCGTTAAAGTGATGCGATGCTGTAATGCTGATTCCTGGTTTTCGGCCGCGCGATCCATCAGGTTACCCAGCTCGCCGCTCTCTTCGCCGGAGGCAATCATGTACAGCATGGTGGGCGGGAATAATCTCGCCTGCTCCAGGGCGGCATATAACGAGGCTCCCTGGCGCACGGTGTCCGCCGCCTGTTCCAGCACCTGGCGGGCGTGCAGATTTTCAATCCCGTCCATGGCGATATACATCCCCTCAAGCAGCGGCACGCTGCTGGCCTGCAAAATACTGAGGGTGCGGATATAGCGCGCGCTGTTGATGGCGCAGACCAGTTTTTTGATTGGCGAGGCGTTAACCAGCCAGCGGTGCCAGACAAAGCGGTTCCGGGCGTTTTTAAGCCAGCTTTTAAAGCCGATAAATGCCGTGACCAGCCCGCCGCCGATATAGAGGCCATACGCCTGCAGGAAATCACTCACCGCGATCAGCGTGCGGGTGGTGATCGGCAGTTGCTGTTTCATATGGGTAAACTGCTCAATCACCTGCGGCACCACCGCCACCAGCAGGATGCAGATCACCGCCACCGCCACCACCGTCAGGGTGATGGGGTAAACCATCGCCTGGGTGAGCTTGCTTTTCATCTTCTGGCGCTGCTCGTTGTACTCCGCCAGTTTTTCCAGCACGTCCCCGAGATGGCCGGTTTTTTCCCCGGCCATCACCAGGGTGCAGTAGAGTTTGTCGAAGGTGCGCGGAAACTGGCTGAAGGCGTCAAACAGCGTGTGCCCTTCCACCACTTTGTCGCGGATCCCGGTCACCATCGCCGCCAGCTTTTTATCTTCCGACTGCTTTGCAATCGCCTTCAGGGCGCTCTCCAGCGGCAGCGCGGCGTTCACCAGAGTTGACAGCTGACGGGTGAACATCGACAGCACCGGGGTGGAGAGTTTGATCCCCTTCTGCGCGCTACCGGTTGTCGCAGGTTCGCGGGTCGGCGTAATGCTCACCGGCATCAGCTTTTGCTCACGCAACGTCTGGCGAACCTGCTTCGGCCCCTCGGCCTGCAGGATGCCGCGCTGGGTTTTCCCCGCCGCACTGGTGGCTGTCCACGCATACCACGCCATTATTCATCTCCCCCGCGCTCGGCGGTGACGCGCATGACCTCTTCCAGGGAGGTGACGCCGGAAATCACCTTCAGCAGGCCGTTTTCACGCAGGCTGTAGGCCTGTTTGAAGAGTTCGGTCTCGATGGACATCTCATCTTTATCTTCGTGAATGGCCCGGCGCATCGCGCTGTCCACCACCAGGAATTCATGGATCCCGGCTCGCCCCTGATACCCGCTCTGACGGCAGTGTTCGCAGCCCACCGCGCGGTAGATCGCTTTCGGCGGCGCCTCCATAAAGCTGAACAGCGCTTTTTCATTGGCGTCCAGCGGAGTGGTGGTCCGGCAGTGTACACACAGCCGACGCACCAGACGCTGGGCAATGACACCCAGCAACGATGATCCGATTAAAAATGACTCCAGGCCCATGTCGCGCAGGCGGGTGATGGCCCCTGCCGCGCTGTTGGTGTGCAGCGTGGACATCACCAGGTGACCAGTGAGAGACGCCTGCACCGCAATCTGCGCGGTTTCGCCGTCACGGATTTCACCGATCATCACCACGTCCGGGTCCTGGCGCAGTATGGCGCGCAGCCCGCGGGCAAAGGTCATGTCGACGCGCGGGTTAACCTGGGTTTGCCCCACCCCTTCCAGCTCATACTCGATGGGATCTTCAACGGTGAGGATGTTGCGTTCATGGGCGTTCAGCGCCGAAAGAATGGCGTACAGGGTGGTACTTTTCCCGGAACCGGTCGGGCCGGTGACCAGAATGATGCCATGCGGACGGCCAATTAATCCCTTCAGCTGCTGTAACTCTTCGTCGATCAGACCCAGCTTGTTAATGTCCGGCTTGAGATTGCTTTTATCGAGCAGACGCATCACTACCCGCTCGCCGTACTGCGAGGGGATGGTGGAAACACGCACGTCGATCGCTTTACGCCCGATACGCAGCGAAATACGCCCATCCTGCGGCAGCCGTTTTTCGGCGATATCGAGCTTCGACATCACCTTGATACGGGACACCAGCAGCGGCGCCAGCTTGCGCGCCGGTTGCAGCACTGGACGCAGCACGCCGTCGACGCGAAAGCGGATGCTCAGGGTACGCTCAAAGGTTTCGATATGAATATCCGAGGCACCGTCTTTCACCGCCTCGCCGAGAATGGCGTTGATCAGGCGGATCACCGGCGAGTTTTCGTCGTTATCCAGCAGATCCTCGTTATCCGGGATCTCCTCGGTCAGCGCCATCAGATCGATATCGGCATCCATGTCATCCACCAGCTGCTGCGAGACACCGCTATTCTGCTGCCAGATTTTGGCCAGCATCTCGTCAAACGCCTCTGGCGTCAGGACAACCGGCGTAAAAGAACGGGCCAGCACCCGGCGCATCTCCAGCAGAGCAAAGGCCGGGGCGTCATCGCGGACAAAGACCTGATCCTGATAAAAGAGGACGCCGTTATCCTTGGCAAAGCTGCTGGTGCATAAGGCATTGGTGAGTTCATCCATCTCCCGCCCCCTTACCCTTTAAACGGATTGCGCGGGGCCGGAGTGGCGGAAGTGCCCTTAGACGGATAGGCCGGTAGCACCGCTGTGTCATCGTTAGAGACAATGCCCAGCTTTTTCTCCTCCATGCGCTGCTGCTGGCGCGCGCGGATCTGGTCATATTTTTCCTTCGACGAGGCGCTGTAGCTATCGTCATCCCGCAGAACGGTGGTATGGATAAAGACCATCAGGTTACGTTTCGAGGTATCCTGGGAGGTGTAGCGGAACAGCTGTCCCACCAGCGGAAGATCCCCCAGCAGCGGCACTTTCGAGACATTCTGTTTGGTGACGTTCTCCATTAACCCGCCGAGCACTACCGTCTGCCCACTGTGCACCATCACTTCGTTATTGATGGTACGGGTGTTGAAGGTTGGACCGAGGCTGGCATCTTCCGTCGCGCTGGCATCCACGCTGGAAACTTCCTGCTCAATCTTCAGGTGGATGATGTCACCGTCGTTGATCTGCGGAATAATTTTCAGCTTGGTACCGACCGTCTTACGCTCCACCGAGTTAAAGACATTATCGCCGCTGGTGGTCTGCGAGCCGGACAGGACCGGCACATCCTGACCCACGTTGAACGACGCCTCTTTGTTATCCAGGGTGACCACACTCGGGGTTGAGAGAATGTCGTTTTTACCGTCAGTAGAGAGGGCGGTCATCAGCGCGCCAAAATCACCGTTAAAGAAGCCGGTCGCCATACCGGTAAAGCTGGTCCCTTTCATGGTACCGTTCTTGATCTGGCTGATTGGCAGACCGGTGGCACCAAACTGCACGCCGCCATGTTTGCCGGTCCACTGCACGCCAAGGTCGAGGCCGTTGCCGTCCTGCACTTCGGCAATGATCGCTTCTACCAGCACCTGCGGACGGCGGATGTCGAGTTTGTCGATCACTTTTTCCAGCGAGTTCATCACGTTAGGCTGGGCGGTGATCACCAGTGAGTTGGTGGCCTCGTCGGCAGTGATATTCAGATCGCTGCTGGCGGAGGCCGTTTTGCTTTTTGACGCTGGCGCTTTGTCTTTCAGCTGTTCGCCAATGCCGGTGAGCACCGGCACGACTTTGCTGGCATTGGCATATTTCAGATAGAAAACGCGGGTATTGCCCTCGTTGTTCTGCTCCCGATCGAGCTCACTTACCAGCGACCGGGTGCGCGCGCGGGCCTCTTCCGAGCCGCTGATCACCAGGCTGTTGGTCTCGTCATCGGCAACGACTTTCGTCGCCAGCTGCGGCGCGTTCTGCCCTTTTTGCTCTTCGTTGTTGAGATTGTTCAACATATCGGAGAGCGCTTTGGCTGAGGCATAGCGTAGCGGTACGATTTCGCGACGCTGCATGCCGGAGCGATCGACCCGCTGGACCAGATCCACCAGCCGGTTCACCACCGAGGCTTTACCGGTCAGCAGCAGCACGTTAGAGGGTTCAAAGTGGACCACGTTACCCATGCCGGAGGCATCGTTCAGCTGGCGCAGCAGCGGCGCCAGCTCACGCACCGGCACATTTTCCATCCGCACCACGCGAGTGATAATCTCATCGCCTTTGCCGGGATGCTGACTGTCCGCCAGCGGCACGCCCGCGGTACGCGCCACCGTGGAACGCACCACTTTCACCATGCCGTTATCCATCGGGATCACCGACAGACCGTACAGATCCAGCACGCTCAGGAAGAACTGATAGTATTCCTCTTCCGTAAGCACGTTATAGGTCTTAACCGATACGTTGCCCTGCACGGAGGGATCGACCAGGATGGTTTTATTAAGGTTGCGCCCTACCGTATCGATAAATTCTCGAATATCGGTGTTCTTAAAACTGGCGCTGAAGTTCGCCGCCATCACCGAACTGGAAATAAAAGAGGCGGCAGTCAGCGCGAGACATGCCCAGGGAAATTTCTTCATCTCATTACACTTGTTAATTGGTTAATACATTAACCCGAATATTTTCAAGGTGAGCGTGGCGTCTGACTACGACTTCCGCTTCTCTCATTTTCGACCAGCTGGCAATAATACTTTTTGCCTGCTCCGCTCGCGTCATATCGACGGAATTCACTTTCACTACCACATCCCCCTTTTCCAGCCCGCTCGCGCTAAAAAAGGAAGAGGCATTTTTGGGCTTGATTTGATAGCCTTCGAGCTGCCCTTTTTCGATATAGGGTTTCAGCACCAGATAATCGTCAAGATGGACATTATCCGCCCCGGCATCGCCTTTAGGCTTCAGTGCGGGCGAAGAATTGATGTCGCCTTTGAAATAGTCAGGGCGTTTTAACGCCAGCACCTGCCGCTCGCCCTCGTAACTCACCACCACGTTATCGGGATTAATTTCATCAATGTAGGCATCGTTGTAACCGGGCAGCGGGTCGCCTTCACGCAGACTCTTCTGCCCGACAGGCGTTTTGATAACGGCGAAGGAGAGCCACGCTTCGTCGCTGTTGATGATGCCGTCCACCTCGGCAGAAATGCTCTTTTTTGCCGCCTGCTGTGCCACGGGTTGGTTAACCGCTGGCTGGAAAAGGGCAAAGTCCTGCTCTGACTGTCGCATGCGGGAAAGCGCGGGTGCCTTATTCGGGTCGGAATTGGCCGCCTTTTTATACGCTTTAAATACGACATATCCCTGCTGGCCGCTAAATATCAGCAGAACAAACATTACGCATGGCGCAATAAACCGGGAATAGAGCTGCATTTTCATTTTTAATAGTGACCTTTTAGTCAATGCAGAAGTTAGCAGCCTGGCGCTGCACCTGAAAACTCTGAAATAGTAATAATGATGTGCCTCCCGCTCCATCGGGTTTGCCACTAACTATAATACAGAAAAATATTGACCAGATAATTAACCGATGTTAGTCAGTCGACGCAGGTTATTTTTCTCCTCACGCAAAATTGACCCTTTACCGCGCTTCCCTTACTTTCCCGGGTGACATTTGGTCAATGAAATAGATCGGTGAAGCGTTATGTTCCTCAGCCATTTTAAATTTACCCGCCCCCCCTTCAGGAGCGCAGCCCGCCCCTGCGGCAGTTTCTTTGCGGCCTATCATCAGGATGTCTTCGGCATGCTGGCAGAGAAATCAACCGTGCCCGGGATTGTGGCGCTGTTTGGCGATGACGAGGCACTGCTCAACACCTTCACCGGACACCTACTGGCGAACGCCTCCGCCGGGGTTGCCGTTAACGCTTTTCCAAAGCTAAGCGCGAAGGGGCTGCTGTATAAACTCAGCGCCCAGACCAAAGAGGCCAGCAACAAAATTCAGGCTGTTGACGCGGTACTGCGCCAGTGGCACGAAAAATACCCAGCCAGCAAAACGAGTGGCATGGTCGTGACCCTCTCCGCCGTTCAGGCGATGCGCGATAACGGCTGGGAGGCGCTGGGCATGCTGCTCTCCCGGGCGCAGGAGTGCGATCTGTCGTTGACGCTGGTCCTGACCGGTACCCCTGATCAGGATGCGCGTCTGATGAAGCGCTCTGGGCTGGCGTCCCGGGTGCATACCCGCCATACCTTGCGCCCGCTCACCTGTCGCGAAGTGATGCGCTATGTTGAGGCGCAATCGCAGGAGCATGGGGCGGAAACGTCCCCCTTTACCCCTGCCCGCATACGCCGGATGCACGCCCTGACCAGAGGATCGGTGAGCCAGCTGAACGCGCTGGCGCACCTGTCGCTACTGGCGGCCTGGACCGAACGGGCGCCCGGCGTGGGGCCACGCCATTTACGTCTGGCGGCGGGTGAAGTGCTGCCGCGCAACACCCATCGCAAAACCCTGGCGACGGTCGGCCTGTTCGCCAGCGTGCTGTTTGCCGCCTGCGGATGGTATTTCTCGGGCGCCATCACAGCGAAACTCCCCGTGCCGCTGCCTGTTCCGGCAAGCTGGAAACAGACAGTCCGCACACCGCAGGCGCCGGTTCTGCCGACCCTTGATAAAGAGGTGGTGAATGCGCCGGACGCCATGCATCAGCTCTACACCATGTGGGGGTACGATCCCTCAACGGACGAGGCGCTTTGCCAGAATGCCGCCCGGGTGAATCTCATCTGTAAACAGGGCAACGCCTCGCTGCAGGCGCTGGAAAAAGAGGGCTATCCGTGGGTGAGTGAACTGAAAACCGGCGATCACCTGAACTATGCGGTGGTAGCCCGCGTTGGGGCAAACTCGCTGGATCTGCTGCTGAATAATCGCACCTGGCAGGTGAAGCGCAGCTGGTTTAACGCCCACGCCACCGGGAATTACACGTTATTGCACCGTCTGACCCCGGCAGGACAAGATATGGTCGGCGCCGCCAGCAGCCGCCAGGATCTGGCCTGGATTGATACACAACTCAGCCAGGCGCTGCATGAACCCGAAACCCATGCTCACACCTGGACGCAGACGCTGGTGCAGCGCACCCGCGAATTTCAGGCCCAGGCAAGGCTGAACGTTGACGGTATGCCGGGGGAAGAGACGCTGATGCAGCTAATGCGGGCCAATAACACTATTCCGACGGTTCTCTCCCCGGTCGCTGACACCGCACCGCATGTTCTGGCGCAAGGAAAAACGCACTAATGTCTACTATATGCCTCGCTGCCCAGCGCAGCTTTAATACCGGCGAGGCGGTCTGGTTCTCTTACCGCCTTCCCGCGTTGCATAGGATCGCCTTCCGAACTTTGGCCTGCTTATGCTGCGTGGGGGCCATTTTGATTGCCGGGCTGTACGCCCATCTCTACTGGAATCTTCGACATCCGGCGCCGATCCCCAAACCGGTGAGCGTGGCGCAACCGGATACGCAGCTTTCGGAGATGCATTATGTTTATGTCTCAAAACCGTTCCCGGAACCGAAACCAAAAGCTGCGGAGTATGCCGCACCACCGCTACCGTCAGACGATCCGTTGATGATGGATAAGTCATTAGACTGGCAGCAGGCTCCGGACAATGACATTTCCAGTGAACCGTTGCCCGATACGCATACCGCCCGGCAAGAAACAGATGCCGATTCACTAAAAGAACGGTTTATGGAGGCGCTGAAAGAGCAGCAGCAAGATTATTTGCAGGGAAAGATACCGGATGCGCCGGTTGATGAGACGCAATATGATTCTGAGACGACGAATCGGGTGATAAATCAGACGGCAGCGTTAAAAACAGAAAAAATAGATGCATCGATGCGAAAAAAATCTCCACAGGCGTTAACCCATGGAGATATTCGTAATGGTTATCAGTAGCGTTCAGGCAGGCTGGTGATATTTATTAATTTGCCTTTTTCAACCACAATGTAATGACCTTTTTTCAGGTCTGAGAGAATTTTAATAATGGTGCTGCGCGCCAGGCTGGTGTATTCCTGAATATAGTCATATACGTTAATATCACGATTCTGATGAACAATCAGGTCATTAATTTCGAGGAGGAATTCCCGGACTATAGAATAAGCACTGCGGGCCACCAGAATATCATCGCGCTTGCTCAGTATGTCGATATACCAGATTAAGTACTGGCTGAATTCTGGCCAAAGGTTTTTCTCGCTAATAAGACGTTCGAATTCATCACGTCTGATGGTGCGAATGATGGTGGTATCGCGTACCAGACCGTACATGCGGGAGGCGGTGTTATAGATGGCTGAGATGCCTAAAAATCCGGCCTGACGCATGGTAAACATACTTAACTCGTCAGAGTTACGACGAATTTCGATTTCACCGCTGACCATCACATGAACATATTGTGAATCGGCGGTAATAATTTTCTGCCATTTTTTTAATGTTTTTTCAGGATAATCCGCCGTAGCGGCAACAAGGGCGTCAATCGCCTTTTTCGGTCGATTATTTTTACAGTATACGTTTAACATTATTATGCCTGTTTAATTTTTTTATGGATAAAGCAGCCCACTGCGTCAGAAACGTCGCAACAGATAATTCAAAATAATTTTGCTGAGAATGACTATCAAATAATATTTGCTCTACCTAATAGTTAGCAAGCTATATGCACATATTATATTCGGGTAATTTTAAGTCAATTAACTAAAAATGAATCACAAATGAACCTAAGATTAATCTTAAGGTCGATACAGAGAAAACTACCTCAATAGTGATAGTCGAGGCTTATCCCTGGCCATATTTTTCAAGTAACGCTTCGGCGATAGCAATTGTTTCTCTATCAGAAACACCATTCCATAATTGCGGTCTGAAATGCATCTGAAAAGCCATAATAATGCGCTTTTGTTGTGCGGGCGAAATATTATCTGGAACATCATATCCGTAGCGAGATAATAAACTGAGGAGTGTGGCACTGTCTGCGGGTTGATAAGGCGGTTGCCCGTTCAGATAAAACGCCACCCGGGCCGGATCCGGCCAGGCGCCTATCCCCTGCTGCGCCAGCGCCTGCCAGGGGAACAACGGACCGGGATCGTCCTTGCGCTGCGGGGCGATGTCCGCGTGGGCGACCACGTTCTGGGGTTTGATGTCGTAACGCTGGATAATATCTTTCGCCAGTGGGATCAGGGCAGCGATCTGCGCCGGTTCGAAGGGAACAAAGCGTTTCTGGCCGTTAATTTTTTGCCAGCCGCGGTTTTCCAGCTCAATGCCAATAGAGGTGTCATTAATACGCGTGGCGCCACGCCAGAAGCTGACGCCGGCATGCCAGGCCAGATCCCGCTCCGGCACCAGCTGCCAGATCCGCGGTTTTCCTTTATGCAGGGGCGGGATCGCCGGGATCAAATAGTGGGAGCTGACGTTTTTATCGGTCAGGGTGGCCAGCGAGCTGTCAAAATCGTCGGCGGTGTAATGGATAACCAGCACCTTAACACGCGGATAGGCCGCCTGCGCCTGACGCCGGGTGTCCAGCTCATAGGCCCCTTTCTCGACAATCCCTTTTTCTGCCGCACAGCCTGCCAGCAGCAGCGCCAGCAGGAGGGGTGCAAAAGCCTGCTTCATCGGCGCGTTTTCACCGCCGTACCGCTGACGCTAACCATCAGCATGCTGGCATCTTTGCCGACGGTTTCGTAATCGATATCGATCCCCACTACCGCGTCAGCCCCCATCGCCTTCGCCTGCTCGCCCATCTCCCTGAAGGCAATTTCACGGGCTTTACGCAGCTCTTTCTCATAGGCGCCGGAGCGGCCACCCACGATATCGCGGATGCCGGCAAAAAAGTCGCGGAAGACGTTGGCGCCGAGTATGGCTTCCCCGGTCACCACGCCGCAGTATTCGCTGATGGGTTGTCCTTCCAGAGTGGGGGTGGTTGAAAATTGCATCCTGATCTCCTTTGCGCGGTTAAGGGCCTAAGCGGTTAAGAACAAAATCATTATCTGCTCGTTACGCTATGATTTAAAGGTTAGTTAATTATTGCAGCCTAATAAGGAAATCATCATGCGCTATTCTGCTTTGACGCTTTTAGTGCCTTGCGCGCTGCTGCTCAGCGCCTGCACAACGCCAGTCACCCCGGCCTTTAAGGACATCGGTACCCGCAGCGGCAGCTGCATCACCGGCGGGCCGGATGCCGTGGCTCAACAGTTCTATGACTACAGCATTACGCACCGCAGCAATGACCTCACCGCCCTGCGCCCCTACCTGAGCGACGGCCTGGCCCAGCTGCTGAGCGATGCCAGCCGCGATCCGCAGCACCGTAACCTGCTGAAAGACGATCCTTTCTCCAGCCGCACCACCGCGCCTGAAAAAGCAGAAGTCTCCAGCGCATCGACCATCCCGAATACCGATGCGCGAAATATTCCGCTGCGCGTCAAGCTGACGCAGGGTAGCCAGACCTGGCAGGATGAAGTGTTGATGATCCGGGAAGGTCAGTGCTGGGCTATCGACGACGTGCGCTACCTGGGCGGCACTGTCCACGCCCCGGCTGGCACCCTGCGCCAGTCGATTGAAAACCGCTAAACGCGCGCGTTTCAGACCGTTAACCAGGGGAAAACCCCGTAAAATGTCTGGCATTTCGCGAGGAATGCCGACATTTATTCTCGTCGACCTGCCCTTCCGCTATTTTGTGCTATGTTTAGGTATGGATACGGTTTATATTTAACTTTTAACGCAGTTATATTGCATAACTATTCTGTCAACGGTACTATTTGCGGCCTCAATTGCTATAGATTGCCTGGATGAGTAAAGACTGCCCCGATGAGTATTCAACTAAACGGCATTAACTGCTTTTACGGCGCACACCAGGCGCTGTTCGACATCACCCTGAATTGCCCTGAGGGCGAAACGCTGGTTCTGCTTGGTCCCAGCGGCGCGGGTAAAAGCTCGCTGCTTCGCGTCCTTAATCTGCTTGAAATGCCCCGCTCCGGTACGCTGGATATTGCGGGCAACCACTTCAATTTTGCGAAAGCCCCTTCTGAGAAAGCGATCCGCGATCTGCGCCAGAATGTCGGCATGGTCTTTCAGCAATATAATCTCTGGCCGCACCTCACCGTGCAGCAGAACCTGATTGAAGCGCCGTGCCGCGTGCTGGGCCTGTCAAAAGAGCAGGCGCTGGCACGTGCCGAGAAGCTGCTGGAACGTCTGCGCCTGAAGCCCTACAGCGACCGTTATCCGCTGCACCTTTCCGGGGGCCAGCAGCAGCGTGTGGCCATTGCCCGCGCCCTGATGATGGAGCCGCAGGTTCTCCTGTTTGATGAACCCACCGCCGCGCTCGACCCGGAAATCACTGCCCAGATCGTCAGTATCATTCGCGAGCTGGCGGAGACCAACATTACCCAGGTGATCGTGACTCACGAGGTGGAAGTGGCGCGTAAAACCGCCAGCCGTGTGGTCTATATGGAAAACGGTCATATTGTGGAGCAAGGGGATGCGCGCTGCTTTGCCGAGCCGCAGACCGATGCATTCAGAAATTATCTGTCTCACTAATCGAACCGAGAGAACGACAATGAAAAAAATAGTGATTGCCGCGCTGCTTGCCAGCGTTAGCCTCTCTGCCACCGCAGCACAGACCATCCGTTTTGCCACGGAAGCCTCCTACCCTCCGTTTGAGTCTATGGATGCGAATAACAAGATTGTGGGCTTTGACGTGGATCTGGCCAACGCCCTGTGTAAAGAGATCGACGCCACCTGTACCTTCTCCAACCAGTCTTTCGACAGCCTGATCCCAAGCCTGAAATTCCGTCGTATCGACGCGGTGATGGCCGGTATGGACATCACCCCGGAACGTGAGAAGCAGGTTCTGTTCAGTACGCCGTACTATGAGAACTCCGCCCTGTTCATCGGTCAGAAGGGTAAATATGCCTCTATCGACGCGCTGAAAGGCAAGAAAGTGGGCGTGCAGAACGGCACCACCCACCAGAAATTCATCATGGATAAGCACCCGGAAATCACCACCGTGCCTTACGACAGCTACCAGAACGCCCGTCTGGATCTGCAGAATGGCCGTATCGACGCCGTCTTTGGTGATAACGCGGTGGTGACCGAATGGCTGAAAGCGAACGACAAGCTGGCCGCGGTGGGCGATAAAGTGACGGATAAAGACTACTTCGGCACCGGTCTTGGCATTGCTGTTCGTCAGGGCAACACCGAGCTGCAGCAGAAATTCAACACTGCGCTGGAAAAAGTGAAGAAAGATGGCACCTACGATTCCATCTACAACAAATGGTTCCAGAAGTAAGATCTGATGAACGAAATTTTTCCATTAGCAAGCGCCGCCGGGATGACCGTCGGCCTTGCCGTTTGTGCGCTGATCATCGGCCTGGTGCTGGCGATGATCTTTGCCGTGTGGGAGTCGGCTAAGTGGCGACCTGTCGCCTGGGCCGGCTCAGCACTGGTGACCCTGCTGCGCGGCCTGCCGGAAATTCTGGTGGTGCTGTTTATTTACTTTGGCTCCTCGCAGCTGCTGCTGACGCTGTCGGACGGCTTTACGCTCAATCTGGGCGTGGTGCAGATCCCGATTCAGATGCAGATTGAAAACTTTGACGTCAGCCCGTTCCTGTGCGGTGTGATTGCCCTCTCCCTGCTCTACTCCGCCTATGCCTCGCAAACCCTGCGCGGCGCGCTGAAAGCGGTGCCGGTGGGACAGTGGGAGTCTGGTCAGGCGCTGGGGCTGTCGAAAACCGCCATTTTCTTCCGTCTGGTGATGCCGCAGATGTGGCGTCATGCCCTGCCGGGGCTCGGCAACCAGTGGCTGGTGCTGTTGAAAGATACCGCGCTGGTGAGCTTAATCAGCGTTAACGACCTGATGCTGCAAACCAAAAGCATTGCCACCCGTACTCAGGAGCCTTTTACCTGGTACATCGTGGCGGCGGCCATCTACCTGGTGATCACGTTGCTCAGTCAGTACATTCTCAAGCGTATTGATCTGCGTGCGACGCGTTTTGAACGGAGACCAGGCTGATGCTTGAGTATTTACCCGAACTGATGAAAGGGCTGCATACCAGCCTGACGCTGACGGTGGCCTCGATTATCGTGGCGCTGATCCTGGCGCTGATTTTTACCATCATCCTGACGCTCAAAACGCCGGTGCTGGTGTGGATTGTGCGCGGCTATATCACCCTGTTTACCGGCACGCCGCTGCTGGTGCAGATCTTCCTGATTTATTACGGCCCGGGCCAGTTCCCCACGCTGCAGGAATATCCGGTGCTGTGGCATCTGCTCTCGGAGCCGTGGCTCTGCGCCCTGCTCGCCCTCTCGCTGAACAGTGCCGCCTATACCACGCAGCTCTTCTACGGTGCGATCCGCGCCATTCCGGACGGCCAGTGGCAGTCCTGCGGCGCGCTGGGGATGAGCAAGAAAGATACGCTGGCGATCCTCCTGCCCTACGCCTTTAAACGCGCCCTCTCGTCATATTCCAACGAAGTGGTGCTGGTGTTTAAAAGTACGTCACTGGCCTACACCATCACCCTGATGGAGGTGATGGGCCACGGACAGCTGCTGTACGGTCGTACCTACGATGTGATGGTGTTTGGCGCCGCAGGTATTATCTACCTCATCGTCAACGGCCTGCTGACGCTGCTGATGCGTCTGGTTGAACGCAGAGCCCTCGCCTTCGAACGCCGCAATTAAAACTGCATATGTTTGACTTAAGAAAGACGGGAAGCCCATAAACCTTCCCGTCTTTTTTATTTTTCAATTAATATTTAATCATTTTTATTGCATATAAATTCATTAAGTGGCAATGTAACTCCCAGCCGCAGACACGGCACATAATGACAAGATTGACAGACGGGAGCTTCATCATGAAAAAGTTAGTTCTGGCCGCTTTACTCGCTACCTTCGCCGCAGGCGCCTCTGCTGCCGATAAAATCAACTTCGGTGTTTCTGCGACCTATCCACCGTTCGAATCACTGGATGCCAGCAACCAGATTGTCGGGTTTGATATCGACCTGGCGAAAGCGCTGTGCAAGCAGATGCAGGCCGAGTGCACCTTTACTAACCACGCCTTTGACAGCCTGATCCCGTCCCTGAAATTTAAAAAATATGACGCGGTGATCTCCGGCATGGATATCACGCCGGAGCGTAGCAAGCAGGTCGCCTTCACCGAGCCGTACTACGCCAACTCCGCGGTGGTGATTGCCAAAAAAGGCCAGTACACCTCCTTTGAGCAGCTGAAAGGCAAGCGTATCGGCATGGAAAACGGCACCACGCACCAGAAATACCTCCAGGATAAGCACCCGGAAGTGAAAACCGTCGCCTATGACAGCTACCAGAATGCGATTATCGACCTGAAAAATGGCCGTATTGATGGCGTGTTTGGCGATACCGCGGTGGTGAACGAGTGGCTGAAGACCAACCCGCAGCTGGGTACCGCCACCGATAAAGTGACCGATCCGCAGTACTTCGGCACCGGCCTGGGCATCGCAGTTCGTCCGGATAACAAAGCCCTGGTAGAGAAACTGAACGGTGCCCTGAAAGCGATTAAAGCCGACGGCACGTATCAGAAAATCAGCGGCCAGTGGTTCCCGCAGTAAGCCTGTTTTGCCGGGTGGCGCTAATGCTTACCCGGCCTGCGAATGGTGCTGTCTGATGCCCGGTGGCGGCTACGCCTTACCGGGCCTACGGATGGTGCGGTTTGTGGTTTTGTAGGCCGGGTCAGGCGAAGCCGCCACCCGGCGTTTTTATAACGGCACATAGAAGCGAAAACGCGCCCCTTTCGCCGCCTCCATCAGCCTGATCCCCCCGCCGTGCAGTTCCAGCATTCTTTTGACGATCAACAGCCCCAGCCCGCCGCGATTATCCCGCGACGCCTGCTGGCTCAGCGCTGAAGGCCGCATAAAGAGATCGGCGCGCAGGTGTTCATCCACCCCCGGCCCGCTGTCGTTGACTTCCACCTGCAATTGCTCGCCCTCCAGCCACACCTTCAGCCCGATCTCACCGCCCGGCGGCGTATGCCGGATGGCGTTATCCAGCAGATTGGTGACCACCCGCTCGATCATCGACAGATCGGCGTTGATCATCAGCAGCTGGCGCGGCACGTCGATATGCAGCCGCAGCTTGCGCGTCTCTACCGCCAGGTCAAACTTTTGCGCCACGTCGGAGATGAGCTCCCCGATAGCAAAGCGCTCGCGCTGGGGCTTGATGCTGCCGTGCTCAAGGCGCGCCAGCTCAAACAGCTGCTGCGACAGATGGCGCACTTTATGCCCCTGACGCAGGGCAATGGCGAGATAGTGCTGCGTCTCCTCTGCGGATAGCGTACCCGATTTCAGCGACAAAGTTTCCAGATAGCCCAGCAGCGCGGTCAGCGGGGTACGCAGATCGTGGGAGATATTGGCGATAAACTCCCGGCGCTGCCGGTCGCTGTCGGCCAGCTGATCCCACTGGCTGGCAATCTGCTGCGCCAGTTCGATAAAGGTGTTGCGCAGCAGGGCCACTTCATCAGAGGGCGCGGTCTGTATGGGCTGGGTGGCAAGCTGCTTGATGACGTGCATACTCTCGCGATCCAGGCCGCTCACCTCGTCGGTTAACTGCTTCACCGGCCGGGTCACCCAGTACCAGACCAGGCCGCCCGCCAGCGCGCCGAAAAGGGCCACCAGCAGCAGCGACCAGAGCACCGTGCTCCAGAGCGTTTTCTGCCATGCCTGTTCCGCCAGCGCGTTCAGCTCTTCACCCTGCAAAATGATGTAGAGATAGCCGCGCAGCACGCCGTCCTGATGCAGCGGCACGGCGCTAAAGACCTTCTCTCCCGTCAGGCTGCGCGGGTCGTCGCCGTAGACCGGCATCATCCCGCCGCTCAGGAACTGCTGTACCGGCGCAACGGCGAGGCGCTGGCGTTTGATATGCCCCGGCGGCGCGGCATCGGCAAGGATCTGCCCGTCCGGGGAGAGGATGTAGAGTTCCACGCTGGGGTTGTAGGTCATCAGCCTGTCGAACAGCGGCTTGAGACGGGAGCGATCCACCTGCCCGTGTGCATCCAGCAGGGTTTCGCGCTGGGCAATGTGCTGCGCCAGCCCGCCGGAGAGGCGCTGCACCATGGCGTTGCCATACTGCATGCTGGTCCAGAGCTGCACCGCGCAGGCCACCGCCGCACAGCCTGTCAGCAGGAGGATGAAGATCAGGGTGAGACGGCGGATCATAGCGGGCGTTCCGCAAACAGATAGCCTTTACCCCAGACGGTGCGGATGATCTCCGGCTCGGCGGCATCTTTCTCAATTTTTACCCGCAGACGATTGATATGGGTGTTGACGGTGTGCTCGTACCCTTCGTGCTGGTATCCCCACACCTGTTCGAGCAGGGCGAGCCGGGAGAAGACCTCGCCTGGATGGCGGGCAAAAAAGTAAAGTAAGTCGAACTCGCGCGGCGTCAGGTCAACCACCTCGCCGCGCAGCAGCACGCTGCGGGCCAGCGGGTCGATGGTCAGGCCGTGGGCATTAATCAGCCCGGACGTTTGCTGCCCCATCGCCTGCTGACGACGGAACAGCGCCCGGATGCGCGCCACCAGCTCCTGCACCGAGAAGGGTTTAGCCAGATAGTCATCGGCCCCGGTTTCCAGGCCCAGAATACGCTCGGTTTCGCTGCTGCGGGCGCTGATGATAATCACCGGCAGGTAGTGGTCCCGGGCGCGGATCGTTCTACAGAGGGTCAGCCCGTCAACGTTGGGCAGCATCAGATCGAGGATCACCGCGTCCCAGTGAGGTTGCCCGAGCAGCTGCTGCGCCCTGCCCCCGTCCGCTTCATGGGTAATCACGTAACCTTCGTCTTCTAAATTGAGGCGCAGTAATGCGGCGATATCGCCGTCGTCCTCCACCAGCAGGATGTGCTTCATCGGTCAGCCTTATTGAATCTTAACTGCTAAAGCTTACCCGATTTCCGGGGAGGGAAACGTTCACATTTTGTTTAAGATTGTCGCCGGGTGGCGGCTACGCCTTACCCGGCCTGGGAAACCGTAGGCCCGTGCAAGCGTAGCGCCGCCGGGCAAGGTCTCAGGATTTAACTAATAGCGTCAGCACTTCATAGTGTGCAGTATGCGGGAACATATCGAACAGCTGCACCCGCGCAATCCGGTAACCGGGCAGGTCGCGAATGTCTTTCGCCATCGTCTGGGCGTTGCAGCTGGAGTAGATAATAAACTCTGGCGCCATCTGGCTCAGGTAGTCACACAGCGCCCTACCGATACCGCGGCGCGGCGGGTTTACCAGCACCAGCTCCGGCACGTTGCCCTGGCCGGTGGCAAACTGCGTCGAATCGAGCGCCTGGAAGTGCAGATTCGTCAGCCCCAGTTCCGCGGCGGACTGAGTGGCACAGGCGATCGCCTCGGCGGAGATCTCAATCCCGGTCAGCTGCATCTGCGGGGTGGCGCAGTGCAGGCCAAAGCCGCCGACGCCGCAGAAGAGATCCCACATATGGTTAACCGGCAGACCACGCACCCAGTCGCGTGCGGTGGCGTACAGCTCGCTTGCCACGGTCGGGTTGGTCTGGAAGAAGCTCTTCGGGCGGATCCACAGCGGCACGTCGTTAAAACGCTCTGCCAGCGCCTGAGCGTCGGTGAGGAAGATCTCCTCTTCCCCTTCCATGATCGCCATATGCACCGGCTGAATATTGGCGGTAATCACCTTCAGCTGCGGCAGCTGTTCCTTTAGCCACGGCAGCGCCGCGCGCAGCTGGGGCAGCTTGGCCTCAGAGCGCAGCACAAAGCGCAGCATCATCCCGCCATCAAGCTGGCTTTCGGTGAGCAGAATGTACTTTAACTCGCCGCGCTTGCGTTCCACGTTGTAGGGCGTCAGGCCCGCGCGGGCAATAAAGGGTTTCAGGGCGGCAAAGACCGGCGCGAACGAGGCCGGATAGAGCGGGCAGTCGGTCAGATCGACAGGGGTGCCGTCGCGGTGCAGCATGCCGAGCAGCGGTTTTTCGACGCTGCCGCTGACTACCATTTTGGCTTTATTGCGAAACGCCTGTTCCGGCCCGCTGACCGGCGCGCACCACTCCGCCACCGGCAGGCCAGAGAGCAGCGTCTGCAAATCGGTCATTTTGGCGGAAAGTTGTGAAGAGACCGGCTGCGCTATCCACTGACAGGAGCGACAGCGACCGGCATCATAGAGTGCGCACTGCATAACGAAACCTTAATACGTCTGGGGGCAGCGATTATACACGTTATTGCAGACGGAAAAACCGTCGGCTGGCCGCAGGCACAAACAGCAGGCCGAGCACCAGAATGTCGGGCAGTTTTTGCATCACCAGAGTGTGGAAAATCTCGCGCTTTGACTCGCCAGGGATGCTGAACAGCTCGGGATAGCCGTAACCCAGCGAGGCGGACCACAGATAGCCGGTGGCGGTGATCTGAGTCAGCAGGTAGATAATCCGCGCCCAGTTACGCCCTTTCACCAGCGAAAAAGCGCAGTAAATTTCGATAAAGACCAGCATCAGGCTGGCGAAAAAGACCAGCGTCAGGCTCCAGGTCTGTACGCTGCGGTGAACAAATTCGCTCAGCCCGCGCATCCCCAGCGTATTGAAAATCATAAACACATCGAGGCAGCGGATCATGATAATGGCGAGCGCCGCCACCTGCACCAGTGCAGGAACGTTCAGACGGGCATGCGAACGGCTTGTTTTCGTGAAAAATCCCAACGTGATGTCTTCCATGAAACGATGCCGCGATAACGCGGCATCTTAATTTCGCTTCTTTGCAGATTTTAGGAGCTTCAGCCGCGTCTTGCACGCTGGATATCGCGCTGACGCTGTTTTTCAGACCGCGCCATCAGATACCAGGCAATCAGCCCGATGATGCCAACCACGCCGAGAATCAGCGTCGCCAGGGCGTTGATCTCCGGGTTGACCCCCATGCGCACGCTGGAGAAGACCAGCATCGGCAGCGTGGTGGCCCCCGGGCCGGAGACAAAGCTGGCGATCACCAGGTCGTCCAGCGACAGGGTAAAGGCCAGCAGCCAGCCGGAGATCACTGCCGGCATGATCATCGGCAGGGTGATGATGAAGAAGACCTTCAGCGGCGTCGCCCCGAGATCCATCGCCGCCTCTTCAATGGAGTGGTCCAGCTCGCGCAGGCGCGAGGAGATGACCACCGCCACATAGGCGGTACAGAAGGTGACGTGGGCCAGCCAGATGGTGAGCATGCCACGATCCGATGGCCAGCCGATGGCATGCCCCATGGCGACAAACAGCAGCAGCAGCGACAGGCCGGTGATGACATCGGGCATCACCAGCGGGGCAGTGATCATAAAGGCGAAGCCGTTGGCCCCGCGAAAACGACCAAAGCGCACCATCACCACCGCGGCAATCGTGCCCAGAATGGCCGCCATCGTCGCCGCGCAGGCGGCAATGGTCAGGCTCAGGCCCACGGCGCTCATCATCGCCTCGTCGCGGAACAGCTCGCCGTACCAGCGCGTTGACCAGCCCGCCCACACCGTCACCAGCTTCGAGCTGTTAAAGGAGTAGATCACCAGCATCAGCATCGGCGCATAGAGGAAGGTAAAGCCGAGGACCAGGATCAGGATCCGCCACGGAGAGCGCACTACCGGTAAATTGTTCATCCGTGATCTCCCATCTGTTTCTGCTGGTACTTGTGGAACCACATGATCGGCACGATCAACAGCAGCAACATCACGATCGCCACCGCCGAGGCCACCGGCCAGTCGCGGTTATTAAAGAACTCCTGCCAGAGCACGCGGCCAATCATGATGCTGTCCGGGCCGCCGAGCAGTTCCGGGATCACAAACTCCCCCACCGCCGGGATAAACACCAGCATCGACCCGGCGATAATCCCACCTTTGGTCAGCGGCACTATCACGCTGAAGAAGGTTTTCATCGGACGGGCACCGAGATCCAGCGCCGCCTCCACCAGCGAGTAGTCGATGCGCGTCAGGGCGGTGTAGATAGGCAGCACCATAAACGGCAGATAGGCGTAGACAATGCCGATATAGACCGCCAGATTGGTGTGCAGAATGGTCAGCGGCTGGTCGATAACCCCGAGCCAGAGCAGAACGTTATTCAGCACGCCGTTGTTTTTCAGGATCCCCATCCAGGCATAAACGCGGATCAGAAACGAGGTCCACGAGGGTAAAATCACCAGCAGCAGCAGAATATTACGCGTTGAGGGCTTGCTGTGCGCCACCGCCCACGCCAGCGGATAGGCCAGCAGCAGACAGCAGATCGTCGAGATAGCCGCGACCTGCAACGACTGCAGATAGGCCTCAAAATAGAGTGGATCCTCGGTCAGCTGCAGGAAGTTGCCCAGGTTAAGCATGATCGACAGCTGACTGTCCCCCCACTCCAGCAGATCGCTGTAGGGTGGGATCGCCCGCGCCATCTCCGCCAGGCTGATTTTGAACACAATCAGGAACGGCAGCAGAAACAGCAGGATCAGCCACAGATAGGGCAGCGCAATCACCAGCTTACGCCCGTGAGCCATTTGCATACGGGTCAGCCAGCTGGTATCAATGCCCGCCGCTACGCGGGTCGCAGGTTCAGGTTTGTTCATCGCCCTTCCTTATACCGTCAGCACAACGCAGCTATCGGCTTCCCAGCACAGACGCACTTCGTCACCCCAGGTTGGCAACCCCTTGCGGTAGCGGAAGGTGTTCTGCAATTGCGCACTGATCATCTGCCCGCTCTTCAGGCGGACATGGTAGATGGAGAGATCGCCGAGGTAGGCGATATGCACCACCTCCCCCACGGCAAAGTTGTAGCCATCCGCGGGCGCCTCTTCGCAGAGGGTGATTTTTTCCGGGCGCAGGGCCACGTAGACCGGCACGTTATCCACTACCGAGTTGTCCGCCGCCACTTTCAGGGGATGGATCAGCCCCGGTGAGTCAATCACCAGCCCGTCCTCTTCGCGGCTTTTCAGCAGCCCTTCAAATACGTTCATGGAGCCGATAAATTCGGCGCTGTAGCGGGTGGTCGGGTGCTCGTAAATCTCTTCCGGCTCGCCAATCTGCACGAACTTGCCGCGGTTCATGATGGCGATACGCCCGGCCATGGTCATCGCCTCTTCCTGGTCGTGGGTTACCATCACGCAGGTCACGCCCACGCGCTCGAGAATATCCACCACTTCCAGCTGCATACGGTCGCGCAGCTTTTTATCCAGCGCCCCCATCGGCTCATCGAGCAGCAGCAGCTTTGGCCGCTTCGCCAGGCTACGGGCCAGGGCCACGCGCTGACGCTGGCCGCCGGAGAGCTGGTGCGGCTTGCGCTTCGCAAACTCCTGCATATGCACCAGGCTCAGCATTTCGGCCACGCGGGCGGTGATTTCCGCTTTTGGCAGTTTGTCCTGCTTCAGGCCAAAGGCGATGTTCTGCTCCACGGTCATGTGCGGAAAGAGGGCATAAGACTGGAACATCATATTGATCGGGCGCTGATAGGGCGGCACCCGGGAGAGGTCGACGCCATCCAGCATAATCTGCCCGGCGCTGGGCTGTTCAAACCCGGCGAGCATGCGCAGCAAGGTCGATTTCCCGCAGCCAGATGCGCCAAGCAGAGCAAAAATTTCACCTTTGTAGATAGTCAGGCTGACATCATCCACGGCATTCTGACCATCAAAAGATTTGGTCAGGTTACGGATTTCCAGCAGCGGGGTCAGCGCTTTACGGGTTTTCGCCTGCGGGCGGGGGATCGCGTCGTTCACGGGGTGCTCTCCGGCATCAATCAAAATGGTGCAGGCGCACCAGAACGGTGCGCCTGTTGCCGGGGGCGCTACGCTTGCCCGGCCTACGACGAACGGTTATTTACCGCTTTTCACTTTCGTCCACGCCCGGGTACGGACGCGGTCAATTTTCGGCTCCTGCACGCTCAGGGTAAACATCTTGGCGCGCACCTCTGCCGGCGGGTAGATCCCCGGGTTATCACGCACTTCAGCGCTGACAAGTTTCGTGGCCTCTTTGTTGCCGTTGGCATAGAAGACGTGGTCAGAGATGTGGGCGATAACTTCCGGACGCAGCAGATAGTTCAGGAACTGATAGGCTTCCTCTTTGTTTTTTGCATCGGCTGGCATCGCGAAGACGTCAAAGAAGGCCATTGCCCCCTCTTTCGGGATTGAATAGGCGATATTCACGCCGTTTTTCGCCTCTTTCGCGCGGTTCGCCGCCTGCCACACGTCCCCTGCCCAACCGATGGCTACGCAGATATCGCCGTTTGCCAGATCGTTGATGTACTGGGAGGAGTGGAAGTAACGGATATTTGGACGCAGCTTCAGCAGCAGGTCGGTGGCCGGACCGGTGTAGTCATCCGCTTTGGTGCTGTTGGGATCTTTGCCGAGATAGTTCAGGACGGTGGCAAAAATCTCTTCAGGCGCATCAAGGAACGACACGCCGCAGCTTTTCAGCTTCTCGAGGTTCTCTGGCTTCAGCACCAGGTCCCAGCTGTTTACCGGCGCATCGGCACCCAGCACCTGTTTCACTTTCTCGACGTTATAGCCAATGCCGGTGGTGGCCCACATGTACGGCATGGCGTATTTATTGTCCGGATCGTGTTTGGCGATAAGCTTCAGCAGCTCAGGGTCGAGGTTTTTCCAGTCCGGCAGTTTGCTTTTATCCAGCGGCTGGAACACGCCCGCAGAGAGCTGACGTTCCAGGAAGCTGGCTGACGGTACGACCAGGTCAAAGCCGGTGCTGCCCGCCATCAGTTTGCCTTCCAGCACTTCGTTAGAATCGAAGACGTCATAGACGACTTTAATCCCGGTCTCTTTTTCAAAATTGGCCACCGTATCCGGGGCGATATAATCAGACCAGTTGTAGATATGCAGCGTTTTTTGCTCTGCCGCCAGCGAGCCTGCAGAGACCGCCATCAGCGCGCCCGCAACCAGACCCGATAACCATTTTTTATTTAAAGCGATCATAGCGTTAATCCTTCTGAAAGCACGTTAACAAACGCACTAAAAATGAACACTCTTAGCCTATGCAAGAAACGTGCATAATTTATCACTCCGCCTGTAGCAGAAGATGTTACTCAGGTGGCTGTATCTGCTCGCGTTTAACAGCATCGCAAGAATAAACTGTAGCTTGTCTCCGTAGCTATAGCTCAGATTAAAAAACGCCTTTTAACAATTTTTTATGCAAGAAGTATCTATGTGATAAGCCGAATTGGCGGGATGGCGGTGAATAATTCTTTAAAGAAAGGTTAAAGTCAGCAGAAAAACGGGTGTTATGCAGCCGCCACAACAGCGACTGCCTAAATGTCAGACAGCTTTAGTGCAGAAAATTGCCCGCAGATTCAGGCTGCTCAGCGCCCTCTTCGGCGTTGTAGAGCAGATGATGGGCGCTGGCTTCCAGCATCACCATAGAGATCTGCTCTTCGCTCTGCTGGATAAAGGCCGCGAACTGCGGGAAGGTCAGCCCAACGGACGCGGATAAAGACTGGCAAACCACCAGCTTTGGCAGATTATCATCCTGTATATCGAGAAATGCTTTTACCGTCAAAGAACTGGCATTGATGGCGGACAAATCCGATGCTAAGGCCAGCAGCGCCGAGGGTTTGACCTCCGCCAGCGCGGAGAAAAGAATGACGTCATTGATCAGATCGAGCTTGGCATCGAACACGCCGTCAAAGTTTTGCATGTGCGGCAGGTGCAGCGCCTGGCAGGTGTCGCATTCAAAAAAGCTGACGCCCATGTTGTCCAGCCAGTGGCGTAACGTATCAAGTGTCGGTACTACAAGTGAATCCATAACGGTGGAACCCCTTCAAAAAAATAGTGCCTGGCCCAGGCCACACGGCGCGGCAGGCCAGTTATCCGCCCGTTTTCAGGCAAAACTCCGGCGTGGCATGGCGTTCAATCCAGCCGATCATCTTCCCGGCGATATCAATCCCGGTGGTTTTCTCAATGCCTTCCAGCCCTGGCGAGGCGTTGACTTCCATCACCAGCGGCCCTCTGTCGGCGCGTAAGATATCGACCCCGGCAACGTCCAGCCCCAGGGTTCTGGCGGCCAGCAGGGCCATCTCCCGCTCGCGTGGGGTGATCTCCACCACCCGGGCTACGCCGCCCCGATGCAGGTTAGAGCGAAAATCGCCCTCTTTCGCCTGACGCTCGATGGACGCAACCACTTCATCGCCCACCACCAGGCAGCGAATATCGCGCCCTTTCGCCTCTTTAATGTACTCCTGCACCAGAATGTGCGCGTTCAGGCCGCGAAACGCATCCACCACGCTCTCTGCCGCCTGGCGGGTTTCGGCCAGCACCACGCCAATGCCCTGGGTGCCTTCAACCAGTTTAACCACCAATGGCGCGCCGCCGACCATCTCGATCAGATCGTGGGTGTCGTCGGGCGAATGGGCAATACCGGTGATCGGCAGGTCGATTCCCTGGCGGGCCAGCAGTTGCAGGGAGCGTAGTTTGTCACGCGCCCGGGTGATCGCCACGGATTCATTCAGCGGATAACTGCCGAGCAGCTCAAACTGGCGCAGCGCGGCGGTGCCATAAAAGGTGATAGCCGAGCCAATGCGCGGAATAACCGCGTCAAAATGCGGCAGCTGGCGCCCTTTATAGTGAATAGAAGATGCCGCCGGGCTGATATTCATATAGCAGGACAGCGGATCGAGGATTTCCACCAGATGGCCGCGCTGCTGCGCCGCTTCACGCAGGCGTTTACACGACCAGAGCGTTCCATCCCGGGACAATATGGCAATTTTCACCCTGCACCTCTCAGACATGATCTGGTAAAAGCCTGCGTATCATACACGCAGGCAGGCGCAGGATGAATGGACTTATCGCGTCGCCCAGCCCTGTTTGTGCAAATAGTCGAGAATAAACGGACGATTTTCTTTGATAATGGTGCGCCGGATATGGTCGCTCCAGGTGTCGCGGCGGTTATTGGTCGCGCGGCTGAGGTAGTAGTTCGCCAGCTCCTCGTCGTACTGCGCCAGCACCGCTTTATCGACCGGTTGGTAGTGGTTTTCATGCATCACCATCGCCGCAGGCAGGCGCGGCTTGACGTCCGGGTTATCCGCAGGCCAGCCCAGGCAGAGGCCAAACAGCGGCAGGACATGCTTCGGCAGCTGCAGCAGCTCGGTCACCGCCTCAATGCTGTTGCGGATGCCGCCAATGTAAACCCCACCCAGCCCCAGCGACTCCGCCGCGGTCATGGCGTTCTGCGCCAGCATTGCGGTATCCACCACGCCCAACAGGAGCTGCTCGGCGAGTCCCAGCTGTGCTTCGGGGCAAATTTGCAGATGGCGGTTGAAGTCGGCGCAGAAGACCCAGAATTCCGCCGCCTCGGCCACGTGCTTCTGCCCGCCGGTGAGGGTCACCAGCTGTTCACGCATCGCGGGATCGGTGATGCGGATGATGGAGCTGCACTGGAGGAAGCTGGAGCTGGAGGTTCCCTGCGCGCCGGCAAGAATGGCCTCACGCTGGGCATCGCTGATGGGTTGATCGGTAAAATGGCGAATGGAACGGTGGGAACGAAGCAGATCAATTACGGGCGTCATGCGGTCTCTCTGTACGGGCGTTAATGACAATATCGCCAGTATAGGCAAAGAAAAGGCGGCTGTAATTGGCGAAACATAGCCTGGAGGTATCAATGTAACAGGCAGAACCTGCTTTTCATTACCGATAGTTATCGGCAATATAGCGTCATTCGCCGTCAGGCTTCGTTTCAGGAGAGAGAACATGTTTGCAGTAATTTTTGGACGTCCAGGCTGCCCTTACTGTGTGCGCGCTAAAGATCTGGCAGAAAAACTGACCGCCGAGCGTGATGATTTTAACTACCGCTACGTAGACATTCATGCCGAAGGCATCACCAAAGCCGATCTGGAAAAAACCGTCGGTAAGCCGGTTGAAACCGTACCGCAGATCTTCCTCGATCAGACCCACATCGGCGGCTTTACCGATTTTGAAGCCTATGCCAAAGCACACCTCGGGCTGTTTGCTGCCCAGTAAGCCTTTCTCGCCCTCACTCTGAGGGCGTTTTTATTCTTGCCCGGCGGTTCTCCAGCGCCCGGCGCACGAACAGAAAGAACAGCGCCCCCAACGCACACCAGAAGACCCCACTTAACAGCCAGGCCATCTCCTGCACAATCGTGCGTGAAGGGATAAAGACCAGACGCATCACCACCAGACAGAGGGGCGCGGCGAGTATTGCGCCGAGCAGCGGCCGGATGACCTCTCCTCCGCGGGAGACAAAACTGGCGGCAGCACCGGGCAAGGTGAAGAACAATAATCCCAGCTCAGGACGCCCGGCGGCAATAAATGCCCCCCTTACGTTGAACGTCAGGCAGATGCACACGCCGGTGAAAAGTAAAAAACAGCAAGCCACCCCAAACCAGTTACGTTTAATATTCAAATCGTCCCCCTACAGCGCGGGCAAATTCATTTTTCGTCCACTGGACGCACAATCAGATGGTTTATATGGCATTCCATGCCTGAACGGCGCGTCGTTACGCAATCACGAGCAGATGTTGCTGTCTGTTATAAATAAAGTAATAGTTTGGTATTATTATTCGATATATATTATAGTGTGCGGCCGGGAGCCGCAGCGCTCCTCAACACCGGGAAAACAGTAGCCTAAATCACCTGTCCCTTCAACCACTTACTGGTAAACAAGAAGTTATCCTTCGTGAACATAAACGTCGCAGAATTGTTAAACGGGAATTACATCCTGCTATTATTTGTGGTACTGGCGCTGGGCCTGTGCCTGGGTAAATTACGCCTGGGATCAATCCAACTTGGTAATTCTATTGGCGTTTTAGTCGTCTCGTTATTATTAGGCCAGCAGCATTTCAGTATTAACACGGATGCCCTTAATCTGGGCTTTATGCTGTTTATTTTTTGCGTCGGTGTTGAAGCCGGACCTAACTTTTTTTCTATTTTCTTCCGCGACGGCAAAAATTACCTGATGCTGGCGCTGGTGATGGTCGGCAGCGCCCTGCTGATTGCGTTAGGCTTAGGCAAACTGTTTGGCTGGGATATCGGCCTGACGGCGGGCATGCTGGCCGGTTCGATGACCTCCACGCCGGTGCTGGTTGGCGCGGGAGATACGCTGCGCCATCTGGGGCTGGATAACGCCCAGCTCTCTATGGCGTTAGATCACCTCAGCCTTGGCTATGCCCTGACCTATCTGATTGGTCTGGTGAGCCTGATCGTGGGGGCTCGCTATCTGCCGAAGTTACAGCATCAGGATCTGCAGACCAGCGCCCAGCAAATCGCCCGCGAACGCGGTCTGGATACGGACAGCAAACGCAAAGTCTACCTCCCGGTGATCCGCGCCTACCGTGTCGGCCCGGAGCTGGTGGCCTGGGCAGACGGTAAAAACCTGCGCGAGCTGGGCATTTATCGCCAGACCGGCTGCTATATCGAACGCATCCGCCGTAACGGCATTCTGGCGAACCCGGACGGCGACGCGGTGTTGCAGATGGGGGACGATATCGCCCTGGTGGGTTATCCGGATGCGCACGCCCGTCTCGACCCGAGCTTCCGTAACGGCAAAGAAGTCTTCGACCGCGACCTGCTGGACATGCGCATCGTCACCGAAGAGATCGTGGTGAAAAACCACAACGCCGTGGGCCGCCGCCTGGGACAGCTTAAACTGACCGACCACGGCTGCTTCCTCAACCGGGTGATCCGCAGCCAGATCGAGATGCCTATCGATGACAACATCGTGCTGAACAAAGGCGACGTGTTGCAGGTGAGCGGCGACACGCGCCGCGTGAAGACCGTTGCCGACCGCATCGGCTTTATCTCCATTCACAGCCAGGTGACCGACCTGCTCGCCTTCTGCGCATTCTTTATCGTCGGCCTGATGATCGGGATGATCACCTTCCAGTTCAGCAATTTCAGCTTTGGCATCGGCAACGCTGCCGGCCTGCTGTTCGCCGGGATCATGCTCGGCTTCCTGCGCGCCAACCACCCTACCTTCGGCTATATCCCCCAGGGGGCGCTGAACATGGTGAAAGAGTTTGGCCTGATGGTGTTTATGGCGGGTGTCGGCTTAAGCGCAGGTAGCGGCATTGGCCACAGCCTGGGCGCGGTGGGCTGGCAGATGCTGGTGGCAGGGCTGATCGTCAGCCTGGTGCCGGTGGTGATCTGTTTCCTGTTCGGTGCCTACGTGCTGCGTATGAACCGCGCCATGCTGTTTGGCGCCATGATGGGGGCGCGAACCTGTGCGCCTGCGATGGAAATCATCAGCGATACCGCGCGCAGCAACATTCCGGCGCTGGGCTACGCGGGCACCTATGCCATCGCTAACGTATTGTTAACCCTCGCGGGGACGCTAATCATCATCATCTGGCCGGGTCTGGGATAAAAAATTTTTGCGCAATGACGAAAAAATTTTCGCTATGCGCAGAACTTTTCTGCCAGACGTCAGTCATAACTATTGCCACTGCTTTTCTTTGATGTCCCCAATTTGTGGAGCCCATCAACCCCGCCGTTTTGGTTCAAGGTTGATGGGTTTTTTGTTGCCTGAAACCCTGTACCAGCCCTTTCGCAAAGCCCTTTATTGCTTGCCCCCACCCTTGCTCCAAATAAGTGTTACGCTTAATCAGCCAGATCAATTTTCCCGAGCCCAAGGAGCCCCAATGCTCGCGTTGTACAACACAATGATCGTGCTTTTAACCGTTGCCGCCATGGAACTCGTCGCCGCTCTTTCCCACAAGTACATCATGCACGGCTGGGGTTGGGGATGGCATGAATCGCACCACGAGCCGCGCACAGGCTGGTTTGAGGTGAACGATCTTTACGCCGTGGTATTCGCCGTGCTGGCGATTGTGCTGATTGCACTGGGAACGTGGGGCCTGTGGCCGCTGCAGTGGATTGGTGCCGGGATGACGGCCTACGGCGCGCTCTACTTTATGGTGCATGATGGGCTGGTGCATCAGCGCTGGCCGTTTCGCTATATCCCGCGCAAAGGTTATCTCAAGCGTCTCTATCTGGCGCACCGTCTGCACCATGCGGTGCGGGGCAAAGAGGACTGCGTCTCCTTTGGTTTTCTCTATGCCCCGCCGGTAGAAAAATTGCAGGCGACGTTACGCCAGCGCAAGGCGCGTCGCGCGGCTAGCGAGGACGCTGCCAGAGCTGAGCCGGACGCGGCGACGGCGTCGCAAAACGAGAAGTAAGCGCCAGCAAGGCGCCTTTTAGCAGTAATCCCGATTTTTCCACCGAACTGGTGCCCTGTCGATTATCCCAGGCGCGGGCACCCGCCGCGCTCACCTTCACGCCAATTTCACGGTAGACCCCGTGCGCCGAGGCAATTGCCCATGCGGATCGCAGCGGTAGCCCGGCCAGACCTTGCCGGGCAGAGGCATAGTAAGGTTCGGCTTCGGCCACCAGCCTCTGGGCAATGCCCGCGAGGGGTTGGCGCATCTGGGGTGAGGTCATTGCCGCCGGGTCGATGTCCGCCTCCGCCAGCCACCGGGCCGGCAGATAGCATCGACCAACCCGGGCATCCTCGACAATATCCCGGGCGATATTGGTCAGCTGAAACGCCAGGCCTAAATCGCAGGCGCGATCGAGCACCGCTTCATCGCGCACGCCCATCACCCTCGCCATCATCAGCCCCACCACCCCCGCCACGCGATAGCAGTATTGCAGGGTGTCATCGAAGGTCTCGTAATGGGTCTCGCGCACATCCATGGCAAAGCCATCCAGATGATCGTAAGCCAGCTGGAGCGGGATGTTGTGCCCCAGCGCCACCTCCTGAAAGGCGGCAAAGGCGGGTTCATGCATCTCGCCCCCCTCCCAGGCGCGCAGGGTCTGGCGTTTGAGCATCTCAAGACGCTGTTCTGCCGGGGTGAGCTCTACAGGAGTGACGTTAAACCCCAGCTCCTGCCCGTCGATCACGTCGTCGCAGTAGCGGCACCAGGCGTAAAGCATCAGCACGCTACGCCGGGTGGCGGGATCGAACAGCTTTGCGGCGGTGGCAAAACTTTTTGACCCCACGGCGATGGTGTCGGTGGCGTGATCCATCAGGGTTGTGTTCATCGGGAAAGCGCCTCCAGCATCAGTCCTGCCGTTGCTTTGGCCGAGCCGATCACCCCGGGAATACCGGCGCCTGGGTGGGTACCCGCCCCGACCAGGTAGAGGTTGGGGATGCGGCTGTCGCGATTGTGCGGCCGGAACCAGGCGCTCTGGCGCAGGATCGGTTCCACCGAAAAGGCGGAGCCCAGATGCGCCCCAAGCTGGTCACGAAAATCAAACGGGGTAAACATGCGGTGGGTCACCAGCTGGCTGCGCAGCCCCGGCATGTAGTGGGCTTCGAGATAGGCAAAAATCCTGTCACGCAGGCGCGGCCCCTCAACGTCCCAGTCGAGATCCGCCGTCCCCAGATGCGGCACAGGCGCTAACACGTAGTAGCTGCCGCAGCCCGGCGGGGCCAGGGAGGGGTCGGTGACGCAGGGGGCATGCAGATAGAGGGAAAAATCCTCCGCCAGGGCGTTTTTATTAAATATCTCGTCGATAAGCGCTTTATAGCGCGGCCCGAAACAGACGGTGTGGTGGGCCAGATCGTGCTGCTTGTTAAGGCCAAAATAGAGCACAAACAGGGAGTTACTCATCCGTTTGCGCTTAAGCGAGGCCGCGCGCGCCGCCCCTGTGGGATGATGTCCCAGCAGCTTTTCATAGGTATGCACCACGTCGGCATTGGAGGCCACCGCCGCGACCGGGATCGTCCGGCCATCTTTTAGCGTGACGGCGCTGATACGATCGCCGTCTGCCTGCAGCCGGGTCACCTCCGCATTCAACTGTAGCTCGCCGCCCAGATCCTGGTAGAGCTTCACCAGCCCCTGCACCAGCGCCCCGGTGCCGCCCCGGGCAAACCAGACGCCCCACTCCCGTTCAAGGGCGTGGATCAGGGTGTAAATGGACGAGGTGGCGAAGGGATTGCCCCCCACAAGCAGGGAATGAAACGAGAACGCCTGGCGCAACTGTTCGTTCTCGATAAAGCGGGAGACCATGCTGTAGACGCTGCGCCAGGCCTGAAGGCGGGTAAGCTGCGGCCCGGCGCGAAGCATGTCGCGAAAAGAGAGGAACGGCACCGTGCCAAGCTTGAGATAGCCCTCGTTAAACACCTCCCGCGAATAAGCGTGAAACTTGCGGTAGCCCTCTACATCGCGCGGGTTAAATCGTCTTATCTGCTCTTCCAGCCGGGTCTGCACGTTGTCGTAATCAAAGACTTCTCCCGTCTCCCAGCAGAGGCGATAGAACGGGGTCACCGGCAGCAGCTCGACATAATCGACCATGCGTTTACCGGCCAGGGTAAAGAGCTCTTCGATGGCGCTGGGATCGGTTATCACCGTCGGCCCGGCGTCAAAGGTGAATCCCTCGTCGTGATAAACGTAAGCGCGTCCGCCGGGCTTATCCCGCTGCTCCAGCAGAAGCGTGTTGATGCCCTGCGCCTGTAGCCGAATGGCCAGCGCTAATCCGCCAAAACCGGCGCCAATAATCACTGTTTTATTCATGGTGAAACGCTCGCATCCGGGGAGTGAGTTTCAGTATGGCGAGCATCGCTTCGCCGACGGGTACCGGGGGCTTGCCTGCCAGGATCCGCGCTTTATCGGCCAGAGTAATGTTTCCGGCGTAAAAGCGGGCAATCAGCCCTTCGTTAAGAGAGTAAAACCGCTGCATCACCTGCCAGCGCTTATCGGCATCCCCCGCCAGGAAGAGCATGCGGTTGAGGGAGCGGAAAAAGCGCTGCTCGCGCCACTGGCGCAGGGAGTAGCGATGGATAACGGAAAAAAGCGCGGCTGCGCTGCTATCCGCGCTTGCGGCAATAGCCTCGGCCAGTGCCACCGCGTGAGGCAGAGAATAGCCGGTGGTGGCATGAAACAGCCCGGCGCGCAGGCCGCTGCAGGGCTGTTTGTCTCGCCCCTGCCAGAAGGCCGGGAAATCGCCCGCCAGCATAATGGGGAGGTCGCCCTGCTCTTCGCGCTCAAGATGCGCCAGCGCCCAGCACTGCTCGCGGGCATAATCGGCGATGTTTTGCCGCGCAACGCCAGCATCCAGTCGGGCGGCGTCAACGTAGTGAGTATCTTCGATCAAGAGTTCGGTGGCGGAAAGCGGCAGCGTGTAGACAAAGCGATACCCGCCCTGCTGATTGACCGTGGCATCCATCAGGATGGGCCGGGTCAGGCCATGGGGCTCGCTCAGACGCCACTGCTGGCCGAGGAAAGACTGGCTGCCGGTAGTAAGATGCCTGTCCGCCATGTAGCCCCGACCATCAATGACCGCCCGGGCCTGGAGCGTGGTGCCGTCAGCAAGCGTCACCGACGTCGGGGTGAGCGCGGTGACTGCGACGCGGGTATGCAGATTGTCGCCGCAGGTCGCGGTCAACACCTCGGCAAAACGTTCGGAGGTGATGCTGAGATAGTCCCCGGCAAGGGTGCGGTTCAGGTCCGGAAAGCGGACGTCATACCCCTGCCAGCGGTGAGCCACCAGCGGGGCAACCCAGCGATGCTGTTCCGGAGTAATGTCGCCCTCGTGAAAAGACCAGGTGTGATTCCCGCCAGGCTTACTGTCAGCCTCAAGAAGCAGTACGCGCAGCGCCGGCTGTAGCTGTCGCAGGCGTAAGGCGATCAGCCCGTTGGCCAGTCCGCCGCCCGCTAAGATGATATCCCATGCTGGCGCCATTACGTTTGCGCCACCAGCGTGGCCTGACGCAGCTGGGCCAGGTTTGCACTGCCGGTGCAGAAGCAGGCGACGCGCAGCTGGTCGATAATCACCTGAAAATGGTCGATAACCGCCTCGCTGGAGGTTAACGCGCTTTGCAGCACGCCGGCCGCCTGCCCCACCAGGCTTGCGCCTAAGCGGATCGCTTTTGCCACCTCAATGCCGTTGGCGATCCCGCCCGAGGCCACCAGCGGCATATCGGGCAGCGCCTGATGCAGATCCTGGAGCGCCGTTGCGGTCGGGATCCCCCAGTCGGCAAAGGCCATCGCCACCGCCCGGTCGTGGGCATTAACGGCGCGTTCGCCCTCAACCGCCGCCCAGCTGGTGCCCCCGGCACCGGCGACATCCAGCATCGCCACACCTGCCGCGACCAGCTTGCGGGCCACCGGTACCGAAATCCCGTTGCCCACCTCTTTGACCACCACCGGCACATGCAGCGCCTCGACGGTGCGATGGATGGCATCGATGACGCCGCACCAGTTGCGATCCCCGCCGTGCTGCAGCGCCTCCTGCAGGGGGTTAAGGTGGATGATGAGCGCATCCGCCGCAAGGGTCTCGACGGCCCGTTTGGCATAATCCAGCCCCTGTGGTCCCGCGATTTGCGCCGCGCCGAGGTTCGCCATCAGCACAATGTCCGGGGCAACGGCTCGGAGTTCGCGCGTCAGGCCATACCTGGCGTCACTCTCCAGCGCCACGCGCTGGGAGCCCACCCCCATCGCCAGCCCCAGCGTCTGGGCGGCGGTGGCAAGGTGTTGGTTTATCTGGCTCGCCCGGCGGGTGCCGCCGGTCATGGAGCTTATCAGCAGCGGCGCGTTCAGGGTTCGGCCAAACAGCGGGGTCGAGAGGTCAATCTCATCAAGATGCAGTTCGGGCAGTGCGCAATGCCCGAAGCGCCATTTTTCAAAGCCGCTGGTACACTTTTTTACGCCGGGCGTGCTGTTAAGGACGATATCGAGATGATCGCTTTTACGTTGCGACAGGCTGCTCATTGACACTCCGACAGGGATAATGACAGGCTCTGGCTGATAAGCGTCAGCTGTTTTTCAAACCAGATGTGAACATAGTAGCGGGCGGTATTTCCCGGCTGACAGGCGGTAGCAATATGCTGATCGGCGCTGCGCACGTGCTCGCGCAGCCGCAGGAAGACACTCTCTGCCCCGAGCACGGCAACCAGCGTCGATTTGTCTTTATCCTGATGCGGATCTTTGCCGTTGGCACTGGAGCCATCGGTCAGGTCATCAATCAGCTGGAAGGCCTGGCCGAGATCGCGGGCAAAAAAGCGCAACCGTTCGCTGACCGGAGGTGGCGCGTCGGCCGCAATCGCCGCCAGTTGCAGGGTGGCGTTAAACAGGCTGCTGGTTTTCAGCTCATTGGTCAGGAGGATCTCATCGGTGTTTCGGTTCTGGCGAGCCTCATTGAGATCGCGGAATTGTCCCTGCACCAGCCCCATATGCCCCACGGAGGCAGAGAGCTCAGCAATCGCCCGCGCTTTTGCCTCGTGGGTCAGCGAAGGCGTGCGGGAGATGACGCAAAAAGCGTGACTGAGCAGCGCCACCGCCGCCAGAATCGCCACGTGTTCGCCATACTGGTAGTGAACCGTAGGCCGCCCGCGGCGGAGCGTAGCGTTGTCCATGCAGGGCATGTCATCCAGGATCAGGGAGGCGACATGGACCATCTCAATGGCGCAGGCCAGATCGAGAATGCCCGTCGGCTCTGTTTTGTAGCCCATATCCCGCGCCGCCAGCAGCAGCAACAGAGGGCGCATGCGCTTGCCCGCGACAAGCGTGGCATCGCGCATGGCCGCATAGACCTGCCCTTCCTGCTCTCCCGCAGGCAAAAGTTGTTCGAGACGTTGCTCAAACGCAGACAGCAGCATTTTCACATCATCTTCATGACTGTGGGTCATAGTGGCTTCCCCGGTGTTATGGTGGCGACGTCCGCAGAAGAGGTAGAAACGCTTGCCGCAGGCTGGTTTACAAAGCGTAGCGTATCCTTCTGCGTTTTGTTGTCTGACGAAAAAAGAGAAAGCAGTAGTGGATTTTAATATTATTAAAATCAATAAATTATAGTAATACCAAAGAAGCAAATTGCACAAAAATTTACACTTGTAGAGATTTTAGGCGTCCTGGTTCGCTTCTTCTTTGCCAAAGGCTAACCGTAGCGCGTACTCGCGAATATCCTGCGGCCAGTTTGCGATAGTGGCCGTAAACGTGGCTTCATCGTCAGCAAACAGCGCGCGCATGCTGGCCTCGTAGCCAGGAAGGTCCCCGGCAATTTCGTACATAAAGTGATAGGCGCGGTCGTGGCGCTGGCGCTTGTTATCCACCGGTTTAGCGCTTTTCCTCGCCTGATCGATAAGCCTGCGCAGGGTGGCGGAAGCGCCGCCGGGCTGGGTAGCCAGCCACTCCCAGTGTCGGGGCAGCAGGGTGACCTCTTTTGCCGACACGCCCAGTTTTGGTCGTCCACGGGTTTTCACCGGGGTGCTTTCCGCCAGCTCCGGGTAGACCGCCAGGGTGCTGGCAATATCTGCATGAAGATGAATATCGAGGCGCTTGCCGCTGCGATCGTTAAAGATGAAAACGGTTTCACGACCGATGTTAGCGGATTGTAACTGCTGCATCAGTTCGCTCAGGGTTCCGTGCGCAATCTCCTGCTGCTGCCAGAAGGCGGTAAGGGTGATAGCGGGCATGCGCTTGCCTTTTTATCCGGGTAAAAATATAAGCGTAGGCTGACAATGAGAATGGTGCCAATTTTACCCGGGTAAAATCTATTATGCCCGTTTAGCCTGATATGATGCCATCGATTCATGCATAAAATTTAAACACTCTTTCTGGCACAATGTTGCATAAAAGTAAAATCACTATCTGCGTTTGCGGCAAAGGCTGTTGCTGGCCTGACGCTTATCCCCCCTCCCCCGCAATCCGCCCTACCATCGCCCTTAACTCTTCTCGTGAAAGCGGCTGCCGGTCGGTAACAAAATGCAGCGTCATCCCTTCGATAAACGCATCCAGCGCGCGGGCGGTGACCGGATCAAACCACTGCTCCAGCGTCGTCTGGCTGGTTTTCATCCAGTCCTGCATCACGGTTTTTAACGACGGGCTGCGGTTCATAAAGGCATAAAGCTGGTACATCAGCGCCATATTGTGCGGCGTGGTGACCTGGGAGCTGTGAATCAGGGTGGTAATCGACTCGCAGGCCATCTCCGGCCCCGTCACCCCGGCAAAAAACTCGCGGTATTGCACCGACATCTGCTGCGTAAACCAGGTGAAGGCTTCCTCAAGCAGCGCGTCCATCCCGGAAAAATAGTAGGTCATCGACCCCAGCGGCACCCCGGCGCAGCTGGCGATTTTGCGGTGGGTGACGGCGTTCAGGCCGTGTTCGGCGATGGTGTCCAGGGTGGCCTGCAATATCCGTTCCCGCCGTTGCGGATCGTTGGGTCGTCTGTTCATTTTTACCTCAGCGAATTTATGTACAAATGTACACAAACTTGCTAGTGTTGTCTCCTGTGTTGTCCCTCTGGTACAGAAATCATGACCGACATCTCATCGCGCAAAAAGCTGCAACGCCGCCTGTGGGCGCTGTTTATGTTCTTCTTTATCCCCGGCCTGTTGATGGCCTCCTGGGCCACACGTACCCCCGCCATTCGCGACATTTTGTCGGTCTCGACGGCGGAAATGGGCATCGTGCTATTTGGCCTGTCGATAGGCTCGATGAGCGGCATTCTCTGCTCCGCCTGGCTGGTTAAGCGCTTCGGCACGCGGACCGTGATCCGCACCACCATGTGCTGCGCGATTCTCGGTATGATGATGCTCAGCGCTGCGCTATGGTTTGCCTCCCCGCTGGCGTTTGCCCTCGGGCTGACCGTCTTTGGCGGCAGTTTTGGCGCGGCAGAGGTGGCGATCAACGTCGAAGGCGCCACTATCGAGCAGGAGATGAACAAAACCGTACTGCCGATGATGCACGGCTTTTACAGCCTCGGTACCCTGGCAGGCGCCGGTATCGGCATGGCTCTGACCGCCTCCGGTATCGCCGCCACGACCCATACTTTGCTGGCGGCGCTGGTCTGTATCGCCCCGGTTCTGCTGGGGATCACCGCCATCCCGGATGGCAACGGCAAGAACCAGGCCGGTGAGAGCAAAAAGGGTGAGAAAGGCGTGCCGTTTTATCGCGATATGCAGCTGATGCTGATTGGCGTGGTGGTGCTGGCGATGGCCTTTGCCGAAGGTTCTGCAAACGACTGGCTGCCGCTGCTGATGGTGGACGGCCACGGATTCAGCCCCACCTCCGGCTCGCTGATTTACGCCGGGTTTACGCTCGGTATGACCGTCGGTCGCTTTACCGGCGGCTGGTTTATCGACCGCTACAGCCGCGTGACGGTGGTCCGCGCCAGCGCCCTGCTGGGCGGGCTGGGTATTGCATTGATTATTTTTGTTGATGTCGACTGGGTGGCCGGCGTGTCGGTGATCCTGTGGGGACTTGGCGCTTCGCTCGGCTTCCCGCTCACCATCTCGGCAGCCAGCGATACCGGCCCGGATGCGCCAGGGCGCGTCAGCGTGGTCGCCACCACCGGCTATCTCGCCTTCCTGGTGGGCCCGCCGCTGCTGGGCTTCCTCGGGGAGCATTATGGCTTACGCAGCGCCATGATGGTGGTACTGGGCTTAGTGATCATTGCCGCCCTGGTCGCCCGGGCAGTCGCTAAACCGGCGTCGCAGAGTGAATCTGTCATGGAGAATGGATAATGAGCGTTAAGATGATTGCGGTTGATATGGATGGCACCTTCCTGAACGATGCGAAGGAGTACAATCGCGCGCGCTTTCTGCGCCAGTATGCGCAAATGAAGGAGCGTGGCATACGGTTTGTGGTCGCCAGCGGTAACCAGTACTACCAGCTGATCTCCTTTTTCCCGGAGATAGCCGATGAGATCGCCTTCGTCGCTGAAAACGGCGGCTGGGTGGTAAATGCCGGAGAAGATGTTTATAACGGCGAGCTGACCCAGGCGCAGTTCGCCACCGTCGCAGAGTTTCTCTGTTCCATCCCGGAAGTGGAAGTGATCGCCTGCGGGAAAGGCAGCGCCTATACCCTCAAGCACTATGGCGAAGCGTTCCACGACGTTGCCGCGAAATATTATCACCGCCTGGAAAAGGTGGATAACTTCGACAACTTTAACGATATCTTCTTTAAATTCGGGCTGAATCTGCCGGATGAGGCGATCCCGCGCATCCAGGAGATGATCCACGACAAACTGAGCGATATTATGGTGCCGGTGACCACCGGCTACGGCAATATCGACCTTATCCTGCCGGGGATCCACAAGGCCAACGGCCTGCGTCTGCTTCAGGAACTGTGGGGCATTGATGACAGCGAAGTGGTCGCCTTTGGCGACAGCGGTAACGACGTGGAGATGCTGAGCCAGGCCGGGTTTAGTTTTGCCATGGCCAACGCCCGGGATCACATCAAAGCGATCGCCCGCTATGAGGCGCCGCACAATAATGAAGAAGGGGTGCTGGAGATTATCGACCGCGTCCTGAACCGCGAGGCGCCGTTCAGCTAAGGCCATGCCCGGCGGCGCGTTGCTTGCACGGGCCTACGATTTTGTAGGCCGGGTAAGCGCAGCGCCACCCGGCAAAAATGCGAGCACAGTGCCTATGCCCGGCGGCGCTTCGCTTGCGCAGGTCTACGGGTTCGCAGGTCTTGTAGGCCGGGTAAGGCTAAGCCGCCACCCGGCAAAATGCGGGCACCATGCCCGCTTAATCCGGTTGTAACGAACTGCCCACCCGCTTGTCTTTCAGGAAGACAAACATCAGCGCCAGCCACAGCAGGCCGTTTACCAGATTAAACAGGCTGAACAGCCCGTTGCCGCCGCTGCTGAAGGCGTGTTTGCTCACCTCAATGCCCACGGTAAAGATCAGCATCTGTAACATGCCCATCGCCGCCGACACCGTCCCTTTGCTCACCTCGCTGGCAAACAGCGTCAGGCGCACCAGCCCGGCGTTTGCCAGCCCAATACCAAACGCGTAGATGCTGAGACCCGCGGTCATCCACAGGTAAGCGTGCGATGAGACGACCGTCGCCACCGCGGCCACCACCAACCCAATCACGATCGGCCAGCCGCCCATAATAATCAGCGAGCGCACGGTACGGCGCGAGGTCAAACGGGCCAGCACGATATTACCCACAATCAGCGCACCAAAAATCGGCACCTGCAGCAGGCCATATTCGTAGCTGCTGAGGTTTTCGCCGCTGATGATGATCACCGGCGACTGGGCGATCCACGCCAGCAGCGGCAGACAGACAAAGCCAATCGCCAGCGCCCCGGCCACAAAGCGACCGTTTTTCAGCACCTCTTTATAGTCGCGCCCCAGCTCCTGCAGTGAGAGCTTTTCGCCGATGCGGGTAGCCGTTTCGGGCATCGCCCGGTGCAGACCATAAAACGAGATGGCGGCCAACACGGCAAACAGCACAAACATCCCCTCCCATGGCGCGACGTGCACCCACGCCGCCCCTACCAGCGGGCCCAGCAGCGGCGCAATCAGCGCCACGTTAGCCATCAGGGCGGTGATTTTGATGCACACCGCCTCCTCAAACGACTCCTGGATGGCGGCGTACCCGACCGCGCCGATAAAGCACAGGCTGACCCCCTGTAAAAAACGCAGCACCATAAACTGCTCGATGGTTTGCGCCAGCAGGGTCGCCAGACAGGTGACGATAAACCACGCCACCCCAGTGAGCATCACCGGACGACGGCCAATACGGTCCGACAGCGGGCCGAGCAGCCACTGTAAAAACATCCCCCCCGCCAGGTAAGCGGTCATGGAGGTGGGCACCCACTCGATCCCGGCGTTGTACTGCGCCACTACGGCGAGCATGCCGGGCTGGATCATATCGTTACCGATATAGGTGGAGAATTCGTAAAGCACCAGGCACAGGGGGAACAACAACGCCTGACGCCCCAGGCGAGTGCCAGAAGAAGAACGGTTTAACATGGGGTCTCAATATCCGATAAAAAATCGCGCAGAGTGTAATGAAATGGCCGCGCCAGCGATAGCAGATTCACGCAGCAGTTCAGAAATAACGCACAAATCGCCGTCGTTTAAGGTTTCCTTAAGTTGGCATCCGTATGCTTAGGCTTTTCCAGTCATTGACCTTAATTATGACACAGATTTCCTCCGCTTCAGAATTGTCTAAGTTAAAGAGTTCTAAGACAAAACCCCTTTACCCTTTGCCGGTACGTTTTTATGTTAACCAGTTAATTGTGCTGCTGGTGCTGGCCGCGGTTTTTACCTGGCTTTCGCGGGATGAAACCCTCGACAGAGTGCTGACCGGCTACTGGTTTGATGCGGCGAGCCAACACTTTCCGCTGCAGCAGAATGCGCTGCTCGATCTGCTCAATCATCGACTGGCGAAATACCTGACCATCACTCTGGCCGCCGGGATGCTGCTGTACGGTATCTGGCGACGCAACGCTCAGTGGGTGACCGGGGCGTTGCTGATGGGGCTTGGCACGGCGGTGGTGGGCATACTGAAAGCCACCAGCCATCACAGCTGCCCCTGGGACCTGGTGGAGTACGGCGGCAAAGCGCTGTCCTATCCCCTGTTTGACGCCGCCCCTGCCGGCAGTGGCCCCGGGCGCTGTTTTCCGGGCGGGCACGCCTCAAGCGGCTTTATGGTGATGGGGCTGTTCTTCGCCTTCTGGCGTGAACGTCCGCGCCTGGCCTGGGGAATGGTCGCCGCGGGTATCGTGCTCGGGCTGGGGATGGGCTATGGCCAGGTGATGCGCGGTGCACATTTCTTCTCCCATAACCTGTGGGCAGGCTGGTGGGTGTGGTTTTCTCAGGTGGTGGCCTATGGCCTGGTGTCCGCCTGGTTTGCAAAAGAGTAACGAGGATATGTTAGAAGATCTCAACTACGGACTGTTTCATCTGATTAATGCCACACCTGCTTCAGCGGAGTGGAGCATTAATCTCGCCACCTTTGTGGCGAAAGACCTGATCAGCATCGTGCCGGCGCTGATTGCGATCCTCTGGCTGTGGGGACCGCGCAAACAGGTGGGTGCCCAGCGCCAGCTGGTGATTAAAATTGCCATGGCGCTGGTGATTAGCCTGGCAGCGTCGTGGCTGCTGGGGCATCTTTTCCCTCATGACCGCCCGTTTGCCGATCGTGTCGGCTATAACTTCCTGCCTCACGCCGCAGACGACTCCTTCCCGAGCGATCACGGCACCGTCATTTTCACCTTTGCGCTGGCGTTTCTGTTCTGGCACCGCGTCTGGTCGGGCATCGTCTTAATGATGGTAGCCTGCGCTGTCGCCTGGTCCCGCGTCTATCTTGGCGTGCACTGGCCGATGGATATGCTGGGCGGGCTGATGGTCGGCTTGCTGGGCTGCCTGAGCGCGCAGATCCTCTGGAATCTGTGCGGTGACGTTATCTATCAACGTCTTTCGCAGCTTCACCGCTTCTGCTTTGCCCTGCCTATCCGTAAAGGCTGGATACGTGACTAAGTCGGGTTTAGCGAGTTAAACTTGAGCCCCCGGCGTAACGGGGGTTCATTTTTGGCTCCGAGGACCTATGGAAACACGACGTGACGAACGGCTGGCTCAACTGATTAATGCGCTTAAGCGCAGCGATAAATTGCATCTGAAAGAAGCCGCCGCGCTGCTGGGTGTCTCTGAGATGACCATTCGACGGGATCTCAACAGTGAAAGCGGCCCCGTAGTGCTGCTTGGCGGCTATATCGTCCTCGAACCCCGCAGCGCCAGCCACTATCTGCTGAGCGATCAAAAGACCCGCCTGGTGGAAGAGAAGCGCAAAGCCGCACGTCTGGCCGCCTCGCTGGTGCAGCCGCATCAAACGCTCTTTTTCGATTGCGGTACCACTACCCCCTGGATCATCGAAGCCATTGATAACGACCTGCCCTTTACCGGCGTCTGCTACTCCCTGAATACGTTCCTCGCCCTGCAGGAAAAACCGGGGTGCCGGGTGATCCTCTGCGGCGGCGAGTTCCACGCCAGCAATGCCATTTTCAAACCGCTCAATCTGCAGGACACGCTTAATAACCTGTGCCCGGATATTGCCTTTTACTCCGCGGCGGGTGTGCATGTCCGTCAGGGCGCGACCTGCTTTAATCTGGATGAGCTGCCGGTAAAACAGTGGGCGATGAGCATGGCTCAGTACCATGTGCTGGTGGTGGATCACAGCAAGATAGGCAAAGTGCGCCCGGCCCGAATGGGCGAGCTGACCTGTTTTGATGCCATCGTGAGCGACTGCCGTCCGGATGAGGATATGGTGACATACGCGAAGGGGCAGCAGATTAAATTGATGTACTGAAAGCGGTTTATTGCCCGGCGGGACGGCGCTTGCGCGGGTCGTTTGTTGGCCGGGCTGTTCGTAGGCCGGGTAAGACGAAGCCGCCACCCGGCGAGTTCGGTTCATCCATTTTCGCCCTCTTCCAGAGACCTCACCACCAGATCCCGCAGCCACTTGTGTGCAGGCTCACGATGCAAATGTTCGTGCCAGAGCATATTCATCTCAAAGCCTGGGATATCAACGGGGGGTGCGAAGTAATGGAGCTGCGGGTTATCCCTCACCAGCCGCAACGGTAGCATACCGACCAGATCGGTCGTAGCAATGGTAAAGACGGCAAACATAAAATGCGGCACCGACAGCACGACTTTTCTGCTTAACCCAATCTCCGACAGCACCCTGTCCGTATTTCCCCAAAAACCGCCGCCGTCCGGTGAAATCATCACAAAATCCAGTTCCAGAAATTGCCTGAGCGTTGGCGTTGATTTCAGCCAGGGATGACCTGCCCGGCAGACCAGGACGTAGCGTTCGCTAAATAACATGCGACAGCGCAGTCCCTGGGGTGACTCTTCGCGGATATGGAAAAAAAGATCGACCTTATCCTGTCCTGCTACCTGGGCAATTTGTGAATTGGCGTTTTCCAGCACGGCCAGGCGGGTGCCGGGGGCTTCACGACGTAAATTTTTCAGCACCGGCAGCAGCACCGTATTTTCGCAGTAATCTGCCGCAATCACCTGCCAGGTATGCAGGGATTCGCCGGGAATAAACGGGCCAGGGGAAGAGATGGCTTTATCCAGTAATGCCAGCGCCTGGCCGAGCGGCGCGCGCAGAAGCTCCGCGCGCGCGGTAGGACGCATGCCGCGTGGACCAGGTAAAAAGAGCGGATCGTCGAGACTTTTACGCAGCTTCGCCAGTTGCACGCTGACAGTGGGCTGAGAAAGATTGAGCTTTCGGGCTGCGCGCGTGACGTTGGGATCTGTTAGCAACGCATCCAGCGTCAACAGCAGATTCAAATCCAGCTTCTTAAGATTATCCATTGTAATACCTGGTATTGTGATAATTAATTTCTACTATACCTGACAAATTCATAATATTCATTCCGAATGAGCTCCATTGAGGAGAACAGGCGACACAATTATTTTCACCTATTTCAGCAGGCATGCTGAGTGCGGCAATCTATTAATTGAAGCACAGCTGAACGCTGTATTTATTTCACCGCATGCGTATGCCACTTATCACTTAAATATTATTCGTTATACGAATAATCCTATCAATCAGGAGAAGAAAATGCCTACAGGACTTTTTGCCCTGGCGCTTGGCGCGTTTGGGATCGGTCTGACAGAGTTTGGTATTGTAGGCTTGCTGCCGCAAATTGCCGCTGAATTTAATGTCACTGAACAGGTGGCGGGATATTTAGTTTCTGGTTATGCGATCAGTGTAGCTATAGGTGCCATTCTGTTAACCGCTGTCATGATTCGTATGGAGCGCCGCTTAACCCTGTTACTTTTAAGCGGCTTATTTATTGTCGGCAACCTTATTTCTGCCCTTTCAACCAGTTATGAAACGCTGCTGTTGGGTCGAATCGTGGCGGCACTTTGCCACGGCGCATTCTTCAGCGTCGGAGCGGTGGTGGCCTCTGATATGGTTGCAGGGGATAAAAAAGGGGCGGCTATCTCGCTCATGTTTGCCGGTTTGACCGTCTCCAACATTGTTGGTGTGCCGCTGGGCACCTTCGTCGGGCTCGAGCTGGGCTGGCGTACAACCTTCTGGGCACTGGCAATCATTGGCTTTATAACGATAGTGGGGATCAGGACGTTAATTCCGGTTATGCCCGCTCACCGTGATACTAACCTTGGCCGTGAATTCGCCGTCTTCAACCGACCTCAGGTGTGGGTATCCGCCCTCCTGAGCGTACTCTCCTTCGGTGGCGTGATCGGTGGGTTTACTTATATCGCCTTTACCCTGACGCAGGTCTCTGGTTTCACCGCACAGATGGTACCCTGGCTGTTGGTGCTGTTTGGCGTAGGGACTTTTGTGGGGAATAACTACGGGGGCAAAGCGGCGGATAAATCACTGAACAAATCGCTCGGTACCATCCTGTTACTCCTCACCGTGGTGATGGCGGCATTCGCCCTCTCCGCCCAGAATCAGATTATGACCGTGATCCTGTTACTGATGATGGGAACTGTTGGCTTAGCCACCGCGCCAGGACTACAACTGCGCATGATGAAGTATGCCAGCGATGCGCCAACTGTCGCCTCTGGCACTAACATTGCCGCGTTTAATATTGGTAACGCCCTCGGCGCCTGGCTTGGCGGCATGGCCCTGGACAAAGGTTATGGCTTTGTCTCACCACTCTGGGTAGGCGCATTGCTGAGCTTAATTGCCTTAATGGTGGTCATTCTTGGCAGCTTCAACGGCGGGTTAAAAACGAGCCAAATAAAAGGCTAATTATATTAATAGCGCATCTGGTGCTGTGCTATCTGGATAATTCATTTCCGTAATATATTAATCGGGTGAGAATTAAATAAGGGTTCTCACCCGCTTTACAGCGATTCAAATAAATAACACACGACAAAATATTCTAACAATATTTTTATTAACTACTTCATCTGCATTCTGTTTATCTGTTTAGATGGCGCAAATGCACCTGCCTTATAAAAATATCAATATTAATGTGTTAAATAAATGGGGTGTTTATAATGAATGAAAAATATGTGGCAAACAGGAATAATATAGTAGGTTTCTTTCCGGGATTAGGTAGCCGGGCTGTTTATCAGAATATTGGTGGTGAGCTGTTGCACAGTGGAAATAAACGCATTGAGCAGATATACCGTGACGCGGCGATAGCGATGGGATACGGGGACCAGCCCGAGAAGATGTTGATTACCCCAGCGACCCTTCCTGAAGGAAAGATGGAACGGCAGGGGTTTATCGGTGCCAGTTTCCTGACCCATAATCTCGCGCTGGCTGCGCTGTGTCATGCGCAAGCAGAACAACAAAATCTGTCTCTGCATGTCGTTGCCTACGGCGGAGAGAGTTTTGGCATGATTAACGCCGCCGTTGCCAGCGGTGCCCTAAGCATCGGTGACGGTGTAAAAATCGCCAACTTTTTTACCCCTTATATTTTGCTGGCTTCCGAAAGCCATGACGATCCCTTCAGTCAGGCGGTTTTTGATTATTATCCCCCCGAGCTAAAAGCACAGCCCTTAGTCACCGAATTCTATTACGTTATTGCGTTACGTGGCCGGGAAAAAACGCTCGCCGACGCCTCTGCTGCATTAAAGGATGAATTTCTTAGCAGCGAAATCGAAGTGCATAAAATTTATAGCCGCCGACAAATCAATCTGTATGTGAAAGCGAGCATAAAATCATGCTTCGATATCTTTATGAAGAATTTTGCAGATATCGAGGTCATTAAGCTTAAGGAGCCCACCGCCTTTATCACCCACTCGGCGCAACTGGCCCCCTTAACGTGGGGACTCGAACAATTCCTGCTCGACCAGCAGATCGTATTTCAGGATCCTCATACGCCGGTGATTGCCAACCACTGCGACAAAATCCTGACCGATAAAGAGGAAATACGCCTGTCCATCCTTGCCCTTGTGGATCTGGTCATGGTTTCTGCCACTAGCGCCAGCATGGCGGACGGTCTGGGTGCTGACGCGATTATAGAGCTCGGTCTCGGAAATAAATCGGTGCAGATGCTGCGCGATAACCCTATTCATACCCCGACGTTTTCGTTTACCGGCGACAGACAGGAAGCGTCGCTTATTATGGGGGCGCTGGGGGCGTTAACGACTATCCGGGACAGTAGTGACCCCATCCAGGTTTGCATCGGTATTGATCGGTGGCTGGATGTTGCTCGTGCCCATACGGAGTTCGCAGCACAGTTTTTACCGAAAATTACGCAGGCCATTCAGCAAGTTGAGAAGATTAAACTGGAGGTGAAAGGCAACATCCCGGTGAGCGTAGCGAGTATTTATAAAAATAGCTGGCGTTATCGTCATTTTTTGCAGTCTGGCGAGAGGGTGTTAATGGCCCGTCTGAAACGCAATATTCAGGGAGATTCAACCGATAAACACCAGACTTACGCTGATTTAAAAATTCTCACCCCGGACGGCATGATTCGCTATCAAAAAACCCCTTTTATTATCCATGCGGAAAAGACGCTCTTTTACTTATCCAGCCTCGACGAACTCAGTAATACCGACGTGTTTAATGCGCTACAGGAACTGGCAACCGCGCCAGACTATGCCGCTATTTGCCTGCGCATTGAAGCGCAACAGAGTGAGGGAGCATCGCTGCGCAGACTTTTGCAATTACGTACCGTCGAAGCTCAGCCTGAAACGCAGGTAATACGACGCATAATTCTGCAAACCCTCACCTTTGAACTCCTGAACCTTCACCGCCCTGGATTATTCCATAAGGGAAAAAGCTGCCTGGTGAGCCGTGATTTTATCGGTTGGCTCGCGTGCCTTGTCACCGCCGGAGCCGCTTCGTTAGACAACGCTGTTCAGCTGTGTCGCGATTACTACTCCAGAGTGGGCCGCAAGTTGTCGCCCTGGGCAGTGGTGAAACATTTTGCTGCCGGGCTTACCGACGCCCGTGTGCTGGTCATCTCCATTACCGGCCTGCCACTGACAGCACAGCGGGATCTGGAAATTAATACCTATAAAATGTTGCTGGGAGAGTTCCCGGATCAGCAGATGCAAGCGGCCCTTGATTGCCATCTTTCAGTCATTACGCTGGATAGCCTGCTCGCTCCTGACGCGCTGGAAACCGCGCCGTATCAGGCTGAAATTATGCTGATCGCCTCGGTGCGCGATGTCTGGTCGCGCAACCCAGAGTTGATCCTGGAACAGCGGGAGCGGGAAGCGCAGGCAGATCTCACCGACGAATACCACCAGGTGGCTGACTATGCCGAACGGCGAAATCTGCTTTGCGGCACGATTAACGCTTATATCGAGGCGGATGAAGTGCCGGTGCTGTTCTGTAACGGCGGTAGCGAATCGATGACGATGTTCATTCAACGCTCACCTGATGAACCGATCGTGGTAAGGAAAATATTAAGCGAGGCCTTAACCGCCGCTAAATGGTCCCCGGGAGGTCAAGGCGTAATGCTTCCCCCCTTTGCCAAAGCTGCCCGGCAGGTGGATTATCTCCGGGCCCTGCCGGACAGCGTGAAACCCTTCTTCCCGCAGATTTACCGCATTACCGAACGTGAAATCCTTACTCCTGTCGGCCAGGAGCGGGTCGGCAAAGATACCTGTAAGGAAGTCATTTACGAGATGAGTCTGATCGAGGGGGAAGAGGTCAGCCAGTTTATCCAACGAAACTGCCTTGCACCTCCCATCGTTGCCCGACTGTATGAAATCATTTTTACTTTTCTGCGCGACAACGTTCATCGGGAGAAGCGGAAACTATCGGGCGGCAATACGCTGGAAATCGCCTATTTCAGGAAAATCGAAGATCGCCTGGGGTTATGCCGTCAGACCGCACCCCGGACTTTTGGCCCAGAGCTGCTGGACAGCGAGAAGATTATTATCAACGGTGGCGAGTTCCTGAATATTAAAGCCCTGCTGAGCGCCTTCCGTTCCCATCCTGAGTACCAGCGTATGCTTGAACCACGCTATCACTCGCTGGTGATGGGCGATACGAATACGGAAAACATCAAGATTAATAATACGGCGCCCTTGCTGGCGGTACAGGAATTAATTAACCAGCAGCGAAGCGAAGAAGAGATTACTCAGGCCCTGACAGCGATTAACGCCAACATTATTCAACTGCGTTTTCTCGATCCACGGGCAATTGGCTTCCAAAGCGAAGGGGCTGGCTGCCAGGATGATTATATGTACGATAATAAGCCATGGCACAACTCCATCGGACATTATGATGAAATCCATAATGAGCTCTTTACGCTGGATATGAACGTCAGCGCTGGTGAAAGCCCGGTTATCCGAATTCAGTTCACGGATAATAATGTCTATCAGCAGTCCTACAAGGTTGCCGATTGTGCACAAAATAACAGTAATCCCCTTAATGACCCGTCGATCGTTGGGATAGAAAAATACTTTGCGCAGGTGATGAGCAACGTCTACGACAGCGCCAATCCGAATTCAATATATGTACAAGACGATCCCTGGTGGCTGGTGCGTTTAGTCTTTGTGATGGGAACACACTTTGCCGCAATGCCGCCTTTCCACTTTTCCTCTGAGCTTGACGGCACCATTAAAGACAGCGTCGTTACCCAGCGCAGGCCGGTCGCGATTTACTGCGAAGGCATCAAGTGGCTCAACTGGGCGCTGGAAATTTTACAAGGGAAGCGCGACCATTTTCTCGGTCTCAGCGTACCTGTTGTTGAACAGACTGTGACAGAGGCACTTTAATATGCAGCACACGACTAACCTGACATCCGACAATAATTTGCACGCGGCATTATGCCAACTGAATGGCGAAAACCGACTTATTACCACGCCCTGGAGCAGAATAGTCAGGGGTCTGGGATTAGGGCAATATCCGATGCCCTACAGCGAAACACTTTCCCTGTGGATCCAGGAGGCATTTGAAGATCTCAAGCATAAAACCCAATATAAAAATAGTTATGTGCGGTTTTCCTCTTTGCTTTGTGATTTTATCTGCCTGCTGATTAAACCCAAGGAGAGACTTAGCGACAATGATAAGTTCGATTACATCTCTAACATCCTCTATTTAATTAATAGCGAACCTGACCCTTATCGGAAGGTGATGCAATACAGTATAACCATTGATGCACTCGCCAAATTAAATATCAACCTTTTTGATATTCTGGAAAAGAGTGTGGATCTGCCACGGTTATTATTTACCGCAATAAATGAGATTAAATCGAACCGCATAAAAGATGAGAACAGCGGAAAGCATGGCGACTACGAGAAGCTATCTGCCTATACCTCGGTGTTTTTTGCGCTGGCAGTTTGCAATAAAGCGCAAGCCGCCGTAACCTGGCAGCGTAATCACATTAGCGAGGCGCTGCAGACGCTGGCTACTATTCCATCGCCCTTTTTCCGCGGGCGCGGGGGGAGCATGCTGTTTAGCGCGATCAGTCTGATGGGCTATCGCGGGATGTTGCAGAACGATGGCCGGGACTACATCTTCGAGACGCTGGATTACCTTGATAACGCGGCGACAATGGGTATCGACCCGACATTTCCACAGAGTATGACGCCTGCATTTGTCACCGTTTATCCATTACTGACGATGTTAAACGCCATCGCCGCAGCGGGTCATCATCAGGCTATTCACTATAAACAGGATCGTATTAGCCAGGCCAACGCGCTGATGGATAGCCTCACACCGGTTGAACGAACCCATATGGGTCTCTATTACATTATGGCAATCTTTAATCTCGGCCTGCTTGATCGCGAAGAAAAAAGAGTTAACGCGTTAATAGAAGAGTTGGTACATACAGCACACCATATTGACCCGTCAGAAAACTATTTCCTGCATGGTATCGCCAGTTCTTACGTTATCGAAACAGCCACGCTTACAGAGCAGATCATTAATAATCTTGCCGGAAGTTTCGCCAGAATGAACAGGAAACTGGAGGATGAGATTAACCGCCCCTATCCTTTAGCCTATGCGTTAACGATGCTGGCTGAAGCCGGACATGCGGATAAGCTGTTTGAGCCGTCGGCATGTTACGAAAACAGATCGGCTATCAGCTGGACGATCGACAATCTTACGCAGATAGAAGATGGCGCCGATGGCCGGCTTTATATGCTCAATCATGCCTTAATTAACCTGATGCTACGCATGCGAGGTAACGGGTTCACCATGCCACGCGTGTACAGTGATTTTATTTTTTAAAGCGGGAGAGCCGCGCCAGACGCTAAAACGGCAACCTGTGGTTGCCGTTTTGCTTTCAACTACTTAAACCAACCCCCAAACCATTCGTGGAATTTCATCATGACGAAATCCCACATCCGGCCAAAGAAGCCCCCCTCTTCCACCGCCTCCATCACAATCAGCGGACGCTGTTCGATGGATTTGCCGTTCAGCTGGAAGTCGATGGTGCCGACCACCTGGCCTTTCTTCAGCGGCGCAGTGAGCTGTTTGTCGGTGAGGGTGTAGCTGGCCTTCAGGTTTTTCAGCTGGCCGCGCGGAATGGTCACGGAACCGCTCTCCCCGGCGCCGAGTTTAACCTCGCTCTTGTCGCCAAACCAGACGCGCTGGCTGACAAACGTCGCATCCGGCTTGATAGGGGTAACAGTTTCGAAGAAGCGGAAGCCCCAGGTCAGCAGTTTTTCCGACTCGTTAAAGCGGATGCGGTCGGTTTTGGTGCCCAGCACCACTGAGATCAGACGCATATCGCCCTGGGTCGCCGACGCCACGAGGTTGTAGCCAGCCCCCGCCGTGGTTCCGGTTTTCATCCCGTCAACGTTAAGGTTGCTGCTCCAGAGCAGGCGGTTACGGTTCGGCTGGCGGATTTTGTTGAAAGTAAACTCTTTCTCTTTGTGGATCGCATACTCTTCCGGCACGTCATGAATCAGTGCCTTACCGAGCAGGGCCATATCGCGGGCGGTACTGAACTGGCCCGGCGCATCCAGACCGTGAACGGTTTTAAAGGTGGTGTTGGTGAGGCCCAGTCGCTGGGCATAACCATTCATCAAACCAATAAAAGAATCCTGACTGCCGGCCACATAATCGGCCAGCGCGATACAGGCATCATTTCCTGACTGAATGATTACCCCTTTGTTCAGGTCAGAAACCGCCACCTGATCGCCAGGCTTCAGGAACATGACCGAGGAGCCGCGCAGCGCCGGGTTACCGGTCGCCCAGGCATCTTTACCGATGGTCACCATGTCGGTGAGCTTGATTTTTCCCGCTTTCAGCGCCTGCCCTACCACGTAGCTGGTCATGATTTTGGTCAGGCTTGCAGGATCAAGTTTCTCGTCTGCGTTGCCCTCGGCCAGCACTTTACCGCTGGCGTAGTCCATCAGTATCCAGGCGCGCGCATCAACCGGCGGTGCCTCTGGCGCCGCCTGTTCCGCTGCGTACAGCGAAGGTGCAAAAAGGACCAGCAGCGCACTACCTGCTACCAGACCACGTAAATATGAAGTTTTTCGCATCATGTTGCCACCCGAATGTCCATTCCAAAAATCACGTCATACCGCCGTGTCGCAAGAAACGTTGATTAATAACGTACTAATGGCTTTAAAAAAACTAAAACCTGGTAAACTTTTTTAAAGTTTACGCAATTACAATCCGATACGCTTTGACCCCATCGATTTTTTTCGCCTCTGTTGCGTATTTGTTAGGTTTATCCCAACATGGAAGCCCTACACACGGATCTCATCCTGATATCGGCTTTAATTATAAGGGGTTATTATGATTACTTTGTGGGGCCGGAACAATTCAACGAACGTCAAAAAGGTGCTCTGGACGCTGGAAGAGCTCGATTTACCCTTCAACCAGATCATGGCGGGAATGCAGTACGGGGTGAATAAAGAGGCGGAGTATCTGGCGATGAATCCCAATGGCCTGGTACCGCTGCTGCGCGATGACGAAACCGATCTGACGCTGTGGGAGTCCAACGCTATTGTGCGCTACCTTGCGGCGCAATATGGACAGAACAGGCTGTGGATCGATGCCCCTGCGAAGCGTGCCGTGGGTGAGAAGTGGATGGACTGGGCTAACCAGACGCTCTCGCCCGCCCACCGGGTGATCCTGATGGGGCTGGTGAGAACCCCGGAAGCCGAACGTAACTATGCGGCGATTAACGCAGCAAAAGAGAGCTGCGAATCCCTGTTCGCCATGCTGGATGAGGCTCTCGCGACACAACCGTGGCTGTCGGGCGATGCGTTTGGCGTAGGTGATATCGCCGTCGCACCCTTTGTCTGGAACCTCACCAACGTTGATCTTGAGTGGACGCCGCGCCCCAATCTGGCGCGCTGGCTGACCAACCTGAGCGAGCGACCGGCATACCGCAACGTGGTGATGATCCCGGTCAGCTAAGCTATGTCCCGGACGGGCTGACCTTCAACAGTTGCCCGTCCGACTCATCGGTCAGCACGTATAAATAGCCATCCGGCCCGACCCGCACATCGCGCACCCGCTGATTGCGATCCCCCAGAATACGCCCCTCTTCCGTCACGCGATTGCCGCTAACGTTCAGCACAATCACATCCTTGTCTTTCAGCGCGCCGATAAAGAGTTTGCTCTTCCACTGCGGGAAAACATCGCTGTTGTAGAAGGCCATGCCGCTGAGGGCCGGGGACTGCTTCCAGACAAACAGCGGCGGCTCGGTGCCTGCCACCTGCTCGCCTTTGGCTTCCGGTATCGGCAATCCGCTGTAGTTGATGCCATGCGTCGCCAGCGGCCAGCCGTAGTTTTTGCCCTTTTCCGGAATGTTGATTTCATCGCCGCCGCGTGGGCCGTGCTCATTAAGCCACAGCGTATCGCTCCACGGGTTCATCGCTAACCCCTGCGGGTTACGAATGCCGTAAGACCAGATCTCGGGTCGTGCGCCCTGGCGGTTTACGAACGGATTATCGTCCGGTACGGCCCCCTGGTCAGTAAGACGCACCACTTTGCCCTGCAACTTGTCCAGATCCTGGGCGGTGGGCCGCTGATTATTCTCCCCCAGGGCGATATAGAGATAGCCTTTCCCGTCGAACACCAGCCGGCCACCAAAGTGATTGCCGGTGGAGAGTTTTGGCTGCTGGCGGAAGATCACCTTGAAGCCCTCCAGCCGGGTATTGTCGTCGCTGAGACGGCCATACCCTACCGCCGTGCCCGCTTTACCGTCATCCCCCGCTTCGGCATAGCTCAGCCAGACCCGGCGCGACGTGGCAAAATCAGGGGCCAGCGCCACGTCAAGCAACCCGCCCTGGCCGTTAGCCCAGACCTTCGGCACGCCGACGATGGGGTCGGAGAGCCCTTTGCCCGCCTGCCAGCGCTTAAGCTGCCCGCCTTTCAGGGTGATCAACATCCCCTGATCTTCCGGCAGGAACGCCAGCGCCCACGGATGATCGAGTTTATTTTGCAGTACCGAAACCTTCACGTCGGCTGACGCGGCAAACAGCGAGGCAGAGATCAGTAACAATGGCAGGGAAATAAGCGAGGATCGACGCATAATGCACTCCTTTACAAGGTATGACTTAAAGGTAGCCACTCAGCGCAGGGGCATTATCACTTTTACAAAAGCTTAAGCAGTTGGGGGAGTTGCCTCCCCCGGGGTCAGCTCCGAATCAGCGGTGTATGCGATTTCAGATACTGGATGCAGAGAGTGAGATCGTTCAGACAGCTTTCCAGCTTCTCTGCGTTGACGGCGATGAACGTCGGGCAATCATGGTTGCCGGTCATCATACAGACGCCTGCGGTGGTGAGCGAACCGGCGGCACGATAGAGCATCGCCTGCTCCTCAGCATTGCAGTGCGCCCTCAGTTCAGGCGCTTTTTCACGCATGTAAGTACAAAGTTCAAAGAAATTGTCACGCAGATGGTCGCTTTCGCTGACTGACATATACCCCTTCGCTTTCCTTAACTGCAGATAGGCCGCGAGATCGATTCGGGCGTTGATCATCTTGTTAAGAAGATCGCGTTTTAGTCTGTCAACGGACATGCTTTTTCCCCCCTTGTCAGCCTTAGTACACTCTTAGATTATGTCTATTTTTTGCGCAGTTTAATGCGTCAGGTCAATAATCCACGGCGGATGACTGACATTTACAATGTAAAATTGTTCCGGATGGGTATCGCCAAAAACAGGCGGACCCGCAGGCGCTTAAATCCTTATTCTTCTTCCAGTGCGCAATATCAGGCTACCTGCGTCTGCCGCTGCACAGATCGCTATAAATTCGCCGCGGAAATCTGTACAATCCCTGCCCTGATAACTCCATAACTGACTACTTTTTAATCTATGAGCAATGTTACGCACCAGCCGAAAATCGGCTTCGTCTCTCTGGGCTGCCCGAAAAACCTGGTGGATTCCGAACGTATCCTGACCGAGCTTCGCACCGAAGGCTATGACGTGGTACCAAGCTACGACAACGCCGATATGGTGATCGTTAACACCTGCGGCTTTATCGACAGCGCCGTACAGGAGTCTCTGGAAGCCATCGGTGAAGCACTCACCGAAAACGGCAAGGTGATTGTCACCGGTTGCCTGGGTGCCAAAGTCGATCAGATCCGCGAAGTCCACCCTAAGGTGCTGGAAATCACCGGTCCGCACAGCTATGAGCAGGTGCTGGAACATGTGCACCACTACGTGCCAAAACCAAAGCACAACCCGTTCCTGAGCCTGGTGCCGGAACAGGGCGTGAAGCTGACCCCGCGTCACTATGCGTACTTAAAAATTTCCGAAGGTTGCAACCATCGCTGCACCTTCTGCATTATCCCGTCGATGCGTGGCGATCTGGTGAGCCGTCCGATTGGTGAAGTGCTGGCCGAAGCCAAACGTCTGGCCGATGCGGGCGTAAAAGAGCTGCTGGTGATCTCCCAGGACACCTCCGCCTACGGCGTGGACGTGAAGCACCGTGCCGGCTTCCACAACGGCGAGCCGGTGAAAACCAGCATGGTCGGCCTGTGCGAACAGCTCGCTAAGCTCGGCATCTGGACGCGTCTGCACTACGTCTACCCTTACCCGCACGTGGACGACGTGATCCCGCTGATGGCGGAAGGCAAAATCCTGCCGTATCTGGATATCCCGCTGCAGCACGCCAGCCCGCGCATCCTGAAGCTGATGAAGCGTCCTGGCTCCGTTGACCGCCAGCTGGCGCGCATCAAGCAGTGGCGTGAAATCTGTCCGGATCTGACCCTGCGCTCCACCTTTATCGTCGGCTTCCCGGGTGAAACCGAAGAAGATTTCCAGATGCTGCTCGATTTCCTGAAAGATGCCCGTCTGGATCGCGTGGGCTGCTTCAAGTACAGCCCGGTTGAAGGCGCGACCGCCAACGAACTGGCGGATCAGGTGCCGGAAGAGATCAAAGAAGAGCGCTGGAACCGCTTCATGCAGCTGCAACAGCAGATCTCTGCTGAACGTCTGCAGGAGAAAGTGGGCCGCGAGATTCTGGTGATCATCGACGAAGTGGATGAAGAAGGCGCCATTGGCCGCAGCATGGCCGACGCCCCGGAAATCGACGGTGCGGTCTACCTGAACGGTGAAACGAAGGTGAAACCGGGCGATATCGTGCGCGTGAAGGTTGAAAATGCTGACGAATATGACCTGTGGGGCAGCCGGGTTTAATCACACAGCTACATAGATTAAGGGGACGTCACGTCCCCTTTTTTATTGTGATTAATACTCAAACTGCCGGTAATAACGGCGGATATCCAGACTGTGGCCGGTGTAATGCTCGAAGTGGGCGGCAAGACGGTCCACCAGCAGGGTTGAGATGACGCACGGCGCCAGCAGCCAGCGGAACGCATCGTCAATGCCCGCCAGGGTGTAATCACGCGGATCAAACACCACCAGATTATCGGTAATTTTCGCCGCGAAACGTTCGACGCGGTCGTCCAGCGCCCGGCATTTGCCCTCGCCTTTGACCAGGAACAGCGGCACCTCTTTCTCCAGCAGCTCCAGCGTGCCGTGGAAAAACTCCGCAGACGAAACCGATTTGGTACGCTTCCACTGCATCTCCTCCAGAATACACATCGAGAAGAGATAGACTTCGCCCCACATCTCCGCGCCGCCAATCCACATCATATAATCGGCGGTATGGTATTTTTGCGCGATGGCATCCGCCTGTGGATCAAATTGCTTTTTGGCGTTAAGGAGATTCTCAGGTAACAGCTCCAGCTGGCTGGCAAAGCGGTCGTAATCCACGAATTCCCCGTTACGATGCAGTAAGCGGAAAAATACCCAGTAGAGCAGCATATATTCATATTCCACACCGTTTTTGTGCCGCATCGGAATATGCCAGGTGGCGGCATTCGCCAGCGGTGAGTCGCTGTTTTTGGTGATCGCCACCACGCGGATCCCCTGCGCCTTGCACCATTCGGCAATCGCCACCGACTCTTTGGTATCCCCCGATTTCGAGAGGGTAATCACCACGGAATCTTTATTTAAGCGTTTATGTCCGGCATGAATTAATTCTGCCGCCTGTTCAAGGTAAACCGGTATTTCGGTTAATTCCCGGGCGAAGGCGTTAATGGCCATCATCGACGCCAGCGATCCCCCTACCGAGGAGAAAAATAGCGTGCTGAAGCCCTGCTGATAAATATCGTCGGCGACCTGTTCCGCCTGTTGACGCGCAGCAACAATCTCACGAGCACTGGTCAGGTACTCGTCCTGATTAAAACCTAACATAGTTGTTCTCCTGCTATATTTTGCTTTTTAAAACCCGATCGAAGTCATCGAAGATACGCACCGAGAGATCGATGCCTTTGGCGCAGGCGGTACGCCAGGCCAGAATTTGCATGGGGACAATCAACAGCAGCGGCGAGAGCAGATGCGGCAGGCCGCAGTTCAGCGCCAGGGTATTTTCCTGCTCCTCGCCCGTCAGCGTCACCAGAAACGTCTGTTTAACCGCCGGGGCCATATAGCCCCTGAGCGCCCGCAGGCGTGGGTTTGGTGCATCCTCAATAAAGAACATCACATGCTCTGCGTTGGCCTCCAGATAGGGGCCATGCATGTAGGCTTCCAGCTCAAATCCGCCGGACGGCACCCGCACCGTTTCGGTGAACTTGGTTTCGAACTCCTTCGCCACCCCGGTCAGGGCCCCTTCGCCGATGGCAACAAAGCGTGTGCCCTCCCGAAGAATGTGCTGATGGTGCGCGAAAAACGCCTCCGTGCGGGCGATGGTGTCGGTGATGGACGCCGCAATCTGGTGCAGCGCCTTCAGGTAGTCCTGCGTTTCCCGTTCATCAATCTGCTGTTGCGCCTGGGCAAGGGTGAGCGCAACCAGCAGCAGATTGAGCACCGTGGCGCTAAAGCCGCGGGTCACAAACCCCACCTTCTCGATCCCGGTATGGATATCCAGCACACGATCGCAGCGGCGGCCTATCGGGCTATCCGGGTCTGACGTCAGGGCGAACACCGGCAGCCCGGCGGCCTGCACTTTTTCCATCGCCGCCAGCGTCGAGGCGCTTTTTCCGCTCTGGGAGACCACCAGCACCATGTCGGTGTGCGGGTCGATGGCTTCATAATGCACAAAGTTGTACGGCTCCTTGATTTCCACCAGCAGGCCGAAGCGGTGTTCAAAGAAGTAGCGCGCGCACATCGCCGCATTGAGCGACGATCCGGTCGCCAGCACCAGCAGACGGCGTACCGGGTGCTGACGGGCAAAGGCCTCCAGCGATTCGAGATGAGCCGGATAGTGCCGGAGAATATTCTCCAGCGCCGCAGGCTGCTCCTCGATATAGGTCATCATTGTTGGTTGCATCGTTTTCTCCGCTTAAAACAGACCGATCCACGAACCCAGAATGCCCACCAGCGCCATGCCGCCGATGATGGTGAGCGGTTTTACCTTGCGCCCCAGCAGCCAGTAGACAATGCCGAAGCTGATAAGGGGCAGCAGACAAGGCATGATGTTGTCGATGATCCCCTGGACCTCGGTTTTCGCCTCTCCCGCGCCGAAGGAGACAGGGATAGTGATGTTGATCATCGAGGCGGCCATCGCCCCCACCACCATCAGCCCGATAATCGACGCCCCGTAGGTAAGGCTCTCCATCATCCCGCTCTTCTGCACCCGATGGAGCACCCCGGTGCCCAGCACGTATCCCCAGCGGGTAAAAAGCCAGCGCACCAGAATGTGCGGCACGTTAAACACCAGCAGGAACAGGATTGGCCCCAGGATGTTGCCCTGCAGCGCCAGGCTGGTGCCGATCCCGGTGGCGATCAGGCGCAGCGTCCCCCAGAAAAAGGAGTCCCCCAGCCCGGCCAGCGGCCCCATCAGCGACGCCTTCACGTTGTCGATTGCCGTGCCGTCCATCTCGTTTTGCTGGCTGTTTTTCTCCTCCATCGCGGTGGTGATGCCCAGCAGCAGCGTGACGATATGCGGCGTGGTGTTGAAGAAGACCAGGTGGCGTTTTAGTGCCGCCGCCAGCGCGGCCTTTTGTGGATAGAGCTTTTTCAGCACCGGGATCAGGGCATAGACGAAGGCAAGGTTCATCTGCCGCTCATAGTTCCAGGAAAATTCCATCTGGAACGACCTCCAGAACACCCGGCGCAGATCGCGGGCGTTAATCGCGTTCTCATCCTGCGTCTCGGGCAGGGTCTCTTCAGAAATCTTCGTCGTCATCAGCGACTCCTTGATCGGTCGTTGTACGGGGAGCGTTAGGGGCGGTCATATTGACCATCACCACCGCCACAATGGCACCGAGAATGGCGATACCGGTGACGGGTATTTTCAGGTACGCCATCAGGGCAAAGCCGAGGAAGAAGAACGGGGCCACTTTTTTGTTGATCAACAGCCGGGCGAGCATGGCAAAGCCCAGCGCCGGAATGATCCCCGTCGCCACGCTTAACCCGTGCTTAATAAATTCCGGGATGGCATCCAGCAATGATTTCACCGCGCTGCTGCCCACCAGGAATGACACCGTCACCACCGCCGCCAGCATCAGCGACAGACCAAACCCGGCGATAAGGTGCATCCGCTCGATACCGCCGGTATCCGCCTGTTCGGCATAGCTGTCGGCCTTCTGGCTGAGCATGGGGATAAACATGCCGAGATAGACGTTTTTCAGCACCAGCGTCAGGGTGGCGATTGGCAGGCCGAGCAGCAGCGCCGTTTCCGTTCCCGCCCCGGAGGTGATGGCGAATGCCACGCCGAGCACCCCGCCGGTGACCACGTCCGGCGGGATCGACGCCTCCACCGAAAACGAGCCGATAAACGCCAGCTCGAGCGTCGCGCCCATCACCACCCCCGTCTGCACATCGCCCAACACCAGCCCGGTTAACAGGCCGGTGACAATGGGCCGGGAGAGCAGCGAGGTGCCGAGGGCATATTCAGACTGGGCGATAAACGCCACCAGTCCGAGTAAAAGTGCCTCTACCATAGTGAGTCCTCATGAATTACAGCGTTTCGGCTAATAACTGCTTGCGATCGTTCGGCACCTGGCGTATTTCGACTTCAATACCGTTGCCGACCAGTTGAGTAAGTTTTTCTATTTCGTCCGGCAGCAAATTAATGGCCTTAGAGATATTGCGCGCCCCCTCTTTCGCTTTAATGCCGCCAAGATTAATGCTTTTAATACCGTCCACCGCCGAAGCTAAACGCCAGGCATCGTCTACGGACTCCACAACGATAAAAAGATGATATTTATCGGTGACGCCGCTTTTAATGGCTTCAATGGAGTCGTTGATATTTTTAATCACCAGCTTCACCGCGGGCGGTTTTGCCAGCTTGATGGTCGTTTTACGTAATTCATCATTGGGCACACTGTCGTTGGCAATTAATATGCAATCCGCCCCGACATACTGGGTCCAGGAAAAGGCGACCTGTCCGTGTAATAATCGGTGGTCAACGCGTAATAACGTAATCATTATTCTTCCTCTCGATCAGAAGTCTTTATCCGCCTGCAGCGCACTGGCAATAGACTGGTTGCAATACTGAATACTCTCTCTGGAACTGAATAACGCTTCGTGAATTAATTTCTCGCTATCCTGCTCATCCGCTGAAATCAGCAAGCCGATCACCAACGGGAGATTGAGGCCTGCGATCAAATGAAAATTTGGCCGGTGCAAAAAGCGGATAAATTCGTTGTTGACGCTACCGGCAAAAATATCGGTGATCGCAATCACCTCATCCTCTTCGGGCAGGCTGGCGAGTAAGGTGTCTACCTGCTCGGTTAAATCGCGGTTCTCGTCGACGTAGGCGCAGAGCGTATGGATGTCCTGCTGCTTGCCGAGGATCAGCTCAACCGAATCGAGTAACCCGCGGGCAAAGGTGCCGTGACTGGCAAAAATGTAATGTCGTTTCATCCTGTCCTCGAAAGCTCATTCCACTGTGCAGCGATGTGCTAAACAGAGAGTGCAACCCACGTGCCAGAAAAAGTGGCGCGTGGGAGGAGAGAAGGATGGGAGGGTTTAAAACTCTTGATCTGCCTGAATAAATTCCGTATCCAGGGTCAGAATATTGTGGATATAACAGAGCTCGACGACGGGGATTTTGACACTATACCTGCTCTCAATGACACTAAAGGCCTGGCGCAGCAGCGCCAGCTCGCTTTCAGGACACTGTTGTCCGGCATAGGTGGAAGGTGACGCGTTGCGGATGAGCCGCTCGATCAGACAGCTAATGTGCACATAGAGCGCCACCTTGCGTTCGTTTGGTACCTGGTAGCCAGCCAGATGCTCATAGCGAAAGACAAACTGCTCCACCTGGTTAATCACTTTGGTGGTATCCAGAATGGTGACCGACTCAACCACCCGCCGCAGGGAGAAGTTCTTCAGCAGCAGATTGTTAATCTCGTCCACCTGCTCCTGGGTGGCAATGTCACCAAAGATGCGCATCAGCGGTCGCGTCCCCTCCCCGGCAATCAGCGAATCCAGCGAGATCCACGGCACAGCGGGCACCTGTGGATCGAAGGTGCCGACAATCGCCAGTATGTCGTAGCGGTTGAAGGCCACCGTCCGCTCCTGGGGGTCGCTGAGCATCTCGTAATCGCAGGCGATTACCTCTATCCCCAGCGCCTCCGGGATGCTGGCCTTCAGCAGATGACAGAGATTGGCCGCCGCGCCGATTCCGGTGATGCAGGTGGTGAGGATCACCCGGGGTTTACTGGCCTGCGGCCAGAAGATCTGGTGCTCCACCGGTAAATCCGCGCCAACCTCCTGAGCAATCGCTTCAATGTGGTGCCCTTGCAGGATCCGCTCTCCGACATAGAGCGCCATGCTGGTGGAGACGTTATTCACAATCGCCACCGGGGTCGAGAGGCGACGCTGAAAGTGGCTATGGATAGCATTAAGCGACCCCATATCCACCAGGATCATCAGCCCAGACGTCACGGCGTTACTTTCGATGTAGTGCATGACCTGCTGGGCAATCGCCTCCGGCGTAACGTCGAGGGGCATGTCGAAGGATTCAAAAACGGTCTGTTTCAGTAAGCGATTCGCCACGTTAGCAATACTGCTGGCGGTGGCGTAGCCGTGGGCCAGGATCACCGCCCGCGTCACCTGGGATTGACTTACCGCCCCGGCTTTATGCAGCCACAGCACCAGCAGCAGGGCATCGATGCGCTGGGCGTCGATATCGAGTTTTTGCGTCAGGGCGGCGATCATCGCCTGGCAAAAACGGTACAGCTGGGGGTACTTTTGCGCCAGGAAATCATCCAGCAGACGGACACGCTCCTGGCTCAGGGCCGAGAGCCCCCCATGGGCGCGATGCACAAGATAGTGGCTCAGGGCGTAGATCCCATTGCCGTTAAACTGCACGTTAAACTGCTGCTCCAGGCGGTAAAACGCCTCCCGCACCTGCTGGGTGGTGAGCTGCAACAGTGGCGAGGCGGTAGTCTCGCGATGATGGAACACCAGCCTGTCGAACAGGGTTTCGATCTCCTCCCCCATCCGCCGGTGCACATCCTCCCAGTCTGACCGACCGGCGATCACCTCTTCGTACAGGGCCAGCACCTGACACTGGGTGTCATGGATCAATCCCTGGGTCCGGTCGTGGGCGCGGAGCAGCCACAGCAGGTTGGTCTGCGGCGCTATCGTCAGCGGCTCTTCCACTACGGGCGCATCGCTCAGCGTCGGGATGGCAGCCAGCACCTTCTCCGGCAGATCCTGAAGGGTAACGCTAATTGTCTCCTGCCCCCGCTGCCTGGCCCATGCCGCGGCGACCGCATACTTAACCACGTTTTTCAGCTCGCCCACGTTACCGCGATAAAGGACGTGGAGAAGCACCTGGCGCAGTCGGGGCGTAAGAGTCAGGGGAACATCCAGCTTCTTCGCTTCCCGCCAGAAGAACTGAAGGATCAACGCCTCTTTTTCCTGGCGGGAACGCGCGTTAAGGTCGGGCAGCGTGACCAGAATGGGGATACGCCGCAGGAAGGTGGTTAAGAAGGTGCTGTGCAGATCCTCGGTGGTGGCAAAGACCAGCCGGGTGGTGATGGGACGACCCTGGGCGGTTTCCCCCACCCGGTAGATCTCCTTGCGATCGAGCCAGGTAAAGAGTTTCTCCTGGCCTTCGGCATTCAGGCGATGCACTTCGTCGAGAAACAGCATTCCGCCGTCGGCGGCCTCAAAGGCCCCCTGCCTGTCGGTCTGCGCGCCGGTAAAAGCCCCTTTCACATAGCCAAACAGGTTTGCCGCCAGCAGCTCCGGGTTGCTGGCGTACTGGGCGCAGTTGAAGCTGACAAAGGGTGCATCATCCGCCAGTAACCCCTGCGAGATGGCGTAGGCATGCATCAGGTTCGCCATATAGCTTTTGCCGGTGCCGCTCTCCCCGGTGATCAGCAGCGGCAGACCACCATCGGGGTAAAAGAGCGCCGTTTTCAGCTGGGCAATGGCCTTCTTCAGGCTGCCATCATGACCGATCAGCAGCGAAAAGTGATCCGGGGGCGCCTGTTCACTGGTGCCGTCGTTAAGCAGCTGCGCAATGCTGTCGTATTCGTTACCTGACAGAGGGGAGAACTGCTGGCTGAAGGCTTTCTTGTGCAGGAAGTAGACCGGCCGGGTATTGATTTTAACCAGCTCGCCCTGCGCTACCAGCTGGTTCAGATAGTGGCTGGCGGTGTTGCGTTTGAGATCAAACCGCTCTGCCAGATAGCTGGCGGTAAAGACCTCACTCAGGTTTTGCGGGTCAAAAAAATCGGTCTGGTTGGCCAAAAAGCTCAGGATTTCATTACGCATGGCTTATCCCACAACTGGAGTGTCATGGGGATATGATGCCCGCAAATGCGCGGGCGGAGGGAACGCGACGGCGGGTTATGTGCGCTTTTGTGGAGGAGTGCACAGAATGCCAGCGGGGGGAACAATGCCCAGGCCGGGTAGATTTACATCTTTTCTGAAGGCGCCTCGCAGGATTGAATTCTGCGCTATTTCCCTGCTTTAACCGTGCCTGTTTGCGGCGTAGGGTGTTTGTACGCCAATAACATTAAACCGAATCGGGTTATGACCGTTTTCCCTCACGACAACGTGAGAAGATGACAGCTAAGGAAGGCTGATGAAATGCGCAATTTATCGCTCCAGGAAATACACGAGCAGTGCCTTAACACTACCCAAAAAATCATACAGGGTTTCGGTTGGGGCAGCATTGTAGTCAGCGCGTTAAGTCAAACAGACAAAAATTATCTTCATAAAGAGAGCGATAACGCTGTTCTCAACTGGCGATGGGGGATGGAGCATTATCATGGAAGCGCCAACGATGACGGCATTTTAGATATCAGCCTAAAAAGTACGAAGGCTAACGATCCCGGCGCCCTGCATGCAGCGATAATTTGCAAATATGATGCTCGCCGGGAAGAGTTCGCCATTTGTATGCTGGAAAATCTGATAACTGATGAACACGCCGCACTTACAGGCAACGTCTTTATCATTGCACTGGTCTATTCGACAATATTTTGCAGCATGATGGAACTTGAGGATGTGGTCATAGAAAATCCATTGGAGGAGATAAAACCACGATATCGAGCATATGGGTTCTCACACGTTTTTTACGCACCCAATAAAATGTCTTCTTCAGTAGCAGATATTCAGGCAATGATTCGACGTAAAGTGATGAGTATGACCTGACATAAAAATGGACTGTTTGTCAGGCAAAGACGACCGCTGTAAACTCAGATGCAATGGTCAAAAACTAACCGGGAGAGGTTATGATCAAGCAAAACAAAAAAATTGATTCCACCAAAGCGATGGCTGCGGCCCAACGCGCCGCAGACTTCTGGGCAACGATTGACGGCAACAAACTTGCACAAGTAGGCCAGCGTGAAAAAGAGAGGGATCTCGTGGGTCCAACAAAGAAGGCTGAATACGTCAAATTAGGCTAAGGGATGTCCTCTCATTCCAGCCCTCTCTCTAAAGAGAGGGGCTGACTATGCACCGAGTTAGATCGTAATCCGGTAGCGAACGTAATCATCCACCGTGGCCAGCTTGTCATAGAGCGCCCGGGCCGGATTGCCCTCCCGGGTCACCCAGTAGACCTTCGACCACCCCTTATTCCGGGCCTCAGCAATAATGGCTTCGATCAGCGCCCTGCCCGCCCCTTTGCCGCGCGCCGCGTCATCCACAAACAGATCTTCCAGATAACACAGCGGCTGGGTTACCCAGGTGCCTTCATGCAGCACGCAGATGGCAAAACCCACTACACCCTGTTCCGTTTCTGCCAGTCGGCAAAACAGTCCCGAATCCGGGGATAATACCCGGCGCCAGGTCGCCAGCGTCACCGCCTCATCCAGCGCGGTGCCGTAAAAATCGAGATAGCCTTGCCACAGCGCTAACCATGCTGCGTAATCTTCCGCTTTCGCTTCACGCACCTTAATCATTGATGTGATCCTTGATGTGTCTGATATCTCCCGATGATAACAAGGATTGTCTGGAAGCTGCCGTAATCATTCTGAAACAGCCCTCCCTCCGGGGATGGCTTCGCTGAACCAGGCTACCTTTATAGCTATCCACATCACCGGAGAAAACAATGAAAGTCTTAATGGTTCTCACCTCTCACAGTGAACTGGGCAATACCGGCAAGAAAACCGGCTTCTGGCTGGAGGAGTTTGCCGCCCCCTATTACGTCTTCAAAGACGCAGGTGCCGAGGTGGTGCTGGCTTCCCCGGCGGGCGGCCAGCCGCCACTGGATCCCAAAAGTGATTCCGCCGATTTTCAGACCGAACTGACCCGGCGCTTCAAAGCCGATCCGGCGGCCCAGCGCGAGCTCGCCAATACCCTGAAGCTCGACAGCGTGCGTCAGGACGATTTTGATGCCGTCTTCTATCCGGGCGGCCACGGCCCGCTGTGGGATCTGGCCGAATCCCAGACCTCCATCTCCCTGATTGAAGCCTTCACCCGCGCGGGTAAACTCACCGGCTTCGTCTGCCATGCTCCGGGCGTTCTGCGCCATGTGAAGGCCGCCTCTGGCGAGCCGCTGGTCAAGGGCCGTCAGGTGACCGGTTTTACCAATGGCGAAGAGGCCGACGTCGAGCTGACCGACATCGTTCCTTTCCTGGTGGAAGATGAGTTGATCGCCCTGGGTGCGAACTACCAGAAAGGCCCGAACTGGGGATCCTTTATTGTCGAAGACGGCCAGTTGATCACCGGGCAGAACCCGGGCAGTTCCGAAGCGGTAGCAAAAGCGTTAGTGGCTGCGCTGCGCTAATCCCCCCGCCCGGCCGCTGGCCGGGTAACCCCCTCCTGTGCCGACATACCGCAAAGAGTGTTAAATGCAAAAGGGTGCTGAGCTGATACGCTTTTGCGATTCACACCGGAGATGCTATGAACACCATTATTGACCTCTTTAACGACCATAAAAGCGAGCGCAGCTTTACCGATCAAGCCATCGATGACACCACGCTCGAACGCATTATCAGCACTGCTTACCGTGCTCCTACCTCCGTCCATTCCCAGCAGGTGTCGGTTATTGTCACGCGCGATGCCGAAAAGCGGGCGCAAATTTCACAGATCGCCGGCGGCCAGCCGTGGATTGCCAAAGCCCCGGTGTTTATCACCTTTGTGCTGGATATGTACAAAACCGAGGTTGGCATGAAGCTGGCGGGTAACGAGCAGGTGGCGCACCAGAGTATCGAGAGCCTGGTGGCAGGCGCGACCGACGTGGGCATTGCCCTGGGCTCGGTGATGGCGGCGGCCCGTTCTGAAGGGCTAGGGATTGTGCCGATTGGCGGGATCCGTCTGAAGCCGCAAGAGCTGATTGAACTGCTTGAGCTACCGGAACACACCTTCCCGGTCGCGGGCGTGGTGATTGGTCATGTCGATGTGCCATCCCATCACAAACCGCGTCTGCCGCTGGAGACCTTCCGCCACGACGAAGCCTATGTCACCGAGGGGCTGGAAGCGAAAATCACCCGCTACAACCAGCAGATGACCGAACACTGGCAGGCGATTAACCGTACCGACGGCGAAACCTGGAGTGAAAGCGTGAGCGGTTATTACCAGCACATTTACTTCCCGGACGTACTGCCAGCCCTGATTAAGCAGGGCTTCGGCGTCGACAAGTAATTCCTGCCCTTGCCCGGCGGCGCTTCGCTTGCACGGGCCTACGGGTTAAATGCCGTTTGTAGGCCGGGTAAGCGTCAGCGCCACCCGGCATAAATGCGAGCACAGTCTGTAGGCCGGGTAAGCGCAGCGCCACCCGGCAAAAATGCGCGCACCCGATCACCCCTTAATGCGCGGATCCAGCGCGTCCCGCAGTCCATCACCCAACAGATTAAACGCCAGCACGGTGAGGAAGATCGCCATGCTCGGGAACAGCGCTACGTGCGGAGCAATCACCATATCGGCCCGCGCCTCGTTAAGCATTGCGCCCCATTCCGGGGTGGGCGGCTGGGCGCCTAAGCCGAGGAACGACAGGCTGGCGGCGGAGATAATCGACACCCCAATACGCATGGTGAAATAGACCACGATGGAGGAGACGGTGCCCGGCAGGATGTGATTAAATAGAATCGTGGTGTCGCTGGCGCCGATACTGCGCGCCGACTCGATAAAAGTCTGCTGTTTCAGCACCAGCGTATTGCCGCGCACCAGACGGGCGAAGGCCGGAATGGAGAAGATCGCCACGGCGATAATCACGTTAGCCATGCCGTTGCCCATCACCGCCACCACCGCAATCGCCAGCAGAATGCCGGGGAAGGCAAAGAGCACGTCGCAGATGCGCATGATAATCCGGTCCCACCAGCCCTCATAGTAGCCCGCCAGCAGCCCCAGTACGGTGCCGATAGCCGCGCCAATCAGCACCGCAAACACCCCCGCCGCCAGCGAAATCTGCGCCCCCATCAGCACCCGGCTGAAGATATCACGCCCCAGCGAGTCCACGCCGAACCAGTGCATCATTGATGGCCCCTCGTTCAGACGGTCGTAATCGAAATAGTTTTCCGCATCGAACGGGACGATCCACGGTGCCAGTATCGCCACCAGGATCAGCATCAGCACGAACAGTCCGGCGGCGATCGCCACCGGCTGCTTGCGAAAACGTCGCCAGAATTCATGCCACGGGGTGCGGATCTGATCCGGTTTGAGCCCCGGCATCGCCTTTAACATGGCCTGCCGGCGCCAGTTTAACAGTCGCATCTTACTTATACCTGATAGCCGGATTAATGGCGGCATACAGGACATCCACCACTAAGTTGATAAGAATAAACTCCAGCGAAAAGAGCAGCACTTCCGCCTGGATCACCGGGTAGTCGCGCATGTCGACAGAATCGACCAACAGGCGCCCAAGCCCCGGCCAGTTGAAGACCTTTTCCACCACGATGGAGCCGCCGAGCAGAAAACCGAACTGTAGCCCCATCATGGTGACCACCGGGATCATCGCATTGCGCAGGCCGTGCTTGAGGATCACCCACCTCTCGCTCACCCCCTTCGCCCGGGCGGTGCGCATATAGTCTTCATTCAGCACATCCACGAACGAGGCGCGGGTGAAGCGGGCCATCACTGCCGCCACCGCCGCGCCCAGCGTCAGCGAAGGCAGGATGTAGTGCCGCCAGCTGTCCGCACCCACGGTGGGCAGCCAGCCCAGCTCCACGGAAAAGATCTGCATCAGCAGCATCCCCAGCGCAAAGGCCGGGAAGGAGATGCCGGTCACCGCCAGCGCCATACCCAGCCGGTCCGGCCAGCGGTTACGCCACACGGCTGCCACAATCCCGGCCATCAGGCCAAACAGCACCGCCCAGGCCATGCTGGCGAGGGTCAGCCAGAAGGTGGGCATAAAGCGGCTGGCGATCTCCGCGGAAACGGGCCGACGGGAGACCATCGAGGTACCAAAATCCCCCTGCAGGACGTTGGTGATGTAGTGCCAGAACTGCCGGTAAAGCGGCTGATCCAGCCCCAGTTGCTTACGCACCAGCTCAATGACCGTGGCATCCGCTTCCGGACCGGCAATCAGCCGCGCCGGATCGCCTGGCAGCAGATGCACAAATAAAAAGACCAGCACCGCGACAATCAGCAGCGTCGGGATCAGGCCAAGCAGGCGTTTAATCACATAATTCAGCATGCACATTCCTCTCATCCCGCAGGGGCATGCCTGCGGGAATGAGTGCTCTATTTCAGATCCGCGTCGTCAAAGCTAAAGCCGGTATCCGGCATGATGTAGAACCCGGTCAGCGCCTTGTTATGCGCCGAAACCAGTTTCTCGACCACTAACGGCACCCACGGCGACTCCTTCCAGATGGTATCCTGCGCGTCCTTATACAGTTTCGCTTTCTCTTCCGGCTGGGTGGTTTTCAGGGCATCCGTCAGATCTTTATCCACCTGCGGATTGCTGTAAAACGCGGTATTGAACAGCGTTGGCGGCCAGTTTTGCGAGGCGAACAGCGGCGACAGCGCCCAGTCGGCTTCGCCGGTAGAGGCCGACCAGCCGGTGTAGAACATCCTCACCCCGCTCTCTTTCTGCCCTTTGCCTTCCACTTCGGCGGCACGCTGTCCGGCATCCATTGCCGTCACCTTCACCTTAATGCCCACCTGCGCCAGCTGCTGCTGGGTAAACTGCAGCACCTTCTGGGCGGTGCTGTGATTGTGCGACGACCACAGGGTAGTGCTGAAGCCATTCGGGTAGCCAGCCTCTTTCAGCAGCGCGCGCGCTTTTGTCGGATTGTATTCCCACGGATGGTACTGCTGGGAATAGGCGATGGTGGGCGGCACGACCCCGGTTGCCGGAGTGGCATAGCCCGCAAAGGCCACCTTCACCAGCGCCTCGCGGTTGATGGCGTAGTTGATCGCCTCGCGCACTTTCGGGTTATCGAACGGCTTTTGCGTCACGTTCATGCTGATGTAGCGCTGCATAATGGACGGGCTGGCGACCAGCTCCAGCTTGCTGTTTTTGCCGAGCAGCGCCGCCTGCTCATAGGGGATCGGGAAGGCAAACTGCGCTTCGCCGGTCTGCAGCATCGCCGCGCGGGTGTTGTTATCCACCACCGGACGCCAGGTGATGGTGTCCAGCTTCGGCAGCCCTTGCTGCCAGTAACCGGCAAATTTCTTCACCTTCACAAAGTCGGTCTGGTTCCAGGTCACCAGCTCATACGGCCCGGTACCCACCGGATGGAAGCCAATCTCTTTGCCATACTTTTTCAGCGCCGCCGGGGAGATCATCGCCGTGGCCGGGTGCGCCAGAATGTTGATAAAGGCGGAGAAGGGTTCTTTGAGAGTGATTTTTACCGTGGTGGGATCGACGGCTTCGGTGCTGGCGATATTTTTATAGAGGTTGTAGCGCTTGAGGCTGTTGTCCGGGTTGCTGGCGCGATCGAGGTTGACCTTTACCGCTTCCGCGTTGAAGTCGGTGCCGTCCTGGAACTTCACCCCGCTGCGCAGCTTGATGGTGTAGACCAGCCCGTCATCAGAGACGGTGTAGCTCTCGGCCAGTACGTTTTTCAGCTGCATCTCTTTATCGAGGCCGAACAGCCCCTGATAAAACGACTTCGCCACCTGCTGGGAGAGCGTGTCGTTGGCATCATAGGGATCGAGGGTGGTGAAATTGGAGGCCACCGCCACGACCACATCTTTTGCTGCGAAGGCCGGCGTGGCCGCGAGGGCCGCCGTTACGCTCGCGGCTAACAGCCATCTGCGAGCAACAAATTTTGTCATGTTCTTCTCCTGTTGTTCCCTGCTGTCTTAAGTTATAAACGCGAAAAAGCATTGTCCTGACGCGGCGGCGCGACGAAATGGCCGGGGCTGACCTCCCGCAACGCCACGCGCTCGATGGGTTCTCCCCGCTGGCGAATGTTGCCCGGCAGCTCGTCCTGCAGCAGCACCCGTCGGGCCTGCCGGTGAGCCGGATCGGCCACCGGTACCGCCGCCATCAGTTTGCGGGTGTAAGGGTGCTGCGGATTTTCAAACACCGCCCGCCGCGGGCCAATCTCGACAATCTGCCCGAGGTACATCACCGCCACCCGGTGGCTGATGCGCTCCACCACCGCCATATCGTGGGAAATAAACAGAAAGGCGATGCCCATCTCGCGCTGTAAATCGAGCAGCAGGTTTATGATCTGCGCCCGGATGGAGACATCCAGCGCCGAGACGGACTCGTCGGCAATCACCACCTTCGGGTTCAGCGCCAGCGCGCGGGCAATACAGATCCGCTGCCGCTGGCCGCCGGAAAATTCATGGGGATAGCGCCAGGCATGTTCCGGTTTGAGGCCCACGCGCTCCAGCAGCCACGCCACCCGCCGCTGGGCAGCATCCCCGTCCAGCAGGTTATGCACCCGCAGCGGCTCCATAATCGAATAGCCCACCGTCTGGCGGGGATCGAGGGAGGCGTAGGGATCCTGGAAAATAAACTGAATATCCCGCCGCAGGGGTTGCAGCTTCCCGTCCGGCAGGGTGTCGATGCGCTCACCGTTAAAGGTGATGGTGCCCTCCTGGACCTCCACCAGCCGCAGTAGCGCCCGGCCGGTGGTCGATTTGCCGCTGCCGGATTCGCCCACCAGCGACAGCGTTTCGCCGGGCCATAAATCGAAACTGACGCTCTCCACCGCGTGGACTTCGCGCCTGACGCGGTTAAACAGGCCGCCGCGCAGGGGAAAGCGGGTTACCAGGTCGCGCACCTGTAAAATGGGCTCGCCGGGCACCACGGTATCCTGCTCGGTTTCGGCCTCCTGATGGCCGGGTTCGGCAAGGGAGATCAGCGGAAAACGCCGGGGCAGATCGCTGCCGTTCATCGCCCCCAGACGTGGCACCGCGGCCAGCAGCGCCTTCGTATAGGGGTGCTCAGGGGCATGGAAAACCTGCTCCACAGTGCCGGTTTCAACCGCCTCGCCCTGATACATCACCAGCACCCGATCGGCGATATCCGCCACCACGCCCATATCGTGGGTGATAAAGATCACCCCCATCTCCATCTCCTCCTGCAACACCTTGATGAGCTGCAGGATCTGCGCCTGGATGGTGACGTCCAGCGCGGTGGTCGGTTCATCGGCAATCAGCACCGCCGGGCGACAGGAGAGCGCCATGGCGATCATCACCCGCTGGCGCATGCCGCCGGAAAGCTGGTGCGGATAACGCGACAGCACGGCGTCGGCCTCCGGGATCCGTACCTGCTCCAGCATGCGCCGGGCTTCGGCCAGCGCCCCATCGCGGTTCAGACCCTGATGCAGGCGAATGGATTCGGCGATCTGCTCCCCCACCGGAAAAACCGGATTGAGGGAGGTCATCGGCTCCTGGAAAATCATGGCGATATCCGCGCCGCGCACGCTGCGCATCTGGGAGGGGTTCAGGGCGGTGAGATCGCTCACCTGGCCATTGCGACGGCGCAGCAGCAGGCTATCGCACGCCACCTGCCCGCCGGACTGTTCAATCAGGCGCATCAGCGACAGCGCGGTCACCGATTTACCGGAACCGGACTCACCGACAATCGCCAGCGTCTCGCCGCGTTTTAGCGAAAAAGAGAGGTGTTTAACCGCCGGGATCGACTGACGGTTGTCGGAAAAGGCAACGTTCAGGTTGTGTACCGCCAGCACCTGCTGACTGTCCAGTTCATCACTGTGCGGCATGCCTCTCCCCCTTATTCACGGTAAATCCCGGTGCTCGGCGTATCGCCTGCGTATCCCCAGGCACGGTACATGCCCTCACTGTTAAACGGTAGTGCCACATTGCCCTCGCGATCGATGGCAATCAGCCCGCCGCTGCCCTCCAGCGCCGGGAGTTTTTCCATTACCACCCGCTCGCAGGCTTCTGGCAGGCTTAAGCCGCCGTAATCCATCAGCGCGGCAATGTCATAGGCCGCCAGGGTGCGGATAAACACCTCCCCGGTACCGGTACAGGAGACCGCCACGCTGGCGTTATTGGCGTAGCAGCCTGCACCGGGCAGCGGGCTGTCGCCCACCCGGCCAGGCAGTTTATTGGTCATTCCCCCGGTGGAGGTGGCCGCAGCCAGATTCCCCGCTTTATCCAGCGCGACGGCGCCCACGGTCCCCATTTTGCTCGCCTCGTCCAGCGGGGCGGCGTGGTCGAGCCGGGTTTCATCCGCCCCGCGGGCCGCCAGCAGTTGCTGATAGCGCTCCGGGGTAGAGAAAATCTCCGGCGACACCGGCTCCATGCCGTGGGCAAAGGCAAATTTCTCGGCGCCCTCCCCGACCAGCAGCACGTGCGGGCTCTGCTCCATCACCAGACGGGCGGCCAGCACCGGGTTGCGCAGATGGCTGACCCCGGCCACGGCGCCCGCTTTCAGGCTAATGCCGTCCATCACGCAGGCATCCAGCTCGTGGGTTTCATCCCGGGTGAATACCGCGCCAATCCCGGCGTTAAACAGCGGGCACTCCTCCAGCAGGCGTACCGCCTCGGTAACCACATCCAGCGCGCTCTCGCCCGCCTCCAGCATCCGCTGGCCGGTTTCCACAATCGATGAGAGCGCCTCAACGTAACGCCTCTCCTGCTCCTGACTAAGCTGCGCGCGGGTGATAGCCCCGGCGCCGCCGTGGATTGCGATGACTGCCTTCCCCATTTACTTTACCTTTGGGCACGTAATGGCCGCTTTTTTTATAAATATCATTATCGTGGCTGACAATTCATATAATTTTTGAATATAGAAAGACGTCACCGTGATGTAAAGGGTAAGCCCATGGTGTCATACAGTTAACGGCACTTTTCTGCCATAATGGCCGCCTTCGTTATTCTCTCCCTGGAGTGACCCATGGATTTTACCGCCGGACTGATGCCGCTTGAGACGGCACTCACCCAGATGCTCGATCGAATTTCTCCGCTTACAGAGCAGGAAACCTTGCCGCTGCTGCGCTGTTTTGGCCGCGTGACCGCCGCCGACATCATCTCTCCCCTGAACGTGCCGGGCTTTGATAACTCAGCGATGGATGGCTACGCCGTGCGTCTGGCGGATCTGGCGGCAGGCACCGCGCTGCCGGTGGCGGGAAAAGCCTTTGCCGGTCAGCCTTTCCAGGGTGAATGGCCTGCCGGAAGCTGCGTGCGCATTATGACCGGCGCGCCGGTGCCGCCAGGCTGCGATGCGGTGGTGATGCAGGAGGAGACCGAGCAGACCGACGATGGCGTGCGTTTTACCGCCAGCGTGAAGCCGGGACAAAATATCCGCCGCAGCGGGGAAGATATTGCCCTCGGCGCGACCGTCTTCCCGGCGGGGACAAAACTGACCGTCGCCGAACTGCCGGTGCTGGCCTCGCTGGGCATTGCAGAGATCGCCGTGGTGCGCCAGGTGCGCGTGGCGCTCTTCTCCACCGGCGATGAGCTTCAGTTGCCGGGCCAGCCGCTGGCCGAAGGGCAGATCTACGACACCAACCGGCTGGCGGTGCACCTGATGCTGGAGCAGCTCGGCTGTGAGGTGATCAACCTCGGCATTATTCCTGACGATCCGCAAAAACTGCGGGAGGCCTTTATCGAAGCCGATCGCGTGGCCGACGTGGTCCTGAGCTCCGGTGGCGTCTCGGTGGGCGAAGCGGACTACACCAAAACGATCCTCGATGAACTGGGTGAGATCGGCTTCTGGAAACTGGCCATCAAGCCCGGCAAACCTTTCGCCTTCGGCAAACTGCCGGATAGCTGGTTCTGCGGCCTGCCGGGGAACCCGGTCTCTGCGGCGCTCACCTTCTATCAGCTGGTACAGCCATTGCTGGCGAAGCTCTCCGGCAACCGGGCGCACAGCCTGCCTGCCCGCCAGCGCGTCCGCGCCGCCACCCGGCTGAAAAAATCGCCGGGCCGTCTCGACTTCCAGCGCGGCATTCTGGCGCGTAACGCCGAGGGCGAGCTGGAGGTGCGCTCCACCGGACATCAGGGCTCGCATATCTTCAGCTCCTTCAGCCAGGGGAACTGCTTTATCGTGCTTGAGCGCGAACGCGGTAACGTGGAAGCGGGTGAGTGGGTGGAAGTCGAGCCGTTTAACGCCCTGTTTGGAGGCTAACCATGACGGTGGAGCTGAGCGACAACGAGATGCTGCGCTACAATCGCCAGATTGTGCTGCGCGGCTTTGATTTCGACGGCCAGGAAGCGTTAAAGGCCGCGAATGTGCTGGTGGTCGGC